>NZ_JAHCBF010000009.1 GCF_018398395.1 Croceicoccus gelatinilyticus | reverse complement strand
CCGACGATGTCGATGGTGTAGACCGGATCGCCTGCTGCATCGTCTGCGCCGAAGGCCAGCGAAGCCGAGATGATCGAGGCCGCGCTCGTCGCGCTGATCGGGCCGGAGACGAAGGCTTCGCCGGCATCGGTCTCGTCGACCGAGACCGAGCTGCCCAGGGCAACGTTCGTGACCGCCGGAACGTCGTCGACGATAGTGACATCGACCGAACCCGTTTCCGGATCGCCGTCACTATCGGTCACCTGGAAGCTCACACCCGAAATGACGGCCGTGTTTTCGCTGTTGCCAGTGTCGGCATGGTCGATCGCCTGCGAGAGGACCGCCGAATATGTGTAGGTGATGTCACCCGCATTCGGACCGGCTACATAACCGTCGAGCGCGATGGTGATGACGGTAGTTGCACCGCCATCAACGGTGCCGACGATTTCGCCGCCGACCAGCGAGAAGTCGACCGCCTGACCATCCGACGAAATCGAACCATCGAGTGCGTCGACGTTGATGAACTGGAAGGCCGCAGCCGGATCGGCAGGGACGTCGGCATAATAGCTGACAACGATCGAGCCGGTGGCGCTTGCCGAGCCGGTCGAGGTGACCTCGAGCGGATCGGTCTGTCCGCTGTCTGGATTTGCGCCGTCCAGACCGTCTTCATCAACCGTGACGTCGTTGGAAACGATGGTCGGTTCCGAGTCCGGCGCCAGGTTGAGCGTGACAACAGCAGTCGCGGTGTCACCGTCACCGTCCGTGATCTGGTAGGTGAAAGTGTCAGTGCCGACCTGGCCCGCGGTGGGCGTGTAGTTGAAGGTGCCATCGCCGTTGTAGGTAACAGTGCCCTTCGTCGGACCGGTCACGACTTCGATCCCGGTTGCGAGGTCGATGCCGTCGGTTCCCGCATCGTCGTTTGCGAAGACGTCGATGTTGAGGAGCGGCAGGTCTTCCATGACCATGAAGACGCCATCATCGGTCGCATACGGACCATCGTCTTCGATCTGGAACGTGCCGTTGCCGAGATCGATGCTGGCTGAGGCGGAATCGCCGTCAAAGTCGGTTGCCGTGGCAGTCAGCGTCAATGCGCCGTTCGCGACGACCAGCGAAGCGGTGTCGTCGTCGCTCGTCGTGTCGCCGTGCATGACGTTGCCAGACTGCGTGAAGGTAACGACGCCTGTGTCGCCGTCGACCGAGATGCGGACATATTCGCTGCCACCCGCGGTCCCGACGATCTCGCCGCCGACAAGGTTCAGAACAATGGCATCGCCATCGAGCGTGAAGAGACCCGATGCGACGTCGGTGCCGTCGAGGCCAAGCGCATAAGAAACGTCGCCCGGGACGTCCGCGCCGAATGCAGTTGCATTGGGCGTGCTGTCGCTGGGCTCAAAAGCAACGGAGAAGTCTACGTTGACGGTTGCGAGACCTGCGGGATCGAAATCGCCGCCTTCATCCTCGCCAGCCGGCGATTCGTCGAGCACTGCGACCGGAACTATGCCGGTTGCGACGATGCCGGGAGTGTCGTCGTTGAACTGGACGTTGCCGCCGAGATCGAAAGAGCTCGACGCGCTTTCGCTGTCGCCGTCGGCATCGACGATCGTGACGTCGTAAGTCGCTTCGACAAGGCCGTTCGCAAGGACGGCAAGATCGCTATCCTCGCCGTGGTCGATCGGAGCCGACTGCGTGAGGGTCAGCGTGCCGGTCGCCTTGTCGACGCTGATTGTGAAGACGGTGCCTTCGACGGTTGCGCCGGTGACGGTAGCGGTCGTCGCGGTTTCGCTCAGCGAAAGAGTGATCGTTTCGCCGCCGCTGAACAGGCCGGAAGCCGCATCACCTTCGACGAGCAGCGAGAGGCCGAACGCTTCGGTGAGCGAGCCAGCGCCATCGGTGCCATAGCTGGTGGCGGCCGTCGTGCTAAAAATAGCCGACAGTTCAAAGCTGTCGGTGTTCGGCGACCCGTCGTCGTCAGTCGTGGCGATATATTCGCCTTCGCCAATTGCCTGCGCGCCAACCTTCGGGCCGTCGTCTTCGATCTGGAACGTCCCGTTGCCGAGATCGATGCTGGCCGACGAAGTGTCGCCATCGGAGTCGGTTGCCGTCGCGGTCAGCGTGAGACCGCCTTCGGTGACGAGAAGGGCAGCCGTGTCGTCATCGCTGGTCGTATCGCCATGCATGACGTTGGCCGACTGCGTGAAGGTGACGACGCCGGTATCGGCATCTACCGAGATGCGGACATATTCGTCGCCATTGGCCGTGCCGACGATGTCGCCATCAACCAGATTGAGGACGATCGAGGTGCCGTCGAGCGCGAAGAGGCCCGAAGCAACGTCCGAGCCGGAGAGGTTCAGCGCATAGCTTACGCTGCCCGCGACGTCGGCGCCGAAGCCGTCAGCGCTGGTGTCGTCGTTGCTCAGGCTGAAGTTGCCCGAGTAGTCGACCGTCACGCTGGCGAGGCCTGCGGGATCGAAATCGCCGCCCTCGTCGGTGCCAGCGGCGGATTCGTCGAGAACTGCGGTCGCGATGGCGGCATCGACGGTCGTGATGACCGGGCTGTCGTCATCAATCAGGATTGCGATTGCGCCGGTGGCGGCGTCGCCTTCGGCATCGGTGACAGTGACAGTGACCTGGAAAGTGGCATCGTCTTCGGTGCTGGCATCCGGATGTGTGACCGGCTGAAGCAGGGTGAAGGTGTACGCACCGGTCGCAACGTCGGTGATTTCAAGCGTGAAGACCGTCTCGCCGGTGACGGAGTCCTGGCCCGTGAGTGTGTGCGTTACCGCGTCCCACGAGGTCGAAATTGCATTGCCAGCAGCCGAAACAAGGCCGGTGTCGGCCGAAGGCGCGAGGGCGATGTCGCCCATGCCGTCGATGCCGAACGCGAGGCCGGCGAGCGTGCCGCTCTGCACGGTGGCTTCGCCGGCGAGGTCGCCCGTGCCGCCTGCGATACCGCCAAGACCTTCTTCGTCGACTGCGACCGAAGCCGCGAGATCGGCGATCGACGGGCCTTCGTCAGTCAGCGTGACGGTGAAAGTCGAAGAGTTGCTGACGTCACCGTCGCCATCGAGGATGGTGTAAGTGAAGGTTTCAACCGCGGTGTCGCCCGGGGCAACGTTTGCGCCCGAAGTGTAGACGAGGTTGCCGTCAACGATCTGGATCGTGCCGCCAAGGTCGCCCGTGCCGATGGTGATCGCGGGCGAGCCAGCGCCGTCAGCGCCGTATTCGTCGTTGGTCAGCAGACCTGCCACCGAACCCACGACAACGCCGGCGGCATTGTCGTCGAGCGTTGCGAGGTTGCCATCGTCGTTGGTGAACGGATTGTCGTCGATGATGTCGATACGGGCGGTGCCGGTATCGCTGTCGCCGTCGGGATCGATGACGGTGATGTCGAATTCGACGAAGGTGTCGTCACCCGATGTGTTGTCGTTCAGCGTGTACGTATAGGTGATCGAGCCGTTGACGATGTCGACGGCGTTGATGACCAGCGTGCCGTTGCCGATGGTGTACCCCGATACGAACGGTTCCTGGATGACCAGTTCGCCATCGACGATCTGGAACACGTCCATGCCGTCGATCAGAAGACGGTCGGTGCCGTCGGGCGAGACGTAGAGGATCGTGCCGGTCGTGGCTTCGTCGTCCGTCTGGTCCATCGTACCCGGCGATTCCGGGCGATCTTCCGTGTTTCCTTCAAGGCCGTCTTCATCGACGATCGTGCCGTCGCCCGTTTCCGGGATGAAAGTGATCTCGGGAATCTCGTTGACGAGGCCCGGGATGATCTCTTCGTCCTGCGGCTCGGGGAAGAACAGTTCGGTGTAAGGCAGAAGGTCGCCAAGCGCGTAGGCCGGATCGATCGGGTTCACCGGATCTGCAAAGTCGCCGCCCGAGCTCTGGCTCTGGCCAGCCGCGGGCTGAGGCTCATCCGAGATCAGCAGAGCGGCGAGGTTCATCGGCGGAACGGTTACGCCGTCGATCACGATTTCCGGCACGTAGATCGCACCGTTGATCACGACCATCTCGGAGCCGTCGGGCAACGCGATGACGAGGTTGGAGCCGTCGACCTTGATGTCGTCGAGCGAGACGCCAGCCGGAAGGACGAGGACGTTTTCACGGGCCGGGTCGGCAATTACGCGCTTCACCGCACTGCTGCCATTGAAGACCGGGTTGGTCTCGGCCAAGCCGTTGGTTTCGTCAGAGCCGTTCGAGCCGTTCGACTGAAAGTCCATTTCCATCGCCTCATCACAACTGCGCCGCGCCACACGCGCGAACGCAGATAAAAGGTTCAGGCCGCCCGATCGCCGGACGGCCAATGCCTGTGGTTTCGTGAAGAGCTGAACAGGTGCCCCACTTGCTTACCTGTTCGCGAGGGACTTCTTGAGTAGCGATGCCCCCCGGCTGAGCTACTTCTTGAAAACGTTAAACAAGCCTTCTGCGTAATCTGTCTTAGGGCACTAAGATGCATTTGTTAAAGCAGATCGTTCAAGCGACCTGCCAGCCATGCCCCATAATGGGATAAGCGAGCGCGAGCCGCGCGTGACCGTGATCACAGGGCGCTGAATCTAAACGCTTTTGGAAAAAAGGGTCACGGGCTCGTGAAATGCCGGGAACCAAAGGCATATTTAACATTCACGGTTAATGAATCTTAACACTTTTTGCGACTCGGGGAATCAGTGTTGCGCAAAGCATGACCGCCGCAATCCTTTGCAGGACGCGGCGGCCAATTTCCGTGGGGTTTGAGAGCGTTATCAGGCGTCTTCGGCGATCTTCACCTCGGCATCCTGAAGCATTTCGATCAGGGCCTTGCTGAAGGCGGGAATGTCGTCGGGATTGCGGCTCGTGATAAGGTTGCCATCGATCGCACATTCTTCGTCGACGACGGTCGCGCCGGCGTTGCGAAGGTCGGTGCGGACCGAGGGCCAGCTCGTCACCTTGCGGTCTTCTACGATATCCGCCTCCACCAATAGCCAGGGCGCATGACAGATCGCGGCAATTGGCTTGCCAGCTGCATTGAACGACCGAACCAGCGAGATGACCGTATCGTTCATGCGCAGGATATCGGGGTTGATCTGACCGCCGGGCAGAAGAAGCGCGTCGAAATCTTCGGCGCTGGCATCTTCGACCGATATGTCGACCGACACAGTATCGCCCCAATCCTTCTCGTCCCATCCGCGGATCGAGCCTTCTTCCGGGCTGGCAATTTTAACGGTCATTCCAGCGTCCAGAAGGTTCTGGCGGGGCTTCATGAGTTCCGACTGTTCGAAACCGTTCGTTGCGATGATGAGGACCTTGCTGGTCATGCTGTTCTCCGGGTGTTCGTGTTGATACGTTTACCCTTTGAATGCGCGCAAAGCCGCGGCGTTCCGCCATTTGCGACGACTTGTAGCAAGGCTTCGATCAGTCGGTCTTCGTAGCCTCGGACGCAGTCTGGGAAGCGGCTTTCGGGGCAGGGCGGAAGCGCTGGACCAGGCGCCAGATGCCAAGCCCGACGAGCCCGAGCGGGATCAGGATCGTGAGCAGGATGATCGCCGCGGCCAGCATCGATCCGAGAATGCCGGACACGCTGGAGATCGCCTCGCGGACGGGGCTGGCGAAGCTGCCTGTTTCGGGCATGCCGGATTCGTAACTGATGTTGACCCGGCTGTAGTCGACCCGCCCGCGCATTTCGGCGAGCCATGACTGCGCCTGGTCAATCTCCTCGTTCACGCGGGCGACCGCGCGTTCGGCCTCGACCAGTTCGGCCACAGTGCCGCGGCGGGTCTGCAGCACTTCCAGCAGACGGTCTCGCAGGACGGTGCGTGCCTTGATCCGGGCCTCCGTGTCGACGATCTGCTTGGAAAGGTCTTCACCGCTGATCGCGCTGGAAACCTGGGTGCCACCCTCCTTGCCTGCGAGTTGGCTGAGTTTGGCTCCGAAAGCGCGAGCCTGAGGGGCCGTGACGGCAAGAGTGAGCGAGCCGGATGAATACTCACCCTCCATGCCCGATTGGCGCATGTCGAGAATGCGGCAGGTCTGCGGGCCTTGCGCGTCGCAAAGGTCGGCGTGGGCGAGCTGGATCGGGGCGATTTTCTCGGCGGGAAGGCGGAAGCCGTAGCTGTAGACGTAGGCGATCTTGGGCAGGGCGACGGCGATCTCCCCTCCGGCCGATGCACTCGGGGGCGCCTCGGCTGCGGCCTCATCTGCGACATCCAATGCGGCGACGCTTTCGGTCGCTTCGTAGACGGCGTTCTGACCGTTGTCGCACGAGGCGATCGCGAGGGCGAGGAAGGGAAGTGCAAACGCTACTTGCCGCATTAAGGCCTCCTTTATGCCATATTTTCGCCTTATTCTGACGCGGTTCGGTTTGGGGTGCAAGGCGCAAAGTCGTGGAGGAACGGTGGATCATTGCAAAGCCGCCGTTCCCGCCAGCTTGCAGCGCTGCTAGATCGGCAGGCCTGATGGCTGACGATCTGACCGAAATGACCGAACCCGATCCCTTCGACAGGCTGATTGACGCACCGTTCGACGCGGCCCTGTCCGAACGGTATCTCGTCTATGCATTGTCAACGATTACAGCGCGCTCCCTGCCGGACCTTAGGGACGGCCTGAAGCCGGTTCACCGTCGTCTGCTCTGGGCAATGCGAATGCTGAAGCTCGACCCGCAGTCGGGTTTCAAAAAATCGGCCCGCGTCGTCGGCGACGTCATCGGTAAGTATCATCCGCATGGCGACGCCAGCGTTTACGACGCGATGGTCCGCCTGGCGCAGGACTTTGCACTGCGTTACCCGCTCGTCGAAGGGCAGGGCAATTTCGGCAATATCGACGGCGATAACGCGGCGGCCTACCGCTATACCGAAGCGCGGCTGACGCGCACCGCCATCCTGCTGATGCAGGGGCTGGATGAAGGCACGGTCGATTTCGTCCCGACCTATAACGGCGAGGAGGAAGAGCCAGAGATCTTCCCCGGTCTGTTCCCGAACCTGCTGGCCAATGGCGCCAGCGGCATCGCGGTGGGCATGGCGACTTCGATCCCCAGCCATAACGCGGCCGAGATCATCGACGCGACGCTGAAGCTGATCGACAATCCCAAGACCGAGCACGCGGAGCTGATGGAGGTGTTCCGCGGCCCCGACTTTGCCACTGGCGGTCTGGTCGTAGACAGCCCCGAAATCATCAGCCACGCCTATGAAACCGGGCGCGGGTCCTTCCGTATGCGCGGCCGTTTCCACGCGGCAGAGGCGGAGAAGGAAGAAGATCGCGACGCCGGGATCGAGCGGCTTGGCGGCGGGCAGTGGCAGCTCGTCATTTCCGAGATCCCGTATCAGGTCCAGAAGGGCAAGCTGATCGAGCAGATCGCCACGTTGATCGGCGATCGCAAGCTGCCGATCCTCGAGGACGTGCGGGACGAGAGTGACGAGCAGATCCGTATCGTGCTCGTGCCCAAAAGCCGGAACGTCGATCCCGACCTGCTGAAGGAGAGCCTTTACAAGCTCACCGACCTCGAAAGCCGTTTCTCGCTCAACATGAATGTCCTCGATGCGAGCCGGACACCGGTGGTCATGGGGCTGGGCGAAGTCCTGCGCAACTGGATCGTCTCGCAGATCGACATCCTGGTGCGGCGTTCGCGCTATCGGCTCGACCAGATCGCCAAGCGGCTTGAACTGGTCGAAGGCTATATCATTGCCTTCCTCAACCTCGACCGCGTGATTGAAATCATCCGTAACGAGGACGAGCCCAAGCCCATCATGATGGCCGAGTTCGGTCTGACCGACCGGCAGACCGAGGCGATCCTCAACATGCGGCTGCGCAGCTTGCGCAAGCTTGAGGAAATGCAGCTCAAGAAGGAACGCGACGAGCTTCTGGCTGAGCGGGACGAGCTTGAGAAGCTGATCGAAAGCCCGGGCCGTCAACGTACGCGATTGAAGCGTGATCTCAATGCCTTGCGCAAGGAATATGCCGAGACGACTGAACTCGGTAAACGGCGCACGACCATCGCCGAGGCTGAGCCGACTGTCGAATTCTCGATGGACGCCATGATCGAGAAGGAGCCGGTGACGGTCATCCTTTCTCAGCGTGGCTGGATCCGCGGGATGAAAGGGCACGTCGATCTGGATGGCGAGTTCAAGTTCAAGGAGGGCGACGGCCCGGCCTATGCGCTGCATGCACAAACGACTGACAAGCTGCTGATCGCGAGCGGCGACGGGCGTTTTTATACTCTGGGTTGCGACAAGCTGCCCGGCGGTCGCGGGTTTGGCGAACCGGTGCGAACCTCGCTCGACATTGATCCCAATGCGCCGATCGTGGGGCTGATCCTGCACCGGCCCAAGGGACAGATCCTGCTCGCCAACAGTGCCGGTCGCGGGTTCGCGGCAGGTATGGACGAACTTCTGGCCGAAACGCGCAAGGGCAGGGCGGTCGTGAACCTGAAGGCGGGCGTGACCCTGAAAGTCGTGCGCGAAATTCCGGCCGATCACGATCACGTCGCCGTCGTGGGTGATAACCGCAAGCTGGTGATGTTCAGCCTTGAGGAACTGCCGGTGATGACTCGCGGGCAGGGCGTGCAGTTGCAGCGGTACCGTGATGGCGGGTTGTCCGACGCGACGACGCTGAAGCTCGAGGACGGCCTGTCTTGGAAGATGGGCGGCGACAGCGGGCGCACGCGGACAGAGGCCGACATGTGGCAATGGCGTGTTGCGCGCGGTGCCGCCGGCCGTTTGCCGCCGCAAGGTTTCCCCCGCGACAACACGTTTGACTGACGAACAAAAAAGGGCGCCTCACCGGGCGCCCTTTTCCGTTTGATCTGTCGTCGCTCTATCAGAGCTGGCCGAGCATGTGCTCTGCGCTAGACACTTCAAACTGGCCTGCTTCCTCGACGTTCAGTTCAACGACCTTGCCGTCGTCGACGACCGCCGACCAGCGCGAGCCGCGCTGACCGAGGCCAAAGCCCGAACCGTCCATGGTGAGGCCAAGGGCCTGCGCCATGTCGCCATTGCCGTCGGCGAGCATGGTCACGCTTTCCGAACCGTCGCGTTCCTTCCATGCCTGCATGACGAAGGGATCGTTGACGGCGGTGCAGGCGATCTCGTCGATGCCCTTTGCCTTCAGTTCATCCGCCTTCTCGACGAAGCCAGGGAGGTGCTTGGCCGAGCAGGTCGGTGTGAATGCACCCGGAACCGAGAAGAGAGCGACCTTCTTGCCCGCGAAGTATTCGCTCGACTGGACCTTTTCCGGACCTTCGCTCGTCGCCTTGACCAGCGTCACGTCGGGAAGCGTTTCTCCCACCTTGATCGTCATTCGTAATCCTTTCGATGCGTGTTGTGCGCGTGCCGACACATAGGTTCGGCATTTCCCGTCACAAGATGCGATCGGACGAAGCTTGGTTAATTTGCCTTTACTGCCCGCCTTTAACTTTCGGTAAAAGGTTTGGCCGATGATGGCCCCCGTAGACGACCAGCCAACTCGAACTGAGAATTCACGGGGAGCATCGGACATGGGGAAACTGGGTAAGACTGTCGGCGCCATTGCATCGGCCGCCATCCTTGCAACGGCAATGCCGGCACAGGCAGGCGGTTACGCCGACGCCGAAAAGCTGCGCAAACTGGACATCATGCTGATGGTGACGGCCTTGCGCTGCCGCCACGGCGCGGACAACTTCCAGCGGGACTACGAAAAGTTCGCCGTGAAGCACAACGTGGCACTTCAGGGCGCAGCACGCTCGCTCCAGTCTTCTTATCACAGCAAGTACGGCGCCAAGGGCGCCAAGCGTCAGCTCGACAAGATCAGCGTGAGCATGGCGAACGTCTACGGTCAGGGTCATCCCTGGCTCGAATGTGCGGAACTTAAGCAGGTAACCAGCGGTCTTGCCGCACACCGTGACAGCAGCCAGCTCCTGGTGGTTGCCAATGAGTTGCTTGCGACCGACCGGCCCGCAAAATTCGCCATGAAGCGCTGAGCGCTAATGGCGGCATAACGGACCGGACAGAATCGTCCACGCACGGGACGGCGATCGCCGAGGGGAACTAGGCGATCGCGAAAAGGGCCGCAGAGGCGGATATAAAGTTTTCTTTATATTTGCCCTCAGGACGGAGAGCGGGTAGAGGCCACGGCAGTGCCGGGCTTCTGCCCGCTTTTCGTTTTTCTGGCCCGCATAGGGCCGCAGCTAAGTTCAGGAGTTGCCCCGTGGCCACTGCCGCCGTCGAGAACGACTACGTCATCGCCGACATCGCCCTTGCCGACTACGGTCGCAAGGAAATCGCCATTGCCGAAACCGAGATGCCGGGCCTGATGGCCCTGCGCGACGAATATGGCGATGCCAAGCCGCTGGCTGGCGCGCGCATCACCGGTTCGCTCCACATGACGATCCAGACCGCCGTTCTGATCGAAACTTTGGTGGCTCTCGGCGCCGAAGTCCGCTGGGCGACCTGCAACATCTTCTCGACGCAGGACCATGCCGCAGCCGCGATCGCGGACCAGGGCATTCCCGTCTTCGCGATCAAGGGCGAAAGCCTTGCCGACTACTGGGACTATGTCGGTCGCATCTTCGACTGGGGCGCCAGCAACGGCAGCGGCAAAACCGCTAACATGATCCTCGACGACGGCGGCGATGCCACCATGTTTGCGCTCTGGGGTGCTCGCCTCGACGCTGGTGAGACCATGCCCGATCCGGAAAACGCCGAAGAGATCGAGATGCAGCGCGCGCTCAAGGCATTCGTTGCCAAGCATCCCGGCTACCTGATGAAGTCGGTCGCCAACATCCGCGGCGTTTCGGAAGAGACGACGACGGGCGTTCACCGCCTCTATCACATCGCCAAGGGCGGCAAGCTTCCGTTCCCCGCGATCAACGTGAACGATTCGGTTACCAAGTCGAAGTTCGACAACCTCTATGGCTGCAAGGAATCGCTGGTCGACGCGATCCGCCGCGCGACTGACGTGATGCTGGCCGGCAAGGTCGCCTGCGTTGCCGGCTTCGGCGACGTCGGCAAGGGCAGCGCCGACTCGCTCCGCAACGGCGGTGCGCGTGTCATGGTCACCGAGATCGACCCGATCTGCGCGCTTCAGGCCGCGATGGAAGGCTATGAAGTCGTCACGATGGAAGAAGCGGTCGAACGCTGCGACATCTTCGTGACCGCCACCGGCAACGAGGGCGTGATCACCGGCGAACACATGAAGGCGATGAAGAACATGGCCATCGTGTGCAACATCGGCCACTTCGACAGCGAGATCCAGATCTCAGCTCTCGACAACTACGACTGGAACGAGGTCAAGCCGGGCACGGATCTGGTCACGCTGCCCGATGGCAAGCAGATCATCATCCTTGCCAAGGGTCGCCTCGTGAACCTGGGCTGCGCCACCGGCCACCCCAGCTTCGTGATGTCGTCGAGCTTCACCAACCAGGTGCTGGCCCAGATCGAGCTTTATACCAAGGCCGACGAGTACAAGAACGACGTCTATGTCCTTCCCAAGCACCTCGACGAGAAGGTCGCGGCGCTTCACCTCGAAAAGCTGGGCGTTTCGCTGACGAAGCTTTCGCAACGCCAGGCCGATTACATCGGCGTGCCGGTCGAAGGCCCGTTCAAGCCGGAACACTACCGCTACTGATCGAATATGCGGCGCGGACGGGCGCAACTTTTCCCACCTCTATGGTTCGGGGCAGTTGTGTTCGTCCGCGCCAGCGAATAGCCAAACGCCATGGGAAACTGGTGGGGCGCAGACTCGATCACGATCGGCATACCCGCGCTGGTATTGCTTGGGCTGATCATGGCGTGCTGGACGGCGGCTGCCGTCTGGACGCTTATGACCGCGCGTCGCCGCCGCGGCTCCTCGCGTCGCGACCGGATGCAGATGCTCCGCATGGGCCGGATGATGGAGGAAGCCCCCGCGCTCCCTCTGGTCGTTCGCGCCGATGGCAAGCTTGAAGCAAGCGCCCGACTGGCCAGCTGGTTCGGGCTTGAGGATATTCCCAAAACCCTCGACGGCCTTGCGCGCGAGGGTGCCCGCGGGGTCTGCCCGGCCGAACTCGAAAATTTGAAGCAGAACGTCCAGCGGACCATGTCGTCCGCCGCGCCGTTCAAGATGATGCTCCATCCCACAGGCGAGGGTCATGCCCTGTCGGTGAGCGGGCATCTTGCAGACCCGCAAGTCGCACGTGGCGGGGCGGTCGTCATCTGGGTCATCGATGCCAGTGACAGCGCAGCAGAGATCACGCGCCTGACCGATGCTTCGGAAAAGGCGCTGGCCGATTTCTCCGCGCTCGTCGGGCTGATCGAAGCGGCGCCGGTACCGATGTGGTTCCGCGGAGCGGATGCACGCCTGAGACTGGTAAACAGCGCCTATGTCTCCGCCGTCGGAGGCGAAAGTGCTGAAGATGTCGTCAGCAACAACGTCGAACTGGTCGAGCCGGTAGAAGGGCTGAGCGCTTCCGAGGTGGCGGTGCAGGCCCGCGAGAGCGGCCGTGCGATCCAGCGTAACGTCATGGTCACGATCGAGGGTGAGCGCCGCGCCTACAAGGTCAGCGATTTGCCCGTCGGGAGCGAGGGCATCGCCGGCTATGCCATCGATGTCGAGGATCTTGAGCAGCTTAACCGCGAATATCGCGCCTTCCGTGCAGCACAGCGCGCCTTGCTGGACCAGATGTCGTCAGGCGTCGCGCAGTTCGATGCAGCGCGTAACCTCATCTTCGTGAACTTGCCGATGCAGCGCACGTTCCGCCTTCCGCCCAATATCGGACAGGAAGCAACGCCGCTGAACGAAGTGTTCGAAATCATGCGCGGGGCAGGTCGCTTGCCCGAGGTCCGCGACTTCCCTGCATGGCGCAAGGAAAAGGAAGCCTGGTTCCTCGCGAGCGAGGTGAAGGACGAGGAATGGGTCCTTCCCGACGGTACGCATTTGCGCATCGTTGCCCAGCCGATGCCTGACGGCGGGCTGATGATGATCGTCGAGGACCGGACGGAACAACTGCAACTCGCAAGCGCGCGCGACACGCTGCTGCGCGTTCGTACCGCGACGCAGGACAGCCTCTTCGAAGGACTCGTCGTGCTCGCCCCGGATGGCCGTCTGCAACTGTGGAACCGCCGTTTCGCGGCCGAATGGGGGCTAAGCGAAGAATTCCTCGGCACACACCCACATATCGATGCGCTGCTCGAGGCGCTGAAGCCGCAACTGGCGACCGAGGGTGACGCCCGCCGCATCGGCATGGTCATCGAGGCCGCGACCCTGCGCCGCGAACAATCGGGCGGGCGAGTCAGTCTTGCCGACGGACGCACTCTCGCGCTGATGGGCGTGCCGCTGCCTGACGGTAACGGTATGCTGACCAGCCTCGACATTACCGACAGCCAGAAGGCGGAAGCCGCGCTGATGGAGCGTAATCAGGCGCTGGTCGAGGCGGATGCGGTGAAGACCCGCTTCCTTGCCAACATGAGCTATGAATTCCGCACGCCGCTGACCTCGATCACCGGCTTTGCAGAGATGCTGCGCGACGGCGTTGCGGGCGAGCTTTCGGAAACGGGCGCGGAATATGTCGCAGCCATCCTCGATTCGACCGCGCGCCTGTCCGACCAGATCGAATCCGTGCTCGACCTGACGCAGAGCGAGGCGGGCCTGCTCCCGCTGACCCGCGAAGTGGTCGAACTGATGCCGCTCGTCACACGCGTGGTTCACGACCGCGCCGCCCAGATCGAGGGCGCGGGCATCACGCTGAACCTGCGGGGCGATCGCAGTTCGGGGACCGTTCACGGCGATGCGCGCAGATTGGCGCGCGCGATCGGCAATGTCCTCGACAACGCAATCGCGTCGAGCGGGCGGGGCGGGCGCGTCAATGTCGATCTCAAGCGCCGCCGTGACGGGGCTCAGGTTATTATCCATCACGTCCCGGGAGAAGAAGGGCCAGAGGCAGAGATGGCCCGCCAGAACGCGGGGCTGGGCCTGCCGCTTGCCCGCGAGCTGATCGAGGCGCACGACGGCGCTCTCGAATTCATGCAGCACGCGCGTTCGGGCGTGACCGCGACGATCCGCCTTCCGTGAGCGGGACCGCGACTTATCCGCTCCCCGATGCCGGAGCGACCGCCGCGCTGGGCGCGCGGATCGCAGAGCGGCTCCGCGCAGGAGACGTCGTTGCGCTTTCGGGCGGGCTCGGTGCGGGCAAGACCACTATGGCGCGCGCGATCATCGGCGCGCTGGGGCACGAAGGCGAAGTTCCGTCGCCCACTTTCGCGATCATCCAGACATATGATCCGCCCTCGGTCAGCCTGCCGCTGGTTCATGCGGATTTCTATAGACTGGAAGACCCGTCCGAGGCCGAGGAACTGGGCCTCGACGACTATCGCCACGATGGCGCGCTCATTGCAGAGTGGCCCGAACAGGCCGGCGGTTTCGCACATGAACGCGCCTGTCTGTCGATCCGGCTCGAAACGGCGGATGAAGGACGGTTGGCGATTGTCGAGGCGGGGCCGGATTGGCTAGAGCGCATGCCATGACCGAGCCTGCAAACGCTAAGACCCCTTCCGACACCGCGCCGCCCCATGCCCGCGACTTCCTTGCCGAGGCAGGGTGGGGTTCGGCGAAGATAGAGGCGCTGGCCGGCGATGCCTCGTTCCGCCGCTATTTCCGCATCGATCGCGATGGTGAAAGCGCGATGCTGATGGACGCGCCGCCGCCGAACGAGGATCCGCGCCCGTTCCTTACGGCTGCGCACTACCTGCTCGACCACGGTTTCCGCGCGCCGAAAGTGCTGGCCGAGGATGCGGCGAAAGGTCTCGTCTTGCTCGAGGACTTCGGCCACCGCCGGATGCGCGATCACCTCGACGACGCGCCAGACGACGAGACGCCGATCTACCGCGACGCCGTCAGCGTCCTGGCGCAGCTTCACCGCACGCCTGCGGGGCCTTTCCGCCCCTACGACCTCAACGAATACCTGCGCGAGGCGAAGCTTTTTACCGAGTGGTTCTGCGTCGCCCACGGTCTTGCCGTCGATGACACCGGCTACGAAGCAGCATGGCGCGAAGTGCTTGCCCCGCTGATCGAGACGCAAGGGGCGGGCGTGACGGTCCTGCGCGACTATCATGCAGAGAACATCATGCTTCTCGACGATGACGACGGGTTCGAGGCATTCGGTCAGGGTCTGCTCGATTTCCAGGACGCGCTTGTTGGCCATCCGGCATACGATCTCGTCTCGCTGCTTCAGGATGCCCGGCGCGATGTTGATCCGGCGCTGGAGAGCGCGATGCTCGACCATTACCTTGCTCATGTTGACGATGCCGATACCTTTCTTGCCGACTATGCAAGGCTCGGCGCGCAGCGGAATGCGAAAATCGTGGGCATCTTCGTGCGCCTCTCGCGTCGTGACGGGAAGGACCGCTATCTCGACCTGATCCCGCGTGTCTGGAAAGCGATGGAGCGTGATCTGGCGCATCCGGCGCTTGGACCCATCGCACGCTGGATGGATGCCAATATTCCCGGCGAACTGCGCGCCGCGCGCGGGCAGACCGGCGCATGAGCGAACGGGCCAGACTGGGGCAGGAACCGCTCGCCTCCGACGTGGCGATGGTCATGGCCGCAGGGCTGGGCAAGCGGATGCGTCCGCTGACCGTCAGCCGCCCTAAACCGATGGTGAAAGTCGCCGGAAAGCCTCTGCTCGACCATGCGCTCGACAGGCTGGCCTCGGCAGGCGTCGGACGCGCTATCGTTAATGTCCACTACCTCGCCGACGCGATCGAGGCGCACATGAAGCTGCGCAGCGAGCCCAAGGTCACGATTTCGGACGAGCGGGAGCAGTTGCTGGAAACCGGCGGCGGTCTGGTGAAGGCGCAGGACCTGCTTGGCGACACGTTCTTCTGCCTCAATTCCGATGCCATGTGGCTTGATGGCCCGCGCGATGTTTTCCGCCAGCTTTCGGTAAGTTGGGACCCGGAAAAGATGGACGCGCTGCTGCTGCTTGTCCCGCATCAGCGCGCGCACAACTATCGTGGGAAGGGCGACTTCCACCTCGACGCGATGGGCCGCGTGACGCGCCGCAAGTCGGGCCGCGTTGCGCCTTTCGTGTTCAGCGGCATCCAGCTGTGTTCGGCCAACCTCCTGCGCGATCCGCCGGAAGAGGCGAAGTTCAGCACCAACTACTTCTGGTCCCGCGCTATCGAGGAAGGCCGCCTTTACGGCACCATTCACATGGGTGAGTGGATCGAGATCGGCCAGCCTGAACACATCGCCCCGGCCGAGAAGCTGTTCACGCGTGTCTGACGGCACGCGGCTCTCTCTCTATTCGATCGCAGCGCACCGCGGTTTTGCCGATGCGCTCGTCGCGGGCCTGATCCCGCGCTATAACGAGGACCGTTTCGGCCTTGCGCGTATGACGCTGCTGCTGCCGAGCCGCCGCGCCATCCGCACCGTGACCGAGGCGTTCGTCAGGCTGTCGGGCGACGGACTGCTGCTGCCGCGCATGGCGGTGATCGGCGATATCGACCTCGACGAAACTCTCGGCCCCTTGCTCGATCCGATCGGGGGAGGGGCGGACATTCCGCCTGCCGCAGACCCGACGCGGCGCTGGCTCACGCTTGCCACGATGTTGCGACAGGCGATGGAGGCCGAAGGGCTGACCGTTCCCGGCAAGGCCGCCCTGCTGCGCCAGGCGCGCGAGATCGCGCGGACGATGGACCGCCTGCTGGTCGAGGACATCGACCCCGACGACCTCATGGGCGAGCGCGTCATCGGCATCGTCGGCGACCTGTCAAAGCACTGGGAGCGCAACCTGCGGCTCTTCATGATCGTCCAGCGGATGTGGCTGGCCGAATTGCAGGCACGCGGCGAGATCGATGCCCCCGCGCGTCGCAATGCCCTGTTCGAACATGTGGCGCGGCGATGGGCCGAAACACCGCCGAACCATCCCGTCGTTGCGGCGGGCATTACCAGTGCCAGTCCCGCCATTGCGCGCCTGCTGCGCACGATCGCGGGGCTTCCGGCAGGGGCGGTGATCCTGCCCGATCTCGACCTGTCGCTGGACGATGCGGTCTGGAACGCGCTGGGCAGTGCGGGGCATTCGGAAAATCCCGACGATCCGCCGCTTTCGCCAGGCGATGCGGTTACGCATCCGCAGTATCACCTGAAGCTCTTGCTCAACCGCATGGGCGTGAACCGCGGCGAAGTGCGTCCGTGGCACAGGCGAGGGCTTGGCGCGGCTGCGCCCGAGCGGAGCAAGGCGATCTCGAACCTGTTCCTGCCGCCGGAGGAAAGCGCATCGTGGGTGGACCTGCCCGCGAACAGGCGCCGCCTTGCCGGTGTGCGGGTCATGGAAACTGCACACCCCGAGGAAGAGGCGCAGGCTATCGCGGTTCTTATCCGAGAAGCTCTGGAAGTGCCGGAGCAGCGTATCGCGCTGGTCACTCCCGATCGCGGACTTGCCGGACGGGTGATCGCGCATCTGGCGCGCTGGAACGTCATTGCCGACGATTCTGCTGGCCGACCCTTGCCGCAGACGGTGGCCGGGCGACTGTTCCTTCATCTGGCCGAGGTCATGGGTACACGCGCTGCGCCGATCCCGCTGCTGTCGGCGCTGTCCCATCCGCTTGCCGGAACGCAAGGGGACGAGCGGAGGAAATGGCTTGCCAACGTGCGCCAGTTTGACCTTGCCCTGCGCGGGCCGAGGCTTGACGCTGGGCTCGGTCCGCTCGGCGATGCGGCCTTGGAACGTGCCCGCAAGCGCAGCGATGATGGTCTGGCGCAGTGGTGGTATGACGTTGCGGAGATGCTCGCGCCACTGGCCGCGATGGGCGATGCCGGTGAGGTCGATCTGGCCGAGGTTCTCGATTGCCTTGCCGCAACCGCCGAAAAGCTTTGCGGCACGCGCATCTGGGGTGAAGCCGACGGGCGTGCACTGGCCTCTTTCGTCGAGGAGCTGCGCGAGGCCGCGAGGGCGGAGCCTGCTGCGCTCGACCCCGCCGAAATCCCTGCCATGCTGCGCGACGCGATGGACCAGCAGTCGGTGCGTCCGCCCTGGGGCGGCCATCCGCGCATCGCGATTTACGGCTTGATCGAGGCGCGCATGAGCCGCGCTGATCTCGTCATCTGCGGCGGACTGACCGAAGGTTCGTGGCCCGCTTCGGCATCGTCCGACCCGCTTGTCGCGCCTGCCGTTCTGCGCGGACTTGGCGTCCCGGGCGGCGATTTCCGCATCGGTCTTGCCGCGCACGACCTTGCCGCCGCACTCGGCGCGCCCGAGGTCGTGCTCAGCTATGCGGTTCGTGACGTCGGCGGGCCGGTGATTGCCAGCCGTTTTGTCCTGCGGGTTAAAGCAATGCTGGGCGACCAGTTCGAAAGCCACCGTGAGACCGAAGCGGTAAAGCTGGCCCGCGCGCTGGACGATACTGATCCCGCGCCTCCCTATCCGCGCCCCGAACCGAGGCCGGATGCGGAGCAGCGCAAGGTCGACATCAGCGCAACCGCGCTCGATCGACTGCGGTCCGATCCCTACCAGTTCTACGCCAGCAAGATCCTCAAGCTGAGTTCGCTCGACGCGATTGATGAGGAACCGACGCCCGCATGGAAAGGCACGGTCGTCCACGACATCCTCGAGCTGTGGGAGAAGCGGCACAAGTGCGCACCGGGGACCTTGCAGCCGCTTGCGCTGGACGAGCTTGGCAAGTTGTCGGGCCATCCCTTCATGCGCGGGCTGTGGCAACCTAGGCTTATGGCCGGGCTCGAATGGATCGAGCAGGAGCAGGCCGGACTGGTCGAGGCGGGGCGCGAAGTCCTGCTTGTCGAGCAATCGGGCGGGATGATGTTCAATGGCGTGAAAGTGACCGCCAAGGCCGATCGCATCGATCGCCTGCCCGACGGGACTTTGGCGATCATTGACTACAAGACCGGCACACCGCCCAGTGCCTCGATGGTCGAACAGGGCTTTGCGCTTCAGCTCGGCACCACGGGGCTGATCGCGGAGAATGACGGGTTCGAAGGGGTGAGCGGCACACCGACGCATTTCGAATACTGGTCACTTTCGCGCGGCAAGGAGGGGTTCGGCTATCGCGTCGAGCCTATCCCCGAGGGTCGCCGGAAATCAGGCATCCCGCGTGAGGATTTCCTGCACGAGAGCGCCCGCTTTCTGGGTGAGGCGATCGATGCGTGGATCACGGGTGAGGAGCCTTTCACCGCGCGTCTCAATCCCGATCTTGGCGGCTACAATGACTTTGACCAGCTGATGCGGCTCGACGAATGGCAGGGCCGCGGCGATCTCGGCGCTAAGGAAGCCGGGGAATGAGCGCGAAGGTCTATCCGCTGCAGGACCGGCAGGCCGATGCCGTCGATCCGCGCGATACCGTCTGGCTTTCGGCCAGTGCGGGCACCGGCAAGACACAGGTCCTGTCCGCGCGCGTGTTGCGTCTTTTGCTCCAGCCAGAGGTCGAGCCTTCGCAGATCCTTTGCCTGACGTTCACCAAAGCTGGCGCGGCGGAGATGGCGACGCGCGTGAACGACGTTCTGGCGAGCTGGGTGCGTGCGGACGATACGGCGCTGGCCTCTGACTTGCGCAACATCGGCGCCAGCTTCGGCCCCGACGACATTGCACGCGCGCGGACGCGGTTTGCCGCAGTGCTCGACTGTCCGGGCGGCGGGCTTCGTATCGAGACGATCCATGCCTTTTCGCAGTGGCTGCTTTCGGCCTTTCCGCTGGAGGCAGGACTTGTCCCCGGAACGCGCCCGATGGAGGACCGCGATCGCGAGCTTCTGTTGCGCGAGACGCTGTCCGATCTCCTTGTCGATGCCGAGGCGAGTGGCGACACGACGCTGACCGATGCGCTGGCGACGCTTGCGCTGCGGACTGACCAGTCGGGCGTCGAGCGGTTCCTGATGGGCTGTGCCGATGCGCGGACCGCGTGGGAAGGGCCGGGCGCATGGCAGCCGCCCCTGCTGCCGCGGGTGCATCGCCTGCTGGGCCTGCCGTCGGATCATGACGCCGGTGCGGTCCTGTCGCTTTGCGAGGATGCCGCCTTCGACGTTGCCTCGCTGCGCCAGTGCCTTGCCGCGCAGCAGGAATGGGGTACCAAGACCGCGAATGAGTTCTGCGACACGGTTGGCGCATGGCTTGCCACCGATCGCGCGGGCAGGCTCGCCATGCTGGACGATCTGCGCAAGGTGGTCTTCACGCAGAAAGGCGATGTGAAGTCGCTGAAATCAGTCGTGAAGTTCCTGCCCGATTACGAGGAATACGCCAACAGGGTCGGCGCCTGCCTTGCCGAAGTCGAGCGTCTGCGAAACCTTGGCGAATTGGCGCAATGGCTCGCGCCCGCGCTGACGCTTGGCCGCGCTTTCGCGCTGCGCTGGGCCGAGGCGAAGTCGCGTGAGGGGCTGGTGGATTTCGATGACCAGATCCACGAGGCCGCACAGCTTCTTAAGCGGTCCGACATGGCCGACTGGATCCGCTACAAGCTCGACCGGCGCTTCGATCACATCCTGATCGACGAGGCGCAGGACACGAACGCGGCGCAGTGGGACGTGATCGACGCGCTGACCGAGGAGTTTTTCGCGGGTGAAGGGGCGAGGGGCGACCGGTCGCGCACGCTGTTCGTCGTGGGCGATTACAAACAGGCCATCTTCCGCTTTCAGGGCACCAGCCCCGAGAATTTCGAGGCCGCGAAGCTGCGCGTCAAAGGCCGCATCGAGGCGGTGCGCGAAAACTTTGCCGAACTGCGCGGGGACGCGGCAGTTCGCCCCTTGCGCGAATACGGCCTTGGGCGAAGCTATCGCACGGCGCAGCCCGTTCTCGATTTCGTCGATGCGGCCATCAATTCGATCGGTCCGGCAAACCTGGGCCTCAAGGACGATCCCGAACCGCATGTCGGTGAAAACAGGCCGGGGCAGGTCGTGCTGTGGCGGGCAGTCGGCGTCGATGCGGGCGAGGACGAGGAGCCGGAGGATGAACATTCTTGGCTCTCGCGCCCCGATCGCAAGGTCGCCGAGAACATCGCCGAGCAGGTCCGCACATGGCTGAGGGCCGGCTATCCGCTTGCGAAGGGCGGAGCGCGCAATGCGCAGGCGGGCGACATCATGATCCTCGTGCGCAAGCGCAAGGAACTGGCGGGCCTCATCGTGGCGCGGCTTCATGCCAAGGGTGTGCCGGTTGCGGGCGTGGACCGTCTGCGGCTCGGCGCGCCGCTGGCCGTGCGTGACCTGATGGCGGCAGTGCGATTTGCCGCGCAGCCCAATGACGACCTCGCGCTTGCCTGTCTGCTGACGTCGCCGCTGATTGGGTGGAGCCAGGACGACCTGTTGGTGCACGGTTATCGCAAGGGTGGCAGGCTCTGGGACCACCTGCGAAGCGCGACCGATGCCGTTCCGCGCAGGGCCGTGGCGATGCTGCTCGAGCTTCTGCAAAAGGCCGACTTTACGCCGCCGCAGGCGCTGCTGCACTGGATGCTCGTCGGGCCTTGGCAGGGGCGCAAGCGGCTTGTCGCGCGGCTTGGCAAGGAAGCGAACGATCCGATCAATGAACTGCTGAACGCGGCGCTCGCATTCTCGGCCAGCAACGTGCCAAGCCTCGCCGGTTTTATCCGCTGGTTCGATGCAGGCGACGGCGAGTTGAAGCGCGAGGCCGAGCAGCAGGGCGGATTGGTCCGCGTGATGACGGTGCATGGCTCGAAGGGTTTGCAGGCCCCCATCGTCATTCTCGCCGATGCGGCGGACGATCCCGACATGTCCCCGCCGCGCACGCTGGAACTGGAAGAACCGGGCGATGCCGCACTGGGCTTTGCGACACGCGCCTTGCCGCTGCCGGGGCTGCGAAAGGAAGAGAAGCTTGGCCGCATTGCCGAGGCGCAGGACGCGGCGAAGCAGGCCGAGGACGAGGAGCACTGGCGCTTGCTCTACGTCGCGATGACGCGCGCGGAGGAGGCGCTGTTTGTGGCGGGCGCGCTGTCGACTCGGCGCAAGGAGATTCCGGAGAAGAGCTGGTATTCCGCGCTCGAGCAACTGTTCGAAGAGGACTGGGTGGAAAACCCGGTCTGGGGCGCGTCGAAGCACTGGGGTGTCGAGGCGAAGGCCCGGCCGGGAATGCCAAAGGGCGCGGCGCAATCGATGCTGCCGCTTGTTCCCGCGTGGTTGACACGCTCTGTAGGCGACGAACCGCGCCCGCTCCGTCCGCTCGCGCCGTCTTCGCTGGGTGAGCACGAGGCACCAGACCCGCCGCTGCCGCCGGGCACCGGGATCGATGCGGCCCGTCGCGGTGTGTTGATCCACCGGTTGCTCGAACGTTTGCCTGAACTGGACGCCACGGCGCGCGAGGCTGCCGCAACCAAGTGGCTCGCACGTCAGGCGAGCGACCTGTCTGAT
Organism: Croceicoccus gelatinilyticus; assembly: GCF_018398395.1. GTDB lineage: Bacteria > Pseudomonadota > Alphaproteobacteria > Sphingomonadales > Sphingomonadaceae > Croceicoccus > Croceicoccus gelatinilyticus. The sequence continues at coordinate 50,596 of NZ_JAHCBF010000009.1, read as the reverse complement.
GAGCTTCGCGCCGAGATGGTTGCGGCATCACTTGCTACGCTGGCCGATCCGCAATTTGCCGACGTCTTCGGCCTCGATGCCCTCGCGGAAGTGCCGGTGGCCGCGGTCGTCGGCGGCCAGGTCGTGGCAGGCACGATCGACCGGCTTTGCCTGCCCGAAGGCGACGCGCCGATCCGGATCGTCGATTTCAAGACTGCTCGGCGCCCGCCAGCGACGCTGGACGATGTGCCGGTCGCCTATATCCGCCAGATGGCAGCCTATGCCTGCGCGCTGGATGCTATCCATCCGGGGCGACGGATCGAGGCCGCCTTGCTCTATACCCACGCCCCGCGGCTGTTTGTCCTGCCTGACAGCCTGCTCGATCTCGAAAAGGCACGGTTACGCGGGGCCTAGAAAAGCTTGGCCATTCGCGGATTGCGCTTGGCTGCACGGCTCCTATCTTGGAGCCAAGACATTTTACGGAGAACTACCCCATGCCGACCAAAGCCGTTACCGACGCCAGCTTCCAGAGCGACGTTCTGGATTCCGACAAGCCCGTGCTCGTCGACTTCTGGGCGGACTGGTGCGGTCCGTGCAAGATGATCGCGCCCGCGCTGGAAGAGATAAGCGAAGAACTGGCCGACAAGGTCACGATCGCCAAGGTCGACATCATGGAAAACACCGACATCGCCGCCAAGATGGGCGTGCAGTCGATCCCGCTGATGGTCCTGTTCAAGAACGGCGAGCCGGTGGCGAACAAGCTGGGTGCTGCCCCCAAGGGCGCGCTCAAGGCCTGGCTCGAAGGCGAGCTCTGAGTTTTTAGGCTCTAAGCGTTCAGGCGGGCGGCCAGCTCGTCCCACAGGGCCGGGCTGGCCGCGCCGATCATGCCCTTGCGGTCCCATTCGTCGGTCCGATAGGCCGAACCGTCGGGACGGGCGACCTTGCCCCCCGCCTCGTTCAACCATAGCGCCCCCGGTGCATGGTCCCAGGCAAGGGTCCTTTCGAAAATCGACAGGTCGTTTACGCCCAGAGCCAGCCGCGGGTACTGATCCGCAGCGCAGTACGGTATGTCCGCCAGCTGATAATATGGCGCGATCGACTGCTTCATATGCTCGCGCTGAAGATCGTCCATGAAGAGAAGTGAGATCGCCGCGATCGGCGGATCCTCGCCGGTTGTGCGGGCCATAACTCGCTGACCGTCGATATATGCCCCTTCACCCAGTGTCGCATGACACAGGCGTTGTTCAATCGGGTCGTAGATCCAGCCAGCCTCGGTTTCACCATTTTCAGCCAGTGCGATCATCAGGCCGAAGGGCGGCTTGCCAGCCGCGAAGTTTTTCGTGCCGTCAATCGGGTCGATGATCCAGCACAGGCTATCGCCAAGCCGCTCGATCAGCGTGGGGTCGGCATGGCATGCCTCCTCACCAACGATGGCTGCTTCGGGCATGATGCGGGCGAGGCCCTCGGATAGTCGTTCCTCGCTCTCGCGGTCGGCGATCGTGACAAGATCGCCGGGTTTCTTTTCGATGATTTCGTGGCTGGCAAGGGCCTGATAGCGCGGCATGACGACGCTTTCGGCGACTTCGCGCATCAGGGCGTAAACCTGTTTGGTTAGTCCGTCGGTCATGTCCGGTAGTCCGCATTAATCGAGATGTATCCGTGCGTGAGGTCGCAGGTCCAGACGGTGGCGGTGCCGTCGCCAAGGCCCAGATCCACATCCATGCGGATGTCCTGCCCCTTGAGATGCTCTGCCACCGGAGCTTCGTCATAATCGGCCAGCGGCAGGCCGTTCCTCGCCGCCCATACCCCGCCAAAGCCGATCGACAGCTTGTCGCGATCCGCCGGTTCGCCAGCCTTGCCGACCGCCATGACGACGCGGCCCCAGTTGGCGTCCTCTCCCGCGATGGCGGTCTTCACCAGAGGCGAGTTCGCAATGGCAAGGCCGACGCGGCGCGCGCTTTCGTCAGATACCGCGCCGGAGACGGCGATCTCGATGAACTTCTGCGCACCTTCGCCGTCGCGCACGACAAGGTGTGAGAGCTGGCGGCAAACATCATGGACTGCGGCGGCGAAAGCATCCGCGCCGGGGCTTTCGGGGCCGGTCAATTCCTCGTTACCCGCCTTGCCGGTGGCGAAGGCCAAGACGGTGTCGCTGGTCGAGGTGTCGCTGTCGACCGTGATGCACGAGAAAGTCGCCTCGTTCGCGGCGGACAGGCACTGCTGGAGGAATGCCGGAGAGACTTTCGCATCTGTGAAGAGGTAGCCGAGCATCGTCGCCATGTCGGGTGCGATCATGCCGCTGCCCTTGATGACGGCGCTGATCTCGATGCGGGTTTCGCCGATCATGGCGCTGGCGGTTGCGCCCTTGGCGAAAGTGTCGGTCGTGCCGATGGTCTCGGCTACCGCTTCCCATGCGCAAGGGGCGGCGCTAATCGCATTGGCGACGCCTTCCTGCGCCTTGTCCTTGGGCAGGGGCACGCCGATCACGCCGGTGGATGACACGAAGACATCGCTGGGCTCACAGCCGAGATGGGCCGCGACTTGCGCCATGATCTGCTCCACCGCCTCGCGCCCGCGATAGCCGGTAAAGGCGTTCGAATTGCCCGCGTTGACGACCAGCGCACGGGCGCGGCCAAGCTTTACCTGCTCACGGCCTAGCTCGACCTCGCTCGAACAGCAGACGTTCTTGGTGAAAACGCCCGCGACGCTCGTCCCCTCGGCCAGTTCGACATAAGTCAGGTCGCAGCGGTCCCATGTCTTGTACCGGGCGCGGGCGACGCGCGGCACGGCCCCCTCGATTGGCGGCATGGCGGGGAAGGGGCGGGCGAGCGGCGAGGTGTCCATATCCCGCGCGGGTTAGCGCCGGGCTTTCGCTGCGACAAGCAGGCATCGCACGCAGGCCCGTGCATGTCTTGCGGATTTTACGGCATTGCGGGTGGATTTTGGGGTGCGCCGACCTTATCTTGCAGCCCGCATGAAACGGTTTCTTGCCTATATCGCCCTGATGCTGGGGCTTGCCGCGCTGGTCTCGCCCGCGCACGCACGCCTGCATTTCGAGGCGGGGCGCGCCGAAATTTCGCGGGTCGACCGCCCCAATACGGGGATCGAGGCCATCCGCCGGGATGCGGAGGAAACCGACCCGAGCACGAGCAGGGCAAGGCGCAACCGCGACCTTGGTGCCCCTGCGACCAGCCGTCCGCGTACGGTTCTGGTGCCGGTGATCATGCTGGCCGACCGGCCGCTCGAATAGCATTTTCCAAAGCGGCAGGCGTTCGTCCCTGCGCGCTTTCCCATGCCTTTTCCCGGCGCGACACATCGCTGCGCGCCTATCCCAGCACATTGCACGGCCCGCGTCCGTCGCCGGCCAAGATCCAAGGAAAACCCGAGCCATGTTCGGATCGATTGCCAAAAACCTCTTCGGTTCCTCCAACGACCGCTACGTCAAGTCGATGGGCAAGACCGTCGCCCAGATCAACGCGCTTGAGCCTACGTATGAGGCGATGAGCGACGAGGAACTCCAGAACCAGACCGTCCTGTTCCGTGAACGGCTCGATGCCGGTGAAACGTTGGACAGCATGCTGCCTGAGGCGTTCGCCGTCGTGCGCGAGGCTTCAAAACGCGTGTTCGGCATGCGCCACTTCGACGTGCAGATGATCGGCGGTATCGCGCTTCACCGCGGCGAGATTGCCGAAATGCGTACGGGTGAGGGCAAGACGCTGGTGGCGACGCTGGCGACGTACCTCAATGGCCTGTCGGGCAAGGGCGTCCACGTCGTCACCGTCAACGACTACCTCGCCCGCCGCGACGCAGAGTGGATGGGGCAGCTCTATCGTTGGCTGGGCCTAACCGTCGGCGTCATCGTGCCCAACATGCACGAACAGGACCGCCGCGCGTCCTACGCCTGCGACATCACCTATTCGACCAACAACGAGCTTGGCTTCGACTATCTTCGCGACAACATGAAGCAGTCGCGTGACCAGCAGGTCCACCGGCCGTTCAACTACGCCATCGTCGACGAAGTCGACTCGATCCTGATCGACGAGGCGCGTACCCCGCTGATCATTTCCGGCCCGACCGAGGACAAGTCCGAGCTTTACGTCGCGATCGACAAAGTCGTGAAGCGGCTTGATGAAGAGGACTTCGAGAAGGATGAGAAGACCAAGAACATCACGCTGACCGAGGACGGTACCGAAAAGGTCGAGAAGATCCTCTTCGAAGAAGGCCATCTCGAGACCGAGAACCTCTATGACTACGAGAACACGCAGGTCGTCCACCACATCGACCAGGCCCTGAAGGCCGTGCACATGTTCAAGCGGGATACCGACTACATCGTGAAGGACGACAAGGTCGTCATCATCGATGAGTTCACGGGTCGCATGATGGACGGCCGCCGCTGGTCGAACGGTCTGCACCAGGCCGTCGAGGCCAAGGAAGGCGTGAAGATCGAGCCCGAGAACCAGACGATGGCCTCGATCACGTTCCAGAACTACTTCCGCATGTACCCCAAGCTTTCGGGCATGACCGGTACGGCCGCGACCGAGGCGGCGGAATTCTTCGACATCTACAAGCTGAATGTCGTCGAAATCCCGACCAACCTGCCGATTCAGCGTGTCGATGAGGAAGACCAGTTCTTCAAGAATACGCACGATAAGTTCCGCGCGATCGCAAAGTCGATTCGCGATCATAACGAGAAGGGGCAGCCGGTCCTCGTCGGTACTGTCTCGATCGAGAAGTCGGAACTGCTTTCGAAGTTCCTCGAAGAGGAAGGCGTCAAGCACAACGTCCTCAACGCCCGAATGCACGAGATGGAAGCCCATATCGTCGCGCAGGCCGGCCGCATCGGTGCGGTGACCATTGCCACCAACATGGCGGGTCGCGGTACCGACATCCAGCTGGGCGGTAACGTCGAGTTCCGGGTCGAGGATGAACTGTCCGAAATGCCCGAAGGTCCCGAGCGCGATGCCGCCGTGGCGAAGATCAAGGAAGAAGTCGGAGCCGAACGCCAGCGAGTGCTGGATGCGGGCGGTCTCTTCGTGCTGGGCACCGAGCGCCATGAAAGCCGCCGCATCGACAACCAGCTTCGCGGCCGTGCGGGCCGTCAGGGTGATCCGGGCCTGTCGCGCTTCTATCTCTGCCTCGAGGACGACCTGCTGCGCATCTTTGGCCCCGACACGCTGTTCGCCAAGATGATGAATTCGAACCTCGAGGATGGTGAGGCGATCGGGTCCAAGTGGCTGTCGAAGGCGATCGAGACCGCGCAGAAGAAGGTCGAGGCGCGCAACTACGACATCCGCAAGCAGGTCGTCGAATACGACAACGTGATGAACGACCAGCGCAAGGTCATCTACGAACAGCGCGAAGACATCATGGATTCCGAAACGGTCGACGATGTCGTCGTCGACATGCGCAACGACACGGTCAATGCGCTGGTCGGAACGGCGTGCCCTCCGGGCTCCTACCCCGAGCAGTGGGACGTCGAGGGGCTGAAGGCCAAGATCGAGGAGATCTTCGGCGAACCTGCGCCCATCGACGCGTGGATGGAAGAGGACGGCATCGAGCCTGAAGACATCGAGCAGCGCCTCGCCGCGATTGCCGATGCCAAGATGGACGCAAAGCTTGCCGACACCGATCCTTCGATCTGGCGTCAGGTTGAAAAGTCGGTCCTGCTCGACCGGCTCGACTTCCACTGGAAGGAACACCTCGCCACGCTCGACGCGCTGCGCCAGGTGGTCTTCCTGCGTGCCTATGCACAGAAGACGCCGATCAACGAATACAAGCAGGAAGCCTTCGGCCTGTTCGAGCGTATGCTGGAACAGATCCGCGAGGACGTGACCAAGATCCTGCTGACGAGCCAGTTGCGCATGGCAGAGCCTGAACCTGCGCCGCTGCCCGAACTGCCGGACTTCCTGACCAATCCCGACCTGATGACGGGCCATATCGACCCGCTTACCGGCCGTGACAACACGAACGACGGGGACGGATCGGCTCAGCGTGAGGCGCTGTTCGGTGCGCTCGCTGGCTCCACATTCGCGCAGGCTGGCCCCGGTGGTGCGGAGAGCGAGAACCCGTGGAAGGACATGGACATTTCGCGCAATGCACCGTGCCCCTGCGGATCGGGCAACAAGTACAAGCACTGCCACGGCGCAGTCGCCTGACAGGCCATACGAAACCAAACAAAAAAGCCGGGTCGGAACGCCACCGATCCGGCTTTTTTCATGAAAATCGACCTTGCGTGACACGGATCGGGCCATAGTCACGATTGCGTCATAGAAGCGCGGCATTTGCCCTTGGAATTGACAGTTTCCGAAGGGCCTTGCGTGGACGTCGTCAACATCTTCCTGAGCGATCCGATCGGCGAGATAATCGAGCCGTTCGACCACGACGGCATGCGCTTCACGTTCGACCGGCTCGACTGCAACGGCCCGCGCCGTCTGGTCGACGGGCAGATGTGGGCATTCGTGGACTGGGTCATGGACGAGTGTTCGGGGCTGGAACTGTGCCGGCGCCTTCGGGCCGATCCGCGTACCGAGAATTCTCACATTACGATGGTGCTTGAGGAGGACGATGCCGAGGACCGGCGCCGTGCCCTTCGTGCAGGGGCTGACGATTACCTCGTCGGACCGCTCGACCGCACGGTAGTGCTCGACCGCGTGTTCGCCCTGCAGGATCGCGGACGACCGCGCCATGTGACGCAGCAGATCAGGCTCGGCGAACTCGTCATCGACCTGATGGCGCTTCAGGCGCGTTGGAAGGACAAGGCGATTGCCTTGCGTCCGAACGAGTTTCGCCTCCTGCGCTTCTTCGTCGAGAACCCAGACCGCGTGCTGACGCGCCTCGAACTGATCGAGGGGCTGGGCAAGCTCGACCCGCCGATCGACGAGCGTACTGTCGACGTGTGGATCGGCCGCCTGCGCCGCGCGCTCAAGAACGTGGGCGCAGGGGAACTGCTGCGCACCGTGCGCGCCATGGGTTACGTGCTGGACAGCCCCTCGGGCGCCTGATCGGTCAGATCGGCGGGGCGGCGAACTGGCCGTAGTAGTCGAAGACCTTTGCCAGCTTTACGTCCGGCGTCGCGCCTCCGAACTCTTCCAGTTCGTTCGCGTCGTAATGCGGTGCATCCTCCAGCTCCTGCCTGCTGAGCGGTACGATGAAGCCCTTCTGGCCCGCATCGTAGCGCAGGATCGACCAGGGTAGCGGGTGGAGGCGGTTTCCCACGCCCAGAAAGCCTCCGAACGACATGATTGCATGTTCGACCTGTCCGGTTTCCCGATCGATCGACAGGTCCTTGATATGCCCGACCAGCCAGCCGTCTTCGTTGAAGACGGGCGTATGCTCAACCCGGCTGGCCAGGATCAGCTTGTGATCGCTTGCCATGTGCCATTCCTCTCTCAAAGGACGGTATCATACGCCTTTTCGCGGCTTTGCGCCAATTAGGCCAAGCCCATGAGGAGTGGGCATAAAAAGACCCGGGCTCCCGCAGGGTAACGGAGAGCCCGGGTTCAGTCATATCCTGCAAAGGGGCAGGGTGGATCGTCAGAATTCCATCGAAACGCCCAGCGAGAAGCTGGTGCCGACCGCGTAAGTATTGTTCTCGATCCGGTACTGGTCGTTCGCCTGGTATTCGAAGTTGTCGCGCCCGAAAATGTTGCGTGCCTCGAATTCAAGCTCGACCGGAACGCCGAGGAAGTCGGCACCCTGGCGGGCGACGAAGTCAACGGTCAGGCCGGGGTTCTCGATGATGTCGGGGCGCTGGAAGTCGCGGCGGGTCACGCGCTTGCTGGCATAGCTCAGCAGGAACGTGAACTGCGACAGTTCCTCGGTATCCTCAAGGCCGAGCTGCAGGTTCGCGATGTGGTCGGACTGACCCGTCATCGGATCGCCCGGATCGACGAAGTTCGACACCAGCGTCTCGCTGCCCGGGATCGTCGTGGTGTCACCGTCCGAGTAGCTGAGTTCCGACTTGGTGTAGGTGTAGTTCGCGATTCCGACGATCTGCTTGTTCATGAACCAGCCGCCCATGTCGAACAGGTCGACGCTGTACTGGACTTCGAGTTCGGCACCGTAAAGTTCGGCCTGCGGAACGTTGGCAAAAGTCGTGTAGCGTCCGCCGCCCGGAAGCGAGAGCACGATGGCCTCGATCGGGTTGTCGATCTTCTTGTAGAAGCCGGCGAGGCTGATGTGGTCCTGACCCGCGATGTAGTATTCGGCGCGCGCTTCCAGGTTCAGCAGTTCGCTGTCCGACAGGAAGGGGTTGCCGCGATATTGGCGGTTGTTGTCCGGATCGAAGTAGGTCTGTTCGACCAGCTCGCGGAACTGCGGGCGTGCGATGGTCTTCGAACCCGACACGCGGAACTGGAGCTGATCGGTCGCTTCCCACGTCACCGTGCCGGCGGGCAGGAGATAGTCGTTCGCGATATAAGTCTCGTTCGCGCCGACGATTGGCGTGTTGAAGACCGACTGATCAAGAGCGACCGTCTGCGTCGCATCTTCATAGCGCGCGCCCAGATCAATGGTGACGGTGTCGACCGGCAGGAAGCTGACCTTGCCGTAGCCCGCGTGAATTTCCAGACCTGCGTCGAATGCAGGGAAGTTGGTGGTTTCCGCAAGGCCGACGGCAAAACCTGCAAGGCTGGCGCCGTTGATAAGGTCCCCGGGACGGCGCAGCGCGACTGCATTCAGCACTTCCTGCGTCAGACCGAGACCGACGGTGTTGGGATCGGTTGCCATCTGTAGCTGGAATTCGCGGCGGGTCGAATAGCGGCTCGTGTCCGAATAGGCATAGCCGACCGTCGCAGTCAGGTTGTCGAGCAATTCGTAGCTGGCATCGATGCCGCCGAACCAGAGCTTTTCCGTCAGGTCGTCGAATGCCGAGGTGATCGGATCGACGTTGTTGATCTGGTTCGTGACGTTGGCGACGTAATAATCACCGGTCGGCGTATCGAGGTTCGTCTTCACGTAATTGAACGTGAGGTTGTACGGTGCCTCGCGGTCCGTCTGAGCGTAACCGCCACGGACGTCGAGCGAGAAACGGCCAAACTCGAACTCGCCCACGAACTGGCTGTCGATCAGCTGGCGTTCGTACCAGGCGGTGTTTTGCTCGATGAGGTCGTATTCGTCCTCGTAGGCGTAACCCACGCCCAGCGACGCCTGCTTCAGGGTGTCGCGGATGTAGAGGTTGGTCCAGCGCAGCGTGTGATCGCCGATGTCCAGACCGACGCCCAGAAGGGCATTCACCAGAACGCGGTTGTCGGTGACGAACGTGGTCCAATCGTCCGAAAGCTGCGAGAGATCGGTATTGGCGCGCTGCGAACGGATCGAGCGGTTGCGCCAGCTGTTCTTGATGCCAGCGGTCGCGACAACGCCAAGAATACCGTCGCTGCCGACGTCCAGCGAAGTGCCGGCGGTGACAGAGCCGGAGAAGTTGGGCGGGAGATCGCCGTCACGCGTGACCGTCGAAAGGTTCAGCGGCCAAAGCTGCGAGGCAATGCCTTCCTGAACATCGGTCGTCACGTTCTGCAGACGCTCACCGCTGTCGATGAAGTTCTGCAGGTTTGACGGGATGTCGCGGTTGCCGTTGTCGAACCCGACCCAGTCGAAGTCCGAACCGTAATAGGTCAGTCCGTCGCGGCCCAGCGTACGGGTGTCGCCGCCGGCAGATGCGGAAATCTTGACGAAGGATTCGTCGGGAATGGCGCGGGTCGTCAGGTTGATGACGCCGCCGCCGAATTCGCCGGGGAAGTTGGCCGAGTAGGTCTTCTGCACCAGCGAGGATGCGATGACGTTCGTCGGGAAAATGTCGAGCGGAACGACGCGGCTGAGCGGTTCCGGGCTGGGCAAGGGAAGGCCGTTCAGCATGGCGAGCGAGTAACGGTCGCCAAGGCCGCGGACATAGACACGGCCCGAACCGACCACGGTCAAACCGGTCACGCGGCTAAGCGCGCCTGCAATGTCGCCTTCGCCGGTGCGCGCGATGTCTTCGGCCGAGAGGACTGAGACGACCTGCGTCGAGGCGCGGACGGGATCGCGATTGCGGCGACCGGTTACGATGATCGCGCCGCCCGGGATGGAGACGTCGGGACCTTCGTCGTAGGTCTCTTCACCCAGCTCGTCCTGAGCGGGGTCCACCTGATCGAGCATTTCCTGTTCGGCGGCTTCGGTGCTCGGGTCGTCGCCCGGCGGAACGCCGATGGCTTGCGCGAACCCGGAAACCGGGAACGAGAGCGCGGTGGTCAGCATGAGCAGCCCCGCAAGGCGCTGGCCGGTGGACATGGTGTGGAACCCCCTCAATGGTCCGAAAATCTGGTGCCGGTCGCCCGGCCGTAAAATGCAGGGAAGGGGAGAAAGCCGGTGCCGCATGGGCCCCGGTTTCCTCCCCGGAAGTCCCATGGGTCTTAGTAGACCGGCAGCGTGGTGCAGGCGCCGGTGCCGTCGCCGAAGGTCAGGACTGCGGAGTCGCAGGTCCAGCCGGCGTACCAGTCGTCCGATGCGTCACGAACCGCGCCGATGTAGCCGGCGTCATCGAAGAACGACGAGATCTGGGTCGGGTCGTAGTAGAAGCCCGAGTTGTTGATCGCGTCCGAGTTGATGAAGCCGCTCACGAGTTCGATCGTGAAGTTGCTGTCGGTCTGCGAGCTGTTGTTGAACAGGTCGGCGACCTGCTGAGCCGTCACGCCCGAGCTGCCCTGGAAGGCATCGCTCTGGTCGCAGTCAGCAACCACGGCGGCGAAGAAGGGCGCACCATCGCCAACCGAGGCGTTGATGGTCGGATCTTCGTCGATGCGCATGCACGCTTCGGTATCGGTGTCGATGACCGAATTGACGAGGCTGAAGTCCGCACCACCGCGCAGACGCAGCGCGCGCGAGTTGGCCGTGCTGCGCTCGATGAAGGTGGCGTTCGAGATGCGCAGGTTGGTGCGGGGCAGGGCGTCGAAGTCGTAGTCGTCATCTGGCGAGTCGAGTTCGATGATGTGGTCGCCGCCGGCCGAACGCTGGGCAACGATGACATACTGCATGTCGGCCTGTGCGCCGGTGTCGACGTCGATCGAGTCGTCGTCTGCGCCGACGGCCACGACGTACTTCATGTTCACGGTGCCACCGAAGAACTCCATGCCGTCGTCCGAGCTGTTGAAGCTCTGCCAGTGGTCGATGGTGGTGCCGCCACCGATACCGCCAGTGGTCAGCGACTGAAGCTCGCTACCGCCCGTAAGCGTGAAGCCCGAGTAGCGGATCTGGAAGTACTGCATCGTGCCCGAGCTGTCGTCGGCATCATCGCCGCCGAACAGCGTGGTCAGAGCCGCGCCTTCGAGTTCCTGTTCGCAGGAAGTCTGGTCGAACGTGCCCGAACCGTCGTTGAAAACGCCGCTGCGGCAATCCGAAACCGGCGCACGGCCCAGAAGGACGACGCCGCCCCACTGACCGATCGAAGCTTCGGTCGCGATGCCGAGAACGTTGTCACGGCTGGTGAAGATGATCGGCATGTCGGCACTGCCGACTGCGTTGATCTGGTTGCCGCGGTTGACGACAAGGTAGCTCTCGCCGTTCGGCGTGGTCGCGTTGCCAGCGAACAGGACGACGCCCGGTTCGATGCTGAGCGTGACGTCGGTGTCGGCCGACGAAGCGACTGCGCCGCCGTCAGTGCCGACGTCGACGCGGCCGTCCATCGCGTAAAGAAGGCCCGAGATGTAGGGCAGGTTGGTGTCAGCGTCGATCGTCGCGGGCAGGACGCAGACGCGGTACGTGCCGGTGTCACCGGTGATCGTGCCGTCGTCGGTCAGGCCACCCGTGGCGCTGATCGTGGGGCAACCGCCAGCCGGAGTGACCGAGCCCGAAGTCGGGGTCGGCGTCGGCGTGCTGGTCGGCGTCGGAGTGGGATTGTTGATGATGATGTCGCCGCCCGTGCCGGGCGAAACGATTTCGTCGCCACCGCAGCCGGCAAGTGCCAGCATGCTGCAGCCAATAACGAGATTGCGGTGAAGTTTTGTCACGGCGAGCGGTCCCCTCAAGTACCGAGAATCGAGTTTGCGCGAATGCGTTTCGCAGGGCCTCGCCTAGGCGTCGCAAATGACAGTTTGTTTGCCCGGGTGTGACAGTTCGATTGCAGACCAAAAGTTTTTCGCAGCTGCGAATATGACCGGCTTGTGTCCGGGCCGTGTCAAAAACCCCGGAATCCTGCGGGTCTGCAAATGTTACAGTTCAGTGACAATGTGACATTTTAATTGCAGGTCGTGGCATCTCACCGCATCCTCGGGGCAAGATAACCATTCTTGGGAGTAGAAAATGGCTGCCACTTTCGTTCTCGCGACGCTTCTTGCCGCCGGCGCACCTGCCGCCGCCGATACTGTCGATGTCGCCTATGACGCCATGATGCAGGGCCAGCACGAAGCTGCGATCGAACAGCTTGAAGGCACCGACGATGCCGCGCGCCTGATCAATCTTGGTGCTGCTTACGCTGCAGAAGGCCGCGTCCTTGATGCTCGTGCTGCCTATGAAAAGGCCGCTTTCGCAGAACGGTACGAACTCGAAACTGCCGATGGTCAGTGGGTTGATTCCCGCGTGCTGGCAAGGCAAGCTCTAGCGTCGCTTGATCGTCCGTATATGGACACACGGATGGCCAAGGCAGACTAAAGGAAACGGGTAGAGCGATAGAGGCCGGCATCCGAAGCCACCCCCACGGTTTCGGTTACCGGCCCCATATGGACACTAACCGTTCCTCGTTTCCGGGGCCGGACTGGGCGACCAGTTCGGCCCCTTTGCTCTATATAAAGGGGCCAACATAGCCTTTTGGATGATGCCCGCGTGCCATCTCGCACTTGCGGGATCGCGGCATGGCGATCATGATACTTGTTGAATGGCAAAGGGAACCGGGTGACGTCGGGTCGGCCGGCATCAGGATTGCGCGTAACACGTTTGTAACCTGCCGCCGTCATCGACCCGCCGATACCGCAGACCTAGCCGAAGGCTTCCATGCCGCAGACAGGGCCGATGAACGACCGAACTTCTCCTCCCCGGGATAATGCCGCTTCGCTGGCCTCCATGCCGGCAGAGGCGCTGTACACCAATCGAGAGTTGAGCTGGCTTTCGTTCAACCGCCGCGTTCTCGCCGAGGCGAGGCGCGAAACCTACCCGCTGCTCGAACGTCTGCGGTTCCTGTCGATCTCGGGCAGCAATCTGGATGAGTTCGTGATGATCCGCGTTGCGGGCCTTGCCGGCCAGATGCAGCGCGGCATCACCAAGATGAGCATCGACGGGCGCACGCCGTCACAACAGCTTGCCTCTATCCGCAGCGCGATCCGCGAACTGGAAACCAGGCAACAGTCGATCTGGCGCGAGCTGCGCGGGCTTCTGTCCGATGCGGGCCTGCACGTCTGCGATGAAAGTCGGCTAGGCGCTGCATCACGCGCCTGGCTGAAGGATTATTTCGAAAAACACGTCCTTCCGGTCCTCACGCCGCAGGCGATCGACCCCGCGCACCCTTTCCCATTCGTCGCCAATCAGGGCATGGGGCTGCTGTTCAACCTGACCCGGCTTCAGGACGGGCAAGGCGTGGTCGAGATGATTCTCGTGCCCGCAGCCGTCCCGCGGTTCATCCGCGTACCCGGTGACGAGGCGACTTATATCCCGGTCGAGCGGCTGATCTGCCGTTACGCCGACCTCATCTTCCCCGGCTTCCGTGTGAACGGCGACGGCGCCTTCCGCGTCATCCGCGATTCCGACATCGAGATCGAGGAAGAGGCCGAAGACCTCGTCCGCTACTTCCGCAGCGCGATCCAGCGCCGCCGCCGCGGGCAGGTCATCATGCTCGAGCTGGAATCGGACTTCGACCACGATGCCGAGCAGCTTTTGCGCGAACAGCTTGGGCTTGAAAACGCGATCGTCATCAAAACCGATGGCATCGTTGGCGTAGAAGGGCTTGCCAGTATCGTCGACGAGGACCGGCCCGACCTGAAGTTCGAGCCGTACAGTCCGCGCTATCCCGAACGCATAATGGAGCATGACGGAGACTGCTTCGCCGCGATCGGCGAGAAGGACATCGTCATTCACCACCCTTATGAAAGTTTCGAGGTGGTGGTCGATTTCGTGAGGCAGGCCGCAAAGGACCCCGACGTCGTCGCGATCAAGCAGACGCTGTACCGCGCGGGCAAGCAGTCCTCGATCATCAACGCGCTGATCGCCGCAGCAGAAGCGGGCAAATCGGTCACGGCGGTCGTCGAGCTGAAGGCCCGTTTCGACGAGGAACAAAACATCCTCTGGGCAAGCCAACTCGAACGCGCCGGTGTCCAGGTCATCTACGGCTTCGTCGACTGGAAGACCCACGCGAAGGTCTCGATGGTCGTGCGGCGCGAGGGCGACGGGTATCGCACTTACTGCCACTTCGGGACCGGCAACTATCACCCGGTTACCGCGCGTATCTACACCGATCTGTCCTATTTTACCGCTGACCCGCGCCTATGCCGCGATGCCGCGCGCCTGTTCAATTTCGTCACTGGCTATGTCGAGCCGCGCCGCATGGAGGGTTTGGTGATGAGCCCGATCCATATGCGTGAGACGATTTACGAGAACATTGATCGGGAAATCGCCAACCAGCAAAACGGCAGGCCGTCGGGCATCTGGGCCAAGGTCAATTCACTCACCGACAAGGGCGTGATCGACAAGCTTTATGAGGCGAGCATGGCAGGCGTTCCGATCCGGCTTGTCGTGCGCGGGATCTGCTGCCTCAAGCCCGGAATTCCCGGCATTTCGGAAACGATCGAGGTCAAGTCGATCATCGGCCGTTTCCTCGAACACAGCCGCATCTGGGCTTTCGCGAACGGCTATCGCATGCCCAGCCCGCGCAACCGGCTTTTCATAACTTCGGCCGACGCGATGAGCCGCAATCTCGACCGCCGCGTCGAGGCCATGGTCCCGATCAGGAACCGAACCGTCCATGATCAGGTTCTTGGTCAGGTAATGGTAGCAAATCTTCTCGATACCGAGCGCAGCTGGGTGCTGCAGGACGATGGACAATATGTCCGTGCAGATACCGAAGAGAGGTCTTTTAATCTGCATCGATACTTCATGACCAATCCGTCACTGTCAGGGCGCGGGCAGGCGATTGCCGATGACCAGATTCCGCGGCTCGCTCTTCGCCGGGGCGCGACTGCGTGAAGGGATCGAAAAGCTCTTACCGTCGCCGGATCGAAAATTCCTGGACGACCGACGACAGCAAGCGCGCGATCATCGATATTGGTTCGAATACGGTCCGTCTGGTCGTTTACGGCGGATCGCCTCGCGCACCCCAGATCCTGGCGAACGAGAAAGTAACGGCCCGCCTAGGCCGCGAACTGTCCGAAACCGGGCGGATGGCTGACGAGGCCGTAGATCTCGCTCTGGAAGGTTTGGGCCGTTTCGCGCTCATCCTGAAAGATCTGCGGATCGATGACGTTGAAACCGTCGCCACCGCAGCGGTGCGTGAGGCAAAGAACGGCCCGCAATTCATCGCGAAGCTGGAAGAGATGGGCTTCGCCGTTCGCGTCATCAGCGGCGAAGAAGAAGCCCGGATGAGCGCGCTTGGCGTTCTTGGCGCTTTTCCCGGGACAAGCGGCGTCGTTGCCGACCTTGGCGGTGGTAGCCTTGAATTGATCTCCATCTCGCCAGACGGCCCGGGCGAGGGCGGTACCGCACCGCTCGGTACGCTGCGGCTCGCGGCCCTTCGCGATAACGGTGACGACAAGTTCCAGTCGCGTGTGGGCAAGGCGCTCAAGAAGATCGGCTGGCAGGGCGAGGTCGGTGGCAACCTGTACCTTGTCGGCGGTACCTGGCGAACGATGGCGATCCTTGCGATGCGATTGCAGGGGCATCCCTTGTCGGACCCGCACGGCCTGCAGATCGACGCCGGGACGGCGCTGAAACTGGCCAAACGCACGGCCAAGACCGCACCCGAAGAGTTGAAGGCGATCCCGCGTGTCTCAACGATGCGTTCGCAAATCCTCCCCGATGCGGCGGCGCTGCTGGTCTGCCTGCTGAAAACGCTGAAGCCGGATAACCTGATCTTTTCGGCATGGGGGCTGCGCGAAGGCCTGCTCTATCAGCGACTGACCGATGCAGAGCGGGGGCGCGATCCGCTGCTTGCCGGCATTTCGCTCTTCGCCGGTCAGCATGGCACGCCGCCAACTTTGGCGACACGCATTGCGGCATGGACCATCGATGCGATCGCACCGACGCGCAATTCAAGCGAACGATTGCGGCTTGCCGCCACGATGCTGGCGCTGGCCTCGCTACAGGTGGAACCCAACCTCAGGTTGCAGCAAGCCGTTGACTGGGCGCTTTACAAGCGTTGGCTCGATATCGATGACACGGGCCGCGCGATGATGGCGATGACCGTGCTTGCTAATGCTGGTGAGTTCGAGTGGCCACCGATGCTGGCGGAACTCGCCACAGACGAGAAGCTGGCAGAGGCACGCGTTTGGGGCCTTGCGATACGGCTCTGCCGCAGATTGGGTCTGCAATCGCGCGCCTCGCTTCAGGCAACCCGCTTGCGGATCGTCGACAAGACGCTCGTGCTGGCCTTCAACGAAAGCCACGCCGCACTGGCCGTTAGCCAGGCACGCAAAGACCTCAAGAACCTTGCCGAGTGCCTCGAACTCGATCACGAAGTGCGCATTCTCAATGAGGCTGATTTTGCGGCTTTTCGCGATGAGACGGTGATTTCCGGGCAGAGCTACCGGGAAGTCTCCAGCGCTAAATAGCCTGTCGGCACGCACGCACGAAAAAGGCCCCGGGAGATCGAACCTTCCGGGGCCTTTTTCATGTTTCGCAGCAAGCGATCAGATATCGTTGCCGAGCTTACCTTCGACTTCACCCTTGAACTGCTGAGCTTCGCCCTTGGCTTCCTGCTCGCGACCTTCGGCCCGCGTTTCAGGGTTGTTGCTTTCCTGCTTCACGTTGCCGATGGCTTCGTTGACGTTGCCCTTAACCTTCTCTGTAAGTTCACCCATGGTGGTTCTCCAATTCGTTGATAACTGGCGACTTTCGCCGGTCTTTGACTAATCAACGTATTGAGGTGGCGGGTGTATCCGGAGAAGCGCGCGGCTTGTCGGACGTAAGATGCCGCTGACCGCAGCAATGCGGCCAAAGCATGGCAAGACGGACTTTACAGCCTGCTGCTTCTGGCGATGAAGAAGAAAATGGCTCCCCGAGTTGGATTCGAACCAACGACCAAGTGATTAACAGTCACCTACTCTACCGCTGAGCTATCGGGGAGCAGCCCTTTAAAAGGGCGCTGCTTGCTGGGCAGGGGTGCGCCTATATGGGGCGCAAAAGAGTTTGGCAACCCCGTTCAGGCAGCAAATTTCACCTTTTTTCAAACCGCGAACTGTTCGCCCACGATCCGCTCGTCCAGGCTGTGCCCGCGGTCGAAAAGAAGCGTCAGATCACGCTCATGCGCGACCTCGACGTGAATGCTGGCGACGTCGCGGATTTCGCGTTGGTCCGCAACGGCGGAGACGGGACGCTTTTCCCATTCCAGAATACGAATCTCGATCGGAAGATGGTCCGGCAGGATTGCACCGCGCCAGCGCCGCGGACGGAAGGCTGAAATCGGGGTCAGGGCCAGCAGGCCGCAGCCCAGCGGCAGGATCGGGCCGTTCGCGCTGAAATTGTAAGCCGTTGAACCGGCCGGCGTCGCCACCAGAACGCCATCACACATCAGCTCGGGAATGCGGACTTTCTTGCCGACCTTGATCTCAAGCTTTGCGGTCTGGCGCGTTTCACGCAGCAGGGAGACTTCGTTGATCGCGCAGATCCGGTGCGTTTCACCCGACTGGGTCACCGCCGTCATCGCGAGCGGCGACACGTCGAAAGACCGCGCGCGGTTCACGCGGTCAAGGATCGGCAAGCGACTTGCCTCACGCTTGTTCATCAGGAAGCCGACAGTGCCGAGGTTCATGCCATAGGCAGGCAGGATACGCCCATCGTCGATCATCTGGTGAAGCGTCTGGAGCATGTAGCCATCGCCGCCCAGCACGACGACCGCGTCGGCTTCGTCCATGCTGACGAAGTCGAACCAGTTGCGCAGGCTTTTCGCCGCACTCTGCGCCTTTTCGGTCGGCGATGCGGACAACGCCAGCTTCTCGTACTTCGCCACTTGCGACTCCCCCGTCAAAGGCTTGGCACCACGACTATGGGCCGGCCCCCTCCAATGCAACGATTCTGGGCAACGCCTCAGGCCGGTTCCTTCGCCTTGGAGGAGCGGCGTACGATGCCGGACAGGCCCTTGGTCAGTTGGAACAGGCCATTGAGGCGCGACTTGGGATCGCCCCAGTTCCGTTCGATCACCAGCTTGTTGTCGGGCCGCAGGCGCGCAGTGCCCTTCAGACGCTCGACATAGGCGATGAGGCCGACCGGATCGGGGAACTCGTCCTTGTAGAACGTGACGAGCGCACCGC
Source organism: Croceicoccus gelatinilyticus (assembly GCF_018398395.1). Lineage (GTDB taxonomy): Bacteria > Pseudomonadota > Alphaproteobacteria > Sphingomonadales > Sphingomonadaceae > Croceicoccus > Croceicoccus gelatinilyticus. The sequence continues at coordinate 32,195 of NZ_JAHCBF010000009.1, read as the reverse complement.
GCGCGCCAAGGTCGATCTTGGCGATGTTCGCCTCGCAGGCCTGCTGCTTGATCTCGATAAGCTTGACGAGGTTCTCGGTCGGATCGGGCAAGGGGCCGAATCGGTCGATCATCTCGGCGGCCAGCGCCTCGATCTCGTCCTTGTCCTTCGCCTCGTTCAGTCGGCGATAGAGCGCCATGCGCACGGCGAGGTCGGGGACATAGTCCTCGGGGATCATGATCGGCGCATCGACGGTGATCTGCGGGCTCAGGCCGCTGCGGTCTTCCTCAAGGCCCATCTCGCCCGCCTTGGCCGCGATAATCGCGTCTTCCAGCATCGACTGGTAAAGTTCGAACCCGACTTCGCGGATATGGCCCGACTGCTCGTCGCCGAGCAGATTGCCCGCGCCGCGAATATCAAGATCGTGGCTGGCAAGCTGGAAGCCCGCGCCCAAGGTATCGAGATCGCCGAGCACCTTGAGCCGCTTTTCCGCGACTTCGGAAAGCTGGTTGTCCGCCGCCGTCGTCAGATAGGCATAGGCGCGCAGCTTCGAACGCCCGACGCGCCCGCGCAGCTGGTAGAGTTGGGCAAGGCCGAAGCGGTCGGCGCGGTGGATTATGATCGTGTTCGCGCTGGGGATATCGAGGCCGGATTCGACGATCGTGGTCGAGAGCAGGACATCGTACTTCTTCTCGTAGAATGCGCTCATCCGCTCTTCCACTTCGCCCGGCGACATCTGGCCGTGGGCGGAGACGTATTTCACCTCGGGCACCGTCTCGCGCAGCCAGTCCTCGATCTGCGCCATGTCGGCGATGCGCGGCACGACAATGAAGCTCTGCCCGCCGCGATGATGTTCGCGCAGCAATGCCTCGCGGATCACCATGTCGTCCCACTCCATGACATAGGTGCGGACGGCAAGGCGGTCGACCGGCGGGGTCTGGATGACCGAAAGTTCGCGCAGGCCTGACATCGCCATCTGCAAGGTGCGCGGGATTGGCGTCGCGGTCAGCGTCAGGACGTGGACATTGGCGCGCAGGGCCTTGAGTTTTTCCTTGTGATTGACGCCAAAGCGCTGCTCCTCGTCCACGATGACGAGGCCGAGGCGCTTGAATTTAACGCTCTTCGAAAGGATCGCGTGGGTGCCGACGACGATGTCGATCGTGCCGTTCTCAAGCCCTTCGCGCGTGTCGGTGGCTTCCTTTGCGGGCACGAGCCGCGAGAGGCGACCGATGTTGAGCGGGAAGCCGCCGAAGCGTTCGAGGAAGTTGGCATAATGCTGACGCGCGAGCAGCGTCGTTGGCGCGATCATCACGACTTGACGCCCGCTCATCGCCGCGACGAATGCGGCGCGCAGGGCCACCTCGGTCTTGCCGAACCCGACGTCGCCGCAAACCAGCCGGTCCATCGCCTTGCCGTCGGCAAGATCGCCCATGACATCCTCGATCGCGCGTTCCTGGTCGTCGGTTTCGTTCCAAGGAAAACGGTCGACAAAGGGATCGTAGCTTTGCGGATCGGCTTCGATGATCGGCGCTTTCTGCAACGCGCGCTTGGCCGCCGTGGCGAGCAATTCGTGCGCGATCTCGCGGATGCGTTCTTTCAGCCGCGACTTGCGCTTCTGCCATGCCTCGCCGCCCAGCCGGTCGAGCGGCACCGTTTCCTCGCCGCTGCCATAGCGGGAGAGGACGTCGAGGTTCTCGACCGGGACGTAAAGCTTGTCGCCGCCGTGATATTCCAGCGCGACGCAATCATGAGGGCTCTTGCCGACGGGGATCGATTCGAGGCCGAGATAACGGCCCACGCCGTGATCGATGTGAACGATGTGGTCGCCGGGTTGCAGAGCCTGAAGCTCTGCCATGAAGGCGTCGGCGTCCTTCTTGCGCTTCTTGCGGCGGACCAGCCTGTCGCCAAGGAAGTCGCGCTCGGTAATCAGTTCCAGATCGTCGTTTGCGAACCCCGATTCGAGCGGCAGAACGACTGCGACCGGCTTCTTCTTTGCCGCGAGGCCGAGTGCCTCCTGCCAGCTGTCCGCCGTTACGGGCACGACTTTGCCTGCTTCGCCAAGCTGGCTGACGATACGCTTGCGCGCGCCTTCGGAATAACAGGCGAGGATCGCCCTGCGGCCTGCCTTTGCCTGAGCCTCGAGATGCTTGGCGGCGACTTCATAGACATTGTCGCCGCGCGTGCGTTCGGGTGTGAAATCGCGGGCGGAGGTGAAGCCGAAATCGACGGTGCGCTCGGCCTCGGGCTCTGCAAAGATCGAGGTGCGGTGGACGGGCCAGCTTTCCAGCTGCTGCTCGAATTCCTCACGCGTGAGATAAAGCGCCTCTGCCGCCAGCGGGCGATAGGCGCCGGGGCTGGTGCGTGCGCTTTCGGTGCGAGCGCGGTGGTAGTCGACGATCTCATCCAGCCGCTGGTCCGCCGCGCGCAAGGTGCTGCCGTCGATGACGGTGACGTCGTCCTTGCCGAGGTGATCGAACAGCGTGCTGAGCTTCTCCTCGAACAGCGGCAGCCAGTGTTCCATCCCCGCAAGGCGGCGGCCGTCGCTAACCGCCTGATAGAGCGGATCGCCCGTCGCCGTCGCGCCCCAACGCTCGCGATAGCGGCTGCGGAACCGCTTGATCGATTCCTCGTCCAGCAGCGCCTCGCTTGCGGGCAGAAGCAGGTGCTGCTCGACAACGCCGGTCGTGCGCTGGGTGTTGGGATCGTAGAGGCGCATCGATTCCAGCTCGTCGCCGAAGAAATCGAGACGCAGGCCTGCCTGAACCTGCTCGCCCTTGTCGTTGGCGTACTTGAGGCCCGCCGGCACGATGTCGAAGATAGAGCCGCGCACCGCGAACTCGCCCGAATCGATGGCCGTGTCGGAGCGCGAGTATCCCTGACGCTGAAGCAGCGCGATCAGGCCTTCGTGCCCGATTTCGACACCGGGTTCGAGCATCCGCGTCGCTTCGCGGATACGGAACGGGGTCAGCACGCGCTGCAACAGGGCGTTGATCGTGGTGACCAGAAGCTGCGGCCCGCGGCCCTTGCGCTGCAAGGCCTGAAGCGCGGCCAGCCGCCGGGCGCTGACCGACAGGGCAGGGCTGGCGCGGTCGTAGGGCAGGCAGTCCCAGGCCGGAAACTCGATCACTTCGAGGTCGGGCGCAAAGAACGGTGCAGCGTCGGCAATCGCGGTCATCGCTTGCTCGTCCGGCGCGATGAAGACGGCGCGGGCAGGGGCCTTGCCGTGGGCCGCTGCCCGCGCAAGATCGGCCATGACCAGCGGCAAGGCACCGCGGGCAAGCGAAGACAGCACCAGCGGTTTTTCCGCGGCGATAATTCTGGAAAGATCAGCCATGTCTAGGGGTGACTATCTGGCTATCGGGCGGTTCCCGCGCAAGGCATAAAACAAGGGGTGTTGACGCCTTCAAAACCTGCGCCTAAGAGGCGCGCCTGCCGAGCGCCAAGGCGCGCTCGATGCCTTACGGGGCGGAGTAGCTCAGCTGGTTAGAGCAGCGGAATCATAATCCGCGTGTCGGGGGTTCAAGTCCCTCCTCCGCTACCATTCTCGAATCCGCATGGGTTCGCTTGGGGCCGCATGCATCCGCAAAATTCAATTAAAACAGAATGATGTGAGCGATTCGCGTCCGCTTGCGTGCGCTTGCATTCGCTTGAAGCCGGATTTGGTGTGGGGGTATTTTGGGGGTATTTTCCGGGGGTAGCGAAAAGGAGCGATACCCCCAATGGCCTTGAGTGAGATTCAGATCAAAAAAGCGAAGGCGGCAGAGCGCCCATACAAGCTTGCGGATGGGGAGGGTCTATTCCTCCTTGTTCAAAAGAACGGCTCGAAGCTCTGGCGGCTGAAATACCGTTACCACGGTAAGGAGAAGCTGCTTTCTTTCGGCGCCTATCCCGAAGTAGGAATAGCGGCAGCAAGAGAACTCAAGAAAGTTGCCAAAGGTGTGCTGGCTGAGGGCAGGGACCCGATGGTCCACAAACCGGGTCGGGACTTCGAAGAGGCCAAGACCTTCAGGGCGATCGCCACCATGTGGCATCAGAACAGAGCAAGTAGTCTCGATCCCGCGCATGCGAAGCGTGTCTGGTCACGCATGGACCAGGATGTGTTTCCTGACTTGGGCGAGCTCATGATGCATGAGATCACTCCACCAGAAGTGCTAAAGGTCATTCGGAAAATCGAAGAGCGCGGCGCGCTCGACATCAGTCGGCGGGCAAAGCAATGTATTGGACAGGTGTTCCAGTTCGCTATTGCCAGCGGCCTTTGTGATTCCGACCCTACTGCGCATCTTCGCGGGGCACTGAAGCCACGGCCTCGGGTCAAGCATATGGCGAAGCTACCTCTCGCGCAGCTACCCGAGCTGATGATTAAGATCGGGCAATATCAAGAAGAGGGTGAGAGACGCTCCGAGATTACCCGGGCAGCATTGAATTTCGCTCTTCTTACATGGGTGCGGACGAAGGAGCTTCGATTCGCCAAGAAGCACGAGTTCGAAGATATGGGTGGACCTTCACCAGTATGGCGCATTGGCGCTGACCGGATGAAAATGGGCCGCGAGCATATCGTGCCACTGTCGCGACAAGCCGCTTCTCTTGCTCAGGATTTGATCAGCAAGTCCGAAGGTAAATACGTCTTTCCAGGCCAGAAGCCCAAGATGCCGCTCTCAGAGAATACGATGATCTATGGCCTCTATCGGCTCGGTTACCACGGGCGGCAAACTGTTCACGGCTTCAGGGGTCTGGCGAGCACCTGGGCGAATGAGCAGCTTGTCGAGGTCGGCGATCCCCCGATGTGGATCCGTCGATATCATGAAGACTGGGTCGAACTGCAATTGGCACACAGCGAAGAAAACGAAGTTCGCGGAGCATACAATGCTGCCGAATATCTCGCTCCTCGGCGTGCAATGTTGCAGGATTGGGCAGACTTCCTCGACTCCATCGGCGGCAAGCCGCAAAACATTGCGGTCTTGAGGGCCGCTTGACCTGCTCCTAAGCGGACACCTGACCAAGCCATTCGACGCGAAGCCGGTCGAACCCGACGACAATACCCTCTGCGGTAACTTCAAATCCGAAGTCATCGTTTGAGGGTTCATAGTCTTCAAGAACCCAGTGATCACCGGCATCGGTTACAATTGCAGCTCCCCGAGGAAGATGCTCGAGCCGTCCGCTGATCCTTTTCCGATTCGTAGTCATATCGAGCTGTATGCCATCCATCGGTCGATAACGCTCTTCACATATCCAGGCGTTTCCCGATTTTTCGGTATCCCGCCGGCTCGCGACACGGCGCCGGGTCCAGCGTTGTAGGCGGCCAGCGCGAGATGGATCGCACCAAAGCGCTCTAGCATCTGCTTCAGATACCGCGCGCCACCGTCGATGTTCTGAGCCGGATCGTGGCGATTGCTGACACCGAGTTCTCTTGCCGTTCCCGGCATCAGTTGAGCGAGACCAGCGGCGCCAGCCGGACTGATCGCCATCGGGTTGAACCGCGATTCCTGCCAAATCAGGGCCTGAAGCAGTCGAGGCGGTAATTGGTATCGCGCTTCAGCTTGCCGGATGAGTGGCTCGTACAAAGCTTCCTTGAAGCTTCTATCGATATAAGCCTTGCCGCCTTCTGGTTTGGCCAAGTCGATTGCAGTCGGGTTAAAGCCAAGACCTTTGTCGGTTGTAACCTCAACTTTGCTGAGGTCATGGTCGAAGACTTGAAACTCCCGCGCCCGCGCAGACCCCGAAATCGCTATCGCTATCGCAATCGCTAGCGCACGACAACCGCAGGCCACCAGATACATTCGCATCGCATAACCTTTCACCTTGCCTCGATCTGCAAGAGAACATAAATAGAACAAATAGGTGTAGGAAAACGCTTTTTTGCGTGCTTATCCGAGAGGAGAGAGGGTCGGTTGGAGGGGCAATTGTGAGGCGATGGAGCCGGTATGCCCGTTTCGAATTCAACCCTGTCACGTACCTCGCTTGAGGACACCGCCCGCAAGATCTGCGAAAGCCGGGGCGGCAAGTGGTCCGGCACCAAGGGCATGGCCTGCTGCCCTGCGCATGATGATCGCACGCCGTCACTCGGTGTGTCGCTCGGCCGACAGGCCATCCTCTTCCATTGCTTTGCGGGATGCGATCAGCAGAGCGTGTTGTCTGCATTGGCGCGTGAAGGATTCGAGGCACCGGCGCTTTTTTCAGCTTCTGCGACCACCAACGGCCCCGAACCGACCAGCACCCGCAAACCCTCGGCGGCAGCGCTGAGGATCTGGCGCGATGCACAGCCACTGCGTGCCAGTCCGGCAAAGGAATATCTTGAGAGCCGCGGCATCCTCGCCGCATCTCCAGCGCTCCGCTTCCATCCACGAACGCCGCTTGGTCCAAAAGGACGGACCCGCTTTTTGCCCGCCCTGATCGCGGCAGTCAGCCTCGACGAGGGGCCGGTCGCCGTCCATCGCACGTTCCTTTCGGGCAATACCAAGGCCGCTTTCGACAAGCCGAAACGCGCGCTTGGCGCGCTCGGTGAATCTGCTGTCCGCCTCTTCGCTCCGGCCTCTGGCAAGCTCGGCCTTGCTGAAGGCATTGAAAGCGCAATGTCGGCTTATGCTCTCACCGGTGTCCCCGTCTGGGCGACCCTCGGGAATGAGCGCTTCGGCCTCGTCAGTGTGCCCGAGAGCGTGACCGAGCTTCATCTCTTCGTCGATCACGACGCTGGCGGCGAGCTGGCTGCGTCGCGTGGCCTGTCCGCCTATGCTTGCGATGGACGCACGGTACATGTCCGCAAACCGTCATCACGCGACACCGATTGGAACGACGAACTCACGGCATGGCTGCGCCGCAAGGCGGCGCCGTAGAGGAGAGAGGGCTTCTCGAATTCCTGATCCGGCAGAGGGCGTGTCCCGATGCCTTCATCAGGAGGACGAATTGCCATGTTTCAATCAGACCTGTTTCCCACCGGCGAGCAGTTGCCGTCAATGCCTTTGGCCTACGCTATCGGCACCCGAGTTGCCGAACTACTCGCTTCGGGACGGCATCTTACCCGTGCCGACATTTCCGGGCTGTTCGCCGAAGAGACCGGCACCCCGGACTGGGGAAGCGCCTGGGCCATCGATGACTACAACAACGCGGTCGAGATCGGCGCACTGCTCTGGCTTAGGGAGTCCTCATGCATCGATCTGGCAACAAGCGTGCACGAAGCCGACGCGCGGCTCGACTGGCTCGAAGCAGCCTTGCCGCCGCGGCATGTGCGCAGCGAAACACAGGTCGAGCTCCAGCAGTTCTCGACCCCGCCGATGCTGGCTTGGCTGATGGCGAAGGCTGCAGCTTTATGCGCGCAAGACACACTCCTCGAACCATCCGCCGGCAATGGCGCCCTCGCTCTCTGGAGCTCCCTCCAGAATGCTTCGCTGCTCCTCAACGAGATCGATCCGGCAAGACGAGATGGTCTGGCCCACATCTTCCCTTCGGCCACGATCACTGCGCATGACGGGGAACTGATCGCCGACCTGCATCGCGGCCCCATTCCGTCGGTCGTCCTGATGAATCCGCCGTTCGCGCGTAGCCAAGAACGCGGCAAGGATGGCGAGACGGCGCAGCGCCACCTTCGTAGTGCAATCCGGGCCGCGGCCAGTGGCGCAAGGATAGTCGCCATCATGCCCGAAGGCTTCGATGCTTCCACTTTCGCCAAGTCACAGCAAGAAGCGTCGCTGCTCCTCCATGTTCGCTTGCAGCAGATGTTTCGCCGGACAGGGACGGGGATTGCCGTTCGCCTGGTCGTCATCGACAAGACGCCGACTGCGTCTTCGCCCGCAATCAACGGGGATACCTGCGACCTGATCGCGCTCCACGCGCTTGTCACGAAGCTTTCGCCAAGGGCGAATATATCCGCCAACCTCCATCGCCTGCCAGTCGGAAAACCATTGCGCCTCGTTGGCAAGACTTCGAACCAACGCACGCCGGTCCGGCCGTTGGCGCCTTTCGCAGCGACATCAAAAGCCGCAGCGAATGCGATCGACCTCACCTATTCGGTCCTCGCCGAACCCGCGCCGGTGCCCGAACAGACAGGCATCTACCTACCTTACCGGCCAAGCCGAATCGCTTTCGAAGGCGCGCCGGTTCATCCCACCCCACTCGTGGAATCGGTCGCCATGGGGTCGGTTGCGGCTCCGCAGCCGAACGTTAGCCCGCGTCTCCCCGCAAATTGGCAGGCCAATGGCCTCTTGTCCGAAGCGCAATGCGAGACACTGGTCTATGCTGCCCAGGCATTCGCACGCGATCTCCCGGGGCGCTTCAAGGTCAGCCAGGAAGGCACCTCGCTCGAATTGTCGGGGAATGGGCACGCCTACCGACAGGGCTTCTTCCTCGGCGACGGAACCGGAGCGGGCAAGGGACGACAGATCGCCGCAGTCATCATGGATCGCTGGCTCGCAGGCGAGCGCCGCCATGTCTGGATCACCAAGAACGAGGCGCTGCTCGAAGATGCACGCCGCGACTGGGAAGCGCTTGGCGGGCTGCCGCTCGATCTCCAGCCGCTCTCGCGCTGGAAACTCGGCCAGCCCGTCACGATGTCCGAAGGCATTCTCTTCGTCACCTACCCGACGCTGCGCTCGGGGCGCGCCGACGATACGCGGCTCGACCAGATCCTTGCCTGGGCGGGCGAGGATTTCGATGGCGTGATCGCTTTCGACGAAGCCCACGCCATGGCCAATGCGCTCGGGGGCTCTTCAATCCGCGGCAAGGCCAAGGGCTCCGAACAAGGGATGGCGGGCCTCAGGCTGCAGAACCATCTCCCGCGCGCCCGCGTGCTCTATGCTTCTGCCACTGGCGCTTCGGATATTGCCAACCTCGGTTACACTTCCCGCCTCGGCCTTTGGGGACCCGAGACCGCTTTTCCGACCCACGAGGCATTCATGACCGAGATCCGCGCTGGCGGCGTCGCGGCGATGGAGCTCGTCGCCCGTGATCTCAAGGCCCAGGGCCTCTATCTTGCCCGTGCGCTGTCCTTCGCCGGGGTCGAGTACGACATCCTCGAACATAGCCTGACCGAAGCACAGGTACGGATCTACGATGCCTATGCTGATGCCTGGGCGATCATCCACCGCAACCTCGAAGCGGCGCTCGAAGCAACCCGCGTGGTCGACGAGGACAGCGGCGACACGCTCAACCGCAATGCCAAGACTGCGGCGCTATCGATCTTCGAAGGCACCAAGCAGCGCTTCTTTGCCCAGCTCCTGCTTTCGATGAAATTGCCGAGCCTGATCCCCGCGATGGAAGTAGCGCTTGGCGAAGAGCATTCGGTTGTCGTGCAGCTGGTCTCGACCGCCGAGGCCATGCTCGACCGGCGCCTTGCCGACCTTACCGTGGAAGAACGCGAAGCTCTCGATATCGATCTGTCCCCGCGTGAATACGTCATCGACTACCTTACGAAGAGCTTCCCGATACGATTGATGCAGGTCTTCGCCGACGAGGACGGCAATCTTCGCTCCGAGGCGATGAGCGACGGAGAGGGCAATCCCGTTTTCTGCCCGCGCGCAATTGCTGCGCGCGATGCGCTGATCGAACAGCTTTGCGCACTGCCGCCCATCGCCACTGCGCTCGATGCGATTATCGAACATTTCGGAACCGACGCCGTGGCCGAAGTCACGGGCCGGACCCGCAGGCTTGTCCTGGGCCGCGATGGTGAGCAGCGCCTCGAACGGCGTAGCCCCAGCGCCAATGTCGCCGAAGCCCAAAGCTTCATGGAAGGGACCAAGCGCATCCTGGTCTTCTCGGATGCGGGCGGTACGGGGCGTTCCTACCATGCCGACCTCGGCTGCCGGAACCAGCAACGCCGGGTCCATTTCCTGCTCGAGCCGGGCTGGCGCGCCGACAACGCTATCCAGGGTCTCGGTCGTACCAACCGCACCAACCAGGCCTCGGCTCCGCTGTTCCGGCCGGTAACCACCGACGTGAAGGGCGAGCGCCGGTTCATATCGACCATTGCGCGAAGGCTCGACGCATTAGGCGCGCTGACGCGCGGCCAGCGCCAGACCGGCGGACAAAACCTGTTCGACCCGGCAGACAATCTCGAAAGCGACTATGCGCGCGACGCGCTCACCCGATGGTTCCAGCTGCTTTATGACGGCAGGCTCGAAGCCACCACATTCGGCAACTTCGTCGAGCGAACGGGCCTCCGGCTCGAAAGTCCAGATGGTGGACTGACCGACAATCTCCCCACGATCCAACGCTGGCTCAACCGCATTCTTGCGCTGCCGATCGCGCTCCAGAACGCGATCTTCGAGGAGTATCTCGGACTTGTCGAAGCGCGGATCGAAGCTGCGCGCGAGGCCGGAACGCTCGACCAGGGACTGGAAACCGTGAGGGTCGATCATTTTACGGTCCTGGCAGATGAACTCCTGCGCACCGATCCCGTGACCCGAGCCGAGACCCGCCTCGTCTCGCTCGAAGTGACGAGGCACCTTCGGCCTCTGCAATTGCAGCGCCTGGTGCGGATGCACGAGATCGGCAGTCGGCACGCGATCCCGATGCGCAATATGCGGTCAGGCAAGGTCGCGCTGTCGGTTCCAGCCCGTCGCCTCATCGCCGACGACGGGGCCGTGATTGAACGCAGGCGCCTGCTGCGCCCGCTCAAGTCCGCGAACTGGACCCTTGAGGCACTCGCTGAGAGCCACTGGGAGGAAATTGGCGTCTCTGCGTTCACCAGCGCCTGGCGGGCCGAGGAAGAAGAGGCGGCCAAATCACCGGTCACTGAGCGAGTCCATTTCGCTACCGGACTTCTGCTTCCGGTCTGGAAGCGCCTCCCAGGCGATCATGTTCGGGTCACCCGGCTCGTTGCCGAAGATGGTCAGTCGATCATCGGTCGCGAAGTGCTCGATATCGATCTCGCTGCGATCGCCGATACCTTTGGTCTATCCGGGGTTACCGGACCATCGGCAGAACAGATCGGCGCGCTTGTGATTGCCAGCGGCAAACCGCTGGGCCTTGCTAGCCATGATCCACTCACCGTGAAACGCTCGCTGGTCGGCGGCGAACAGCGCCTTGAACTGATCGGCTTCTCCCCCGATCGGCTCGACTGGTACAAGAACAAGGGCTGCTTCACCGAGATCATCCGCTACCGCACGCGGCTGTTCGTCCCGGTGTCGAGAGCCTCGTCGGTCCTCCCCGCGCTTGCCGCCTGATCCTTAGGGCAGACCTCAATCTCAGAATGAGAGTGGAGGGAGCCCTTTGGGCTTGTGGGCCTCGTGATCCTCACCTGCGCCTTCATTCCATCAGGAGAACACCCATGATCCATTCGATTCCCTTGAAGAAGCTCGTCCCGAGCCCGCGCAACGTTCGCAAGTCGAGCGACGTGCTGGCCGACCTCCAGCTGCGGGCAGACATTGCTGCGCGCGGCCTGCTGCAGAACCTCGTCGTGCGCAAAGGAAAGCGCGGCAAATTCGAAGTCGAGGCCGGCGGTCGCCGTCTCGCCGCACTGCAGGCGCTGGCCGAAGAGGGCACCTTGCCTGACACGCACGAAGTCACCTGCCTCGTGATCGAAGGCGAGGAAAGCGAAGTGCGCGAAGCCAGCCTCGCCGAGAACTTCCAGCGACTCGCGATGAACCCGGCCGACGAGGCGCAGGCCTTCACCTCCATCATCGAAGCAGGAGCTACGACGGAAGACGTAGCGCGACGCTTCGGCCTCACCGTCCGGTTCGTCGAAGGGCGCCTGCGTTTGGCAAGTCTGGCACCCTGCGTCTTCGAAGCGCTCGCCGAAGGCACGATCACGCTCGACATGGCCAAGGCCTACGGCGCGATCTCCGACGTCGAGCGCCAGGCGCATGTCTATGCCGAGCTGCAGGATGCCTGGTACCAGATCACGCCTGACACGATCCGCCGCATGGTGCTTGATGCCACGGTGCGTGGTTCCGATCCGCGGGCCGTGCTTGTCGGACGCGATGCCTATCTCGCCGCAGGCGGCCGGATTGAGCGCGAACTGTTCGACGATGACGCCAGCGAGAGCTGGATCGATGTCGCGCTGCTCGAAGACCTCGCGCACAAGGCCATGGACGAAGCCGCAGAAAAGACCGCGCTCGAATTTGGCCTTGCCTGGGTCCGGCCGACGCTTGGCAACTACGTCAGCCACGACCTTGTTGAAGGTCTCGGTCGCTTGCCCTGCGAGCCTGCGCCAATGACCGAGCAGGAAGCGCAGGAGCTCGGTGAGCTCGAGGCCGACTACGACCGCGTCGCCGCCGTGCTCGAAGACGAAGACAGCGACGAGGACGAGGTCGCCAAGGCCGAACAGGAACTCGTCGTCATCGACCGCGCCATGCGCGCGCTCAATGACCGGCCGCCGGTCCTCGCTGACGAACTGAAATCCGAGGCTGGTGCCTTCCTAGTCCTCTCGCGCAATGGCGAGCCGACCTTGGTCCCGCAGTTCTACACCGAGACCGAAGTCATCGCTGACGAAGGCGTGATCGAGGCCATTGAAGAGAGCGGTGCGGCGAAGCCCAAGGGCAGCTCGCTGTCCCAGCGCCTGCTCGACGAACTGGCCATGCAGCGCCGCGACATCCTTGCGATCCATCTCGCCAACGATCCGGCACTGGCGCTCGACTTCATGGTCTTCACGCTTGCCGATGTCGATGGACATGACTGGCGCGCCAAGAAAGCGTCGACGCTGGTCGGCTCTGTCGCTTCCGGCCCGGTCACCGGGTTTGAGGCCAAGGATGCGCCGGCGAGCGCTGCCCTGGCCGAGTTTGCCGGGTCGCTCGATGAAAGCTGGCGTGCTGGTGAATGCGACGTGAAGCGGTTTGCGAGGTTCCGGGCGCTTTCCGATGAGGCGCGTTCGGCCTGGCTCGGCCATGTCGTCTCGCGCACTCTAGTTGCAAGCCTTGCGTGCGAAGGCGAACGTTCGGTGCCGCTGCACGAGGCGCTTGGCTCGTTACTTGAAATCGAGACCGCGCATTGGTGGCGTCCCACGGCGGCCAACTACTTCGACCGCGTGGCCAAGGCTCGCACGCTCGAAGCGCTCGATGGCGCCGGCGGTCCCGAACTCGTCAGTCGCTATGCCGCATCGAAGAAGGCCGAACTGGCGAGCGCTGCCGAGCGCATCTTCTCCGGCAACTTCATTGGCGAGCCCGAGGTCAAGGAACGGGCGCAGGCCTGGGTTCCACCTATAATGCGTTTCGCCGGTTCTGAAGAAGCCGAACTGGCGGACCACGGAGGCGACGAGGCGGCCAACGTGGAAGCAACTGACGAAATTGCCGAGCAGGCTGCCTGACCCCTCCTGACAGGTCCAGGTCACTCGGCGGGCGGTCCGTCCCAATCGGGACGGGCCGCCTTTTCCATGTCAAATTTTGGGCCGGTTGCTAACAGTCCGCTCCCAGGCGACTGCGCAGCAGAAGCAGACGGCAGTCTGCTTGATCGAGACCACCCGCTCGTGTTCGCTTTGAAAAGGTTCTTGGTGGAGAGGGTCTCGTTTCTATTTCGCTGTGAACAGAAACCTGAGCTTACGCCGGTCTTCGCCAATACTTCCCTGCTATCCGTTCGGCGATAAAGCTGCCAGCAACTACCCCAAACGTGACCCAGATGATGACGCTTGGACCGTGTTTCCCGAAATCAGCCAAGCCGAATGCCACCATGGCAAAAAGCGCAGCACCAATCAGAAATGCTGGCCCTGCGATCATGCAGTGAAGCCGACGGCAACGCAAAGCGTTTAACGAGCACGCCGCCCCCATCCATAGGAACAGCACCGCCGCGATTTCCACCCTCTCGTTCGGTTGCAGAAGTTCTGCGGTAAAGTTTAGGCCGATTAGCGCCGCAAACGGCACGCCCCAGATTAGGATACGGTGCAGACGGTTGGCGGCCAAGTCACGCTTGTTGGTGGCTTCCGCGTTGCTCATCCCAACATATACCCTGCATCGGAGGCCGCCGTCGGATAAGCGAACATGGTAGATTTGATGTCGTCCGCGTTTAGCCCATGGCGCATGGCCAAGCCGAAGATATTGACGAGCTCGTCGGCGTCAGGGCCGACCAAGTGGGCTCCAAGGATGCGTCCCGTTCCGTTCTCGACCAGCAGCTTGTGGCCGTAGATCTCTTCGTTCAGCCGCCTCGCCGAGAACCAACCAGGGTGCGAGCCAGCATGCACCGTGAAATCCAGCCCTGCCTCACGCGCCTCGCTTTCCAGCATTCCGACCCTGGCCGCCGGCGGCTCCGTGAAAAGTGCACTTGGCACCCCTCGATAGTTCGGAGTTCGACCGGTATCATCGAGTATGTTTTCTACCACGACCTTGGCATCGTTACTGGAGACTGGAGTCAGTGGCGGGCCATTTGCAGCAGCGTCACCTGCCGCGAAGACCTTGGGGTTACTTTGGCTCCGTAGCTGGGCGGTAAGTGCCAAGCGACCCGCGTCACAGGCGACGTCTCCCGCCTCCAGATCGAGCGAGCCGATCGCAGGGATTCTTCCGGCAGCGTGCACCACCAGGCTCCCTTCGATCCTGCGGTCGCCAGCATGGACGGTCAGCACGCTGCCTTTCTTCGTTACGCGGTCCACTTCAGCGTCCACAATTTCGATGCCGAGATCATCGAAACTTGGCATGAGCCAATCGACCGTGTCAGGGTCGAAGGCTTTCAGAATGCGGCCTCGTTGGAAGATTGTGACCTTTGCACCGGCGCGCGCGGCGAGGTGGGCAAATTCTGCGGCAATGTATCCGCCGCCGACGAATACGATCCGATCTGGAAGGGTTTTGAGTTCTAGGAATGCATCGCTGTGAATCAGCAATTCCTCACCTTCGATCCCAAGCGGTCGAGGCTCTGCTCCCGTTGCGATAAGAGCGTGCGAGAAACTCAGTTCCCGGTCGCCTATCACGATCCTGTCGGGGCCAGCAAAGCGTGCCGCGCCGTGAAAAGTCGCGACGCCCTTACGCTCGTAGCGAGCTTCCTGCTTTTCAGGGACGGGGTCGGTAAAGCTGCGCTTGAATGCCTGGAGGTCGGCCCAATCAATTGAAACCGAGCCCTTGATGCCCTTCCCCTTCATTCGCCTGTATGCCGCGAGCGCTTCCTCTCCGCTCACCATCATCTTTTTCGGGTCGCACCCTCGAAGCGCACATGTGCCACCGTAAGGCCGATAATCGATAACCGCGCAGCGCTTCCCGGCGTTGGCCATCTGGTGGACCGCGACCTGCGCAGCAGTTCCCGATCCGATGGCGACGAAATCGAAAGCCTCAGCCATGGCAGCAATCCCCTTCCTGTATTGGGGGGCAGGGAACGGTGCCGTACGAGCAAAACACGCAGCAATCGCCTTGGAGCGGCTGAAGGCGAACGCCGCAACCCGCGCAGTTATGGAAGAACAGGCAAGCGTTGGTCGGCATTTCCATGTCCTCCTCATGACCGCATTCGGGACAGCGCAAGCGCGAGATCAGGATCGGATCAGCCATAGAGGAAGGCACCTGTCAGCAGCGCCGCACCGATGGCAATTCCTATGGCGGTCAGCGCTCGATAAGTCGATGATCCGCATGCACTGTCCGCCGGGCATGTTCGTGCCTGCCGAAACTGCCAGAGCAAACGGAGGGTCGCAGCGAGAAGAAGAGCCGACGCCAGGGTCAGCAACGGGACGCGATAGGGGGCCAGGACCGGCGAGATGCTGCCAAGCCACGCCGAGCCCACACCCACCGACGCGAGCATCAAGGGCAGTGCACAGCATGCAGCTGCCCCGAAGGCTGCAAAGATACCTCCGCCCGTCGCCAATCCGTTCCACCATGTGCTGATGCCGCGCATCGATCGTCCTTTTGCAAACCTCGATTCGCACACCTATTTACAGTCTGTAGCAACTACAGACTCAAGAGGTTGGCTTTGAAAATTGGCGAAGTGGCGAAGCGGACCGGGTGTAACATCGAGACAATCCGGTATTACGAACGGATAGGCGTTATCGATGCTCCGCCGAGAAGGGGCGCCTACCGCGACTATGGTCCTCACGACACGGAGCGCCTCCGCTTCATTCGGCGCGCGCGCGAACTCGGATTTTCCCTCGAAGAGGTGCGGGCATTGCTTGACTTAACGCCAGGTCAGGAAGTGCGTTGCGATGAGGTGCAATCGATCGCCGAACAGCACCTCGCAAACATCCGTGCGAAGCGGGCCGACCTTGAGCGTATGGAGAACGCTCTCGCTAAACTGATCGAGCAATGTGGCACCACGAGCAATGATCGGTGCCCGGTATTGGAAAGCCTCGCGGGCGAAGGCTAGCCCAGCGAATTCAAGCTACAGACCAACGGGTTTCCACCCAGCACTCAAAATTGGCGCAGCCTGCCGGATCAGAAAAGCAAGCGGTCCGCTTTCGGGCACCTTGCAATGTGCGGCCTACGACCAGAATTGGGGCGCATAACGGTCATCATTGAAGGAGAGAGGAGGCAGCTTTGCTCATCCTGAGCCGGGATATGTCCGTCCCGGCCATCAGGAGAACTCCCATGACCAAGTATCGCCGCAGTGCTTCGACTTCGCCAGCCCAGCGCATTACCGCTGCCATCATCGAAAAGCTCGAGCAAGGCACAAAGCCCTGGGTCAAGCCGTGGCGTGGCGTACCGGTTTCGCGGCCCTTACGCTCCTGCGGGACCCCCTATCGCGGGATGAACACCTTCTGGTTGTGGACGGTGGCCGATGGCTGTGGCTACGCCTCGCCCTACTGGATGACCTACCGCCAGTGCCAGCAGCTCGGCGGACAGGTCCGCAAGGGCGAAAAGTCGACCATCGCAATCTTTTACAAGAGCTACACCAAGGAGGTCGAGAGCGCCGAAGGCGAAGCTGACACCGAGAACCGGCGCGTGCTCAAGGCCTATGCCGTGTTCAATGCCGACCAGTGCGACGGCCTCCCCGACTTCTACCATCCAGAGCCACTGGTTGCCGCGCTGGAGCCCTATGGACGAGAAGATCGCCTTGATACCTTCTTTGCTCATGTCGGCGCACACCTGCGCCACCATGGCGCGCAGGCTTACTATGAGCCGTTGCGCGACCGGGTCACCATGCCGCCAGCCGAACTCTTCGAAGCCTACGACCAATACTATGCGACGCTCGCACACGAGCTTTCGCACTGGACGGGTCACTCTTCGCGGCTCGACCGCGATCTCAAGAACCGCTTCGGCAGCGACGCCTATGCCGCCGAGGAACTGATCGCCGAACTTTCCTCGGCCATTCTCGGGGCAGAACTGGGTCTTCCTGTTACCCATCTCGACCATCACGCCAGCTACATCGCGTCTTGGCTCAAGATCCTCAAATCGGACGAGCGCGCGATCTTGACCGCTGCGGCCAAGGCCGAGGAAGCGGCAAGCCTGTTGCTCGAGCTTGGGGGTCACCAATCCTGCGATAGCGAGGCCGACATCGATCTCTCTGATGCAGCCTGAGGAGCAGTGAGATGGGACGTTCCGTCAGCTATCCAACTGGCTCCGTGGTGGCCTTTCGCCTGCTTGATGAGGGCGAAGGCGGCGATGTCGACTGGGTCTACGAGTGCCTGGTCGACGAGGTCATCGATATCACGAAGGCGACCTTTCCTTCCTTTGAACGCTTCGATGGATGGCGCGGCCGCGAGGACCGCATCCTCCTGCGAAACGCCTTCGCCGATTGCGGCATATCGACCTATTGCGGGCTCGCCGCGATCTGGCTCGCCGAACGCGATGATGCCCGGTACTGGGAGGCGGATTTCTACATCCCAAGAACGGCAAGGGCACGGCACTGGCTCGCCCAGGTGTCAGGAAAGTTCATCGACCTGTTTGGTGAGCTGCGCCTGGTTGGGCGGTTCTCGAATGGTGAAGCGATCTTCGAGCGCTCCCGATCCACCTGCGACAGCGGGTCCTGATCCTGCCTCATCCCAGTCCGCCGGGAGAGGCCCTTGGGCCGGTCGTGGCGAGCCGCAACCTGCGGCCCGTCGGCCCGTGTTGCCCGCGCCAGCCTAGGGCCGCAGGTTTCCCGCTGCGCGGTGCGTCTCGCCCCTTCTCCCGGCTCTGATCGGGCTCCGGCGGACAGGGCCGAGGCAATGGTGCCTCCTCTCCTTGTCCCCGCGATCAGGAGACACCCCATGTACGACAGCTTCATCGACCAGTTGAGCGGCCTTGACCTTTCAAGCCTCAGCATCAGGCCCGCCCCATTCAATGCAACCGACTTTCCCTGCGAGGACGCGATCGACCAGACACTTGGCGCCGTATGGTCCGACCTTTTCGCGATGTTTTCCGACACTGCTTTGGAGGCTGATGCCGAGGATATTGCCTGGGGCATGGTCAATCTCTTTCACCGCGCAGCCAGCCGTAAGTCGGCTCAATTGGATCGGGCCAGCGACGAGATCCGGACTCTGCTGGCATCCGCTGATGGATCCGAAGTGCATTCGAGCAATCTGGAAGAGCAGGTCGAGCGCGCGCAGGCTGCCGAAGCCAGCATGCTGGCCTTCGAGCAAATGCGCGAGGCGACGGCAGCACTTTATCGCGACGAGACCGGTTCCTCGTGGAAGCCCGTTTCCGGCTCGCGCACGAACCATTCGCGAAATCTCACATCGGCCGTGATCGATGCCCGCGATTTCCTCCGCGCACGCGCGGAGAACCGGCGTCATGCCCTGATTCCGGAGGGCACTCCGGTAGTCTTTGCCGGTGGTCGCCAAAGCTTCGAGAGCGCCGAGGATGCGAAGCGTTATGCCGAAAATGTTTGGGCGACGCTGGACAAGGTTCGCGATGTGGTTCCTGATCTCTTCCTGGTTCATGGTGGCGACGGCAAGGGTGCCGATCGCCTGGCCGCGAGCTGGGCCGAGCGCCGCGAAGTACAGCAACTGACCTACTCACTTGATCGTCGGCTTGGTGCCCGCGCCGGATTCAAGCGCAACGAGCAGATGCTCTCGCTCAATCCGCGCTACGTTGTCGCCTTTCCGGGCAATGGCGTGACCGAACGGCTCGTCATCGATGCCAAGGCGCGCCGGATCACCGTGGTCGATCGTCGTGGCCACTTGGGCACCTCTCCCGGGTCCTGAGGGGCCCTTCATCATCTGCATGAGAATTGCCTGGATGTGCATTCGGCGCCGACCCGACTATGCATGAGGTCATGCAACTTGACGATCTGCTGCAGCGCTACTTTGCTACCACCGACCTCTCCGCGGTTGCTCCCGACACATTTGCAGCCGGCATCGAGCATTGCCGGGTCGATTTCGGCCTTGAGGAGGACCGGGGCAAGCGCTTTGCACTGTGGTCGTTCCTGCACATGTTCGGGTCCGCCCCCGACCTCGATGTGGCGTTCGAGAACGAGGAAGACCGGGAAGCTGCGCGCAACTTTATGGATCTCCTAGCGGCATCGGAAGACGATGGGGCAAGCTGATTGCATCGGGAACACGCGAGCCTTCAGACCCGCACCCGATACCCATCCGGCTTTTGTCGCGAACAGTCCTGAACCAGGCCAGCTGAGGACAGCAACCCGTTCCTTTGACGGCCGTGTTGTCGCGCTTCGCGCGCCTGCCCGCACCACCCGTCATGAACAGGTTTCCCTTGGAGCTTCGCTCCTGCGGTGCAGTCCTCCCATGCCCTGCTTCTTCTGGATGTTCGCAAGCCGGAGATGGTCTCCGGTTTGAGGAACTGAAGGACTTACACCATGACCAATATCGCAATCCTCACCGGTCGCATCGCCCGCGAGCCCGACACCCGCGAGACCAAGGGCGGCACCAACGTCACCGGGATCACCGTCGTCACCGATCGCCCAGCACGGGACAAGGACGGCAAGACATACAAGGACGAGAACGGCTACACCGCCAAGGAAAGCGAGTTCCACCGAGTGACCTGCTTCAACGGCCTTGCCAAGACCGTCGGCCAGTACTGCTCCAAGGGCCAGCTGGTCAGCGTCCAGGGCCGCATCCACTACACCCAGTGGGAGGACAAGGACGGGGTCACCCGCTACGGCACCGAAATCCTCGCCGACAAGGTCGACTTCCTCTCCCGCGGCAACGGCTCCGGCGAGAACGACGACAACAAAGATGCTCCCGAGATCGACTGAACTCTCCCGTCGATCTCCCTCCCGAAGGGGTCCTGTCCAACCGGACAGGGCCCCTTCTTGCTGTTCCTACTCTCCGGATGGCTGTTCGGTGCGAGGAGACGAGCGAGCCGGTGGAAGCAGCTTCTGCAGAGACGCCTCTTCACCGAGCTTTCCGAGCTCTCCGGCAACTCTTGCGAGCGCCTTCTTCGAGAAGGTCTCAAGCCCCGTTCCCAGGATGATGCGTCCCAGTTCTAGGGCGGCTTGAGCTTCAAGTAGCTTCTGGCGCTCGGCAAGTGCCAGCCGGTCGGCCTCGAGTTTCCGGAGTGCTGCGACAGCGCTTCGTTTGGTTGGCATCGGGGTTCCTTTCCTGCACCCCTCGGTGGTTCCTCCCTTCGATCAACATGCACCCGGGCACAGCCTGTAGGAAAGTCCAATCGCGCTGGTCGTCCCTTGCACTACGTAACGGAGCGGGGGAGGGGGCTGGCTCACCGAATTCCAAGGGTGATGGGCATGGGGCCGGCGCGTCAAGGACGGCGGGGCCCCACCATTTTGCCTCCCCTGCGCTTTGCTCCGGTCCGACAAAATCGTTGCCCCCACCGCCGCTTCGCGGTCGCCCTCGGGGCGATCCCTGACCCGCCGGCCCCATGCCCCTCCGCCTGTTTCCTGTCGTCTCAGCGACAGGTTTCAGGAGGATATCATGACTACACTCAGCACCTTGGACATGAACGCGCACAGCTATTTCGAAGCGCTTGCAGTTGCCGAAAGGCGCGCCCAGCACAGTTTCTTCGACCAGCACGTGGTGGAAGATGAAGACCTGGGCTACTTCGCCCTGGACGAGGGTGACTACAACGCACTGCCTGCGCATCTCGCCAGCCGCGTGGTGCACACGGTCCATGGAGCCATGCTGGACGAATACTGACGACCATACGAGGGCAGGAGCCGGTGACGGTTCCTGCCTTTTTTCGTGTTCGCTGGCACTGGAGCGGGACGAAAAGCGGAGCGGGGCTGGGGTCGCGCTCGGTCCCGCCCCGCCTTCGGCGGTGCTCCTGCGGGCGCGGCCTTCTTGTTCTGGGCCCCGCACGCACTCCCGAACGACAGCGGGTCGGACCGGCGCGGTGCCGCGGGAACCGACAGGCCCCGGTCCCGGGCACCGCACGCGCTCCTTTGCCGCCGCCTTTGCGGTGGGTGCGGTCCTTGTGCGTATTATTCGTTCAGTTGCAGATCAGGCTCGTTTACCGCCCCGAACTGGATGCTCGCGCCGCCAAGGGCATTGCTGGAAAATGCCTTCGAGAACGGAACGACTAGGGTCACCGGATTTCGCCGCGCAATGGGGAACAGAATTGGCACACCGTACGCAGCCTAAGCTGCATGAATGGAAGAAAAGCACGATAAAACAGTAAGTTCGATTTCGGCAACACGTGAGCGATCGCATAGTAGCCAAGGCTCAGTCATAGCCCCTCGCAGGCCATCGTTCAGGCTGAAATTGACTGGTCATGTCGCTCGTCGAAAGTCGCTTCCCATCGGTGTTACGTGGGACACAGAACTTCCCGGCTTCGGGCTTCGCAAACGGAAGTCGGGTCACCTTACATGGATAGTCAAGCATAGTCCGCGAGGCGTGCAGCGCATGGTGACACTTGGTTGCGCGGGGATGGCGGCAGGTGCGCTGCGCGCGCCCGCCGCGCGCGCTGCCGCGCGCAGTTTGCTCATCAAGGCAACGCTTGCCGACCTCCCTACCGCGCCCGAGAAGAGGCGAGTGCCGTTGTTCGCTGATTATGCCGAAGAGTTCTGGCAGGATTATTCGCCGCATTGGAAGCCAGCGACACAGCGATCATCGCGTTCGCGCATCGATCAACTGCTCGTGCCAAGGTTCGGTGACCTGCCGGTCGATATGATCGAACGCGGAGACATCAACCGCTGGCGAGACAGCATGGCTGAGCGGGGAGGGACCTTCAACCGCGCCATCCCTATCATGTCGGTGATGATGCAGTATGCCGAGAAGCTCGGCTACCGGGTGAAGAATTCCAACCCGTGCCGCGGCGTCTCCCGCTTCAAACGCGATCTGCCCGAGCGCTACCTCTCTGCCTCTGAATACCGAAGACTGGGGCGCGTTCTGGCCAAACATGATGGGGTCAATCCATTTGTCATTCCGGCGCTGCTCATGCTCATCTACACTGGAGCTCGGGTCTCGGAAATCGCGACCTTACGCTGGCGTTATGTCCAGCCACCACGTCTGCAATTGCCTGACAGCAAGACCGGCCCAAAGACGATTTATCTCAACCCGCAAGCTATCGCAGTGCTCGAGGGACTGGAACGTCGTGCCGACGAGCTGCTGGTCTTTCCTGCCATGCGTCGCGAAGCTCCGATCAATCTCGGTCAGTACTGGGATCGCATCAGGCGCAAGGCTGCGCTGCCCGACGTGCGGCTTCATGATCTGCGTCATAGCTTCGCCTCGGTTGCCATTGCGCAGCACATTCCATTGGCGACAATCGGCAAGCTACTCGGCCACGCGCTTCCGGAAACAACGGCGCGGTACGCACATCTGGCTGACGAGGTGATCGCGGAAAGCGCCGATCGCATCTGCTCCAATCTCGCAAGTGCGATGGGAATGTCAGCATGACCCAGTACGACCTCAGGCAGATCATTGCAGAGGAGCTTGCGCGCGTTATACCTGGCGAGGCTGGCAAGCGTCGCTCGAGATTTGACTACGTGCTCCCCGGCTTTGGCGAGCGTATCCATCCATCGGGCCGCAAGAGCTATGTTCTGCAGCGCACGATGGGTGGTAAGCAACGGCTCATCACTATTGGTGACGCTGCCATCCTAACAGAGCGTATTGCCAAGGATGTCGCACGACGCCTTATCCTGCGCATTGAGCTTGGTGAAAACCCTGCCGACAAGAAGCAGCGTGGGCGCAAGACGCCGACCTACGCGGCATTTCTCCAATCCTACTGGGAGGTAGCAGCGCCGACCTGGAAACCGTCAACGCGCGAAATTCAGAATATCTACCGGCGGACCCATCTGGAGCAAGCGTTTCCGGGCAAGTTCATTGACGAAATTAGCCACGCTGATGCGGTGCGCTGGCATGCCGAGCTCACGCGATCAGCAGGTCCTGGTGCAGCCAATCGCGCCATGGAAATCCTTAAAGCCATGTTCGCCAAGGCCGAAGCATGGGGCTACCTGCCAGAGCATTCAAATCCTTTTCGCGGTGTGAAACGCAACCGGGGACGCAAGATCGAGCGCTTTTTTAGTCACGACGAGATGGCCCGGCTTGGTCGCGCGTTGGCGGACAATCGTGCTGAAAACCCCGTCGAGGTCGCCGTGATCTCGCTTCTCGCGCTGACAGGCTGTCGTCGCGGCGAGATACTCAATCTCACTTGGGGCGAGGTGCAGGGCCGGAAGCTGAAACTTAATGACTCAAAGACCGGCCCGCGCATTGTCTGGCTTGGTCAGGAGGCGAGGGCGGTGCTCGACGCATTCACGCGCGGAAGGAAGGGCCAGCGCGTTTTCACCTTCGACGTACTGCCAAGATCGGCTTTAGATTGGTTATGGCGGAGATTGCGGACCGAAGCGGGGCTGGACGATGTTCGGTTGCACGACCTGAGGCACAACTATGCCAGCCTGGCGGCGCGTTCTTCAGAAACGCTGCCAATGATCGGCAGTCTTCTCGGACATAGACATGTCTCTACGACGGCACGCTATGCTCACTTGGATGACGGCGTTTTGCTCGAGGCTGCTACTTTGGTCGGCGAGAGCATTGCGCAGCAACTGGCGTTGGAATGATGAGGCAACTCGGAGTGGTCCGACATGGCTAATTCGGCGAGCTCTTGCATGATCCGTCAATTGAGGTCTTACGGCGGCCACCCGTCGTAAATTCGGACGGTCGGCGGTTCGGCATGCATACCCGAAATCTGAAGATCGTTCATAAGAGAGTGATCAACGGGATTTCTGGAGGACGCGCTGCCCAATCCCCCCCGAAAGGTAAGATCGCCAAAGGCGGCCGGTCATTCATGTGCATGACATTGGAAGCCTCGTGCATTAATTGCTGCCATTCGAACACTTTGCGAGATGATTGCTGCGATTGAGATCGGGCGTCTAACATGCAACAAACAACTTTGACGGTGATCACGGTCGGGGAGGAAATGACGACCTTAGTTTATCAATGGGAACCAGACGATTGGGAGGAGTTCTCCCTCAGCCTTTTGCAAAGCCGTCATGGTGTGTTGAACGTACACAAGGTCCCCGCGAACCATAGCGGCGATCTCGGTATCGACTATTACTGTCTATCCGAACTCGTTATCTATCAGTGCTACGCACCTGAAGAGCCTCTTGATATTTCGGTGCGCGCTGATCGTCAGAAAAGCAAGATGACGACCGATCTCACTAAGCTTGTCAAAGGTGCTGCTGAGGTTTCCAAGCTCTTGCTCGGCCAAAAATTAAGGTCCTGGGTGCTGCTGGTTCCCAATCATGACAGTAAGGATTTGAACCTTCATTGCGCGAAGAAAACCACCGACCTACGGAAGCAAGGGCTGTCACTGCTCGACGATGATTTCGAGGTCTGTATTCAAGATCAGACCCATTTCCCCGGGAAAGCGCTGCAGGACGCGATTGCTGGTCTTACCAATCTCTCGCTGAGCGTCGCGTCACCTAGCAAGGAGGAGCTCAAGAATTGGGAGGCTGGTTCCGCCGATCTCGTGGCGAACGCCACTGTCAAGTTAGGAAAGCGAGCGACGGGCACCGGATTGAACGAGGCAGTGGAGCACGGAATAGAGGCCTTCCTAAGATGCAACAGCCTCCTTGATGCTCTGCGCAACAATGCGCCCGACATGCATGAGAAGGTTGCCGCCGCAATCCAAGTCCGTGCGCGCACTCTCACATTCGCTGGACCAAAAGGAGGTAGCTTACCCAGCAGTATCCTGAACACCGAGATTATCTCGCTCACTCAAGCAATCAAATCCGCTGCCCCGACGTTGTCCGACGATAACGCGCATGAAATTGCGCTTGGCACCATCTCCGAATGGATCATGCGCTGCCCACTCGATTTCCCCGATGCCGCCTGATAGCCCGTTCCTTCAAGCGCTGCAGGGCGCCAACTTCTCCTTCACATCGCGACCAGAGCCGGTCGCAGGTGACCTTCGCATGTCGTGGGGAATTGCGGTCGTCCTCCTAAGCCTGCTCCATAGCCGTGGTAAAAGAGCGAGCTTCCTGAAGCTGCAATTTCTGGCGCACTCGATCCGCACCGAAGAAAGTCGGGAGCAGGTCCACGCCGTGCTGCGCGGCGAACGAAAGACCGGTGAACTTCAGGTCCGTGTGGAGCCTTGGCTGAACCGGGCAGTCGCCTTCGCGCACGGCCTCAAATACTTGGACGTGACCAAAGGTAAGACAATCACGCTGACGTTGCTCGGCCAAAACGTTGCAGCAGCAATCGACGCTAATTCTGATGTTCTTCAGCATGAGCGAGTGTTTCTGACCAACGTCGCGAAACGAGCGACTGAAAAGATCGTAACCCGCATCTGGCGTATGGAGACGCTGCTTTGACTCTTCGGCTTAGGCACTTGCGGTTGCGCGCTTTCACACAAGACGGTCCCTACGGCGCCGATCTTCCGTTTGAGGATGGCCTCAACGTGATTTGGGCTGACAACACGAAGGGTAAGTCAACCAGCATGCAGGCTTTGCTCTACGTGCTTGGCATGGAAAAGATGCTTAGCCCAAGCCGCGAGGTGCCAGTGCCTCACGCACTGACGACTTACCTGATGAAGGATGACGAGAGCAAACTTGAAGTCATAAATTCCTTCGTCGAACTTGAAATTGAGAACGGGGCAGGGACTATCGTAACGGTGCGCAGACCGATCAAGCAGCCTGGCATCGACACACGCCTTGTTACGGTGTGGTTCGGTCCAATGCTGACAGAACCGTCCGCGACGGCGCCTTCACGACAGTTCTTCGTTCGCGATCCAGGTGCCTTCCAACGCGAGGATGGCTTTCTGCACTTTCTCGAAGCTTTCATCGGCTGGGATATGCCGGTTGTACGAAAATATGAAGGTCCTGAGGGGAAACTCCCGCTGGAAACAGTATTCCCGCTTTTCTGGGTGGAACAAAAGCGCGGTTGGTCCATAATTCCGGCCGCTATCCCGACATATATGCGTGTTCGCGATGTCCAGAAACGCGCGGTTGAGTTCATCTTAGATCTCGATGTCCATAGGCTCGAATTGCAGCGCCAACGATTGAAAGAGAGGATCGAAGAGAATGCGCGTAGCTGGACAGGTGTCATTGACGAGATGATGCGGGTTGCGCGGCGCGCAGGCGGTACATTGAGCGGTCTTCCCCCTCGACCGACCGCAGACATTGACAGTCTCGAGCGTTGGACAATCTCACTTGTTCAGGATGACGAGACCGTCGTGGTCGAAACGATACTGACTGAACTACGGGTTCGGGCCGCTGCTCTCGCCAAAACAGAGATACCTCAGGTCGGCGACAAAGCTGACGCCCTCACCGCAGAGCTTGAATCGCTTGGTAGGGAAATTGACGCGCGGAATCAGAAGCGCGTCGAAGTGCACAAGGCGCTGCAGTTGAAGGGCGCCGATATCGCATCTCTTGAGCGCCGTATCGCCCAGCTTAGAGAGGATCTACAGAAGAACCAAGATGTTCAGAGGCTTCAGCGCTACGCCGGGACGGCTGGAAATTTGACGCCAGAGCAATGCCCAACCTGCGAGCAGAGTCTCGTCGATGCCTTAATTTCTCAAGAAGTCCTTGAAGCGGTAATGCCGATTGAGGACAACATCGAGTACGTTCGGTCGCAGCTGAAAATGTTCGAAGATATCTTACAGCGGGAGCAGGCCGAGCAACAGCGTCTCCAGGATCTTGGGGCGGTCGCCTCGGCCGAAATCAACAAGCTGTACTCTCGCGTTCGAACGATTCGAAGCGACCTCCTAGGTCCATCGAGTGCGCCCTCAGCGGCGGTCGTCGAGGAGCGAGTGCGCATCGAGGCTCGAATTCGCGATATAGAAGCTCTGATCGCGTCGTTGGAGGATACGGCGAGCCGCCTCCACACATTGTCGGCAGAGTTCGAAGAATTGTGGAAAGCGGGTCGGCTCATTCCATCGGACAAAATGACCCAGGACGACAAGCTTAAGCTCGACGCCCTCACCAAATCTTTGCGCGAGTTGGCTCAGGCTTTTGGGTTCACGACCTTCGCACCTAAAGATCTGACGATCGACGAAGATAGCTATCGCCCGCAGAAAGAGGGCTATGAGATTGGTTTTGAAACTTCAGCGAGCGACGCCATTCGCCTTAAATGGGCTTACCAACTCGGACTCTTGGAGCTCGCCCGGAAGTTCGCCACCAATCATCCAGGTCTGCTACTGCTAGATGAGCCGCGCCAACAATCGTCGTCAAAGGTGAGCTTCGGGCAATTGCTTGAGCACGCGGCAAATCATCGGGGATCACAGCAGCAAGTCATTGTCTCCACCAGCGAAGACTTCGACACTTTGAGTCCAATTCTTGCTCGCTTAGAGTGCAAAAAGATCATTTTTGACGGGTATGTGCTCCAGCCCGTGCAGCCTTAAACAATCCTTTAGTCTAGCACTCTTGATGAGACTCGATTCTGCCGAGCAGTCGTATGGCTCAATGACCGGCAGTTCGAGCGATTTACGGAGGACTGGCTCCCGCATCTGAAATCAATGATGGACGATGGATTAAGCTCAGGAAGTCGAATTTCCCAGACTTAATGAAGGATCGTCCTCGAACTCTTTGGCGAGCGCTGGACCAGTTTCACGCAATGCCGAGCTTTTCGAGCCAATAAGTCAGCGTCTGCGCACTCTTAAGACCTAGAAGCTTGGCGGCTTGAGCCTTATTGCCGCCAGTCTTCTCAAGGGCTCGCTCCAGGTAATGGCGCTTCACTTGGTCAATCCTATCTTCGATCGCGAACCCTTCATAAATCTCGTGGTTTAGGACTCCATCTGGCGGCCCGTCCCTGTTGGGTACGGCACGAATAGCCCGAGCCATGTCTTCGCTGCTGATCTCCTCGCCATCTGCGAACAACGTCGCCCGCTTGACCGTGTTGAGAAGCTCTCGGACGTTCCCTGGCCACGAGTGCTTGAGAACTAGTTTTTTCGCGGAAGCGGAGAATGTCTTCTGCTTATAGCCAGGCTCTTCCCTGGCTGATCGGTTAACTTGTTCAAGCAAGCGTTCCGCCAACAGCCACACATCGCCCTCGCGCTCTCTCAGAGGCGGAAGGTCCAGTGTCGCAATGGCCAGTCTGTAATAGAGGTCTTCGCGAAAGTTCCCCTCGACAACTTCCGCCATAAGATTGCGATTGGTCGCCGCAATGATGCGCACATCGACCTTCCGCGACTTATCCCCGCCGACAGGCGTTATCTCCCCCTCGTGTAATGCCCGCAGGAGCTTGACCTGCGCAGCAAGGGGCAGCTCACCGATCTCGTCGAGAAAGAGCGTTCCGCCATTTGCAGCTTCAAATGCGCCTTTGCGATCCTTGAGCGCGCCTGTGAATGCACCTTTAGTGTGACCGAAGAACTCTGACTCGACCAGTTCTGCAGGGATGGCGCCGCAATTGACCACATGGAAAGTTTCAGAGCGCCGCTGACTACTATTGTGAATTGCGCGCGCGAAGAGCTCTTTGCCCGTCCCCGTCTCGCCTTCGATTAAAACTGGTAAGTTCCGCAATGCCGCCTTCTTCGCATCGCGAACCCTACGCTCCATCTCCTTGCTTCGGTAGTTGATGTCATAAAAGCTTGCAGCCTCAGGCGGCTTCTCCCCACTCTCTTCCAGCCTGCGCTTGTCATGTGCAGAGAAGAGATCGGGAATAAACTCCGCGGCTATATCGAAGGGAATATCAGCCTCTTTGACGCCCTCTTCTGGCGATGATTGGATCAGGCGTGCTGTGGTCCTGGTCCTCGCCAATATGATCCAGACAGCTGCCATGGCCGGCGTGCCAGGACTGAGGTGGATCGTTAATTGGTCGGTGCTGCCATATTCGGCGGCGAAATCGTCCAGCACGCGTTTTGCGACCTGGTAGATCTCGCGGAAATTTGTTGGGCTCGAGAGCGTTGCTTTTTTAATATTTGGCTGAGGCGCCCCATTGCGAACAAGCCAGTCCGAATAGGCTTTGACATCCTCGTTCTTGTAGTTGGCTAGAAGGATCACCTGCTCATAGTCGCCAACAACAAGGGCCCCGCCGATCGGCCCGCCAATTCCCTCGTCTGACCTGGAGGCGGCGAGGTCAGCGTATCCGATCCATGCCATGAGAGTGCGCATACGGACTGGATAACAACTATTTTTTGTAAAGCACAAGAAATCTTACGATTTGGTTCTTGTCAAATCCTCAAGCGTCTTTGGGCTGCATTGAATATGTAAAATTTAAAAGCCATAAAACCAATAGTTTATTGAGACTATCACCTCGAAATTAGGTGCTGAATCAAGTTTGGCACGGCCCCTGCAATGTGGGGGGCATGACGCAAAAAACCTCATTCGAACCGCTCAGCGACGTCATCGCCAGGTTTGTAAAGCAACTGCTGGCTGCCGACTACAACGCCGCTGAAATTAGCTTCACCCTCTCCCAGGAAGCAATTGTCCTGGGCCTGCACGCCGCGCCCAATCCCGAGCTCGCGATCGTCGTGGTGATGGATGGGGGGAAGTCCGGATGCGCAAGCAAGCTTGCCGCAGACGAAGACCAATCAAGCGAAAATCAGCAACCCGACACGGTGCCGACCGCGGCGACGGTACACTAGGAGAACGCTCATGAACCGTCCCAGCCGAATTAAGCAGCTCTATCATGATATCCGCGAGTCTTTGGGCTCGGAGATCTCCTCGAAGGAAGCTCTGCAACTCGCGGCGCATCTTGTTGATGTTGCCGACGGCCGGGACGTCATGCCCCTCGGTTCATTCCGCGACCAGCGGGCAACTTTCGAGGAGTTGCCAGTCGACCAGGCAATGGCCTCTGGCGAAGGCTGGCAAGTGTTTTACGGAGAGCGTGACATCGTCCGCTCCCTCTTCGGTGGCGATGAGGCATCATATCGGCGCAAGCCGCCATACCAATCAATCGAGATGGAGCTAGCAGCATGAAGAACCAACGATACGGAATAGCGATGGCGGTGAAGGAGCACCTTCACGGTGGGAATCCTATCACACGCTTAGAAGCCCTTGTCCTTTTCGGCGTTTCGAACCTCACCGATGTCATCAGCGAGATGCGCAAAGAAGGATGGACCATTGAGTCTAGGCCTGTCCCGTTCGCTGCCGCGGTGAAGCGCGTGAATGAATACGCCGTTCTCGAACCACCCAAAAACCTACCGGTGCGCGAGATCCAGCTGACCGAATATTGGATGAATAAGTGAGGCGATGTTTCAGCAAACGACAGCGAAAAATCCTCGCGCTCATATCTGGCGGTCGATGCGAAGCCTGTGGCTGCAAGCTGCGGCGCGGCTTTCACGCCGACCACATTTTCCCCTTCTCGAAGGGGGGCAAGACCATCACCAAGAACGGGCAAGCTTTGTGCCCGACCTGCAATCTCAAGAAGGGCAATAAGTCGATGACCATCAAACTCCGCCATTGGCAGGCCGAGGCCCTTAATAAGGCTCTCACTTGGTTGCTCTCGAGCGAAGGTGACCGCCACTTTATCATCAATGCCGCTCCTGGTGCGGGTAAGACCATCGCTGCCTGTACCATCGCGCAGGAGCTGATCACCCGCGGCGAGATTGACCGTGTGGTAGTGATCGCACCGCGTGCTGAGGTTGTGAATCAATGGTCGGCTGATTTTCAGCGAGTCACCGGGCGCTTCATGAGCAAGGTCACCGGTTCTGACGGGGATATCGATGCCCTTGGTATCGATGTCTGCTCGACTTGGGCAGCTGTGCAGGGGCTGCAAGATGGCTTCCAAGCAATCTGCAATTCCGCTCGGACGCTTGTTATCTGTGACGAGCACCACCACGCCGCCGTTGAGGCTGCCTGGGGCAGTAGCGCCGACAGTGCTTTTGCTAAGGCAAAGCACGTCCTTGTTCTTACTGGTACGCCGATCCGGTCCGACGGAGAACGCTCTGTCTGGCTCGCATACGACGATGCCGGGGCGATCGATCATCCTGAGGGCGGCACTTACACCCTTACGTATGGCGAGGCCGTTGACCTCGAGTACTGTCGCCCTGTTACCTTTCACAAGCACGAGGGGCATTTCACGGTCGATCTTGATGGCGGTGAGAGCGTGGAAGTCGCCAGCCACAAACCAGCTGAACTGACCAAGGAGCTCAAGCGTATCCCTGGCCTTCAGAGCGCGTTGGACTTCTATCGGCTTGCCTGCACGCCGCAGTACGAGGCGGATGGGTCAACGCCCTTGATGACAGGCTACCAGGCTACGATGCTCGAGTGGGGTAGCCGCAAGCTTGATGACCTTCGCCTTCGCATGCCCGATGCCGGTGGCCTGGTCATCGCGCCTAACATTGAGATGGCTGAATACATGGCCCAGCTCATCGAAGCGATAGAGGGCGAGGCGCCGATGATTGTTCACAGCCAGATGAACAATCCTGATGCGCGCATCAAAGCGTTTCGTAACACGAATAAGCGTTGGATTGTCTCGGTCGCGATGATTTCGGAAGGCGTCGATATCAAGCGTCTTCGGGTTCTGGTCCACCTGCCGAACGCGCTGACCGAGTTGGCTTTCCGCCAAGCAATCGGACGTGTTGTGCGCACGCAAGGACACGACGACGATACCCGCGCTTATGTGGTCATGCCGTGTACAGAGACCTTTGAGGCGTACGCGCGCCGCATCGAGCTGGAAATGTCGCCCGGCAAGCGCAAAGACCCGGGCACGCCGAAGACGAAAAAGTGCCCAGCCTGTCACACCGAGTGCGACATCAAGGCGGTTGAGTGTGATTGCTGCGGCCATGTGTTTCCGAGCCATGGCGGACCTCAGTTTAAGGCATGCAGCGATTGCGGAGCCTTGAACCCAGTCGCAGCAACGAACTGCCATGCTTGTGGCACGTCGTTCGGCACCTCGTTCTCGCTCAGCCTGGATGAGGCACTGCGGACCGGTGCCATTGTGCGCGGCATGGAGCTGGATGAGGCCGAAGTTTCGGCAGGCGAAACTATAGCCGGCCCTGTCCGCCGTGATGTGCTCAAATCGGGGGATAGCACGCTAATTCGCATTTACCGTCAGCTGCCTGATGAAAGTCTCGCTCGGTTCTTGAAGATTGCAGAGCATGCTAGGCTCAGGACTCGTTGATCACAGCCAGAAGAGCACTGTTGCGGCCAGAGTGAGTGCGGAAAAGAAGACGGTTGGG
>NZ_JAHCBF010000008.1 GCF_018398395.1 Croceicoccus gelatinilyticus | reverse complement strand
AGGTCGCTCATGTTCAGTCTCCTTGCGGAGCCTGAATCAGATCATGCCTCTCGGATCAATGGGTCCTGAGCCTAGCATAGACCGGCGATTATCAACCAAGAGGGCACAGGATGGACGAGAGCGAAGACCTTATCGCACAGTTGGTGGAAATGCACCGAAAGGGCATCCTCACAGACGAAGAGTTGTCCTCCAAAATCGCATCTATTAGAAATAAAACTACCACGGTCCATCAAGTAATTACGAGTAAAAAAATTAAACATCCAGCAAGCGTAAATAAGTTAAAAAGTTATGCGTTATTTATAGTTTTGATGATTATATGCATACCATCAGTTATGTACTTTAAAGAAAACTTAAAAAATTCACTATTTAATACCTCTGGGACCGATGATGACGGCTTTTCTGAGCTCTGCCTACTTGCCGGCGACCCGAAAAATCCCACAAGTCTAGGTCATCGCGTCTCATTCCTCGTAAATTCAATGCAGGATCACGGAGCAAAAACCTCTTGGGAGAAGGAGGACAAAGGAATTATTTTTCGGGCGCGTTCCACAGAGAACGGAGAAGATCGCGACATGAGGTTAGAGCTTAGCCGCACCGCGAACGCCACCCCATTGAGTGACTGTAAGGACGCGAAGGAGGGTGCATTGGCCACTCGCCTGACCGCAGGGCCCGAGGAAGCCACTGGCAGAACCCTTCTGTTCTTGATGCAGCAAATGATAGAGAGTCTTACCTTAATTGACGCAGCCGAAAAACAAAACTCTTTTGAATCAGCGGGCAGCCAATCAGATGAATCACAACAAAAAGTAAATAAAACTGTTTCCATGTGCTATCATTCTGACATCTGTGGTTTAGTGAAGATCATCGAATTTAATGTTGTAAAATCTAATGGATCTGAAAAACTTGTTAAGTCTTTGGATCAATTCAGTGAGCCTCAAGCTGTTGAAAATGAAAAAGACTTGAAAAATATCGTGTGGAATGACTCAAAGATAGTTTATGCCGTTTGTTCGACATCAAGGCCAACACTCATTTTCCAAACCGAAGGAAATAAGTGGGTGGGCGAAGAGTTGGATGTTGCGACTGGTCTCGGCGTTCAAGCGGATCATATCAATCTGTATATGAATCTATGCCACCCCAATAATCCCGATATTGATCCAAATTCTTATGGATACAAACCATTGGATGACGATAGCGATAATGACATATCTGTGACATCGCCAGAATCATACTTTGGCTATTGAGTAATTCAGGTGGGCATCAATGGCTCGTCAAACCACAAGGAAAACTACAATCGAGCGTCCCACAAGCAGGCATTTCATGCCCTCCTAAAGGGGGCAATATACTCGAGTCCATTTCACGCCGCCCTCCAAAGGATTGCGGGAGTGAAAGGGTCTATACGATGCTTGCCGCGAGCCATCGGGTGTATGGGGGCTCCGTGCATAGTTTTTCCCCAGCACCATAAGTCTGGCCCAGGCCCTTCTTCGCACTGGATTGCTTCGACAACCGCCTCAATCAGTTTATCGTCGCGCGCAATTGCGCCCCAACACACAAAGACCTTGTGAGCCTTTTTCGCTGCTCGGCCTACAGCGCTGATATTGCGATGAAGCTCGTCTCGATCATCCCAATTAGGCCCCGTCCATGCGTTTTCGGCGATGCGATGAGCTTCCGCAGGATCGGACGTGATGAACGGATTGAGG
This sequence comes from Croceicoccus gelatinilyticus, assembly GCF_018398395.1. GTDB lineage: Bacteria > Pseudomonadota > Alphaproteobacteria > Sphingomonadales > Sphingomonadaceae > Croceicoccus > Croceicoccus gelatinilyticus. The sequence goes on along the minus strand of NZ_JAHCBF010000008.1, from coordinate 89,935 downwards.
TTCATCGCATCATAGGCGCCGTAGCCCCAATGCATGAACCAGCGGTTCCACCAATGCGATGTGTTGTCCTCGCTATCCTTACCAGCGGTAGAGGGGTTATTTCCGATCACCAATGCCCGGGGCAGGTTGGTGTCCCATTCGCGGGTAAGAACATGCCGGACACGCGGTCCATTAAAGACCGCCGATCGACTTATCAGCGGATCACCAAAGAGATCAGCTTCAGGAGGCATCTATAAAGTTCCCTTCTTGTGGGACGCCAATGCTTTCAAATGGGGATAAACCTGTTACGCCACCGCATCCAGCCCGCTTCGCTGGATGATCGACAGCAATCGCAATGCCGGACCTCCCGGCTTCTTCGCACCTCGCTCCCAGTCTGACACAAGGTTCTTCGACACGTTGAGATAGCGCGCGAACACTGGCTGCGAGACATGTTCGGCCTCGCGGATGGCCTTGATCTCGTCAGGCGACAGAATCGGCGCAGGCGCAAGGCACGCCTCGTCAAACTCGCGCATGGTGCGCTTATCGATGCTACCCGCGTCGTGGAGGCCTTCCATCATCTCGTGGACGGAGGCCATCGCCTCGCTCTTGTAGGTCTTTGCCTTAGCCTTGCTCATCGTCTTTCACCTCGACCAATCGGCCTGCTTCAACTTCCGTTTCGATCTGGTCCTCGCCAAGCTCCAGCATGATGCTGGCCGCCTTGCGATAGACCTTCAGTTCCGCCGCATTCAGGTTCGCCTTGTCGCTCTTGGCGAAGGCAAACACGAATATGGCCCGTTCGCCCGAGCGGAAGATCAGGATCGAGCGATACCCGCCCGATTTGCCTCCGCCCTGGCGCGCAATGCGTTGCTTGATGAGGCCGCTGCCAAGATCGGCATCGATCAGGCCGGATTCGGCCCGATGCACGGCATCAGCAAGCGTGGCATCGCTGATCTTTTCCTTTGCCGCGAACTTGGCGAACCAGCGGTTGGCGTAGATGCGGATGCGCGGGCTCTTAGTCATGCAGCAATGGCCCACTATCATACCTAGTGTTACGGCTCAATGAATATGAGCCGCTCATGTTTTGCTCGATCAGGTCGCCGATGCGCTGCGCTGCCTGAATGACATGGCCATCGTCAAGGTGGGCATAGCGGGTCGTGGTCCGCACATCGGCATGGCCAAGCAGCTTGCCGATCATCGGCAGCGTTTCCGAATGGGCGGCGGCGTGGCTGGCAAAGCTGTGCCGCAGATCGTGGATGCGAACGCCGGGTAGGCCTGCTTCGTCGCGCAGCTTGCTCCACAAGTTGCCGATGTCGGTAATCGGGCGCTGGGTGGCCGGGTTCCAGAAGACATAGCGTTGCTTCTCCCGGCGCGGCATGGCGTGAAGGATCGTTGCAGCCGCTTCGGCCAGCCAGACCGTGCGCGGGCCGGTCTTGCTGTCGGTCAGCAGCAAGCGCCTTCCCCGCACTTCGCTCCATTGGAGGCAGGTAATCTCCGATTTGCGGCAACCTGTCAGGATCAGCAAGCTGATCGCCGCGCAGTGCAGCGGGAAGGTTTTGCCATGCCGGTCGAGCACTTCGCCGATGCGCCGGAACTCCTGATCGGACAGGAAGCGCTCGCACTTCCGCCCCTTGTTCTTGCGGATGTAGAGGCAGGGGTTCGAACCTTCGGGCCGAACGCCCCATTGCTCGGCCTTGTTGAACATGGCGCGCAGGATTTCACCGCAACGATTGGCAGCACCGGGACCGCCGGTGTTGGTAATCCGATTGAACCATTCCTGCACATGGCGTTCCTCGATCTCATCGAGGAACAGACCTGCAAATGCGTGGTCGAGATATTTCCGCCTGTAATAGCGATGGGTGTAGAGCGTGGACGGTTTCCACTTCGGCGATACCCGGTCCCAATAGGTTTTGAGAAAGTCCCGGTAGGATGGAACCTTGCGCAGCCGCTTGCGCTCCTCCGCCGGGTTTTCGCCGGTCTGGGCGCGGAGCAACACACGGCGCGCGACATCCATTGCCTGCGCACGACTCAGCACCCTAGCGTTGCCAATCGTCACCGTGCGGGTGCGCCCTTCCATGCGTGCCTGCACGATATAGACCTTGCGACCACTGGCATAATGCCGGGTGCCAAATCCCGGTAGCTCGCGCGTCCAGCAGGTCTTGCGCAGTTCGCCCAGGCCGCCGCACTTGCCGACAACATGGAGCCGGAGGCTGCCCAGTTCCTCTGCAACGATCCCCCGCAGGGTCAGCGCGTTCATTGCCCGACTCCGATCAGGCGCGCGATGGAGCCGGAAACGCGTTCCGCTGCATCGGCGACGATCTCGTCGGACAGGTGCGCGTATCGGGTCGTCGTTTCTGCCAGCGCGTGGCCCAACAGCTTGCCGATCACCATCAGCGAGATGTTGTCTCGGATTGCGACCGAGGCGAAGCTGTGGCGCAAATCATGGAGCCGCACATCTGGCAAAGCTGCGCGGTTACGGATTTTCGACCAGTGAATGCCAAGCGAGATCGGCTTGTCGGGATTGCGGAATGAGGGAAACAGCAGGCCGGTTGCTTTCCGCCCTGGCAGCGATGCAATCACACTCACAGCCTGCCGGTTGAGATAGACGATTTTCGCCCCGGTCTTGCTGTCCGGCAACATCAGGCGCGGCTCCTGCACCCATTCCCAGCGCAGTTGTTCGATCTCTCCGCAACGCGCTCCGGTGAAGATCAAGAGGCGGATCGCTGCGACATAGAGTGGCTGCTCCGCCTCGTAATCCCGCAGAGCCGTGGCAAGCCGCGCATATTCGTGAGACGACAGAAACCGCTCCATCGGCTTGCGCTTGTATCGCGGTGTGCCCTTACAGGGATTGGATCCGCGAGGTCGCAGACCAAGGCGTTCAGCGTATCCCATCATCACCGAAAACACTGGCAAGGTGCGGTTGAAAACACCCGGCCGTTCTACGAAGCTGTCGCGCCAGAACAGAATGTCTCCCTTCGCCAGGTCGTCGATCCGCCGGTCACCGAACGCACCGAGGATTTCCTTGAAGATCGCGCTCTCGTTGCGCTTGCGGGTCGATGGTTTCCAGTGTCGCGAATAGTCAGCCCAGAAGCGCTCAGCAAATTTGCGCAGCAAAGGTGCATCGTTCTTCTGCGCAGCTCGGGCCTTCTTGCGCGTCGGCAACCCATCGAGAGTGACCTCTGCCAGCTTCGCCCGCGCGAGGCGGCGGGCCGTGGCGGGCGAGATGTCGCGGGAGGTACCGAGCGACACCCGCCGCAGCTTGCCGCGCTGGCGGAACAGCACGAACCAAGTCCGCCTGCCGCCGGGATTTACCCGCAGGCCAAAGCCCGGCAGGTCGATATCCCAATACTCGCGGATGAGTTTACCCGGTTTGCGGCGGACTATGTTCCCGTTGAGCCTTACCCGGTTGGACGGCTTTGCCTTTTCACCACTCCCACGCCCATCACCGGATCGGGCTTGACCATGATTCGTGGCTCCATTTGCTGGTAGCAGATAGCCATTTGCTTGCATTGACTTGCTCCTTTTTGTAGAGGAACAAATTCGCGTAACCTATTGCTTAACAATCTCTTTCTGCCGCATGGCGGCGTAGGGTGTGCCCTCCAATTTCCCATATTCCCCCACGTAACCAGTCATTTCGCCGGTTCGTTCTTAAAGGATTTTCCAGCCACTTCCAAAAGGATCGCCGCGCCCGTGCGGCGCAGGAGCGTACCAAATCAAGACCAAGCCCAAGCACGGCAAAAGGCCCCGCTGGATCGTGCCAGCGAGGCCCTTTGGGAGCGTCAGATTGCGGTTGCGATCAGGCGGCCTTGGCGGCTCCGGCTTCCTTCGCCCTGACAAGAAAATCGACCTGTTCTGCGATGATCTCGCAGCCGTAGCGTGTTTGCCCCTCGGCGTCGGTCCAGCGGCTATAGTGGATGCGGCCCGTCACCATGATAATGGCGCCCTTTGCGACATGCTCGGCGACGCTTTTCCCGATGCCGTTGAAACAGGTGATCCGGTGCCATTCGGTCTCGGTCTGGCGGTTGCCTTCGCTGTCCTTGAAGCTGCGCGTGGTAGCGAGCGATAGGCTGGTTATCGTGGCGCTGCCGGAAGTTTCGCGGACTTCGGGAGTGTTGCCGACAAAGCCGACCAGTGTGACGGTGTTCTTCATTGTTCGTGTCCTTTCGAGGCATTCGATCCGTCCAAGGGACCATCCCTTTGACTGAGCCCCGATGAGGCCGGGCACGGGCAGGACTGCACCGAGCGTATGCGAGGGGAACCCCGCCGATCGGAGTGGTGCGGGCAGCCGCGCGAAGCGTGGCAACACGGTCCGAATGGGCGCGGGTTGCAGCGCCTGTCCGGGTTCGGTCAGGGGCGTGATCAGGTCATGAAAAGGGGGTGGTTCTAGAGGGTCGGAAGAACTCTGGGAGCCGAACACGAGGCACCGCATCCACTGCCCGTTTCCCTCGGGCAAATCCCTGTCCTGTCTTGTGAATCAGCCGCCTCTCGGCCAAGTATCGCGCCATGAATGCTGTTGAGATCGAAGAAGCAATTTCAGAACTGGCCGCCCAGCCATTTGACCGGGCGGAGTTTCCATTCGCGTTTCTCGAAGCGTTCGGGCGCAAGGCGAACACGCTGAAGCAATTGCGGGCCGGGACAACCAATGCCTCCGACCTTCCCGGCGGCGTCCTCCAGCGTAACAATATTCATATCGCCACGTGCGATCCGGGCACGGTCGACGAGACGCTGAAGGCCCTGCGTGAAAGCCCCAAGACGGGCGCGGCGAAGGCCAAGTTCATCCTCGCCACGGACGGCACCGACTTGCAGGCGGAGGATCTGGTCAACGGCGAATCCGTTGCCTGCGCCTACCCCGACTTCCCGAACCACTTCGGCGCGTTCCTGCCGCTCGCGGGCATCACCACCGTCAAGCAAATCCGCGAGAACAGCTTTGACATCCGCGCCACCAGCAAGCTCAACAAGCTCTATGTCGAGTTGCTGAAAGAAAACCCAGACTGGGCCACGGCGGAGCGCCGGCCAGACATGAACCATTTCATGGCGCGGCTGATCTTCTGCTTCTTCGCGGAGGATACCGATATCTTCAACGGGGAGGGCCTCTTCACATCCACCGTCGAGCGGTTCAGCGACCGCGAAAGCTCCAACACGCACGAGATCATCTCCAACATTTTCCGCGCGATGGACACACCCACGCGGCACGAAGGCAGGCTGGACGATCGCTATCGCAAGGCGGCGAACATCCCGCCCCACGCCGACGCCTTTCCCTACGTAAACGGTGCGCTGTTTTCAGGTAGTGTCGAGGTGCCACGCTTCAGCCGCATGGCGCGAAGCTACCTGCTGCATATCGGCGGCCTGAACTGGAAGCAGATCAACCCCGATATCTTCGGCAGCATGATACAGGCGGTCGCCGATGACGAGGAGCGCGGGGCGCTCGGCATGCATTACACCAGCGTGCCGAACATCCTGAAGGTGCTCAACCCGCTGTTTCTCGACGACCTGCGCCAGCAACTGGATGAGGCGGGCGACAACGGTCGTAAGCTGGTAAACCTGCGCAACCGGATGTCGAAGATAAGGGTGTTCGATCCGGCCTGTGGATCGGGCAATTTCCTCGTCATCGCCTACAAGCAGATGCGCGAGATCGAGGCCGAGATAAACAAGCGGCGCGGCGAGAGCGAGCGCGACAGCGACATCCCGCTCACCAACTTTCGCGGCATCGAATTGCGCGACTTCCCGGCAGAGATTGCAAGGCTCGCACTGATCATCGCCGAGTTCCAGTGTGACGTGCTCTATCGCGGCCAGAAGGAGGCGCTCGCCGACTTCCTGCCGCTCGATAGTCAGAACTGGATTACCTGCGGGAATGCACTCCGTATGGATTGGCTAAAATTGTGTCCATCAACAGGAAACGCAGTGAAGGTCTCTGGCGATGATCTCTTCAACACGCCACTCGATCAGGCTGAAATCGATTTTGAGAATGAGGGAGGTGAGACCTACATCTGCGGCAATCCGCCATATCTAGGAGCGAAGAAGAAGACTGATGAGCAGGTCGCAGATATGGATCGGGTCGGCCTAGGGAAAGCTAAACTACTTGATTATGTTGCAGCCTTCATCGTGAAAGGTTTGGAATATATGAATGAGACCAGGGCAGAAATGGCTTTGGTCTCGACCAGTTCAATTTGCCAGGGCGAGCAAGTGGCACTTCTTTGGCCACGGATATTTAAGAATGCCAACGTCAAATTCGCTTACGTCCCCTTTAAGTGGGCCAACGCAGCTGCACGGAATGCGGGCGTTTGGTGCACAATTCTCGGTTTGTGCCGAGAAAATCGCGCTACGAAGCTTCTATTTGAAGATGATTCAGTGCGGGAATGCGGCGAGATAAGCCCATACCTGGTTCCGGGACAAAGAGTGATTGTCAAACCGCGTGAGCGGACAATTTCTTCGATCGCAGGCATGACCATGGGTAGCAACCCAGTGGATGGCAAACGTTTGATTTTTGAGAAGCCTGATGCCGAAGAGATTATTCAGCGACACCCCGAGGCGAGGCAATATTTCCGACCATACGGAGGAACCAAAGAACTATTGACCAATGCCTTACGCACTTGCCTGTGGGTGGAAGATAGCGAGGCGGACCACGTTCGCGACATTGCTCCGTTGCAGCGCATAATCGAAGCCTGCCGCATCTACCGAGAAGGAGCAGGCAGGGATGCTCAAAAGGCAGCCAAGAGGCCGCACGCCTTTTGCTACCGAACATTTCAGGACGAAGCGTTTATCTATGTCGGGAACACGATTGGTAGCGACGTACCATTCGTCCCAGCCACAATAAGCCCAGCCGGAACCGTCATTAGTCATGCGGCATTCGCTGTTTACGGTACGAAGCTCGTCGAATTTTCGTTGATCGTCTCGACACTTCACCGCGTGTGGGCAGAGACCGTGTCGGGAAAGTTGGGTAACGGCATCCGCTATGGGAATACGGTTGTGTATAATACCTTTCCCGTCCCCAAGCTTACCGAACAACACAAAGCTGACCTGACCCGCTGCGCCGAGGACATCCTCCTCGCCCGCGAGGCGCATTTCCCCAAGACCATCGCCGAGCTCTACGATCCGGAAAAGATGCCCGAAAACCTCCGCCACGCGCACGATCGCAACGACGAAATCCTCGAACGCATCTACATCGGCCGCCGCTTCAAAAACGACACCGAACGCCTCGAAAAGCTGTTCGAACTCTACACCAAAATGGCCACTGAAAAATCTGGCGCAAAGGCGGCTTAGTAACGTGGACGGGATAGTCACATGAGCCAGATTATGGCTCCCATCGACGCGATCATGCGCGAGCCGCCGAACGTCTGGCTCACGAGCTTCTATGGCTTCGATCCCGGCAATTGGGGTTTTCTAGGCTTCAGCACCGACAGCCAGAGACGCAGTTTCATCCGTCGTAGTGAGCCGGGTGCATTGGTCGTAATCTACGCGGTGGGCAATGCGCCATCGGACATGCTTGGCCGGGTTGTGGGTGTGCTGCAATGTTCCCACCGCGTGAACCACGCACAAGCCTTCATGTCACCGATGGCGTGGGAGGCGAAAAAGAACGATCCGGATCGCGAGGATCGCTGGGATCTTGGTGTGAAGGCCATTCGGGCTTGGCGGGTGGCGGCCGATGCGCGGCCCCTTATCACCGATTTCGCCAATGAAGCCTATTCAACAGGCTGGGCACAGACGATCGGATCTCAGGGCATGCCACTATCCGCCGGAGAGGCGCGAAAGCTGCTCGATCTCCATCTTCAGGAGGTCTCCGTCTTTGGCGAAATTCCTGTCGGCGATGCCCGCTTGGCAAAGGGTTCGGACTTGTTCGGCTTCAACAAGGCCGGACCGGTATCGCAGAACCCGCACATGGTGCGTGAGTCAGAGGGACCGAAGAGCCTCTATCTGCTGAAGCTTGATGGCGATATGAGCGCCTTTCTTGGCGAAGATGCTGGCGATGACATAGTCGTTAAGGTCGGGATGTCTTGCAGTCCACCGACGCGCTGCGAAGACCACAATCGCGCCTTGCCGAATGGAGCCTTCAGATGGCGCTTGCTCAGGTCGAACGAGACTGCAGGCGAGCCACATTTCCCGAATTCGCGGATCGCCATTGAAGGCGAAAACGGAATGAAAAAGCTACTGGCCCGGAATGGCAAATGGCTTGGTGGTGAATTCTTCCGCGCAAGCAGTGATTTGGTCGATGAAGCGTGGGAAGTTGGGATGCGCGACGCAAAACGGTGGGCTGACCTATCCAGCTAGGTTCGCAGTGATCCGCCCCATCATACGATTGACTTTTAGGTCCAATGGTCCCTATATCTCATTTGAGATACAGGAGATGGTATGAACGCTCATAGCTCGATGATTCATGTCCGGATGGACAATGACCTGAAAGACCGCGCGACCGAGGCGCTGGCGGCGATGGGTCTGTCGACCGCCGATGCCGTGCGTCTGCTGTTCCATCGCATCGCCACCGATCAGGCCTTTCCACTCGAGCTCAAGGTTCCCAATGCGGAAACTCGCGCGGCGATGGAAGAGGCTGACGAGTTCTTCAAGAACGGCAGCACGCCGCGCTTCGACAAGGCAGAAGACATGTTCACCGAGCTCGAGGAAGAGAGCAAAGCCCTGCGCGAGGCCGGAAAACCGAAATCTTGAAAAAACCGGTTGCGAGCAAGCGCGCCGCGCTGCCCCGGACGATTGGCTATGCGAAGTCATTCCTGAAGGACTACGAGCGGCTGTCGCGTTCGGGCCGATACGATATGAAAAAGCTCAAACAGGTCATGCTGCTGCTTATCGCCAATGACGCGCCGCTCGGCCCCGAATGGAAGGACCACGCGCTCAAGGGTGAATGGCAGGGCCACCGCGAATGCCATGTCGGTGGCGATTTCCTGCTGATCTACCGCGTGGAAGACATTCCGGCACCCGCTGGCGGCATATTCTTCACCCGCGCCGGAACACACAGTGAGCTTTTCAAATGAGCGCCAAGGATCAGATCATTCCCGCCGTATCGTTCACGACCGCTCAGACCGGCGCGTCGGCCAAGTCTGACGAGTTGGGCATGCGCCCGATGCAGGCGCAAGCCTATGAGAAGCGCGGCGAGCAATATCTGCTGATCAAGTCCCCGCCCGCCTCGGGCAAATCGCGTGCGCTCATGTTCATCGCCCTCGACAAGCTGGCGAACCAGAATGTGCGGCAAGCCATCATCTGCGTGCCCGAACGCTCGATCGGCGCGAGTTTTAACAGCGAACCACTGAGCAAGTACGGGTTCTTCACCGACTGGAACATCGCCCCGCAATGGAACCTGTGCAACACGCCGGGTGCCGATGATCCCAAGGTCGCGAAGTCCAAGGTGAAGGCGGTCGGAGAATTCCTTGCGAGCGACGAAAAGGTGCTCGTGTGCACTCATGCGACATTCCGCTTCGCTTTCGACGAGCTTGGGCCGGAAGCGTTCGATAACCGCTTGGTCGCAATCGACGAATTCCACCACGTCTCAGCAGATGCGGGCAACCGTCTCGGCGCGCAGCTCGCGCAGTTGATCGGGCGCGACAAGGCGCATGTCGTGGCAATGACGGGCAGTTATTTCCGTGGCGATGCCATTCCCGTCCTTGCGCCGGAAGACGAAGCCAAGTTCGAGACGGTTACCTACACCTACTACCAGCAGCTCAATGGCTACGAGTATCTGAAGACCCTCGATATCGGCTACAGCTTCTACACCGGGCCTTACACCGAGAAGATTTCGGCGCTGCTCGATCCGACAGTGAAGACCATCGTCCACATCCCATCGGTCAATTCGCGCGAGAGCCTGAAAGACAAGCATCGCGAGGCCGAGGACATCATGAACCACCTCGGTGATTGGCAGGGCATCGATCCCGAGACAGGGTTCCACCTTATCAAGACGGCTGCCGGAAACGTTATCAAGGTGGCCGACCTCGTCGACGACGATTCCGCCAAGCGCGACCGCGTCGCCGCAGCCCTGAAATCACCCGATGCGCGATCGGATCGCGACTTTGTCGACATCATCATCGCGCTGGGGATGGCGAAGGAAGGCTTCGACTGGATCTGGTGCGAACACGCGTTGACGGTCGGCTATCGCTCCAGCCTAACTGAAATCATCCAGATCATTGGCCGGGCAACCCGAGATGCGCCGGGTAAGACCCGCGCTCGCTTTACCAATCTGATCGCCGAACCAGCGGCGGACAGCCCGCTCGTAGTCGACGCGATCAACGATTACCTCAAGGCGATTGCGGCGAGCTTGCTCATGGAGCAAGTGCTCGCGCCCCGCTTCGACTTCACGCCAAAGGACGCAGGGCCGAAACCGGACTTCGACTACGGGCCGGGTGGATACAAGGAAGGTGAGACGAATTTTGGCGTGAACGATCACGGCCAGATGCATTTCGAGATCAAGGGTCTCAAACTGCCAAAGAGCGTCGAGGCGACGCGTATCTGCCGTGAGGATCTCAACGAGGTCATTGCGACCTTTGTGCAGGACAAGGCAGTCGTCGAACGCGGCGTATTCGATCCCGACGTTGTTCCAGAAGAGCTAACCCAGCTCAAGATGGGCAAGATCATTCGGGAAAAGTACCCCGAATTGAGCGAACACGATCAGGAAGCGGTCCGCCAACAGGCGGTTGCTGCGATGACTTTGACCCAGCAAGCCAAGGCTGTGCTGACAAGCGATGGTGATGGCGAAATCAAGGCAAATACCGCCTTCATCGAAGGTGTGCGCAGGTTCGCGCTCAGCGTGACGGAGCTCGACATCGATCTCATCGACCGGGTCAATCCGTTCGAGGCAACGATTGCGGTCTTGGCCAAGTCCATGGATGCAAAGACCCTGTTGCAGGTTCAGGCGGTCATCAACGCAAAGAAGGACAAGCTGACCTACGAAGATGCGCGCGCACTTGCTGAGCGTGCATTGGAATTCAAGCGGGAGCGCGGACGGCTGCCGTCGCTGACTTCTCAAGATGCGTGGGAACGCAAGATGGCTGAGGGCATCGCTTTCCTCCAACGCCACGCCACCAAAGAGGCCAGCAATGGCTGAATTGAGTGACCTCGAACTGCTGGCCGAGCTTGGTGTCGAAACAGCACCCGAGCCGGTTCGAAAGCTGACCCCGCTACAGGAACGCATCATAGCAGGATTCGAGGACATACAGCGTTTCGTCAAAGAGCATGGACGCCTCCCCAGGCATGGGGAGGATCATGACATTTTTGAGCGACTCTATGCCGTCCGCCTTGAGAAGCTTCGCGCTCTTCCCGAAGCGCAAGAACTGTTGGCGAGCATGGACCCGGACGGAATTCTGGATGCAGTCGAGCCGTTAGGGAAACCATGGGACGAACTAGACGACACTGCACTTCTGGCAGAACTTGGCATCCAACCGGGGTCGGAAGATGATATTACAAAGCTGCGGCATGTGAGTTCTCGGGCCGAGAAGAGAGCGGCTGAAGAAATCGCCAACCGTGAGAGGTGCGAGGATTTCGAAGAGTTCAAGCCGCTGTTCGAGGCAGTGCAGGTCGATCTGAAGGCCGGTAGCAGACAGGCCAAGGCGCTCGGCAATTCTGAGGTCACGCTGGCCGAAATCCAGCCGGGGAATTTCTTCATCGTCGGCGGGCAACTCGCATACATCGCCGCTTCGACCGACGCCTTTACGACTCAGTATGAGCGGGCTGATCGCCGTGTCCGAGTCATTTATGACAACGCAACCGAGGCGACGGTCCTTTCACGCTCATTCCAGAAGTCGCTCTATCGGGACGAGTCCGCCAGGCGCGTGAGCGAGCAAAGCGCAGGACCGCTTTTTGGAGACACCGCTGAGCCCGACGATCTTGAGAGCGGCACGATCTATGTACTCCGCAGCAAATCGTCGCATCCCTACGTCGACGAGCATCGCGAGCTGATCCATAAGATCGGCGTTACAGGGCAGCCGGTCCTCAGCCGGATTGCCAACGCGCGTAACGATCCGACTTTCCTGCTCGCGGATGTCGAAGTCGTGGCTGAGTACAAGCTCTTCAACATCAATCGAACCAAGCTCGAACGGCTGATCCATCGTGCGCTCGGGCCTGCCCGCCTTGATCTTTCTGCAGGCGATCGATTTGGCAAGACTGTCCAGCCGCGCGAGTGGTTCCTTGTCCCGCTTTCGATCATCAACGAATTGGTGTTGCGGATCAGTGACGGTACTGTCACGCAGCACGTTTACGATCCCGCACGGGCGGAGTTCGTTGCCCAAGATGACGCCTAACAAACGTTTGGACGCAATCAGGCGAAGTTAGCTCATGGCACGTCAGTTCACCCGCTCCGAGTTCTATGAGCTAGTCTGGTCCAAGCCGATGACGCACTTGGCAAAGGAATTCGGTCTTTCTGACGTCGCCTTGCACAAGATTTGCCGCAAGCACGATGTGCCCAACCCTCCGCTGGGATGGTGGGCAAAACATGCAGCGGGCCAGAAGGTCAAACGAACACCGCTACCCAAGCTGAAGCCGGGCATTTCCGACACGATCAACATCGCTGGCGGAGAGCTACGCAACGAACCCGATTCCGTCGCACAAATCCGCGAAGAGGCCCGCGTTCGGGCCTCGGCATTCGATCCCAAAAAGGTCGATCAGGAACATTCCATCGTAACGCGATCGATGGCCAAGTTGCGCAAGGCAAAGCCCGACGAACGGGGATTGGTGAGGCTCGCTAAGTCCGGCTTGATCGACGTGGAGATCGCGCCGGCTTCAATCGATCGGATCGAGCTATCGCTCAACCGAATAGTCATGGCCGCACGGGTTCAAGGCTTTGAACTCAGCGGCAAGGCTGAACGCTCCGCATTCACGGACGGAAGCGTGATTGTCCCCTTCAATTTAAAGGAAGCAGTTAAGCGATCGCAGCACGAGCCCACGCCCGAGGAATTGGCGAAGGAAGAGAAGGAACGAAAACGGCGGGAGCGGCGCTGGGCACGGAACGATTGGGATTACGCCCCGAGCTTTTCCTTATTAAGCCATTGGCCAGAATGGGATTATGCACCGACCGGCAAAGTATCGTTCGAGTTCGATCTCTATCTGCGATATTCGTCAGCTCTTCGCCGCTCCTTCAAGGATGCCAAGATCCAGCGCGTGGAAAACATGGCGAACGATATCGCCGTTGGTCTTGCCGTTCTGGCCGCTGCCAAGCGCGAGGATGACAGAAGGGCCGAAGAAGACCGAATCCGTGCGGAAGAAGAGGCACGTCGGCGCAACGAGGCTCGACGGCTAGCCTATATCAAAGACCGGCGCCTCAAGGTGCTTGAACTCGTATTCGAGCGGGTTGAGAAACGCGATCGGCTGCGCCGTCTAGCCAGCCAACTAACTGAGGAACTCAAAGCCACGTCCTCGCCGCGTTCCGCCGAGTTTCTTGACTGGCTCAATGCAATTGTCGAGCGAGCCGAGCGCGCTTCAAGTGTCGAAGGTTTCGAGGTCTTGTTCGAGGCTGAACATGTGTTTGGACCAGACGATGATAAGGGATTTTACCCTTCGCGCTATGGTTGGTAACTAACATCAAGCGACATGTGACGCAGCTAATAGCCAGCCCCCACGATCTCAGGATGTCCGCTTGCATCCACTCAAAAGTGTGGGTCTGAGTGTGGGTCTGCTGAACTGTGAAATATCCATATCGATCTGATATCAAATCGTTATTTCAGATATAGGTCGGACTCCGTCTCCGCCACTTTCTTTTCAGAGCCATCGACGTTGAGCGGCTGGGAAGCCGGCGCTAGACAGTAGGTCAGCACCTGTTAGCACCCCGATACGAAAGTGACTGCATGAAGACCGCAAAGTTGACCCGCATGGCGACGATCGCCGCGGCTTTCGTCCTCTCGGCTTGCACCGTGGCCGCGCAGGCGGCGCCTTATGTCATGTATCGCGATCCCAATTGCGGGTGCTGCCACAAGTGGGCCGAGCACATTCGCGCCGACATGGAGGCCGAAGTCGTGATGCGCGAAGACGTACCGATGCCGGAAGTTAAGGCCGCGCTCGGCGTGCCGGCCGATCTGGTTTCGTGCCACACGATGAAAGTCGAAGGCTACGTCATCGAAGGCCATGTGCCCGCTGCCGAAGTCGAACGGCTGCTGCGCGAAAAGCCTGCCGACGTGAAGGGGCTGGCCGTGGCCCGAATGCCGATCGGTTCGCCCGGCATGGAAATGGGCGGCCAGACGCAGCCCTATCAGGTCATTGCCTTCGGTGATTTCGGACAGCGGGTCTACGCCAGCTACAACTGAGGCTAGCACCAGGCCTCAGGATATGCGGCTGCCATCCAGGACGATGCCGACGCTGCGTTCGACGAACCAGTAACCGCCGACCGTGCCGACGAGGCTAAGAAACGCGAGCATCGCGTATTCGCCGGTTTTCGGCGCTGCGATCCGTTCGCGCAGACGGACGAGCGCCTGACCGAGCAGCATCGCCGCCGCCACGAAGGCCAGCTGCCCCGCCTCAACGCCGAGATTGAATCCGACGAGCGAGAGGACAGGCTGCGTCTGCGCCGTGCCGATCCCCATCAGCGCGCCGGCAAAGCCCAGCCCGTGCAGCAGGCCGAAGGCCGTGGCGATGATGGCGGGCTTGCGGAACACCAGTCCGCTGCGATCCCCTCGCACCAGTTCGGCGGCCAGGAATACGATGGACAGCGCGATGATCGCTTCGACCGCGCCGGAATTGACGCGCACGAGACCTAGCGTCGCCAGCGTGATCGTGACCGCGTGGCCGATGGTAAAGCCGGTTACCGTGATCGCCGTGCGCCGCCACGTCCGCGCGATGAGGACGAGACAGGCGAGGAACAGCAAGTGGTCGAACCCGGTAAGGATATGGACCACGCCGATATTGACGTATCCGAACAACACGCTGCTCGCCGTTTCCTCACGCGGGAGGAGCAGGCTGCGGCTGCCCGGCGGGGCCGTGGCGCTTAGGCGTTCGCCGTTGGCGAAGCTGGCTTTCAGCAGGACGGCGGGTGCGCTTGCGGCCGTGGACTTGCCGATGGCGAGTTCGGTCGGGCGCTGCGCGCAATCGAACTGCCGCGCACGGCCCGAAGGGGTAAGTTCCTCGCACGACCCGACAAGCGAGACGGACGGCATATCCTGCCGGCGCAAATTGCCCGGTGCGCGGGTCACCACCGAATAGCGGGTCGCGTCCTGCTGGGTCAGTTCGACAATGACCGGCAGGCTTTCGTGCGCGGCAGCGGGGTCGACCACTCCGAACGCAAGCAGCAGGGCGATGAGTAGCCGCATCACTGCGTCAGGGCCGGATCGATTTGGGAATCGTAGGATGAGACAATGGCATCGACCCGCTTTTCAAGATCGCTCGATTGCCGTTCGCGCAGCCAGTCGTCCAACACTACCGGACGCAAATCGGCGAACTCCGGTTCGCCAGACTTGTCATGCCGCACGACCCGTACAAGGTGCGCGCCAAGGTCAGACTGGATCGGACCCTGCCATGCCGGTGTGGGTTCGAGCGCGAAGACCTGTTCTGCGAAACCCTCGCCAAGTTGGGCGGAGACTTGTTCGGCCCGTACGCCGACATAAGTGCGCTGATAGGCGAACCGGTCGCCTGCGGCCTGCCAGTCGTTGCCGGGCTTGAAGGCACTGGCCCTCTGCGCCGCGTTTTCGGCCCCGCCACGCGCAGCATCGAAGAAGACGTGTTCGAAGGTGACGAGATCGCTCTCCGCATAGTCGGCTTTGTTAGCCTCGAAGTACTTGCGCAGTTCCGCATCGCCCGGATCGGTCACGGCATCAGGGCGCAGGGCAAAGCGCATCGACTGCCCCAACCGGCGCCGGATGGCAGGGTCATCCTGATCGAGACCCCATGACTGCGCCTCGCGGAACAGGGCCTCTTCCTCGATATACCGCGCGACCAGTGCCTCGCGCGTTTCAGCAGACATGTCGTCCAACTTCAGCGGACCGGATGACAGCGTTTCGGACAGACCGTTACCTCCGCCAGAGGCAAGGTATGCCTCCAGAACGGGCCGGTCGACGCGAATGACAGAGGCATCGTCCGCACCATCTGGATCGATGAACGCGGCCAGCACAAAGATCGCCGTCCCCGCGCCGAGGAACCACCAGAGCGGATCGATCCGGCGGCGCGTCACGGGTGGTACCAGATCGGCGAGCTATAGGCGCGATCCTGCACGGTGCGGGGGACTTCGGCGGGCATCTCGATACCGAAATAGGCCATGTCGTATGTCGTCCAGCGCGGGCGCGGGATCTCGATCACGCGGACATAGTAGAACGCGGGCTGGCCGGCATCGAAATCGGGGTCGCGCCACCATGCCGCCAGTTCCGGTTCGCCGATCGAATTGTCGTAAGTAGCCTTGGCAACATCGACCGTGCTGCCCACCGGCGGCGCCTTGCCATCGGGGCCGACCTTGCGGCCATCGGACAGCGCGACGTCATAGACCTTTTCGTGGGTTTTGCCCTTGGCATCGAGCCAGCCCTTCACGACCTGAACCCGGTCGAGGTTCGGCCCATCGGGATCGCGGACCGCATGGACCATGAACGACGGGGCGCCATCGTTGGTGGCCCGGCCCAGATCGCCGCCCATCGGCACGCCATGGCGATAGCCGACGCGGGCATAGTCAGGCCGGTTGATATCGCCCTTGGCAAAGCCGTAGCCGCCGAAGAACCGCAACCGGATCCGCGATCCCGTCGTGCCGTAAGTCTCGCGCCGTTTCAGCGCATCGAAGATCGCCTCGCGCGTGTTTTCGGGCGCCCATACGGCGGCTAGGCCCGATGCGGTCAGTTCCCAGCTTTGCTGCAGCACGGCTGACATTTTTTCGCGCCAACGGTGGTCGGACGGTTCAGATTCAGGAAACTTGCCGAAGAAGTTATCCTCGTTCGCGGTGGACAGTCCGGTATGCTGGTCGGTGCTACCGATCATGCCGAATTCGAACGGGTTCGCTCCCAGCTTGCGTTCGTGGCGCAGGCCTTCCTTCAGCGCAGAGCGCGCATATTCGTAAGGCAGCATGTCCTTGGTCTTGGGCTGCGAAAGCGTAATGTTGCCCTGATCCCAGGTTTCGAAATCCGCGAACTCGTCATCGGGTGAAAGAGCGGGGTGGGCTTCACCGTCACCCTTGACCTGCGTGACTTCGTAGACCGGCTCCCACCGGCTGCGCTTGCGGGCATAAGCGGCGTTCAAGGGCTGGCCGCTGATCGTGACGGGGGCAAACATGCGCCCGTTCGACACGTTGCCGTTATGCGCGATGGCCAAAGTGCGAACGCCCGCTTTCTCGTACTGCTCCAACGCGTTCCAGAGGTCTTCGGGGTCGGTCGAATCCTGTGCGGTATAGGGCAGGACCTTCTTCGCCTCGGTCCCGTCGCCGCGGAACAGCACGACGCGGTGCAGGTTGTCGCCGTTGATCATCGAAGTCCATTCGTACCCGACGAGCGCAGTGAACTGGCCTGGCCGGTTATAGCGGTCGGCGTTGTCGGCAACCTCGCCCCAGACACTGCGGTTCACGGCATCGGGGGTGCGCAAGGCGCTGTCGGTTGACTGGATGGCATCTGCAAAGGCCACGCCGATCTTGGCGCGCTCGTTACGCTGGAGATAGCCCAGCCATTCGAGGCCAAGCGGCCAACGAGTCAGTTCCTCGTCCTCGTTCAGCAAGCGCGGGAAGACGCCGAGATATTCGGCGTGATCGGTAATCGCGATGAAATCGAGCGGGCGGCGCAGCTTGGCCGGAACGCCGTTGTCGGCCCCGACTCCCTGCCCCATGGCAAAGCGATAGGCCTCGTCCGGTGTGACCGACCGCGTGCCGTTCAGGAAGGCGTCGGGCGAGTAGCTTGTGTGAAGGTGCAGATCGCCGAAGTATAGGTTGTTCTCTGCCGGTTTGCGTAGCGGCGGCGAATAGGGCCTGTTCACCGCTTGCCCGTCGGTCGTGGCGACCGCAGCACTTTCGCTGTCCGTCAGGGCCGCTTCGCCTTGAGGTGCCAGGAATCCGAATGCCGACGATACGATCGCCGTCGTCCCGATGGCCAGCCACGGCCAGGCTTTCGCTCGCATACCTCACTCCGATGTTTTTCTATTTTTAAAACGTATGCATTAGAACTGGCAAAAGGCCAGCGGTCAAGCGGCCCGGGGCCGAGCTATAACAAGGTGCAGGTTTGCCTGCTTGCCCCCTACTTACATTGCCGGGCCACGCGGACTAAAGCGGGATCGATGGCCAGCATGACGACACAGACCAGCGGCGAGAACGAACGCGGCGCGCGATCGCGTCTGAAGATGATCCTCGTCGCCGAAGAGCTGTTCGCCCGCGAAGGCATCAACGAGGTTTCGCTACGCTCCATCGCATCGGCAGCGGGCCAGTCGAACGTGGCCGCGGTGCAGTACCATTTCGGCGGACGCGACGGTTTGCTGCGCGCAATCTTCGATCAGCGCGTCCGCGAGATGGAAGTGACCAGAAGGGCGCGGCTTGAACAACTTGGTTCGCTTGACGCGATCGCCGATCGCGACCTGCTGGGCCTTGTCTACGAACCTTATCTCGATCTCACGAACGAGGCAGGCGACCACTGCTATGCCCGCCTGCTGCTCACGTACCTTACGCGCTTCGGCCGCCACGCAGTCCCGCACCCGGCCGAGGACGAGACTTCGGACGAATTCGTGATACCGCATATCCTTGCCGAAGTGCGTCGCCGGTTAGAGGGGCATGAAACTGGCAAGGCCGATGCCCGTACGCTGATGATGACAACGGGCTTCCTGTCGCTTCTGTGTGAACATGACGTTCGCCGCGCGGCAGGCATGGAAGTCGGCGATATACGTGAACTGGCGGACTGGTCGCTGGACCTCATGGCCGCCACCTTCTCGCTTCGCGGCTGAAGCTTCGAGGATAAAGACCGGGACAGCTCGGCAAGAGCTGCCCCGGCAGGAATGGCGCTTGATCGGGAGAGATCGGAAGCGCTTCGTCAATTCGATCTGGACCGTGCGCGGCAGGCTATCGTCTTGTTAAGCCATCTGGGTTACCTTCCGATTCGGAGATGAATACTGCGAGCACTTCCGGACCGCAGGAAAAGCGGCAGGAACTGGTCAGGGCGCTAAGCCTTGTCGGGCGCGGGGACCGTGTCGCTCTCGAAACCGTCTATTCCATGACATCGGCAAAGCTGCTGGGCGTGATCATCCGTATCGAGCGGGACCGCGAGGCGGCAGAGGACGTGCTGCAGGACGTCTACCTGAAAGTCTGGCGCCGCGCCGGACGCTTCAACCCCGACAGGGCGAGCCCGATCACCTGGCTGTGCGCCATCGCCCGCAATACCGCGATCGACGCGAAACGCAGCGCGGGCCGCAAAACCGAAGTGGCGGACGACGACCTGCCGGAGATCGCGGACGGCTGCGCGCTGGCCGACGAGATGCTCTGCGACAAGGAAGATGCTGCCCGCGTGCAGGACTGCCTTGAGGGACTGCAGGGCAATCACCGCCGCTCAATCCGCATGGCGTTCTTCGACGGGCTGACCCATTCCGAACTTGCCGAACGCATCGGCGTGCCGCTGGGCACGATGAAAAGCTGGATCCGGCGCGGGCTGGAAAGCCTGAAGGGGTGCTTGGGTGGCTGACACTCCCGAAGAACCCATGCTGGCAGGGGAATATGCCCTGCGCGTGCTGGAAGGCGAGGAACTGGCCGAAGCGCGCCGCCGCCTGCTGTCCGACCCGGAATTCGTGCGCGAGGTCCAGTGGTGGGAAGACCGCATCGGCACATGGGCCGAGGAAGTCGCGCCCGTCCAGCCGACCGAAGCCGTCTGGCCTGCGATCAGCGCACGCCTCGAAGGCGCCGAGGATACCGGCAACAACGTCGTCCCGATCAAACGCGGCCCTGCTCCGTGGAGCATCGGGCTCGCGCTCGCAGGGCTTGGCGCGGCGGCGGCGGCCATCGCGCTATCCGTCGCAACGCCAACCACTGTGCCTGTTCCGGTGCCGACCGAAACGCAGGTCGCATCGAGTGAGGGCCAACTCGTCGCGCAGCTCGCCTCCGAAGATGCCGCCATTCGCCTTGCCAGCCTGATTGATCCGGATGGCCGCCGCCTGACGCTGACGGCCGCAGGCCTAACGCCGGCAGAAGGCCAGTCGCCCGAACTTTGGGTGATCCCCGATGGCGGCGCTCCGGTCTCACTGGGTCTGATCCCCGAGGATGGCCGGTTCGAGCGTGAACTGACCGGCGACGAGGCTGGTCTGCTGCAAGCCGGTGCGCTGATCGCGGTGACGTATGAAAGCAGCATTGGTGCGCCGCATGAGGCCCCGACTTTGCCGATCATCGTCGCCGGACCGCTGGACGCCGTATAATTTTTTCGTCTGCCAAGCCCCTGTAAAACAGTCCTGAATCCAGATTTTTCGGGTGGAAAGCGATTTTTTCGCGTCCGCCGTGCATCCGATCGCCCCCTGCCTTCGTAACTGCCCGCGTCGCCCGGAAACGGGCGTCCCGCGGCCGGCGACAATCGGGCGCGAGGAATACGGGGGAATGACATGGCTGTAAGAATTGTGATGCGTCTGTTTCCCGCCTCGCTCGCGCACGATGCCGTCTGCGGTTTCTCGTCCAAGCAGGAAGGAAACCGACATGAATACCCATACGACACGGATTGCGATGGCCCTCATGGCCTCGACCGCTACTCTCGGCCTTGCGGCTGCTGCGCATGCCGACGACACCCCACAGTGCAATGACCAGAACGACGACCCGCTAACCGAATCCACCGAGTGCGGCACTGACGCCAGCACCGGTACCGCTGCCGGCGCGACCGCTGTCGGCAACGGAGCATCGGCGACCGGCACGGACGCTGTCGCCATCGGTGGCGACAATGCCGGCACCGACCCCGCCACGGCGACGGCCCCCTCGACCGTCGCCGTTGGCGGGGAATCCGATGCGACGATGCCGGGCGCGACCGCGATCGGCTGGCAGTCGCAGGCCACCGGAACCCGCGCGACGGCGCTTGGCCACCTTGCCACCGCGACGGGCGAACGCTCGCTCGCCGTGGGTGAGAATGCCGATGCGCAGACCGATTTCACCACGGCCATCGGCAACGAATCCATCGCCAACGGCATCGATGCACTGGCAGTTGGCGACACGGCCATGGCTATGGGCAATTCGACCACGGCCATCGGCGGTGAATCCGTTGCCATGAATCCGGGGTCTTCCGCATTCGGCTGGCAAGCCGAGGCGACCGGCATGATGGCGACCGCCGTCGGGCATCAGGCCGTCGCGTCGGGTGACCAGAGCTTTGCGGGCGGCGAAGATTCGGTCGCGTCGGGCTCCAACTCCATCGCCATCGGCAATACCGCGACTGCGGACGGCGGCGATGCGATCGCCATCGGCGGCAACCGCGACGGCGCAGATGGCATGATGACCATCGCCAGCGGCCCTTCGACCACCGTCGTCGGCGGTCAGGCGCAGGCCATGGGGCCGGGCGCAACCGCCTTCGGCTGGCGCGCCCAGGCCACGGCAGAGCGTGCGACTGCGCTGGGCCATCTCGCCACCGCGACGGGCGTTCGTTCGGTCGCCGTAGGCGAGAACGCAGATGCGCAGACCGATTTTGCTACCGCCATCGGCAACGAATCGATCGCCAACGGCATCGATGCGCTGGCGGTAGGTGACAGCGCCATGGCCATGGGCAATTCGACCACGGCCATCGGCGGGGAAAGCGTTGCCATGAACCCGGGTTCGTCCGCATTCGGCTGGCAGGCCGAAGCGACGGGCATGATGGCAACCGCCGTGGGCCACCAGTCTACGGCTTCGGGTGACCAGAGCTTCGCCGGCGGCGAGGACTCGGTGGCTTCGGGCACAAACTCCATCGCGATCGGTAACACCGCCTATGCTGAGGGTGGGGACTCGATCGCTATCGGCGGCAATCGCGATGGGGACACGGGCCTTCAGACAATCGCCACCGGTCCGTCGACCACCGCCGTCGGCGGGCAGGCCCAGGCCATGGGCCCCGGCGCGACTGCCTATGGCTGGAAGTCCTCTGCTTCGGCCGAACGGGCAACCGCGCTGGGCCACCTCGCCACGGCGTCGGGAGTCCGATCCGTCTCCGTCGGCGAGGCGGCTGTCGCCTCTGGTGATACCTCGGTCGCGCTGGGCAACCAGGCGGTCGCCTCGGGCACCAACTCGGTCGCCATCGGCAACGGGGCCACGGCCACCAATGACGGACAGGTCGTGATCGCCTCGCTCGACGCCAGCACGGCATCGCAGATGGGCCCGATCGCGGTCGTGACCGCCGACGCCAACGGCACGCTGGGGCTCAGCACCACGTCGGGCCTCAACGGGCTGGCCAGCTACAACGACGTGCAGGCCAACTCGACGCTGATCGCCATGAACACCGCGTCGATCGCGGCGAACTCGGCCTCGATCAGCTCGAACTCGGCAGCGATCATGGACCTGCAGGGCCAAACCTCGATGCTGTTCGATCTTGCCGATCAGAACCGCCGCGAGGTCCGCAAGGCGCAGGAAGGCGTGGCCATGGCGCTGGCGATGGAATCGCCGGTCCTGATGCCGGGCACCAGCTTCGGCGTGTCGGGCGGGTTCGGTTACTTCCAGGAGCGTGTCGCCGGCTCCGCCTCTTTCGCAGCCAGGGTCGGGACCAATACCGCGTTCTCCGCAGGGATGGGTATCGGCTTCGATAGCGGCGAGGTCGGCGCGCGCGCTGGTTTCCAGGCCTCCTGGTAAGCTTTCGAGCTTCCTTGGGACGAGGAAGGGCGGCCGGGGCATTCGTGCCCCGGCCGTTTCCGTGTGCGCGGCGTGCCTGCGACATTGCCCTTGCCTGAACGGGAGGTAAAGAGTAATTCGTTCGAATGAACGAGATTCGTGAAGCCCCCAATGCCGATCTTCTGAATGCCGCGATCGACCTGTTCGGACGGTCCGGTTTTGAAGGGGCCAGCACCCGCGCCATCGCATCGGCCTGCGACAAGCCGATGTCGGCGATTACCTACCACTTCGGCGGCAAGCAGGGCCTCTACCTCGCCTGCGCGCGGCATATCTCCGAAATTCTGGGCGAGCGTATCCAGCCGGTTCTGGAAGGTATCGACGCGCTCGATGCCCTGTCAGCGACGCGTCAAGAGATCGAAACCGCCCTCGTCCCGCTGCTCGAAGCGGGTGTCGCAATCGTTACCGACCCCCGGCTCGACACTGTGGCGATGTTCATGCTGCGCGAACAGGCCGCCCCTACCGAGGCGTTCGACATCCTTTACAGCGGCGTCATGCACCCGCTGCTGACCAGCATTGCCGGCCTTCTGGCAGCAGCCGCCAACCCTGCGATCGAGCCTGAGCGCGCCCGCGTGCTGGCGATCATGCTGATGGGCCAGATCCTGATGTTCCGCACATGCCGCGCCACTGCCCTGCGCTTCAGCGAGTGGGAGGAGATCGGCGCGGAGCAGAAACGCCAGCTGGTCGGCGCGGCCCGCGTCCACCTTTCCGCCATCCTGCACAGCCTGAGTTCGGGAGAACACGCGTGAACCGTCGCAACATCATCATCGCGGCGGTCATCGTCGTGCTCGGCGTGGTCCTGTTCGCCACGCGCGGCTTCGGCCTTTTCGCAGGCAGCGAGACCGGCCTCACTCTCTACGGCAATGTCGACGTGCGGCAGGTCGATCTGGCCTTCCGCACCGGCGGCCGGATCGAGGCGATCGCGCCCGAAGAAGGACAGGCGGTCGAGGCGGGTCAGGCCATCGCGCGGCTCGACATGGCGCCGATGCGCGATGCCCTTGCCGCTGCCGACGCGCAGTGGGGCGTCGCCCGCGCCGAACTCGCCAAGGCCCGCGCCGGAAGCCGCCCGCAGGAAATCGCGCAGGCACAGGCGCGACTCAATCAGGCGCAGGCCGCGCTTGCCACCGCGCGGGAAGATTACGAACGCCGCGCCGCGCTGGTCGAAACCGGCGCGGTCAGCCGCCAGGTCTTCGAGGCGACCAAGGCGCAGTATGAAAGCGCACAGGCCGACGCCCGCGCCGCGTCCGCCGCACTCTCGATCGCCCGCGAAGGCGCTCGGGTAGAGGACAAACAGGCTGCCGCAGCCCAGGTCGATGCCGCCCGCGCCCACCGCGATGCCGCGCGCACCGACCTTGAAGACGGCATCCTGCGCGCACCCAATGCAGGCCGCGTCCTGACCCGCGCCCGCGAACCGGGTGCCATCGTCGGTCCGGGCGAAACCGTCCTGACGCTCACCATCGACCGCCCCATGCGCATCCGCGCCTATGTCGGGGCAGAGGATCTGTCGCGCATTTCCCCCGGCATGGACGCCATCGTCACGGCCAGCGGCAATGCGAAGGAATACAAGGCCAAGATCGCCCAAATCGCGCCCAAGGCCGAGTTCACGCCAAAGACCGTCCAGACAGAGGACTTGCGCGCGGACCTCGTCTATCGCGTCCGCATCCTCGTCTCCGATCCCGACGACGGTTTGCGACAGGGCCAGCCGGTCACCGTCGCCATTCCCGCAGCACGTCCGGCCGCCGACTGACGTGGCCGAGCCTGTCGCTCTTGCACAAGGTCTGACAAAGCGCTTCGACGGGCTGGACCATCCTGCGCTCGACGACGTCGCGATCGCCATCGCGCCGGGCGAGATGACGGGGCTGGTCGGTCCCGACGGGGCCGGCAAGACGACGCTGATCCGCATTCTTGCAGGGCTGATCGATCCCGATGCAGGCGAAGCAACCGTGGGCGGCAGACCCGCGACGGTGCAGGACCGCAATGCGCTGGGCTATATGCCGCAGCGTTTCGGGCTCTACGAGGATCTGACGGTTCGCGAGAACCTCGACCTTTACGCCGACTTGCGTGCCCTGCCGCACGACGAACGGCCCGACCGGTTCGCGACCCTGCTCGATTTTACCGATCTCGACCGGTTCCAGTCGCGCCTTGCGGGCAAGCTGTCGGGCGGGATGAAGCAGAAGCTGGGGCTTGCCTGCGCATTGATCCGCGAACCCCGCCTGCTCCTGCTCGACGAACCGGGCGTGGGCGTCGATCCGGTCTCGCGGCGCGAGCTTTGGGCGATGGTCAGCCAGCTTGCGGGCGAAGGCATCGGCATCCTGTGGTCCACCGCCTATCTGGACGAGGCGGAGAAGTGCGATACTGTCTTCCTGCTGAACGAGGGCCAGATCCTCGCCTCGGGCAAGCCGGACGAGCTGACCGGCCAGATGGAGGGCCGCGTCGTGCGCTATCCGGTGGCGAGCGAACGCCGCCGCGTCCTGCGCGAGGCGTTGGACGAGGACAGCGTGATCGACGGCATGGTGCAGGGCGATTCGATCCGCCTCCTCTTGAAGGACGGAGCCGACGCCCCGCCCGCATCCGCCATCGACGCATCGGGAGAGCCGCGAGCCGCCCGCCCGCGGTACGAGGATGCTTTCGTCGACCTGCTCGGCGGCGGGCCCGGCGGCACTTCGGCTCTGGCCGCGCGCTATCCCGAGGTTCCGGCAAGTGACAAGCCCGCGATCGAGGCGCACGGCCTGACGCGCCGGTTCGGTGATTTCACTGCCGCCAACGATATCCGGTTCTCGGTCGGGCGCGGACAGGTCTTCGGTCTGCTCGGCCCCAATGGCGCGGGTAAATCTACGACGTTCAAGATGCTCTGCGGCTTGCTGACACCCAGCGAAGGGACCGGCACCGTCAACGGCTTCGACCTTCGCACCGCGCGCGCCGATGCGCGGCAGTCGCTGGGCTACATGGCGCAGAAGTTCTCGCTCTACGCCGATCTTTCGGTGCGGCAGAACCTCGCCTTCTTCGCGGGCGCCTACGGGCTGGAAAATTCCGCCGCGCGCGAGGCAGTGGAGAGCGCGATCGAGACTTTCCACCTCGGCCCCTATCTCGCCAGCGATTCCGGCGTTCTGCCGCTGGGTTACAAGCAGCGTCTGGCTCTTGCCTGCGCAGTCTTGCACCGCCCGCCGGTCCTGTTCCTCGACGAACCGACTTCGGGCGTCGACCCGATCGTGCGGCGCGAGTTCTGGAGCCACATCAACGGGCTTGTCGAACGCGGCGTCTCGGTCCTCGTCACGACGCACTTCATGGATGAGGCCGAATACTGCGACGCAATCGCGCTGATCTATCGCGGCGAACAGATCGCCACCGGCAGCCCCGATCACCTGAAAGAAGCCGCAGGCACCGGCGATGCGCCGATGGAAGATGCCTTCATCACCCTGATCGAACAGTCGGACGCGCGGCGCGAGGAGATGGAGGCGGCATGATCGATCCCGCCAGCCACCCGCGCCTTGCCCGCTTTACCGCGATGATGGGCAAGGAAACGCGCCAGATCCTGCGCGATCCCTCGACGTTCCTGATCGCCTTCCTGCTGCCGGTCATGCTGCTGTTCCTGATGGGCTACGGCGTGAACCTCGACGCGACCAGCACGCGGGTCGGCATGGCGGTGGAGGACGACAGCGGCGCGGCAAGCTCGCTCGCCGGGGCCTATGCCTCGTCGCGCTATTTCGACGTGGTGGAAACCGGCCCGCTGCAAAGGCTGGAGGCATCGCTCGTCTCCGACGACATCCGCGCGATCATCGTCATCCCGCAGGACTTCGGCCGCGACGTGGCCGCTGGCGGCGGCGAGGTGCGGGTCATCACCGACGGCTCGCTGCCCAACACCGCCAGCTTCGTCGCAGGGCAGGCCGAAGGCGTGCGCGCGACATGGGCGGCGCAGAGGGCAAGCGACAGCGGCGTGGCCGCAGAGCCGCCGATCGACCTGCTCTCGCGCTTCTGGTTCAATCCCGAACTCGCCAGCCGCAACTTCCTTGTCCCCGGTTCGATCGCGCTGGTCATGACGATGATCGGATCGCTGCTCACCGCGCTTGTCGTCGCGCGCGAATGGGAGCGCGGAACGCTGGAGGCGCTGATGGCGACGCCGATCGGCATGGGCGAATTCCTGCTGACCAAGATCGTCCCCTATTTCGCGCTCGGCATCGTCTCGATGACGCTGTGCACCCTGCTTGCCATCTTCGTTTTCGGCGTGCCGTTTCGCGGGTCGGTCTTCGCGCTGTTCCTGATCGCGTCGGTCTATCTCGTCCCCGCGCTCGGTCAGGGCTTGCTGATCTCCTCGGCACTGAAGAACCAGTTCGTGGCGAGCCAGGTCGCGTTGCTCACCGCTTTCCTGCCAACGATGCTGCTGTCGGGCTTCGTGTTCGAGATCGCCTCGATGCCAAAACCTATTCAGGCGCTGACCTACATCGTGCCTGCACGATATCTCATCCCGCAGATCCAGACCGTTTTCATCGCGGGCGACGACTGGGGCCTGTTCCTGCCCGACATGGCGATCCTGCTGGGCTTCGGCGCGGTGCTGTTCGGCCTTTGCGTGCGTTTCACGCGGCGGAGGATCGCATGAGCTTCGGGTGGCCCAAGTGGATCGGCCCGCGCCTGCGCGCCATTTTCGTCAAGGAAATGCTGGCGGTCCTGCGCGATCCGCGGGCGCGGCTGATCCTCGTTACCCCGCCGCTGATCCAGTTCTTCCTGTTCTCTTTCGCTTCGACGATGGAAGTCACCAATATTCGCGTCGGCGTGCTCGACCTTGATGGCGGGCAGTGGAGCCGCGAAATCGTGGAGCGGATTGAAGGCAGCCCCAATGTGCGCGAAGTCCGCGTGCTGCGCTCGGACGCGGCGCTGGAAACCGCGATAGACCGGCAGGACGTCATCGCGGTCCTGCGTTTCGGCCCCGAATTTTCCGCCGATGTCGCGGCGGGCCGTCCGGCTTCGGTCGGCGCGGTCTATGACGGGCGGCGCTCCAACGCCTCGCAGATCGTGTCGAGCTACATGCAGCGCATTGTTGGCGACGTGTCGGCGGAAACGCCGCGCGGGTCGGCCATCGCGGCGCGGCTGGAGGGGCGCGGATCGGGCACGGCGGTGCGGCACTGGTTCAACCCGAACCTCGACTACATCTGGTTCGTCATGCCCGCGCTTATCGCGATCATCGCGGCGGTGTCCTCAATTGCGGTCGTCTCGCAATCTGTGGCGCGCGAACGCGAGCTGGGGACGCTTGACCAGTTGCTCGTCTCGCCCTTGCGGACGCACGAGATCCTGATCGGCAAGATGTTTCCGCCCATCGTCGTCGGCCTGTTCAACGTAACGATGTTCGTGATCCTGACCCCGCTGGTCTTCGGCGTTCCGCTGACCGGATCGGTGCCGTTGTTCTACCTGTCGCTGTTCTTCTACCTGCTGGCGCTGACCGGCATCGGGATGCTGATCTCGGTCGTCTCGGCCACGCAGCAGCAGGCGTTTCTGGGCATGTTCGCGCTGACCGTGCCGATGATCATCCTGTCGGGCTATGCCAGTCCGGTCGACAACATGCCCGGCTGGCTTCAGGCGATCACCTGGTTCAATCCGCCGACGTGGTTCCTCGTCGTGTCCGAAGGCACGTTCCTGAAGGCCATGCCGGCATCCGATATCCTTTCCAACACCTGGCCGCTGGCGGTGCAGGCGGCCGTGTCGCTATGGGCGGCATCGGCGCTGTTCCGTTCGCGGATGGAGTAATACGTTGCGCAAGCTCCTCGTCCTTGCCCTGCCGCTTATCGCCCTTTCGGCCTGCACGGTCGGGCCCGATTACGAGCGTCCCGAAGTAACCGGCGAAGTCGGCGAATGGTCGCAAGGTGGCATCGACGGCGCCGCCCCCGATGTCGAGGCATGGCGCGCTCTGGGCGATCCGGTGCTGGCCCGCCTTGTCGAGCAAGCGGTCGCGGCCAATCTCGACATCGCGCAGGCAGAGGCGCGTCTGCGGCAGGCCCGCGCAGGTCTCGACGCGGCAGCAGGCGGGCGTGTGCCCGAAGTCGCGGCGAACGCATCTGCGACGCGCCAACGCCTGTCGGAAAACGGCCAGCTTCCCGTCGGCTCGCTCCCCGGTTTTGCCCCCGAATACTCTCTGTTCGATGCAGGGTTCGACGCCTCGTGGGAGATCGACCTGTGGGGCGGCACCAAGCGCGGGATCGAGGCGGCTGGCTACCGTCTCGGCGCGGCAGAAGCACTGGCGCGGGAAGCGCGGCTTCGCGTCGTGGCCGAGACCGTGCGCGCCTATGTCCAGCTTCGCGAGGCGCAGGCCGAAGGCGAGCTTGCAACGCGCGACGTATCTGCTCGCGAGACCATCGCAAGGCTAGCGCGCCAGAGCTTTGAGGCAGGCGAGATCGCACGCGGCCCCGCCGCCGATGCCGACGCGGCGCTCTCCGCAGCCCGCGCCCGCGTTCCTGCTGCCGAGGCCAAGGCCGTCGCCGCCGCCAATGCCCTTGCGGTGCTGACCGGCCAGCCGCCCGAAGGCACTGCAGACCTGCTGGCCCAGCCCGCCCCCGTCCCTGCCCCTCCCAAGGCTATCCGCGCAGGGCTTCGCGCCGATGTCCTGCGCCGCCGCCCCGACGTGATTGCGGCGGAATACCAGCTTGCCGCCGCGACTGCCGACGTGGGCGTGCAGACCGCGCAGCTTTTCCCGAAGATCTCGCTATTGGGTTCGATCGGACAGCAGGCGCGCTCTGTCGGCGATCTGGCGTCAGGGGATTCACTGCGCTTCACCGTCGGGCCGACGCTGTCGTGGCCGATCTTCGCAGGCGGTCGCATCCGTGCGCAGATCAGGGCAGCGGACGCGAAGGCGGACGAGGCGGCAGCGGCATACGAGCAAGCGGTGCTGTCCGCGCTGGCTGACAGCGAGACCGCGCTCAACCGCTACAATGCGGCGCGGGCGGCATGGGCCGCGCTCGAAGCGGCACGGGCCGATGCGGCGACGAGCCTTGAGATGGCGCGCCAGCGGTACGAGGCGGGCGAGGATTCGCTCATCGCCTTCAATCAGGCGCAGCTTGCCTATGACGAGGCGGAGCGGGCAGCGCTATCGGCAAAGGCAGAGGCGGTCGACGCCCATGCCGCCGCGATCAAGGCGCTGGGCGGCGGGTGGACTTATCCCGAAGAGGACGCAGCTAGCTAGATTACGGCGAGGACGATGCCGATCACGGCAAGCACGACGCCGGCAGCGATCAGCTTCTTGTTGTCGCCTTCCCCGCCCTTGCGCATCTGGTCCGCGCCCATGAGCGCCACGAAAATGCCGATCGTTGCAAAGACGATGCCGAGCAGGAGTTGAGGCGTGAACATGGGGCGAGGCTAAAAACGGTCAGGCCCGTCGGCAATCCGGAAAAGAACGCATTGCACGGCCATGACGGCAATTGTCATGCCCGTGGGCCGGTCAGGCCGCGTCTTCGAGCGGGTCCCCGCCAGCCGCTTTGCCGAACCGGGGTGCGGCCTCTCCGTCCCCGTCGCCGGACTTGCCGCGCAATTCAGGCGGCTTGAACCACTGCGCACGGTCTTCGTTGAAAGGGCGGCCGTCGCTCAGTTCCTCGGCATTGACGGGGTAGGAGATCAGGTAGCCCTGTATCTGCGTGATGCCTTCGGCGCGTAGCCATTCCAGCTGGCTCTTGCGTTCCACCCCTTCGGCCACGGTCGACATGCCCAGCGCTCCGGCCAGGTGCATGACGGCGCGCACGATCGCCTGGCAATCCTCGCGGTCCTCGATGTCCTCGACGAAGCACTTGTCGATCTTGATCTTGTCGAACGGGAACGAGCGCAAGTAGTTCAGAGAGGAATAACCCGTCCCGAAATCGTCCAGCGAAATGCGCATGCCCATGTCGCGCAGTTCGTGGAGCATGGCCACGTTCCGCTCGCTATCGTGCATCAGCATGTTCTCTGTGATTTCGAGCTCGATCCGCGCCGGGTCGATGCCGGTCTTGCGGATCGCCTCGGCCAAAGTCGGGATCAGGCGGGGAGAGCGCATCTGCAGCGGCGATAGGTTGATCGCCACCGTTTCCTTCTCTTCCCAGCTCGCCGCTTCCTCGATCGCATTGCGAATGATCCATTCGCCGAGAGAGACGATAAGGCCGCTGTCTTCGGCCAGCGGGATGAATTCACCCGGCATGACGACGCCCCAGATCGGGCTTTGCCAGCGTACGAGCGTTTCAAACCCGACAGTCTTGCGCTGGGCGATGTCGTAGAGCGGCTGATAGTGCAGCGTGAACTCGTCGTTCTGGATCGCGGTCTTGAGATCGGCCTCAAGCTGGGCGCGCTCGCGGTCGCGTTCTTCCAGCCACGGCTCGAATTCGGCAAATGTGCCGCGGCCCAGCGCCTTGGCGGCATAGAGCGCAAGATCGGCCTGACGCAGCAGTGTATCGGGGCTGCGCGCAGTTCCTTCCATTGACCGATCGACATGCGCAATGCCGATCGAAGTGCTGGTCGACAGTTTCTGATCGCCGAGGACGAAGGGCTTTTCCATCTCCTCGACGATGCGCTGCGCGACGACTTTGGCGGTTTCCTGGTCCGACAGGCGCGTCAGCAGGACCGCGAATTCGTCGCCGCCCAGACGTGCGACAAGGTCGTGCGATTTCACCGCGCCGCTGATCCGCTTCGAAGCCTCTGTCAGCAGCCGGTCACCGGTCGAGTGGCCGAAGGTGTCGTTGATCTGCTTGAAGTGGTCGAGATCGAGGTAGAGCAGCGCAAGCCCGCCTGCGTTCTGCTTGCGCGCCAGCACTTCGGCCAGTGTCTCGCCGAACAGGAAGCGGTTGGCGATGCCGGTCAGCATGTCGTGGTGCGCCATGAAGTTGACGCGTTCGACGGCTTGCCGCGTATCGGTGGTATCGCGCGCCACGCCGTGCATCGTGCCGTCGTCCCAGACATTGGCCGACATCGTCCACCAGCGCGTTTCGCCATCGACCGTCAGGCTGATCGTCAGGTCGCGGAACGGCTGGCGCACCAGCAGGCGATGGGCCAGCAATTCGCGCTGAGGCCCGTGATCGAACAGCGAGACCATTTCCCGCCCTTCGAGGTTCCACGATTCGCATCCTGCCGCCTCGCCGAAACGGTCGCAGACCGCGACGAGGCAGGCGCCCTTGTCGACCTGCCACAGCCAGTCGGCGCTCTGCGCTTCGTAGTCGTGGAGCAGCAGCTGAATGGTTTCCGCGCTTTCGGCCAGTTCCGCCTCACCCTCGAACTTGCGCTTGTAGAGCTTGGCGTCGTCGTAGATCCCGCGGAACAGGATCATGGCGAGCGCGGTGATCAGCGCGAATGAGACGATCTCGACGCGGCCGAACGTCGCGTAGCTGATGCCATAGCCGGTGATCGTCATCGCACCGACGAACACAGCGCAAATGCGGGGCAGCGCGCGGTAGTAGATCATCGAGGCCGTGATGACGCCCGCGACCAGCACTGAAAGAAGGTAGAGTTCGGCATCCTGCGCGAAGGTGGCGAACATCGCGATGCCCACGCCCCAACCGATCGAATCCGCGACGCCAAGTGCGAAGACATAACGGCGCTGTTTCTGGAAATAGGCGAGGTCGATCGATTCGGGCACGAAGCGGCGGATCAGTTCGACGCGCGCGAGGCTGATCGCCAGCATGAAGCCGAGCCAGGCGAACTGGATAAGCACGCCCTGCCCGCCAAGGCGGATGACACACGTGATGAAGGCGCCGAAAGCCGACGTTGCCGCCGCAAGTTGACCGCGATCGGCATAGTCCTGCAGACGGCGGACCATCAGGTAGTCTGCGCGACCAAAAAGGGCGGCCTGTCTGCCTCCCATAACCGGTTCATTCCCCCACGTCAGTGCAACCGTTCAAGGGCGCGAGCGTAAAGCGGGAAGGTAAATTGGCAGTAAACGACTGTAACGGAACCGGGGTTGTTCCAAAACGAAACCCCCGCCGGATCGCTCCGACGGGGGTTCGTTACTTTGTTGGCCTCGAAAAGCCGCGAAGACTTGTCAGTCTTCGCTCTTCTCTTCGCTGCCGTCGTGATCGGCGGCTGCCTCGTTCAGGTAATCGCCTGCATCGGCGTCAAGACCGTGGGTCTCGCCTTCGACTGCGGCCAGCGGATCGTCACCGATTGCCGCTTCGGGGCCCTGTGCCAGTTCGGCAGCGTGCTCTTCCTCGGCCGTGTCGGCAGCGATCAGCGCTTCCTGCATCTTGCGATACTGGGCGCGCAGGGCTGCGTCGCGGCTGGAAGCGGCAACGCGGACGCGGTTCATGCCCGCGCCGGTACCGGCAGGGATGAGACGGCCGACGATGACGTTTTCCTTCAGACCGATCAGCGAGTCCTTCTTGCCTTCGACCGCGGCCTGCGTGAGCACGCGCGTGGTTTCCTGGAAGGACGCTGCCGAGATGAACGAACGGGTCTGCAGCGAAGCCTTGGTAATGCCGAGGAGGACAGGCTTGCCCTCTGCCGGCTGCTTACCCTTGTCGAGCTTCGCGTTGTACTCGAGCATTTCCTCGTAATCGACCTGTTCACCGGGAAGCAGCGTGGTGTCGCCGCCGTTGGTGATCTCGACCTTCTGCAGCATCTGGCGAACGATCACCTCGATGTGTTTGTCGTTGATCT
Organism: Croceicoccus gelatinilyticus; assembly: GCF_018398395.1. GTDB lineage: Bacteria > Pseudomonadota > Alphaproteobacteria > Sphingomonadales > Sphingomonadaceae > Croceicoccus > Croceicoccus gelatinilyticus. The sequence goes on along the minus strand of NZ_JAHCBF010000008.1, from coordinate 56,700 downwards.
TAACGCCCTGCAAACGATAGACTTCCTGGATCTCGTTGACGAGATATTCGGCCAGCGCCTCGACGCCGAGCACTTCCAGAATGTCGTGCGGATCGGGCGAACCGGAGATCAGGTTGTCGCCCTTCTTGACGAAGTCGCCTTCCTGGACGTCGATCACCTTCGACTTCGGGATCAGGTACTCGACCGGATCACCCTCTTCCGGGATGATCGCGATCTTGCGCTTGGCCTTGTAGTCGCGAACGAATTCGACACGGCCCGAGACCTTGGCGATGACCGCGTTGTCCTTCGGCTTGCGGGCCTCGAACAGCTCGGCAACACGCGGCAGACCGCCGGTGATGTCGCGGGTCTTGGCAGCTTCGCGCGAAGCACGTGCCAGAATGTCACCGGCCTGCACTTCCTGACCGTCTTCGACCGACAGGGTCGTACCGGGTGCCAGCATGTAGCGGGCGGCCTCGGTCTCGTCGCCAGCCTGACCGAGAAGGGTGATGCGCGGACGCAGGTCTTCCTTCTTGGAACGGCCCGCGGCGCGATACTCGATCACGACGCGCTGGGCGATGCCGGTGGCTTCGTCGACGCGCTCTTCCAGGGTCTTGGTATCGACCAGGTCCTGGTACTTCACGACGCCCGACTGCTCGGTGATGATCGGCAGGGTGAACGGATCCCATTCGGCCATGCGATCGCCCTGCTTCACCTCGGCACCGTCCTCGAACATGAGAACCGTACCATAGGGGACGCGGTGCATTTCGCGCTCACGGCCTTCGGCGTCGATCACCAGCAGCTCGCCGCTGCGGGCCATCGACAGACGGCGACCGCGCTTGTCGACGATGGTCGGCATGTCGCGATAGACGACCTTGCCGTCCGAAACCGCCTCGAGGTGCGAGGTTTCGTTGAGCTGCGCCGCGCCACCGATGTGGAACGTACGCATCGTCAGCTGCGTGCCGGGTTCACCGATCGACTGGGCCGCGATGACGCCGACGGCTTCGCCGATGTTCACCGGGGTACCGCGGGCAAGGTCACGGCCGTAGCACGTGCCGCAAACGCCCTGCTGCGCTTCGCAGACCAGCGGCGAACGGATCTTCGCCACCTGCGATTCGGCTTCGTCGATCTTCTTGATCGCCGCTTCGTCGAGCAGGTCGCCAGCCTTGGCCAGCACTTCGCCCGTCTTGGCGTGGACGAGGTCCTCGGCCAGCGTACGGCCAAGGATGCGTTCACCAAGCGAAGCGATGGTCGAACCACCCTGAACGATCGCGCGCATTTCCAGCGCGTTCTCGGTGCCGCAATCCTCTTCGACGATGACGCAGTCCTGCGACACGTCGACCAGACGACGGGTCAGGTAACCCGAGTTCGCGGTCTTCAGTGCGGTATCGGCCAGGCCCTTACGAGCGCCGTGGGTCGAGTTGAAGTATTCAAGAACGGTCAGACCTTCCTTGAAGTTCGAGATGATCGGCGTTTCGATGATCTCGCCCGACGGCTTGGCCATGAGGCCGCGCATACCGGCCAGCTGCTTCATCTGGGCCGGGCTACCACGCGCGCCCGAGTGGCTCATCATGTAGATCGAGTTGATCGGCTTCATGCGGCCGGTCTCTTCGTCCACGGGCTGGGACTTAATGCGGTCCATCATTTCGGCCGCAACCTGGTCACCGCAACGGCTCCAGGCGTCGATCGCCTTGTTGTACTTTTCCTGCCACGTGATGAGGCCGTCCTGGTACTGCTGCTCGTAGTCGGCAACCAGCGCCTTGGTCTCCGCGATCATCGCTTCCTTGGTTTCGGGGATGATCATGTCGTCCTTGCCGAACGAAATGCCGGCGCGGCAGGCGTGACGGAAGCCAAGGACCATGATCGCGTCGGCGAACAGGACCGTGTCCTTCTGGCCGGTGTGACGATAGACCTCGTCGATGACGTCACCGATGTCCTTCTTGGTGAGAAGGCGGTTGACGACTTCGAAGGGCACCTTGTGGCTCTTGGGCAGGCACTCTGCGATGAGCATGCGGCCCGGCGTCGTTTCAACGCGCGCAGCATATTCGTTGCCGTCCTCGTCCGTCTGCGGAACGCGGGCGGTGATCTTCGAGTGCAGCGTGACGGCACCGACCTGAAGCGCCTGGTGCACTTCGGCCATGTCGGCGAACGCCATGCCCTGGCCCGGCTCGTTCTCCAGCTCCATCGAGAGGTAATAGAGACCCAGCACCATGTCCTGCGAAGGCACGATGATCGGCTTGCCGTTTGCGGGCGAGAGGATGTTGTTGGTCGACATCATCAGCACGCGCGCTTCAAGCTGGGCTTCCAGCGAAAGCGGCACGTGGACGGCCATCTGGTCACCGTCGAAGTCGGCGTTGAAGGCCGAGCAGACGAGCGGGTGCAGCTGGATCGCCTTGCCCTCGATCAGCACGGGCTCGAAAGCCTGGATGCCGAGACGGTGCAGCGTCGGTGCGCGGTTCAGGAGGACGGGGTGTTCGCGGATGACTTCATCCAGGATGTCCCAGACTTCCTTGCGCTCCTTCTCGACCCACTTCTTGGCCTGCTTGAGGGTCATGGAAAGACCCTTGGCATCGAGGCGGGCGTAGATGAACGGCTTGAACAGCTCGAGCGCCATCTTCTTGGGCAGGCCGCACTGGTGCAGCTTGAGCTCCGGACCAGTCACGATGACCGAACGGCCCGAGTAGTCGACGCGCTTGCCGAGCAGGTTCTGACGGAAGCGGCCCTGCTTGCCCTTCAGCATGTCGGACAGCGACTTCAGCGGACGCTTGTTGGCACCCGTAATGACACGGCCGCGGCGGCCATTGTCGAAGAGGGCGTCGACGGCTTCCTGCAGCATGCGCTTTTCGTTGCGGACGATGATATCCGGCGCGCGCAGCTCCATCAGGCGCTTCAGGCGGTTGTTACGGTTGATGACGCGGCGATAGAGATCGTTGAGATCCGACGTCGCGAAACGGCCGCCGTCCAGCGGAACCAGCGGGCGCAGTTCAGGCGGAATGACCGGAACGACGTCGAGGATCATCCACTCGGGACGGTTGCCCGAATCGATGAAGCTTTCAACGACCTTCAGGCGCTTGATGATCTTGGCGGGCTTCAGCGTCGACTTGGTCGTCGCCAGCTCTTCCATCAGGTCATCGCGTTCCTGCTCGAGATCGAGATCCATGAGCATGATCTTGACCGCTTCTGCACCGATGCCGGCCGAGAAGGCGTCTTCGCCATACTCGTCCTGCGCGTCGAGCAGTTCGTCTTCGGTGAGAAGCTGGAACTTCTCCATCGGGGTCAGGCCCGGTTCGATGACGACGTAGCTTTCGAAGTAGAGCACGCGCTCCAGCTGCTTGAGCTGCATGTCGAGCAAGAGGCCGATGCGCGAGGGCAGCGACTTCAGGAACCAGATGTGCGCAACCGGAGCGGCCAGTTCGATGTGACCCATGCGCTCACGGCGGACCTTGGTCACGGTGACTTCGACGCCGCACTTTTCGCAGACGACGCCCTTGTACTTCATGCGCTTGTACTTGCCGCACAGGCACTCGTAGTCCTTTACGGGGCCGAAGATGCGCGCGCAGAACAGGCCGTCACGTTCGGGCTTGAACGTACGGTAGTTGATCGTTTCCGGCTTCTTGATCTCGCCGAACGACCACGAACGGATGCGCTCGGGCGAGGCAAGGCCGATCTGGATCTGGTCGAAGGTCTCGGGCTTGGAGACCGGGTTCGCGAATTTCGTCAGTTCGTTCATTTTTGCGTTCCCTTAGAAGGGTCAATCTTGCGACTTTGGGCTCGAACCCAAAGCAAAACCGGAAGCGTCAGAAAGATAAAGCAAACCAGCGTCGCCAGTACATTTCCGTCCGAGAGCCACCATGAGATGAGAGCGCCCCCAGCAACAAATGCCAGCCAGCTAATCCAATACCTCCCCGACACTCCTTATTCCGCCGCCTCTGCCATGTCGTCGTCCTCGTCGCCGTCGGTGAGCGAGGAGAGTTCGACGTTCAGACCCAGCGAGCGCATTTCCTTCACGAGCACGTTGAAGCTTTCCGGAATGCCGGCCTCGAAGGTGTCGTCGCCCTTGACGATCGCTTCGTAGACCTTGGTACGGCCGACAACGTCGTCCGACTTCACGGTCAGCATTTCCTGCAGCGTGTAGGCCGCGCCGTAGGCCTGGAGTGCCCAGACCTCCATTTCACCGAAGCGCTGGCCACCGAACTGCGCCTTACCGCCCAGCGGCTGCTGGGTGACGAGCGAGTAGGGGCCGATCGAACGCGCGTGGATCTTGTCGTCGACGAGGTGGTGCAGCTTGAGCATGTAGATGATGCCCACGGTGACCTTGCGGTCGAAGGCTTCACCGGTACGACCGTCATAGAGCACCGACTGGCCCGAGCTTTCGTAGCCTGCCTTTTCCAGCATCGTCGTCACGTCGCCTTCGCGCGCGCCGTCGAAGACCGGGGTGCCCATCGGCACGCCGCGACGCAGGTTGTTCGCCAGTTCGGCGACCTCCTCGCTGGTGCGGTTCTCGATGTCGTCGTAGTAGTTCTCGCCGTAGACGTCCTTCAACTTGTCGATCAGCGCGGCAGGCGGAGGGCCGGCCATCGCGTCGGGGTTGTTGGCGCGCCACTCGTCGAGCTGCTCTGCAATCTGCATGCCGAGACCACGCGCAGCAAAGCCGAGGTGGGTCTCGAAGATCTGACCGACGTTCATGCGCGAAGGCACGCCCAGCGGGTTCAGAACCAGGTCGACCGGAGTACCATCTTCAAGGAACGGCATGTCTTCGGCCGGCAGGATGCGCGAGATGACGCCCTTGTTGCCGTGACGGCCGGCCATCTTGTCGCCCGGCTGCAGCTTGCGCTTCACCGCGACGAAGACCTTGACCATCTTCAGCACGCCCGGGGCCAGTTCGTCACCGCGTTCGAGCTTTTCCTTGCGGTCCTCGAACTTGGCGTTGATGGCCTTCACGGCCTCGTCGTACTGTTCCTTGACGGCTTCGAGCTGCGCCTGGCGACCATCGTCGGCAACCGCGAACTTGAACCATTCGTGGCGTTCAACCTCGTTCAGCACCTCTTCGGTGATCTCGCCGCCCTTCTTCACGCCCTTCGGAGCCGCCGAAGCGGTCTGGCCGACGAGCATGTCGCGAAGGCGGTTGTAGGTCGCACGGTTGAGGATGGCGCGTTCGTCCTCGCGGTCCTTGGCGAGGCGTTCGATTTCCTCGTTCTGGATGGCGCGGGTACGGTCGTCGACCTCGATGCCGTGACGGTTGAAGACGCGGACGTCGACAATCGTGCCCGACACGCCCGGCGGCAGGCGGAGCGAAGTGTCGCGCACGTCGCTGGCCTTTTCACCGAAGATGGCGCGCAGGAGCTTTTCTTCCGGCGTCATCGGGCTTTCGCCCTTCGGCGTGATCTTGCCGACCAGGATGTCGCCCGGGTGCACTTCGGCGCCGACATAAACGATGCCCGCCTCGTCGAGGTTGCGCAGGGCTTCCTCGCCGACGTTCGGGATGTCGCGGGTGATGTCTTCGGGGCCAAGCTTCGTATCGCGGGCCATGACTTCGAAGTCGTCGATGTGGATCGAGGTGAACACGTCGTCCTTGACGATGCGTTCACTGATCAGGATCGAGTCTTCGTAGTTGTAGCCGTTCCACGGCATGAACGCGACGAGGCTGTTACGGCCCAGCGCCAGTTCGCCCATGTCGGTCGAGGGGCCGTCGGCGATGATGTCGCCCGACTGCACCACTTCGCCCACCTTCACCAGCGGACGCTGGTTGATGCAGGTCGACTGGTTCGAACGTTCGAACTTCTGCAGGCGGTAGATGTCGACGCCCGACTGGCCGGGTTCGACATCGCCAATGGCGCGGATCACGATACGGGTCGCGTCGACCTGGTCGACGATACCGCCGCGGCGTGCCGAGATGGCAGCACCGGAATCGCGGGCAACCGTTTCTTCCATGCCGGTGCCGACCCAAGGCGCTTCGGCCTTGACCAGCGGCACGGCCTGACGCTGCATGTTCGATCCCATGAGTGCGCGGTTGGCGTCATCGTTTTCCAGGAACGGAATGAGCGATGCCGCGACCGAGACGAGCTGCTTGGGCGAAACGTCCATCAGGGTGACCTGCTCGGACGGGCTCATCACGAATTCGCCGTTCTGGCGGGCCGAGACGAGATCTTCGACGAACGTGCCTTCGCCGGTGAGGTCGGCCGAAGCCTGCGCCACCGTGTTCTTCTGCTCTTCCATGGCCGAGAGGTACTGGACCTCGCCGGTCACCTTGCCGTCGATCACCTTGCGGTACGGGGTTTCGATGAAACCGTACTTGTTGACGCGAGCGAAGGTCGAGAGCGAGTTGATCAGACCGATGTTCGGGCCTTCCGGCGTTTCGATCGGGCATATGCGGCCATAGTGCGTCGGGTGAACGTCGCGGACTTCGAAGCCTGCACGCTCACGCGTAAGACCGCCCGGGCCAAGCGCCGAAACGCGGCGCTTGTGGGTGACTTCCGACAGCGGGTTGGTCTGGTCCATGAACTGCGAGAGCTGCGAGGAGCCGAAGAATTCACGGACAGCGGCAACGGCCGGTTTCGCGTTGATGAGGTCGTTCGGCATCACCGTCGACACGTCGACGCTGCTCATGCGTTCCTTCACCGCGCGTTCCATGCGCAGCAGGCCGACGCGGTACTGGTTTTCCAGCAGCTCGCCCACCGAACGGACGCGGCGGTTGGCGAGGTTGTCGATGTCGTCGACTTCGCCCTTGCCGTCCTTGAGGTCGACCAGTTCCTTGACGACAGCGAGGATGTCCTCGTTGCGCAGGGTCGTGATCGTGTCTTCGGCGTCGAGGCCGAGACGCATGTTCAGCTTCACGCGGCCAACAGCCGACAGGTCATAGCGTTCGCCGTCGAAGAACAGGCCTTCGAACAGGGCTTCTGCGGTTTCCTTCGTCGGCGGTTCGCCCGGGCGCATGACCTTGTAGATCGCCTCAAGGCCCATGTCGCGGTTCTCGGCCTTGTCGGCCTGCATCGTGTTGCGGATCCACGGACCCGTGTTCACGTGGTCGATGTCGAGCAGTTCGAGCTTGTCGACGCCGGCATTGTCCAGAGCTTCGAGATTTTCCGGCGAGACTTCCTCACCGGCTTCGATCCAGATGCGGCCGGTCGACTCGTCAATCATGTCCTTGGCGGCATAGCGGCCAAAGATTTCCTCGGTCGGGATCAGCAGTTCGGCAAGACCGTCCTTGGCCGCCTTGTTGGCAGCGCGCGGGCTGATCTTGGTGCCGGCGGGGAAAACGACTTCGCCCGAGGCCGCATCGACGATGTCGAACGCCGGCTTTTGGCCGCGCCAGCCTTCTGCCGTGAACGGGATCTTCCAGCCGCCTTCGCCGCGTTCCCAGACAACGGTGTCGTAGAAGTGGTCGAGGATGCCTTCGCTGTCGAGGCCCAGGGCATAGAGCAGCGCGGTGACCGGCAGCTTGCGCTTGCGGTCGATACGGACGTTGACGATGTCCTTGGCGTCGAATTCGAAGTCGAGCCACGAACCGCGGTAAGGAATGACGCGAGCGGCGAACAGGTACTTGCCCGACGAGTGCGTCTTGCCGCGGTCATGGTCGAACAGGACGCCCGGCGAACGGTGCATCTGCGAGACGATGACGCGCTCGGTGCCGTTGATGATGAACGTGCCGTTCTCGGTCATGAGCGGCATGTCGCCCATGTAGACGTCCTGCTCCTTGATATCGAGAACCGAACGGGCCTCGGTGTCAGGATCGATTTCGAACACGATCAGGCGCAGCGTGACCTTCATCGGGGCCGCATACGTGATGCCGCGCTGGCGGCATTCGGTCGTGTCGTACTTGGGCTCTTCCAGTTCGTAGTGAACGAAGTCCAGTTCGCTGGTGCCCGCGAAGTCGCGGATCGGGAAGACCGAACGCAGGGTCTTTTCCAGGCCCGAAACATAGCCGGTCGCCGGATCGGAGCGCAGGAACTGTTCGTAGCTCTCGCGCTGAACCTCGATCAGGTTCGGCATTTCGACGACTTCGTGGATGTCGCCGAAGATCTTGCGGATGCGCTTCTTGGCAGTCGGGCGGACGCCCGCCTCGTTCAGCTGGGTTGCCATAAAGGTATGGAGCCTCTGCTTCGTGTTGTGCCGATTCGGACCTGCCGACTTGCGAGTCGGTCTGCCGCCCCGGCAGGGGATTTCGTCGCACGCGTGCGATGGTGCAGAAACGACAAAAGGCCGCAGGACAAACGGGAATCCGCCCCTTTCGAGGCATTCCCGGCCCACAGCCGTCGCGTCGCTTTGCTGGATCCGAGGCCTCCATCCCGGGCCGGCCCCCGCGCCAGGGCCGCCTTGCTCGAAGCCTTCGAACGAGGCCGCATATAGGAGCCGCCCCCGCCCCTGTCAAAGGGGGCGGAGCGCCGTTTCGATTCGGCTTTTGCGGGCATGCGCGGTCCAGACGGGGACGCCGACAGCAATATTTTTCGTAAAACAATCAGATCCATATCGTTTTTCGATATTTATTGATTGACGATAAGTCTCCTCCAGATTATTGAATATCGATATCAAGCATATCGGAGTTCGAAAAATGACATTCAATCAGACCAACATCACCGCCACCTTCGCCGCCTTCCTGCTGACTGCCGGAATGTGGGCATCCACCGTCACCACCCCTGCCACGACCTACGCCTCGGCAGCGGTTGCGGTTGCACCGGTCGTCGCCTGACGACCGGTCCTTCCCGGCCCTTACCTTCCAATCGACGGAGCATCGCCATGTCGCTCAAGCGCATCGACCCCCTGCTTGCCATCGCGCGGGTCATCCTCATCATCATTCAGGTCATTGCGGGCGTCGCGGCCTTCTTCTGCACCATCGCGGTCCCGGCGATCCTCCTGTTCCGCGCCCAGATCATCGCAGAGCTTCAGGCAGAAGGCGTCGTGCCCGACGCGCTGCCGGTCCTTGCCGGCATGGCTGCCATGGGCGCAATCGTGCTGGGTATGGTCTTCGTCGTCACCCTGCTTTGCCGCCGCATCGTCAACACCGTGGGTGAAGGCGACCCCTTCGTCCCCGAAAACGCCACGCGCCTTTCGCGGATGGCCTGGCTCATGCTCGCCATCCAGTTCTTCAGCCTACCGCTTTCCGCAGGGGCCGTCATGCTGGAACAGATGACCGAGGGTAACACCATCGAAGGCGACGGCATCTCGCTCAGCGCGATCCTGCTGGTCATCATCTTGTTCGTCCTCGCCCGCGTCTTCCGCAAGGGAACCGAAATGCGCGCCGACCTGGAAGGAACCGTCTGATGCCCGTTACCGTGAAACTGGACGACCTGCTCCACGAACGCCGCATGACGCTGACCGAATTGGCAGACCGCGTCGGCCTCACGCTTGCCAACCTCTCGATCCTGAAGACCGGCAAGGCCAAGGCCATCCGCTTCTCCACGCTGGAGGCGATCTGCCGGGAACTAGACTGCCAGCCGGGCGACCTTCTGGGATATGAGGGCGAGTAAGGCCTGAGAAACCCTTCCCGGCTTGACTCTCACGCCGAAACCTTTAGAGGCCCGCCGCGATGTCGGTGGGCCTTTTGGTTTGCCGTCGTCATCCGTCCGAGACAGTTGGTGACCGGAATTTGCCGGTCTTAATTTCCAGCCTAGACGGGGAAAAGAGATTTCAGGCGACTTTCGGGTCTGCCATCCGCGCCCATCCTTTTGCGAAAGGGCAAGCGCTCCTCCTTCCCTGATCGAACGGACTCGCCCGCACGCCGGAGCCTTCGGGCAATGGCGCGTGGACACAATGAGCCGATCGCCTGCTTCGGCAGGTGATCAAACGTGAAGGAGCAAACATGGATCGTTCGCAAAAAGCCGATTCGGTCGCAGAGCTCAACGCAACCTTCAACGAGGTCGGCGTGGTGGTTGTCACCCGCAACCTCGGCCTCTCGGTCGCCCAGTCGACCGAGCTGCGCTCGAAGATGCGTGAAGCCGGCGCGACCTACAAGGTTGCGAAGAACCGTCTTGCCAAGCGGGCAATCGAAGACACCGACTATGTCGGTATCGGCGATTTCCTGACCGGCCCCACCGCGCTGGCGACTTCGGTCGACCCGGTTGCGGCGGCAAAGGTCATCATCGACTTCGCCAAGACCACCGACAAGCTCGAGGTCGTTGGCGGTTCGATGGGTTCGCAGGTGCTCGATGCCGATGGTGTGAAGGCGCTCGCCTCGATGCCGTCGCTCGACGAACTGCGCGCCAAGCTGGTTGGTCTTGTCAACGCACCGGCGACGAAGATCGCCCAGCTGTCGACTGCCCCGGCTGCAAAGCTTGCCCGTGTCTTCGGCGCATACGCCGCCAAGGACGCTGCATAAGACGTTTCAAGCGATTTTCCGGCGGACAGGCACTTATGGCCGCGCCGGGCATGAACTTAGGAGTGAATACAAATGGCTGATATCCAGAAGATCGTCGAAGAAATGTCGCAGCTGACCGTTCTCGAAGCCGCTGAACTTGCAACTGCCCTTGAAGAAGCATGGGGCGTTTCGGCCGCTGCTGCTGTTGCCGTTGCTGCACCTGCTGGTGGTGGCGACGCCGGTGGCGCCGCTGAAGAAAAGGACGAATTCGACGTCGTTCTCACCGGCGACGGTGGCAAGAAGATCCAGGTCATCAAGGAAGTCCGCGCCATCACCGGCCTGGGCCTCGCAGATGCCAAGGCTCTCGTCGAAGGTGCGCCCAAGCCCGTCAAGGAAGGCGTCAACAAGGCAGAAGCCGAAGAGATCAAGAGCAAGATCGAAGCAGCTGGCGGTACCGTCGAGCTCAAGTAAGCCTTACCGCTTACCTTCGATCTCGTTTCGCGAGATCATACGGGAAAGGGCAGCCTTCACGGGCTGCCCTTTTCTTTTGCGCCTTCCACTCTTTGCATGGCGTGGACGGCGTTCGGCGCAATTTAGCCGTGTGCCGACGCCATGGCGTGCTCCACGCTGCCCGCACCGCGCTTCTTTCTCGACCTTTGCAGGAGTACGAAGCGTTCCCGCATGGATGCGAGGGGCCGTCTTGTCGCAAATTACCTAAAAGCCCGCGCAAGCCAGCGGCTTCAGAGTATTTTCCGGCGTCCAACGTGCTTCCATGGCTGGCCGACCCAGCGTTTCAGCCGATCTCGTGATGCCCACAACCAGCCTATCCGTCTGTCAGCAATGCCGTCACCGCCGGTCAGGTCGAAGCCGGTGAAGGGGAGGAACGGGTTTGAACGGCTGTAAGCCCAGATCTCCACCCGCTCCATGCCCGGCGCGGAGGGGCCGCGGGCGTGAAAACCGTATGTGTCCGCTATCACCAGCGTGTTGGCCTTGACCGCAAGCCGCCGGGGCGCTGGCAGGCCAAGGTCTTCCAGTTCGCTTTCCTCGATCCGGAACGATCCGCGGCGAGTCAGCCTGTCGCCGCCATCCGGAAGACGCTGTGCTGTCGCGTCATCCCATGCGATCCGCCTGTTTGTCGGCCGATTGGAACCCGGTACATACGTGAAAGGCCCCTCGTCTTCGGCGACGTCCTTCAGGAACAGCCAGGCCTTCATGCTGGAATGGAATGTATCGGAATGCAGGTTCGTCTGCGGGTCGGGTGCCCCCTTTCCCGAACGCACGATCGCCTGAATGTAATTCAACGGCTCTCGGTCAAAGCTGGCGACATAGCGCGTCGCTGCCTTCCAGAGCGGTGATGACAGGAATCTGTCGAGGGCGGGGATCGCCGCTCTCATGTCGCGGTCGATAGCCATTCGCCGGGTAACCGTGTCGCCCTGCACCATTTCACGCACTTCCGCCTCGTAAGACAGGATTGCATCGCGCAACGTAGGAAATTCGCCCGTCGGCACCGCGTTTTCGATAACGATGAAGCCATCGCGGGCGAAGTCGGCAACCAGATCGCGCGGCAGGGCACAGGCCAGACGCCTGCGCCGACGAGCCGCAAGCCTGGCGGCCAGACGAACACGCGCGCGGTGCAGGCCGGCCCTGTTCAGCGCCTTCGAACCGATAAGCCCGTTCTTTTCGAAATTCTTGGCACCGGTCGCGATCTGCAGCAGCCACAACGGTGCCTTCGCCCAACGCAGCACGCTTTTATCAGGCACGGCGAGCAGCCTGCTTCACCGGGTTGTCCTTGTGCACGGGCTCGACGCCCAGTCGCTTGAGGATCGACTTGATCAGGGTTTCGACCGCGCTCTTGCTGGCGATGCCGCCCGATATCAGGCAGCGATCGAACAGCACCTTGCGGAACGCGGTCCAGATGCGTCTGTCGGGCGGTGTCGGATCGCTCCAGAAGTCGTCGAGATGCTTCTGATCGGTGATCCCGGCGATGTCATAAACCGCATCACCCAGCACGTTTACCGGAATGTCATGGGCAAGAGCCAGCGTACCCGACGTGCTGTTCACGCAGACCAAGCCAAGCGAACGCGCCGCCTGTTTCTCCAGATTCCCACCATCGATGTAATGCACCCGTGCGCGTTGTTCATCGTCAGACAACATGCTCGCGATCAGCTTGGGCCAACGCCGCGCCGCAGGATCCAGCGGGTGAGCCTTTACCAGCAAATGCGTATCGGAAGGTGCGTTCCGAATAAAACTCTCGACCACGAAGCGGGCGGCCGATTCCATGTCGTTGAAGGCAGAGTGACGGCGGATCTGGTAGTCGGAACTGAGCTGTAGCGGAAACAGGAAGAACTTGGCGTCGGCCAGTCTCTCGATCGTTTCGACAGTGCGCTTTTCACGCGAAGTGCGGCCGGCAAAACGAACGACCCAGTTCAATCCCTCGACGACAACCGAACCGGGCCGGTGGCTGCGATAATGGGGAAAGCGGACGCGGCCCGTGACGTTGTGGTGATAATACCAATAACTGTCGCGCGCGCGCCTATTGAAGCTGGCGGTGATCACCTTTGGCTCACCCTCGTCAGGCAGGTGGCGGGCCTTCTCGAGATACCAGTCCGGATCCTTGGGCAGGCGCGAATATCCGTTTACGCCGTATTCCTCCAAGGTCATCCAGTGGGGTCGGATATACCCCTCTTCCAGAACGTGCACATCGACGCCGCGATCGACCGCGATGCGGCGCGCGGATTCGTGATGGGCACGGCAATCGCCGAACAGCATCAGTTCGGTGATCTGGTGCTTGTCCAGAAACCGGTCCAGCCAGATCGGCCAGTCGTCCAGCGTGCCGGTGTAATCGATTCCCCCGCGCGGCCAGTCGTACCGGTCGCCGCCGCTCAGGTTGATGCGAAAGACTTCGAAGCCGCGATCCGCCAATGTCTTGCCCAGCTCCCGGAACAGCGGTCCGGGCGGTCCCTGCAAAAACAATATCCGGCGAACGGTGTCGAGCGCGTCCCCCGCCTGGCCGACGATTTTGAGTTCAGGTGGCCGGGCAACCATCTTCACAAGCCTCGCGGATGCGCAGGAGTTGGGCGATCAAAGGTTCGAGCCTGTCGAGCGGCCAGCTGTTCGGGCCATCCGAAAGCGCCTTGTCCGGATCCGGATGGGTTTCCATGAAGAGCCCGCTGACCCCGGCAGCAACGGCTGCACGGGCGAGTGTCGGGACATGTTGCCGCTCTCCCCCCGAACGGTCGCCCTGTCCGCCCGGCAGCTGGACCGAATGCGTCGCATCGAAAATGACCGGACAGCCCGTCTCCGCCATGATCGGCAGGCTGCGCATGTCGACGACCAGATTGTTGTAGCCGAAGCAGCTGCCCCGTTCGGTCAAACAGATCGCAGGATCTTCAACCCCAGCTTCGGCAGCGGCATCGCGCGCCTTGGCAACGACCTGAAAGGTGTCGCGCGGCGCCATGAACTGCGCCTTCTTGATGTTGACCGCCTTCCCCGTAGCCGCAGCGGCCGCGACAAGGTCGGTCTGCCGGGAAAGAAACGCCGGTATCTGCAGGATATCGACGACCTCGCCCGCCACCGCCGCCTGTTCGGGCAAATGGACATCGGTCAACACGGGAAGGCCGGTTGCGTCCCGCACATCAGACAGGATCTTGAGCCCTTCTTCGATCCCAGGGCCGCGGAACGACCGCCCGGAACTGCGGTTCGCCTTGTCGTAGCTGGCCTTGAAGACGACAGGCAGACCGAGCTTCTCGCCCATGCCGGCAAGGGTATTCGCGATGCTCAGGACAAGATCGCGCGATTCAATCACGCAAGGGCCGGAGATCAGGAAAAGCCGATCACCGCCAAGAAACTCCACTCCCCCCGAAGCCATCACGCGATCCCCCGCTCCGCCAGGATGCGTTCGATCGGTTCCAGGTCTTGCGGGTTGTTCAATTCAATCATGTCCCAGTCAGGCGGTTCGAGTGCCAGTACCGCCATCGGTATTTCGTGATGAAGGAAGCGGAGCTGTTCGAGCCCCTCAATCTCTTCGACCCGGCACGGCGGCAATGCAGCATAGCGCAACAATGCGCTGCGGCGATAGGCGTAGAGACCCAGATGGAGAAGTACCGGAGGATCGTTTTCCAGAGCATCGCCGGGACTGATATGCGGCAGAACCCGCTTGGAGAAATACTGCGCATTGCCCGCAGCATTCACGATCGCGGTCGTGCCACCGACCCTGCCTTCGGCCTGGTCGATCACGATGTGGCGATACGTCCCCGGCGAACAGCGCACCGCAACAGTGGCCACTTCGCAATCGGGATGTTTCTCCATGTGAGCGATCAGGGCCGCCACGAAGTCCGGCGGCGTCAGCAGGGCATCACCCTGGAAATTGACGAAGACTTCGTCCGGCGAACCATCGCCCGCGAGAGCGGCAACCCGTTCCGTGCCGTTGCGGCAGGACTCTGGCGTCATCACCGCACGGCCGCCGATTTCCTCGACCGCTTCTACAATGCGATCATTATCGGTGGCGACGACGACCTCATGATCACCGGGCACCGATCGCGCGCCCTGCCAGCTTCGTTCGATAAGCGAGCGAGCGACGCCGTCTGCGCCGCGAATCCTGGCCAGGGGTTTTCCGGGATAACGGGACGAGGCCCAACGGGCCGGTATGACAATAGTCGTCACGCTTGCCGCAGTATCAGGCCGGACGGCCGAGATCGTGAATGTTGAGCACGCCGAGCGGTCGGCGCGTTTCGCCGTCCTTCATCACGAAAATGGCCGTGATCTCGTTGGCGAGCATCAGGCGCAACGCATCCGAAATCTTGGTATCCGCACTTACCGTCTTGGGATCGCTGGTCATGATCTCGTCGGCACGCGCGATAAGAAAGCGATCGAGCGAGCGGCGGACGTCGCCGTCGCTGATCACGCCCAGAAGGTTACCTTCATCATCGGTCACGCCAGCAAGGCCTTTCCGCCCGCTGGAAATTTCAAGCACCACATCGCGCATGGAACTGGACTTGCGCACGAGTGGCGGCGGCCCCGCATCGCGCAGCAAGCTTGCCACGGGCAGGTTGCCAAACCCGATTGCACCGCCCGGATGGAGCAGGACCAGAAGATTGCGCGACACGCCGCGCGCCTTCATTACCGCAATGGCCAGAGCGTCACCCATCGCAATCATCATCGTTGTCGACGTAGTGGGTGCAATCCCCTCCGGACAGGCCTCAGGCACGTCGGGGAGAAGCAGCGGAATCTTGCATTCGCGCATCAACGGGGAATCGAGCCTGCCGGCAATGCCGATCACTGCCACGCCAAGTGCATGTGCGTGATCAAGGATGGAGCGCAATTCGGGGCTGGCGCCTGAATTCGACAGGATCAGGATGGTGTCATCGGCCTTGATCATGCCGAGATCGCCATGCCCCGCCTCTGCAGCATGAACGAAGAACGAGGGCGTGCCTGTCGCAGAAAACGTCGCCGCCAGCTTTCTTCCGACATGACCAGACTTGCCGATACCGGCGATCACGAGGTGACCGGAAGTGTTCAGGATACAATCGATCGCGTCCTCGATCTCGTCGGGCAGCGTATCTGCAAGAGCGGCGAGAGCATCGCGTTCCTGCCTTATGATATCCAGCGCATCTTGCCGCGCTTTACGACCTGCGGTGACGGACGTCTTCATAACCGGTTTCTGCACTTCCCAGCACTTTTGTTCTGCAACGCAAACCCGGTGGGGGCCGGATAAACATTTGTTATACCTCGAACTTCGTCCGAAAGCTCGAACCGGAAGTCTACGAAAACACTTCCGGTTATTGCAAGGCACAACGCCTGTGATCCGGAAAGTTTCCCGCGCGAGTGCTGCATCGCAGCAACGGTGACAAGCCAAATCAGCGACGGGACGTTTTCTGTGCGCGTCAGGCCGAAGGCTTGGTCGAATTTCGCCTGCCTTTCATTTCACAATCGGGCCCGAGATTGCGGTTCGCTGTGGCCACGCCCCTTCCCTGCTTCTAAGAAATACTCCAAAGGGCCAGAAACAAACGGCAATGATCTGATCGCGAAGAGGAAATTCTCATTGTTTGACAAAGCCGTCATTCACCTCGGCGCACACAAGACGGGTACCACACATCTTCAAAGCTGGCTTCGCATCAACCAGAAGGGATTGAACTCCCTTGGCATAAGCGTGCCGGCCCGCACCACGATTCAGCCTTTCAGCAAGGCTGCCTACAAGCGCATCGCACAAGGTAAGAGCGCGCAGGTCCCCCAATTATTCGAAACGATGGTTCTTGAAACCGATCCCAAAATTGGCGCCAATCCCAATCTGGTATTGAGCGACGAGGATCTTCTGGGCCTGCCGAATCTCGGCCGCACGAAGACGATCTACCCGAAGGTCGGACAGGTCGCGCAGGCTTTGGTTGCATCCATCCCTGCACAGGAAAGGCTCTGGCTTTTCACGGTCCGGGACCTCGCCTCGTTCATCCAGAGCTCTTACGTGCAGCAGCTGAAGATGGGCGGCTCGCAATCGATCGAGCATTATTTGGGCAAATTCAACCCGGTCGCACTCGACTGGGCCGACGTCATTTCGAAACTCCTCGAGGCGACACCTAAAAGCGATCGTGTCGCCGTCTGTTTTTATGACGGCTTTCGCACCAACCAGAAGATCCACGTATTGCTTAAGGACTTCTTTGGATCATTTCCATTGCCGAAGGAGCAGGAAGGCGTTTCCAATCCCGGCTACAACCTCAAAGGCATCAACCTTGCCCGCGCAGCTAATGCGGCTCTCGAAGATATGCGCGATCGCCGCAAAATGCGCGCCTTCATCCAAGAGAATTTCTCTCTGAAGAAAGGTGAGAGCGCTCCTGAATTGCTGTCACCGGTATTAAAGTCTGCGCTGCAAAAGCAAAGCGAGGCAAGCCTCGAAAACATTCGCGCCATGAAATCGAATAGGCTTGTCTTGATCTGATGGCGACGCGGCGCCCCCCCCTTCAGGTTACGCTCTCGGTCTGGAAGGCCCTGCTGCTTCGCGAAGCCTTGACCCGCCTGTTCAAGGGACGTGCATCATGGTTCTGGCTGGTGGCCGAACCGCTCGCGCATATCGCCATCCTCAGCTTCCTTTTCACAGTCATCCGGCAACGGACGATCGCGAACATGGAAAGTGAACTGTGGCTCGTACTCGGTCTGGTCGGTTTTTTCTCGTTCCGCAGAACCGCAGGTCAGGGCGGTGCAGGCATCGCGTCCAACCGGTCCCTTTTCGTCTATCGGCAGATCACGCCTGTCGACGCGATCCTCGTGCGCTCGCTCATTGAAATCCTGCTGATGGTGATCGTCGCAATCATCGCTTTTATCGGCATCGGTATGTACGGGCTGGACATAATTCCACACGACCCGCTGCTGGTACTTTCCGCGTGGAGCGGGGTCTGGTTGTTCGGGGTTGGTTTCGGCCTCGTGCTTTCGGTGTTCAACGAACTGCTGCCCGAAATCGGGTCCATCCTGAAACTGTTGATGCGACCGCTCTACCTGATGTCGGGCGTGCTTATCCCGATCTCGATCATTCCAGAACCGTACCAGTCGTACCTGATGTACAACCCCATCGCCAACGGCCTCGAAGGCATGCGAAGCGGGTTCTCGCCCTTCTACCACGAAGTGCCGTCGACAAGCGTAAGCTATCTGCATCTCTGCTCCCTCTGCCTGCTTGTCACGGGCTTTCTGGCGCACAGGCGTTTCCGTAAGGAGCTGATCTCGAAATGATCATCGCCGAGAACGTCTACAAGCGCTTTCGCACCGACCACGGCGTAGGAGACTGGATCCTAAAAGACGCGAACTTCACCATTCCGAAGGGAAAGAGCGTCGCGCTGATCGGCCAGAATGGTGCCGGCAAGACAACATTGCTGCGACTGATCGCGGGCGTCGACGAACCGACGCGCGGATCGATAACGCGCGATTGTTCGGTGTCATGGCCAATGGGCCTTGGCAGCGGCCTTCAGGGCTCGCTTACCGGCCGGCAGAACATGAAGTTCGTAGCGCGCATCTATGACCGTTCCGATGACATCGAGGAAATATCAGAATTTCTGGAGGATTTCAGCGAGCTTGGCAGCAAACTCGACCAGCCGGTCAAGACCTACTCTTCAGGAATGAAGGCGCGTCTACAGTTCGGTCTTTCACTCGCGTTCAGGTTCGATGTCTATATCTCCGATGAGATGACGTCGGTGGGCGACAAGCAGTTCCGCCAGAAAGCTAAAGCGGAATTCAAGAAAATGGTCGACCGAGCCAGCCTGATCATGGTCAGCCACGGCGAAAAGACGTTAAAGGATTTCTGTGAGGCGGGCATTCTCTTGTCGGGCGGAAAGGCTTACTGGTTCGACGATCTGAAAGACGCTCTCAGGGAATACAACAAAGAGATCGGCATGGCTGCAAAGCAGCGTAGGGCCAAACGAGCATGAAAATTATGAGGGACGAAGCGTTGGGAGCCGACGAGAACAGCGCGGCACCCGCAACCGGGAACACATCAGACAGGCGTGAGATGCTGCGAGCAGGTTTCCACGAGCGGATGGCTGTTGTCCGCAGCAAGGCGAAGGCAAGCCCGCTTCTTTCAGGGGCCATTGTCGTCACACTGCTTGCTGCCATTTACTGGCTGCTGATCGCGACCCCGCGTTATGTTTCCCAGGCGCACGTGATCGTCCAGAACACCGATCTCGGCGCTTCGGCTCCAACCGATCTTGCCAGTGCGCTAATCGATGGCGCCGGCAACAGCGATGACCAGTTGCTGCTTCGCGACTATCTCCTGTCGGTCGGCATGATGCAAAAGCTGGACGAAGAACTCGATCTGCGGACCCATTGGTCACAGAGCTGGATCGACCCGTTTTCGAAGCTCTGGTTCGGATATACCGACGAGGACCTGCACGAGTATTATCTGAAGCGGATCACCGTTGAATACGACGAGTACAACGGCGTGCTCGTCATCTCGTCCGAGGCCTTTGACCCCGAAACGGCGCAGGCCATCACATCGCACATGGTGCGTGATGGCGGAGCGTTCATGAACGAGATGGCGCAGGGCCTCGCGCTTGAGCAGGTCGCGTTTCTCGAAACACAGGTCCAGCGACTGGGCGATCGCGCAATGGCCGAACGCCAGGCCGTGACCAATTACCAGAACCGCAATGGTCTGGTTTCTCCTGAACAGTCAGCCCAAGCCCTGACCGCGATCATTGCCGACCTTGAGCGGCAACGTTCCGAGTTGAAGATCGAACTATCCTCAATGGGTGCCTATCTTGTCGCTGACCACCCCTCGCTGGTGGAAATCCGCCAGCAGATTGCAGCCGTCGACCGGCAGATCATCCAAGAGCGTCAGCGCCTGACCGGCGGCGAACGTCTCAACAGCCAGGTGGAAGAATTTCAGCAACTTCAGTTGAAGGCCGAATTCGCTCAGAACCTGTATCGTACCGCGCTCACAGCCCTTGAACAAGGACGTGTCGAGGGCGGCCGAACCATCAAAGCGATGTCGGTGATACAACCGCCGACAATGCCCGGAGAGGCGATCCGTCCTGCCCGGCTCTACAATACCTTTCTCGTCGCGCTGGTCGCGTTTCTTCTTGCGGGCCTCGCCCATCTGATTGTCGCGGTGATCCGTGACCACAAGGACTGATCCGATGTCATTGCACCGTCTGCTCAACCAGGCTTTTCTGGGAACATTGGCAGCCTGTCTGCTGGCCATAGCTTTGTCAGCCACACCTACCTTCGCCCAGAGCACGCGCGACGATGACGAAAGCAGTCAGTCGGAAAATCTTGCAGGCCCCGCCGCCGCAGCCTTGGGCTCGGCCGAAGAGGGTGATGAAGACGAAGCTGTCGTCGACCAGCGTTCGCAGGAAGGAGAAACGGTCAGGGTCACCGTTGCGCAGGCACGCGATTATGCCGCGAACGAAGAAAGCGACGTTTTCGGCGCCCAACTGTTTACCGGCGCATTCGCCGCTCAGTCGCCGGCGGCCTTCAATCCCGACTACGCGATCAATGTGGGAGACCGGATCCAGATTCGTCTGTGGGGCGCCTACACTTTCCAGTCGGTGCTGACCGTCGACGAAAACGGCAACATCTTTCTGCCTAACGTTGGTCCGGTAAACGTCCTGGGTGTAACGAACTCGTCGCTGCAGACGCTTGTTGAACGCGCTGTTGCCACCACTTTCCGCTCCAACGTGTTCGTCTATGCTCGTCTGGACGCTGCGCAGCCGGTACGCGTCTATGTAGGCGGTTTCGTCAACCGGCCCGGCGCATATGCCGGGACAAGCATGGATTCGGTGCTTCATTACCTCGACATGGCGGGCGGCGTTGATCCTGAACGGGGTTCGTTCATCAATATTGTCGTGAAGCGGGGTGGCGAAGTCAGAAGCCGCTTGAACCTTTACGATTTTCTGCTGCGCGGAAACATGCCGCAAGTGCAGTTCAACGATGGTGACGTGATCTTCGTGGAACCGCGCCGGGCAACAGTCGAAGTGCAGGGCAATGCCGACAATGCGAACATCTTCGAATTTGAAGGAGAATCGATTTCTCTCCTCGAACTCGGCCGCATGGCGAAACCGCGTCCATTCGTTACCAACGTCCGGGTCACCCGCTCCCAAGGCGAAAAGCTGAGCGTGGAGTACTATTCGGTGCTCGATGCCCCGAACATCGAGATCTATGACGGCGATGTGGTTAGCTTTACAGCTGACAAGCGCCCCGGCACGATCACCGTGCGGGTAGAGGGCGAGCATGACAGCCCGCAGGAATACGTGCTGCCCTATGGCGCGCGCCTTGGCGAAGTGCTGTCGCAGCTTCAGTTCACACCGCTTTCGGCACCGTCCAATATCTCCTTGTCGCGTGAAAGCGTGAAAGAGCGTCAGCAGCGGCTCCTTAACACGTCCCTTGATGCGCTTGAGCAAGCGGCGCTTACCGCACGTTCCGGAACGCGTGACGAAAGCGCACTGCGCTCACAGGAAGCCGAACGAATTCTGCAGTGGGTCGAACGGGCCCGCCTCATCGAACCGCGCGGTCAGGTTGTCATCTCGAACAGTTCTGACCGCAACGATCTTGTTTTGGAGAACGGCGATATTCTTACCGTGCCGACGAAGGACGGTATCGTCGTAGTTTCGGGCGCCGTCCAGTTCCCCAATGCCGTGGCCTTCAACCCCGACATGGCGATCGACGACTACGCAGCCCTCTCCGGCGGCTTTGCGCCGAATGCCGACAAGAACCGCATTATCGTAGTCCGTCAGGATGGCAGCTTTGCCGAAGGTGACGACAATTCGAACATGCTCGATTTCGGCACGCACAAGGCTCCGCTTGAAGAAGGTGACGAGATCCTTGTCATGCCGCGCGTCAACTCCGCCAATCGCCAGATCTTCAAGGAAATTACCCAGATCCTCTACCAGATCGCGGTCAGCGCAGGCGTCGTGCTCCGTTTCTGACGGGCCGGCGCCTCAACGCTGCGCGGCGCTGATAAGTATGCGCAGCTTCCGGAACTGTCTTCGCAAATAGCCCGGCTTCAACGAGGCCAAGGCGCCCTGCGCTTCGAGGCGCGCGCGATCCCTTACAATGCGTTCGATCGTAGCGATGCAGGTCGTGTAGCCCCGCAAGTCGGGATCCCAGTAAATGGGGTAGCGCAGCAACGTCCCTGCGACGAGTTCGTCGAGAGCTAGGCGGCGTGTCCGGCGCAATAGCGCGCCGCCATTTTGCGCCATGTCGGTCGTCAGACCCCAGCCTGCGTAGAACGGCTGGCCGTACGTCACGACACGTTTTCCGCGCAGCAAGGCATCGAACCCGCTCAGCGAGGTCATCGTGTGCAGGCAATCGCAGGCTTCGATACAATCAACGATCGAAATCTCAGTTTCGATGTGATCCGCCAACTTGCGCGCCTCCGCCCCGTGCACCCTTCCCTTGCGGTTGTGGGCGAGCACATCAGGATGCGGCTTGTACACGATGAAGCCATCCGGATGCGCGGCACGTGCGCGCGCTAGCAATTCGAGGTTGGTCGCAACCTCGCTTGTGCCGAACAGTATCGATGCGTCATTCTCGACCTGCCCCGGAACGAGGATCACCTTTTTCCCGCCCGTAGCCCAATCCGGTCGCGCCCTTTGATCGACGTTGTACTTGGTAAGACCATTGTCCACGATCGCCGCGCGAACCCGTGCTGCTTCGGCAAGCTCCCCTGGCTCGAACACCCCGTGCGACAGGATGTCCTCCAGATCGGATATGCATCGGGGATCGAAATACAGACCCTTTCGGTCCAGCACGATGGACAGGGGCGCGATCAGGTCGGACCCCAGACCGAGCGACCGGACGAAACCGTCTTCCATCTGCCAGACTTCGACCTCATCGCCATCGGACGCGTCCCTAAGCTGGCCGGCGCGGTCGACGCCCCACGTTAAGACGATAGCGTCATCCCGAACCGCGACCGTCCGGGCCTGCTCGACCGTGTCGACGGGCATGACATCTCCACGTCGCAAGCCAAGGAGCGGAGTGAGGTTGGCCTGCTTCCAGCGCCTCAAGCCGAGCATGGCAAACGGTCTCTCGCCTTGTGGTCCGTGCAGCCTCATTTCGGTTTCTCGCTGCCTGATCAGCCAGTCGATCGCATCAAATATGTCGCCAACACCGCCGGTCTGCGGATCGATATACGATGCGTAATGGAAATAAGCGGCCGCAAAAAGTTCACTCGCCGTGCGCTCCCGGCTTCGGCGAGAGCACGTCAGACGGTCATCGGTAACGCCCCAACCTGCGTACCAGGGGAGACCGAAACAGGTGACCGGCCTGCCGCAAATTAACGCCTCGAAGCCGAGCGTGGACGTGACGACATAAACCTTGTCCATTGCCTCGAGCAACTCGATCGGGGAAACCGGTTCGGTCAGTAGAATCGTCCGCTCGTCCGTATCGGCGGGCGAGAAATGCCCCTCCTTTTCCCCAGCGGCAGTGACGGGATGCGTCTTGACGTAAATCGTCGCGTCCGGGTTCTCAGCTTTGGCTTTATCGAGCATGAGAGCGAAGGTTTGCGCGCTCGCGCAGCCGAGCTTGATACTGAGATCGCCTGCCGTCTGGTCTACGACAAGAACGCGCTGCCCATCGCTGCGGGCCAAGAGCTCCTCAGACATCGGCGGCGCATGATTGTATTTGCTTAGCCGGTTTGCGACGATGGCCGCGCGCGCGCGCTCTATCTTGTCGCCGAACGGAGCGATCAGGTCAGCTTCGGATTGCAAAAGCGTTTCCAGATCACTTGGACACGTTCCGTCATAATAGATGCCCGTGCGGTCAGAAACTATCGAGACCGGTGGATAGGCATGCCCTGCGCCCCATGATCTGAGGAAACCGTCTTCAAGAAAAAGGGCTGTTCCGCCTGTTTTCCGGGCTAAACCTGCAGCGCGTTGTCCCGACGGTTTGCGACCCCAGCCGATCCAGACAGGTTCACGATGGCCCTCGATCGCGTCTGCAATGAACGTCTCGATGTAGGGAATTTCCGCGATCCGTTTCGAGCAGAAGCGTAATCTTTGTGCCATTCCTTACCGTGCCTGCATTTGTATCCCCGACGCCATCCTTGGCGCGGTAATTTGAAGACCTTCCCACAGGTCGCTGCCCTGCCGGTCGCGCCATTGACACGGCAAACGGCGCGATGCCAAAGGAGAGCTTCATAGACAAGCTGCAAGCGGGCAGAAATATACGCCAAATATCGCGTTATTCTTACGCAATTATCTCCTTGCAGAGCCCGCGTGTCCAACCATCGGATCAGCCATTATCATGAAACAAGATGTCGTCGTCGTCGGTTATCCGAAAAGCGGAAACACGTGGGCGACGCGCTTGGTTGCAGAAGTCCTCGGTGCACCTTCGGTCGGCTTTTTCGGCGCACCGAAACAGAAAGAAGTCGCAAGTGAAGGGGCGGACCGAGAGTCCCCCTATCAAGTTTTTAAATCGCATCATCCAATCCAACGCATCCGTTCGATTTCGAAAGATGCCAAAATCGTTGGTATCGTCCGCGATCCACGCGATGTAACCGTGTCCGGCGCTCATTATTTTTCCCTGAGCAAGTATATCGAAGCGTGCGGCGCTGAACCTGGCCTCGACAAGTTCGAGGCCATGGCCAGGACGATATGCGATGGCGGTGTATATTCGCACTGTACGCGATCATGGCCTGTCGCCGTGGCCGACATCCTCGACAACGATATCCTTATGCTCCGATACGAGGACCTGTTATCCTCTCCTGCCGACGAGCTCCGCAAGACGCTCGACTATCTAGGCGCCTCGCGGTCTCAGGAAGCGATCGACGAAGCAATCGAGAACCAGTCGTTTGCCGTCGCGAAGAAGCGGCATTCCGGCGGTAAGGGAGAGACCAACCGTAAACTGATGCGTAGCGGCAAGGCTGGCTCGTATACGGATTCGCTTAGCGCAGATCAGATCAGCCGGATCGAGAAGGCTTGCGATGCAATGATGAAGAAGTTGAATTACGCCTGACCCCGTCGGCCCGCTTTGTTTGAGGGAACTTTAGTGGAAGAGCTTTTCAGTTTTCGTACCGACCGATTGACAAGCCGGTTACAGGCACTGCTGTTTTCTTGGCGTTATGCCCGCAAGTTCAATGCACGCTGCACGTTTATTTGGCCAAAACCGCGCGCCGAATACATTGCGGACGATACCGAACATTACGAATTCAGCCGCATCTTCGATTTGCCGCAGCTCTATGCGCAATCTCCGGACCTAAGGGTCGCCGACGGGCCAATACCCAAGCAGTTCCAGCGGCTTTGGAAGAAGCACGGCAGCCAGATCGGCAAGAACCCGGTTGTCGAGTCTCTGGATGCCTTCAGGATGGGGCACTTCCACGTCAATGGGGCGCTTCTGGCGTTCCGGACACCGGACGAGGACGCAACGCAAGTGCTGGACGCTTCGGCGCGGTTGTTTGCAGAACTGCCCATCCGGCAACGGATGCTGAACCTCGTCGAAAAAGAAGACCCCGCCGAATTTACGGCCATTCACATTCGACGTGGCGACCTGGTCCCATATGGACGCGAGATTCTGCGGGCCTACACCAAGCAGGATTGGCCGCGCATGCGCGCCAAGTTCCGTATGCTCATGGCCAAGACAGTGCCCCTTACGGCCTATCGAGAATACCTGAAGGAAGTTCGCAAACCCGCCCTCTTCTTCTCTGATGACGAAACGGTTGCGCAGTCCCTGTGCTCAGAAGCCGGTGCACCGGGCAGTCGCGTATACCGGACACCGAAAGGTCACCTCTATCCGATTGAGCGGGATTTCGTGTCCATGCTGGTGATGGGGCGCTGCAAGGAAGTCGTGGGCGGCGGAAGCGTCTACGCACGTTTTGCGGCAAGAACACAGGGTTCGGAACAGCGCGATCTACGCGCCATCACGCACTGGCGCGACTATGTCGACATGATCTGGGACGAATGCCTGTCCCCAGAACAGGATGCAGAATTCTACGAAAATCGCGAAAAGTATTCGACAGGTCTGATCGAGGCGCTCCGAAGCGACGAAGCCTATCTCAAGTCCTCGATCAGAATTACGAAGCGGGCACAAAAGCTGGCCCCGCCCGAACTTTCGGGCTGACCCGGAGCGGTCAAACAGGCGCGGCTCCGAAGATTTCAACGTCCTCGAGGTCCAGGCGCGTGTCCCCCTCGCCCACCAGCTTGACGTAGCGCGCAAGTTTACCGCCGGTCTGGAGGAGCAGTGGGCCGTTGCCCTTGAAAACGCGCGACCCGCCAAAGGCAGTCTTGCCCTTGTGCCGACCCAAGGGCTGCCACTTCAAACCATCGATCGAGCCTAGCGCGCGCAGGCCCCGTGCAGCTGCCGGCGTATCGTCACACCGATTGTAGATCACCAATCCTTCCAGCGCCTTGAGTTCCTGAAGGTCGACAACCCACCATGGGTTCTTCTGCTTGGGCGTTGTAATCCCTGCCCCACCCTGCCTGCACCCCCGGTATTCACCTTTCGTGACCTCGCCGTCACTTTCACCGCTTTGCGTCGTGGGCTGTCCGATGGCCAGATTGGCGCAGGCCGCCACGTTCTGCAGCATGAAGCCGTGTAGGGCAGATGTCTGCTTGTGCGTTGCGTTTTCGGCGATCAGATCAGTGACCCGCTCTTCCAACCACTTCAATCGCATCATCAGCATATGATCCGCACTCGCTTCGCGATCGGCGTGCTCCAGCCATACGCCGTTCAGTTCGATTGGCGGGCGCCGGTCTATATTCACAATGTCCAGATCGTGCGGAATCTGCAGCGGTTCGTCGGATGGAAGGACCCGGTCCTTCCGCAACAACGTTAGTTCGATGACATTGGGCACTGCCATGCCTGAATGCACATTTACCCCGCAGCAGTTATTGGGGTGGGCGTGTACGCAAACAAAGCGTCTCTCCAGCTTTCGAACGAAAGGTGCGAAAACCCGGTTCAGAAACCCGGGATCTGACAAGTAGTGCAGGCCATGAATTTCAATCACGACGATCCGGAAGCGTGACAGCGTTTCATCGCTTGCATGAAGGATATTTCGGAATTCCGCCCCTTCGATGTCGATCTGAAGCATCAGGTCCGATTTCGCCGAACTGTTCGCGGAAACCCATTCGTTGATGTCGAGATTGTCGTCATCTGCAGCCAGGTCGAGCCATTTCTTCTCGAAGAACTGCATCTCGGGAATCAGCGGGGTATGGAACTTGTCGATGGATGACGAATAATCGCACATGTAAGAACGGATGCCGTATTCCTGGGCAAGCGTGTCCTCAAAATACTTGTAGTTGTTCGTACCCGGAGAAAAACAAGCCTCGATCCCGTCGAGATCATCCGGCACCAAGTATCCGCCATCGCCCTCACGGCCAATGCGGATAAGCTTCCGGCCACAAGGTTTCGCCACCATGAAGGAAACCGCCTCAGCAACCGTCATCGCCGGTAATACGGGACTCGTCTCACTCGCAGTTGGGCGATCATCGCTCGCTGCCAGAAGTGCATCAGTTACGCCAAAACGCTTCGCAAAATTGACCACTTAAATCACCTCGGATCGTCGACATCTGCAATTCAGCACAGAAGGCACACCAATTGCCTAGACATTACAAGGACCGCGACCCAAGAGATTTACCCAGTCGCGATTACATTCCCATGCCGACATTTAGCTTGGCCTCATCGACCAGGCCCGGCTTTTCCGCGCGCGACTGACGCACGGCGGCGACAAGGCGTTTTTGCCACTGGCGGCGCAACTGTTCCAGCAAGGCGAACAGGGAAGGCTTGCCATAGCGGTAGACGGCATCGTGCCAGATCTGTTCGGCCGCTTCGTGTTCCAGCTCGCTGTACTTGATCTTCGGGTTCCACGGCTTTTCGCCGACGAAGTGGAAGACGCGGGTATCGCGCGCTGCCATGAAGTCCCGGATCTCGTCAGTCGTGGCAGGTAACTGAATATCGCTACGTTCGAGATCGAACTGCAGCGAACGCTTGGTGTAGTTGAAGCGTTGCGGCAGGTAACCGACGAATTCGTTGCGGAACAGGATGTTGAGGATCGCCTGATCGGCCTTGCCGGTCCCGCGCTTCGGTTTGCGGCCACCCAGCATCGTGGGAATATCCCAGAGGTGGAAACCCTGCAAAAGCGAACGGTTCAGCACCATCACGCCCGTGTTGAAGAACCCGGCAGGCTCGTTGCCGATCGTCATGCGCGCACGGCATGCATTGAACGGGCGGACCGCATGGCGCAGCGGTTCGAGTGAGCCAAGAATGATCATGTCGGAATCGAGCGCGATCACCTGATCGGCATCGGACCATTGGAACGCCTCGAGGATCGAGAAAGCCGGGAACAGGCGTTCCGGTGTCTTGATCACTTCGCGGGCATAAGTGTGGATGGGTCGGAGCATCCGGTCGTCCGCCAGCACGAATTCAACGTTGTCGCAGTGATCCTCGATCACGGCGATCGATTGTTCGGACAGGGGGTTCAGGCTGGAATGAATCACCCGGATCGGGAAATCCCAATCGGGGTTGGTTTCGCGAAGCGATCGCTCCATCACCACGAAGCCGGGCGTGAACCCGTCGTTCACGACCGAGCAGAGGACGGTCCCGCCGCTCATTACTTGGCGCCGACCACGTCTTCGAACTTCTGACGGGGGAATACCTCGAGCCGCCCACCCTCTGTCGCATTGACGATGCGGATACCGTCGAGCGCAAAACGATCGCGCACGATTTCATAGGTCTTGAACACCGGACCGTCATCGGCCCACGCACGCATCAGGCCTTCGTGGCTGGTCGTGCGGGTCTTGTGCTGCGAGTAATCGTAGAAATACGACTTGGGGGAATCCGGGCTGGTAATGCCATAGTCGCAGTC
Organism: Croceicoccus gelatinilyticus; assembly: GCF_018398395.1. Taxonomy (GTDB): domain Bacteria; phylum Pseudomonadota; class Alphaproteobacteria; order Sphingomonadales; family Sphingomonadaceae; genus Croceicoccus; species Croceicoccus gelatinilyticus. The sequence goes on along the minus strand of NZ_JAHCBF010000008.1, from coordinate 28,165 downwards.
GCAGCCGACGAGATAGATTTCCTTGATGCCCATGTAATGCGCCAGCGGCAGGCAGAAGGTGACGATGCCGGTATAGCCGTCATCCATCGGCTGGGTGAGATCGAGGTTGATCCCGCCGATCTGGTCGACCTGGTACTTGGGCCGGTCGAACAGCAGGAAATCGCACTCCTCGCTGGAGAAGATGCCGTTGTTGATCAGCATCTCGCGAAACGCGAACGAGAAGAACTTGTGCGAGTTGCCCGCCTTGGCGAGCATGACGCTAAGCCAATCGGGATTGGGCTTGGGATCCACATGCGACCAGCCGCCGAACATCTCGTGTGACGACACGGCGTAATAAGTCGGGTCGATCTCGTCATAGTTCGGGTGGTTCACGAACCAGTTGGTGACGAACGTGACCTCGTCCTTCAGCAGGGTGAGATCCTGCTTGTTGATGGACGGCCCGTTGCCGATGATGAAGGCACGCTTGCCCTCGTGAATGTTCCGCAGGCGGGCGAGCTTGTGGTAGGCGCCCGAGGCGAGAAACTCCTCGCGCTTTTTCTGGCGCGCCGTTTCCTGCTTGGGCATCCGCACTTCGTGCAGGGCAACGGCAGGTCTGGCCACCGCGGTATCGACCTTTTGCAGTTCTTCGGCCGGAAGCAGGCCGTCCGACTTGAGTGCGGCGATCTTGCGCAAAGCGAATGCCTGCTTGCCCGTACCGGCCCGCTGCGACGACTTCTTGTCGACGTCGGCGATCGCGATCAGTTCACAGCGGGTAGATGCGTCGTTGGCGCCAAGCGAAGCTTCGAGCACGACCTCGATCCAGCCGTCTTCCATGGGTCGCAGCGTGACGAACCGCCGGCCCGCACCATGGGTTGTCTCGACTTGCGAATGGCGCAGGTTCTTGAGATCGACACTGACCTCTGCCCGGTTTTCGATCCCGTCCTCATCCTGAAGACGGATGCGCAAGGCACGCAGGTCCAACGGCTTCACTTCAAGCGCGACACCGCGCAGACCCGTTGCCGTGATCTTCTCCAGCGGGAAGACGAACGAGTGAACGCCGGTATCCTTGTTCTCGTGCAAAATAACGGCTTCGGAATTGCTGGCGTCCATGGCCTTGTCGAACACGGCCTTGCCGCGCACGACATTCATGCTCATCCCCGACTTCAGCTTGATGCCGGCCTCGGCAATCCGCTCGACCTGCTTGCCGCTCACCATCTGGTTGATGGCAGCCGCGATCGCATCGCTGGAGGCAAGCGACTGGTTCAGTCCCTCGATCTCGCGACGACCGGCCTTGTCGGCAAGGATGACCTGCGAAAGCAGGCGATAGATGTTTTCGAACTGCTGGGTCTGCCCTTCGGTCAGGCGCAGGACCGCCGTGCTGAGCGCGGAGAGGTCCGAACGGAACAGGTCGAGCTGGTTTTCACGCCATGCCTCACGCTCCTCGTCGGCCTTGGCGAGCTTTCCGGCGAGCTTTTCCCGATCGGCAAGCAGGCGACCGATCTCGATCTCGTAATCGACGATGTCGCGCATGATCGACGAATCGTCGGACCCGTCGGAAACCTTGTTCATATTTGCCTCATCAAGTTTTCGCTCAACATTCATGCGTATATCCTCTGGGCGGTGCAAGGAGCGAATTGGTAGTCGCACCTTGTCGCTTTATCGCGTCTTGCTCTCTCAAAAGAGCATGTAGAAGGGTCTGGTCGCGCCCTTTGGCGGCTTTCCGGAATTGACGTACGCGGCCTGCACGCCGTCGCGGCCCGAACGCATGTCGACGTTCGCAATCTCGAAAGGACCTTCCCCCGCGAGCCGGACCTTGTCGTGGGTCGCGGCAAGAACGCGGCGGTCGAGTGCGCTTGTATCGAAGCGGACCGGCGAAGTCGGCGCAAGGATGCGCAAAAGCCCCTTGCCGATCTTGTCGCTAGGCGCACGCGCGCTCAACGGCTGGGCTGTCTCTCCGTTGAAATTGATCGAACAGTTCAGCAGACCGACTTCATCGATGCCGAGCCATGGCGCCTTCAACCGCGAAGTGCGTAGCGGCTTCAAACATCCGGTGTGCATGCAAACGACCGTAGCGCCCTCGGGGCCGGCGACATGAGTCAGGAAAGTGCTGTCCCTGCCGATCGCGACCTGCATGCTCGTCCGGTCCCGACCAACCGAAAGTGGCGTTGCATCACCCCCCTGCGGAACGAACGGGGCAAGGCCGAAGCCCGCCGTCGTCATGCCTTGGTGCTTTGCAGATTCGGTCCCACGCTTTGACAGAGTGAACAGTTGCAGTTCGACGGTGCGCCATGTCTTTGGCTTGAAGAACACCGTAATCGTGGAATCGCGGTTTTCGTCGACATGCACTTCGGCGAAAAGAACGCCCGCCTGATTGGTCTCGCCATAGAAGCCGGGGGTATCGGCCTCGAACGAGACTTCGACGAAATCACCACCGCCGGTGGGAGCAAGGCGAAGCTTGAAGGCAAACCGCTCTTCCGCACGCAGCCGGAAGACATGGCAGTAAGCCGCACCGAATAGATCGCGGCGGGCCTTGAGGATCGTAGCCCGGTGAACGTTCTTGCCCCCCGTTTCCACAAGCCGCGTCCAACCGTCGTTAGCCTCGCCCGGTACTAGCCCTTGCAGATCATCGTAAAGCGGCGCGGTTGCCGCCTTGACGGACGGGAGCGAACCTTCACGCTTCACCACCTTCGACGAGGCCCATGGTTCAAGTTCTGCCAGTTCCTGCGAGACGGCAACCACACCCGAATTGCGCCGCAGGTTGTCGACCATCACGCTGGTCACGTGATTGAAACGCGTCGCACCGGTAAAATACCGATCCTTGGGGATGACCAGCACAACCGGCGACCGCTCACCATAAATGCGGCTGAGGGTATCCGCCACGGTCGACCCGAACACGAAAACCTTGTGCGGCACGACCTTGCGGCGGAGCACGTGGCGTTCCAGTCCGTCGGCATTGCGATTGACGACAAAGCCAAGGCGGTTCTGCAAACGCTCCAGCTTCGCGGGCTCTTCGCGGCGGTGCGGGAAATAGACGATGCGCCTGTCGGGAAACCATTCGCGAATGCGCTCGCAAAGCGAGAGGTAGTATTCCATGCGGGCAAGCTTCGCCTCGACATGGTTGGTGCCGCAGACCCAGACATCCTCGACCGGCTTGAACCGGCTGGCATCGACCTTGTCGAAATGCTGGTTGTGAATGACCGCATCGGTCTGCGCGATCTCGGTGCCGTTGCCGTAGATCGTGAAATAGGTCAGCGCCGCAGGTTCCATCGGCAGGAACGGATCGCCTTCGCCAAGATCGGGCAGAATCCCGCGCGTCACTTCGTCGGCATCAGCGCCAGAGGCGCGGTAGCTCATGACATAACGCGATACCGCACCGTCATCGACAAGCACGACTTCGGGTCGTTTTTCGGCCAGTGGCTGCAGGAATTGCCGGAACGACATGGGGCGATAATCGCCAAGCAGAACGACGTCGTAATCCGTCCCGACATCACCGAAGAATCGGTTGATCCTGTCCATGTATTCCTGGCGGTTGCGCCTCTCTGCCAGGGCCCAGTTCCGTTCGGTCGGGAAATACTTGCGCGGCAACTGGCGATAGGGAGCGAACGCCGCAATCCGCTCAAACGGTGTCTTGGCCGCCTGCGCGATCGCCCTGCGATTGTCTTCTTCCCGAACCGAGCCGACATGCGCCAACGTGCATGCGCGGAAATCGAGTCCCTGCTGACGCACGTACTGTTGCACGTTCTGGATCTGCAGCGGGGATGTCGCGACTGCCAGTAGCTTCATGTCAGGCGAGACACTCTTGATAGAAGTCCTGATATTGCCGGGCGATTGCCGGGACCGAATAGGATGACGCACTGGCAAGGCAGGCGCTGGTCATCTCGTTATAACGGTCGTCCGAGAGCCCCGCCACCTTCTCCAGCGATGCAAGGAAGTCGTCCGGGTTGCCGGGGTCGAACAGCCAGCCTGTGTCGTTGTCCAGAATTTCCGCGCCGCCGCCCCTGCTCGACCCGAGCACCGGTGTGCCGTGGTGCAGCGATTCGGCGAACACGCGGCCAAACGGTTCGAACCAGATCGAGGGAACGACGCAGATCCGCACTTTTTCGAAGAACTCGGTCTGGTCGATGTAGCCGGCAAATTCGATGTCCGGGTGATCGAACCGCTGCTTCAGGTCCTCGACATAGTCGGGATTGCCATCGCCGGCGATCAAAAGGCGCTTACCCTTGCCCCCGCGACTTCGAAGCGCAGTGAAAGCCTGCAACAACTCTTCGACACCCTTGGTTTCGTGAATGCGTCCAAGATAACCGAAATCATAAGCACCGGACTTGTCCGGCACGCTCTCCAGCGTGGGTTCGTAGCTGTTGGCGATAACTGCGCGATGGGTAACGTTCGAGAACCAGCCGGAACGTGAATGGACGTCGAGAACGTGATCGCTGATCGCGATGACCCCGGTCGCGAAATTGGAATGATTGCGGGCGCTGCGGCGCGACTTGGTCGCACAGGCAAAGCACTGCCGCGTGCACGGGTCGATCCCGCGCAGCATCCGGCGGTGGCACAGCAACGAATAGGATCGCAGCGTATGGACAAGCGGGATGCCCATATCGCTTGCCAGCTTCCAGAAGCCGGCCGGATTTCCGACCACCGCGGTGTTGATGATGTCCGGGGCGAAATCCTCGATCGCAGGGCGCATCCGGTCTGACAGATGCTCGACCTTGTCCTGCTGCCCGCGCAGGACATCGATTTCCAGCCGCGGCCTTGCCAGCACGTTAGGTTCGTATCCCGGCGCCGATCCAAGGCGGAAAACCGGCACACCCTCGAATTCCTCCAGAACCGATTCTTCACCTACATTCTGGCTGAGCACGCGAACTTCGTGCCCCAGGCCGATTAGGCCCCGGGCAAGATAAAAGGTCGATATCTCAGAACCCCCGATCCCCAATTCGGGAAAGAGGGAGTTCACCAGCGCAATGCGCATCTATTAGTTCGTCCCCGGCAATTCGCGGCTGCAGCGGAGCCATCTAACTGTTTTTATTCCCTTTGCGATACCCCCCGCCCCCCATTATTTTTGAGCTCTTGCTTCTTGCAGCCATATGGCTAGGCCATCCCCCATGGCATCGGATGACCACAATCTGGGCACATCTCAAAGCGATGATGAGCGACATCTCCCGCACAGGGCGATGTTTTTCGGCGATAGCGACAGCCAGATATTCGGCACCCTGCGCCACGCGGCGACGCTGAAGGCCGCGGGTTGGCAAGTGCAATATGCCGTGCCGGATCTTGACCGGATCCCGTCGGCGGTCGCCGAGAGGCTCGCCGGCCTGTACGACATCGTGCAACTCACGCTGGACGAACTGGCGCAGAGAGAGGCCTTCGCCGATCTCGATGCAATCGGTGTCTACACGACCGGCTCCGCCCTCGCCCAGTTCCGCCACGATTTCGAAATGTCGTGTCAGTCCTTTGAAGGGCGGCGGCCCACGATCTTCACCGGCTTCAACGGCTTGGTGTTCGAGAAATTCGAAGAAGGTCTTGCCTGGCGCGCCGGCTTCGACGTGATCACCGTCAACGGTGAACGCGATCGGGCGGCGATGCAAAAGTTCTTCGCGCAGGGTCCGGAACAACAAGCGGTCGTCACCGGCTTCGGCAAGTCACCGGCGCAGCAGGCGCGATCCGATCACGGACCCAGGCTGTTCGTCTTTGCAGAGCAGGTCATTGTTCCTTCAAAGACCGGGGAGCGCGAACAGCTGGTCATCGAACTGGCGCGGCTGGCCAATGACAATCCCGACTGGACAATCCTGATCAAGGCGCGTGTCCAGCCCGATGAACAGACGTTCCATCAAGGCAGCGAACATATCGCCCGGATTTTCGAGCGCATCGAAATACCCGGGAACCTGTCCATAAGTTACGAGCCGCTTCCCTCTCTTCTGGAAAGGGCGGGAATCTTCGCAACGATTTCCTCGACAGCGATATTCGAGGCGCTTGAACGGGGCGTGCCAAGCTTCGTTGTTGCAGATTTCGGTATCCGCAATTCTCATGGCACGCATATTTTTCACGGCAGCGGACTCCTGCGGCGACTGGACGAGGCAGGCGATCTCGACCAGCTCGTGCTGCCCCAGCCTAATGCCGGTTGGAGCAGGGACGTCGGACATGGAGTGTCCGGTGGCGACGCACTGGTCGCAGCGGTCGGAAAGGCGCAGGACGCCAAATCCTTCCGCAAACCGTTGTACGCCGCGCGCCACATCGCATCGGCAGCCCAGCGCGTCGGCGAGTCACCTGAATTCCAGCACGCCTTGTCGAAGGGGAAACTTGCCTGGGCGGCTTCCGATTACGCGGAGGCGGCAAGACTTTTCGAACAGGCGGCGGAGCTTAACCCACGATCTGCCAAGGCGCACAGATATGCGGCCGAGGCTTGGATCGCAGACGGGAAACACGTGGCCGCTCGGCGAAATCTTGCTGCCGCGCTCTCGCTCAGGCCCCAGAACAGGAACATCAAGCTGCGGCTTTGGTCCACCGGATTGCCTTGGCGATACCTGCCCCGGTTAAGGTCTGTGGGTCATTTCGCAGTCATATAGGACAATGCTGCAGGGATTGTGCAAAGCAGCAATCCCGGGCATAATTGAGATGTTGTGGGCTAGGTTAGCAAAATAGCCATATAAATAAGAGAGGAACCTGAGCTGATTAAGGCGCGTCAGGGCCTCGTTACAATGCACGTCGCCCGCACGGCGGCGTGCGACTGAAAACAAGGATTCGGGTCGAATTATGAGCGAAGTGAAGGTCATTGCAGAGATCGGCTGCAATCATAAGGGCGACATGGAGATCGCCAAGGAACTCATCCGCGTGGCGGCGAAGGTCTGCAACGCGCATGTCGCGAAGTTCCAGAAGCGCTGCAACCGCGAGCTTCTCAGCCCCGTCGAATATGCAACGCCGCATCCTGTGCCAGCCAACGCCTATGGCGACACTTATGGTGCCCACCGCGAATTCCTCGAATTCACGCTCGACCAGCACCGCGAACTGCGCGACGAATGCAACGAACTGGGTATCGAGTATTCGACCTCGGTCTGGGACATGACTTCGGCCCGTGAGGTTACCGAGCTCAACCCGACGCTCATCAAGATCCCGTCGGCAACGAACCAGCACTACGACCTGCAGCGGTACCTGTGCGACAACTATGGCGGCGAGATTCACGTTTCGACCGGCATGACCTCGCGCGACGAGATTGCAGAACTGATCGACTTCTATGCCGAACAGGGCCGTTCCAAGGATCTCGTGGTCTATGCCTGCACCTCGGGCTACCCGGTCCCGTTCGAAGATCTCTGCCTGCTCGAAATCAATCGCCTGCAGGAACAGTTCGGCGACAAGGTGAAGTACATCGGCTTCTCGGGCCACCACCTTGGCATCGCTGCCGACGTCGCCGCGATGACCACCGGCATCATCGGTGAAGAGCGTTACGGCAAGGGCAAGTTCGGTTACATCGAACGCCACTTCACGCTCGACCGGACCTGGAAGGGCACCGACCACGCCGCCAGCCTCGAACCCGACGGCCTGCGCCGCCTGTGCCGCGACGTTCGCAACATCGCCAAGACGCTGACGTACAAGTCGGAAGACGTGCTGCCGATCGAACAGGTCCAGCGCGACAAGCTGAAGTGGAAAGCTTCGGCCGACGATGGCAAGGTCGTGAATCTGGCGCGATGACGGGGGATCACCCTCCGGCAGGAGGGTGACGAACTAGTGCGAACTGTCGCGATTATTCCGGCGCGGGGCGGCTCGAAAGGCATCCCCGGCAAGAACATCAAACCGCTTGGCGGAATTCCGCTCGTGGCCCGGTCGATCCGGGCTGCGATCGCGGCATCGTCGGTGGACGAGGTGTACGTCTCCACCGACGACGCCCGTATTGTCGAAACCGCGCGCCTGTGGGGTGCGGGGGTCGTCGATCGTCCCGCCGAGATCTCCGGCGATCAGGCTTCTTCGGAAAGTGCGCTTCTCCATGCGATCGATGTGCTCGAACGCGATGGTGCCCCGGTTGATGTTGTTGTGTTCCTGCAATGCACGTCGCCGTTTACGTCGGCCGAGGACATCGACGCCGTGACGGCAGCGCTGGCCGAGGGCGGCGACTGCGCGTTTTCGGTCAAGGAAGACCACGGTTTCCTGTGGCGCATCGATGGCGACGGGGCGGGCGCGGGCATCAATCACGATGAAACTGCACCGCGCCAGCGCCGACAGGACATGGAGCCCCAGTTCCGTGAAACCGGTGCGATCTACGTCATGAAGGTTGCGCCGTTCCGCGAACGAGGCGTTCGTTTTTGCGGCCGCGCGGTTCCCGTTGCGCTGGAAACGCCCTCGCTTGAAATCGATGATCCATCGGATTGGCATGTAGCCGAAGCGATGGCGCACAAGATGGACGCCCGGTTGCTGGCCCGAACCGGCCTTTCCGGCATCCGGACCATCGTGACCGATTTCGACGGGGTGCATACCGACGACAAAGTCCTCGTCGATCAGGACGGGCGCGAAGCAGTCATGTGCAGCCGCAGAGACGGCATGGGGTTAGAGCTTCTGCGCAAGGCCGGCTTTCGCATCCTGATTCTGTCGAAAGAAACCAACCAGGTCGTGGCGAGGCGTGCGGAAAAGCTGAAACTGGAAGTCATCCACGGCGTCGAGAAGAAAATGGACGTACTGGCCGGCTGGCTGGCGCAGAACGACCTCACCTGGGATGAAATCGCCTTTGTCGGTAACGACATCAATGACGTGGATTGCATGAAGGCTGCTCGGCTTGCCTTCTGCCCTGCCGACTCCCACCCTTCGGCGTTGACAGTTGCCGACATGGTTCTCCCTCAGGACGGGGGAAACGGGGCCCTGCGCACGATGGCAGAGCTTTTTCTTTCGTCGACGCCGCGCTAAGGGACCGGCCCGGGGATTGGTTGGTGAAAGGTAGGTCTGCATGAAACGGCCGGCGCGCATCCTGCTCGTCGCAGGTTTCGATTCCTTCATTCGATCAGCCTGCCTTGTCGGCCGTCCCTTTGCCGATGCGGGTGCCAAGGTCGAATTCGCCCTCCTGCAGACGCGGGCCGACCAGATTGCCAAGGCGCAGCTGAACCGCCTCAACGTCCCGTTCGACGGGTCGGTCGAGACACTGGACACGCTTTGCGTTCCCGAAGTCCTGTCGCGTTATGACCTGTTGATCCTTGCGGTCGACGGTTCGGCATGGCGCCGCTTCTTCCTGCGTTTTGAAAAGATGACGGATGCCAGCCGCCCGCTGGTTCTTGGCATCTACCCCGGTGCGGTGCTGCGTTATCACTATGACGGCTTTGCCAGCCGTGCGCCCGCAGACTTCCTGTGGCTCAACGCGCAGGACGACCTGCAGCGTTACGAGGGGATGTGCGCCGCATTCGGGGCCGATGCGTCCAACGCTTCAGTCTTCGGCCTGCCTTCGCTTCTCGCACCGATCAAGCGGTCCGAAGAGCCGCGCAAGCGTATCGTGTTTTTCGAACAGACGGTGATCCCGCGATCACGGAACGACCGCCTGTTTCTTTCCGAACAACTAGTGCAGCTGGCGCAGCGGTTTCCGGATTATGAGCTGGTCATCAAACCGCGGCACGGGATCGATGAATTCACCCTGCACCGCGCGCGCGTTCATATCGAAGCGACGCTGGCGGCCGCAGGACAGGTTGTCGGGGCCAGCCCGCCAAACCTCTCGATCTCGCACGAACCGGTCGAGGACCTTCTGGCCGATGCCTCACTGTGCCTGACGGTGACCTCGACGGTCGCTCTCGAAGCCGTGCACGCAGGCGTGCCGACGGCCCTGATCAGCGATTTCGGCGCGCACGACGATACCGGTATCCAGTTCTTCTACGGATCGGACCTGATGCGATCGTTCGAGGAGATCGACCCCGACAATCCGCCAGTCGTAAACCGGGAATGGGCCGAGCAAGCCCTGTTCGATCCGACCCCTCATCTTGAACGCAAGGTCGACGAAGTGTTGCGGGCGATCGAACAGCACCGCGACCACCCCCGTCCGCAGCGCTCGCTTGCCCCACTGCTCCATTCCCGTCTTCGCCACGAGACCCTGATCGGGAACCTGTCGGTCGACGAAGTCGGGACCCGATCCTATCAGAACGAACCCAAGACCGGCATTCGCGGTGTTGTCAGCCGGATGCGGGGGCGCTTCAAGCGGCGGTGAAATGTGCATGGTTTCGTTTTCAGGTCGAACCCTGCCGAATTTACGCCGAGTATCATCGCGTTGAAGCAATTAGGGGTTCAAGCCGCCATCAAAGTATGGTTTGGCCTCCTGATCCAATTGGTCGCACCCGGAGACGAATACATTGCGCAAGCACCTCGTGACGAGCGTCTCCTCACTGGCATGCCTTGTCGCTGCCATTGCCCTGCCCGCAGGCGGGGCTCAGGCACGTACTCTCGATCTGGACGAAATCGCGATGCCCGGCATCGATGGCGATGCGCTCGCCTCGGTGGAGCAGGGTAGCGATCTTACCGACATTGCGACGGTCGCTGGCGCCATGCCTGGCCGTGGCGGCAACGGCCCTCTGCTGATCCTGTCGGACGGCGGTTTCGATCTTGCCCGCTTCGCCGCGCAGGATGGCGACGCATACGGGCCGGCAGAACCGGAACCCACCGCCGTGGAAACGCCGGTCGGGATCGACGGTCAGCCCGAGATCAACCCCTATTTCGATGCGGACGGCGATGTTGTGCTCAAGCGGTGGGCCGACCACGTGCCGCACGCTTACGCGACGCACAAGAACTTCGGCGCGCAGTTCAGCACGATCACGACCGAAATGGCGCTGTTCGCGCTCTATTTCTCGGCGCAGAGCGGGAAAAAGCTGTTTCGCGAAACCGACAGCTTCAGCTTCCATGACGAAGGTTGGTTCGGGAAGGACACCGGCAGCCTCGGCTCCGACAAGATGCTGCACGCGTTCGACACGTACCTGATCGCCGAAATCCTGCACATGCGCCTGCACGAGACGACGAATGCGTCGCAGGGCGATGTCTGGGTTGCCGCAGCCCTTGCATCGGCACTGATGGCGGCGAACGAACTGTCCGACGGGATCGAGCCTGACACCGGCTATTCTTTGAACGACGTGGCCATGAATACGGCAGGGGCGCTGTTCTCTGTCCTGCGTAACACCGTTCCGGGCCTGCGTGACAAGGTCGCCTTCAAGCTCGAGATTGTGCCCAACGACGACATCTATTCCTATCGCGGGCGCAAGCATTACGAGCAGCAGCGCTACATGTTCTCGATCAAGGGGCGCGGTTTCGAAGGGTTGAAGGATACGCCGTTCCGGTTCCTCGATCTGCAGCTCGGGTATTACGCCTCGAACTTCCTGAAGTCGGACATCGACGCCGGGGAAGAGCCGCGCCGCCACTTGTTCGTCGGCGTCGGGCTCAACGTGGGTGAAATCCTGTTCGGCAGGAACAAGACCGGCTTTTCCAGGCATGCTGACCGCGTGCTGGATTACCTTCAGCTACCCTACACCTCGGTCCGGCTCGATGCGCATGGTGACGTGAAGTACGGACGGTACTGATCGCGCTTTTCCGGTCAGGCTCTGCGGTAATCAGGCTGCGAACCAGCAGCGTCCCAGTATTCGGCAAGACCAAGTCGCGCCACTAGGCGCTCGAAACGCCGATCGGCGCGCATGGGCGCAGTGACCGGCTCGAACAACTGGCGCGTATTGCGCCATTTGATCGACACGCCGCCGTCGGGCGTAAAGTCGGGGATGCTGTAGCCTTCGTTGAAATAGTAGGCGTCAGCCACGACAAAGGCCTCGTCCACGCGGTTTAGCGCGCAAAGCCCCCTCATCGACAATTCCGCCTCGTAAACGCAGATCTTGGCCCGTTCGCGCAACATGCTGGTTGCGGCGTCGACCTGGCCCTCCTGCCGAGTTTCAAGCGCACTGGCCAGCAATTCGAACCGCGCCACCCTGTCGGGGAAGGTCCCTGTCGGCGCATTGCGCGTGTCATGCGCCAGCGCCACCGCCGCGCCGACATCGCCGCTGAACAGCTTGATGTAGAGCCGCGTCAGCCAGATCGAAATCTGCGTCGGGTAGAGCGAGGTCGCCCGCACCAGTTCACGGTCGGTCTCTTCGGCAAGGCCCGCGCTCCACAAGGCGCGGATCATGTTGTTGCGATCCGCAGGGGTCACCGGCCCGTCTGGGAGTGACCGATAGAGGTCGACCGCTTCAGCATTGCGCCCCACGAACTGCAGCGTGTTGGCCGTACACACGATCGCATCATAATTTCGCGCCTCTGCCTTCAAGGCGCGCTGCTGGCATTGGTCCCGCTCCATATAACTGCCGATGCAGGGCAGGGAGACAGAGACCGCGATTTCAGCGCACGCATTGTTTTGGTCAATCTCCAGCGCCTCTCGTGCGGCGGCAAGGGCACGGGACCGCATGACCTCAGCCTCTGCACGCAGCCGCGTGTGGGACACCAGCCCATAGCCCAGCGCCAGACGGCCCCACCCGTCCGCAAAAGCCGGGGCTTGCCCGACGACGTTTTTCAGCAAGCCGATCGCCTGATTCTGCGCATCGCGGGTTTCCTGCCCCAGCAGTTGCCGCGACTGCGCAAGCAGCGCCATGATCTCGGGTGATATTCCAGCGCGGTTGCGCGTTCCCGCGTAGATGCCGACCCCGCCGACCAGAATGGCGGCCAGTGATGCGGCAAGCACCTGTCGGCGGCTGGTCGTCAGCGGAGATGACGGCGCGGCGTCCGGCTCTGCCTCCAGCATCAACCGGTATCCAACCTTGTGCAGCGTTTCGATCCGGGCGATGCCGTCACCGACTTTCGCCAGTGCCTTGCGCAAGCGGGAAATCACGCGGTTGAGAGCATCTTCGCCAACGATCCGGCCGTCCCAGCAAGTCTCGATGAGATCATCCCGCGTGACGATCTCTCCATCGACGCGCGCAATCGCGATCAGGACCTGCATGACCCGATGCTCCAGCACGACGCGATCCCCTTCGGGGCCGACAAGTTCGCGCGTGCGTGGAAGCACGGTGAACGGACCGGCGGTAAAGTCGGGCTCGTGTGCGAGATCGATTCTGGTTGCAGCCATCGTTCATGGCCTGAATTTGCTTTGAAATGGACTGAATAAATTTACCGCGCGACAGTGAAGCGAGTCAATGTATCGCGAGATGCGGAAAGAACGGGATTAAGGTGCACGTCGCATCTTTTCCTAAAAATACAGGCTTTTGTCAGAAAGGCATCAGGTAAATATCAGGTCTTCATCCTAGCGATACGGCCATCTCTGCCCGCATTCTCTGCCCATCATATTGCGATGAAGGAGAATGATCATGTTGCGTCGCGCAAGTTTGATAACTCTTGGTTATGTCGCGGCCATCTTCGCGGCCAACGCCTTTGCCGAGCCTGTGACCGTGACAGCGACGAAAGTCGTCCGGGTCAGCTATGCCGATCTCCGGCTCGACACGGACGATGGACAGAAAACGCTGAGGCAAAGAGCGCGGGAGGCCGGGAAGGAAGTCTGCGGCTTCAACGAATGGCCGCTGGAAATGTCAGTCGTGCGGCATACCTGCCTCAGGGCCGTGATGCGCAATGCCGACGGCCAGATCGAAGTCGCCACGCGGCAGGCGGTCCTGCCGCCCGCCTTGGCAACGGGGCAGTCACCCAGCAGGGAAATCGTCCTTGCAGTCGCGCGCTAGGCCGCTGACTTCGGCTTACCGGGAACTGCGCAATTGCGCGATGGCTGCCGCGACGTCGGCAGCCGGATCGCAGTCCGGATCAATCAGCGCCTGAAGCTGCAGGCCATTGGCCAATGCTGACAGCTGCCGCGCGCTGCGGGCGGGATCGAACGTGGGCGGGATCGCGCCTGCCTCCTGCTCGGCCATGATCGCGTCGGTCAGGTCCTTAAGCACCAGGCCCTGCCGCGCTTTCATGAAGTCATGTGCGGGGTGGGTCGGCGCCACCGCCTCGTTCATCAGCGAGAGGTAGAGATGCCCGATACCCGGCGCTTTCGCGACGCGCCGGACAGCCGCGATATAAAGATCGAGGCTAGGCAATTTCAGACCGGCATCCTCGGGCCGCTCGACCGTGTCCTCGTCCCACAATTCGATCACGCGCTGCAGCAGGTCGTCCCTGTTTGCGAAGTAGTAGAGGACGTGCTGCGCCTCCATCCCCAGCCCCTTGGCCAGTTCGCGAAGCGATTGCTGCCGATAACCTTCGCGGGCAAGAATATCGATCACGCCGCGCAGAATAAGCTCGCGCCGGGCCCTGCCCTTTTCGGAATTGGGCTCCGTCTCCGCAAGCGACTTGCGCCGGACCTTGGTCTGCCCCGAACCCATCTTTGCAACCGTCATGACACTAGCCTCTAGCACGAAACGCCGCGTGAGAATGAACGGCAGGCGGATAGTTTTTTACAATGTAAAAGATTTGTTTGGCCGCGAAGCGAATGCAGCCTTACCCATTCCGCATGGCTCAGTTTCCCATATCGAACCGCCCCCGCGCGGCGACACTTCGCACCACCCGCAGGACCGCACTTGCAGCCGGTTTCACCGCCCTTGTCACCTCCGGAATGCCGGCGTGGGCGAAATCGTCGAACTTCTTCGCCTCCAACGATCTCCCGATCGGCGCTCAGCTTTACACACTGGGCGATAACGTCGAGAAAGACCTGCACGGATCGTTCGACAGGTTGGCTGAAATCGGCTTCCGATCGGTCCAGCTTTCGGGGCTGCATGGTCACAATGTCAGCGACCTGCGCAAGGCCGCAGATCTGTCGGGCCTCAAGATCACGAGCATTCACCTCGGCGATACCGATCTTGGCAGCAGTGCCGACGATGCCATGCGGCTTGCCGACGACCTTGCCGTTCTGGGCACGCGCGAAGTCGTGATGCGCATGTTCATTTTCCCGCGCGACGTCGCCCGCAAGCCGGACGAACCTTTCCGCGGATGGCTGGACCGCGCGGTGCGTGAACAGGGTGCCGGCCTGTGGCAGCGCACGGCGGCCTTGCTGAACGCACGCGGCGAATTGCTGCGCGAAGCGGGCGTTGCGCTTAGCTACCATAACCACAACTGCGAATTCGCGCCCGTCGGCGACACGACCGGCTGGGGCATCCTCATGCAAGAGACCGAACCTGATTTCGTCAGCTTCGAAGTCGATGTCGGCTGGGTCGCCGCCGCGGGCCTGGACCCGGTCAATTTCATCACGTCGATGGCGGGGCGTACGCGCCTGATGCACGTGAAGGACATTTCCGCGCAGACGCAGCCCAACTTCGGGTTCGAGCAGGTCTCGGCCGCCATCGGCAGCGGGATCATCGACTGGGCCGCGCTGCTGCCAGCCGCTTATCAGGCAGGCGTTCGCCAATTCTACGTCGAGCAGGAGCCCCCCTTCGAAGGCGGCAGGTTCGAAGCGCTCGCCAAGGGATATGCCTTTCTCGCCCGCTGAGGGCCGCCTCACCGTTTTCAAAGGAGAGACCATGCCACGTCAGAGCATGCCAGCTGCCTGGGCAATCGCCCTTTTTGCAACGATTGCCCCGACCAATGCCTTGGCGGAAGACGCGCAGATCGACTACATGACCGCGCCTTACGAGATCGAACGCGTGCTCGATCATGGCAGCCGCCCGGACTGGTCCTTCGACGGCACTCGCCTTGCTTTTACCGAGGCGGATACGCGCAATACGCCCGCCTCCGAAATCGACCTTGCGACGGGCGAGGTGCGTTGCCTCACCTGTCACCTTGGCGAAGATCGCGATGTGACGCGTATATACTACTTGCAGGACGACAGCTTCCTGCTGCTTGCCCCCCGTCGGCGCGATGCCGACGGAACGCGACCTTCAGGGCAAGAACTGTACTGGATGCCGGCAACGCTCGGCGAGGTCCAGCCGCTGGAGGCGAACGCCTTCGGCGAGATCGCGATCTCGCGCAACACAGGCGCTGGCGGAACCCTGATCGCATGGGGCGATGCCAGCACCGGCAAATCTCTGGTCCGAATGGCCAGACTGGTGGTGGAAGATGGCGAGGCCAGCCTGCTGGACACTCGCACTCTATACGACAGTACCGAGCCTCCGACGCTCGCCGGTGTGACGGTCGCCGAAACCTACGGATTTTCGCGCGGGGACAGTGCGGTCACGTTTTACACGATCATGGACCGGGGCGACACGCTGGACGGCGAAATGGTGGAAGTCGACATCGCCAGCGGCAAAGTGACGTCTCTCTATAGCGATCCTTCGCACAATGAGACGCACCTCTTCGCCGACGAACGCTTCGGGCTGGAGGAATCCAATCGTGCGTCTGACCCGCAGGGTCAGTGGCGCGGGCTGAGCAGTCATGGCGAAGGCTTCATGGCCTTCATGCAAAGGAAGGTCGACTGGCCCCTGCCTGTGCCCGAAACCTTGCGGAGCTATGCGCCGGCAGGGCCGAACGCTGGCTTTAATCGGCCCTTCGACCTCTACGTCGTCGACCGCGAAGACCCGTCGAGCCCCCGCCGACTGACATGGTTCAGCGACTTGGGCGCAGAGGCGCACCAATCGGTCATCTCGCATGACGGAAAGCGCTTCGCCTTTGCGCTGAAGACGCGCGAAGCGGTGGGATTTGCGGGCCGGGCCGGACTTTACGTCGGCACGTTTGGTGAAAGCGGGGATGCGCAATGACCAAGGCATTTGGCAGATCACTCGCCGCTCTCTGCGCCCTTGCCGCCGGCAGCGCGCACGCCCAATCCGCGGCTTCGCCTGAATATATCGATGCCACGCGCATCAACGTGCCCATAGCCCCATGGCTGCATGCGCTGGATGCCGTATTCGTCGATGTCGATGGGGATGGCGATCTCGATGTGGTGGTCGCCGTCGAGTACGGGGTCAACCGGCTCTACCTGAACGACGGCCATGGCACCCTGACCTGGGTCGAAGGCGCGTTCGGATATGAGCGGCACGACAGCGAACACGTCGATAGCGCGGACCTCGACGGCGACGGCTTCGAAGACATCGTCTTCGTGTCAGAGGACGACGGCGTCCACCAGCTTTTCCTCGGCGATGGGAAAGGCAGGTTCACCGATGCGAGCGACCGGCTTCCCAAGGGAAGCGAGGGCAATGCGCTGGCGATAGGTGATGTGAACGGTGACGGCCTGCCCGATATCGTGATCGGCAATACCAACGAGAAAGGAACCGGTTCGGCCCAGAACTTTCTCTTGCTTAACGATCCGGACCGGCCCGGCCATTTCATCGATGTGTCCGCAACGCACTTGCCGCAAAGCGAACTGGGCACGCAGGGCATCGTCCTTACCGACATGGACGGGGACGGCGATCTCGACATGCTGATCGCCAATCAGGATCCGCCGAACCAGCTGTTCCTGAACGACGGGACTGGCCGGTTCAGTGACGCATCCGACAGGCTGGACATCACGGTTCCGATGATGACCCGCGAAGTTCACGTATTGGACGCCAACGCGGACGGGCTTCCCGACATTCTTTACTTCAACCTGACCAGCAACAACCGCAGGTGGGACAAGGACCCGCAAACACGTTTGCTGATCAATGACGGCAAGGGGCGCTGGCTAGACAGAACGGACGGCAATCTGCCCGAACATCGCTTTTCCAGTTGGGGCGGTGAAGTCGTCGACTTCAATCACGACGGCGCGCCCGACATCGTCGTCAGCGCCATCCAGATCCCGGGCCACGTACCGCTGCAAGTTCGCGCCTGGCAGAACGACGGCAAGGGTCGCTTTACGGACGTGACCCTCCCGATGATCCCTTCCGATACTGTCGGCCGCAGTTGGAGCATGGGGAAAGGCGATCTTGACGGCGACGGCAAGGACGACCTGTTCATCGGTCAATGGGGGACGCAAGCGCGGCTTCTTCTCACCAACAAGAGCACGGTGAAGCGCCCACGCTTCATCCCGCTGGGCAAGTGACAGCGATGCGGGTTTCTGGTCTGCTTTTAACTGGCTTGCTGGGTGTTGGCCTTGCGGGATGCGTCACCGTCCGGCCCGTGGATACGCAGAGTGCCGACGCGGTGATCGATACGGCCACGTTGCCTCTGGTAGGCACGACCAGCGATCGCTTCCTGTCGTACAATGTCGAAATGGTCGAACTGACCGGCGGTCGCTTCTGGAAACCTTACCGGGGCGGTGTCGCGGACAAGGACGATCAGTACGAATACCGCCCGCCGATTGATCTGTCCCATCCGCGGATCAGGAAACTGGCTGCCGCGCTTGGCCCCGCCTATGTCCGGTACAGCGGGACTTGGGCCAATGCGACCGTCTACCTCGACGAAGAGGCCCACACTGGCCCCGCCCCGGAGGGTTTCGATGCCGTCCTGACCAAGGCGCAATGGCGCGGCGCGATCGAGTTCGCGAAAGAAGTCGATGCCGGTATCGTCGTCTCGATGCCGACGAGCGCGGGCACCCGCGACGCTGATGGCGTCTGGCAAAGCGGTGTGGCTGAACGCTGGATGCAGGCCACCGACGAACTTGGCGGCGTTATCGCGGCGACCGAATTCGCGAATGAACCGAACCTCATCAGCGGCACTCAGCCGCCAGCGGATTATGCGGCCGCCGACTATCGGCGCGACTACGACAGGTTCCATGCGTGGATGAAAGCGCGGTCTCCCGACACGCGCATCATGGCTCCGGGCGCTTTCGAATTCGGCGGTGGCAGGGAACTTCCCGCTTTCATCAGGACCCTGCCTGCGCAGGATCTGGTTCCGGGCGGCGAGACCCGGCCCGACGTCGTCTCTTTCCATTTCTATGGTGAGATTTCGAAGCGTTGTTCCGGCGTGACGCCTGACCCTCGCGGGCCGGAATGGCTTTCCCGGATCGATGGAGCGATCGCCAATACC
Organism: Croceicoccus gelatinilyticus; assembly: GCF_018398395.1. Taxonomy (GTDB): domain Bacteria; phylum Pseudomonadota; class Alphaproteobacteria; order Sphingomonadales; family Sphingomonadaceae; genus Croceicoccus; species Croceicoccus gelatinilyticus. The sequence goes on along the minus strand of NZ_JAHCBF010000008.1, from coordinate 9,409 downwards.
ATGCGCCTTCGCGATGCTCTTGCCCCCGGCGCCCCGGTCTGGCTCAGCGAAACGGCGGAGACAGCCTGTGGCGGCAACCCGCAAGCCGCGACTTTCGCCGACAGCTTCCGCTTCGCCGATCAACTGGCAAGCGCGGCCAAGCAGGGCGTTTCAGTCGTCATGCACAACACTCTGGCGGCCAGCGACTATGCGTTGCTCGACGAAGATACGTTCGCACCTCGGCCGAACTATTGGACGGCCTATCTGTGGCGGCAAACGATGGGGAGCCGGGTTCTCGGTGCAGCAATCCTTGGCGCCGAAGACGGTCTGCGCCTCTACGCGCACTGCCAGCGTGGCGTGCCGGGCGGTGTGACCTTGCTGGCGCTGAACCTCGATGGGACGGATAGGAAGGTTCTACGGATCGATGGTCCCGCCCAAGTCTACAGCTTGACCGGCAAAGACGATACCAAAGCGACGTACCTGAACGGACAGGCCTTGAGCCTCGGCCCCGATGACGAATGGCCTGAAATACATGGCGAAAGCGTCGAAGGGCCGGTGAGGCTTGCCGCGGCGAGCATAAGCTTCATCACGCTACCTGACGCCGCCAACCCGGCCTGCCGATGACGCCTTAAAGCAATACGACGACGGAGATCGCCAAAGCCGCTGTTGCTTTTGCGATCTCCTCGCATTAGCAGTCCCGGCGAAATTGCGAATCAATCGCAATCCTCGGGAGGTTCTGATGTCTGTTCGCCGCTTTTCCGCATGCTCCATCCGCACGTCGCTTATGCTTGCGTCGGCGCTGGCTGCATTTCCGGCGTTTGCGCAGGATGACGGTGATCGCCGCTCTTATCTCCCGCAGGAAATCGTCGTCTCTGCCGACCGTGATGGCTACGCCCTTGAAGACGGGTCCAGCGCGACAAAGACACCGACGCCGATGATCGATGTCCCGCAGACCGTTTCGGTCATCACGCGCGACCAGATCGATGACCAGGGCGTCAGCCAGTTGAACGACGCACTTCGCTTCGTCGCCGGTGTCTCTCTGGAATCGGGCGAAGGCCACCGTGACGAGGTTTTCATCCGCGGTCAGGAGAGCACGGCCGACTTCTACCTCAACGGACTGCGCGACGATGCGCAGTACTATCGCTCGCTCTACAATATCGAGCGTGTCGAAGTGCTGAAAGGCGCCAGCGCCCTGATCTTCGGTCGCGGAGCGGGCGGCGGTGCGATCAACCGCGTCAGCAAGACCGCCCGTGCGGATACCGCCTTCGTTTCGGCGGAGAGTGCAGTCGATACGTTCGGCGCATGGTCGCTGTCCGCAGACGTGAACCAGCCGCTGTCGATGATTGCGGCCGCGCGTCTCAACGCGACGTACGAGGAATTCGACAGCCACCGCAACGAATACGAAGGGCGCTTCTTCGGCATCAGCCCGACCGTCACGCTTGAACCGGGCGACGATACGCGTGTTATCCTCGGCTATAGCTACGACGATGACGAGCGTGTGACCGATCGCGGCGTACCCTCGCTGAACGGTGCGCCGCTGACGGGTTATGACAAGACGTTCTTCGGCCAGCCCGGCTTCAACGAAGCCAGCGCGCAGGTCCACATCGCGCGTGCCCGCGTCGAGCATGATTTCTCCGACGCGCTGAGCGTGAACGTCAGTGGTCAGTTCGCTGACTACGACAAGGTCTATGCCAACATCGTCCCTTCGGGCACCGACGGAGACACGGTTTCGCTGTCCGGCTATCGCGATGCGACCACGCGCCGCAACTGGATTGGCCAGGGCAACCTGGTCTGGCAGGGCGACACCGGCGGCATCGGCCACACGCTTCTCGCTGGTTTCGAAGTCATCCGTCAGGAAACCGGCAATCCGCGCGATGTCGTTCACTTCGGTTCTGTCGACGGGCCCACCTCGACAAGCGTGCCGCTGGCAGACGAGATCAACGTTCCGGCGTTCTTCCTCGAACCGCTGGCCCGCGACCGCGCGTCGGAACTGACTGTCCTGTCCGCCTATGTGCAGGACCAGATCGAGCTGGGCGAGTTCGTCCAGATCATCGGCGGCGTACGGTTTGAAAGCTTCGATCTCGAAACCGTGAACCTCGTCAGCGACACGCCAGCATCGCGCAAGGACGAAAAGTGGAGCCCGCGTCTTGGCGTCGTGGTGAAGCCGCAGGAAGAGCTTTCGCTTTATGCCAGCTATTCGGAAAGCTTCCTGCCGCAAGCCGGTGATCAGTTCGTCCTGCTGAGCCCGACGTCGGCAGAGCTTGCGCCTGAAAAGTTTGAGAACATCGAGGCCGGCATCAAGTGGTCGCCGCGCCCGGAACTGCTGCTGACCGCGGCCGTGTTTCAGCTTGAACGGTCCAACCGCCAGACGACCGACCCCGACAATCCGGGCTTTGTCATCCTGACCGGCAAGACCCGTACGCGCGGGTTCGAGGCGCAGCTGGCTGGTGAACTGGCTCCCGGCTGGAACGCGAACATCGGCTACAGCTATCTCGACGGCAAGGTCCGTTCACGCGTCGGCAGCACCGAGGCTGGAACCATCCTCGAGCAAGTGCCCGACCATCACTTCACCGCGTGGACGCGCTACGACTTCTCGCCCCGCTTCGGCATCGGCGGGGGCATCGTGCACGCATCCAGCCAGTATGCCTCGCTGAGCAATGCGGTGAAGCTGCCGTCCTACACCCGCGTCGATCTTGCTGGCTATTTCGATGTCAGCCCGAACGTCGCGCTGCAGGTGAACGTCGAGAACCTGTTTGACGAGGATTACTATCCCAGCGCGCACGGCGACAACAACATCCAGCCTGCCAAGCCGCTGAACGCATCGGTTAGCGCGAAGGTCCGTTTCTGACGGTCAACACAGGCGCATGTCCGGTCGGTGGCCGGGCATAAGCCTGATGAGCCAACATTGCTTGAACCCGCTGCGGTTTCGCGGCCCGTCCGCCCGCGTCCGCTAGCCAGTGGTCTGCTGAAAAAAACTGCGCCTGGCGCTGTCGCTGCGAACCGGATCCCGATCGCAGGAGCCCGGCTGGTAGGGGGGATGGGGGGATAGCCGGGCTCCTGCTTTGGATCCCGCGCGAGGGTCGCGTGGTTCGCGCAGGAAATCTGATGAGTCTTGGAGAGAGAGGTTTGACCATCAGAAATCTATTCGGCGCGGACGCCGAATAGCGCCCCTGATCCCGTAAGGCGTGAGACCAGGCGCGGCGCCCAATTCGACCATTTGGTTTATTTTGTCAATGGCGCAGCCGATGACCTAGCGGAAATAACAGGGTGTCATTTTTCCCAGGCTCAGGCGTGAGGATTATTAAGGGCGCAAGGTCAGTCCGAGGACCGATTCCGCATATGCATCGATCGCCGCGTCATCCATCGGGTCATATCCGGTAGCTAACCGCGATTCGGCAGCCAGCAGAAAAGGCATCTGCGTCATGCCAACATAGGCATAGAGCATCGCCGGCACCGGCATCCGCGGAAGGTGCCCTTCGTCCATCAACTGGGCCAGCATCGGCAGAACGCCTTCATGGTTTTTGGTGACGAATTCATCGATCATCCAGGCCAGCCGCTCTCCGCCACGGATCGTTTCGGAAATCGTGATCCGTGCGTGTTCGGGATGCTTGGCGCAATATCGCACGTACCGGCGCGTGACCCGCCGAAAGCGTTCCACCAGGGGCAGCTCGGCTTCTTCTTCCAGCATCACGACGACTTCTTCGTCGAGCACGCGGAACATGTCCCTGACCGCTTCTCGCCAAAGCTGCTCCTTGCTGCCGAAATGGTAGATCACCATCGAGTGCGTGGCACCGGCTTCGGCCGCGATGTCGCGGATGATCGCCCCGCTAAATCCCCGCTCTGCGAAGATTTCGCGCGCCTTTTGGAGAATCCGGGCCTTGGTCTCCTCGGACCGCGCCTGGCTGGGTTTCGAAGGTTTTCTCGGCATTTCGACGCGATAGCGCGGCGCATCAGACCGCGCCAGCCGTCACATGCATGGGGTTTGCTGAACGGCATTTGGCATACCCTGTTGACGCCAAGGGCTGCTCCATCCAAAAACCAACCAATTGGTTGATTATATTTTTGGAGAAGTCATGCGCCTTCCCACGCATCGGTTACTTGCTGCCATTTCCATACCTGCGGTCTCACTTGTTTGCGCGGCGCCCGCACTTGCGCAGGCTGACGACGCAGTGGCGACCGACCCAGTCGAAGAGCGCGCAAGGCAAGTCGAAGCGCAGATGACCGACGAAGAGCGGATCGGCCTGACCCGCGGATATGTCACGATGCCTTTGCTTAGTAGTGAACCGCCGGCAGAGGCGCGGACGGGTGCGGGCTTCGTGCCCGGCGTGCCGCGACTGAACGTGCCGCCGCTTTGGGAAACCGACGCCACCATGGGCGTCACCTGGCTCGACGGTGCGCGCGGCAGCGGCGCGACGCAGCTTCCCTCCGCCATCGCGCAAGGTGCGACGTGGAACGCGGATCTTCTGGAAGAAGGCGGCCGCATGATCGGGGCCGAAGCCCATGCCAAGGGCTTCAACGTCCTGCTGGCCGGCGGCATCAACCTGATGCGCGAAGTTCGCAATGGCCGCACTTTCGAATATCTCGGCGAAGATCCGCTCCATTCGGGCCTGCTCGGCGGTGCCGCGATCCGGGGCATTCAGTCGAACAACATCATCTCGACCATCAAGCATTTCGCCATCAACCCGCAGGAAACGGGCCGCCAGATCATGGACGCGCGCATCAGTGACGCGAACATCCGCGAAAGCGACCTGCTTGCGTTCGAAATCGCGATGGAGATCGGCAATCCCGGCGCCGTCATGTGCGCTTATAACGCCACCAACGGACCGCTCAGCTGCAACAGCAAGTACCTGCTGACCGATGTGCTGCGCGATGACTGGGGCTACAAGGGCTTCGTCATGTCGGACTGGGGCGCGGTCGAATCGCTCGATTTCGCGATGGCCGGGCTGGACCAACAGTCGGGTGCGGAATTCGATGAAGGTCTGTTCCTTGGCGAACCGCTGCTGGAGGCTGCGCAGCAGGACGAGGCCTGGTCGGCGCGCCTTGGCGAAATGGCCCGCCGCGTCCTTTATGCGATCTATGACCACGGGCTCGACACCAACCTTCCGGTTGAAACTGCGGTCGACGCTGCTGCGAACGAAGAGATCGCACTGCAGGTCGCGCGCGAAGGCATCGTTCTTCTCTCCAACCCGAACGGCATCCTGCCGCTTGGCCCCGATGTGGAATCGATCGCTGTAATCGGCGGCCATGCCGATGCGGGAACGATGGTCGGCGGCGGTTCCTCGCGCGTTTTCGGAGACGAAGGCCCCTCGATCACAGAGCCGGGCCTGCGGGCAGAACATGCCACCTACGCCTCCTTTACCGATCCCGCCTTCAACCGCTCGGCCCCGCTAGCTGCACTGCGCGAGATGGCACCTGACGCAAAGATCGACTTTCGCGACGGACGCTATGCATCCGAAGCGGCGCAGCTGGCATCCCGCGCGGATATTGCGATCGTCTTTGCCGACCAGTTCATGACCGAAGGCTTCGATGCGCCGGATCTCTCGCTCCCCGATTTTCAGGATGCGCTGATCGCGGCTGTCGCGGCAGCAAACCCGAATACCATCGTCGTGCTGCAGACCGGCGGGCCGGTCACGATGCCGTGGAAGGACGATGTCGCCGCCATCGTGGAGGCATGGTACCCCGGCGCCCGTGGCGGCGAAGCCATTGCCGAGGTGCTGCTGGGCCGTACCAATCCGTCGGGCCATCTTCCCATCACCTTCCCCGCCGACATCGATCAGACACCGCGCCCCGTGCTCGACGGACAGGGCGACATCACCCCCAGCTTCTTCGGCAAGGGTGCGCCGGGCCAGAAGATCAGCGTGGACTACGACATCGAAGGCTCCGACGTCGGCTACCGCTGGTTCGCGAAGCAGGGGGCCACCCCGCTTTTCCCGTTCGGCCACGGTCTGAGCTACACCGAATTCGAATATGGTGACCTTGCTATCGAGGGGGCCGAAAACGGCAGCCTGTCGGCCCGCTTCACGATCAAAAACGTGGGCGATCGGGCTGGCGCAGACGTTGCGCAGGTCTATCTCGTCTCGGTCGATGGAGAAACGCGCCAGCGCCTCGTCGGATTTGCCAAGCGCGAACTGGCACCAGGCGCATCTGCCGAAGTCAGGGTCACGTTCGATCCCCGCGTCCTGTCCGAATGGAACGGCAATGGCTGGACGGCAGAAGCGGGCAGCTATGCCTTCGCACTCGGCCAAGATGCATCGGACACCGATCGTCAGGTCGCAGTCTCTTACGCAGGGATCGAGCTGGATGAAGGCGGCAATCGCGTCGGTACGAAAGCGAGCCAGTAATCAGCCAGCTTTCCTGCCTTTACGCCAAAGTCGTTCTGGGGCGGGGGATCGCCCCCTCCCCAGCGATAGCATGCGATGCGGAGCCCAGGCGCAAGACGCAGGCGGATAGACGGCATCTGTCGAACAGCGCGCCGATGCGTGAAACGAACAGCAGGCAATAAGGCCGGATCGCATCCATGAGACAGCAGACCAATACCGTGCGGGCCGCATTTCTCGCGACGACAACCCTGTTCTTTGCTTGGGGTCTGATCACCTCGATGCTCGACCCGCTGGTTGCAGCCGTGAGGGGGATCTTCAAGCTGTCCAACGTTGAAGCGCAGTTGTCGGCCTTTGCGTTCTTCATCGCTTACGGCCTGATTTCGATGCCTGCGGCGACACTCGTTTCGCGAAACGGTGCGGTCCGGGCGATCCTGCTGGCCCTTGTCACGATGGTGCTAGCCTGCGGCGTCATGCTGGGCGCAGCCAATGTAGCCAGCTACGCCTTCGTTCTGGTCGGCCTGTTCCTCCTCGCCAGCGGCATCACGGTTCTGCAGGTCGCGGCAAACCCCTTGGCTGCTGCATTGGGCGACCCGTCGCGAAGCCATTTCCGGCTAACCCTGTCGCAGACCTTCAATTCCTTCGGCACTTTCATCGGCCCGTACCTTGGCGCGGTCCTGTTCCTTGACGGGATCGAAGTCACCGAAGGACAAGCCGTCACCCCTGCCGCACGCGATGCAGCACTCGCAGGAATTGACCGGGCCTATTTCTGGATCTGCGGGTTGCTCATCATCCTGCTCGCGTTCTTCTTCCTGTCGCGCAAGGTTCTGACCAGCGCTGCTCCTGCAAAGGGCGGGCAGTGCATGATAGCCTTGCTGAAAGACGCGTTGTCCGCACGCTGGGCCCTGATCGGTAGCGGCGCGCTCTTCCTTTATGTCGGTGCCGAAGTGGCAATCGGCACGCAAATGGCGCTGTTCCTGAATTCGCCGGACATCTGGGGCCAATCCGACGCTGCCTTCGCCGTTCCCCTGCTGGGCCACGCGATGGCAAGTGACGGGGTTGTCGGCGTCAGCCTGCAGGAAGCCGGCAAGGCCGTCGCATTCTATTGGGGAGGCGCGATGGTCGGACGCGCCATCGGCTCATTCCTGCTGGCGCGGTTCGATGCGGCAAGATTGCTGGGCATCGTTACGGTGACAGCCGCTTCAATGTGCGCCTTCATCGTGCTGAACGGCGGGGTAGCTGCCGGATTCGTGGCGCTGGGTATCGGCCTGTTCAACGCGGTTATGTTCCCGCTGATCTTCACACTGACTTTGGAGCGCTCGACCGCCAATCCAGAAGCGACATCCGGCCTTTTGTGCACCGCCATCGTCGGCGGCGCGATCGTGCCGCTAGTGACCGGCAAAGTCGCGGACCTGTCGGGTTTCGGGCAGGCGTTCGTGGTCCCTGCCGCCTGCTACCTGCTTCTGTCAGGTTTCGCAGCGCTCACGATGCGTAGCCGTCAAGGTGATGCATACCGCCGAGGGCACGCTCAGCCGGATTGAAGGAGAGTTGGCGCACCGGACCGGACAATAATGGGCACTCAAATCAGTGGATAATTTCGGTTCCATCGCCCTGCTGAGGTATGCCGTATGGCCCCAGCACAGTCCTTTGCCTCCCCCCTGCCGAGGCTTGTGAAACTGCCATTGGGTTGAATGGCTGCACAACTGAGGCGGCATGACCATGTCTGGCCATACAATGAGTACACAGACCATTCAGCCATTCTATGGAGGCTACCTCTTCTGAAGGCGCCAAACCCCTTGCTCGTCCTTGACCAGATTTCCCAAGAACGCGCTGCCGTACCAGACCGAAGCATGCTCGCTTGCAGTTTCGCGCGACAAGCGGTCGATGCCGATGGCAAAGTCCAGGGCCTCGAACTCCGAACTGCCACTTTCTTCGCCGCCGCTACCGAATTGGAAACGGAAAGTTTTTGCCGCTTTCATGTTTATGTTCCGGTGCAAGCTGTCGGGTTTGCAGAGCGTTTCGACTGAAGTGGCGTCTCAATATCGGTCGTGTGGAAAGAGCCACTGCGAATAGCGGGCGGCGACTGATTTCGAGCCGGTGGATCTGAAGCTTGATAACCCCATCACCAGCCTATTTTGCCATGAAGTCAGAACATTCCTTGGCCGAATCTGCGGCCACCCCTTCATCGATATTGTTATTGGAGAAATCCTTTGCCATCTGATCTAGCAGCGTATCGGCCTCGGCCTCTGACAGAAGATCGGCATTGCGAGCCGACTGGATGGTCGCGCAAACGCCTGTAGTAATCCCGGCCGCAGCGCCCGCACCCGCCAAGGTGCCTCCGGCCAGTACCGTTCCGCCGACAGATCCGAGGACCAGTCCGGCGACAAGGCACAGCAAACCTGTCCAGGTCTTACTCATTGTATTTCTTTCACTTTGTCAGGTCGGAAATCTCGGCACAGGCGTCCGGCCCTATTTCTTCCAGAACCAGTAGATGATCGCCGCGTTGATGGCGGGAGACAGTGCCGCAGAGGCAAAGCCGGAAATACCGACACGAGCCGCCAGAACATTCCAGGGCAATCCGAGAGGCATGAGAAAGACAACAGAAAGCGGATCCTTTTCCTGGCCGAACCATCCGAAGGTGCCGATCAGGAAGAGAAGCAGAGCGAACCCGTAAAGACCCAGAAATATGAAAAAGAACCATTTCATGATCGTTCTGTTTGCCCCCTTCTTCTACACAAATTTAGGTCGGCCCCGCACCGGTTAATGGGGTCCCGATGCAGGGCCGACTGCGTCCGTCCATCGACGGCAGCGCGGGTTGATTCCGATGTCAGCGATGTCGATCAAAGGTCGCCTTCACTACCCGTGTAGGAAACGTCGCCAATTGAGCCGTCCTTGTAGCCAAGGCACCGCCACGGCTCTTCGACCCCTTCGACATTCACGTAGATTTCGATCGCGGCTTCGGATTCCTCGATACGGCTGGTCCCGTTCGGCTTGTCGCCCGTGAGCTGGGCGATCCGGGCAAGACACTTTTCCTCTTGTCGCGTAGCCCTTAATTGTGAGATGAGAAATCCAACGAAATCAACGGCCTTGCTTTGCCCTTAAATATGATATTT
>NZ_JAHCBF010000007.1 GCF_018398395.1 Croceicoccus gelatinilyticus | reverse complement strand
AGGTGGACGACTTTTACGCCGCCCGCAGCAGGACTATCCCGCCGCTACCGTGGTCGAATATTGCTCCGCCGTTCTCAAAGGAAAGCGAGTTCCACCGGGTGACCTGCTTCAATGGCCTCGCCAAGACCGTCGGCCAGTACTGCTCGAAGGGCCAACTGGTCAGCGTCCAGGGCCGCATCCACTACACCCAGTGGGAGGACAAGGACGGGGTCACGCGCTACGGCACCGAGATCCTCGCCGACAAGGTCGACTTCCTCTCCCGCGGGAACGGGACGAACGACAACACCGACGCTCCCGAGATCGACTGACATCCAACATCATCGATCTCCATCAGAGGGGCGCTGTCCAGGCCAGACAGCGCCCCCTTTTTTGTTGCTCAATATCGGAGGCGAGGAGGGGCCTGGCTCACGGTTGTCCCATTCTGATGGCCGCGCAACCGGCGCGTCAAGGACGGCAGGGTCCCACCATTTTGCCTCCCCTTCGCTGCGCTACGGTCCAACAAAATCGTTACCCCTACCACCGCTTCGCGGTCGCCCATCCGGGCGATCCCTGACCCGCCGGCCGCACGCCCATCCGTCCTGCTCCTGCCGTCAACGGCAGACATCAGGAGGAAATTATGGCTACGCAATTCCAACGGACTTCGACTTCGGATCGCTACTTTGCCGCGCTGGCTGTGGCAGAGCGTCGGGCGCTGCACAGCTTTTTCGATCAGCACATCGTGGAGGATCGCGATCTTGGATACTTCGCGCTGGACGAGGGTGACTACAATGCACTTCCGGCGCACCTTGCGGCGCGCGTGGTGCACACTATCCACGGGGCGATGTCAGACGAGTTCTGACCGCACGACGAGGGCAGGGGTCGGCAACGACTCCTGCCCTTTTTTCTTAGTCGCCGGGCCGCAACTGTTGACCAATATGCCGAACCTGACCTCGGTGAAAAAGGACGGGTGAAACCGCACATGGCATCCGACATCGACGCTTCTCGCAAATGCTATCTGGTCCCCGCCCCTGAACCGAAAGCGACATCGATCTTAACCTGATGGGCTTGGGACGCAGGCGGCAGACAGCCAGTGCCCCGACACCCGTCCGGGGTGCTTTGCCATTCATTTAGAGAGGGTTGGAGAGATCGACACAACGCATTCAGCCGACCACGATTTCAGCCGATGTAAGGCCAGTTTGTAGCCCAGAGCAATTTTGGACTGAAATCTCGCGTTGTCCCAGCAACGTCCGTTTGCTCTCGCTCCGAAAATAAGAACGTAAAATCAATCCATTGAACGGGTCTCAGCAGCTACTGGCAACGTCCGCGCAATTGGGAACTTGACAGGCACACCGGACGCAGCGGGTGCTGCAATGGAAGGCGCGGAATTGCTTCACGAATTCACGAAAATGCGCTGATACCATCTTCTGTGCCGGATGCGGTCCACTTGCTTTCTCGTCCGTGCCGAGTCGGCACAGATCCGTTTAATCTGCTGAAAAGCGATGTGAATTTTCCGTTTTCCTACACCCCATGCTGCGGCCTAGAGTGGCACTTGCCTTTCGAAGGGTGAGCCAGGTTCTTTGAACACAAGGAACTTGGAAAAATGCAAAGACACCACCGGTTCGTGACCTATGTCACGCCCCTGATCGCCGAATGGATCAGGAAACAAGCAGAAGAGCGCAGGGTCAGCGCGAGTATCGTTGTTTGCGATTGCATCTTCGATGCCTGGCAGCGCGCAACCGAAGCTGATCTGAGGACCCCGGCGACCGATCCAGTGCGCCAGAACATCTTCATCACGGTCGCATTGGATGCGCTGCTTACGCATCATCCCGACAGCACACTGCGCGACAGAACGGTCGCAGCCTACCAGCGCCGGCTGGAGCGCCTCGGTATCGTTGCACCCCGACCCATGGGAGGCGATGATGAAGCATAATCTCGTCAACTTCACCCGTGGCAGCCAGCTCCTCGGGCATTTCGGCTTCATGTTTGCCGCAGGCCTCAAGGGGCCCCTGATCGTGACCCTCCTGGTCGTTCTCGGCCTCGTCTATTGGGACGTAAGCGGGGCGCTAGACGAGTACCATGTCTACCTCCTGTGGATGCATGCCTATGCCTCTGGCTATGCCTTCATGGAGTTCGATCCAGACAAGCTTGTGAACCTCAAGCTGGCCGATGGGAGCCTCGTCGCATTTCCCATTTCCGTGGTGACCGATTACCCGCCGATGCGCGAAGCGGTCGCGCTTTTCCAGAGCGCGGTCATCAGCGCCTTGTGGCTTGCAGGGTTCATTCTTGCGCCGCTCTTCGCGCTCTTCTGGTGGGTTGCCGAACGCTTCGGCGAGAAGTCCAAACAAAAGAAGCATGTACGCGGGGCGGAGCTTGCTACCTTGCGCGACCTTAGCCGCGAGATCGCTGCACACAACCGCGATGCCCGTGCCCGCGAGTATGGCGATGCGTTGGGCTGGCGCTGGCGTCTGGCCGGGTCGGCTTCGCTGCGGGATGCGGGCTTCTATTCTCCCGCGCATCTGGCCGGGGTCAGCTGGCCCTGGCGGCTTGAGCAGAGTCACGCGATGCTTGTTGGCACAACCGGGACAGGCAAGACCGTCGTCCTAACCGAGCTTACCAGGGAGATCCGTGAACGGGGCGAACGTGCGGTCATTTTCGATCTTACTGGGGCCTTTGTCGAAACCTTCTACGATCCCAAACGCGACATCATTCTCAACCCGCTCGACGCGCGTTGCCCCGCCTGGAGCGTGTTCAACGATTGCTCCACGCGTGCCGAATTCCATGCCGCAGCGGAGTCCCTCGTCCCGCACGATGGGGGCGGCGCCGAACAGTTCTGGGTGCTCGCCGCGCGCACGCTGTTCGTCGAGACCTGTCTCAAGCTCGCCGAAGCAGGGCGGGGCACCAACGCCGCGCTCGCCCACGAACTCATGAACGCCGATCTCTCCGATCTGCACCGTCTCGTCGAAGATACCATGGCCGGTCCCATCAGCACGCCGAGCGCGGCGCGCATGGCGGAATCGGTGCGTGCAGTGTTCAATGTCAACGCCAAGGCGCTCCAGATGCTGCCCGAAGACGGGACGCCCTTTTCGGTCCGCGAGTGGGTCAACGGGGCAGGTGAACCGCGCTCTATCCTGTTTCTGTCCGCGCGCTACATCGACATGAGCGTGCTCTCGCAGCTGCTCACCCTGTGGCTCGACACCGCGATCATTACGCTGATGGCGGGCCAGCGCTCGCGGGACATCAGGCTCTGGTTCCTGATCGACGAACTTGGCGCGCTGCATCGCCTGCCTTCGCTCGAGAAGGGCCTCCAGACCGCGCGCAATTTCGGGGGCGCGATCGTCACCGGGATCCATGCCTTTGCCAAGCTCAAGGATGTCTACGGCGAGAACATGGCCATGACCCTGTCCTCGCTTGCCCGAACCAAGCTGATCCTCGGCACAGCAGACCGCGAGACCGCCACCTGGTGTTCCGATATTATCGGCCACCGCGAGGTTCGCGAGATGGAGGAAGGATACAGCTACGGCTACAACAATGCGCGCGATGCGGTCAGCCTGACGCCCCGGCGCCAGGTCGTCCCACTGCTGCTTCCCGACGAGCTGATGAAGCTCAAGAACCTACATGGTTTCATCAAGTTTCCCGAAGGATTTCCGGCGGCACCCGTGGTCCTCGAACCGCGCAACTGGCCTCGGGTGGCCGAAGGCTTCATTCCCCGGGATATGCCTAAGCTACCACCACAGGCCCGCCACGGTGATGACAAAGAAGGAGCAGGTGGCGGTGCCGGAGCAGCCTCTGAAACAGGCGACAATGATGGTGATCCTCGACGGTTGAGGGTCGCGCACGATCGCTCCGACAGCGCTGAAAAGAAAGCCGACCAGGAAGACAAAAAGGAACTGCGCCGGACCCGTCGCAGCAACAAGGGCGATCAGGCTCGACCGGACCAGACAAGGAAGCGTCGCGATCCGAATGCGCAAGAGGAAAGGGGGACATCAGACCCTCAGCGGCCGGCTCAATCCGACCTTCCTCTGTCTTCGAAAGCCGAGGAGCAACGCGGCAAGGAGCAACGGGATGCACCTTCAGCGAGGTCTGACATTCCCGATCCCGCATCGCATCAGCGGGCGCAGGATGCGCGCGGCAAGGCTCACCAGAGGCTCCAGGAAGAGCAGCAGAAGTCGCTGCTTGGCGGTGCAGCGAAGCAGAGTCGCGATGCCGATCAGGGGCAGGACCATGGTCACGATTACGGGGACTTTGATCCGGACATGTGACGCCCAACAGGGGAGGGGACGAGGGCCAAGAGAAAGTGATCCCAGCACATGCTTTCCGTCGCCAATGTCCGCTCGCCTTCGGCCGCGGCGAGCTACTTCGCCTCGGACAATTACTACGCGAGCGCCGATGCCGACCGTTCGGGGCAGTGGGTGGGCGAGGGTGCAAAGCGCCTTGGTCTCAATGGCAAGGTCGAGGCCCAAACGTTCGACGCGTTGCTGAGAGGCGAGCTGCCCGACGGCAGCAGCGTCGGCAATCCCGGGCAGGCACACCGCCCGGGTACAGACCTCACTTTCTCCGTTCCCAAGAGCTGGTCGCTGCTGGCGCTCGTCGGGAAGGATGAGCGGATCATTGCCGCCTACCGCGAAGCCGTCCTCGAAGCGCTGCACTGGGCTGAGAAGAATGCGGCCGAGACCCGGATGGTCGAGAAAGGCAAAACCGTCACACAGGCCACCGGGAACCTCGCGATCGGCCTGTTCCAGCACGACACCAACCGTAACCAGGAGCCGAACCTCCATTTCCATGCGGTCATCGCCAATGTCACGCAAGGCAAGGACGGCAAGTGGCGAACGCTCAAGAATGATCGGCTCTGGCAGCTCAACACCACGCTCAATTCTATCGCAATGGCGCGCTTTCGCGTCGCGGTCGAGAAGCTTGGCTATGAGCCGGGACCGACCCTCAAGCACGGCAATTTCGAAGCGCGCGGTATCACCCGCGAACAGGTCATGGCGTTCTCGAGCCGCCGCCAGGAAGTGCTCGATGCACGGCGCGGTTCTGGTCTTGAAGCGGGCCGCATTGCCGCGCTCGATACGCGCGCGAGCAAGGACGGGATCGAGGACCGCGAGGCCCTCGGCATGCAATGGAGCGACACCGCGAAATCGATCGGGCTGGACCTCGCGCCCTTGGTCGAGCGGGCGCAGACCCGCTCACTGAAACAGTCGATCGAAACTGGCAGGTTCGGCTCGCTTGTCGAGCGCGGGCGCGCATGGCTGGGACGCTTCGTCGCGCATGTCAGGGGCGATCCGGCTGATCCGCTTGTGCCCAAGTCGGTCCTCAGACAGGACCGTGAAACGATCGCAGCGGCACAGGCCGTCGCTTCGGCGGTGCGTCATCTTTCGCAGCGCGAGGCTGCCTTCGAGCGCACCGCGCTCTACAAGGCTGCGCTCGATTTCGGGTTGCCAGCGACGATTGCTGATATCGAGAAACGGACCCGCGCCTTGGTGCGCTCTGGCGATCTCATAGCAGGGATGGGAGAGCACAAGGACTGGCTCGCCTCGCGTGACGAGGTGCTGACCGAGCAGCGGATCGTGTCCGAGGTTGCCGCCGGCAAGGGTGCGAGCTCATCTGCAGTTGAGCCGGAAAGCGCGACTGATCGTGTCCAGGCCGCTGCAATGACAGGGCAGGGGTTCCGTCTCAACGAGGGTCAGCTCGGGGCGGCGAAGCTGATCCTGACGTCCGAGGATCGAACGATCGCGGTCCAGGGAATTGCCGGTGCCGGCAAGAGCAGTGTTCTGAAGCCAGTCGCTGAGGTGCTGCGCGACGAGGGCCACTCGGTCATTGGCCTCGCAATCCAAAACACTCTCGTCCAGATGCTCGAACGCGACACCGGTATCGGCTCGCAGACGCTGGCCCGCTTTCTTGGTGGCTGGAAAAAGCTGCTCGACGATCCCGGCAACGCGGCGCTTCGCGCGGAGGCAAAGGCGGCACTGAAAGACCATGTGCTGGTGCTCGACGAAGCATCGATGGTCTCAAACGAGGACAAGGAAAAGCTCGTCCGTCTCGCCAATCTGGCTGACGTTCACCGCCTGGTCCTGATGGGGGACCGCAAGCAGCTCGGCGCAGTCGATGCGGGCAAACCCTTCGCGCTCCTGCAGCGGACAGGCATGGCGCGCGCTGAAATGGCGACCAACCTGCGCGCGCGCGACCCTGTCGTTCGCGAGGCGCAGGCGGCAGCGCAGGCGGGCGATGTGCGCACGGCGCTGCGTCACCTGCAGCCGCACACACTCGAGGCCAGGGGCGATGGCGCGCTGGTCGCGGCTAACACCTGGTTGGCGCTCGACAAGGACACCCGCTCGCGCACCTCGATCTACGCTTCGGGCCGCGCCATCCGCTCTGCGGTCAATGCTGCCGTCCAGCAGGGACTTCTCGCCAATGGCGAGATCGGACCGGGCAAGGCCGAGCTTGGAGTGCTGGATCGCGTCAACACGACCCGCGAAGAACTGCGACATCTGTCAGCCTACCAGCCTGGCCGGGTGCTCGAGGTCTCGAGAAAGCAACAGGCCCTGGGACTGTCAGCGGGCGAGTATCGTGTCCTGGGACAGGACCGGAAGGGCAGGCAGGTCGAAGTTGCGGACAAGCGCGGCAAGCGGTTCCGGTTCGACCCGGCACGGATCAGGGCAGGGAAGGGCGACCAGAATCTGACTTTGCATGAGCCGAGGAAGCTCGAGATCCATGAAGGCGACCGGATCCGATGGACCCGCAACGATCATCGCCGCGGCCTGTTCAATGCCGACCAGGCCAGGGTGGTTGCCGTTGTCGGCGGGAAGGTCACTTTCGAAACTTCAAGGGGAGACCAGGTCGAGCTCAAAAAGGACGATCCGATGCTGAAGCGGATCGATCTTGCCTATGCGCTCAACGCCCACATGGCGCAGGGTCTGACATCCGATCGCGGCATAGCCGTCATGGACAGCCGCGAGCGCAACCTGTCGAACCAGAAGACGTTCCTGGTGACGATCACGAGGCTGCGCGATCACCTGACACTGGTCGTCGATAGTTCGGACAGGCTCGGAGCAGCCGTGGCACGCAACAAAGGAGAGAAGGCCTCGGCCCTCGAGGTCACCGCACAGGTGGCCCCGACAGAAAAGAAAAACGGCGAACTTGATCAGCTGAAACCGGAAGAGGCCAACAAGGCCGAAAAGGAAATCGTCCGAAGCAAGAGCAAGACACTGGATTTCGGGATTTGAAAGGCCGCCTTGCGCAGCAAATTTCAGACGCGTTGGGTCCGGCAGTACTTTAGGGTCGTGCCCGCGCGCGAACGGCCGGATTTCGGAACTACTCTCAGATCGCAAGAGTCTTGCGATGCCTCTCAATCGCGCTTCGCACATCGTCGGGGAAGGGCAGGTGTCCGCTTTCGCTGCTCCAGGCGTCATCGAACCGTGCAACGACATCCTTCGCTGTCGCGGTGATCAGCCTTGCAGGCAGCCTTGCCTTGTCGGCGATCGCCTCGAGTACATCATAGGTGTAGGACGCCCACTCGCGCGAGCCATCAAATTTGAGCGCAGCATCGTCGCCTGGGATATAGGCGAGCGTCGAAAGCAAGTCATAGGCAGGTGCCAGCAGCGCGTTGCGCCGGTCCGGATAAATCAACGACCAGTTCTTGAGGTGCATGTCGCCATTACCGATCAGCACCGAGTAGGTGAGCCGGCGGACGAATTCGACCACGCTTTGCTCGTCGGTCTCGATCGCCAGCACGCTGAGGATCTGGCGGTAGCTCGCATTCTCGTATTTATCGTCTGCAAAGACACCGAACACCTGGGCGAAGTCTTCGGTGTGTACGGGTCCCTCTTCTCCCCGGTCGAAGCGCCGGATGGCAAAAGCGGACTCTCCGTAACGGGTGATACCTTCGGGTATGCCATCAATCTGATCGAGCGGAACAAGGTCGATTTCAGGAACGTCGATCCCGATCTTTGCCGCCAGTTTCATCGCTGCGAATTCTGCCTCGGGCACGTCCGGATGTCTGGCAGACGGGAGCTTGACGATCCAGTCGCCGCCGCTGCCCGTGACCGGGATCGTCAGCCCGCCATTCTTGCCCTGGGCTTTGATTGCCGAGAATTTGAGTTGCACGCCGGCAAGCGAGAAGCGCAGCGCGCGCTCTGCCTGCTTCCCCGCCGCTTCTTCATCTAGCTCGTCGGCCTCCGTTTCCTCGGCATCGACGGCGACGGCGCGCACTGCGCCGGGAAGATCGTGCCCGAGCTGTGCGAGAAGGTGGTACTCGCGCATGGCTTTCACGCCCGCGCGGCGGGCCAGGTAGTCGCGAAGCGTGCCTTCAGGAAGGAGGTTGGAGAAGAACGGCTCAATCTTCGTTCGATAGCTGCGTGTCTCGGCAATGATTTCGCCGTTCGCGTCCTTGTAGGCCAGCGACAGCGTTGGCCGATCCTGGTCGGCAAGGTAGACTTCGTCGAATGTGAAGATGCTCGCATCTCCATCGAGGCGCGCAATGGTTCCAACGCGCGTCTTACCCAGAAAGATATCGAGAGCAGCTGCGTCGATCATGTGGCGTCGTCCCCAAGGCGGTAAGCAGGCCGTCTTGAGGCACTGTCTTGACCGATTGCTTGAACCTGCGAGTTTCTGACGTGTTGGAGGGCACGCGTGGATGCTGCGATCTGTTGGGTGAGTTTCTTCCTTCCCTCTTGCTGCTCAAGCGCCCAGCCGAGATCCTGGAGATGCTTTTTCAGATGAGCGACGGGCTGCAAGGCCTGCTCGATGGCTTTGAGCGTTTCGGGAGTGAAATTAACGGCCTGGATATCCTTAAGTGCGCTTTGAAGCTCGGTCACTTCGGTGACGCTCGGATAGCTCTCCCGTACTCGCTCGGCGAACCGGTTGGTTTCGGCAATCGTTGCGAGCACTCGACTTGCCTCGCTTCTTTCGCGGTGTGAGCGAACTACGCCTTCGATCGCCGGTACGGTCCTTCGAGGCACTAGCTTCAGTTCGAGGTCGAGCGCGCGCGCTATTTCGACGAGGCTGGAAATCTGTAGGTCTACACTCCCGCCTTCGATTTTGGAGATATGGCTTTGAGGCAAGCCTACCCGTTCACCCAGCTGTTTCTGGGTAAAGCCTTTTGCTATCCGTGCCGCTTTGATGCTTGCGGCGATGTCCTCGATTGTCGTGCTCATAAATATGTTTCTACATATGCTGGCCTACGTCTATATGTTTTAGCATATACCATGATCGTTGAGAAAGGCAATAGAGATATGCAATGGCATATATACACTACCCATGATAGGCCATTGCATATCATGGGTAGTGTTTGCCGCGCATAAAGCGTGAGCCGTCGTCACTTCAAAGAGCCTTTTCCCGCTCTTTCGATGACAGAGCTTTCGCCCAGAGATCTGCCATTCAGTCAGGAAGGCCAACGGCGGCAATGCGCCCTAATCCCGGTCATTCGAGTAGTCACGATTTTCGCCCAAAAGCTGCCGTTGGTTCAGACTAGCGTCGATGGCAGCTATGCGCCCCAATAGCGGCCATAAAGTCAGGCCAGGACACGCTTGAAAGCTGCCGTTCCAAAGTTTCGTCTGATTGAGGGAAAATAAGCCTTCAATCGCAATAGGTCGAAAAATTTTCTTCGCGATGCGTCTTGGTCGCTGAAGTGAGGCGCATGAAATCCTCGTTAAGTTCGGCTTTGCCGTATCGTGACCGTGCACGAATTAAGTTGCTCCTTCATTATGACTTTCGGATGAGCACCACCCCAGCAATCACAAGCGCGCCGCCAGCCAGAAGCCAGGATTGATCGACAAGCAACGCGCTAGCTATGATCAATGCGGCAGCTAGAGGGCCTTTCAAGGACTGACGCTCATTGCGAAGTCCAGCGAGCTGCTCGATACTGAGCGGATCGAGCTGAACCGGCACATATCCTGACTTTGCGATCGAGTTCGCAGTGGCAAGTATGTCGGGCAAGGACGCCGACAAACCCAGCAGCTGACCGCGAAGTCTCTTCAAACCCGACCGAGCGCTGCCGAGCGAGAACCGCTCGGCGAGAAGCTCCGTGATGATCGGCCGGGTCTCTTCGGCGATGTTGTAGTCCGGTGCCAGCGATCGGACGAAGCCCTCTGCAGTCAACAAGGTACGCAGAAGAATGGCCAGATCAGGTGGCAGAACCAGTCGATAATCCCGCAACAGGTCGAAAGCGCGGGAAAAAATCTGCGAGAACTCGATGCCAGATAGCACGGTCCCCCTGAACTCTCCGATCAACTGATCCAGATCCACCGCGAGCGCATCGCGATCCACCTTCGGCTCCCCCGCCCATGCGAGCAGGACATTCGCGACATCGCTGGTTTCCTCACCAGCGATCGCAAGGACGAGGCGGACGATCTCGTCGCGCCTGGCCTTGGTGAGCGTCCCGACCGATCCAAAGTCGATGAAGCCGACATCCTGCTCGCCGATCATGAAGACGTTACCGGGATGGGGGTCGCCGTGAAATTCGCCGTTCAGGATGATCATCCGCAGGACAGCGTTGGCATAGCTTTTAGCGAAAGCCGCCACCCGCGGGTCGCCCGATGGGCTGCCCAGCGAAGACGCGGGCCTGCCGTACAGGCGTTCCTGAACGTTCACCCGCAGCCCGGTCAGTTCCCAATGGATGGCCGGGGACCTGACGCCGATGGTATCGAGATATGCGCCGATCCGCTCGCAGGCTCGGGATTCCGCAGCGAGGTCCATCTCCCAGGCAAGATTGCGGCCGAAGGTCCGCAGAAACTCGACTGGCCGGTAACGCGCGATGTCCGGCGACCGTGCTTCCACGATCCCGGCAAGGCGTATAAGGAGGCGCACATCAGCCTCCATCCGAGCGGCAGTGCCTGGCCGCCGAACCTTCACGATGACCTCGCTTCCGTCCCGCAGTCTGGCGGAATAGGTTTGCGCTATGGAGGCAGAGGCCAAAGGCTTTTCGTCGAACTGCGCAAAGTCGCTCCGCCAGTCCTCACCCCAGCTTGAAGCAAGTACGGGCTCGATATCTGCGAAGGGCACTGACGACACCTGATCGTGCAGGGTTGAGAATGCCGTGATCCAGTGTTCGGTAAACAGATCGCTTCGGGTGGCGAGGAGTTGCCCCAGCTTTATGCCGACTGGCCCGATGTCACGGAGGAACGCCACAACTGCAGCCGGATGAAATTCGCGAGGATCGATGACATTGCTCGAAGAGGGAATAAATCCGAGGGCTCCGGCGAGATTCTTCGCGCCGTGCCTCATTAGGATTTGGCCGATCTCCGCGGCGCGAGCGATGCTGCTGATAGGCTTTTCCGGGGGCGATGCCATGATTTTACTCAGCCTCGGCCCGGAGTTGGTCCAGATTTTCCGATACCCTTTCAAGAGTCTGCTGCAACGTTTGCTTCTCGTCGGCGGCAATGTCGCGCCAAAGCAGACCATGAAGCCTATCCGCGGAGCCTCTCAGTTCGGGCAGCAGATCGTCAAGCTGCTCCGTGAGGATGAGCTGCCACGCTCGCCGATCCGTCTCAGCTCGAAGCCTTTTCATCAGCCCGCGTGCGCAAAGACCTGCAACCGCCTGGCCGATGGTCGCCGATTCCAGTTCCAGTTTCTTGGCGATTTCAGCCTGCGTAAGGGCAGGATCGCGAAGAAGTTGTCCGATGATCCTCCACTGTGTCTGATTGAGACCGATCCTGGCGACCCTCGCATCGTACACTCTGCGCGCGCCGCGACTGATCTCGTCCATAAGATAGAGAATGCGGTCATCATCGGTGATGAACTTCTGCCGACGCTGAGACCGTGACATGGTATCTGGTTTTTCATCCATAGCGCTGTGTAGTCGGATAGCCTCGGATGCCCAAATGCAAACTGCTAAATGCCTTTACTATCTGACTCACGGCTCATAGGGCGCGAGACGCGTTCACCTTTTACTGAGGCTGCCGAAAGAGTCAGATGACCGATAACTCCAACCAACCGGAGCAGGAGGGCACAACCCCAACGAAACCGCAATCGCGGCGTGGCTTGCGCATCGTGCTAATCATCGTTGGTCTTGCCGTGCTGCTTGGCGGGATCTGGTGGTACTACCGGCACGTAACCTACGGACAGTACATGCAGACGACCGATAACGCCTATGTCGCTGCCGACAGCGTCGTTATCTCTTCCAAGGTAGCGGGATACGTCGAAGAGGTCTTCGTGGGGGAGAACGAGCAGGTTGCTCGCGGCGGAGCCCTCGTACAACTGGATCTGCGGGATTATCAGGCGCAAGCGCAACAGGCGCGCGCACAGATCGCTGCGACCCTGGCCGGTGCCGACACAATCCGTTCTCAGGTAGCCGAACAGGATGCAGCCATTCGCCAGGCGCGGGGCCAACTCGCCGCCGCGCGCGCAGCACTGGACCTCGCGAACGACCAGGTGGCGCGATATCGGCCCCTTGCCGCGACAGGAGCCGAACCGCGGGAAAAGCTAGACCAGTATGAGGCGCAGGCGCGGCAAGCGCGGGCCGAACTCGTCGCCGCGCAGGCAGCGGTGGCTGCCGCGACCGCGCGCCGAGGGACCCTGTTCGAGCAGATCAACCAGACCCAGGCGCAGGCGGACGCTGCTCGCGCTCAGCTGGAAACAGCCGACCTTACGGTTGAATCGACCTTGCTGCGCGCCAGCAAGGCCGGCCGCGTCGGCGATCTCTCGGTGAGGGTGGGCCAGTTCGTGCAACCGGGTCAACGTTTGATGACGGTGGTTCCGGTGAGGGCGATCTACGTGACGGCAAACTTCAAGGAAACGCAGGTCGGCCTGATCCGGGCCGGCCAAAGCGTCAGGCTCGAAGTTGACGCCCTACCCGACCTTGAGATCGCGGGGCGAGTGGTCAGCATATCGCCGGGAACGGGCGCGGAATTTTCCATCCTCCCCCCCCGAAAATGCCACCGGCAACTTTACCAAGATCGTTCAACGGATACCCGTCCGCATCGGTATCGATGCTCCCCCTGAAGTGCGGCGTCTGCTCGTTCCCGGCATGTCGGTAGTGGCTACGGTCGACACCCGGAATGCTGCCGGCGAATTGGAAGAGATCTCGAGTCGGACTCAATGACCGAGATACTGGCAGCGCAGGACACTTCGATCGGGCCGGCCGGGGGCCGAAAGAACGCAGACGTGACTGCCTGGGTCGCTGTGGCCGCGGGCGCGCTTGGCGCCATGCTCGCGACGCTGGACATATCAATCGTCAATTCCGCACTCCCCGTCATTCAGGGCGAGATCGGTGCCACAGGCGCCGAAGGCACCTGGATTGCTACGTCATTTCTCGTTGCTGAAATCGTCGTCATTCCGCTGAGCGCTTGGCTCGAACGGCTGTTCGGTCTGCGAACCCTCCTCATCATCGCGGTTAGCGCGTTCACCGCATTTTCGGTGCTATGCGGGATTGCAACCGACCTTACGACCATGATCATCGGCCGAACGGGTCAGGGATTCACGGGCGGAGTCCTCATTCCGACCGCAATGACTATTGTGGCTAAACGATTACCGCCGCACCAACAGCCAATCGGAATGGCCCTGTTCGGCATGACTGTGGTTCTTGGCCCCGTGATGGGGCCATTGATCGGCGGCTGGCTGACCGAGAACCTGAGCTGGCACTATGCCTTTTTCGTCAATGTGCCAGTCTGCGCAATCCTGCTGCTCTTGCTGTTTATCGGGCTGCCTCACGAGAAGCCCAAGTGGGAATATCTCACGGACGCCGATTGGGCTGGCATTCTCGGGCTGATCCTCGGACTGGGCGGTCTGACTGTTGTACTCGAGGAAGGGCACCGTGAGGAATGGTTCGAGTCCTCACTCATTCGCTGGCTAACGGTGGTGACCATTATCGGCTTTGCCTGTTTGATTTACGGACAGGTGAAGGCACGCAAGCCAGTCTTGAAGTTGCAGCTCCTGTTCAATCGACAGTTCGCCAGCGTCGCGATCATGGCGCTCGCCCTGGGCATGGTGATGTATGGTTCGACCTATGTCATTCCGCAGTTTCTGGCGATCATCTCTGACTATAATGCTTTTCAGACGGGACTGGTCATCTTCTGGATGGGTGTCCCGGCCTTTCTCCTGATGCCGGTTCTGCCCCTGATGATCCGCAAGGTGGACATCCGCATTGCCGTCGGCACCGGAATGCTGCTGATGGCGATCAGCTGCTTTGTCAGCACGAGTCTGACCGCCGAATCCGGCGGCGCTGTCTTCACTGAAAGTCAGCTTATCCGCGGGGCCGGAATGATACTTGCGATGATGTTCCTGAATCAGGCAACGGTTGCGTCGGTGGCCAAGGAAGACGCGGGCGATGCCTCGGGCATTTTCAACGCGGCCCGCAATCTTGGCGGATCATTCGCCCTCTCGGCCCTCGCTTCGTTCCAGGACCAGCGAATTTGGCACCATACGAGGCGCATGGAAGAAACGCTGAATGCGAACAGCGTTTCGCTGCAGACCTATCTCGACGGACTGGCGCGAAGCTTGGGCGATATGGAACGAGCGATGGCGGCACTCGGCGGCACTCTCCAGCGCGAAGCGTTCATCATGACCTACAATGATGTCTTTCTGGTGATGGGACTTCTCACACTCGCGACAGTCCCGCTTATTCTGTTCCTCAAGCCGCTTCCGGAAAATGTCTCCCTTTCGATGCACTGAGCCCGAGATTATGCGCCACTTGCTACCTCCGATTATCACTATCGCCTTGCTAGCTGGATGCACGGCTGGGCCCGATTATGCAGGCCCCCCGGAAGTTGTGTCAGCAGACACGGGCACTCGCTTTGTGCGCGCTGGCAGTGATGTGAGCGCATCTGATCCGGTTGTCGCTCAATGGTGGCTGCTGCTCGGCGATCCCGAGTTGACGCGGCTGGTGGAGGCTGCGCTGTCCGGCAACCCTTCGCTCGCCGCAGCGCAGGCGCGCATTGCCCAGGCACGGGCATCCATCAGGCAAGACCGTGCGGGTCGAATGCCATCGCTTGGGGCACAGGCCACCACCGTGCAGGGCCGGCTTCGTGGTCTCGACATTCAAGGCGGGGCGCCCCCCCCGTCAGAGCAAACCAATTCCGACGCAGAAACCGATGACTCGCTCAGCTTTTTCAATGTGGGCCTTAACGCCAACTGGGAGCTGGAGTTCGCCGGTGGCTCGCGCAGGCGCATTGAAGCCAGCAATGCCCAAGCTGCTGCAACCGTGGCCAATGCAGAGGACGCAAAGGTCCAGTTGACTGCCCAAGTGGCCAGCACCTACGTCAATTTGCGGGAGGCCCAATTCCGCGCAGAGCAATTTGAGGCGCAGATTTCGTTGCAGGAAGAGATCCTGGCGCTGACATACCAACGCTATCAGCACGGTGCATTGCCGCTTTTCCCGGTAGGCACCGCGAATGCCGAACTGGAGATGCTCAAGTCACAACTTGCCGAAGCTGAAGCGGATATCGCAGTCCTGTCTGATGCACTCGCTATACTGACCGGACAGGTGCCGGGATCAGTTGATGCAGCGCTCACGACTGCGCATTCCATTCCCATGCCGCCAGAGCAGGTCGCGATCGGCGATCCGGCAAGCCTGGTGGCGCGTCGGCCTGACATAAGGGCGGCCGAACGGTCTCTTGCCGCGTCGACGGCGCGGATCGGGGTGGCCGAGGCGGCGCGGTTCCCGAAATTGTCCTTCACGGGGATCCTGGGCCTCGGCGGATCCTCGTTGGACGACGTTGTCGATGTCGGCGATTTCTCCGCACTCGCGATCCCACGCCTCCAGTGGAATTTTCTGGATTTCGGCAGGGTAGACGCTGCGATCGACCAAGCCGGGGCGGCGCGCAACGAAGCAGTCGCCAATTACCAGCAGACGGTGCTTCTGGCACTGCAAGACGCCGAACGTGCCTTGGCTCGCTTCGGCCAGCAGCGTGTGGCGCTCGCTGCCAGTATGCAAATCAAGAAGCAGGCTGACGGCGCGGCGGACCTGAACCGCCAACGTTTTGCCGCAGGAGCGATCTCGAAGGCTGACCTCAACCGGGCCCTGCGAGAACAGCAGCAGGCCTCAGCAGACCTCGTCCGGGCAAAAGGTGCCCTTACGCTGGCGTGGATCGCGCTGCAGAAGTCGCTGGGCCTTGGGTGGCAAGAGCCTGTTCGAGATCAATAGTCCCGCCGCGCTGATCAAGTGATCCGGTTGACGAGAAGTAGGCGCCCCTGCCGCTGGCGACCAACTTGTCGTCGGGCTCGAGAACCCGGGTTTCCGCCACCGAAATCTGTCGCCCGATCTTCACGATCTGTCCGTGAGCAGTGAGAGGTCCTGAGGTTGCAGGACGGTGGTAATCGACATGCAGATCGGCCGTCGCTCTCGCCGCGACGCCCCCGGCAAGCAGAGTATAAAGCCCGGTGAGGTCGACCAGTGAAGCCAGGATCCCTCCATGCGCCGACCCAATCATAGGGTTCGACACGATCTCTTCGCGCCATGGCATGGTGATCGCGATTCCCTGGTCGGAGCATGTTGCAATCTCCAGCCCAAGCCATCGATGAAACGGCGCGATATTCAGCATTTCCTGCAAGCGCTCTCGATCGATCATAGCTCCCTCGTCCCCTGTGGTTGAGCCGTATCGCAAGAGTGATGGGTTCGTAGGAAATCGACGATAGCGGCGGAGAAGGCATCGTTCGCATCGCCCACGACCATGTGCGTGGCATCGGCAATATCGGTGTATTCTGCATGGGGGGCGAGTTGTCGCAGATGCAAAACGGCCTCTTCGGAAACAAGATCGCTAGAGCCGCCTCGGATGAGGTGAAGCGGAAGCGTGAGATTCGCCGCAGCTTGGCTCAGCATTGCCGATTGACGTTCTTGGCTGTCTGGGTCGCCTTGTCTGGCTGACATTATATTACGGATAAACACCGGGTCCCAGTGCCAATAGAAGCGCCCATCCGACTTCTGCCGCAGATAGTTTTTCAGACCATCGCTCGCGCCCCGCTTGGGACGATGCGGTATGTAGCGAGCGATCACGTCGGCCGCCTCCTCTGGTGAGGCGAAGCCGCTATCGACATGCTCTTCCATGAAACCAACCACGCGCATCACACCGCTGGGCTCCATGCGCGGGGCAATGTCGACCAATGTGAGTGAAGCAAAGCTACCTGGAGCAAGCTCCCCTGCGGCAATCAGTCCAGCGAGCCCGCCCAGTGAAGCGCCAACCAGCGCTGGCTTCTGGTCCAGGCGCGACGCTGCAGCGACCAGATCCGCCGCGAAGTCGCGCATTTCATAAGCTCCGCATAGCGACCAATCGCTGTCTCCGTGACCGCGCATGTCGAGGGCGATTGCGCGAAAGCCGGCTTGAGCCAGCTCGCTGACCACCCTTCTCCACGCGCGCCGTGTCTGCCCGCCGCCGTGCGCAAGAAGGACGGGTTTAGCGTAGGCATCCCCCTCAGCCTCGGCTGTAAGAGAAATCGCGCCTGCGCCCTCAATCGTAAAGGTTTCTCTCGCCATCTCCGGATGGTAGGAAAGGCGCGCTAAATAGTAAACCAATTTAGTTTGTGGCTCTCGGCTCCGTGTTGGCTGTCCTGCAGGGGCGTTTCAACGACGGCAAAAGTCTATGCCAAGAGGGGTTTCTCCAGACCATTCTCTAATGCACCGGCTTGCGATTCGGTCAGTAGTCGCTGTCCGCTTAATCCGCTCAAAGATATAAAAGCTGCCTTTCCGCTTCCGGCCCAAGTCCTGCCGTTACAAGGCTCGGCCAAACCAGATGACCCGACCGACGACGTGCACCTCAGATCGGTCCATGTCGTGCCAAGTTGGATAAGCTGGGTTGTCGCTGGCGATTGTGATTTGTCGGCCACCAGGCTTGATAGCAATACGCTTAACGACCAGAGCATCATCAGCGCGCAAAACGTAGATTCCATCGCGCAATCGTGAGCCATGGTCTGACGCGTCGACCAGGACCTCGTCACCATCGCTGAGCGTGGGCTCCATCGAGTCACCCTTTACGCCGACGATCGACAGGCTGGCGCTCTTGGCCGACGTCAGGTGCCGCAGCCACCGCTCATCGAACCCGAACCGGGTGTGTGCAGTCTCACTGGCAGCTACCGCGCCGAATCCAGCAGATGCTTCCACATCGAGAACGGGGATCTCGACCATACCATCATTGACTGGATTGGCGGGACCGCCGAGCACTTGCTCATCGACGCCGAAGAAGCAGGCAAGTGTCTTTCGGTCTTCGTCATCGAGCTTTCGCGGTGAACCGCGCTTGATGAATTGCTGCACATAGGCAGGGTTGCGGCCAAGCAGCCGCGATATCGAGGCGTAGCCATATCCGCCCTTGAGGATCAGCCGGTCGAGCTCTTCCCTGACATGTTCCATCTGTCTGTCCTTCGAATCTCAATTGTAGGAATTTTCCTAGACTCGCGGATGTGATCCTACTAAGAACATAACAAGAACACAAGGGATTTGCGAGTCGGAGCGAAAGGGTTATGACCTTGCTGGAACGGATCGAAAAGCATCTGAAAGATCACCATATTTCGGCAACGCGCTTCGGCCGGCGCGCAGTTGGCGATCCTCGATTCGTACTCGATCTCAGGCAAGGGCGAAGGCCGCGTCGACGAACGCTTGAACGGCTGGAAGCCTATCTGCAGTCAGTCGACGCTAGAGATCCTCAAGGTTCTATCAGGAATAGGTCCTGCGCTCGACAAGTTGCTCATAGCGACGGGCAACATTCTGCCAAAGTCTTGCCCCGTCCTGCTCGCCGGCCTGGTATAGCTGATCGATCTTCGACGCAATGAATTCACCTCCGGCGTCGCCATGGTGCTTATCCACCCACAGCGCCATGCCCCAAAGCTCCTGATCACGGGTGAGCATCAGAAGAGTGACCCGATGCCTGCGATGAGCATAAGGACAATCGGAATACCCAGCAGCCATGCTTCGAGCTTCAATTTCCATTCCCGCTCGTTGCCCGGCAAGGGATCGTCACTGTCCGGCCAGATGCGCATCAGCACCATGGCTCCCTGCGTCCGGACCAGGTTCGTGCTAGTCCTTCCGCGACCAATTGGTCGCCGATCGAGCGGCCATCGCGCATCAGGACACGGAGCTTACGACCGTACTGGTCTTCGTCTCGATTACCGATTGGAACGGCGGAGAACTCTCCCTGATTGAGCAGAACCACCAACCTGTCGCGTGCCCTTATGCCGAGATCGTATTCGATATCGCATCTTGGCTGCGAAATTTCAGGCGTGTCGATATCCGCGATCCTGATCTTCACGCCTTCGAGCCAGATCGTGTCGCCATCGATGATACAAGTGCGTCTGACCATGCCGCAAACGGCAAAGCTGTGCTTGGTTCGTGCCTCAGCGATCGCCGAACCAAAAGGCCAGTAGATGCCAAGAATGCCGCCCAGAATGCCAACGAGTAAGCCTCCGGCAACAAGCAGCGCAAGGCCGCGCCGTTTGCCTTGCTTCTGTCGGAGAACTCCTGCGTGAAAATCGAAGACATTATTCTGAGGTGATCTTCCTGCCATGCCAACTCCTTTCATTTTCGGGCCTGCAAGCCAAGATACCGTGCTCGCTTTTCCGATGATTTTCGGCTATTTTCTCAGCAACAAGATGGGGCTGAGAAGAGGAGAGGGCGGCTCCCTTCTTGTGAAGGAGAATGAGCGATGAACGATCCAGACGACACACCCCCGGGCGGCAAGGAGGGCTGGGAGGGCTTCCGCGAAGTAGATCGGGCCATCGCCGAGAACCGTCTCACTTCCTACACCTGGAAAAAGACCTGGGCTGACCCGTGGGGCAAGCTTGGATTGATCCTGTTCGGGGTCCTGTTCCTCGCCTTTTTGATCTATGTGATCATCTACGACGGGCTGATCTGAGCTACCATTCCTTCACATCGTCGGCCGCCTCAGCCGAGGCTCCCTTGGCATCGCGAGTCTTGCCATCGAGGTATCCTTTGACGGTCCCGATCCGCCGGTCCCCTTGTTGTTGGACCCGACCTACATTCCGGGCGATGTCTTCACGCTCGCTTGAGGGGGCGCCAAGGCTCCCTGGTACCCCGCCAAGCCGTACCGATCCCCGCACGCCATCTGCGCTGCTCACAGCGGGTCGAGCGACGGACGCAAAGGGCGGCAGAGCCAGGTCATCCGCGATCTCGGCATTGAGCTGGTTCGTATAGCTTTCGACGAACCGCGCCTGGAGTTTCTGGCCCCGCGCACTCATCTGGAAATCGATGTCGTCGAAGCGCACCGGCCCATAGTAGTCGCGGTTACCATCGATCTCCGCCATGCCCCATTCGCGATAGGCCTGGCTGAGGTTGAGCGTGCCTGCGGCATTGGCACTTTCGTACCAGCTTGCTTGGTTCTCGAGGCGGCTGGCGATCTCCTCGGCTCGGCGCGCTTCGCGGGTGTAGCTCTGCGCTTCGGTGATCGACGTGGTGATCCCGGCCGAGCTGCTTGACACCAGCGCCTCCGAACTCGAACTCGTTTCACGCAGGAAGCCTTCGCGCGTGCTCGACCAGCTGCGACTGTCCGAGATCTGGCTCAGCGCGCCCATGATGCGCGAGCGATCCTCGGAGGCGATCCCGATATCACTGTCAGTCCAGGTCTGGTTCCGACCACCCTTTAACCCGAGGGTGCCCTTGATCGAGCCTCGTTCTCCTTTGACCCCGAGACCGGCATCCCCGTTCAGGAACCAGGACACAGTAATGTCGTCGGCCGCGCGGCGCGACAGCCCGAACTGCTGCTGGAGTGTTTTCGAGGCGTTGTCGACTTCGCTGAAGGCGCTGCCGATGCTGTCGCTCGTTGACGTGCCACTGACGCTCTCGTTCGAGCGCGAGCGGGTGTAGGCATCGCGCAACTCGCTGAAGCGGGTGACAGCCGAGCTCGTCGATTGCTGGGCAAGGTTCGAGAATGTCTCGCTCTGGCCGCGGCTCTGGCTCGCCATGGTCGCAAGCCGGCTCGAGAAGTCCTGCCCTAGCGTTGGTGTGAACGGATAGCTCGAGGTCGGCACAGTCGCGAACTCGGCCTGCGGGAAGCCGGTGGTTTGGGTGCCGTTTTCGCCCGTCGTTCGCGTCTGCGCGGCGCCGTAGCCAATGTTGGGAGCAAGGCTGGCTTGCGCAAACTGGCGCGAAAACACGTTCGAGTTCTCAAGGCTGGAATTGCCGAGCGAAATATTGCCGGTGCTCGCTTCGCGCGCCGCCTCTTCTGCCGCGTTCTGGCTCGGATTGAGGTAGCTGGTTGCCTGGCCCGATATTGCGAGCGCGCCCCTGGCGACGCCGCCTGCAAGGAACGGTATCGATGCGACGAGGTAGCCGGCCAGGATCCCGATATCGTTGTTGACGTCGGTCATGCCGGAGAAGGTCGCGAGGCTGAGACCGGTCGCGCCGCCCGCTGCCGCCACATCGCTCGCGCCCTTGAGCATCAGGATCATGTGCAGGATGACGAACAGCGGCCCCCAAGCTGCCAGATAGAAGAAGCCCGTGACGTATCCTCTGAGAGCGATCGGTCCGGTCTTGGGCATCAGGAACAGTGGGAAGAGCACCGGAAAAAGCGCGTAGAATACGACCGTCAGGACGACATTGAGGATCGGGACCCATTTCATCGCGTTGTGCGCGATCGAGGAATAGGTCCGTTCGGTTTGGATGTCGGCGCGGGTCTGCGCGAACACATCGACGCTCGATGCACCGCTAGCTCCGGCGAAGCCATGCATCGCCTGGTTCAAGGCGTTGATGGTCAGAACCTGGCGGAAGATGCTGCTTGCATCCTTCGAGACGCCGGTGAGGTATTGATAGGCAATCGGCAGGTCTGCGATGAGCTTGGCCTTCGCGAGCGCCTCGGTCTGCCGGGGGTAGAGCTGGCGCCCGGCGACCCGTGTCATCTCATCAATAAGCCCGGCCCACTGGTTGGAGAGCGCAGTGTATGCTTCGCGGCAGGTGATGATCGTGGCCGTGACGCTATCGTCCGCCTGCCGGGTGAGGAAGCGCTGTGCCCGCGCGGCACTGCCAGGCGCAATGGTCGCCCAGATATCGTTGCTTTCGGACAGTTCCTTCATCGAGTAGCGGCCGAGGAGCAGGTCGTAGAACACGCATTGCCGCACATGCTCGTCGAAATTGGCGGCAAACTCGGGATCGGCAATGCGCAGGGACCGTGTCGCTTCGAGCAGGCGCGCGCCATAAATCATGCCGTTCTTCGAGTAGTTGAGATCGTCGGGGAGGCCGAAGACGAGCTCGGCGGAGCGGGTAAGGTAGTCGCCTGCCTGACTGGTGAAGCTTGCCATGAGCGCGAGCCCGAGCGGGACATTGGCGACTGTCGCCGGAGCGAGGCTCGGATTGACACGGTCGGTGACCTGCACATCCATGCGCGGCACCATCAGGCACATGTAGATGAGTGTCGCGCCGAGGAACCAGTTGAGCCAGGCGCGCCAGTCCTGGTTGAACGCGACGACAATGACCGCAAGCGCCATGCCCATGACCAGCGCCACCTGGATCAGGCTCTTGTAGCCACCGGCCCCGGTCCACGCGGCGACGGCGTTCAAGACATTGACGATGTATTCGCCGCCGCCGGTTGTGAAGATCTCGACCATGTCGCGGCCTCAGGGGATAATCGAGCGCGACTGGAGCCCGCGCGACCAGTCGAGCGCTGCCGACATCGAGGGCGACATCGAGGCGGCAAGGGCGTTCTCGATCATCGCCGTTTTCTCGATGATCTGCATGATAGCGGAGACCTTGGCCTGTCCGGTGGCCTGTCGCTGGACGAGCCCCGAACGCACCTCAGCAACCTGGCCGCGCCAGATCGCGAGCTTGGCTTCGTCGGCGGCGATGAAGCTCGCCATCGAGCGCCCGGCTTCCGACACGATCCGGTCGAGGATGGCATAGAGCAGGTCGATGCTGGCGATCTCGGCGAGCGTGTCGCGGTCGTCAGTCGGCATTCCGCGCCCATAGGCGGCCTGGACGGTAAGGATCTTGTACAAGGGGACCGAGGCGACCTGCAGCAATTCCTTTTCGGCATTGCCGATCGCGGTGTCGGCCCGGATCGCATCGACCATGTTCCCGATCAGGAGCGTGACCCGCGGGCGGATGGCCTTTGCATTCGATAGGCTCATCTGCTCGAAGGTGGGATTGAGGCAAAGATCGGTCTCGTCGCAGCGGAAAACGCGAACAGTCTGGCCCTGCGTCCCGTCGAGCAGTGCGCTCACCAGGGTGGATGAAGCATCGCCTGCGAAAGGCACGAACTTGCCTGCCTCGTCGTCCTTGGGCGGCACATAGATCACCGTGCCGATCAGCGTCATGGCGTATTCGGCAAGCTCGCGGTCGAATGTGCCGCCGGGGTTGAAGAAGGCGCTCTTTTTCAGAACGTGCCAGGTGTAGTTGCGCGCCACGCCCGGATTGATGTCGGCGTAGTCGGCGCCGGCGCCTTCATTCGTTGAGGCGCGCTGCCCGCGCGTGCCGCAGCCGTGTTTGGCTGCGGCATAGTCCGTGAAGATGCCTTCGGAATTCCCGATCGCTTCGCAGATCGCCTTGTCGGCGAGATCGCCCTTGGGCCACAGGCCTCCGACCAGCCCCTGCGCCATTTCGCAGGAGTTGATCGAGAGGTTGTTCATGAGCTGCGCCTTCTGCGAAAACTCCTGCATGATCTTGTTGCACTCGGGGCAAACGGTGTCGATCGCGAGGCTGAAGGCGAACCCGACCGCGTTGTTCGCCACGGCTTTCAGGAGCGCGACCATCTCGCTCGCATTGATGAAGGAGAAGGAGCCCGCGAAGATGTCGATCCCGCCGCAGCCCGCGCGGGCGCGGGGCAGCTGTAGGTTGGCCACGTTGGTGGTCTTCTGGGGGAAGCGCGTCCAGACATTGCCGAGGCTGTAATAGCCCGCCGACTGGCCTTCGAAAGCGGTCGGGCCGATGACATTGGCCGCCGCGCCCATGTCGTCCATGAACCGGTCCATGCTGTCGCCGACATTGGCGGCGACGGGTGATGCGACCATGCTGGCAGCGGCGAGGGTCAGCGCCGCGTTGCGAATGCTAGTAATCATGTCCGGCTTCCTTCGAGGTGAGGAGATAGATGCGGTCCTGCAGCTCGTCGGCCGAGAGCACGCCGTATCCGATCGGGATCGGGCGCTTGGTCGCGCTGTCCCACAGCACGAGCGCCGGGGTGGCCTTGCCTTCAAGACCGAGCCTGGCGCGCTGGTTGGTCTCGACCTTGTAGTCCGGGAAATGGCGCGAAGGACCGCCATCGGTCGAGATGGCGCGCACAGTGATCCGCCAGCGGTCGGCGACTCCCTTGACGATGGGGCTCATCACTTCGCACGGGCCGCAGGTGGCGCTGAAGAAATAGAACAGGCCGTAGCGCTCGGAGAGCCGTGCCATGACGCTGTCGCGCTCGGCGCTGCGGGCGTCCTGCCACTGCTTCTTGGCGACCGCTCCGACGGGGCGTTCGAGCGTGTAGTCGAGTTCGGGGTCCTGCCAGATCGCCCGTTGCCAGACATCGGAGAACAGCGAGGCGCGGTCGAGCTGCGCGCGCTGGAAACGGATATAGGCTGCGACATTCGCTTCGGTCGGATAGAGGATCGCGCGCGCCTTCAACTCGCGCAATTCGGAGGTGATCGCATCGAGTTCTTGGCTGGCCGCGACCGGTTCGGCTTCGGGCGTTTGCGGTTCCTCTGCGGGCACAGGTTTGACGCAGTAGAACCAGTAGCCGAGCTTTCGCTCTTCGCAGTAGAGCGCGTCGGCGTCGGTGATCGATGCCGTCTCCCGAGGTTCCTGGGCATGCGCCGAAGCGGCGGCGAGCGCAGTGAAGCTGAGTGCGAGCGCAGTCAGGTAGTCCAGATGGGTCATTGACCGCCCCTTGCGTAATAGTCGTCGATCTTCTGCTGGATGAGGATGGAGGTCTCGAGCTCGTCGGGCAGCCGCGCGGCCTCGGTGAACTCGGCATAAACCTCGCTGAAATCCATGCGGGAAAGATCGAGCTGAGCGAACTCGTCGAGGGTGAAGCCCTCGCATTGTTCTTCCTTGGGCTTGTCCCAGGGCTTGGGAAGCTGCTTGCGGCCCTGTTCCTGCAAGATGCGCGAAAGCTTGCTCTCGAAGCAGCAATAGGCCTTCTTCTTGGTCAGGCAGACGCCAAGGAACTTCTTTGAACAATATGTGCCCACAAAGGCGCACAGGCCCTGCGCATCGCGCTGGTGGAGCAACACTTCCTCGCGGTCGCAGCCGAGCGCGACCAGCAGGCTGATCCCCGGAATGAGCGGGAAACCCTTGCCCTTGCAGCAATTGAGCACGCCGAAGACCTTGGACGAGCAGGTGTTGCGCGTTCCCCGGAACAGCGTCAGCGTGTTCGGGTCGAATTGCCCGCGCGCCTCGTCCATCGCATGGAGCGCGGTGACTGCATCCTTGAACTCGTCATTAGCGGTGCGCTCGATCGTCTCGCAGCTGCCATCAATGCAATAGACATCGCCATCGCAGACATATTGCGTGGTGTTCTCGGTATCGGGCAACGGGCATTCGTAGATGCGCTCCCAGGTCTCGCACGGAAGTTCGTCGGTGAGGCATTCCTCGCGGACGAAGCGGCAGGTGCCCTGGCTCTCGATGTCCGAGCAATCGGTCGCCGCTTCGCGCGAGGTGCAGGTGTAGCTGCGCTGCCATTCCCAGCAGGGCCGCGTCACCGAGACGCCGTCGATCACGCGTGTCTGCGGATCGGCATCGGTGCAAATCTCTACATCGAGCGTGCAGTCTCCATTGTCGGCAAAACCCGTGCACTGGCTCTCGTCTGGAACCGCATCGACCGTGCTGTCTGTGGTGACCGCATAAGGCGTGTAGCGAGGATCGGGCGCATTGCAGGAGATTTCGGCAATCGGATCGCCCGGCTCGGAGCAGAAGCGGTTGAACCCGTTGTCCCACCACTGGAGGCACGGGCCGGGGCGATAGCCGGTGATGCGGCACGAGCCGCCATCGAAGGCCGAGCACCAAGGAAGACCCTGGTAGATGCCGGTGTCGTTGCAGAGATAATGCCATTGCTGGCGCTGCGTCACGCTGGCGACGAGCGGCACCGCGCATTGACCCGCCGACTGGTCGATCCGCGTGCCGGTGTTGCAGGTCGCGGTGTAGGTTCCCGCAGAGCCCGAGCCGGGCGGCAGCGGGACGCAATTGCCCTGGCCGCCCGAGATATCCATGCCGCTGGTGTATTCAAGCGGCGTCTCGTTGATCGCGAGACTGCGCGCGATCACATCCTCGATCTCGTCTGGATCGAAGCGTGCGCGGTTGGCGATGCTGTCGCGCATCGCGCGATAGCCCTGGTGCCCGGTGGCCACCGCCGCGGCATTGCTCTCGATCCGGTCGGGATCGTCGGCAAGCGTTTCGAGGTCACGCACGGCATTGCGATCGTAATTGGGGAGGGTGGATGCGTCGTGCTGCGAGTTGGCGGCTGCCTGCGCTTCGCTGCGCAGGCTTTCGCCAAAGGCCTTGCCGTCAGCCCGCGCATCCTGCTGCTGCGCGGAGAGGGGCGCGGCGACGGCGAGAAGAGCGAGCAGTCCCAGACGAAGCGATTGTGTGAGCCTCATGGCCGCTCTCCTTCAAGGCGGCGGAGATGGAGACGTGCAAGCTGCGCGCCCGGACCGCCTCCTGAAGCAAAGGTGTCGAGCACTTCGGCCACGCTGATATTGCCAGCGATGCGGTCGTGCGGCGGAAGGATGTCGCTGCAGTCGAACCCGTCGCAGGGGGCAAAGTCGCTCGCGATCATCACGAAGCTCGGAGCGACCTCGATATCGAAGGCGCGGAACAGGCGCGGGTCGATCCCGAGCGCGCCGGCTTCATGGCCATCGCTCCAGATCGCGGCGATGCGTTTCTTGAAGCGCGCGCTGTCGCCTTGCGGGAACCCGCGCAGCACGGTGACGCCGCCCGCCCTCGCGACATCGTGAACCAGCGCCTTGAGCGAGCGTTCCGGCATTCCCAGCGAGGCAAAGGCAATGAACCGGGGCGTCTCGCCCATTGCCGCCACTTCGGCATCGGCCTGGGCGCGGATCATGCCATCGAGATCGAGCGGGCCGGTATCGGCAGTCGCTTGCGCCGCTTCTGCATAGGCTGCGCGGTTCGCGTGGGCCGTTTGTTGAGCGGCGCGCGCGTCCTCTGCCAGCGCATCGGCTTTTGTCTTCACCGACGTGGCGAGCGCTTCGGCATCGGCGCTATGCTCGCTGGCGCGCGCGCGGATTTCGGCAAGATCGAGTTCGGGCGAACTCTCTTGCGCAGACGCGGCAGCAAAGGCGGCGGCGGTCGCAAGGCTGATAGCGACCAGCAGGGGGAAGGCGATTCTCATAGCGCGCAGCAATTCCTCTTGCGCCAGACGAGGTATCCCATGTCTTCGCCGATGGCGGGGATGACCTGTCCGGGGGACTGGAAGGTGGTGGAGGCACCGATAGGCGGGCAGGCGAAGCGGCCCTTGGTTGCCGGATTGGGATTGGTGGCCTGGAAGCGGTATTGCTGCTTGCGCATCACCGGCATCAGGTATTTGCCGCACAGGCCCTTCGATCCCATCGTGCCCCACGAAACGAGTTCGCGGTGGAGCTTGTAGGCGAAGCGCGAGAGCACGAGCCGCGAGGCCTGGACATGTCCGATCGAGGCCGAGACGTTGCCGTTCATCGGGTACATCGAACCCTGGCAGCCCGCGCACCAGAACATCTCGTCGAGCGGCAAATTGGCGGTCGATGCCGCGCAATCCGCAGCGCAAGCGGCAAGCGCCAGCGGGTTGGCGAAGAGCACCGCTTCGGGGTTGATGATCGCGGTGAGCTCGCTGTCCTGCCACAGCGGATCGATCTCGGAGATGTAGAGGATGTCGATCGAACCGGGCTCGAGGCACAGGAAATCGGCGACGATCTCCATCCAGTAGATCAGCGGATAGGCATACCAGTGGACATGCCAGCTCGAATAATACTGGCTTGCGCCCCCCACCGCCGAAGGACCCGAGATCGAGCGGAAGCCAATATCAAAGCCGGGATCGAGTTTCATCCCGCCGAGGTTGACGAAGCACCAAGGCTTCATACTGACATCGGCGAGCCGGACCGGCTCCCAGAACCCCATCGCGATGCCGGGCCGAAGCCCGCACAGGCACACCGGTAGGTCCGGATTGTCGGGATCGGGGCGATTGCTCGGCCAGATTTCGAGCCCGCCGACCGATATCGGGAACAGGCACGACCAGCAGATGTCGGTGATCGGGTTGACGAATTGCCCGGTGCACTTGCCCGGACCGGCATCGGCCGAAGCCGGTGATGCGAATACCAGCGATAGCATCGCCGTGAACAGCACCAGGAAGGCGCGGATGCTGCTCATGGCTGTGCCTTCCGGGGCGGCAGCGCGATCTCGCTCACTTCGAGCATCCGGCCGTTCTGGCGCACGCGCGCAGGCGTCGCCCGAATTCCGAATTTGTCGGTGAGCTTGCCGCCCTGGTCGAAATAGAACCTTCGCTGGCGGGCCTTCATCAGCTCGAGCGGCGCACCCTTGACGAGGATCAGCTTGGCATTGACTTCTTGCCTCAGCGACCAGGCGACCTGCGCCGGATCGTCGCCGTCGAGAAACAGGAGGTCGCCGCGCAGCTTGACGCTGTCGAGCGGATTGACCCGGGTTCCGGCGGCATGGATCAGCTCGCCTTTTGCGCCCCGGATATCGGCAGCAAGCGTAATTGTCGGATCGAAGGCCCATTGGCGGCTTGCGCTTGCGCGGATCACGCCGGCAACCGGATCAGGCCGGTTGACGCGGGCGATCGTACGACGCTTGAGTTCCTCGTTGAGCCGCGCGGTCTCGCCCGACTTTTCCATCTGCGCGAGGCGAGCATGGATCTGTTCGAGCAGATCGCGCTCGATCACGGGGAAGACCGCGCCGCGCTGGCCATAGTCTCGCGCCTGCAGGCTGGCCGGGAGCGCAGCGAGGAGAAGCGCGCCAAGCGGAAAGAGGGAGCGCATCACAGGATCGCCCTCCCGCTGCCAAGGATTTGTCCGCGGCACACGAAGCCGATTGCGCCATAGCGGCTGTCGAGCCCGCGGGGATGGCTGGTGCCGGTGTAGTAGCAGCCCTCGGGGATGACGCCTTTAGGCCCCCGCGTGAGCGGGACACCGAGACGGGTGACCTCGAGCAGGCTCGCGACCTGCTTCCCGTTGATGAAGACCGCATCGCCCTCGTGGCGCACGACATCGCCCGGCATGCCAAGCACGCGCTTGCCGAACATCTGCGGTCCTTTTCCGAAATGCCTTTCGACCAGCTCGCTTTGCGGCGGCTCAAAGAAGATCAGGCTGCCGCGTTCGATCGGCGCGTGCTTGTCGAGCCAGAACGCCCAGTTGGACAGGCTCGGGCTCGCATTGATGAGGAACGCGTGGTCCTTGCTGAAGGCATCGAGCGGCGCCCAGGCAAGCGGCAGCAGGACCAGCCCCGAGAGCAGCAGCGGACGGCGGATCGAGCGGGTCAGGCTCATGGCTGCTTCTCCCCGGCGAGCTTGTCCGCAATGCGCTGCTCGAGTTCGGAGGTTGCGTCTTCGGCAGCGCCCGCGAGCACGGCCTCGGCAACCAGCACCACGCGGCCGTCATGGCCCATGTCGGCGACGGCGCTTTCGGCGGCTTTGAGGTATGCAAGGCTCGCCGCCTGAACGACCGCCGGATCGGCATCGGCGCGCGCGGCTTCCTCGACGAATGTCCCGATGGTCTCGGCGAGCCGGACCGTGACGATCCGCTGCTCCGGGGAGCTGGTGACCTGCTGCGTGATCCACGCACCCCACAGGAGCGCGGCAACGAGCAAGGCTAGAGCGAGGAGTTTCGGGCCCAGCTGGCTAAGCGGGAGGTTCAGTCTATCCATGGCGGGGAGATCCTTCGGCGAGGCGGCGATCGAGGCGGCGCAGGAAAGCCGGCAATCGCAGCAGGGCGAGGCCGCCGGCTGCGATGAGGAATGCGATCTGGAGGTCTTGGGCAAAGAAGCGGCGCGCGACCGGTTCAGCGGTGCGGTAATGGTCGGCAAGATTGCCGAGCTGCGCGAACAGCGCCGTGAGATCCCAGCCTGCTACAGCCAGGAACACGAACAGCGGCAGGCCGAGGACCAGCAGCAGCGTGCTCGCCGCGAAGCTTGCCGTTTCGATCAGCACCAGGCAGGTGCCCTGGAACAGCGCCAGCCAGTCGATCACACGGTGCTTGTCGCGGGCTTGTCTGACTGACGGAAGCGGCACGCGATCTACGAGCGTGGTGGTCTCGAGCACCATCACATGCCTCCTTCCACGCCCGCGACCAGCGCGACTGCGCGCTCCAGCGGCATGCCGTTTTCGACATGGCGGTGGATCGCGGCATAGGTGTCAGGATCGGAGGAGAAGATGGTTGCCGAGAGTGGGTCGAGCACCAGGCGTCCAACGGCTTCCATCTCGGGACCTTTGAGGTAGATCTCGCTGTACTCGGTGCCCGAGCGCTTGAGGCTGCGGATCAGCGTCTCGGTCCGGTCGTCCATGTCGAGCCGGGCCTCCTTGCGGAAATCGGCAATGGTCTCGGGCTTCTGCTGGAGCACCAGCATCCAGTCGCTGTTTTCGAGCGCGGCCCGCGCGCCGTCGGATTTGTAGTAATCGTTCAAGGACTGGGTGGCAGTGGCGAGCGCACCCCCGTACTTGCGCGCGGTGCGAGCATAGGTCTCGACGAACTCGCCCATCGAACCACCCTTGAGCATGGCCCAGGCTTCATCGATCAAAAGCAGCTTTTTGGTGGACCGCGAGCTGCGCGTCATCGCCTGGCCGGTCATGAACATGATCGCCGAGAGGACAACGCTTCGCAGTTCCTCGCGGGACGCAAGGTCGCTCATCTCAAAGACGGTGAAATCGTCTTCGAGCGCGAAACTCGCCTTGCCGGAGAAAAACCCGGCATAGCTGCCGCCGCGGCAGAAAGGCGCGATCGCGGTCGCCAAATCCCTGCCCGCCTCGTTTTCGCTTTGATGGAGGGCATGCGCGACATCGTCGATCGCGCCGCCGCTGCCGAGCGCTTCCCAGACCTGCGTCACCGCGCGGTCGATGAGGCCGCGCTCGGTGTCCGAGGGCGCGGCGCTTGGCCGCGCCATCTGGCTGACGATCGCCTTGATCATCGCAAAGCAGTCGAGCCGGTAGTCCTCGTCCTCATGCGCGCGGGCATCGTCGACCATCGAGAAGGGATTCAAGGAGAAGCCCGAGGCGAGGGTGAACTCGACGAAGCGCCCGCCCTGCAGCTTTACCGAATGCTCGAAACTGCGTCCGTCATCGATCACCACGACCTTGGCGCCCGCGCCGCGCAGCGCGGCGCACAGCTCCTGCAGCAGCACCGACTTGCCCGAGCCCGACTTCCCGCAGATCGCGATGTTGTGGTTGCCCGCCGCGTTCTCGAAGGGTGACCAGAAGAAGGGCTGGCCGCGCCGGCCGAGAAGCAGCAGGTGCGGGATAGTGCCGCCGAGATACTCGCCCTGCAGCGGGGCGATATGGGCCGCGGTGGTCGAGAGCATGGTCCGAAAGCGTTTGAGCCGCGCAAGGTCGTGGACCAGACCATCGGCGAGGCTCAACGGGAACGCCGCGACGAGGCCCTGGAGCTGGAGGAAGCGCTCGTCGGCAAGGTCCCATCCGGCCGCCTTGTAGATCGCCTTGACCGTGCGCTCATGCGCATCGCCTTCGCCAAGCGGCGAGATCGTGGTGAGACCATAGAACAGCTTGACCAGCTTCTTGCCCGCCTGGAGCTCGGCCTGGACGTGTTTCCATTCTGCCGACTGCTCGGACAGTTTGGGCAGGAAACGTGCGCTCTTCGTTTCCGACAGGCTGGTGGTGCGCATGAACTTGTAGCCTGCGCGCGCCGAGGCGGCTTCCTGGTCGGGATAATGCAGGCACAGCATGGTCGCAGCCGGGCAGGGAAAGCGCAGTTTGTCGGTGAACATGTCGCCGATGAGCCGCGCGCATTCCCACGGTGCCCAGCGCTCAGGGGTAGAGCGCACGCCGTAATGGCGCACATCGAAGCGGTCGGGATAGCATTCACCTACCTGCGGCACGCCATCTCGCGAGCGCCCGGTCTCGCGGAAGCGCTCGGTGCGCAAGATCAGCCGGTCGTCCTCGACTTCGAGTTCGATGTCGCGGCGGATCGCTTGCGCGTCGAGCGTGTCCTCGCGGTTCCAGTGCGTGAGATCGGGTTCGCGCGCGGTGGTCGGCGAGGTGAGCTCGTCGACCAATGCGAGGAGGCCTGCGGGCTCGAGCCTGTTCGATGCAAGGCCGAGCGAGTTCAGCATCCCCGACATCCCGTCGCGGCATTCGGTGAGTTCTGCATCGGTGACGCTTCCGGGCACCGGAACGCCGAGCGAGAGCACCAGACGCACATGGCGCGCATGGAACGGCGCGTGTGCCGAGCCCGACTTCCAGACGAGATCGTAGAGCCGGTTGGTGCGGGCTTTCGCAATCGCTTCGTAGATCCCGCCCTGCTCGTAGCGCGGTGCGAACCACGGGCCGACGATGGCGCCGATGCGCGGGGACGCGAAGTTCAGCACTTGGAGGCACGCGCCTTGCGGCAGGCTCTCGGAAAAGAACTGGCCGAGGATCTCACCTGTCCGCTCGTCGGCGCCGATGAGCGGGGTGACTTCGAGAATGAAGCCCTTCGAGTGCGCGTTGCGGTAGAGCCCCGGGCCCTCGTCATAGACTCGGTACGGAAGCCAGTCCGACAGCATGTCGAGCGCGAAACGCGGCTGCGCATGGTCGCCCCTTTTCGCATCGCCGAACAGGCCAGCAAGGAGCGCGTCGCGCGCAGAGGATAGCGAGAGGTTCACTTGGGCTCTCCTTCGGGCAGAACGGGGTGGGGCACCTGGCCGGGGGAGGGGGGACGACCAGGTGCCCCGGGGTCCGGCGCTTTGGCGCCGGGCAGCTCCGTCAGATCCTGCGAGGGGATGACCAGGACATCGGGAGGCTGCTGGGGGGAGGGATTGGGATGCTGGAAAGGAATTGCTTCTGCGGCGGCGGGCGGGGCGACTTCTGCTTCAGCCGGACGCGCCAGTGCGCGAAGCACGTCGCCGGTCGAACGCGGCGCGCGCCAGCGCTCGGCAGCGCGATCGGGCAGCACGACATGAACAACCCGGGCCTCGTGGATGCGGCCCGCCCCGTCGCGGTAGCCCGCAACAACGATCCGCAATCCGCGATCACCGGCCCTGTGCGCTCCCGCAGAGGCATGACCGGACCGTTCTGCCTGTGAAACGCGGGTCGCGGCATCGTCGATCATCGAGGTCGGCGCGCAGCTTCCCTCCGGTGCCCGGCAGGAAAAGTCGCCCTTGACGTTGCCGCCAAGCGTCGCACAGCCGGCGATCATCAACGCGAGAATTGCCGTCGCTCCGACACGGGTCGCACCGCCGCTCATTGCTTCGATCCGGTCTTGGCATTGGCAAAGGCGCGCAGTGTCTTTGCATCACGGTAGCCGTGCAGCACCGCACCGTCGCGCGCCCGGACGATTACCGGGGTTCCGGCAAAGCCGTTGGCCTGTGCAAAGGCTTCGTTGGCATCGAGCGCAGCTGACTTTTTGCAGGTTGCGCGCGGTTCGAGGTGCTTGCCGGTGTATGCGGCATGGAGCGCCTCGACCGGGTCGGCGGCGCACAGCACCGCCTCGGACAAGCGGCGGCTCGACGCGCCGAAGATCGAGATCGGCCGTTCCTCGACAAGAACGCCTGCCTTTTCGAGTTCGCCGGTGAGCCGCTTGCAGTAGCCGCACTGGAAATCCGAGAAGACAACCAGCTTCAGCCCCTTGGTATTGCCCCACAGGATCGCGCCTTCCTTGGGAAGGGCTTTAAGATCGACATGCGTCGCGACCTGCCTGTCGCGGGTTTCGGCAACGTCATGGCGCCCTCCAGTGTCCTCGCCGGCGTGGCGGGCTGCGCCGGCGGCGAGCAGGTCGGGGTTGAGTTCGAGCAGGCGCGCGGCAGTCACGTCGCGCCGCTCCTCCATGTCGTAGAGCCGCCCGACGAAGAGGTAGCGTGCCGCTTCGTCGATGTAGAATAGCGTCTCTCCCGAGACGACCTCGCACCATGGCGCGAATGTCGTGCAATCGAGCGCGTCGATCGGCGTTCTGGGCAGACGAAGCTTGAGCGCTTCAACCACATCTCGCGTGATCGCGGCCTGCGCGGGCATGGCGGTTACGATCGCGACGCCGCTTGTGAGGAGGGCTGCTGCGCTGGCGGCAGCGAGCGATATGTGCGCGGCGCGCGCCTTGAGGCCGGGCCGCTGGTTCGAATAGTTCATTGCGGTGTGCTCCTGACATGGACGCCGTCGAGAAAGACGATCTCGACTGCGATGCCGGTCGGCATCTCGACGACGGGTTGGTACTGTTCTGCGCGTTCGATGAGGTATTTGGCTGTAGTGTCGGCGGCTTCGCCCGCGCCCTGGCCGAGGCCGCCT
Source organism: Croceicoccus gelatinilyticus (assembly GCF_018398395.1). Taxonomy (GTDB): domain Bacteria; phylum Pseudomonadota; class Alphaproteobacteria; order Sphingomonadales; family Sphingomonadaceae; genus Croceicoccus; species Croceicoccus gelatinilyticus. The sequence continues at coordinate 172,053 of NZ_JAHCBF010000007.1, read as the reverse complement.
GCGAGGATGTCGGTCGGCGAAAGCGCCTCGCGCCTGCCGTCGCTGCCGACAGGCTGCGCAAAGATGCCGTTGGCATTGGCCGAGAAGCCGCGCCCGAACCCGCCGACGATCCCGGCAAGCAGCGCCTGGCTGACAAGGCTGCCTTCGCGGCTGACGACATTGCCGCGCACGCCCGACTTGCCGGCAAAGGCGATGAACCCCTTGACCTCGCTCACCGCGAAGCGTCCGCCCGGTTGCGCGCAGGTCATGCGCACGAGCTTGACGTAAACCTTCTCGGCCGAGAGATCGCCGCGTGCCGCGCCGTTGACGAGGCAGCCGGTGAGATCGGTGGTGAGCAGCTTGTCGCCTTGCAGCACCGAGCGCGCCGGCCCGGTGATGCGCAGCACCACGGGCAGCGGATCGCTCTGACTGGTCACGCCCGTCGAGGCGTCGACCCCGACGATCACGGTGGCAGGTGCATAGCTGTTGGGCGGGAGATAATCGCGGCTTGCCTCGAGCAGCAGCGGCGGCGTGCTTTCGGTTGCCTTCGCTTTGGCTGCGCCCGGCTTTTCGGATGAGAAGCTCAGCAGGCTCGCCTTGGGTTCGCTGGGTGGCTCGAGCGGTCCGGGAGCGAAACCCGGAGTCCGCGGTTCTCCTGCGTCAACTGGCGTGACCGGGGGATTGGCGCGGACGGTTTCGAGTTCCGAGCGCAAGGCGGCGTTCTCCGCCGAGATCGCATCGATCGCAGCTTGCCCGTCGCTCAGCATCCGCGCGTTCTCGCCCCGCAGCGTTTCGAGCTCCTGCTCGATCGAGGCCTTGGGAAGCTGGCTTTCCTGCAGGTCTTTGATCGCGCGGCCCTGCGCATCGAGGCGGTTGCCGTAAGTGGCGACGAATTCGCGCTGCGAGAGATTGCGATTGACCAGCGCGCCGGTCTCGATCGTGGTCGCGCCCACGCCGTCGGCGCCGGCTTCATCCTCGCCGCCGAAGATGAACATCGAACCGGCGATGAGCGCCACGCCGCCGATCCCGGCAAGCAGCAGCTTCTGGCGCTGCGCGACCGTGCGGTTGAGGTTGCGCCGGGCTTCGCCGCGCGTCTCGTCCTTTGGCGCTGGCGCGGGCGTATCGCGTGTGTCGGGATCGGCCATTACTCGAGCCCTCCCTTGGTAAAGACAAGGAAGGCCTGAGTGCTCTCGCCAGGCTGAAGGCTGTCGCGGCCATAGGCAAAGGCCAGCGCCCCGGCCGGCGCCTCGCGCTCACCGGCAAGGTCGACGGGCGCCGAGCCAAGATTGCGTAGAGTAAAGGCTTGGCCGATCAGTTCGGCGCCTTCGTATTCCGCGACCTGCTGCACTTCGAGGCTGTCGGTGTGGCGTGGTCGCGAAAGTTCGGCACGGGCGCGGAAGCCCGGCAGGACCCCATCGCTGGCCATCGCTTCGATCAGCCGGATCGCGGCCTCGTCGCGCGTCACTGCTGCGCCTTCCCATTCACTCGCCTGGGATTTGGCGAGCGCGGGATTGGTGACGAAGAGCTGGCTCGCTTCCTCGCCTTCGACGCGGCAGGTGAACTTGTAGACATAGCCCGCGCTGCTCGTCGCGAAGAAGCTGACCCTGGCGCTCGCATATTGCAGCGGCACCGAGACATAGATGTCGCCGCGCACCGGCTCGTGGGTCACCTCGAAATCGTTGTAGGGAAAACCGCTCGCCATCTTCGAGACATTGGCGAAACCGTCCTCGATGAGGGCGATACGGGTCAGCGCGCCGCGCGCGAGCACGCAGTCGATCGCGGCGCCATCAGCGGCCTCGACGAACTGGTCGGCATGTGCCGGTGAAGCGTAGGCGGCCGTGGCGATTGCCAGCGCAACGCTGGTCAGCGCGGCGGGGAAGGGGCGGGATAGGAGTGTCATGGGTTCTCCTCCTCGTTTTCGGTTGGGAGCTGGCGGAAGCCGGTGAGGCCGAGACTGAGGCCGCGGCGGTTCCAGCTGAATTCGAAGCTGCGCTCTTGGCTTGCGATCACCTGCGCACCGACGAAGGTCTTGAGCGTGCCGGTGACGACAGCGGTGAGCGCCTGCGCGTCGACCTCCATCCGCGAGATGACGAAGGCCTGGCTGATGTCCGAACCGCGCTGCTCGTCGACGATCTTGACGAGCTCGGCCTTGAGGCTCCCGTGCGCTGACGGATCTGCCACCTTGAGGACCTGTTCCATCCAGTAGTCGAGGCTCTCGGGTGCGCGATTGAGCAGCATGAGCGCGGTGTCGCGGGTTACGAGTTCGAGGTAGTGCGCATCGGTACCGCCGCTCCCGAGCGTCAGGCGCTCGGTCGTGACAGGCACCAAAATGACGCTTTCCTCGCGCGTCGCCGCCGCGCCGACCGCCAGCAGGCTGGTAAGGCCCAGCACGGCTGACAGCGCGGCGAAGCGGTTGCGCTGTTTGAGGTGACGCTGCGCTTCCTCATAGGCGAATTCGTGTTTCACTTGGGTCCTCCCTCAGCCTGCGAGCAGGCGGCAGTGGGAGGGCGGCGTGGCTTTCAGCCCGAGGAAGCTCCCCGGCAGATACCAGTAGGCAGCATGGACCAGTTTCGACCCTGCGCCTGATGCCTTCGCCTTTCGAAGGGCGAACCAGGTCATGACCGATAGGCCGGTGCCGATGATGATGTGCTGCGAAAGGATGCCCCACGCGAACGGGACGAGCAGCCCCGCAAACTCGTCGATGGTCCAGAAGCCGATGACCTCCGGGTCGTCGAGCCGCCGTGGAACGAGGTATCTGTCGGCCATGCCGCCCTCCCGTCGTTAGACCGCGATCAAATGGTTGCGGTCACGACCGAGGTGACGATCGGCACGCCTGTGCCGACGCCAATTCCGACACCGACCGGGACCGCGACCTGCCCAAGGGCGAAGCGGCCCGAGGCGAGCGCGATCAAACCGCCGGCAAGGCTGAGGACGGTGATGATCTTGCCGCCCGAACCTTCGAGGAAGTCAGTGAACTTCTGCAGCGCCGGATCAAAGGTCGTGTCGGCACCGGCATAGGCGGCACCGGCGCAGGCGAGCGCAATCGCGGCCGGAAGAATATAGTCGCGGGCACGAATGCCTTTGACGGATTGGCGGGGAAGGGTGATTGCCTTGGTCATCGAGGAACTCCGTTTCGAACATTGGCAGCGATGCGTTCGCTGTATGTTCTTTCCTCGATTGGAAGGCGGGGTGTAGGAAAACGGAAACTGCCGCACGCGGCATTCCGACCAAGAGAAATCGTCGATTCTGGGCAATCTGACCAGGCTTTGCGCGACCGGTGCAGACATTGCGGCCAAGAATACCGATCATTGCGCCACCCATACCGAAGTCTGAGATCGAGGGACCGGAATCTGCGCGAATCAAATCGTGTGACGATGAGCCGGTTTCCTACGTGTTCCTTATTTGTTCTTTTTCCTTTCCTACAGTTTGACGCGTTGCCTAGCCTGTTGGTGATTCGCTAAAGATCACCGGAAGCAGGAACAATGGCGCGAAACGCAAACGACAAATGGGAAGAACTATCGCGAGGAGTCGCAGCTTTCCTCGACCATGCCGTGGACGAAAGTGGCAAGTCCCGGCGGACGATTGCCGCACAGACGAATATCAACAAGGACGCGCTCCGACGCATCCTCGCCGGGACACGGTCAGCCACACTGCCAGAGGCGCTGGCCATCCTTGACGCGAGCGGACACGCGCCGCGCACCTCCCTGATGCTGGCACTCGCGGGGTACTCGCAGCGTAGCGAGGATTGGCAGAATAGCGGCGTGCTGGAATTTCTTGAAACCTTCATAAGCGAGTTGCCGTCTGCTTTGGATCAGGCGCTGGGCGAGAGACTGCTCGATGTGAGACCGCGCTGGGCAAAGGGGACCGCTCACCGCACCGCCGGTCTCCTGTCGGATCACCTCGCGCAACTGGAGCGGCAGGATGAACAAAGCTTCGCTCTCTGAAATGACGACCGGTCTCGAAACGGACGCGGAAGCCGTTCCTGTCGAGCCAACGCCAGACCGGCTCATTCGTCTTCCCGAGGTCATGGCGCGCGTGGGCCTGCGCCGAACGGCAATCTATCAGCGGATGCGCGAAGGCCGTTTTCCAAAGTCGCGTTCGCTCGGTCCCCGTTGCACGGTTTGGGTCGAAGCCGAGATCGATGACTGGATCGGTTCTGTTGTCGAACGCACCGACGAGATATGTCAGAACACGCCCCGAATTTCGAGATGATCATGTCTTGCGTCCCGTCACTGCTCCCATAAACGCCCTCTGTCCGGCTAGCCGGAAAGCACTTCGATTATCCGGCATTCGCCAACCGCTCCGTGCTGGCAGTCGTCCACCATATGGCGCAGTTCGGTTCGCAGTTTTCGCAAGTCACCAAGCTTCCGATCCACCTCGCGCAGGTGGAGGCTGGCAATAGAGTCCACGGCTTCGCACGATTGCGATGGATCATCCGCCAAAGAAAGCAATTGGCGCACCTCCGCCATGGTGAAGCCGAGGTCGCGTGCGCGGCGGATAAACCGCAATCTGGCCAATTCGGTCGGGCCATAGTCCCGGTAGTTGCCGGCGGTGCGTGGTGGTTCCTCCAGCAATCCGGTCCGTTCGTAGTAGCGGATGGTTTCGGCGGTCGTGCCGGTCTTCCGCGCCAGGGCACCAATCTTCATGGGTTTCTCGCAATGCTTGACCTTGTAGCCACTACAAGGTGCATAAGACAATTCGAGGATGCAAGCAGAACGGTAAAATCCTGTGGCAAAGAAGGACATTATTGAACTTATCGAATCTGAGCGGCGCGTTTTCCGTGCCGCCAGGCAGTCTGGTGACCGGGCTTTGGCTTGGACCGCGCTCGAGCGGGAACATATTCTGGGCCAGGGCTTCTTCGGGCCGCATCTTCGTTCACATATGACGATGCTGGGCTATGCAGTTGAAACCCGCGATGGCCGCGAAGTTCTGGGGCAGGTCATACGTCTTGCGCTCGCTCCCCTTGGTAATCTCACCGGACGGCTCCCCTGGGGGAATACCGGACGCGCAAACGTGAGCGCGTTCGCGCCAATGCCATACCCGGACGACCTCTCAGAGGTTCTTACGATCTCTTCGGGCGAAGCTCGCTAGCTCGCGCCATGGCAATTCTATCCAACGAACAGGTTGAACGCTTCTACGACAAGAACGCGGGAATCTATGACCGATTGGTGTCGGGGTTTCGGTGGGCCGGTCTTGGTCGCTGGCGACGCGATCTGGTTAACCGGCTTGAACTCAACGCCGGCGACCATGTGGTCGATCTGTGTGCTGGCACCGGCGCAAACCTCGCGTTTCTGCTTGAGAGAGTAGGACCAAGCGGCAAGGTGACGCTGGTCGACCTTTCGCAAGGCATGCTCGACCAAGCCCGTCGACGAGCGAAGCGCCTGCGAGCAAGTAATGTCGAATTTGTGCAGTCAGACGTAGCCGCCTTCCGCTTTCCGAGCGAGACCAGCGCAGTCATCAGCACCTTTGGACTGGAAATGCCACCTGACTACGCCGCGATCATCGAGCGCGCCTCAGCTGCTCTCCCGACGGGTGGCCGGATGGCCCTCCTTGGCCTGAAACACCCCGAGCGCTGGCCGCGATGGCTGATTGAAATCGGCATAGTGCTGACCAAACCATTTGGTGTGGCGCGGGAATATGAAGAGTTCCGCCCTTGGCTTCCAGCACGCAAAGTTTTGCGCGAAGTTCATTTACGCGAGTTTCTGGCCGGTTGTGCGTATGAATTCGTCGGTGCCAAATCGTAATGCGGCGGAAGCCGCAGTTGCGTGACTGCTTTTGTCTAGCTTCATGCGGAATCCCCTGTTGAGTTCGAGCCCAAATACACCACATCCGCTTGCGCTGGTCAGTCGATTTTAACCGTGCGCAGATAGGGGCGCAGCGTTGTGAAACCTTGCGGGAAGCGCGCTTTCGCTTCTTCCTCGGAAACAGACGGTGGAATGATGACGTCATCCCCACTCTGCCAATTGACCGGGGTTGCCACGCCTTTACTTTCGGTGAGCTGGACTGAATCGAGCAATCGGACCACTTCTTCGAAATTGCGTCCGCTGCTCATCGGATAAAGTAGCATCGCACGGATTTTTTTGTCCGGGCCAACGATATAGACGGCGCGAACGGTAGCATTGTCGGCTGCCGTTCTTTGCTCCGCACTGCCAGTCTCCTCGGCGGACAACATATTGTAGAGTTTGGCCACCTTCAGGTCGCTGTCGCCGACCACCGGGTAATCGACTTTATTGCCGCTGACCGCCTCGATATCGGGTAGCCAGTCGCGATTGTCTTGGCTGCTGTCGACCGACAGGCCGAGAATCTTGGTGTCGCGTTTGGCAAATTCCTCGCCGAGACCGGCCATGTAACCCAGCTCGGTCGTACAAACCGGAGTAAATGCCTTTGGATGAGAAAACAGGATAGCCCAATTGTCGCCCATCCAATCATGGAAGGTGATGGTGCCTTGGGTCGTTTCCGCTGTGAAATCGGGGGCTGTCGAGCCAATGGAGAGGGTCATGTCAAAACTCCTATTTATTCTGGGGGAGGTGTCCGCCGTCTTCATATTTTGGCGGGTGTGTGGCCTGCGGCACGTCGAATGTCGGCGCAATCGATTGCGTGAGTCTCGACCTCACCTGCATTTAGTGAGGCGGAAATGCTCACTGGCGCTCCCGCCTCTTACAAGATTGCGCGATCATCGGCCGACGTAGATACTCAGAAGCGCACGCTAGCGCCTGCTACGAAGCGCCGGGGAGCCCCCGGTCTCAAACCCGAAGGCCGACGCGCTACAGCATAAGCATTGTCGAACAGATTATCCACTCTGGCAAACAAAGAGAGACCTTCCGTCAGCGCAAACCGGCCGGCGAGATCAAAGACAATCCTTTCGTCAATACGCTCATCGGGCGAAATATCCCCGCTACCTGCTTCGGTGCGTACTTGCGATGTGTAATTGGCGCTCACGAGCAAGGATGCCGGTCCGAATGCGAGCCCCGTTTCGGCATAGAATTGGTGGCGAGCGATGTAGGGCAGTGCGTCGCCCTGGGACACGGAACCGAAGAACGCACTCTCGAAACTGCTTTCGAATTGCGCGTCGGTGAGCGTGTAAACCACCGAGAAGGGAATTGAAATTTCCTTACCCACTTGATGCTCCGTCGAAGCTGCCAGCTCCAACCCCTTCACGGAGACGGCCCCAGCATTGAACTGGTCGCCAATATCCCCGACGCTACACCCCACGGATTGTGTGCAGTTTCCGAGCAGATTGGAATAGTCGGAATAAAACGCAATCGCGGAAGCTTGAATGGCGCCATTCCGAAAACGCCCACCAAATTCATAGTTCCAGCTTTTCTCGGCTCGTGCCTCCGGATTTCCGGGCCCGGGGGGAGAAAAACCGCGCGAAACGCCTGCAATCAACAGCACGTCTCCCAGTGCATAGGTTGCACCGAGTGCGGGAAGCCATTCGTCAACGTTGGTCTTGCGTATGCGCGCAGGTCCATCGATACGAGCGGGGTCGGCTCGATCATAGTCCAGTCGAGTAAGGTCGATGCCTTCGTACCGAATGCCGGGCGTCAGAGTAAGCCCGCCGATCTCGATCCGGTCCTCTAGATAGAAAGCGATCGCCTTCGCCTTCGCCTCGCGATTGGCTTGAGCGCCCGGAGCCGTCTGCCGGACGAAAACGAGATCTCCGTCCGTCTGCGTATAGAATTCCTCATTCTGCAACCGGTCTTCTTCATCCTCGTGATACCGTAGCGACGCAGCCAGGTTGTGCATGACCGCGCCGGTCTCGAAAGGTCTTTCGAACGAAAGCTGGACGCCTTCGCTCCGATAGATGCGGTTGTTGTTGCGAATGCGAAGAGCACCTTCAGCGCTGTCTGCCCCTCGCAGGATCGCGAGGCTTTCTTCGTTTGAGGACGGATTGTCGAAGACTGGCTGGATGGCATCAAAGCTGCCATCACCGTTAAAATCGATGTCCTGTAGCTTCGACCAACTTCGTATGAAATCGTTGCGATATAGGGTAACCGCAACCTGCGTGTCGTCGGGCAACCGGAGCGTGCCGGTGAGCCGATATTGATCGTGCTCGCCCGTGAAAACGTCGCGTTGGCTGGCCGAATAGCGCCGGTACGGATCGCTCGCGAAATCCGCGTCGGCTAGGCCCAAATAGGTTTCGTTCGCCTCAAGTTCGGATCGACCATAGGCGAACTCGAGGCGAGCATCGACCGGCGAATCTGGGCTGGTGTGGACGGCGAAGCGGGCGCGATAGTCCTGGCGTTGAAAACCGGTCTCGGCGCCGGGAAGGCCATCTATCGTCTTGAACCCATCACTGCCTTGCTGATAGCTTTCCACCAGTGCCCCGAAATTGTCGGCACTAGCGCCAATCCAGCCATGACCCTGATAATAACCGCGAGAACCAAGCTGTCCGGAGGCTTCGCCAGCCAGGCTCTCGGTCGGTATCGGAGTCGATCGGAAATTGATGGCCCCGCCGATCGTGCGAGGACCATAGCGTACCGAGCCCGCGCCCTTGATCACTTCGACTGCGTCCATTCGACCGATCGCGGGGAAGTAATACGCGGCCGGAGCGGCGTAGGGGGCAGGGGCGATGAGAACGCCATCTTCCATCAAGGTGATGTTGCTCGACCGTTCGACCGGCGCGCCGCGCAAGCCAATATTCGGGAATAGCCCGAAACCATCCTCTTCCTGAATATTTACCCCCGGCACCTGGCGCAGGACACGGTTGACGTCCCCATGCTCGAATTCGCTCAGTTCCTCGCCATCGATTAGGTCCGCCGCACCGGCCACTTCATACGCATCGATGCGACCGCCGATCACGATAATCGATTCGCTTGGGTTTGCTATCCCGTCCTGCGATTGCCGCTCATCGGTCGGGTCTCTTTCATTGGCGTAAGCAGGGGCGGCCAGCGCAATTGCTATGAGCGAGGCGGTAGCGCGATACATGTGAAGAATCCTTTCAAGACATTTGCAAAGCCTATTATTGCTATTGAGACGTATTCGCAATAGCAATAATAGGCTTTTATGCCCATATCGGCTGAGGGCGGCTCGCGGTGCATCGGTTCCGGACTGCAATACCGTCCGCGAGTGGCGCGCGATCAGGGGTCAGGGTCTGCGAACGGTCGGGCAGGAATGTGCCAGCGAAAGCCTAATCACCGACCGTGTGTTTCCCGTTGGCGGGTGCCGGGTGGGCAGGGATCAGCGCATCATCGCAGTCCGTAGCGAGGCAGGGCTCGAAAGTGGCATGTGCGATGCCGAAATCCTTTTCCAGCATCGCCCGCGCGCGTCGCTTGACTCCCTCGAATGCTGTTTGGGAGTAATCAACAAGAGTGAGATGGGCTTCGAGCGCCCGGTGATGTTCTCCCAGATTCCAGACATGGACGTGGTGAATATCCTGCACGCCGCCAAGCGCGCGCAGGTTTTCAACCATCTGATCAAATTCCACCTCCTCCGGCACTGCTCCCATCAGCAGACGAACGGTACGCGGTAGGAGTGTCGCGCCCTGCCAGATGACATAGGCCGCGATGATGAGAGTGATGATGAGATCGGCGACGACGAGATCGTATAGAATGATCAGCACTCCGGCGACGATCACACCGATCGAGGCCAGCGCGTCCGAAACATTATGCAGGAAGGCAGCCTTCATGTTAATGCTGTCATGCGCGCCGCGATAGACAATGAATGCGGTGACGAGATCGATGACAAGTGCGATCCCGGCAACCCAGATCACGGTCCAGCCTTCGACCGGCTGCGGCGCGGCGAAACGGTTGATCGCCTCAACGATCAGATAGAATCCGATGATCAGCAAGGTCGTCAGATTGATGAGCGCGGCGACGACTTCTCCCTGGGCGTAGCCGAAGGTCATCAGCTTGTCCGCCGGCCGCCGGCCTATGCGCCGCGCAAACCATGCAAGACCAAGAGAGGCCGCATCGCTGAAGTTGTGCAATGCATCCGCGATAAGCGCCAATGACCCCGAAAGGATGCCGCCGATGATCTGGGCAAGGGTCAGGAGGACATTGATCGCGACCGCGAGGATCAGCTGACGATCGCTAAGGTTTTCCTCGCCGTGACTGTGGCCAGCATGATCGTGCGAGTGCGCCATCACTTCTCTCCGCTATTTACGATTTCGTTGCCGGCGGTATCCGGATGCTGAAGGATCGCATCGGAATTATCGATTGCTCCAATCGCGGCGTTAAATCCGACTGCAATCATTCCGAACATCGCAAGCCCGGAGATGAAGGCCGCGAGTGCTGCCAAATTCAAACCTCCCAGTCTGCCCGGGATTTGCAGCAAAAAATGAACCGACCAGATAAGAAAGTATCCTGCGAGTAGAATTGCCAACCGCGCGTCGGCTGTTTCGCTCATGCCGTGGAGAAGCCAAAACCCGGCTACCGCTGCGGCAACAAAGGCGAGTGACAGAAAAACATGGATCGCCAGACGATCCATGCGTTTGATCGCGCTGTCGCGAAATCCGGCTGTTGTCTTTCGCCCCACCAGGAAAAAGGTGATTCCAACCCCTAGTGTTGCTGCGAAACCGGCGAAGACAGACACGGCTGCTGCTGCACCCAGAGCGATGCCACCAAACCCCAGCGCAATACCGCCTTGAAGCGCAATGGTCATCTTCGGCCCGCGTCTTCCCACGGCGTCGGACAGGGTTCCAACTGCGTCGCGATGCGAAGCCCAGCCTCCGATCAGCACCGCCAGAAGATAGAGAGTCCCGCCAGCGGGGAGCAGGGCTGCGTCTATGAAGTCACCCCTTGCTTGTCCAACTGCAGGACCGGTCAAAACAAGCGCAAGTGCGGCAAGGGCGCCAGAGTGGACGGCCGCCGCGAACCCATTTTCGTTCGGGGTCGGCCCGTGCTTTTCTTCCCAGACAACGCCAGCACCCAGGCCGAGGCTTGCCAGCATCGCCAAGGTCAGGATCGCCGACAAATCCTCAGTTGCAAATATCTCGTGGACGAGGCTCATTCCCGTGTTTCGCCATGAACCGTTCCCGCCTCGTCGTGCTTGTCACTGTGCGCGTCGCGCAGGATATCGATCCCGCCGTAAAGAGCTATGCCAGCCACAGCGACGCCGACCACAAGGTCCGGCCAGTTCGCGCCTGTGATCATAACGATGACGCCAGCGATGATAATTCCGCCGTTCGAAATGAAGTCATTGAAGCTGAATGTGGTGGCGGCCCGCATGTTTACGTCCTTGTCCTGCATCTTTTGCAGCAAGCGGAGGCAATAGAGGTTCACTATGCCCGCGACGGCAGCCATCGCGATCATCAGGATGCCACCCGGTTCAGAACCTTCAACAAACCGCCTGACGGCATCAGCAATCACTCCGCCGGCAAAGATCAAAAGCATGACGCCAGAAAAGCGCGCTGCGCCTCGCTTCCAGGAGCGCGGTCGACTCAGCGCAAGGAGACTGAGAGCGTAGACAAGCGCGTCCGACGAATTGTCGAGTCCGTTGGCCAGCAGCGCATTCGAGTCGCCAAAGTAGCCCATGACGAAGAACCCGACCGCAATCGCGACGTTAAGCCATAAAACGATCCATAATGTGCGGCGCTTGTCAGACGTATCCAGATTGAAGTTATCATCGCCGCTCATGCTTGCGTCTCCATTATCGCCTTTGCACCGCTCTTCTCTTTATACGCCAGAAGCCGGAGCGCGTTGGCGACCACGATCAATGTCGAACCTTCATGAACCGCGACAGCGGGGCCAATCCCGAGACCGAAAATGGTTGCCGGGATGAGAACGGCGACAATTCCGAGACTGACGATCATGTTCTGCCGGATGATCGAGCGGGTCTGCCGGCTCAGATCGACGGCGAAAGGCAGTCGGGCGAGATCATCGGCCATCAGCGCGACATCGGCTGTCTCCAGCGCGACATCCGAGCCTGCGGCACCCATTGCTATCCCGACGGTGGCATTCGCCATGGCAGGAGCATCGTTGACCCCGTCTCCGACCATCGCAACCTTGTCCTGACCGGCAAGCTTGCGGATGGCCTTGACCTTGTCGTCGGGCATGAGATTGCCCCAGGCCTCGTCGAGGCCGACTTCCTTTCCAACCGCATCGGCCACTCTTTGATCGTCGCCCGAGATCATGATCATTCGGGTGATCCCGAGGCCGCGTAGCGCTTCGAGCGTCGCCTTTGCTGCCGCCCGCGGCGTGTCGAGCAAACCGATCGCTCCAAGATCGCGCGTTTCCGAGCGAACGCCCATCGTCGTTCGCCCGCGCTCGCGCATGGACTCTATAGCATCCGACAGTTCTGCACTGAGCGCAGGGACCCCGTCTTGCCCGAACATTTCGAGCTTTCCGATCCACACCCGCTCACCGTCGACAAGCGCGGTGATGCCCTTGCCTGTGAAGCTTTCGAGATTGGCTGCTTCGGGCAGAGTCTCATCGCCAAGCCGCTGCTTGCCGTCCCTTACAATCGCCTGTGCCAGGGGATGATCGCTCAGATTTTCAGCCGCCGAGGCAATCGCAAGCAGTTCGTTTTCAGATACGCCCTGCGCGGGTTGGACATCGGTAATGCGGGGTTCGCCTTCGGTAAGAGTACCGGTCTTGTCGAACGCGATGGCCTTGAGCGCACCGAGATCTTCGAGCGGCGCGCCGCCCTTTACCAGAATGCCGCTGCGCGCTGCTCTGGCCACTCCGGACAAGACCGCGCTCGGGGTCGCGATCGCCAAAGCGCAGGGGCTCGCAGCCACAAGCACCGCCATCGCCCGGTAGAAACTGTCGCGGAAGGGTTCGTCGATGACGACCCATGCGAAAAGGAGCAGGCCGGCCAGAGCGAGCACGGCAGGCACGAAAATTCGCTCGAAGCGCTGCGTGAAGCGCTGGGTCGGAGATTGCTGAGCCTCGGCTTCGCTCACCATTTGGACGACCTTGGCTAGGGTCGTATCGCTCGATCGCCGGGTCACTTCCACTTCGAGCGCGCCCGATCCGTTGATCGTCCCTGCAAAGACGCGATTGTCATCCGCAAGATTGTCAGGATTTGCGCGCGCAGAAGCTACATTCGAAACCGCGCTCTTGTCGACCGGCACGCTTTCGCCGGTCACCGGAGCCTGATTGATGGCACTGATCCCGTCCAGGATGAAACCATCGGCCGGAAGGCGTTCGTTCGGACGCACGATGACCACGTCGCCAATCGCAAGCTCCTCGACCGGAACCTCGACGACGTCATCTCCACGTTTTACCCGTGCGGTTTCCGGCGCGAGTTCCGCGAGCGCTTCGATCGCCCTTTTGGCGCGCCCCATCGCGTAGTGTTCGAGCGCGTGGCCGAAACTGAACAGGAACAGCAGAAGCGCGCCTTCAGCCCATTCCCCGAGAAAGGCGGCGCCCGCAGCGGCGACAAGCATGAGGCTATCGATTTCGAACCGGCGGAGGCGCAAATTGTCCCACGCCTCTCGGACGGTAAAGAATCCGCCAAAGAAATACGCTGCGATATAGCACGCGAGTGGCAGCCATCCGGGATGCCCAGACCATAGTTTCTCGATCCCGAATCCGGTCGCGAGAAATGCGCCCGAGGCGAGCGAGAAATAGAGTTCGGTGTTCGCGCCGAAGATGCCGCCATGACTGTGTCCGGCATAATCTTCATCATCGTGACCATGGTCTTTGGAAGAGTGCTCGGCGTTCCTGACGACATCGCCCGCCAAAACCGACACGCCGAGGTTCTTGAGCTCGCCAGCAATCGTAGGCTCATCGGTTAGCTGACGGTCGTATTCGGCGATGAACCTCCCGCTCGCATCAGCATTTGCTTCGAGGATACCAGGTTTGCTGGCCAGCAGGTCCGCGACCGTTTCGGCACGGCGGGTGGAATTGATGCCATCGGCTTGCCAGACAACGTGTCCGTAGCGTTCGGAGATTTCCGCTCCGGCCACATGGGCCAACTCCTTGATGCGGGCGACCGTCAGGCGATCGGCATCGTATGATATCGCTAGCCGCGCGGATGCTTCCTTCGTGCCGGGCAATATCGCGACCTCGTGCACGCCGATCCGCGAGCTGAGCAAAGACTGCAAGCGGATGATGCAATGATCGGTTTCGCTCGGGAGGTCGGGGAGGAGCGGTAAGACTTCGAGTTCGATGGTTCGTGTCATTGCCTATTGCTTCCCGTGGAAAATTGACCGCTCCCGGTGCCGCAGACCCGTAAGCTTGCAGGTTCGCGAAACCCGAATAGGAACTAGCGAAGTCCGCATATTGCGTAGCGAAAGCGTCAATGAGCGTCCTGACCTGCCGGCACTTTCAGCGAATTTGCTGGACAGCGGTGAAACGTGCGCGTGACACCGCGATAATTGCGGGCTGTCAGTTTTTCGGCGGTGCGCTCTTCGATGGTAAGATGACGAACCCGCATCGGCCGTTCATGACCTTCGAATGGCATGTGCGCGTGGGTGTAAGCGATGGCATCGCCCTCGTCTCGCCAAATTCCCACGGCGGCGGGGGCACCGTCCGGAAGCTGTACTTCGGCACAATAGCCATCTGCGAAAAACACCCAGGCCGGTCCGCTATCACAAGACCGCGTTTCACCAAGGCTCCAGACACCGGCGATCGGAACAGGCGTGCTCTGATCCTGCGCCGATGCTGGAACACTTGAAAGTATCAGGGCGCCGGCAAGGGTCACTCTGAGCTGGCTAGTAATCATTGATGCTCTCCATTCACGTAACCTCTTGCAGCTCTTGCCGTTCCTCGGGAGTGACGTTGCGGCGCAGGCGGTCCCACCAGCGTTGACGCCACGTCCGGTCATCCTTTCTGGTGGCGAAGACGAGTTTCAGGATCGCGGGAAGGACGAACAAGGTGAGCGCAGTGGCGGTGATCAGACCGCCAATGACCACCGTTGCCAGAGGCCGTTGAACCTCCGCTCCGGTGCCGGTCGCGATCGCCATGGGGACAAACCCGAGCGACGCGACCAGAGCCGTCATCAATACTGGACGCAAGCGCGCCAGCCCGCCTTCCACGATGGCCTCATCGAGCGCCATTCCCTTGTCCAGACGCTGGCGTATTGCAGTCACCATCACGAGACCGTTGAGGGTCGCCACGCCCGAGAGGGCGATGAACCCGACTGCCGCCGAAACCGAAAACGGCATTCCGCGCAGAGCCAGCGAGAAGATGCCGCCAGCGAGGGCGAGCGGGATCGCGCTGAAAACAGCCAGAGCGGGAACCCAGCCTCCGACTGCCATATAGAGCAACAGGAGAATAACCGCGAAAGCGATCGGGATAACGATCTGCAACCGTTCCTGCGCAGCCTGAAGGTTTTGGTACTGGCCGCCCCACTCGATAAAGGCTGCAGCGGGCAGTTCAACCTGCGCCTCGACATTCGCCCTCGCTTCCTCAACGAAGGAGCCAAGATCGCGCTCGCGCACATTGGAAGAAACGATCACCAGCCTGCGTCCCTGTTCACGGCGGACTTCGGCAAGGCCATCCACAACCCGGAATTCGGCGACCGAGCGCAACGGTATGGTCGCTCCGTTCGGAAGCAGCACCGGCAATGCACCAAGCTGATCGAAATCATCGCGTGTCGCATCCGAAAGCCGAACGACGACCTCGAACCTTCGATCGCCTTCAAAGACCAGCCCGGCAGGCCGCCCGCCCAAAGCAATTGCGACGGATTGAGCGACGTCTTCGACCTTCAGCCCATATCGAGCGATCGTTGGACGATCGAAGGCAATATCAAGCGTTGGGAAACCGGTGACCTGCTGGACTTTAACATCCGCAGCTCCCTCGACCTCGCGCAAAATCCCGGCGACCTCGTTCGCTGCCGAGGTCATGGCGGTCAGGTCGTCGCCGTAGATCTTGACCGCGACATCGCCGCGCACGCCAGCGATCAGTTCGTTGAAGCGAAGTTCGATTGGTTGGCTGAACTCATAGAGATTGCCAACCAGGCCTCCCAGAGCACTCTCCATTTCTGCCACCAGATCATCTTTCGAAAGATCCGGGTCAGGCCATTCATCGCGCGGCTTCAGGATCACATACGCATCGGAGGCGTTGGGCGGCATCGGGTCGCTGGCCACTTCCGCAGTACCGGTACGTGAGAATACAAGCTGCACTTGCGGAAATTCCTCCAATCGATCTTCTACTCGCCGCTGCATCGCCAGAGACCGCTCGAGAGATGTGGAAGGGATTCGCAATGATTGCACCGCGATATCGCGCTCGTCGAGCTGCGGTGTAAACTCGCTGCCAAGGAAACTGAACACCAGAGCAGCAACGGCAAAAATGCCGGCACCGGCCCCGATCACCGGCCAAGGGCGGGCGATGGCTTTGCGGACAAGAGGCCCATAGCGTTCCTTGGCGATCCGGATCGGTTTGACTTCCTTCTCCGTCAGTTTTTTGTTCAGCAGGATCGCGATCATCGCCGGGACGAAAGTCAGCGAGAGTACGAATGCCGACGCGAGCGCCAGCATGACCGTGATGGCCATCGGCGAGAACGTCTTGCCCTCGACTCCGGTGAAGGTCAGCAACGGTGCGAACACCAGAAGGATAATCGCCTGACCATAGACAGTCGGCTTGATCATCTCCTGCGCGGCAAGCCGCGTTTCCGTCAGCCGTTCGCCAAGTGTCAGGAGCCGGCCCTCATGCTCCTGTCTGGCCGCAAGACGTGCCACACTATTCTCGACGATAATCACGGCCCCATCGACGATCAGACCGAAGTCAAGCGCGCCCAGACTCATCAGATTGCCTGACACTCCGAGCCGGTTCATGCCGATCGATGCCATCAGCATCGAAAAAGGGATAACCAGAGCGGCGATAATTGCGGCCCGTATGTTGCCGAGCAAAAGGAACAGGATGGCTATGACCAGCAGCGCACCCTCGACGAGATTCTTCTCGACGGTCGCGATCGTTGCATCGACGAGAGACGAACGATTGTAGACGATTTCGGCTACCACACCTTGCGGCAGGGAGGCGCGGACTTCGTCAAGCCTCTCAGCGGCCTGGGCTGAAACAGTGCGGCTGTTTTCTCCTGCCCGCATGAGGACGGTACCAACCACAGCCTCGTCGCCATTCAGCGATGCAGCCCCGGTTCTGAGATCACCGCCAATGCTGACCGTTGCGACATCTCCCACGCGAATGGGAACGCCTCCACGTGTAGATATGACTGCTTGCTCGATGTCCTGGACACTGCCGAGCCGTGCATCGACACGAGCCAGCAGGGCTTCTCCTGATCGCTCGACGAAATTCGCGCCTTCGGCAAGGTTGGCGGCTTCCAGCGCATCGATCACCTCATCGAATGAAAGCCCGTAGCCTGTCATGCGAGCAGGATCGGGCTGTACGAGATATTGCTTTCGGAAACCCCCGATGGAATCGACACCGGCGACGCCATCGACCGACCGCATGAGCGGAGCGACCACCCAGTCCTGAATGGTACGCAGATAAGCAGCCTTGGCGACATCGCTATCCAGCCTGTCACCGCGTTCGGTAACGAAGCTTCCGTCGGACTGCCAACCGACCGCATTGCCCTTCGGTGCTTCCTTGCCCCCCGGATGCTCGAACTCGATCGTATACATGAGTACTTCGCCCAGACCGGTCGAGATAGGTCCCATTACCGGTTCTGCTCCTTCGGGCAGCGAAGCGGTGATCGGCGTCAGGCGCTCATTGACCTGCTGCCGCGCGAAATAGATGTCAGTACCTTCTTCGAAGATTGCAGTAACCTGGCTGAACCCGTTGCGCGAAATCGAACGGGTCATTTCCAGACCATCGATCCCGGCGAGACCGGTTTCCACCGGATAGGTTACCTGCGTTTCGACCTGGGAGGGGGAAAGGGCGGGCGCTTCGGTATTGATCTGCACCTGAACGTTCGTAATGTCGGGTACGGCGTCAATGGGAAGCCGAAGAAGGTTCATCACGCCATAGATGGCGACACCGATCGTCAACACGACCATGGCCCAGCGAAAACGCACGGCCATGTCGAGGATCATGCCGATCAGGCCGTGGCGGTGCGAGTGCTCCGTTTCCTGCATGCGATCAGTGTCCATGTTCGGCTTCCTCTTTTTCGAGTTCGGCTTTGAGCAGGAAGGCATTCTCGGTTGCGATCCGCCAGTTCGCTTCGAGACCGGATTCGATCACCACGCGGCCTGCGGAACGTGCGCCGGTCACCACCGGACGGGTCTGGAAGCCGCGGCGCGTGCGCACGAAAACCACTTCCTGGCCGTCGAGTGACTGCACCGCGCTTTCGGGCACCGACATGCGGCCCATATCGACCTCGCCCGAAGGCCGGATGCGCGCTTGCAGGAAGGCACCTGGTTGAAGACCGGGGATGGACCGCGTGAGCGAAAGGACTGCCGTCGCGCTGCGGCTCTCAGGATCGAGCGATGGCGTGACGGAGCGGACCCGCGCTCCGATCTCGCGGTTTTCTGCAAGTTCCAGCGTGGCTTCATCGCCTGGCTGAATACGGCTCGCTTCTGCAGAGGGGAGCGCGACTTCGATCTGCATCGCATTAGGATTCACGATTTGGTAGAGTTCCTCTCCCGCATCGACAAACGAACCAAGGACAATAGGCGCCGCCGTTACCCGTCCTGCAAGAGGGCTGGTAACCGCCAAAGACCGACCGTCGCCACTCACGCCCGCTGCCGCAACCGCTGCCTGCGCGCGGGACAGTTCTGACTGGGCGACCTGGAGATTGGCGCGCACCGCTTCGAGATCCTGCCGCGCCGTAACATTGGCTTCGAAAAGCCGGCGTTCGCGCTCATAGGCGGCTGACAATTCGTTGACGCGCGCGCGCGCCGCGCTCAATTGCGATGCCAAAGCTGCCGCTTCCGCACTTTCGATACGCGCAATGGTTTCACCCTGCCGGACGTAATCACCCAGCGTTTTTTGAACGCTCCGCACCACGCCCGCCGCTCGCGCATCGATCCGCGCGCTGCCTGTGGGGCTAGCGGCGATTGTGGCTGGGAACACTAGCTCTACCGCCGAGCCCTCACCAACGGTCTCGACCATGATTTCGGAGCTTCGAATCTGCTCTTCGCCGAGTAGGACCAGTCCTTCCGGGAGATCGCTTTCTTCGCTCTCCTCTTCGCTGTGCGGTTCTGCGCCGTTGTCCGGCCACAGCATTACAGCAGCCGCAAAAACAAGAATGATCAGGCCGATCAGTACGGCCAAACGCTTACGGTTCATGGGTATTTTCCTCATTGGGCGCCAAGCCAGATCAACTGCGCCGCCAGGCGACCGCGATCTTCCTGGGCTTGGATCAAGGCTTCTCGGATTGCATCGCGGGCTTCGGCCGCAGCCAGAACCTCGATCAGCGGGAACCTGCCGTTGCGATACCCAATCCGGACGAGGCGCAAGGCTTCTTCCGCTTGAGGCAGGGAGGTTTGGGACAGAGTCTCTACACGAGCCTCGGCGGCGAGAAAGCGGCCGCGCGCCTGGGTTACTTCGAGTTCGAAATCCGCGCGGGCGACAGCCTCGCGTGCGGAGGCCGCGCGGAAGCGGGCCTCGGCAGCGGCGATGTTACCCTGATTGCGATTGCGGAAAGGAAGGGGAATCGAGACGCCCACTAGGAAGGCCTGATCCCTGCTTTCCTCGAACCGCCTGACACCGGCGGAGATGGCCGGATCGGGAACACCCAAAGAGCGCTCCCTGTCGATCGCAGCGTCCGCCGCCTCGCGTTCGGCACGCGCGACTTGGAGACGCAAAGCAGAAGGCGATGCAAGAAGCATCGCAGGAGGTTCGATCCCGGGAAACGCCGATGGCACGTCCGGGGGAGGGGACGTTTCACCCCAGAGCGCCACCAACGCGCTCCGCGCCGCTATCTCTGAAGCTCGCGCGGCTTCAAACTCCGCCTCGGCTTCAGCAAGGGCCGCTTCTGCACGAAGCGAGCGCAGCGGCGGCTCGCGGCCAACTTCGACAAGCAGGCCAGCTATACGCGCGAGTTCGCGATTGCGTTCGACTACGTCGCGGGCAAGTTCCAGTCGCGCAGCTGAAGCGACCGCCTCGATGTAGCGTTCGCGCACCATGCGACTCAGCTCAGCGACCGACAATTCTCCAGAAAGCATTGCCACGCGCGCCTCGGCCTCGGCCGAGCGAATGCGTGCGCCCCGCTTGCCGCCTAGCTCGAGGCGCTGACTCAAAGACAGCGTATATTCGGTTGCTTGCAGCCCTGAAAAGGCACCGCTTCCTGCGATGTTCTCCGCTTCAAAGGCAAGCTCAGGATTTGGCCGAAGCCGTGCCTGATCGATAAGCGCGCGTGCCGCGTCCGTTTCGGCCTGCGGCCCGATCAAACGCGGATTGTCTGATTGCACCTGCGCGCTTTCGTCCACACCCGCACGCGCGAGAGCTTCGTCGAGCGTCAACACCGCGCGTTCTTGTGCACGCACCGCACCGGGCAGTACTGCGAGGCTCAGCCCTGCAAAAAGGGCGCCTCGCCAAATAATGGCAAACATGAATTGATTTTTCCTCTACTGACATGCCGAATGCGCGCCGACATTGCGGCGGCAATACTGGACGTCAGATTCGAGGAGGGGGCGTCAAAATCGCTTGCTGGACTGCAGTCAGGCCGACGGGTTCGAAGAAATGCTGTGCACCGGATGAACGCTCACCGGCCCCGATATCCGCATTGCCTGCAAATTGGACTCCATGATGGCAATGGCCGTGGGCGCAGATGCCATGCTGCTCATTCGGGCTGTCCGGCAAGTCTTGACCAGTCTCGCTACTTGCAGCTTCGACACTTGTAAGTTCGCCAATTTCAGGCCCGCATACCGCCGCGTCCACGCTTACGCTGAACACCAGGCCGAAGAGAATCAGCATGGCGAAAAACGGCTTCAAGGCAAGAAGGGGCATACGGAGGGTCATGACACTTTGGCCCCGCTAGCAGGACCAATCACATGGCACAAGTCGATATTCTCTTCGAATTCCGAAGCCGTCGCGCAGCTCAATGCATAAGAACGAACAAATGCGCTATTCATGTACCGACCTGGGTCGACACAAACGCCGTAATAGAAAGATATAATATCACACTGCATCGCGTGACCGGTCATTGTTTGATGCTCGGGTGTGATTAATCCAGAAACCAAGTAAAAGTACGGATGCCATTGCAAGTTGAGCGCCAATCACTTGGAACGTCGGATAAACTCCAAGCATACTTAGTCGCGGACCGCCGGCTATCGGCGCAATTCCGATCACACCCGCTTCCTGCAAGCCCGCGATCCCTTTGCCAATCAGGACAATCGCAAGCAGGGCGATGAGCACCGAACTGTAGGCAAAGAACTTTCCGATCGGCAGCGTCCGGCTGTAGCGCAGCAGCAGCCAGGCGATGACGACAAGGAGCAAACCGGCCGTGGCAGCGCCCGCCAGCAGATAGCCCGTACTTCCCTGAGCGGACAGCGCAGCGTAAAAGAGGATGGTTTCGAAGACCTCTCTATAGACGACAAGGAATACGATCCCGAACAGGAACCAGAGCGATCCGCGCGAAAGCGCCTTGCCAAGCTTGTCGCGGATATAGCGCTGCCAATTGTCTGCCTGTGATTTTCCGTGCATCCAGACGCCAACCGACAGAAGGACCAGCGCTGCAATCAGCGAACCGAATGCCTCGATCGATTCCCGGCCGGCACCGCTGATGTCGAGAAGATAGGTCGCCGCAAGCCAAGTAAGCGCGCCTGCCACCAGCGCACCGGTCCACCCGCCATGAACAAATCGCAATGCCCGATCCTGTCCCGCCTTCCTCACGAAAGCGATCATGGCGATCACGATCAGCAATGCCTCCAGACCCTCGCGGAGGAGGATCGCGAAAGATGCCACGAAGGTTGACCAGCCCGTCGCAGATTCCGGCGCAAGGACATTTTCAGCCTGTACGAGCAAACCCTCGATGGCCCGGATCCGTTCGCTTATCGCAGAGGTCGGCAGATCTGCGTCGATGGCTGCACGCAAGTCCATCATCCCGCTCTCGATACGCACCAGAAGATCCGGATT
This sequence comes from Croceicoccus gelatinilyticus, assembly GCF_018398395.1. Classification (GTDB taxonomy): domain Bacteria; phylum Pseudomonadota; class Alphaproteobacteria; order Sphingomonadales; family Sphingomonadaceae; genus Croceicoccus; species Croceicoccus gelatinilyticus. The sequence goes on along the minus strand of NZ_JAHCBF010000007.1, from coordinate 150,211 downwards.
GCGTGTCGCCAATATCGGTTCGACGGGTTCGAACCCGTCCAAATATGCCGACAGTGCGAGCTCCTTGGCCCGGGAAATATTCCCGTTCGCGTGGGCGCGTTCAGCTTCTGCGAGCCGGGTACGTGTGATGCCAAGAGGCCCCGCTGCATCGGCGATCGCCGACGGGTTGGCCCGAAGATAGGCCATGAGCGCGTCCGCGCGCACTTGCCCGATCTCTCCTGCCAGTTCGTCCGGCGTGATCTTCGTGAGAGCGGCAAGATCGGGAAAGCGTTTGCGTAGTTCGGAATCTGACTTCCATAGACGCGCCCCTTCGTCGACCGCCTCAAAGGCGACGGATCCCGAATAGAAGGCCAGGGCCCAACGATCGTCGGAGGAGAGCTGCGAGAAACCGGGCATGGCGGTGCCATCGATCCCTTGGTCGATAACCTGATAGAGACCCATAATGCTGCGCTGACGCGCGCGATCGACGTCGGTAAATGCGATCGGCGGTGGATCAAGGCCCGCAGACGCCGGCCCGCGACCGTTTCCTGACACCCCGTGGCAACTGGCACAAGTCTCCTGGTACAGCAGTCTTCCGCGCTCAAGATCGGGCGCCCTCGAAGGCGAGAGCGTGATCGGATAGATGGCTAGGAGATCCGCAGCGAGCTTTCTGGCTGCCGTGGCAACTTGATCAACGGGGGCCATCGAGAGGATATCGGCTTCAAGTTGCTTCGCGTTTGCCTCTAGCCGAACGCGACCGGGGCGTTCAGGCAATTCCGCAATACCCGATCGTACCGTACCGGCGAATTCGACCATTTCCTCATATTCGACTTCGTTGACGACTTCGCCGTCCTCGACGGCAGCTGCATAATCTACCGCCATGTAATCGAGCAGGCGCCAGATCGTGTTGGGTTCTGCCGCCAACGCTTGCGCGCTGCCGAACGACAACAGAAGGGCCAGGCAAATGCCGGACAGGCGCGCCAAATATTTCATCATGCAATCTGCTGCGTTTTCATATCGCTGCGCGCATGGCGGATAATTTCGAGAGCCGAATGGAGGAACAAAAACGCAATCGCAGCGGCCACGATGATATCAGGCCATGCGCTTCCCAACCAATAAACCAAACCGGCTGCGACGATGACCGCGACATTGGCCAGGGCATCGTTGCGTGAAAATAGCCATATCGCGCGCGCTTGAGCATCGCCTCCTTTGCGAAAGCGAGCGAGCACAAAAACGGCGGCAAGGTTGATAAGCAGGGCGACAAAACCCACCCAGCCCATGATGCCGGCTTCCGGCTGCACCATATCGAACATGCGCCAGATCGCCGCGCCGATCACACTCACACCAAGCGCCGCCAGAAACAAACCTTGCGCGAGCGCCACCCGAGCACGCGTCGATGCCGTCCATCCGAGCGCAAGCAGTCCGATGAAGGTGATCGAGCCATCGCCAAGGAAATCCAGCGCGTCGGCTTTGAGCGCCTGGCTCGCGGCTAAAAACCCGGCGGCCAGCTCGATCATGCCGAAACCGACATTGAGGATAATCACGATCCAAAGCGCGCGGCGGTATTGCGGATCGTCAACCGCCCTCTCGGGGTCGCCGGTGCAACCACAGTCTTCCGAATCATCTAAACTCATGATTTTTGAGCTTTACAATCTCCAGTTACTGGAGGATCAAGGACTTTCTGCGCACCTTTCGCAGAAAGTCTGACGGCCGATGTGCGATTGCGTCGCGGAGACACACACCCTGCGATGGCCATCATCGAGGATTAAAGAATGCAGATAGGAAAAATTGCCCGCGCGACCGGGACCAAAGTCAACACCGTTCGCTATTATGAAGAGATCGGTCTTCTGAAGCCCGCTCCGCGCTCCCAGTCGGGACGAAGGATTTACGCAGACGCCGATGTCGAACGGCTCGCATTCATCCGGCGGGCTCGGGGTTTGGGCTTTTCGGTGTCCGAAGTTCGCTCGCTGCTCGAAGTGTCGGACGCACCAAACCGGGATTGCAAGGACGCTGCGACTTTGGCACGAAATCATTTGCGCCGGGTGGAAGAGCAGATCGAACAGCTGCAGGCGATGAGACAGGAACTGATCGGCCTGGCACGGGCCTGCGATGGGGGCACTGCCACCGACTGCGGCATCATCGGCGGGCTTGCTAGAAAATCCGCCTGAAGATTGCCTTGGCAAAAGCGCAGAATCTACACTTTCGGCGCGGTGCCATCGTCGCGCTGCGTTTCTCCGGACCACCAGGTAACGAGAAACAATGCCACTCCAAGGACTATTCCGACATCCGCGAGATTGAACGCCGGCCAGTGATAGCCGCCGACATAGAAGTCGAGAAAATCGGTGACCGCTCCGTCCGCCAGTCGGTCGGCAACGTTACCCAATGCACCGCCAATGATCGAACCTATCGCGGCGGATTCGAGGCGTACGGTACTGCGCCAGAGCCATCTGGCCAGAACGCCCACGACAAGAAGCGCGAACCCGGACAGCAAATAGGGCGCGATTGGATTGCCGGAACTCAGGAGGCCGAATGTAACACCGCGATTATATCCGAGCACCAGATTGAAGAATGGAAAAACATCTATCACGCGGGCAGGGTCCATGACCACATTCACAATAAGCCATTTTGAAATGAGATCGCTCGCGAAGACTGCGACGGCGATCGAAAGACCAAGACTTCGGTACATATTGGTTCCTTGGATGATCGGCAGATATCTCTGATTCTCTGGACGATAGAAATCAGGTCTGGGCCCGGTACTCATCGATCATGTCAATGCAGAGAGGTCAACTGTCCCGCCGATCACTGGCCCAGCCATTCAGGCATCCGAATGTCATCGGCACGTGATCCCAGCGCGGGAAAATATCTGTCTCCGCCATGCCTTGATGGGCAAGCAAAACATTTTCGCCGATGTCGCAAATTGCACCGGTTTCGCGTGGGGGCACACGAGGTGGATCGCGGACTCATACTGCGGCGGTGGGAATGTCAAGAAACGGAGTCCCTACCTTCTTGCCAAATCCAAAGGTCATGTTTTTAGGATACTTTTTGCGGCTACGCGCATTTCAGAACATTCGCTGAACGGCATGGTGCGAATGAGGCGAGGCTCCTTGCGTCTGTGACTCTCTTTGCGGTTGTAGTGAGAAAGCATTGCCGTAGGGCATTCATGCTTCTGAAAAGGGAATATCGAAAATGAAAGCCTCTGACTTGTTTATCGCTGCATTAGAGGCTGAAAAGGTGGAATACATCTTTGCCGTTCCCGGCGAAGAAAACCTCGACCTGCTGGAATCCCTGCGCACGTCCTCAATCGAATTGGTATTGACGCGCCATGAGCAAGGTGCGGGCTTTATGGCGGCGACCTATGGCCGTCTGACCGGCAAGGCGGGGGTTTGCCTCGCAACTCTCGGGCCTGGTGCGACGAACCTGACAACTCCGGCGGCCTATGCCGCGCTCGGGGCCTTTCCGCTCATCATCATCACCGGGCAGAAACCGATAAAGACATCGAAACAGGCGCAGTTCCAAATTGTCGACGTTGTTTCGCTGTTTACTCCGCTATGCAAGGCTTCGACCCAGATCGTGAACGGCAATCGCATCCCCTCGCTCGTTCGCGAAGGTTTCCGACTTGCTCAGGAAGAAAGACCGGGCGCTGTGCTGCTCGAGCTTCCGGAAGATATTGCTGAAGAGGAAACGATCGAACCGGTCATACCGCCGCATCAAAGGCGTTATGCGGTCGCCGGAGATGCGGCGCTCGACGAAGCGGCCGAGCGGATCATCGCGGCTGAGCGGCCACTGCTGCTAATCGGAGCCGGAGCAAACCGCCGCCGCGCTTCGAAGGCGCTGCGGAAATTCGTGTCCGATACCGGTTTTCCCTTTTTCGACACCCAGATGGGCAAGGGCGTGGTCGACGAAGATAGCGAACTCTATCTGGGCACCGCGGCCCTATCTTCGGACGATTATGTTCACTGCGCGATCGAGAAGGCCGATCTGATCGTCAATATCGGTCACGACGTGGTGGAGAAGCCGCCATTCTTCATGGAGCCGGACGGTCAGACTGTCATTCATATCAATTACAAGGCGGCCGAAGTCGATCAGGTCTATTTCCCGCAGCTGGAAGTCATCGGTGACATTGCCGGTTCGGTCGAGCGGCTGGGAAACCGTTTGGATGGCAACTTGCAGTGTGATCGCAGCTACTACACCGCCCTGCATCACGAGATTGCTTCGCACATTTCCGAAACCAGCGACGACGACCGTTTTCCAATGGTTCCCCAACGCGTCGTTGCCGACGTTCGCAGCGTAATGGCACGCGATGATATCGTCGCGCTCGACAACGGCATCTACAAGATCTGGTTCGCTAGAAACTACATCGCTCATGAGCCTGGCACCATTCTGCTCGACAATGCATTGGCGACGATGGGCGCGGGCCTTCCATCCGCCATGATGGCGGCGATTCTCACGCCCGGGCGCAGGGTTCTCGCGGTGTGCGGCGATGGCGGGTTCATGATGAACTCGCAGGAACTGGAAACGGCCGTCAGGCTTGGCCTGAACCTCGTCGTGCTCATCCTGAACGACGCGGCATACGGCATGATCCGGTGGAAGCAGGGCCAGCTCGGCTTTCCGGACTACGGCCTGACCTTTTCCAATCCCGACTTTGTCACTTATGCCAAGAGCTATGGAGCGACCGGCCACCGTGTCGAGCGAAGCGCGGATCTGGTTTCGGTCCTGAACGCCGCATTCGAGGCTGGCGGCGTGCACCTTGTCGACCTGCCCGTCGACTATTCCGAAAACAAGAAAGTGCTGATCGACGAACTCGGCGCGAAGGTGTGCGAGCTATGAAAACGATCGTTCACAATCCCTTCGACCGCTCGCCGATTGCAGAAGTGGCGCTTGTCGACTGGGCTCAAATCGATGAATGGCTGAATGAAGCGCAGTTGCTCCACCGCGAACGCAGTTGCTGGCTTGCTGTGCATGAGCGTATCGCCATCCTCCGGCGAACGGCGGATATCATGCGCGAACGAGCCGAAGAACTGGCTCTCCAGATCGTCAGGGAGGGCGGCAAGCCCCTGGTCGATGCGCGGGTGGAAGCCGGTCGCGCGATCAATAGCGTCGACTTGTGCGTTCAGGCGCTGAGCGATGGCGGGGGCCACGAGATCCCCATGGACCTGACAGAAGCGGGTGCGGGTAGGACGGCGTATACATTCCGCGAGCCGATCGGTCCTGTCGTGGCGATCTCGGCATTCAATCACCCCCTCAACCTGATCGTCCATCAGGTTGGACCGGCGGTAGCAGCCGGGTGCCCCGTTCTTATCAAGCCTGCGCTGGAAACACCTCTGTCATGCCAGAGCTTCGTGAGCATTCTCCATGAAGCCGGCCTGCCTGAGGCCTGGTGCCGGTTCGCACCTTGCGGCAACGACATCGCCGAAAGAATGGTAACCGATTCGCGCACGGCGTTCTTCTCATTCATCGGTTCTGCGAAAATCGGCTGGATGCTTCGCTCGAAGCTGGCGCCGGGAACCCGCATTGCTCTCGAGCACGGCGGTGCGGCGCCGGTAATCGTGGACAGCGGCGTGGAGCGCGCAGCAGTGATCGCCTCGTTGCTCAAAGGCGGGTTCTATCATTCGGGTCAGGTCTGCGTTTCCGTACAGCGCGTATTCGTCCCTGCTGCAGAATTGAAAGACTTCGCCAATGACCTAGGGCGAGCTGCCGAAAAGCTCGTCGTGGGCGATCCCGCCGTTGCTGAAACCCAATGCGGCCCCTTGATCCGGACGGAGGAAGTCGACCGCGTCGAACGCTGGGTCGATGATGCCATCGCAGCAGGCGGCACCCTGGTGTGCGGGGGAAGCCGTCTGAGTGACACTCTTTTCTCTCCGACCGTCATTCTCGATCCTCCCGAAAGTGCCAATGTGTCCCGGCAAGAAATCTTCGGCCCCGTGATCTGCGTGTATGGCTATGACGATATCGACCTGGCTATCGAGCAGGCCAATGCCCTGCCTTACGCCTTTCAGGCCGCTGTATTCACCGATCGGCTGTCAATCGCCAATCATAGCATCGGCTCTCTGGCTGGATCGGCTGTGATGGTGAACGACCATACGGCATTCCGCGTGGACTGGATGCCCTTTGCAGGCCTGCGCCGCTCCGGCCTTGGTGTCGGCGGGATCGCCTACACGATGGCGGATATGAGCTTTGAAAAAATGGCCGTCTGGAATTGGCCAGAGGGTGGTTTTCGATCAGATCGATAGGAGCGTTCGATGATTGTCCCGCACACGGTCTATTGAAAGAGCAGTGACTTATCGCTGCTACCCGATCTTCAACATCATGAAGACTGAGACGAGAGATGGCCGCGAATTCTTCATAAAGCGGGCAGACATTTGCATTAGGGCGGCTATCGCAGCGGAGACTGTGAAGAGCAATGAAGCGGGCCGGTGCCTGTGCCTCACGCCTCTCGGCGGACCCATACTTCTGTATTCCTGGGCTTCTGGGTAAGGCCTATTCAGATGCTAGCGCCTTCCATGAGGTGGCGAATGCCATTCTACAGCTTTCGTTCGGCATGACCGTGCCCGTTCGTCCATATCGATTTCATCCGGAAATGCGAGAGGAACATTATCCGGCGCCTCGCCGTTGCAATGGTACGCAAATATTCAGGTATTTAATAGAAATTGGAGACATATCATGGAAGCCAAGAATGTGATGACCTCGAATCCTGCATGCTGCAATCCTTCGACCAGTGTACGGGAGGCCGCTAATCTCATGGTGAAAAACGACTGCGGCGAAATTCCGGTTGTAGATGATTCCGGCACACTTGTCGGTGTGATTACCGATCGTGACATTGCTTGTCGCTGCGTTGCAGACGGCAAGTCTTCTGACACGTCGGTAGAAGACGTGATGACAAGCTCTCCGATTACTGTGACACCCGACACGAGTGTCGATGATTGTCGCAGCAAAATGGAGGACAACAAAGTTCGGCGGCTTCCTGTTGTGGACGAGAGTGGCAAATGTTGCGGCATCGTTTCACAAGCCGACATTGCTCGGCATGCGAACGAAAAAGAGACCGGCGATCTGGTGCGTGAGGTATCGGAACCCACCGAGGAAGCGTCAAAGTCAGGTTGCTGTTAGGCAAATTTGGGCAATAGGTTTGGGCTTCGGGTTTGCTGAAGCGAAAACATAAATCTGGCCTTTGTCTTCAGCCTGATAACCGACTTGCACGTCGTATGCGTTCGGACTATCCCAAACCGGTGACGTATATTCGTGCTCTTACTTTGATCTGCTTCAGCTTCGGCCTGTTTGTGCAGGTCGCAGCACAGGCAGCTGTTCCGCAGATTGAAGTGGCCGGGTCGGCTGATTGCGCTGAAATGGTGCAAGGCATGCCCAATCACACAATGCCCGAGCAGGTGATGGCCGATAAGGACAATGCCGATCAGCACGGGCCTTGCTGCGAGATGACACTCGATTGTCTCGTTGCGATGAATTGTCTTCCGCCCCTGGCGCTTACCGGCTCGGGACTGGCGCATACAGAACCGCTTTTTGTTGCGCCTGAGTACCTTTCCGCGAGTGCCAGCAGGCTCGAGAGCCAGCCCCTACCGCCGGAATCGCCACCTCCACAACGCCAACTCACCATCTAGCATTTCCTAGGCGGTGCATCGCACCGCTTGCGAGCTTGACGGATAAACAGGCCCAGCGCCCGGTTGCTCGCCCGCGTGCGCCGTGGCCCTTCCCGGTCAGCTCGCTTTGAAAGAGTAAGAATTATGGATTGGCGCATTGGCTGGGTGCCGTTTTCGGCCCTGCTCGCCGCGCAGACTGCCCAAGCACAGTCTGTCGGATACGAGGAAATACTGGCGGTAGCACGAGGCGAACAACCCGTTCTGGAAGCTGGCGCGCTGCGTGTACAATCGCGGCGCGAGGCAGCGGAAGCGGCGGATGAGCTTCCCGATCCGCGCGTACGCGCAGGTATCATGAACCTTCCTGTGACCGGACCTGCCGCGTTCGACCCAGACCGGCAACTCCCCACGCAGATCGCAATCGGTATCGAGCAGGAAATCCCAAATCTCGCCCGTCGACGGGCGAGGTTCGGCGTTGCCAGTTCGGAAGTGCGGCTCGCCGAGGCACGCCTTGGCATGGCCGAGCGCACTCTGCTCGCCGATGCTGGAACAGCCTGGGTCCGGCTCCATTATGCGCAAGCACGGCTTGATCTTGCCCAAGGCGCGCTCGACGAACTGAGAGCATTCGTTCCGGTTGCCAACAGTGCTGTCGCTTCGGGATCGGCCCGCCCGGCGGAGAGTCTGGCCATCCGGCGCGAGCTGCTCGGAATTGAAGATGCGATTACCGCCATCGAAGCCGAGCGCGAGACAGCGCAAGCGCAGATTTCCCGATATATACCACTCGCAGACCCGGTTGCCCTGGGTACCGCGCCATCGGCTGCCCTTGACGAAGACCAACTTCGGTTAGAGCTCGACAGCAATCCCGAACTCCTGCTGGCCGATGCCGAACAAGGCCGGGCGCAAGCCGGTGTCGTGCTCGCGCGCTCCGAGAAACGACCCGATTTCGGCGTGAGCGTCACCTATGGTCGTCGCAATCCTGATTTCGGTGATGCGATGTCGGTCATGGGATCGATCACACTGCCGATCTTCACCGACCGGCGGCAGAATCCGCGTATTGCCGCAGCCGAATCGGAAGCTGCTGCCGCATTGGCCGAGCGCGAAGATCGTCGGCGCGCGCTGGTTGCCGGTTTCGAAGCTGATCTGGCAACCTGGCGCAGCACAGTGCGGCAATGGGGACGCGCGCGTGATGAGCTTCTCCCGCTGGCGCGCGACCGCGCCGACCTCGAGACAGCCAGTTTTGCTGCAGGGCGGGCTGATCTTGTCGATGTGATTGCAGCGAAATCCGCGCTCGCACTGCTCGAACTGGAGATACTCGACCGCGAACAGGCGGCTGTCGAGGCGGCGGTGAGGCTGCGACTTACTTACGGGGAAGGCAGGCCATGAACTCCGCGCTCGAACGATTCACGCCGCGCCAGCGCATGTATGCGGCTGGACTTGGCATCGCCCTTGTCAGCTTGGCGGCGGGCTACGGTCTGTCCATACTTGGCGGCGAGAGCGGCGACGGTGATGCAGCGGCGGATACTAGCTGCGAGGATGTGCTTTACTGGTACGATCCGATGGTCCCTGACCAGCGCTTCGACGAGCCGGGCAAATCTCCTTTCATGGACATGCAGCTGGTGCCCAAATGCGCGGGCGGCGACGCGCAAGGCGCCGGGGGTGTGAGCATCGATTCGACGCTCGTCCAGAATTTCGGGATCCGGACTGCTGAAGCGGAATATGGCGTGCTTGAGCCCGAAACCAGTGTCACAGGGACACTCGCATATAACGGCAGCGAGATGGCGATCGTTCAGCCGCGTGCCGGCGGCTATGTTCAGCGGACCTACGGTCATGCACCGCAGGATGTCATCGCCAGGGGCGCTCCGATCGTCGACATTCTGGTGCCCGAATGGGGCGGCGCTCAAAACGAGTATCTTGCTGTTGCCGCCACCGGCGACGAAGCGTTGACCCGCGCCGCCCGCGAGCGCCTGGGGCTGCTTGGCATGCCGGATTCGATGATCGCCTCGGTTGCCCGAAGCGGAAGACCGCAAACGGTCATCACCGTCACCGCACCGCAATCAGGCGCGATCACGTCGCTCGGCGTGAGGCCGGGCATGACCGTGGCGGCGGGCCAATCGCTGGCCGAGATCAGCGGGTACAGTCCGATCTGGCTCGAGGCGGCGGTACCCGAGGCCTTGGCGGGCAGTGCGCGTATCGGGCAGCCGGTGAGCGCTACGCTCACTGCCTTTCCCGGCGAACGGTTTGCCGGACGCATCATCGCCATTCTGCCGAGCGCGCAGGACGCGAGCCGCACGATCACCGTGCGGGCAGCGATGCCCAATCCGGGCCTGCGGCTCAAGCCGGGCATGTTTGCCCAAGTGATGCTCGCGCCTGAACGGCGCGAAGCGCTGCTGGTCCCTTCGGAAGCTGTCATTCGCACCGGGGAGCGGACCCTGGTGATGATTGCGCAGGAAGGCGGCGGCTATCGCCCTGCGGAAATCCGTATCGGCCGCGAAGCGAACGGGCGGACCGAAGTTCTTGCCGGGCTCGCTGCAGGAGAAAGAGTGGTCACCTCGGGTCAGTTCCTGCTCGATTCCGAAGCCAGCCTTGCGGGCATCGACGTGCGTCCCGTCGATCAGGCACCATCCGGTGCGAGCGAAGACCGAGGGTCGGACGATGCAGATGAACCGCAGACTTATCGCGCGACCGGGACGATCGAGCGCATAAACGCCAACAGCGTGACCTTGCGCCACGGTCCGGTGCCTGCGCTCGAATGGCCGGCGATGACCATGCCCTTTGCCAGCGAAGGACCGGAACAGCTGCGCGGTTTCGCGCGCGGCGACCGGGTCTCCTTCACATTTGTGCAAGCCACTTCCGGGCCGCGCATCGTCTCGATCCGGAAAACCGGGCAATGATCGCGCGCATTATTGATAGCTCGATCGCCAATCGCTTTTTCGTGGTGCTGGCAGCGATAGGGTTGGCGCTGGCCGGTTTCTGGGCGGTACGGACAACGCCCGTCGATGCCCTGCCGGACCTTTCCGATGTACAGGTGGTGATCCGCTCGAACTATCCAGGTCAGGCACCCCGTATCGTCGAGGACCAGGTGACCTATCCGATGGCGACCACCATGCTGTCGGTCCCCGGCGCCAAGACCGTGCGCGGCTATTCCTTTTTCGGCGACAGCTACGTCTATGTCATCTTCGAGGACGGGACCGACCTCTACTGGGCGCGCTCTCGCGTTCTGGAGTATCTGAACCAGGTCCAGAACCGCTTGCCCGACGGGGTTCAGAGCACACTTGGCCCTGATGCTACCGGGGTGGGCTGGATCTACGAATATGCGCTGGTCGACCGCAGCGGCGGACACGACCTGGCCGGGCTCAGGAGCCTGCAGGACTGGTTCCTGCGCTACGAGCTGAAAACCATTCCCGGCATTGCCGAAGTCGCCAGCGTGGGCGGCATGGTCAAGCAGTACCAGATCGTGCTCGACCCCTATCGCATGGCTTCGCTGGGCGTGACGCACGCGCAAGTGGTCCGAGCGGTGCAGGCAGGCAATCAGGAGACCGGCGGCTCTATCGTCGAAATGGGCGAGGCCGAATATATGGTCCGTGCTTCGGGCTATCTCGGCACGCTGGCGGATTTTCGCAGCATACCCTTGCGCGCCGAAGCGGGCGGCACTCCGGTAACGCTGGGCGATGTGGCCAATATCCAGATCGGCCCGGAGCTGCGCCGCGGCATTGCGGAACTCAACGGCGAAGGCGAGGTCGCCGGCGGTATCGTCATTCTGCGCCAGGGCGCCGATGCGCGCAGCGCAATTGCGGCGGTCGAAGCGAAGCTCGAACAATTGCAGGCAAGCCTGCCCGAAGGGGTCGAGATCGTCACCACCTACGACCGTTCGCAATTGATCGATGCTTCGGTCGAAAACCTGACCACCAAGCTGATCGAGGAATTCATTGTCGTTGCCTTGGTGTGCCTGCTGTTCCTGTGGCACGCGCGATCGGCACTCGTCGCGGTCGTCACTCTTCCGCTCGGCGTTATCGCGGCCTTCATCGTGATGCGCTTTCAGGGCGTAAACGCGAACATCATGTCTCTTGGCGGGATCGCCATCGCGGTCGGCGCGATGGTCGATGCCGCGGTGGTGATGATCGAGAACGCCCACAAGCATCTGGAGCGCTGGGCCGAGGAGAACCCTGACACGGTTCTGTCCGTCCAGGAGCGCTGGCGGATCGTCGCGGATGCCTCGAAGGAAGTCGGCCCGGCGCTGTTTTTCAGCCTGCTGATCATCACCTTGTCGTTTCTGCCGGTTTTCACCTTGCAGGCGCAGGAGGGACGGCTGTTCGCGCCGCTCGCCTTTACCAAGACCTATGCCATGGCGGCTGCTGCGATCCTGTCGATCACTCTGGTTCCGGTGCTGATGGGGTGGCTGGTGCGCGGAAAGATTCCGGCAGAGGACAGCAACCCGGTCAATCGCGTGCTGACCCGGGCGTATCGACCCGGGCTAGACTGGGTGATGCGCCGCCCGAAGACCGCTTTGGCCATCGCCGGGCTGGTCTTCCTGACCACGCTCGTTCCCTTCTCGCGTCTTGGCGGCGAATTCCTGCCGCCGCTCGATGAAGGCGACCTGCTCTACATGCCCAGCGCCCTTCCTGGACTGTCTCCCGGAGAGGCGTCAGCGCTGCTACAGCGCACCGACCGGCTCATCATGACCGTTCCGGAAGTCGAAACCGTGTTCGGCAAGGCCGGGCGCGCCGATACCGCCACCGATCCCGCCCCTCTCACAATGTTTGAGACGACCATCCGCTTCAAACCACGCGATGAGTGGCGCGAGGGCATGACACCGGACATGCTGGTCGAGGAACTGGACCGCGCCGTGCAGGTGCCTGGCCTTGCCAATGTATGGGTGCCGCCGATCCGCAACCGGATCGACATGCTTGCAACCGGCATCAAGAGCCCGATCGGGGTCAAGGTTTCGGGCGAGGATCTCGGCGAGCTGGAACGCGTCGCGCTTCAGATTGAACAGGCGGCAAAGAACATTCCCGGCGTCAGCTCTGCGCTGGCTGAAAGGCTGTCGGGAGGCCGCTATGTCGATGTCGATATCGACCGGTTGGAAGCGGCCCGCTACGGTCTCAACATCGCCGACGTGCAGCAGATCGTCTCCGGCGCAATTGGCGGTGCCAATGTCGCTCGTACAGTTGAAGACCTCGCAAGATACCCGATCAATGTTCGCTATCCGCGCGAGATCCGCGACAGTGTCGACGAGCTGCGCAATCTGCCGGTGCTGACCCCGTCTGGTCAGCAGATCACGCTTGGTACCGTTGCGCAGGTGCGTGTGACCAGCGGCCCGCCCATGCTCAAGAGCGAACAGGGCCGTCCCACAAGCTATGTCTATATCGATGTGCGCGGGCGTGATCTGACTTCTGTGGTTGGCGATCTGCAGGAGGTTATCGCGGCCGAGGTCGATCTGCCGACGGGCGTCAGCCTGTCCTATGCCGGGCAGTTTGAATATCTCACGCGGGCCTACGAACGCTTGCAGATCGTCGTTCCGGCTACGCTCGCGATCATATTCCTGCTGCTTTACCTGATCTTCCGCCGGTTCGACGAGGCGCTGCTCATCATGGGCACCTTGCCGTTCGCGCTGACGGGCGGCTTCTGGCTGCTTTACCTGATGGGATACAACCAGTCGGTCGCGACCGCCGTCGGCTTCATCGCGCTGGCCGGGGTGTCAGCCGAATTTGGCGTCATCATGCTGATCTATCTGAAAGCTGCGCTGGAGCGGCGCGGTAAGGACTCGGATGCGGAGGAAGTCTCAGCCGCCATCCGTGAAGGGGCATTGCTGCGCGTCCGGCCCAAGGCAATGACCGTCGCGGTCATCCTCGCCGGCCTGTTTCCGATCCTGATCGGCACTGGGGCTGGCTCCGAAGTGATGAGCCGCATCGCCGCGCCGATGATCGGCGGGATGATCACCGCGCCGCTGCTGTCCATGTTCGTGCTTCCCGCAGCCTATCTGTTGCTGCGGCGTCCCCGGCCGGAACGGCCAACCCAACCCCAAGGAGAAGAAGAATGCGTCACACAACCCTCATAACCCTATTGGCCGCGCCGCTGGCGCTGGCAGCCTGCGATTCTAGCCAGGACACTGCCGAGATGAACGACATGCCGATGGCTGAAAATGAAATGATGATGGACGGCCAAGATATGCCAATGACGGACACCGGCAGCGCAATGCAGACCGCGAGTGCGCAAGGCACCATCACCGCCATCGATGCCGAAGCGGGCACGATAACCGTCGACCACGGTCCGGTCCCAGCGATCGAATGGCCGGCGATGACGATGGCGTTCGAAGCCGATGAGCAATTGCGCAGCGAAGTAAGCGTCGGTGAGGGCATTGCCTTTGAATTTCGTACTGGTTCTGAAGGCAGTGTGATCACGTCGATCACGAAGGAGTAAATCGGTTGGGTGGTGCCAGGCAAATCTGGTGCCGCCCATCGCGAAACAGGAGGAGCATGATCCGGATACCGCGCATCACCCAGGCATTCCCCGTGGACCGCCGCACACTGATCAAAAGCGCTGGTTTTGCTGCTGCAGGCTTTGCCGCGTTCCCGCTTGCGGGATGCAAAGCGCAAGACGCATCGATGCTGGACAGCACTGACGGGTCCAATCCGCTCGCTATACCGCCCTTGCAGCGTGGCGAGATTGAGCACGGCGCACGGGTTTTCCGCCTGTCTTTGACACCAGGCCAGAAGGAATTCGTCCCCGGTGTTGCTTCGCCCGCCATCGGCATCGACGCACCCTATCTGGGACCGACGCTTGAAATGCGCCGGGGCGAGCGGGTGCAGTTCCATATCGACAACAATCTGGCCGAAGGCGCTACGGTCCATTGGCATGGTTTCGAACTTCCTGCCGCAGCCGACGGCGGGCCGCATCAGTTGATCCGTCCCGGCGAACGCTGGAGCCCCTCTTTCGAAGTGCGCCAGCGGGCCTCGCTCTACTGGTGTCATTCGCATTTGGAGCGCGAAGCCGGGCCGCAGGTCTATGCTGGGCTCGCCGCGCCGATCTATGTTCGCGATGACGAGGAAGAGCGCCTCGACTTGCCGAGCGACTATGGCGTCGACGATATTCCGCTAGTCGTTCAGGATCGCGTTATCGATGGATCCGGCCGGTTGGTGTACCCGCTGAGCATGCATACGCGGATGATGGGCGTGCGCGGGAACCGGATATTCGTCAACGGCACTAAAAACTCTGTGTTCGACGCACAGGCAGGCCAATTGCGGCTGCGCATCCTCAACGGATCGAACGCTCGCTTCTACGATTTCTCGCTCGAAGGTGATCGTTCGATACAACTGATCGCGAGCGACGGCGGCTTGCTCGATCGTCCTCACACCGTCCGCTCGGTCAGGCTCGCCCCGGGGGAGCGCGCGCAGGTAATTATCGATCTCTCGGAAGGACGCCCGCTTCGCCTTCTTGCCAGCAGTCCCGAAAACGCCATGGGCATGATGGGCGGACGGGGACGCGGAATGATGGGCGGCGGCATGATGGGTCGCGGCAATAGCGGCGATGCTTCCGGAGACGTGTTTCAAATCCTCGATATCAGGCCGGCAAGGTCGGCCCAGCAAGCCAGGGTGCCGACACAACTGGCATCGCTTGCTCCACCTGACCCGTCGTCAGCCGTCCGAACCCGCCGTTTCGTTCTCGACATGGGCATGATGGGCGGCGGAATGTCCATTAACGGTGCTGTGATGGACATGAACGTGATCAACGAACGTGTGCCGGTCGGCCAATGGGAAATCTGGGAGATCGCCAACGCTTCGATGATGGCCCACCCGTTTCATATCCATAACGTCCAGTTTCGTGTGATCGACCGCGATGGCCGAGCGCCCCCACCACTGGAAACCGGTTTGAAGGATACCGTGATCGTCAATCCGCGCGAGCAGGTGCGCCTTCTCTTGCGTTTTGAAGAACACAGCGATCCGGACCTGCCCTACATGTATCACTGCCACATTCTCGAACATGAGGATGCGGGGATGATGGGGCAGTTCGTAGTCGTGAAGAGCTAGGAAGGACAGGCGATGATCAAGGACCAGAGCGTGATCGAGGGTAGCGCGATCGACCCGGTATGCGGCATGAGCGTCGCGATCGAAGGAGCCGAGCATAGCGCGACGCATGAGGGCGCGAAACACTATTTCTGTTCGCCGCGCTGTCACGACAAGTTCGTCACCGATCCCGAGCTCTATCTTTCGGGTGCGCATCTCGACGCGGTCGAGGATGTGCCAGAAGGCACGATCTACACCTGCCCGATGCACCCTGAAATTCGCCAGCCCGGGCCGGGTTCATGCCCGATTTGCGGCATGGCGCTCGAACCGGAAACCGTTTCGCTGGGCGATGGCCCCGATCCCGAACTGGTCGATATGCGGCGCCGGTTCTGGTGGAGCGCACTGCTCACTCTGCCGCTGTTCGTCTACGCGATGAGCGACATGGCACCAGGGCTCAGATTCGACCGGCTGATCGAACCTGCCCGGGCGCAATGGGCGCAGTTCGCCCTCGCTACACCGGTGGTTCTATGGGGCGCTTGGCCGTTCTTCGTCCGTGCTGTCCAGTCGCTCAAGACGCGCAATCTCAACATGTTCACGCTGATCGGGTTTGGCGTTGCCATCGCCTATCTGTTCAGCGTGGTGGCGACGGTCGCGCCCGATCTGTTCCCTGCAGCGTTTCGCGACCATTCGGGACGGGTCGGGGTCTATTTCGAGGCGGCAGCGGTCATCACGACGCTGGTCCTGCTCGGACAGGTCCTCGAGCTCAAGGCAAGAGGCTCGACCTCGAGCGCCTTGCGCGCATTGCTCGAGCTGGCACCGCCCAGCGCGGTCAAGATCTTCGGCTCGGGCGACGAGCGCGAGGTGCCGCTCGACCAGCTGGCCACAGGCGATCGTCTGCGCGTTCGACCGGGCGACAAGGTTCCCGTCGATGGCGAAATCGAGGAGGGATCGAGCGCGATCGATGAATCCATGATCAGCGGCGAACCGCTGCCGGTCGCCAAACAGGCTGGCGACACAGTCATTGGCGGCACAGTCAACCAGACTGGTGGGTTCGTCATGCGCGCAACCGGCGTGGGCAAGGACACGATGCTGTCCAAGATCGTCCAGATGGTGGCCGAGGCACAGCGCAGCCGCGCACCGATCCAGCGACTGGCGGATCAGGTAGCGGGCTGGTTCGTGCCTGCGGTGGTGGTGATAGCCATTGTCACCTTCGTGGTCTGGGGAATCTGGGGTCCCGCACCAGCGCTTGCCTATGCGCTGGTCAATGCCATTGCGGTGCTGATCATCGCATGCCCCTGCGCGCTCGGGCTCGCGACGCCGATGTCGATCATGACCGGCACCGGCAAGGGTGCCCAGCACGGCATCCTGATCCGCAATGCCGAGGCGCTGGAGACACTCGAGAAGATCGATACGCTGGTGGTCGACAAGACCGGCACGTTGACAATGGGCAAGCCCGATCTGGTGGCGGTGACGCCAGCAATCGGTATCGACGAAGCCGATTTCCTGGCTGCGGTTGCAGGCGTCGAAATGGGCAGCGAACATCCGCTGGCCCACGCAATCGTCGAAGGTGCACGGACGCGCGGCGTCTCCCCCGCCAATGCTACGGATCTCGCTTCGACGACCGGGGAAGGTGTTGAAGCCAATGTCCAGGGCCGCCGGGTCGCGATCGGCAATGAGAAGATGATGCGGCGCGTTGGGATCAATGACGAGGCCTGGCTGGGCTCGGCCGAGAGTGGGCGCAAACAGGGTCAGACGGTGATGTTCGTGGCATTCGATGGCCGTCCGGCAGGGCTCATCGCGGTGGCCGATCCGATCAAGCCCACCAGCGCAGCGACCATTGCGGCGTTGCACGCGCGCAAAATCCGGGTCGTTATGCTGACTGGCGACAGCCGCGGCACTGCCGCAGCGGTCGCGCGCGAAATGGGAATCGACGAAGTGCACGCCAATGTCTCGCCCGAAGACAAGCACCGCAAGATCGAAGAGCTGAAAGCGCAAGGTCGCCGCGTCGGCATGGCCGGGGACGGGATCAACGATGCGCCTGCACTGGCCGCCGCCGATGTCGGCATTGCCATGGGCACCGGCACCGATGTTGCAATCGAAAGCGCCGGTGTGACGCTGGTTCGCGGGGACCTGACGGGAGTGGTGCAGGCCATCGTGCTATCGCGCGGAACGATGCGCAACATCCGGCAGAACCTGTTTTTCGCCTTCGCTTACAATACGCTTGGCATTCCGGTCGCGGCAGGCGTGCTGTATCCCTTCTTCGGAGTGCTGCTCAGCCCGATGATCGCGGCGGCGGCCATGAGCCTCTCTTCCGTATCGGTGATTGGCAATGCACTGCGGCTGCGGGGTCTGCGCCTTGAAGTCTGAGAGGCCAAACTTCAGCTATGCGCGTTCTTCCATGCCCCCATGGAGCCGAGATAGATGTCGAGGCGCTTGAAGCCCTGGCTTGCCAGCCAGCCCGCGGCAACGCTCGCCCGCATGCCGCTCGCGCACATCAGTGTGTAATGGCGGTCGCGGTCAAGCTCTTCCCACCGCGTATTGAGCTCACCGACATAGATATGTTCTGAGCCGTCGATGCTTGCTTCTTGTCGTTCGTCCGCGTCGCGCACGTCGAGCAGGGTCCACTCGCCGCTGTCCCGATCAAGCTTGCGCGCGACTTCTTCTGTGCCGATCATGGGAATGCTGCGCATCGCTTTGCCCTGTGCGGCGGCTGGAACCACGCCGACATAGCCGCCGACAACATTATCGAGGCCGATGCGCAGCAGATGGGCCATGGCCTGGGCTAGCTGGTCTTCCTCGGAAGCGACGAGGGCGATCCTGTCGCCTTCACCGAGGAACCATCCAGCAAAGGCCGGTATCATTCCCACCGGAAGGCACATGGCACCCGGCATATGACCGGCGGCATAGGCGAGCGGCTCGCGCACATCGATCAGGTGATCGGCTTCGATCTCGTCAAGCTCTCCCAGCCTCAAGCGCCTTGGCCGCTTAATCCGCGGCGCGGCTTTGGACCCTTCAAGGTTGAGCCGCTCCATCAGCCGGAAATAGGGCGGTTGGTAGTGCTGTTCTGCCACCTTCGCCTTGATGAACTCGTCGCGGTCGGAGATGCGCAGGCGCGGGTTGTTGCGCCGCTCGTGGCCGATTGTCGAGAATTCCCGGTCCGCCATTCCCGATCCGCAGACCGAGCCCGCACCATGCGCTGGGTAGATGATCGCCTGGTCGCCGAGGCGGCAAAGTTTCTGCAGGGAGTCGAAAAGAAGGCCCGCGACTTCTTCCTTGCGCTCGGGATAGAAATCGGTGCGTCCGACATCGCCGACGAACAGGGCATCGCCGGTAAAGACGCCGACCGGTCCCTCGGAATATTCGGTGTCATGGATGACGAAAGCGAGATGATCGTCGGTGTGTCCTGGTGTTTCCAGTACCTCGATCCGCAATTGACCCAGCTCAAAACAATCGCCTTCGCGTGCGGTCTTGGCAAAAACGACTTCGCCTGCCGCGTCGGGCCCGTGATAGACAGTGGCTCCTGTCAAATCGGCCAAAATCGGCGAGCCGCTGATCAGATCCTCATTGCGATGGGTTTCGAAGATATGCGTTATCTCCTGCCCTTCGGCCCGGGCCTTTTCGACATAGATCTGGCAGTCCCGGCGCGGATCGATGACCGCTGCCTGTCCGCCCGAGCCGATGATATACGAAAGGTGCGAGAGGCCAGGGGTTTTGATCTTCTCCAGAAACATGCGACTTCCTTGTCTATTGCTCAAAGTCTGTAACGTTCGGGCTCGTTACAGATCGAAAAATGATACGGCGCTCAATCGATCCCGAGTTCGGCCATGATGGCGGAAGGACTTTCGAAATGTTCGGCTTCGGGCCTGCCGATGGCAGGTTTTGCGTTGATCCAGGTATCTTCGCACGCGAACTCAAGCAGGCTCGCTGCGAGATCAGCATGACGGCACCGGAAACAGCCTTCCGCCAGCCGCTCGTCCGTAATCACGGCTTCGCCAGTGTAAGGCTCATCCAGCAGCCAGCCCGGCCGTGCGGAAGTCCATTTAATGCCTTGGGCGTCGCTGAGTATCGCTTCCATGGCGCGCATCTGCTCGAGTATATTGAACAATGCAGGCTTGGCAGTGAGTTCAAACCAGGCCGGGACGCTCGACTGATGTTCGACGAAGGCAGCGGAGATCACTGCAATGCGGTCGATCTTCGCTTGTGCCATCGCCCCGAGGAGGTTGCGCGTGCCATCGGTATAGAGCGGCGGTGGATCGATCGCATTGCCCGGACCGAAAGCGACACCGAGGGTCGAAATGACCGCGCGGCAGCCATCGAGATCGCCCGCGAAATCGTCCGACAGCACATCGCATTCGATATATTCGAAGTCGCCCATCCGCTCGTCTGGCCCAGGCACTGTGTGTTCGAAGGCGCGGATCGGTATGTCCTGGACAAGGGCACGCCTCAATAGCTCGGTGCCGGTCTTCCCGCCTGCGCCGAAGACAGCGATGGGCCTCGTGTCAGTCATCTGCTTGTTCCTGTTAAGACTCGTGAGGGCGACGAAGGGCGGAGGCGCGGGCGCACGGGGTAGCCGACGGCCCGCCCATGCGCCCTGCCAGTATCAGGCTCCGTCGGCCGGACAGGTGGTATAGCCCCAAAAGCCGAACTCATCCTTGGCTCTCGGAGCTGCGACGATCATCTCCTGCATTTGCAAGCCGGCATCGCCTTCATCATCCAGCATGCGCGTTCTGATCCGAAGCTCGCCGTTCGCATAGCTGCCGGGGCCATCGGCAGTGACGGGGATCAATTTGCCATTGATCTTGATCGCTCCGCCCCCGTCACCGTCATAGACAAACGAGGGAAAGGCCACTTCGGTCAGGCGGAACTGGCAGGCCTGTCCTGCGCCAAGAGCAGCAAGGTCCGCGTCATTCATGGTCCCGGGAAGCATGAGGCCCGGGTCAACATTTGCCAGTGCACTGGCCGCGTCCTCGATCGGCGCGGCAGCGGCAGGCGGGTCGAGCTGGGCTTCGCGGTCATTTCCCGGAGCAGTATTTGAATTGCAGGCGGCGAGCGGCAGCGCGATGAGCGCCGTGAAAGCTATCTTGTTCATGGCTGCATCTCCTCGGGCAGGCGTTCTTCGGTCCGCGGACCGTTCTGCTCGATATCGTCGATGAGATATTTCATCTCGGCGATCTCGCGGCGCTGGGCGACGATGATTGCCTTGGCGAGTTCGCGAACGCGCGGATCCTTGAGGCTGGCCCGTTCGCTGGTCATGATCGCGATCGAGTGGTGCGGGATCATCGCTGCCATATATTCGGTGTCGTCGACGGTGGTCTGGCTGCGTACAAGCCAAAGTGCGAGCGCGAACACAAAGGCGCCGACACCCAAGATGATAAAATTCTTGGTCCGGTCCTTGTACATGCCCCACATGAAGAGGAGCATGACGACCATCATCATCGCGCCCATGACAAACATCATCCAGAAGCGCGTTTCACTCCAGAAGACATCGTCAATGGTGAAGGTGTTGGCATACATCAGGAAGAACATGATGACGGTCGAAGTCGATACCATGGCCATGAACCGCCAGTAGTTGCCGCCCCCTCCCTTGTCCGAGTGGGTCGTCTTTTCGGTCATGCTTCTTCTCCTTTGTGCATCATGGTCCAGAATAGCTGCGCCGAGCAGCTGATGAGGGCGAAGCCGGTGAGGGCCTCGACGCCGGCGAGAACCCGCAGGTGCTCGGTCGGATAAATGTCGCCCAGGCCCAGTGTGGTCACGTTGATGAGCGAAAAATAGAAGTAGTCCATCCAGTCCATGGAAGGTGCTTTGTCGAACCCTCCCAGGCCCCATTGCGCGCCCAGCCAGAAACCTGCGGCAAATAGGATCGCCACGAGGAAATGCGATGCGAGCACGAGCAGCGAAACGGCAAGCTTTGCCAGCGTATCGCGGCGCCGATCGAGAACCCGGTGACCGATACCCAGAATGGCAAGGTGCGAAGCGACAGCCGAGAGGAACAGAAAGACAGCGAGAAGGAGCGCGGTGATCATGCGAGAAGCTTCGCGCCCATCCACAGACCCATTCCGATCATAAACAGATTTTCGGTCAGCGAGACAAAGCCGAGCGGCACATTGCTGCTGCCGCCCACGCAGGCGCATTTGAGTTCGCGCTTGTCGATGTAGACAGCCTTAAAGACGCTGACAGCGCCGACGGTGCCGATGAAAAATGCCAGCGGGGCAGAAAGCCAGGTCAGCGCGCCCGCGGTCATGAGAATGCCGGCAGCGGCTTCGCCGAACGGGTAGACGAAGCCATAGGGCACCCAGCGCCGTGCGAGTAGGTCGTAGTTGAGGAACATCGTCGAGAAACTGCGCACGTCCTGAAGCTTCTGAACGGCGAGCAGGGTCATCGATAGGCTCACGAACCATTCGGCGGCCCGGACGGTGAAGAGGTTTTCAAAAAAGGCCCAGCTCAGTCCGAGCGCGAGCAGCAGCGCGACCGCGAAAATCGCAATGATCGGCTGATAGCTGGTCTCGCCTTCCTCTGGCTGCGAACGGCTCTTGCCGAAGAACTCGCGGACATCGTCATAGCCGCCAATGCGCTTGTCTTCGATAAAGGTCTGCGGGGTGGTCTCGACGTTGTGCTTGTCCTTGAATGCTTCGGTTTCCTCCCTGCTGGTCAGGTGATGATCGTCGACCTCGAAACCTTGCCGCTTGAGAAGATCGACCGTCTTGATGCCATAGGGACAGACATGGTCCTCCATTACCATGCGGTAGACCGCCGCTGTTCGGGTCGTCATGAATCGCTCCATCTGTTTTGCCTGACGTGTCTCGTGCTCAACGCCGGTTTTCGGTGAACGGTTTCGAAAAAGCCCGGCGTAAAAGCGGCAAAGCTGGTTGAAGAAGGTGCCATCACCTTTTCTCTCCGGACCCATCATCTTCAGGAGATGCGGGCGCTTCGGAATTGCGCGAAAGGTAAATCCATTCTCCCACGAAGACTGCGACGATGCCGATCGCCGCGTAGGCGACAACGGCAGGATCGCTGCGCAATTTGGCCGCGGTAAAGGCTGCGAGGACCACGCCATCTGCCGCGAGTGCTGTAAGAAGTATTGATGCTCGCGCGCCGACTTCCTTGCGCAGGTGGCGCAGGACGCCCCAGTGCACCAGCATATCCATGACGAGGTAGAAGAAAGCACCCAGCGAGGCGATCCGCGACAGATCGAACAGGACGGCAAGCGTCCCGGCAATGACCACCGTATAGACCAGCATGTGGCTGCGTATTCCGCCACTCATGCCGAAATGGCTGTGCGGGATCATCTTCATGTCTGTCAGCATCGCAAGCATGCGCGACACAGCAAATACGCTCGCGATCACGCCCGAAGTCGTTGCGGCGATCGCGATCGCGACGGTGAAGTAGAAGCCCAGCTCACCCAGCGCCGGACGCGCCGCTGCCGCGAGCGAATAATCGCGCGCCTCGGCGATCTCGGATATGCTCAGGCTCGAACCCACCGCCACTGCCACGAGCAGGTAGATCACGATGCAGACCGCGATCGAGATCATGATCGTCCGGCCGACATTCTTGTGCGGGTCGACGATTTCGCCGCCGCTATTGGTAATTGTTGTGAAGCCCTTGAAGGCGAGGATCGAGAAAGCAACCGAGGCGAGCAGGGCTTCTGCATTCGTCAGCGAAACGGGCTGCGAAAATGCGCCTGATGAAAAACCGCTGGCCCAGATCGCCGCGACTGCGAACAGCGCGATGCCGCCGATCTTGATGGCGGACATGATGAGCGAGAAGCCGCTTACCGACTTATTGCCCGCTGCATTGACGAGATAGGCGAAGATGATGAGGGCAAGCGCTGCGAGAGAAACGAGCCACCCGCTGCTTTCGAGGCCGAACGGGCGCAGCGCGTAAGTCGCAAAGGTGCGGGCCACGAGACTTTCATTGATGACCATCGAGAGCGCCATCAGGAGCGAGGCCGAGGCGGCGATCACGCCGGGCCCGTATGCTTTCTGCAAGATCATCGCGATGCCGCCCGAAGACGGCCATTTGTTCGACATCTTGATATAGCTATAAGCCGCCAGCGAAGTTACCAGCGCGGCTGCGATGAAGGATAAGGGAAAGAGCGGGCCGGCGAGCTCGGCGATCTGCCCGGTCAAGGCGAAGATGCCGGCACCGATCATGACGCCGGTACCCATCGCCACGCCGCCCAGCAGGGTTATCGAGCCAGCTGCCTCGCTTTGATTCTCGTGCTCATGCTCTTGCAAGACTTTCCCCTGTCGATGGTCTCCCGTTCAAGAAAGATCATGCCGGACCGTACGTTCAGCCGGGGCTCATCCCTCAAAAATTTTTCAAGACAAAGCTGGAGGGTTGCGTTTTGCTCGAGCCGTTTGAGCGAATTGCGGCCCAAAGCGGACTGCTTGCGCAGCTGAAAATGCTCCGCGAGTATCAAGGCACGCGGCCATCGCCGCCGATTTACTACGTCCTGAACCGGTTTCGGAAAAATCGCAGCAGTGGCACCCCAATAATCGCGATATACCAGCCGTACAGAAAGCTGCCGAGAGCGCCTGCCAGAAAGCCCGAAAGGGTCAGCCATTCGAAACCGGGAAGCAGCGGCGCCCACGCTTCGTGCATGTGCGCCTGTTCGGGCGCGAGCAGGCCGAAACCGATGCAGATCAGATAACTGAAAAAAAGGAAGAGACTGAGCGTCCAGCCCCATATGAGAATCGAGATTTTGACTGAATAGTCCGACATGATGGCCCTCCGTTAGAGTTGGCGCGAAAATGGCTGCCCATAGTCACGGGTAGGATGCGAAAACGCTCCGCCCGCCTGGGCCGAAGGCGATGACATCATAGGGCTGCACCTGGTCTCCGACTTCCATTCCGGGCGAGCCAAGCGGCATTCCGGGCACAGCCAGGCCAGCAACGCCTTCGGGGCGTTCGCGCAATAGCTTCGCGACGGCATCGGCCGGCACGTGGCCTTCGATGATATAGCCATCGACTTCCATCGTGTGACACGACCACAGATCCTGCGGCACTCCCTTGGCTGTCTTGAGCGCAGCCATGTCGTCGGTGTCGATCGAGGTGACCTCCGCTTCGAGTCCATGTTCTACGTGACCGGCCCAGTTGAGACAGCACCCGCACCCTGCGTCGCGGAACATGGTGTAGGTGGCCGCCTGAGCCGCACTCGAGCACGCTGCAAGGGCGAGGAGGAGCGAGGCCGCCAGCGAACGGCGTAGCGGTCTCGTATCTTTCGTGAGGTTCATTGGACATGGCCTTTCTTGACGCCGCGCCAGAGAGAAATGGTTCCGGTCGCGGTATGGATACGATCGAGCAATTCGGCGTCCGCGAAAATCTCGACGAGCAATTTCTCGACGGCTCCGTCGGCGCTCGGCTGGGTGTCCTTCACGCCGTCGAGTAGCTGAACGCTCGAACGGAAGAGCGCGCGCATGGCTGGAACATCCTGCCGCATATAGTCGGCAATCAGCGCCATGCCCCCGGGGGCCAGCAGGTTCTCGATCTGCTCGAGGATCGCGCGCTTTTGCGCCAAAGGTACCTGGTGAAGGACGAGGCTGCTGACGATCTTATCTGGCCGCCAGCCGTCGGAAAGCTCGAGACTATCGAGAAAGCCGTTGTGCCACCGGACCATATCGGCTCCGGCGCCGAATTTGCGCTGCGCGATAGCCAATGCTGCGGGGTCCGGCTCAACGCCGATGAAGCCGGCTTCGGGACAGCTGGCCATCAGCGCCCTAAGCAAGGTCCCGGTGCCGCACCCGACATCAATGACCTTGTCGCCGGGCACCAATGCGGCCTCTTCGACGATTGCGCGGCGCCACCGGCTCTCGCGCGTAAAGACTGCGATCGCGCGATCATAGAGCGGTGTGAGCCAGTTTTTGCCCAAGGGCGGAGTGAACTCGCGCTCTTTTGGCGGAACTGCCGCATCTTTCATGCCATGGCTCCCATTCGACGCTGGTACTTGCCCCAGTTGGTAGACTTACTCCTCTTACGCGTCGCCAACGCGCAGCCCTCAAAAAAGAAACTTGAGGGTTTGCGCGAAGCATCGCGTATAGGAATTATGCAACCGACAGGAGCAAGGGATGCGTGATAATCAGACACTCGATGCGATGCTCGGCACGATGGCGTCGCAGGGGGCTGGCGACGTGCCGCCCGACTTCATGAACGGCGTCTGGCAGCGCGCGGGACAGCTTGGCGAAATTGCCGATCAGCGACGCAGAATGGCCTTGTTTGCCGGTCTGTTTGTCGTCGGCCTGGCGGCAGGCGCAGGGACCAGCGGATGGCCGTCCGAATATAGCGCTCCTACAGAAATTGTTGGCGAGAGCCTCGTTGGCGGAGAATCCCTGTCGCCCGCTGCATTGCTTCATGTGGGATCATAGGCGTTGAAGAAGTTTCACCTTGTCCTTGCGGTCCTGCTGGCGGCGCTTGCCGGATGCCTAGGAGCGCTTGCCGCCGATCGCTGGTCCAACAACGATTCCGAGGGCAGCCTGCACGAGTTCGTTCACGATGAACTGTCGCTCACGGCTGACCAGGAGCAGCGGCTCGATGCGCTCGAAGCGCGTTTTGCGGTAGAACAGGCAAGGCTCGAAGCCTCTGCGCGCGCAGCCAACGCCCAGCTCGCGCAGGCGATGGACACCGAGCACGAATACGGGCCCGAAGTCAGTGCCGCGATCGACGAGGTGCATGCGCGCATGGGCGATTTGCAAAAAGCGACCGTGCGCCACGTCTTCGACATGCGGGAAATTCTCGATCCCGATCAGCAGCTCCAGTTCGACCGGAAAGTGTCTGCGGCCCTCACGCGCGATCCGCGTGACTGATCAGCCTTGGCAGCGGTTGATGACACTTCGAACGAAGCGCTGATCGGGCGGGCGATAGCGGGTGACAAGCGGGCGTTCACAGCTCTCGTCGAGAGCGAGATCGCCCGGTTGATCGCGCTTGCCACGCGTATGCTGGGTTCACCCTCGCTGGCCGAAGATGTCGTCCAGGACGGTCTCGCTTCGGTCTGGCTGACACGTCATCGCCTCGATCCGAGTAAGCCCATCGGTCCCTATTTGACGACAATCGTTCTCAACAGGTGCCGCGATAGGCTTCGCCGGAGGAAAGTTGCTGGCTTCCTGGGCTTGCCGAGCGCGCGGGAAGCCGACGCCGTTGCTGACGATGCCCCCAATCCCGAAAATGTTGCCGGAGCCCGCGAACAGCTGCGGCTGGTCCAGGCCGAAATCGGGCGTTTGCCGGTGCGCCTACAAGAGGCGCTCGTGCTGGTCACTGTCGAGGGGTACAGCCAGGCCGAGGCTGCCGAGCTGCTCGGCACCACCGAGAAAGCCGTCGAGACGCGCATCTATCGTGCGCGCATCCGGCTGAAGGAGCGGTTCGAAAACTTTGAGGGGTAGGGCAGCTGACCGCGTATGTGACGGTATACGCATTTTCAGGAGCCCCCTATGCCTGCCGTCAATCGCCGAAAATTCCTTGGAACAAGTGCCAGCGGGCTGGGCCTGCTTGGTCTCTCCGGTGCCATGCCGGCCTGGGCGCGCGGCGCGGACATCCTGGCGGGTAACGCTAGGAAAGGACTGGACGAGGTAGCGGGGCCGATTATCGATCTCACTGTCGCACGTTCTGCCTTCGCGACGGGTAACAGGCGCGGCGGCGCCATCGCTGTCAACGGCACGATCCCCGGTCCGCTGTTGCGTTTGCAGGAGGGCACGACCGTCCGGTTGAACGTTCATAATCAGCTCGAGGAAGATACCTCAATTCACTGGCACGGTCTGCTCGTGCCGTTCCAACTGGACGGTGTACCCGGCGTGAGCTTTCCCGGCGTCAAGCCGGGCGAGACCTTCACAGCGGAGTTTCCCGTGCGGCAGGCAGGAACCTATTGGTGGCACTCGCATAGCGGGTTGCAGGAACAGGCTGGGCACTACGGGGCTATCGTGGTCGATCCCGCCGGACCCGATCCGGTGCGGGCCGACCGCGAATATATCGTGGTGCTGAGCGAATTCAGCGAGATGTCGCCCCATGCGATTTTCGACAAGCTCAAGAAGGGCGAAGGCTACTTCAACTACAACCAGAACACCTGGACCGACGACTATCCGCTCTCGGGCGAGGATCGCCGGATGTGGGCCAGAATGCGCATGATGCCGACCGACATCCTCGATGTGTCGAGCGCTGCCTACACTTACCTTCTCAACGGTCACGGACCGCTCGACAATCTGGAATACCTCTTCCGCCCCGGCGAGCGCGTACGCCTGCGCTTCATCAATGCCGGAGCCATGACCTTTTTCAATATCCGTATTCCCGGCTTACCAATGACTGTCGTGCAGGCAGACGGGAAGGATGTCGAACCGGTCGAGGTCGACGAGTTCCAGATCGGCGTTGCCGAAACCTACGATGTCGTCGTGACGCCGGGCGAGCAACAGGCTTACACGCTGGTGGCAGAGTCCATGGACCGCTCCGGCATGGGTATAGCCACACTTGCGAGCACACCCGGCGCGCGCGCCGCCATACCTCCGCTGCGCGATCCCCCGCTGCTGACCATGGCCGATATGGGCATGAGCGGCATGGACCATGGCTCCGGCGGCGATGCCGGCATGTCCGGAATGGACCACAGCAGTGGCGGCGACATGGCGGGAATGGACCATGGTTCGTCCGGCGATTCGGATATGGCGGGCATGGCCGGAATGGCGGGAGGCATGCAGATGCGTGATACCTCGCGCTTGCCTCCCGATGTGAAGGTCGGACCCGGGCTAGACATGGTCTCGATGAACCCGGTCGACCGAATGGGCGATCCGGGCATCGGCCTCGCCGATGTCCCTCACCGCACGCTCGACTATCGCAAGCTCCGCTCGCTGACACCTCATCGGGAGGGCCGGACTCCCTCGCGGCGGATGGAAATCCATCTCACCGGGAACATGGAACGCTACATGTGGTCGTTTGACGGCAAGAAGTTCTCCGCCGTCTCCGACGAGCCAATCCGGTTCGCCTATAACGAACGCGTCCGTGTCAAATTGATAAACAACACGATGATGGCGCACCCGATCCATCTGCACGGACACTTCTTCGAACTGGTTAACGGCGCACCTGCCGATCGTCAGCCGCTCAAGCACACCGTTAACGTGCAGCCGGGCGGCAGCGCGCAGTTCGACCTGACTGCAGACGAGCCGGGCGACTGGGCCTTCCACTGCCACCTTCTCTATCACATGCATGCCGGAATGTTTCAGATCGTCACGGTTGCCAATCCGGACGGGAGCGAAGCATGAAGACTTTCATTTCCAGCTTGCTCGCCTCGGTCGCAGCCAGCTCAGTTCTCTCTTCCCCCGCTACGGCGCAGCATGCTGGTCACTCGCCGGCGGAGCCGCAGCAGAGCGCCGAGGTGCAGGCTGACGACAAGACGAAGTGCGAGGCGGAAGCCGAGCGTCATCGCGCGATGGGGCATCCGGTAACAGAGGGGGCGTGCGAACCCACTGGCCAGCCTGAAGCTGCGATGGACCACTCGACGATGGACCACTCGACGATTGATCATGGCTCGATGCCGCAGGGCAGGCCTGGCGAAGGCGCGATGGATCATTCGCAGATGAACCACGGCGACATGGAGCAGGCGGAAGCCAGCAGCTCGTCGATGGACCATGGGCAGATGGATCACAGCCAGATGAACCATGGGCAGACGGGATCGCAGGACATGCAGGGCATGGACCATTCGTCGATGGAGATGGACCCTGATGTCGAAATCCCGCTGCTGCCGCCTCCTCCCGAAGCTGGGAGCGGTCCCGCGCGCGCGGCGGTTGCGATCTGGGGCGAGGAAGCCATGAACGAAGCGCGGCGCGAACTTGTCCGCGAGACCGACGGCGGGATGCGCTTCTGGTTTCAGGGCGACCGGCTTGAATACCGCGCCCGCGAGGGAGCGGATGGATATCTGTGGGACATCCAGGGCTATTATGGCGGCGATATCGACAAATTCTGGTTCAAGTCCGAGGGTGAAGGCAGCTTCGGGGAGCCCGTCGAGGGCGCCGAGGTCCAGGCGCTCTGGAGCCGCGCCATCGCACCTTTCTTCGATTTCCAAGCCGGTGTCCGCCAGGACCTGACAGGGCCTGAGCGCACCCATGCGGTCATTGGTGTCCAAGGCATCGCCCCTTACCAGTTCGAGGTAGACGTCGCGGCGTTCGTATCGAACAAGGGTGATGTAACCGCGCGCTTTGAGGGCGAGCTTGATCAGCGCATCACGCAGCGGCTGATCCTTCAGCCGCGTGCCGAAATCGCTCTTTCGGCGCAGGATATTCCTGAACTGGGTATCGGCTCAGGTCTCGACCGGATCGAGGCAGGTCTGCGTCTTCGCTACGAGTTCGCACGCGAATTCGCGCCTTATGTCGGCGTTTCCCAGGAATGGCGGATTGGACAAAGCGCCGATTTTGCACGCGCCGCAGGGGAAAACGCGAGCGTGACGAATTACGTCGTGGGCTTGCGATTCTGGTTTTAAAGGAAGGAAATATCCAATGAGGATAAGACTATCTCTAAGCGCGGTCGCCTTGGCCTTGGCTGCAGGCGGCATCCCCGCCCTGGCACAATCCATGGATCATTCCGCGCACTCGGACCCTACGGCTTCGACGCAGATGGACCATACGGAGCAGGGCATGAAGCACGCCGAGCATATGGATGCGATGAATGATGACGTTGCGGAAGCCGAGGCGGTTCTGACATCATATCGGGATGCCCTGACGTCGCGCGATGCAGCTGGGATGGCCGCGCTGTTTGCCGAGGAATCCTTCGTGTACGAGAACGGCAAGGCGGAAGGCAGCTTCACGCATTACATGGAGCATCACCTGGGACCGGAACTTGACGCAATAACCAGCTTCACTTTCGGTGAACCGACGCTCGCAGTCACCCGGATGGGACATATGGCTTATGGCCGCGAAACGTACACCTATCGGATCGAACTTGCCGACGGCCGCGTGATCGACCGCGAAGGCGTTGCGACCTCTGTGCTCGCCCATGATGCGGATGGCTGGAAGATCGTTCAGTACCATTCATCGTCACGCGCACCGCGTAATAACTGATCTGATCGGGGGAACACCGATTAGCGACACGCTCTTTCAAGCTGCGTCTGCATGTACTGGGCAGCAAGCTTCACAAATGGCTGGCAGTCTTTGTCGGCGTCCAGGTGCTCCTGTGGATGATCACAGGGGCGCTGATGTCGTTCCTCAACATCGAAGAGGTCCGGTCCGAACATGTCGTTTCGCGCGCACCGGAGGTGTTGCCCGCTGATGCGGTCCTGCCCCAATGGCTCGAGAGCAGGGAGGGGGTGGTTTCCGTTGCGACGCGCGCGGTCGGCGGCAGGGCCGTAACCGAGGTCCGCCGGGACGATGGAAGCGTCACGCTCCGCGACCCGGATAGCGGCATGCTCCTCTCGCCCCTTCCCGCCGCGAGCGCACGGGCCATCGCCCGACGTGCCTGGACCGGGCCACCGACCACCGTAGCGACCACACGCCTCATCGAAGACGCGGTCGGGACCGAATTCCGTGGTCCGTTCCCGGCGTGGCAGATCACTTACGGCGATGAGGATAATACCCGCGTCTACATCGATGCATCCAGCGGCTCGGTGCTCGCTGCCCGCAGCGACACCTAGCGCTTGTTCGACTTTGTCTGGGGGCTGCATATTATGGACTGGACGCAGCGAGACCGGATCAACAGCTGGTGGCTGCTGTTGTTCGGGATCGGCGGGACAATCATCGCGGTTTCGGGCTTTGTCTTGCTTGCCAACCGGTTCCCTTGGATCAGGCGGCGGGCGAAACATGTGCCGAATGCCCCCTGAAGCCGCTCCCAGTTTAATCAGGTTCGGCTCGGGCAAAGCGGACCAGAAGGATCGTTAGCGCCGGCACGATCGTCCACATCGCGATCGGGATCAGCGCCAGTCCCGTCACTGGCTCGTGCGGCATCAATTCGCTGTAGCGCCAGCTCAGGAAACTGTTTGCCGGAAGCGATGTGGCGATCATTTCGACGGCGATCGCGACGACAAGCCCGAAGCCGAAATAGATCGCATGGGGTAGTTTGTCTGACTGCCAGGGCCACGCATGCCCGCCGCGCAGTGCAGCAAGGCTATAAGCTGTGAGCAGGATCACGCCATCGCCCAGGCTTGCGATGCCGCAGCGAATGGTCTGCTCATAAGTCTCGAGATTGCCCGGCTTGAAAAACGGCATCTGGAAAATCTCCCAGACGAACGCGATCAGGCTTCCACAAATAAAGATGAGCCAATGGGTTCTGGTCATGCTGCGGATACGCCGGAATGATGTGCGCAAGGAAATAGCGGCTGGTCGGAGTTCCACGTCCTGCATAACGCCTTTGCTGCCCCAAAGCCTGGATCAGTCACCGTCTTCGCGCCTCTCGGTCTTGGCCATGCGAGCAGCGCGTTCGAGAAATTTCCGCATGTCACCTGCTGCCAGTTCGGTAAGCGGATGCCGGCTCGCCTCAGGGCGCGGTTCGATCATGTCCGCACGTTTCCTGATCTGTTCGATCTGTTCACCGTTCGCCCCGGACAAAAGGCCGAGAACTATGTTCTCGAGAGTTATGAGGCGAATGCGCATTTGCACCAGCTCGGCATGGTCTGGCTCCGGGCTATCCCAGCTGCCGTCCTCATTGACCGTGCTCAAGACTGCTTCTCCGACGGCTCTGTTGTCACCATGATCTGTCCCATTCATCACTACCGGATTCGGTTAAAAGGGTGACCGAAAAACACCATTCCTGCAACCGGCTGTGTCATCGGCTCAGCCGTCTCCGGTGGGCGCGGAAATTGTTTGAGGGGAAGAGATGTTGGCTGCGTAAAGAGAATGAATGCGCACAGCACCCATCGCATGACCGACGTAAGGAAATCGATTATGAAACGGACAGCTCTAGCTCTCATTCTCGCCACTGGCCTGACAGCCACTCCGGCGATGGCCCAGGAACAGCATGACCACGGAGCTCAGGCTGCGGCACAGCAGCAGGATCACGCTGGCCACATGATGCAGGATTCCGACGCTATGGCGGCCCATCGCGAAAAGGTGGCTGAAATGCGCGCGCTGATGCAGCAGGCCCACGCCGCGAGCGATCCTGCCGAACGCCAAAGGCTTATGGCCGAACATCGTGCACAAATGCTGGAGCACATGGCGGGCATGATGCAGGGCGGCAATTCCGATATGATGGCGGCCTGTCACCAGCGCATGACGATGATGCACGATATGATGGAGCAGATGGCGGCTCACTAGAACATGGCGCAAGACGATTAGGAGATGGTGGCCGGGCTCTCGCTTGTGCCTGAGGCTGGCCACACTCACCAAAGCGCTGTGCAAGGCAAGAGACCCAACCATCGCGTGAGTCAAATTTGAACCCTCACGCGCCGTCGTTCGCCGCGCTCTATCACCGTAAGAGATGAGGGTTCGCAGAGCATTACCGACACAATAGGTCGCACGACTGTCGCCAAGACCGGAGTCCGCAGAGAATGAAACCAATCCAATTCATGGCTATTGTGGTCGCCAGTCTGCTCTGGATAAGTCCGGCCCAGGCCCATGGCGACAAGGAACACGGCGAAGCGGCCAGTGCTGTCGTCTCCGATGCGGCGTCAAAAGATATCCAGGCTGCGCAGGGGCACGGCGACACGGCTGCTGATCATGACGGGGCGAAGGGACAAGATGCAGACGAAGGCGACAAGGGCGTGGTCGGTGTGCTCAAGTCGCTGCATCCCGCCACCGTACACTTTCCGATCGCCTTGTTCTTTATGGCCGCTCTCACCGAGCTATTCGTCATCGCACGGAAGGGCACAGGCCTAGAGTCGGCAGTGCGCGTACTTGTTTATGGCGGTACCGCCGGGGCGGTCGTGGCGGCCATATTCGGTTGGATCCATACCGGTCTCTGGTTCGGCGGAGATACTGCGATGCAGGTTCATCGCTGGAACGGAATGCTGATCGCGGTCCTCGGTCTGGCGATGGCCTATCTGGCGAGCCGTGCTTCCGCGAGCCGGACCGCGTTCCGCGCCGCAATCTTTGCCATGGCCGCTCTAGTGCTGGTGCAGGGATTTCTGGGCGGCGAGCTTGCGCACGGTGCCAATCATCTTGGTATCTCCTGGCTTTGAAGGATAGAATGATGCGCAGATCAAATCGGAACGCGTTTGTTGCCCTCCTTGGTGCCGCGGCATTGGGGCTAGGGCTCGCTGCCTGTGATCAGACGCAGGACACTTCATCAGAAGCTGAAGCCTTGCCACTGTATACGGCCCCGCCGACCGAGAGCACAGGTGCTGGCGAAGGCGAAAGAGACAACGCTGCCTCTCCCGCTGGAGAGGCCAACACGAACCGGTCGGGTGAAGCTGCGACTGCCGGTAGGCAACCAGACCGACCGGCGAGCACTCCGGTAGTAGCGTCGTCCCCTGCGGCCACTCCCCCGCCGGTGAATGCCCAGCCTAGCAACACACCCGATCCTCATGCGGGCCACTATATGCCATCCATGCCCGACCATGACATGCCCTCGATGTCCGATCAGGCGGATGGATCGTGACCTGGCGTTTCGCCTTCTGATCGGCCCAAAAACGGCCGACGCTCGTTTTACCAGTCACTATCAATAACAAGTCGTCGTTTGCCAAAGGCGCTTTATCTCATCTGTCCGATTTTGGGGGTATTGATGGGGGTATTTGCAAGACGACTCAAAAAGTTTATTAGGTAAATCAGCACGTTATATGCTCTCTATATTTCCCTCCTCCGCTACCATTTTTCTTCAGGTTTGCGATTGGTCGGAACTGGCCCAAGGCTGCGTTCTACCCCGCAACCTGTCGCCCCAGACATTCGAAACATATTTTTTTGAGCTTTGCTGCATCCGATGCGGCTTGGCCGTCGTAGCTGCGTGTGCCCGCCAAGAAGTGGGCACCGCACCAGGGTGTGCGGGCGTGCGGAAACGCTCGGTCCCGTTGCCTCGTGCGGTTCACAAGAACCGGGAGAAGGCAATGCGCAGGAAAAGTACTCTCACGCTGGCAGCAGGAGGGGTGGCGCTGGCCGTGGGCGCTGCACTGTTGATGCCCGGGCTTGGCGGATTTGCTGCCGATCACCTCGATCCGCCGGCGCGGACGGACCCGTCGGTGGATTCAACGCCTGACAGGGCTGCCGATATCGCCGACCTTTTCGCCTGGCACGACGACAACAACGTAAATCTCGTGCTGACGTTTGCAGGTCCGCAGGCGACCGACCAGCCGGGCACCTACGATCGCGATGTGCTCTATACGATCAACCTGTCGAATGCGTCTCCGCGGACGACAGCGGACATGCCGATCGAGGTCCGGTTCGGGCCGGGTAACGTCGACGGAAGCTTCGGCGTCCAGATTTCCGGCCTGCCCGGGGTTACTGGCGCGCTTTCCGGACCGGTCGAGACCGACCTGACGAAGGACGGTGTGATGGCCCGCGCGGGGCTTTTCGACGATCCGTTCTTCTTCGACCTCCAGGGCTTCAGGGACACGGGCGCGACCGGCACTCTCATGTTCGACAGCACCCGCGATTTCTTTGCGGGCCAGAACCTGACGGCTGTCGTCATTTCCATCCCCAAGGACCGCATCGCCAATGGCGATAATCCCGTGGACGTATGGGCCACGACTGCACGTTTCGGAGGACAGCTGTGATGATCGTTCGAGCTAGAAAGACCGCCGCGCTGCTGGCCCGGCTTGCACCCGTCACACTCGCAGCCGTCCTGGTCAGCGGGTGTGGAGGCGATGACGACTACATGAAGGACGATCCGGTCATGATGCCGTCGCCCAGTCCGACGCCATCGCCGACAGCTACGCCCACTCCGACGGCGAGCTACGACGTGACGGCC
Source organism: Croceicoccus gelatinilyticus (assembly GCF_018398395.1). Lineage (GTDB taxonomy): Bacteria > Pseudomonadota > Alphaproteobacteria > Sphingomonadales > Sphingomonadaceae > Croceicoccus > Croceicoccus gelatinilyticus. The sequence continues at coordinate 114,856 of NZ_JAHCBF010000007.1, read as the reverse complement.
TGCCTGACGCAGGAAGTGGCACCAGGTGTTGCCGTCGCCGATCTTGTCGTTCCGGACACGCTCACCCTGACCCTGTCGGGCACTTCGGGCTTTCCGAACGGGCGCAAGCTTGCCGATCCGGTCATCGATGTGACGCTTGCCGTGATCTTTCTGGACCTTGCAACGCACGGGGCAGGGACGCTGGCCGGATTGCCGCTTAATCCGCCGGAGAACGATGTCGCGTTCCGTTCGGCGTTTCCTTACCTCGCCGCTGCGCAAGGCTCGCCGCCTACCGCGTCGGGAGGTAGCGGCTTCGACTTCAGAAGCGACGGTGCCGCATCCTATACCCGGGTGGACAGGATGGGCATGCCTGCGGTTGCGACCGCGCTGATCGGATCGGATCAGAAGAACGCCTACAACGATGCCGATCCGGCTGACGATGCGAACGGCGACTTCGTCGATGAGCTGACCGAACAGCTGACGGGCCTCACCAATGCGCTTGCCGACGATCTGGTTGGTGCAGGTCTGACCCCCTGCGCGACGGAAGCCTGATGGGCCGGGGTGCATCGCTATCATTGGAGGGCGATGCACCTGCGCCCTTTGCACCTATGCGAAATGCGGGCGGGAGCTGGAAGGGCGCACTGGGCATTCTCCTCCTGCCCGCCGCCGCAGTTGCTGCGGTCGCGGTTGGCGAGTGGTCCGTTTCTCCCGAAAGCCGGATCGCTGTTTCCGAACGTCCGGCACTCGTCCCTTCGGACTTGCGCCTGGCATTAGGCTACGGCCCGGCAGATCACGCGGCGGCGCTGGCTTCCAATGCGGCTGCGATCGCGCTGGCGAAAGAGCGTGTCGCAAAGGGACCGCGGCAGTGGTTGCGACAGGAAAGTCGCGCAGCAGCCCTGATGCAGCGGTTTGGCCTAACGCACGATTATGCCGACCTGAAACGCGCGTCGGACGTGCTGGACGAGGCGAAGGCATCTGCCCCGTCGGGTTCGGGGCCGTGGCTGCGCATCGCAAGCGTCGCGATGATGCAGCACGACCTTGCCAAGGCCGAACGTGCGCTGGACGGAGCCGAGGCATTGGCGGTGCAGCCGATGCGAGCGGACCGGGCCGAGATCGCCGCATTGCGCGGAGATATCGCACTCTACCGCGGCGACATGGCGGGTGCTGCTGAGTTCTACCGCGCCTCCTACGCTATCGATGACGCATCGCTCCAATATTACCGGCGCGCGATCCTGTCCCGATCACAGGGACGCTTCGACGAATCGCGGGATCTGTTTGCAGCGGCATCGATGACAGGCGACACACCGCGAATGCGCGCGCAGATCGCGATGCAGATCGGCCGGACCGAAAGTGCGGAAGGGCGATATGCTTCGGCAGCTGCGTGGTATCGGGAATCCGAGAGCCTGTTTGCGGGCAGCCCGCTTGGCGCGGCGTTGAATGCCGAAGCGCTCGCTCTGGCAGGAGATTACGACGGAGGCATTGCCGCGCTCGAGGCGGCGATCGAGACGCACCAGTGGCCGGAAATGATGGATTTGCTCGCGATGATCCACCGTGTGCGCGGCAATCGGACGGAGAGCGAACGCTGGGCCGCCCGCGCCGAAGCTATCTGGCAGGAGCGCCTGCAGCAGGCGCCGCATGCCGCGCAGGCCCACGCGGCGGAGCACGAACTGGCTTTCGGCAATCCGCGCAAGGCGCTGCAACTGGCGCGTGCGAACCTTGCTGCGCGCCCCTATGGCGAAGCGCGCATCCTGATGGCCAATGCCCTGATCGCCAATGGCTACCCGAAGCAGGCCCTGAATGAGCTCAGGGCCGCCGAAAGAGAAGGCTGGCGAAGTGCGCAGATGTTCGCCGCAATGGCCGAAGCCGCGGCGATGAGTGGCGACGACGCAGCGATGCGCGATGCCACCGTGAAGGCGGAAAACATCAACCCCAAGATTTTTGCACCTGAAACTCGCCTAGCGTGGTTCGGTCATGGTTAAATTGTTTCATCTGTTCATGGCCGCGGTCCTGCTTGTCTGGAGCCACACCGCCGCGGCCCATTTGACCCCCAACAGCGAGATTCGCCTGCAGCCTGTGGCAGACGGTTATGTCGTTAAGGTCATCGTGCCTGCTGCGGAATATGCTTACGCATCGGGCAACAAGGCCGAAAACGCTCCCGCTGCGCGGGCTGCGGCCCTCGATTATTTGCAGGAAAGATTCCGGGTGACGGGAGCGGATGGCGAAGTTCTCCCGGTGACGATCGGAGACGTTCGTTTCGCGCGTGTCTCCGGACCGGCGGATCTTCTGGCGACGGCGAGGATAGAGGTTCCCTCGGCACAAGCGGCGTCAAAGATCACGCTGCATTGGTCCGCGGTGATCGACCGCGTTCCCGATCATTTCGCGCTCGTCATTCGCGATGATGGTTCGACGCGCCAAGTGCTGGGATCGTTACGGCAAGTGGACCGATCATTGCATATCGATCCCATTCCGCTTCCTAGCAGCGGATTGCTGAACGCCATTTCGTTGGGGGCGTCCCACATCGTCAGCGGTTTCGACCATCTGCTGTTTCTGCTCGCCCTGCTCATCTCGGCACCCTTGATCGCGAGAAACGGAAGTTGGGTAGGGATGGAGCGACCGGGCCGTGCGCTGTGGAACCTTGCCAAAGTGACTTCGGGATTCACGCTTGGGCATTCGGTCACACTGATCGCGGCAGGACTTGCGAATTGGGCGCTTCCGGTTGCGCCGGTTGAGGCCCTGATTGCCCTGTCCGTGATCATCACGGCAGTGCACGCTATTCGGCCCCTGTTTCCGGGACGGGAGGCATGCGTGGCGACCGGGTTCGGGCTAATTCACGGACTGGCCTTTGCAACACTCGCGGCAGGTAGTGAAGGAATGCCGGCGCAAACTCTCACCACGTTGCTCGGGTTCAATATCGGGATCGAACTTGTGCAACTTGCCGTTCTTGCCGCCGCTCTACCGATCCTGTTCCTGCTCATGCGCAACGAACGTTTCGCAACGTTCCGCACGGTCGCCGGTGCTTTTACGGCCATTTGCGGAGGTGTCTGGCTTTTGCAGCGTATGCCCGGCCTGATCGCTTGAATGCCGGGGCAGTCAGGTAAAAACTCAGATCCGCTTGTCGGGAGTTCCAGTCCGCCCGCCGCTGCCATTTTCAACTAATCCTGTTCGATCCGCAGCACCGACGGCCATGGAAGTCCTCGGCGCGAAGTGGTACCCGATCTCCAAATTATTCAGGACTGGAGGCGGGGGGATCAATGGCCGATCTGAAACTTGAAACGATGACTGTGCATGCAGGGTGCGAGCCTGACCCGGCCACGAACGCGCGGATCACGCCGATATACCAGACGGCCGGTTACGTTTTTGACAGCGCCGAACACGCCGCAGACCTGTTTTCGCTAAAGCAGTTCGGCAACATCTATTCGCGGATCATGAACCCGACGAACGATGTGCTGGAAAAGAAGATTGCCGCGCTTGAAGGGGGCGTTGGCGCTCTTGGTGTTGCGAGTGGGCATGCGGCGCAGCTTATCGCATTTCACACCTTGATGGAGCCGGGGCGTAATATCGTCGCGGCCCGCAAACTCTATGGTGGCTCGCTCAACCAGATGGGCGAATCCTTCCGCAAGTTCGGATGGGAAACCCGTTTCGTCGATGCTGATGATCCCGAAAATGTCCGTGCGGCGATTGATGAGAATACTCGCTGCGTCTTCGTGGAGAGCCTTGCCAACCCCGGCGGGGTGGTGACCGACATCGCTGCGATTGCTGCCGTGGCGCACGCAGGGGGCGTACCGCTCATCGTCGACAACACCATGGCTACTCCCATGCTTTGCCGCCCCTTTGAACACGGGGCGGACATCGTGACGCATTCGACGACGAAGTTCCTGAACGGCCACGGTAATGCGGTAGGCGGGGTTATCGTCGATTCAGGTAAGTTCGACTGGAAAGCGCATGGCGACAAGTTTGCCAGTCTGACTTGTCCGAACGGGTCGTATCACGGCGCAGTGCTTGTCGATGCGCTGGAACCTGTCGGTCCGATCGCTTTCATCATTGCCTGCCGCGTTCTCGGTCTTCGCGATCTCGGCCCCGCGTTGGCTCCGCAGAATGCGTGGCTTGCGCTTACCGGCATGGAAACGTTGGCCCTTCGAATGGAGCGTCATTGCGCAAATGCCCTGGCCGTCGCCAAGTGGCTAAACCAGCACGAAAAGATCGACTGGGTATCCTATGCTGGCCTTGACGACAGCCCTTACAAATCTCTTGCCGACAAGTATCTAGGCGGCAAGGGCGGGTCGGTATTCACGTTCGGCGTAAAGGGGGGATACGAGGCAGGCGTCAAACTGGTATCGAGCGTCAGCTTGTTCAGTCACCTCGCTAACATCGGGGACACCCGCTCACTTATCATCCATCCCGCGTCTACAACGCATAGCCAGCTTGAAGGAGAGGATCTCGTCGCCGCTGGCGCAGGGCCCGATGTGGTGCGTGTCTCCATTGGTATCGAGCATGCCGACGATTTGATCGCCGACCTTGAGAGGGCGCTGGAAACCTTGTGATTCCGGACGGAATGTCGCGCCGTCCGCTCAGCGTGCAGGTCAAGTCATTGCGGTTCTCATGATGGCGAGCTTCCGTTTCGCCAGGGCAGGACCTCATGAAACTTGCCGCTGGCAGTCAGTTGCGGTGGTTCGGCACTTTCCCTTACCGTTACGCCTTGCAGGCCATGGGCGTGAAACGCGCTTTCAACCTTGCGAACGATATCCTGAATGGCCGTACCGAAGTCTGCCTCGTCGACAGGCTCGATCCTGACTTCAAAATCGTTCTGGCCGGTCTGGACGAGTTGGACGCGGCGAGCTTCCTCATGCTCCAGATCGAAAATGAGGGGTGACAAAGTCACCTCTCCGACGCGCAGGAGTGTTGCGTCACGTCCCTCGACTTGAAAGCTTCGGAAAGGAGAGCCGCAGGGGCATTGGTCGGTGTGGAATCGTACGCAGTCGCCGAGATCGTATCGGATGAATGGTTGAGTGTCGTTTGCAAGAACGGTCAGCAATGCATTGGACGAGAGCGTGCCATCGGGAATGGGCTGCATTGCGTCATCGACGGCTTCCAGGATGACCCAGTCCTCGTTCACGTGCAGCCTTCCGCTGCCACATGAGAATGACAGGACGAGGCATTCGGTGCTGGCGTATGTATCGACGATATCGTGCTTCAGGTCAGGAAACGCCGACCTGACACGCTTGCGAAGCTCGTCCGTAAGCGTCTCCCCGCCAGTTCGGAACAGGAAAGGCCGGATCCGCAGCCGGCTGGCCTCCTGCTCCTTGGCCAGTATCGCCAACATGCTCGGGTAAGTCATGATGCTGGAGATGTAGGGGATTGCATTCAGCTTTTCGACGATGCTGGCGATAGGCTGTTCTGCATCAATGAAGGTCCGAGTGCTCGTTAGCCGGGGCAGAATCTGGCGCATCAGCCTTTCGAATCCAACGCCCGCGAAGTGGCCGTTGCCGCCAGTAAGAATGACTTTGACCCCGGATTTTCGCTCTTCAAGCGCCAGCCTCCATTGGGTGCGATCAAGACGCGCTAGAGTGATTCCGTAGCAGTACTCCAGAAAGCGTGGGGCCAGGACGATTACCGCTGGCTCTCCCGATGTGCCGGAAGTCCGAAATACGGCGACGCCTTCCAAGGGAACGCCGATCTTCTCGATATCGCTAAGGTGTTCGCGAACCTGCTCCAGTGAAAGAGAGCGGATGGTAAGCCATTCGTCGAACTCCCGCATGAGGTCCCGTTTGTGGGTTACCGGCAGGTCGCTCAACCTGATCTCACTCGATGGTCCCAGATTCTTGTAGAGCCTGGCGAACAGTGGAGAGGTGGTTCGCACTTTTTCGACCAGGCATTGCAAGTTGCGAAGCTGTTTGGCCTCTATCCGTTTTCGCCCGCCAGACGCAGTCCAGAGACCGCCCGCAAGGTAAGCCAGTGTCCTGAGAAGGCTGAAACGCATGGCGCTTTTCTCTCCCGCGGTACACGTTTGTCCCGCGCACGCACTTTAGCACTGGAACTGCGCGGGTAGCGAAAATCTGCGTGGCGGGGGCTCAAGTCCCTCCGCCGCTATCAACTTTCGAAACAAGTTTCGTCGACGGCGCATGCCTGCCATAGTCTTTCCCGGGTCGGGGAGATGATGATGAAAGCATTCGCCCTTCGTACCGTATGTGCCGCGGCCGTTCTGGTTTTGGCGGTGCCGATTAATCCGGTCCTTGGACATGAAAAGCTCGATGCCGGACTGGAAAAAGCTCGGGTCCAGTCGATGCAGGATGCGACTGAAAGGTTTCTCGCCGCGTTGGACGAGGAGCAGCGCGCCAAGGCGATGGTCAGTCTGGATGATAGCGAAGCGCGAACAATCTGGTCGAATCTTCCGGTAAGCATGGCCCCGCGTGCAGGTGTAGCCGTGGCCGACCTGACTGCTCCGCAACGGATGGCACTTCATGCGATGATCTCGGCTGCGCTTTCCAGTCAGGGATATCTCAAGACGACGACCATCATGTGGCACGAAGACATTTTGCGCGACCTGACGGACAAGGTGATCGCACAACTGCCGGACGACGATCCGCGAAAGGCCGAGGGTCTCGCGTTCGCTGCAAACTATGATGCTGAAAAGTTCTTCGTGCGGGTGTTCGGTAATCCGATCGATGACGATTGGGGGTGGCTTCTGACCGGTCACCACTATGCCGCCAGCATAACCGTGTCAGACGGCAAAATCGCATTCTTCCCGCTATTCCTCGGCGCCAGCCCGCAAGTGGTTCCCGAGGGGCGTTTTGCCGGTTGGCGGATCATGCAGCATGAAGCCGATCGCGCCCTGGCGTTGCTCTCATCCCTGCGTGACAATCAGTTGAAATCCGCAGTTATTTCGAATGAGGTCGATGCCGCCATTTTTGCAGGTCCCGGCAATCAGGACGCCCACCTTAGCCAATTCGGTATCACAGCAAGCGATCTCGACACATCGCAGAGGCGGCTGCTTTACGGCCTTGTCCATGAGTATCTGGGCGATGCTTCGGATGAAGCCGCTTCCCGTCAGCAAGCAGCGATCGATGCGGACGGGCTCGGATCCTTGCGCTTTGCATGGTGGGGGCCGGCCGACGAGCCGCGAGGGCGGTACATGTTTCGGGTGCAGGGGCCATCCGTTCTGATTGATTACATCCGCGAGAGATCTCCCGACGGTGGCTACAATCACGTACATTCCATTTTGCGCGATCCGTCCAATGACTATGGAGCCGGCTGGCTTGCCCGCCATTACGAGGAAAAACACTCCGACTGACCGAGACCGCGATTCCAGCGCAGTGTGAGCAGTACCCGGCCAGTCGATCAGACTTGGCGAGCTTGTCTGGCGCCGCGGCATGAAGTCTGATCTCTCCTCGCCAATTTTTCGAGAATAGCCCTGATGGCCGGACAAGATTCTCCCGAATGTCCGCCAGGCGTGTTTTCGTTGTAAATCCTCGTTCTTTTTCCCTCTCCACCCCCTAAGCCAGTGCATCGGCTTCGAAAATGAGAGGGAGTGATCTTGGAGCAAAACCGCAAACCGGCGATTTCTGGCGCGCAGAACTTTCGGGATCTTGGCGGCTATGCGACGGCGGAGGGACGCACCGTCAGATGGGGCTCTCTTTTTCGGTCGGCCGTGATGTCGGAAATCGATGGCGAAGGTAAGCAGGCGCTACGCCACATGGGCATAGTCAGCATCTGCGATCTTAGGACGAATTCCGAGCGTCATCACAGGCCGACGACCTGGCATGAAGACCTGCCGACAGAACTGGTGAGCTGCGATTACGAAAGCAGCGCGGGCAAGCTCAGCACGCTAGCGCAGATGGAGAGCACTGATGCCAGCGTCATGCGGCGTCGTGTCATCGAGGCCTATCGAAAGTTTCCGGAAGAGCAGGCGAACAATTTCAGGATGCTGTTTCGCCGACTTGCGGATGGAAAGGTACCGCTCGTCTTCAATTGTTCCGCGGGGAAGGATCGCACTGGTGCTGCTGCTGCCCTCATTCTCGCGATCCTGAAAGTGCCGCACGAAGATATCATTTCGGACTTTCTGCTGACGAACGAGTGGGCCGATACGCTGGAGCAACGAATGTCCGAGCTCGCAGATTTTCGCCAGATTTTTGAACAGCGTCCCGAAGTACTGCGCCCGATGATCGTGGTCGAGCGAGCCTATCTCGACACTTTCTTCGACCGCCTCAACGCGGAATACGGTGGACCTGAAGGATATGTGACCGGGCGCCTCGGTATCGATGACCAAGAGCTAGGAGCCATAAGGATTTCTCTCACTTCCTAATGCCCACTGTGCAGGGGTTGCTGGCTCCTTGTGAAAGACGATCGAAAGTTTTGCTGAACATAGACGGGGTAGACGGATGGGCGCATGTTGCCGTCCGGATTGCCTGATCTGCGAAAGGCCGGAAAATTCGTTCGAACGCTTTCCAATTGATCTGCGGCGAACCTACTGGGCCCACTCGATCGGACCGGCTGCACGCGGCCATTTCTTTCGGGCCTTCCTAACCATCTTCTTATCTTTTTCGTAGCAATAGCTCGTCAGGGCGTACCGCGTTCCCTCGACTAGGGGCTTGCCGCTATGAATGACCGAACTGTCGAAGAAGATCAGCGTGCCCGCCTGGGCCGTGAATTGCTTGAGATAGGCCTGATTAGCCAGTTCGAACTGCTCGAAGTCCTCGTCGTCCCACCGTGTATCTGCCGGATCCAGGCCTGCCAGTTCAAAGCGGTCGTTCCATGCCTCGCTTTCGACCTGGCTGTAAGGATACATCTGGAACGGCCCGTTCGCATCCGTCACGTCGCTTAGGTAAATCATTGCCTTTAGCTGCGGTGTCGCACGGTCCCTGTGCCACCGTCCGCCCGATCTCACGATCCGATCGTCACGCAGATCGAGGCGATTTGCCATTATGAAAAGCGGTTGTGACGGTACGCCATAAAAGCGCGTGCAAAGCTCTTCGAAGAAAGGGTCTTCCTTGAATGCACGAATGACGGGAGAGACATGCTCTGCCGCCCAAATCCGCTCATCACCCTTATTCGAGCCGACCACATGCTCCGGATTGTCGGATATAAAGGTCGCCAAAAGTTCCCGCAGGGTCGAACAGGTTCGTTTGTCCAGAAAGGAAGGGGCTTCCCAAAAGCCCTTGCCGCGTATTGCGGTCAGAACCTCATCGATGATTGCAGAATTCAGGCGTTCGTAATGGGCTGGTGAATCGTCAAACATCCAGCCAATTCTAAGAATCATCAAACGCGATGTCGACCGTTACAGCCAAAATGATTCAAAAGCGTTTGGTCTTCGGCCGAATTCCGAAATTTAGTCGCTGGCTATCGTAAAAGTTACCGCTGCTGCCAGGTCCTAGATAGAGTCCAGAACCATCTGCGCGTGTTCGGGACGGCAGATCAGCAGGTCAGGCATATATGTATCGCGCTGATTGTAGATCAGCGGCGTTCCATCCATGCGCGTACAGTGCAGGCCATAGGCGCGGGCGACGGCGGCGGGGGCGCAGCTGTCCCATTCGTACTGGCCGCCCGAATGCAGGTAGATGTCTGCCTCTCCGCGGACGATTGCCATGGCCTTGGCACCGGCGCTTCCCATGGGGACGAGTTCGGCACCGATCTTTTCCGATACACTGACCGCTTCGGCGGCAGGGCGCGTGCGGCTGACGACCATGCGGAGCCGTTCCGGCGCAACTGGCAAGGCTGAAGGTTTGTCGGTGCGCAGGATGCAGTCGAGTCCAGGCAGGGCAACCGCCCCGATTTCCGGCACGCCATTGATCGCCAGTCCGACGTGAACGGCCCAGTCGGTGCGCTCTTCGCCATATTCACGCGTGCCGTCCACCGGATCGACGATCCAGACCCGTTCTTTCGAAAGCCGCTCTTCGGTGTCCTTGCTTTCTTCCGACAGCAGGCCATCATCCGGCCGCTGCTGGCGCAATGCGTGAACGAGGAACTGGTTCGCGGTTTCGTCACCTGCCTTGCCCAGCGACTTGCCCTCGAACATTCCGGATGCCCGGACCTGCAGGAGGATCTTGCCAGCCTGTTCCGCCAGGTGAGCGGCGAGTTCTGCGTCGGTCATGGTCATGGCCTTTACTTGAGCGGGAGAATGGCGCGCACGATGTGCTCGGCCGCTTCCTCGGGGGTCATTTCGACCGTGTTGACGCGGATCTCCGGGCTTTCCGGCGCTTCATAAGGGCTGTCGATGCCGGTGAAGTTCTTCAATTGGCCGGATCGCGCCTTCTTGTAGAGGCCCTTCACGTCGCGTTCTTCGGCAACTTCCAGCGGGGTGTCGACGAAGATCTCGATGAACTCGTCCTCGGCCAGCATGTCGCGCACCATCTGGCGTTCCGCACGGAACGGGCTGATGAAAGCGGTGAGGACAATGAGGCCTGCATCGGTCATCAGCTTGGCGACTTCGCCGACGCGGCGGATGTTTTCGATACGGTCGGCTTCGGTAAAGCCGAGGTCCTTGTTGAGACCGTGGCGCACGTTGTCACCGTCCAGCAGGAAGGTGTGCCGGTTCATCAGCGCCAGCCGCTTTTCGACCTCGTTCGCGATGGTCGACTTGCCCGAACCTGACAGGCCGGTGAACCACAGCACGCGCGGCTTCTGGTTCTTCATCGCGGCATGGTCAGCGCGGGTGATGTCGGTCGGTTGCCAGTGCACGTTCTGAGCGCGGCGCAGGCTGAAATTCAGCATGCCGGCGGCGACGGTCTGGTTCGTGATCTTGTCGATCAGGATGAAGCCGCCCAGTGCCCGGTTCTGCTGATAGGCTTCGAACACGATCGACTTGTCGGTGAAAAGCTCGGCGACGCCGATCTCGTTCAGCGACAGGGTCTTGGCCGCAAGGTGTTCCATCGTGTTGACGTCGACCTTGTACTTCGGCTCCTGCACCGCGGCGGACACGGTCTGCGTGCCCAGCTTCAGCCAGTAGTTGCGTCCGACGATCAGGTCCTCGTCAGCGAGCCAGACAATCGACGCTTCGAACTGGTCCGACACCTCGGGCGGGTTGTCCGCAACCGACAGGACATTCCCGCGTGAACAATCGATTTCGTCGTCGAGCGTTAGCGTGACGGACTGGCCGGCAACAGCTTCGTCTAGTTCGCCGTCGAAAGTGACGACCGACTTCACCGTGCTGGTCTTGCCCGAAGGCAGAACGCGCACCGCATCGCCGGGCTTCACCCCGCCGGTGGCGATCAGGCCGGAGAAGCCGCGAAAGTCGAGGTTTGGACGGTTCACCCACTGCACCGGCATACGGAAGGGCTTATCCTGATCCTCTGCGGAGCGGACTTCGACCGTTTCCAGATGATCGACGAGGCTGGGGCCCTTGTACCACGGCGTATTCGCCGAAGGAGCCTTGGTGATATTGTCGCCCTTGAAGCCGGAGATCGGCATCGCGGTGAAGCTTTCGATGCCGATCGACTTCGCAAACTCACTATAATCGGCGACGATCTTGTCGAAGACCTCTTCGCTGTAATCGACGAGATCCATCTTGTTCACGGCCAGCACAATGTTCTTGATGCCGATCAGGTTGCAAAGATAGCTGTGCCGGCGCGTCTGGACGAGCACGCCCTTGCGGGCATCGACCAGGATAACGGCAAGATCGGCGGTCGAAGCGCCAGTGATCATGTTGCGCGTGTACTGTTCGTGGCCCGGGCAGTCGGCGACGATGAACTTGCGCTTTTCAGTGTTGAAGAAGCGGTAGGCGACGTCGATCGTGATGCCCTGTTCGCGTTCGGCGGCAAGGCCGTCGACCAGCAATGCGAAGTCGATTTCCTGACCCTGCGTACCAACGCGCTTGCTGTCGTTTTCGAGAGCGGCAAGCTGATCCTCGAAGATCATCTTGGAATCGTAGAGCAGGCGACCGATCAGGGTCGACTTGCCGTCATCCACGCTGCCGCAAGTGATGAAGCGCAGCATGGTCTTGTGCTGGTGAGTCGACAGGTAGGTGTCGATGTCTTCGGCGATGAGCGCGTCGGTCTTGTAGACCGGATCGTTCGTGGCGGTATCGGCCATCAGAAATAGCCCTCCTGCTTCTTTTTCTCCATGCCTGCACCGCCCTCGTCCTTGTCGATGGCGCGGCCCTGGCGTTCGCTGGTAGTCGTCAGCAGCGTTTCCTGGATCACTTCGGGAAGTGTCGCGGCCTCACTCTCCACCGCGCCGGTCAGCGGGTAGCAGCCCAGCGTGCGGAACCGGATCGAGCGCATGACCGGCTCTTCACCTTCGGCCAGAGGAAAGCGTTCGTCGTCGACCATCAGAAGCATGCCGTCACGCTCAACCGTCGGGCGCTTTTCAGAGAAATAGAGCGGCACGATCGGGATGTCTTCGAGGTGGATGTATTGCCACACGTCGAGCTCGGTCCAGTTCGAGATCGGGAAGACGCGAATGCTTTCGCCCTTCTTTTTGCGGGCGTTGTAAAGGTTCCAGAGCTCGGGGCGCTGGTTCTTCGGGTCCCAACCATGGCTGGCAGTGCGGAAGGAAAAGACACGTTCCTTCGCGCGGCTCTTTTCCTCGTCACGGCGCGCGCCGCCGAAGGCCGCGTCAAAACCATAGAGGTCGAGCGCCTGCTTCAACCCTTCGGTCTTCCACATGTCCGTGTGAAGCGCGCCATGGTCAAACGGGTTGATCCCGCGCTCTTTCGCTTCGGGATTCTGATAGACCAGCAGCTCCATGCCGGACCTCTCCGCCATCTCGTTGCGAAGTTCGTACATGGCCTGAAACTTCCAAGTCGTATCGACGTGAAGCAGGGGGAAGGGCGGCGGCGAGGGGTAGAACGCCTTGCGCGCCAAGTGCAGCATGACGGCGCTGTCCTTGCCCACCGAATAGAGCATGACAGGCTTTTCAGCCTCGGCCACGACTTCGCGCATGATGTGGATCGCCTCGGCCTCAAGCCGCTGGAGATGAGTAAGGTTTACGTGTTCGCTCATTGCAGGCCCTTTCCTGAGGCATGGGCTTAGGTTGCGGCGCACACGTCCTAACCTCCCAAATGGGAGGGCGGGCAACAAACACTTTCTTTTGGCGACACAAAATGCGGCATTAGCGACGATATTCCCAACGAAAAGGGGCGGCGAACCGTGATGGTTCGCCGCCCCTGTCGAAGTCAGAATCGGTCTATCAGGCCGGTTCGGTTTCCGCCGCGGCTTGCACGCAGAACGGGCAGTTGGCCGCGAAGTGGTTTGGCCGGATTTCGGTAAGCACGGGTTCCTCGTGCTTCATCCGCTCGTCATGCTCGACCGGACTGCGCGGCCAGAAGTTGCACCCTTCGGGTGGGTTCATGGGTGAGGGTGGATCGCCCTGAAGCACGATGCGGTTTCGCGTTTTTTCCGAAGTCGGGTCGGGCCGCGGGATCGCGCTCATCAGCGCGCGGGTATAGACGTGCAGCGGATGATCGACGACGTCGCTCGCTTCGCCCAGTTCGAGGATGCGGCCAAGGTACATGACCGCGATTCTGTCCGCGATGTAGCGCACGACCGAAAGATCGTGGCTGATGAAGATCATCGTCAGACCCATCTCGCGCGTCAGGCGCTTCAGCAGGTTCAGGATCTGCGACTGGATCGACACGTCCAGCGCGGAGACCGGCTCGTCGGCGATGATCAGCTTGGGCTCGGGCGCAAGCGCGCGGGCGATGGCGACACGCTGACGCTGACCGCCCGAAAACTCGTGCGGATAGCGCTTCATCTGGTTGGGGTTCAGACCGACCGTGCGCAGCAGGTCCGCCACGCGGGCGCGCAGGGCATCGCCGTTCACGTTCGGGTGACGCGTCCGGATCGCTTCGGACAGCGTGTCGAGAACCGTCATGCGCGGGTTGAGTGATGCGTAGGGATCCTGGAAGATCATCTGGAAGTTGATGCGTTCCTTGCGGATGTCCGTATCCGACAGCGCCGACAGTTCCTTGCCTTCAAGGAAAATGCGGCCCGACGTCGGACGGATCAGCTGCATCACGGTGCGCGACAGGGTCGACTTGCCGCAACCGGATTCGCCGACGAGACCAAGAATCTCGCCTTCCTTCACGGTCAGCGTCACGCCATCAACGGCCTTCACAACGCCCTTGCTTTCGCGCGTCAGCAGCGTCTTTCCCATGTCGAAATGGGTGTGAACGTCATCGAGGACGAGGAAGTCGTTCTTCGGATCGACCGGCACGGCGGGTTCTACATGCTCGCTCATTCGGCTGCTCCCGCCTGTTCGACTTCGTCGGGGCTGTCATTCTTGGCCAGGACCGTCTCGATCGGGGCCGAGCTGTCACAGAAGCCGCAGTCGGCATAGCAGTGGCCGTCAGCCATCTCGACCAGCGACGGGCGATCGCCCTCGGGCTTGCCGGTCTTGGGATAGGGACAACGCGGATAGAAGGCGCAGCCGTGGATCGGCTTCGACACGTCTGGTGGCAGTCCGGGGATGGTGTAAAGTTCCTCGCCCTTGGTCTGCAGCGACGGGATCGTCTTCTGCAAGGACCGGGTATAGGGGTGCTTGGCCTCGTAGAAGACCTGCTCGGCCGTGCCGCTTTCCATCATGCGGCCGCCGTACATCACGTTCACCTTGTCGCAGGTGCCGGCAACGACGCCCAGATCGTGCGTGATCAGTATGACCGCGGTGCCGAGGTCTTCCTGACGTTTCTTGATGATGTCCATGATCTGCGCCTGCACCGTCACGTCGAGCGCGGTCGTCGGCTCGTCCGCGATCAGCAGGTCGGGTTCGGTGATCAGGGCCATCGCGATCATCACGCGCTGACGCATGCCGCCCGAAAACTCGTGCGGGTAGTTGTGCACGCGCTTGGCAGCTTCGGGGATGCCGACTTCTTCCAGCGCCGCGATCGCCTTGTTGATCGCGGTCTTTTTGTCGACGTCGTAGTGGAGGCGCAGCGCCTCGATCAGCTGGGTCGAGATCCGCAGGAACGGATTCAGCGACGTCATCGGGTCCTGGAAGATCATGCTGATCCGCTTTCCGCGGATCTTGCGCAGTTCCTTCTGGCTCATCGTCAGGAGGTCCTGGCCATCGAACATGGCCGTGCCGCCGTCGATCCGGCCCGGAGGTTCCGGGATCAGCCGCATCAGCGAATAGCAGGTCACTGACTTGCCGGAACCGGATTCGCCGACGATGCCCAGCGTCTCGCCCTTGTCGAGCGAGAAGGAGACGCCGTCCACCGCGCGAACGATGCCGTCGCGGGTATAGAACGATGTCCTGAGGTCTTTGACTTCGAGTAGCGCCATGTGATCAGTCCTTCGCGCTCTTGGGGTCGAGCGCGTCGCGCAGGCCATCACCCAGGAAGTTCAGGCAGAACAGGGTGAGGGCAAAGAAGAAGGCGGGGAACATCAGCAGCCACGGGAAAATCTCCATGTTCTGCTGACCTTCGTTGATGAGAACGCCCCACGACGCATTCGGCGGCTGAACGCCAAGGCCGAGGAACGACAGGAACGCCTCCAGCAGCATGACGGCAGGCACGGTCAGCGTCGCGATGACGATGACGGGGCCGAGCACGTTGGGAATCAGGTGGCGCAGGATGATGCGCTTGTGGCTGTAGCCCAGCGAAACCGCCGCCTCGACGAATTCCTGCTTCTTGAGGCCGAGCACGCCCGAGCGGACGATACGCGCCATCGAAAGCCACTCGACGCAGCCGATCGCGACGAACATCAGCCACATCGACCGCCCGAAAGCGACCATCAGCAGGATGACGAAGATCGTGAAGGGCAGGGCATAGAGCAGGTCGACGAAACGCATCATCGCCGCATCGACCTTGCCGCCGAGATAGCCCGCGGTCGCGCCGTAGATCACGCCGATGGCCAGCGAGACAACCGTCGCGACGAGACCGACCATCAGCGAGATGCGGCCACCTTCCATGGTGCGGACGAGGAGGTCGCGGCCAAGCGTATCGGTGCCAAACCAGTGCTCGGCCGAAGGGCCGGTCGCGCCAAGGAACAGGTCCTGTTCCTGGCTGTCGTAGGGCACAAGGAACGGGCCGACGACGCAGAAGACGCAGATCAGCAGGAAGATCACGAGGCTGGCCACGGCCAGCTTGTTCTTCTTCAGGCGCGACCAGGCGTCCTTCCAAAGGGAAGAACCCTCGATCAGCTCCTCTTCGGCGATCTCCGACGCGCTGTGCTTGGGCAGCGGGGCTGCTTCATTGCCGAGAACGGCGGTTTCGGAATGATCAGTCATACTTCAGCCGTGGGTTAAGGGCGACCTGTGCGATGTCGACCAGAAGGTTCATGAGCACGATCAGCGATGCGAAAAGGACCGTGAGGCCGAGGATCAGGAAGTCGTCGCGGTTGAGCGCGCCCTTCACGAACCACTGGCCAAGTCCGGGCACCTGGAAGATCGTTTCAACGACGAACGAGCCGGAAATGATGCCGGCAAGGGCAGGGCCGAGGAACGTGATGGCGGGGATGAGACCGCCCTTGAGGCAGTGCTTCCACACGATCGTGCGTTCCGGCACGCCCTTGGCCCGCGCCGTGCGGACCCAGTCCTGGTTGAGCATTTCGAGCATGCCGCCACGCGTCAGACGCGCGAAATAGGCGGCGTAGTAGAGGCCCAAGGTAGCCGACGGCAGGACGACGAATTCAGGCCCGAACCAGCCCGCCACCGGCAGGACCGCGAAGATCAGGCCAAAGACGAGAGCTAGCAACGGGCCCATGACGAACGTCGGCAAACAGATGCCGGCCATCGCCGTCGACATGGGCACATAATCGAGCCAGGTGTTCTTCTTCACCGCGGCAAGGATGCCCGCCGGAATGCCCAGCAGCAGTGCGATCGCGAGCGAGATCGAACCCAGCTTCAGCGAGACCGGAAAGCTTTCGGCGATGATGTCGGTGACCGAACGGTTCGCGTAAACCGCGCTGGGGCCGAAATCGCCGTGCAGGATATTGCCGAGGGAGACGATGAAGCGTTCCGAAGTCGGCTTGTCATAGCCGTAGAACGCCTCGATCTGGGCGAGGATCTCGGGCTGGATCGCGCGTTCGGAACTGAACGGGCTGCCCGGCGTCGCCGCGACGAGGAAGAATGTCACCGCATATATGCCCAGCAGGACAAGGATGCCCTGCAGGAAGCGGAGTGTGATGAATTTTGCCATTGGCGCTTAAGCTCGCTTCTGGAAGCGGGCGGCTCGGTTAAAGGCCGCCCGCCAGTTTCGTGTCACTCGGCGTTGATGGAAACGTACTTGTAGGGGTGGTTGTCCAGCAGTTTCGGATTCCAGCCCTGAATGCGCGGATCCTTCAGATACACGCGGGTGTACCAGTAAACCGGCACGATCGGCAGTTCGGTCAACAGCAGGTTTTCCGCATCGCGAAGCAGACCGAGACGTTCATCCTCGCTGCTGGCGACCTGTGCCTGCGCAACGAGACGGTCGTACTGCGGGCTCGCCCAGCCAGTGTCGTTGTTGCCGTTGCCGGTCGTGAACATGTCGATGAAGGTCGACGGGTGCACATAGTCACCGATCCAGGCCGACCGCGAGATGTCGTAGTCGAGGTTGGACTGGCTATCGAGATAGACCTTCCACTCCTGATTGTAGATGCCGACGTTGATGCCCAGGTTCTGCTTCCACATGGCCTGCATGGCTTCGGCGATCTTGCGGTGTGCCTCGGACGTGTTGATCAGGATTTCCGCATTGGGGAAGCCCTTGCCGTCTGGATACCCAGCCTCTGCCAGAAGCTGACGACCGCGTTCGGGATCGTACTGCACCTTGTCAGAAGTCGCATAGCCCGGAATGCCGGCCGGAACGTATCCGGTGGCCGGAGCCTGACCGCCCTTGGTCACCTTTTCGACGAGCAGCTGCTTGTCGAACGAGACTGCAAGCGCTTCACGCACCTTCGGATTGTCGAACGGCGGACGCGTCACGTTTACGCGGTAGAAGTAGGTGCCGAGATAGGGCTCGATCTTGAGCTCGTTCGCCATCTTCTCCTTGAAGATCGGAATCTTGTCGGGCTGAACCGTGTTGGTCATGTGCAGTCGGCCGCCGCGGAACATCGTTTCCTCGGTCGCCGCGTTCTCGACGGGGTAGAACTCGATACCCTTGAGCTTGACCGTTCCGGCGTCCCAGTAGGTCGGGTTCGGCTCGACCCGGATGACCTGGTTGGTGACCCATTCCTTCAGAACGAACGGACCGTTGCCGACATAGTTTTCAAACGTGGACCAACGGCTTGAGCGGTCGGCCATGCCGCCGAATTCCTCGACCACCCGCGGGTTTACAGGGAAGAAGCTGTAGTGCTTCAACATGTTGAGGAAGTAAGGGGTCGGCCCTTCGAGCGTAACTTCAAGCGTCTTGTCGTCGATGACCTTGACGCCGACGGTCGAGAAATCGTCCGTCTCGCTGTTGTGGAACGCCTGCGCGCCCTTGATGACGTAAAGCATCGGGGCATATTCGGCGCCCAGTGCCGGGGTCAGCATGCGCTCCCAGCTATAGGCGAAGTCACCGGCGCGGACCGGATCGCCGTTCGACCACTTGGCGTCGCGAAGCTTGAAGGTCCAGACGGTGTAGTCGTCGTTGCTTTCCCACGATTCCGCCATGCCCGGTTCGGGCTTCAGGTCGTCGGTCGGGTGATACGAAATCAGCCCTTCGAGAAGGGCCGAGATGATCTTGTTTTCCGGCACGCCGGTGACGAGATGGGGGTCGAGGCCCTTGGGCTCCGAACCGTTGCCCATCATCAGCACACCTTCGCGTGCGGCAACGTCGGTGGCGCGTTCACGATCTCCGCACGATGCGAGGCCGAGACCCATGCACGCAGCCAGGATGACATTTCGAAGTAGTTTCATTTGCATCCTTCACGGGTATGAAATTTTATTGCGCCTCGCAAGCACAGTATCCCCGAACAACGCCTGAACGCGCCGTTTTTTCCCGGTTCTGCTTGCTGCAACGCGGTAAAGGCGCACAGGCCTTGAAAAGAATTATTCGCCCTCGAACTCGACAAGGGATAGCGGCGAAATATCGGCCTGGCGCAACTTCTTCGCGCCGCCAAGCTCGGGCAGGTCGATCACGAATAGCGCCTGATCGACATGGGCGCCGCGCCCGCGCAGCAGCTCCACTGCCGCCAGTGCGGTCCCGCCGGTTGCCAGCAGGTCATCGACCAGCACGACCTTTGCACCGGGCCCGCAGGCATCGTCGTGCATTTCCAGCATGTCGGTGCCGTATTCGAGCGCATATTCGATGGACACGCGCGATCCGGGCAGCTTGCCCGACTTACGCATCATCAGGACGCCGCAGCGCAGGCGATAGGCAAGGGCGGAGGCGAAGACGAAGCCGCGCGCCTCGATCCCGGCCACAAGATCTGGCTCCTCGCCCTCGATCAGGTCGGCAAGGCGGTCGATCGTTTCATGGAATGCCCCGCCTTCGAGCATGAGCGTCGAGATGTCGCGGAACATGATTCCGGGCTTGGGATGGTCTGGGATCGTGCGGATCAGGTCTTTGAGATCGCCATTGTCATCCATGTGCGGAACCGGGCCTCCTGTGGTTGCGGACGCGACGATAGGGAAAGCCTTTCGCCCCCGCAACGCCTGTGCGGGACAGGAACGATATCGGGCGGGCCGCTTTATGACAGCAGCGCTTGCTTGCCGCGCGGCGTCCTTGCCGCTAAGGGCGGCGCTTTCCGACAGGAATCCACGTTCTTTCACAGGCTGAAGCACCATGAAGATCAGCGGCGTCGACATTCGCCCCGGCAACATCATCGAATACGAAGGCGGCATCTGGAAGGTTGCCAAGATCCAGCACACGCAGCCCGGCAAGGGCGGCGCCTACATGCAGGTCGAAATGAAGAACCTGCAGGATGGCCGCAAGACCAACGTCCGCTTCCGTAGCGCCGACACGGTCGAACGCGTGCGTCTCGATACCAAGGACTTCCAGTATCTCTACGCCGAAGACGACATGCTCGTCTTCATGGATACCGAGACCTTCGAACAGATCATGCTTCCCGCAGACCTGCTGGGCGATGCGGCGGCCTTCCTTGAAGACGGCATGCAGGTCCTGCTCGAACTCTGGGAAGAAAAGCCGATCTCGGTGCAGCTTCCCGAACAGGTCGAGGCTAACATCGTCGAGGCCGACGCCGTAGTTAAGGGCCAGACCGCTTCGTCGAGCTACAAGCCCGCCGTGCTCGAAAACGGCGTGCGCGTCATGGTGCCGCCGCACATCGAAAGCGGCACGCGCATCGTCGTCGACGTGTACGAGCGTACTTACGTGGGCAAGGCCTCGTAAGGGTAAGACGAGATGGCAATTACCGGACTTATCCGCGTCATGGAGCGCGCCGCCCGCAAGGCCGGCTCGCGCCTGCGCCGCGACTTCGGCGAAGTCGAACACCTGCAGGCCAGCCGCAAGGGGCCTGCAGACTTCGTGTCGAAGGCCGACCGCGCCGCTGAACGCACGCTTTGGGAAGAACTGCGCACCGCACGCCCGGGCTGGGGCTTCCTGCTCGAGGAATCCGGCGAGATCGAGGGTGAGGACGGCAAGCCACGCTTCATCATCGACCCGCTGGATGGCACGTCGAACTTCCTTCACGGCCTTCCGCACTTCGCGATCTCGATCGCGGTGCAGGAGCCCAAGCTCGACGGTTCGGGTTGGGGTGAGGTGACGCACGCCGTCGTCTATCAGCCCGTCACCGACGAGACGTACTGGGCCGAAAAGAGCCGCGGCGCATGGCTTCACGATGCGCGTCTTCGCGTTTCGGGCCGGCGCGAACTTACCGAATCGCTGATCGCGACGGGCATTCCCTTCGCAGGCGCCGGCAACTTTTCCGAATGGGCCAAGATCGCGGGTGAGATCGCTCCGCGCGTTGCGGGCATTCGCCGCTACGGTACGGCTTCACTCGACCTCGCGTGGGTTGCTGCGGGCCGTTACGAAGGTTTCTGGGAATCGGGCCTCAAGCCCTGGGATACGGCCGCAGGCTGTCTCCTGGTGCGCGAAGCCGGCGGCTTCGTGTCGGACTGGCGCGGCCGGTCCGAACAGATCTGCGACCAGACGATCCTTGCCGGTAACGACGTTCTGCACTCGCGCCTGCACAAGCTTCTGGTCGGTGCATTGAAGTCTGCTTGAAGCACGCGGGCGGCGCGGTTAAGAGCGTCGTCCCGCATGCACTTGCAGCGGGCCCCTGTGGCGGAATGGTAGACGCGAACGACTCAAAATCGTTTGTCTTAGGACGTGCCCGTTCGAGTCGGGCCAGGGGCACCATTACCGGGAATGCGATATTCATGCGGAACCGCGCGCTTCACCTGTCACCTGTAGCGCGCACCGCAAAGGGCTGGTAACCATGGGTTATATGCCCGGCATTCCCCCCTATCATGCACTGGGCGCGATGGTCCTCACCCTCGCGATGTTCATCGCGTTCGCGCGCGGACGCATCGCGACGGAAATTGTCAGCCTTGTCACCATTGTTCTCATTGCGCTGGGTCTCTTCTTCTTCCCGTTGGAAGGGCAAGGGCAGACACAAGGGTTGGCGCTTGCGTTCTCTGGCTTCGGGCACCCGGCGCTGATTACGATTTGCGCACTGATGGTGATGGGGCGCGGCCTTGTCGTCACCGGCGCGCTCGAACCTGCTACACGCCTGCTTGCCCAGGTTTGGAAGCTCAACAAGCATCTCGGCATGCTGGTCTCGCTGCTGCTCGCGATGGTGCTGTCGATGATGGTCAACGACACGCCAGTGCTGGTGCTGCTGCTGCCCGTTTTCGTCGGACTTGCGGAACGCGGGGCTATGGCGGCTTCGAAGACCCTTATCCCGCTGAACGCAGCCGTTCTGATTGGCGGCATGGCAACCACTATCGGCACATCCACCAACCTGCTGGTTGTCTCGATCGCCGCCGATCTTGGCATGGAGCCGATGCGCGTGTTCGATTACACGCCGATCGTGGCCGTCGCCGCTCTGGTTGCGCTGCCTTACCTTTGGCTGGTGATGCCTCGCCTGTTGCCGGATAACGGACAGGCTTTCACGCGCGCCATGCGCACGTTTTCAGCGACGCTGCGCATTGATGATGACAGCGAATTGATCGGTCAAACCCCTCGCGATCTGCTTGAACGACTGCCCGAAGGTTTCGCGTTCGAAGGCTCATTGGACCGCCAAATCACGGCCAATTCGCGCCTTCCGGTATCGGGAACGCACAAGGCACTGGAAGATGCCGTGCGCATCCTGAAGGCTCGCGTGGCACCTGCCTGGGTGGTAGAACGCATCAACGCCGCCGCCCGGACGCAGGCCAGCGACGTCGTCGTGGTCGAAATGGCAGTTACTGCCGAATCGCGTCTGGTTGGCCTCACGATCCCGTCATCGGGCGTTGCCGGGCAATTCGGTGTCGCCGTCCTGGGCATCCACCAGTTGAACCGCGGGCCTGATCGCGGGCGTCACGAATATTCCGAGCTTCAGCTGAAGCCGGGCGACGTGCTGCTGGTCATGGGCCCCATGGCCGAGATCGAGGAATTCGCCGAAAGCGACCGTTTGCTGGTGCTGGAAGGCGTAGTGGAAGTTCCGCGCCGGTCCAAGGCGCTGATGTCGGCAGCCATCATGTTCGGGTCGGTCGCAACGGCCAGCATCGGATTGTGGCCCATTGCGATCGCGGCGCTGGTTGGTGCGATCCTAATGTTTGCGACCGGTTGCGTGAAGTTTGATCGTGTTGGACGCGCGCTCTCGGCAAACGTCATCGTGCTGGTTGCGGCCAGCATCGCCATCGGGCGCCTGATCCTCGAAAGCGGGGCTGCCGCATGGCTTGGCGGGGTTTTGTCCACAGGTCTCCAGTTCCTGCCGCCTGCGATGATCGTGGCCGCAGTGATGCTTTTCGTGACGCTGCTCACCAACTTTGCGTCCAATGCCGCGGCTGCCACCGTCGGCACGCCGATCGCGTTCAGCATTGCCGAAAAGCTGGGCCTTCCCGTCGAACCATTGGTCCTCGCGGTGCTGTTCGGCTGTAACCTTTGCTACGCCACACCGATTGCGTACCAGACGAACATGCTGATCATGGAAGAGGGGCGCTACAGGTTCAGTGACTACCTGCGCACTGGCGTGCCGCTGGTCGTCTTGATGGCAACGACACTCTCGTTGATGCTGGTCTTCTTCTATATGTGACGATGGCTGGCCGGACGGCCAATGCGATACCCGATTGCGGCTTCGGCCAGCAAATAGCGGGGCATGTCGGGTTCCGGCTCAATCCGCTTGCGCAGGCGGTTGATCAGGACCCTCAGCTTTTGGCGATCATATTCGCGCGAGCCCCAGACTTCCTGGAGAAGCTCATCATGCGTGGCAAACCCGCCGCGACGATCCAGTAACACTGCAAAAAGGCGGGCCTCGCGCTCATTAAGGGCGTGCGCCCCGTCTCCCAGCGACAGGACGCCGCACCGCGCGTCTAACGCCATGTCGACGGGAAGGGCAGAGCGACCCGCCAAGAGATCAAGCCGGGCCGACAACTGATCGGGGTCGAGCGGACCGAGAGTGAGAAATTCATGAGCGCCTAGAGAAAGAGCTGCCACGCGCTGAGATTTGCGTGCGACGGTTGCTGGCGCGATGACCTTCCGTCCCGCACGCAAACGTGTCGCGATCCGGTCCGGCGCATCGGGCAAGTCCAGGCTGACGAATGCAATGCCAGCAATCGGTTCTGCGATGTCGATTCGCGGCAGAGTCTCAGCAATTTCGTGCTTGTCGGGTCCGGTGCAGTCGGAAAATGCGTCATCAGGCAAAAAATCGTCAGCAATCATTGTGCGTTTGCTGGGCCATCCGGGAAGCAATTGCAATGTGGGAACCACTTATGATGTTGCGGCGTTGCAACACCCGGATTTCTGCCGTTTTTGATACATTGTGACATATTGACATTGGTGTCAGGCAGCGGTTCTCTACGTGATCTGGACTAACCGGGGACTACTTTCAATGGACACTGGCAAGACTTCGATTCTCCCTCAGGGAAACACCGAAGAAGGCACCAGCGACATCGCGGCGTGGCTTGACACCATCGCAAAGCAGGAAGGTGCCCGTTCGGGCGGCTTCCGCCGGACGCTGGACGGCCTGCTTGGCGGCTGATCCACCCCCGCAGGGTCGCACACCCCGCGGAACAACGTACTGACCTTGAGAGTTTTCCCTTCAACTTGAATGAAGGGGAGACCTTTGATGGTAGAAGAACGTTATACTGAAACCCGCACGCCCGCGGGCGATACCCATACCCATACTGAAATTATCCGCGAAGAGCCTGCACGCTCTCGTGGGGGTGCCGGTTGGGCAATTGTCATAGTCCTGCTGCTGGCCGTTATAATCGGCGGTTTCGTGCTCATGAAGGGTAACGATGCCGAAATCGCGCGTGACAACGCAATTGCCGATGCTGCCAATAGTGTCGGCGACGCAGCCGAAAGCGTCGGCAGTGCCGCCGACACGGCAGCGGAACGAATTTCCGAATAAAATCATCCAGCGCCGTTTTTGCGGCGAAAATCAAAGCGCGGGCGCCGGATCTTCCAAGGGGGATCCGGCGCCTTTGCGTTTACGGCGCATTTACCATGGGTGTTTAAATTTGGCGGCCATGGATCAGGCGCACTTGCACTCCTGCGATAACGGCTCCGGCTTGGCGGGTGAGACCGCGGCCGTGGTTGCCTGCTGATGAGCGTCGCGTTCTTCGTCTCGCTCGTACAGGCGCTGGCGGCATTTGCGTGCCTGACCTCGGCATACCTGCTTTGGCGCGGTGCCGCGCAGGCACCTTCGCGGGCGCTCGTCATCGCCGGTCTCGGCACTACCGCGGCCCATTTGTTGGTGAGCACTCCCGGCGTGATCGATCCCGCCGGCATCTGGCTGGTCACCGCCTTGCGCAATCTGGTTTGGCTTGCCTTGATCCGCGCCCTGTTCGCCGCCGATGGCAGACACGCAAGCCTTCGCCCCGTTGGGCCATTACTGATCGCCCTTGCCTTGGCAGAGCTTTTGCAAGTGCCTTTAGCAGTGTTGGCCGGGATATTCCCGATCCCCGTTGCCTTTTCGCTGATGGCGAAGGTGTCGGCGATCTTCCACCTCCTTTTCGCTATCGGCACCTTGGTACTCGTTCACAACCTGTACGGTGGGGCAGGTCCTCAACAGCGGCCGCGCATCAAGTGGATGGCCGGCGCACTGGTTGTAGCGTGGGGGACTGAACTCAACGTCTTTGCCGCGAGCTACCTTTGGGGCGAACTGCCCGCGGCGATGAGCTTTCTGCGGGCCGCGGCATGGAGCGTCGCTGCTTTCTTCCTCTGGCTCGACGGGCGGCAGAAAGGTGCGCGCGAATTTTCGCCTTCGCGCACCGTCACGTTCCAGTCGCTGTCGTTGATCGTCATCGCTTTCTACCTCTTCGCCTTGTTCACGATCGACGGGGCCGTTGCGGGGGATGATCCGGGCTTGGGGATCGTGGGGCGTTTCGGTGCCGTTGTTTTCGCGATCGCGATCGGGGCGCTGCTCGCGTCACGAAACCTGCGGACGTGGCTTCGCGAGATTTTGGTGCGCAACCTGTTCCGCCATCGCTACGACTATCGCGAAGAATGGCTGCGGTTGTCAGCGACGATAGGGGCCAATTCCGCACCAGCCGAGCAGCGCGTGGTCCAGGCGCTAGCCGATATCGTCGACAGTCCGGCAGGCTTTCTCATGTCACCGGGAGACGATGGCGCCTTCGAGTTGAGCGCGCATTGGCAGTGGCCAACGCTTGAAGTGCCGGCCACCGGAATACCCGAAACGCTCGTGCGAATGATTGCCTGCGACGGTGGAGTGATCGAGCTCGACCGGGTGCGCAACGGGCACCAGCCGTTCGGGGGGCATCATTTGCCGCAATGGCTGACTTCTTTGTCGCGTGCCTGGTTGCTCGTGCCATTGCAGGTGGATGGCCGGACGACTGGGATGATCGTACTGGCCCGCCCGGCCTATTCGCGTGAGCTTGACTGGGAAGATCACGATCTCCTGCGCATTGTCGGTCAGCAGCTTGCCGCACACCTCAGCCAGAACCAGGCGCAAAAAGCACTGCTGGAATCCGCGCGATTTGACGAATTCAACCGCCGCATGGCTTTCGTGATGCACGACATCAAGAACCTTGCCAGCCAGTTCGGATTGCTGGTGTCGAATGCAGAGCGGCATATCGAGAAACCGGCGTTTCGTGCAGACATGCTTGTAACCCTTCGTAACGCGACGGAGCGACTGGAAGGGCTGATTGGCAGGCTTTCGAACTACGGCACCAACGGGGTCGGCTCTCCCTCTCCGCTTTCTCCGCTGGACGCGGTGCATAGCGCGCTGCGCGCCGAGATTGCGGGCGATCTGGTCGAAGTCGGGCATGGAGGCGGCGCGACCCTGCTGGGTGATCACGATGCCTTGGAAACCGTGCTCAAGCACCTTGTGCGCAACGCCATCGAAGCGAGCAATGCGGATCAAAAGGTCGAGATCCATTTCCCCGGAACAGACCGCATGGCCGGTGTCGCCGTCGTCGACAGCGGCTGCGGCATGTCGCCCGAATTCATCCGTTCGGGCCTGTTCAAGCCGTTCGTGTCCACGAAGAACAACGGTTTCGGCATCGGGGCATACGAGGCGCGCGAACTCGTGCGCGCGATGGGCGGCAGGCTCGAAGTGGAATCGCGGGTCGGCGCAGGTTCGCGGTTCGTGATCTGGCTGCCGCGCGCGGCCGAGCAGGCGGACGAAGACAGGAAGGTTGCGTAAGATGGGCGGGAAAAGCGAGACGGCTCTGCCGAAGTTGCTGGTGATCGAGGATGATCCCGGCCTCCAGGCCCAGCTCAAGTGGGCGTGGGACGATTTCGATGTCACCTGCGTCGGCGACCGCGATGCCGCGCTGGCCGCGCTGCGGTCCGAGGAGCCTGATGTCGTCACGCTCGACCTCGGCCTTCCGCCGGACCCTGACGGCACGAGCGAGGGATTTGCCGTGCTCGACGCGATCATGGAACTGAAGCCCGACACAAAGGTCATCATTGCCAGCGGCCACGGCGCGCACGAAAGCGCGTTGCAGGCGATCGAGCGGGGCGCATACGACTTCTATGCCAAGCCGGTGAAGATCGACGAACTGGCGCTGATCGTGCGCCGCGCGCTGCACTTGCGCGAGATCGAGCAGGAGAACCGCAACCTTGCTGCCAAGTCCGGCGAGGAGAGCCGCGTTCTCGGCACGCTCGTCACGGCCGCGCCTGAAATGGTTCGCGTCGCCCGCACGATCGAGCGCGTCGCACCTGCCGATGTCTCGGTCCTGCTGCAAGGCGCGAGCGGCACGGGCAAGGAGCTGCTTGCCCGTGGATTGCACGATTCCAGCCCGCGCCGCGGCGGGGCTTTCGTTGCGATCAATTGCGCCGCGATTCCCGAGCACCTGCTCGAAAGCGAGCTTTTCGGACACGAGAAAGGTTCGTTTACCGGCGCGACTTCGACCCGCGAGGGCAAGATCGAACTGGCCGAAGGCGGCACGCTGTTCCTTGACGAACTGGGCGACATTCCGCTCGCGCTTCAGGCCAAGTTGCTGCGCTTCCTGCAGGAGCGCACACTGGAACGCGTCGGCGGGCGCAAGTCCATCGCGGTCGACACTCGGATTGTCTGCGCCACGCACCGCGACTTGCAGGCGATGATCGTCGAAGGCACCTTCCGCGAAGACCTCTACTACCGCCTTGCCGAGATCGTCGTTGCCATCCCGACGCTGGCTGCACGGCCGGGTGATGCTCCGCTGCTGGCACGGCATTTCCTGCATCGCTTCGCCAAGGAGATGAACCCCAAGGTTACCGGCTTTTCCGCTGATGCGCTGTCGGCCATCGACACATGGCACTGGCCGGGCAACGTGCGTGAGCTGGAGAACCGCGTGAAGCGCGCCGTCATCATGGCCGACGGGAAATTGGTCAGCGCAGAGGATCTCGATCTTGCCGAACCCGACGAGGAACTGGCCAACGCGCTCAACCTCAAGGCCGCGCGCGAGCAGGCAGACCGCAAGGTGATCCGCCACGCTCTTGCGCGGAGCGAGGGCAACATCAGCTCGACCGCGCGGATGCTCGGCATCAGCCGGCCCACGCTCTACGACCTGATGAAGCAGTACGACCTTTCGGCCTGACTGCCTCAGTCGACCGTGGCGTTCGCTTCTTCAGGATGGCGTTTCGAGTAGCGGACCGACCACCACAACGAGATCATGATCAGCGTCGCGCCGATCAGGCCGGTGATGACTTCGGGAATGTGAAACTTCGCCGTCAGCAGCATGATCACGCCCAGCACGATGATCGCCCAGAAGGCTCCGTGCTCAAGGTAGCGATACTGCGCCAGCGTTCCTGCGCGGACGAGGTGGATCGTCATCGAACGCACGAACATCGCACCGATAGACAGGCCGAGCGCGATGATCAGCATGTTGTTGGTGAGCGCAAAGGCACCGATCACGCCGTCGAAAGAGAAGCTGGCGTCCAGAACTTCGAGATAGAGGAAGCCACCAAGGCCCGACCGCGCCGCGCCTTCGGCCGCCTTGTTGTCGGCCATGTCGAGCAGGGTGCCGATCGCCTCGACCGCGATATACGTCACGATGCCGAGCATGCCTGCGGTCACGAAGGTCAGCGCCTCTTCCTCGGGCAACATCAGCGAAATGCCGTAGAGGCCGAGCACGAGGATAGCGATTTCCGCCGCCTTGATGTTTGACACCTTGGCCAGGAATTCCTCGACCGTGCGGATCCAGTGAATGTCCTTTTCACCGTCAAAAAAGAAATTCAGGCCGACCATGGTCAGGAACGCGCCGCCAAAGCCCGCGATGCCGGTGTGCGCGGATGATACGATTTCCTCGTATCGCTTGGGCTCGTTCAGCGAGAGATTGATCGCCTCGATCGGGTTCAGGCTGGCCGCGATGCCGACGATGGCGAGCGGGAAAACGATGCGCATGCCGAAGACCGCAATCGCGATACCCCAGGTCAGGAAGCGTTGCTGCCACTTGGGCGGCATGTCTTTCAGGACAGTCGCGTTGACGACGGCGTTGTCGAAGCTGAGCGATACCTCGAGAATCGAGAGCACCACCACGATCCACAGGACGCTGAAAACGCCGGAAATCCCGTTCCCCTGCGAGAAGCCCAGCCAGACGGCCAAGGCAAGGCAGATGAACGTGAAAATGAACGAGCCTTTGTAATGGGCAAGGAGCGTCTTCAAGGTAGGGGAAATCCTGTCAGGAGATGTTGGCTGGCAATGTCAGGCGAACGATCCGAGGGCGGATTGGTTCAATCCTTCTTTGCGGGATAGACCTGCGCTTCGCCGGGGAAACTGCGATCGCGCACTTCCTCCGCGTATTGGGCGGCGGTTTCCGAGATGACTGCCGCGATGTCGTTGTACTTCTTCACGAAGCGGGGCACGCGTTCGAACATGCCCAGCATGTCCTCAGTGACGAGCACCTGACCGTCGCACTTTGCCGATGCGCCGATGCCGATGGTGGGGATGGCGACTTCCTCGGTGAGGCGGATGGCGATGTCCTCGACCACGCCCTCGATCACGACGGCAAAGGCGCCGGCCTCTTCCACCGCCTTGCCGTCGGCGACGATCTTCGCTTCTTCGGCGTCGCTGCGCCCGCGCGCCATGTAACCGCCCAGCGCATTCACCGCCTGCGGGGTGAGGCCGACGTGGGCCATGACCGGAATGCCGCGCTGCGACAGGAAACGGATCGTCTCGGCCATCGCCTGTCCGCCTTCCAGCTTGACCGCTGCCGCACCGGTTTCGGCCAGGATGCGGCTCGCGCTTTCGAAGGCCTGCTGCGGCGACGCCTCGTAACTGCCGAACGGCATGTCGACGACGACGACCGAATGATACGACCCGCGGACGACGGCGGCGCCGTGCGCGACCATCATATCGAGCGTGACGGGGAGGGTCGAAGGCAGGCCGTAAATCACCTGCCCCAGCGAATCCCCGACCAGCAGCATGTCGCAGTGCGGGTCGAGCAACTGGGCCTGCCGCGCGGTATAGGCGGTGAGCATGACGAGCGGTTCTTCGGTCACCCCGTCCACCTTGCGGCGCATGATCTTGGGCACCGTCAGGCGCTTCATCGGGGCGGGCGTCGGGTTGGCCCGGCTGGTCGAAGTGTCGAGTTGGAAGGTCGTGGACATGCCGGTGCTTTTAGCGAAGCTGGTCAAAGTCGCAAACCACGCCTCGACGCGAGCCACAATTCGTTGCAGAACGCGCCAAACCGGTTTCTACCGAGACAAAATCAAAGAAGGGCAGGGAAGACACGCATGGCTGCAGCAGGCGGAGCAACTGGGCGCGAGGGGTGGTCGTCGAAGACCGCGTTCGTGCTCGCGGCAATCGGGTCCGCGGTCGGGCTCGGAAATTTGTGGCGCTTCCCGGCAGAGGCCGGCGAAAACGGCGGCGGTGCTTTCGTCCTGTTCTACATCTTCTGCGTACTGCTGATTGGTCTGCCCGTCCTGCTTTCCGAAACGCTGATCGGGCGTCACGGCCAGTCATCACCGACGCTGAGCGCGCGCAAGCTGGCGGTCGAGTCCGGTGCGTCCCCCTATTGGGAAGCCGTGGCCGGCATCGGCGTTCTGGCCGCATTTCTGATCGTCAGCTTCTACTGCGTAGTCGGTGGCTGGGTGCTTTACTACGTTTGGCAGTTCATTGCCGACCTCATGAATTCGGGCGTATCGGGCGGCGCTTTCAAGGGTGTCGAGATCGATACCATTCGCGCGTTCTTCCCCGATCTTCTGGGCAATGCTGGCCTCATGGTCGGGCTCAACCTCGTCTTCCTTGCGGTGACAGGCTTCTTTGTGATCCGCGGCGTTTCCGGGGGGATCGAGGTCATGGCCGTGTGGCTCATGCCGGTGTTCTTCGTCTTGCTGGTCGCGATCACGATCTATGGCGCGTTCGGTGGTGCCTTCGGCGAGGCGATGGATTTCCTCTTCACGTTCGAGCCTGAGAAGCTGACGGGCGAGGTCATGCTGGCCGCCGTGGGGCAGGCGTTCTTCTCTCTATCGCTCGGCGTTGCGGGAATGGTGACATATGGCTCCTACGTTGGGCGCGATGTGAACCTTGCCGGTACGTCGACGATCATTGCCGCGGCGGATACTTCGGTTGCGCTGATTTCGGGCGTCTGCATCTTCCCGATCGTCTTTGCCGCCGGTCTTGCGGTCGATGGCGGGCCGGGTCTCATGTTCCAGACGATCCCGGTCGCGTTCCAGTCTATCCCCGGCGGGACGATTGTGGGTCTGCTGTTCTTCCTGATGGTGACCGTAGCGGCGCTGACCAGTTCTGTTGCATTGCTCGAAGTGCCGACGGCCTGGGCGATGGAAAAGTTCAAGGCTTCGCGCCGTACTTGCGCGTTGAGCGTGATTATCGCGGCGGGCATTCTCGGTACGCTGGCGGCGCTTTCGTTCAACACGCTGGCTGATTTTCACCCGCTGGGCTTCATCCCGCTGTTCGAAGGGCAGGGGATGTTCGATGTTCTGGATGGCGTGACGGCAAAGCTGTTCATGCCGATTGGCGCGATCCTGGTCTGCATCCTTGTGGGTTGGATTGCCGATGCGCGGCTTGTCGATTCTGAAAACGGGCTGGACGGCGCGCTACACATCTTCTGGCGCTTCCTGGTGCGCTGGGCTTGCCCGATCGTCCTGGCAGCTATCCTGTTTGTCGGCCTGACTTCGTAAGGTTTGTTCATAAAGAGAAAGGCCGCCCTGTCGGGGGCGGCCTTTTTCGTTGGTTGGTGTCGGGATCAGAGCGCGGTTTCGACCTGTCCGCCCTTTACGTCGTCGGTAACATCCATGCCCAGCAGCATCTTGCCGACCGAGAGCAGGCCCATGTCTCCCGACCAGATCGAGGCATCGCCAAGATCCATTCGCATCAGCAGCAGGCGGGGGTCGTTCTTGCCTTCGGGGAACCATGCCTCGACGGTGTTGTCCCACTGCTTGTCGAGGCGTTCCTTGCTGGTTTCTTCGGTCAGCACACCGTGGAAGCGTGCGAAGACCTCGTGACCCTTCGACGCGAAAGTCGCGGTCGCTGGGCCCATCTTGGCAAAGCGGTTGTCGCGGTATGTGAAGAACCAGATTGCGCTGTTCGCATCCTTGTCGAGCTGCGCAGTCATCGGTGCGGCGCTGTCGGGATCGCTGTCGAGCTGAAGCATGACGAAGGGCGAATCGGAAAGCTCTTCCCAGAATTCGTGCTTCATCTTCTCGGGGTCGGGGTGCTTGTCGTAGTTCATGGCGGATCCTTTCTCTTTTGCTTCACCAACGGAGCGGGCGCTCCTGTGTTCCGAGGGGTGAGCCGACCGCTATCCCCGACGCGACGAAGCGCGGGCATAGACGAGAGTGCTGGAACATAATAAGAACAAAGATCGTTCCACACGGGATTTGCCATGACCGATTCGGCCGCCTTGTCACGCGGCGGGAACGGACCTTCCGCCGTGCCTCAGGGCTTGCCGGAGGGGCTGTTTCCGGCCGCCCGCCTCGCTCCCGCCCGCTGGCTGGGGGATGGGGGAAGCGTGCCTGCAAAGGCGGGGGCGGACGACTGGAGCCCGGCTTCGCCCTTTCGCGGGGCGGGCGACATCTTCGCCCCTGCGCGAGAAGCCACGGGCGCGGCGCTTGCCATCGCGCTGGCCGAAGGTGCGCCGCGTATCGGTCCCGCGCGCGACGTTCCTGCCGAAAGCAGCGACGAACGCCCGTTCCTCTGGGTGCAGGACAAGGCTGCGCGCAAGGCGGGGGGCAGGCCCTATCTGCCTGGCCTGCCGCGCGACTTGCGGCACCGACTGGTCCATGTCTGCGCCGACAGCCCCGCCGACCTGCTCTTCGCGCTGGAGGAAGGGATCCGCTGCCGAGACCTTGCCTTCGTGATCGGAGAGATCGCGGGTAACCCGAAGGAACTGGACTTCACCGCCTCACGCCGGCTCGTGCTGGCGGCCGAACGGCATGGCGTGCCGCTCTGGCTGGTGCGCCTCGATGCAAGGCGCGATCTGGGCGCGGCGCGTATGCGGTGGGACGCAGTCTCGGCGCCTTCGGGCCCGTCGCGGTGGAACCCGCAGGCCCCCGGTGCGCCGCGCTGGAAGGCGGACCTGTTCCGTGCGCGCGGGGTCAGGCCGGGGCCATGGTGGATCAGCAGGGAGGAAGAGGCCGATGGGCGAAGTCGCCTTGAAGCCGCCCGCGTCGCCGCCGCGCCGGGTGCTGGCGATCTGGCTGGCCCGGCTGGCGATCGATCGCTGGCGGCGCGCGCGTCCGGCACCTGACGGTCGCCTGCTGGCGGACGGAGAGGGCGAGGACGCAGCCCCCGTCGCGCTGATCCGCGAAACCGCGCATGGCCCCCGCATTGCCGCCGTCAACCGCGCAGGCGCGGCTGCGGGCGTGCGCGCCGAAACGATGCTGGCCGATGCGCGCGCGGTCTGTCCCGAAGTCGTGACCCATCCTGCCGATCCGGCGGGCGATCTGGCGTTCCTCGAAAAGATGGCAGTCTGGGCGCAGCGCTGGGGCCCGTGGAGCGCGATGGACCCGCCCGACGGGCTGATCGTCGACGTGACGGGGGCCGCGCACCTGTTCGGCGGGGAACGACGCCTGCTGGCCGATGCACAGGCGATGCTGAACAGTCGCGGTCTTACCGCGCGCGTCGCCATCGCGCCGACCGCGGGTGCGGCCTGGGCGCTGGCGCATCACGGCCCGCCCGGCGCGATCCTGACGCCTGATGACGACATTGCCGAACGGCTGGCCTCGCTGCCGATGGCGGCGCTGCGCCTCGATGCCGATGTCCTGCTCGTCCTGCGCAGGTTGGGTCTGAAGCGGCTTGGCGACCTTTCGGGGATCGGGCGCGATGCGCTATCCCGCCGTTTCCGCAACCGGCGCACGCCTGCGGCCAATCCGCTGCTGCGGCACGACCAGCTGCTGGGCCGTGTGCCCGAACCGCTGCTGCCCGTGATCGCAGAGCATCCGGCCATGGTGCAGCACCGGCTGATGGAGCCGATCCGCCACTTGCCGCTGCTGGAAATCGTGCTCGGCGATCTGGCCGCCGCGATGGTGCGCGAACTCGAAGGGCGGGGGCAGGGCGCGCGCCGGCTCGACCTCGCGTGCTGGCGCGTCGATGGCGAAGTGGCCTGCCGCCGCCTCGAACTTGCCGCCGGAAGCCGCGATCCGGCGCATATCTGCCGCCTCTTCACTGAAAAGCTTCAGGACCTGGAGGCCGGTTTCGGGTTCGAAATGGTGCGCCTGACCGCGACCTGGGCCGAACCGCTGGACCTTGCCCAACGCCGTCTGGGCGAGGGAGAGGGCGAACAGGGCACCAGCCTTGCCGCCTGCATCGACCGGCTGAACACGCGGCTCGGCCCCGATGCGGTGCGCAGGCCCGTGCCCCACGCCAGCCACTTGCCCGAACGCGCCCAGCGATGGCAGGCCCCGCTCGACCCGCTGCCCGCCGCGCAGGAGGAAATGCGCTTTCACCAGCGCCCGCTGAAGCTGCTGGACCGGGCCGAGACGATCGAGGTGCTTTACGCCACGCCCGACGGGCTGCCCCGCCGTTTCCGTTGGCGCGGCACCTTGCACGAGGTTGCGCGCGCGGAAGGGCCAGAACGGATCGCGCCTGAATGGTGGCGCGAGAAAGGCGGCACGCGCCTTCGCGACTACTACCGGATCGAGGACGGGGAGGGGCGCCGCTACTGGGTCTATCGCGCGGGGCTTGCCGGAGACGGGCGCGGCGGGTTGCCGCAGTGGTTCCTGCACGGATTGTTCGGGTGACGCGCAGAGAAAAGGGGTGATGTGCATGAAGCCCATCACCCCCACACGGAGGCCGTCCGTGTATCTCTATCTTTAAAATCTGGTGCGATCAGGTCTGCCGTGTCCGGGGCGGCCGACCGCGATGGCGAATCCTGTCCGCCTGTTGACGCAACTATGGCCCAGAAATGGTTAACAACCAAGAAAAAACGGCGGAAATCCTAGGCTTTCGTACGAAAGTTTGAACGGATCGAGATGCGCGGGATTTATCAAGCGGGTTCAAGCATTTCCTGAAGTCGGCCGAAGAACGACAAAGTCAGGGCCAGAGGTGCGATTTTGCGATGGAGCGATTCACAAAGGATATTGGCTTGGCAGTCATAAGAACATAAAAGGAACATATGGCGCAGAAGTCCACTCTCGACCGGCTCAAGATCCTTGCCGACGCGGCGAAATACGATGCCTCGTGCGCGTCTTCGGGGACGAGCAAGCGCGACAGTCGGGGCGGGAAGGGTATCGGCTCGACCGAGGGTGTGGGCATCTGCCACGCCTATGCGCCCGATGGCCGGTGCATCTCGCTGCTGAAGCTGCTTCTGACCAACCACTGCGTGTTCGACTGCCACTACTGCGTGAACCGCAAGAGCTCCAACGTGGAGCGGGCGAAGTTCACGCCGCAGGAAGTCGCGGACCTGACGCTCTCTTTCTACAAGCGCAATTATATCGAGGGGCTGTTCCTGTCCTCGGGCATCATCCGCAGTTCCGATCACACGATGGAGATGCTGGTCGAAACCGCGCGTATCCTGCGTGAAGAGCATGATTTTCGCGGCTATATCCACCTCAAGACCATTCCCGAGGCCGATCCCGAGATCGTGCACCGCGCCGGGCTCTATGCCGACCGCGTCTCGATCAACGTCGAGCTGCCGACCGATGCGGGGCTGACCCGTCTCGCGCCCGACAAGAACGCGGGCCAGATCGATGGTGCGATGGCGGGGATGAAGTCTGCGATTGTCGAGGCAAAGGACGCGAAGAAGCGGTTCCGCCACGCGCCGAAATTCGCGCCTGCGGGCCAATCGACGCAGATGATCGTCGGCGCGGATGCCGCCAGCGATGCCGATATCGTGACGCGGGCCAGCTCGCTCTACACCCGCCACCGGCTGCGGCGCGTCTATTACAGCGCGTTCTCGCCGATCCCCGATGCCAGCGCGGTCCTGCCGCTGAAGCGTCCGCCGTTGATCCGTGAACACCGGCTCTACCAGTCGGACTGGCTGATGCGTTTCTACGGCTTTGCCCCGCACGAGGTGGCGCAGGCGGCGGGCGCGGACGGGATGCTGCCGCTCGACATCGACCCCAAGCTCGCCTGGGCGCTGAAATTTCGCGAAAGCTTTCCCGTCGATGTGAACCGTGCCCCGAAAGAGGCGCTGCTGCGCGTGCCGGGGCTGGGGACGCGGGCTGTGGGCCAGATCCTGATGGCGCGGCGGCACCGGCGGCTGAGGCTGGAGGATGTCGCCAAGCTCACCGTCTCGGTAAAGAAGGTGCAGCCGTTCATCGTGACCGTGGACTGGCGGCCGGTGCTGCTGACCGACCGGGCGGACCTCAAGGCGCTGATCGCTCCGAAGGCCGAGCAGCTGGAGCTGTTTGCGGCATGACTGCTCTCCAGCACGTTCGGCTAGGCACCTATTACGTCGTGCCGATGGCAGGTTCGGACGATTTCGAAGAATGGCGCGATCATGCCCGCCGGTTGCTGATGGCCGACGTTCCTCCCGACCGCGTGGCGTGGACCGAACCGGGTGGCAGCGCGGGGGATCTGTTTTCTCATGGTGATCGCCGCCTGCCGGTGCTGGACCGCGACGCCGCACCGCCCCGCGTATCGAAACGGTTCATGGACATTGCGAAGACTGTCTTGTTGAACGCTGACCCGACACGGTTTTCTCTGCTCTACCGCGTGCTCTGGCGCTTGCAGACCAAACCGCGCCTGATTGAGGACATGGCCGATCCGGACGTGCGCGCGATGGCCGACATGGCCCGCGCCGTACGCCGCGACATTCACAAGATGCGCGCCTTCGTCCGCTTTCGCGTGGTCGAGGAGGAGGCCGAAGACGGTTCACGCGCCGAGCATTACGTCGCCTGGTTCGAACCGTTCCACCACATCCTGCGCCACAACGCAGGGTTCTTCACGCGGCGGTTCGCCAACATGCGCTGGTCGATCCTGACCCCGCGCGGCAGCCTGCACTGGGACGGCGAGACTTTGCGCGAAGGCCCTCCCGCGACCCGCGCCGACGCGCCCAGCGGCGATCCGGCGGAAGACCTGTGGCGCAGCTACTATGCTTCGATCTTCAATCCCGCCCGCCTGAAAGTCGGCGCGATGCTGAAGGAGATGCCGCGCAAGTACTGGAAGAACATGCCCGAAGCGCAGCTGATCCCCGAACTCATCGCCGGCGCACAGGCGCGTGAGGCGACGATGGTGGAAAAGGGCGCGCTCGACATGGGTGAGCGGCCCGAAACGCTGGCGGCGATCGACAAGGCGATCCACGTCTGCGCGCGCTGCCCGATCGGGGAACTGCACAACACCGCCGTCATGGGTGAGGGGCCGCAGGATGCCTTCTTGATGATCGTGGGCGAACAGCCGGGCGATCAGGAGGATCTGGCTGGCAGGCCCTTCGTCGGCCCCGCAGGGCAATTGCTGGACGTTCACCTGGCGCAGGCAGGTATCGACCGCAGTGCGGCCTACGTCACCAACACGGTGAAGCATTTCAAGTACGTCCAGCGCGGCAAGCGCCGGTTGCATCAGTCGCCCACGGCCAAGGAAATCGACATGTGCCGGTGGTGGGTCGAAAGCGAACGGATGATCGTGCAGCCGAAACTCGTGCTCGCCATGGGCGCAAGCGCGGCGCGCGGCATGCTGGGGCGGACGGTTTCGGTCACCAAGGCGCGCGGTACGCTGATCCCGCTGGAAGATGGCAGCGAGCTTTGGGTCACGGCTCACCCGTCCTATCTACTGCGGCTCGACGGGGCAGGGCGCGAGGAGCAGGAGCGCCTGTTCCGCGAGGACCTTGCCGCCGTTTCCGCGCGCCTTGCGCAGTTGCAGGCGGCGTAAGGTGCGCCGATGCCTGACGCTCCGCTTACTCCCGACAAGCGCCGGGTCGAGGTCGATCCCGACAGCATAGGCGCGCCATCCCGCGCTCCGTTCGTGGAACTGGGGCTGGTGTCCTGCTTCACGTTCCTGCGCGGCGCGTCGGACGCGGTCGACATGGTGATGACCGCGCGGGCGCTGGGCTATGATGCGATCGGGATAGCCGACGCGAACTCGATGGCGGGCGTCGTGCGGGTCCATACAGAGGCGCAGACGCTGAAACTGCGGCCCGTGATCGGCTGCCGGATAGAGACTGTCGAAGGCCTGACGTTCCTCGCCTATCCGAAGAACCGCGCCGGTTACGGCCACTTGTGCTGCTTGGTCTCTGCGGGCCGGATGCAGACGCTGTCGGGTGAATGGCAGGAAAAGGGCGTGTGCGAGATCGATCTCGCCATGCTCGCCGAGCATAGCGAAGACGTGCAGCTCATCTGCATGCCGCCGCGCGATCTGGACCAGCATGTCACCGTCAGGCTGCCGGGCAATGTCGTGCCGATGGACGGGAGCGAGGCTGCGCGGGTCGAAACGCGAATGCCGTTTGCGGAACTGGTCCCGCAGCTGGCCCATGAACTGCCCGCGATGCGCCACCTTGCGGCCAGCTATCTCTACACCGGCGACGATATCGCGCGCATCGAACGGCTCGACACGCTGGCGCGCGAGAACGGGCTTGCCCTGCTGGCGACGAACGATGTTCACTATCATGCGCCCGACCGTCGCCCCTTGCAGGACGTGATGACCGCGATCCGCCACAAGACCACCGTGGTCAGGGCAGGTCACCTGCTGGCGGCGAATGCGGAGCGGCACCTCAAGAGCCCGGAGGAGATGTGCCGTCTTTTCGCCCGCTGGCCCCACGCGATCCGCGCCGCGCGCGATGTGGCCGATGCCTGCGACTTCAGCCTCGACGAACTGCGCTACGAATATCCGGAGGAGATCTATCCGGAAGGGCGCACCCCGCAACAGCATCTGGAAATCCAGACGTGGCAGGGGGCAAAAAGACGCTATCCCAATGGCTTGCCGGACACGGTTAAGGAAACGCTGCAACGCGAACTGGTGCTGATCGCAAAGCTCGACCTTGCGCGATATTTCCTCACCATCAAGGACATCGTCGACTTCGCCCGCAGCGTCGATCCGCCGATCCTGTGCCAGGGACGCGGCAGCGCGGCCAATTCGGCAGTCTGCTACTGCCTCGAGATCACGGCCGTCGATCCAGCACAGCACGCACTGCTGTTCGATCGCTTCATTTCCGAAGAGCGCAAGGAGCCGCCCGACATCGACGTCGATTTCGAGCATGAGCGGCGCGAGGAAGTGATCCAGCACATCTACGAGAAATACGGCCGCCAGCGCGCCGGGCTTTGCGCCACGGTCATCCACTACCGCCCGCGCATGGCGATCCGCGAAGTGGGCAAGGCGATGGGCCTGTCGGAAGACGCGACGAGCGCGCTGGCCGGAACGGTCTGGGGCGGATGGGGCCGCGAGATCGGTGAGGCGCATGTTGCCGAAACGGGCATGGACCTGTCCGATCCGCATCTCAGGCGCGTTCTCAAACTGACCGAGCAAATGATTGGAATGCCGAGGCATCTGTCTCAGCATGTCGGTGGTTTCATCCTCACCGAAGGCGCGCTGACCGAAACCGTGCCCATCGGCAACGGCGCCATGCCCGACCGCAGTTTCATCGAGTGGGACAAGGACGATATCGAGGCGCTGGGCATCCTGAAGGTCGATGTCCTGGCGCTTGGCATGCTGACCTGCGTGCGCAAGTGCCTCGACCTCGTTGCCGGTCATCATGGTTCATGCATGACGCTGGCCACTGTCCCGCGCGAGGATCCGGAGACTTACGCCATGCTCCGCAAGGGGGACTCGCTGGGCGTGTTCCAGGTGGAAAGCCGGGCGCAGATGAACATGCTGCCCCGCCTGCGCCCGCGCGAATTCTACGATCTCGTCATTCAGGTCGCCATCGTGCGCCCCGGCCCGATCCAGGGCGACATGGTCCACCCCTATCTCAAACGCCGGCGGGGCGAGGAGAAAGTGCAGATCCCCGCGCCCGGCCCCGATCACGGCCCGCCGGATGAGCTTTCCAGCATCCTCGGGCGTACGCTCGGCGTGCCGATCTTTCAGGAGCAGGCGATGAAGATCGCGCTCGACGCGGCGAAATTCTCGTCCGCAGAGGCGAACCGGCTGAGGAAGGCGATGGCGACGTTCCGGTCGCGCGGGATGGTGGACGAGCTTCAGGACATGATGGTCGAGCGGATGGTCAGCCGCGGCTACGACCGTGACTTTGCCCAGCGCTGTTTCAACCAGATCCGCGGGTTTGGCGAATACGGCTTTCCCGAAAGCCACGCGGCCAGCTTTGCGCATCTCGTCTACGTGTCGAGCTGGCTGAAGTGCCATTACCCCGCCGCTTTCGCCTGCGCGCTGCTCAATTCGCAACCGATGGGCTTCTACGCGCCCGCGCAGATCGTGCGCGACGCTGCCGAGCACGGGGTCGAGATCCGGCCTGCCGACGTGAACGCCAGCGAATGGGACTGTACGCTGGAGCCGAATGATAGGAGCATGGCGCTGCGGCTTGGCTTGCGCATGGTCGACGGGCTGCCCGAACATGTCGCCGCCATGCTGATCGACGCGCGCGAGCGGGAAGGGCCTTTTGCCGACGTCACCGCCGTTCGCGAGCGCAGCCGCAGCCCTGCTGCCCATGTCGAGCGGCTTGCCAGCGCCGATGCCTTCACCTCGATCGGTCTTGCCCGCAGGCAGGCGCTCTGGGATGCGCGCAGCCTCGTTTCCGCGCCGCCATTGCCGCTGTTCGACTTTGCCAAGGCGCGGGATGAGGGAGCGGAGGCCGCGCCTGCGCGCCTCCCGACGATGCCGCTGTCCGAGGAAGTCGTCGCCGATTACCAGACGACCCGCCTGTCGCTTAAGGCGCATCCGATGGCTTTCCTGCGCCCCCATCTGGCAGAGCGCGGTTTCGTGCGGGCGAGCGAGCTGCGTTCGCGCAAGTTCCGTTCCACTGTGCTGGTGTCGGGCGTGGTGCTGATCCGCCAGCGGCCCGGCTCTGCAAAAGGCGTCTGCTTCATCACGCTGGAGGACGAGACCGGGGTCATCAACCTGGTCGTCTGGCCGCATCTGAAGGAGAAATACCGCCGCGTCGTCATGGGATCGCGCCTGATGGAAGTGCGCGGGCGGGTGGAGTACGACGACGAGGTCATCCACGTCATCGTCAGCCACATGGAAGACGCGACGCACCGGCTCGACATGCTGTCGGAGGACATGCTGCCGATGACGCTGGCCCGCGCGGACCATGTGGCGAGCCCGCTACCGGATAAATTCAACCCGCGAGATAATCTGCGCGAAGGGCCGGACGATCCTTACGTTTCGGCCCCCGATGGCGCCTTGGTGGACGGCAAACCGCCGATCGACCCGTGGGAGCCGCCGCCTGCGGGCAACCGCGAATGCGGCTTTCAGGGACGTCATCCGCGCGATGTCAGGATCATTCCCCGGATACTTCCGAAGTCTCGCGACTTTCACTAGCGATGCCCCGTTTTGCCAAGCTGCCCCGCCGCCCGTTTCGTCTCGACTACCTGCTGATCGCGCTTTTCGTGATCGGCGGGGTGGTACTTTACGGCGTAGACTGGCTGGCGAAGCATCCCGAGCATGACCCGCGCGCCCCGCTGACGATAACGCAGAAAGAGGGCTGGGCGACGGGCCGGAAACTGGCGGCCCTGCGCGACGATGCAGACGCGTGCCGCGCGGTACTCTCGCGTTCGGGTATCGCGTTTGAAAGCCTCGATCCGGTCGGCGAAGATCAGTGCCGCAGGGCCGATCGCCTGATCCCCGATGACGGAGGCGCTCTCGGACTGTCCTTCACCCCGGCCCGCGCCGATGCGACCTGCGCGGTTCATGCAGGCCTTGCGTGGTGGCTCGACCACCGCGTCCAGCCTGCGGCGCGCGAATTGCTGGGCAGCGAAGTCGTGCGCATCGTGCAACTCGGCACCGCGAACTGTCGCCGCGTGAACGGAGCCGAGAGCGGGCGGTGGAGTGAACACGCCACCGGCAATGCTATCGACATCGCCGCTTTCGAACTGGCCGATGGCAGGCGAATTTCGGTGCTGAAGGACTGGACCTCTAACGGTCCCGACGGTGCATTTCTGAAGGCGGCCCGCGACGGGGCCTGTGACGTGTTCGGAACGACGCTATCGCCCGATTACAACGCGCTTCATGCCGATCACTTCCATCTTGATCAGGCGCAGCGCGGTTACGGCGGATTTTGCCGTTAAGGGCAGGGCGGACCCGCGAAGGCCCGCCCTGAACCGATTACTTCCAGGTGACTTCGCGAAGAAGCATCGAACCCGTCACGTGGCGGAATTCGGCGCGACCGGCGGACGCGGCCTGCATCTGCGATTCCGTGCGCGCATCCCATTCGCGATAGGCCTTTTCACGCGCATCTTCCTCGGCCGAAGTCGGGAAGTTCGGGAACCGGCGGATCAGGTAGAGCGTCGGCTCTCCCTTGCGCGGGTTCACGTTGTACATGATCTCGTAGCTCGACAGCCAACCTTGCGAGACTGCGAAGTCTGCATTTTTACGCCATTCGCTGGCTAGCCACTTGGTATATTCGAGCTCGTGTCCATCATCGACGGCAATGCCGGTGATCTCGACATAGTCGCCGTTGTCGACGGGCCATTCGCTTTGTGCCGACGCGACTTGCGGAGCGGCAATCGCCGACGTGGCAAGCACGACGGGCGCAAAGATACGAAGCATGTTCATGTGTGTTACCTTTCCCATCCCGGGGCCGGATGGCCGCGGGTTTCCCCAAAAAGGCAAAGGCATGGGCGACCCACTCCCCCCGGAGGGCCATCCCCTTGCTGGGGTGAAGGCTAGGCCTGCGCGGGTGGTGAGTCCACCCGTTCCTTACACGGCTTCGAAAGCGTAACCGGCTGAACGGACAGTGCGAACCGGGTCCTTGCCGCCTTCGAGCGTAATGCCCTTGCGAAGGCGGCGGATGTGTACGTCGACCGTACGCAGTTCGATGTCGCTACCCGTGCCCCAGACGGCATCGAGAAGCTGCCCGCGGCTGAAGACGCGCCCCGGGTGTTCCATGAAGAACTTGAGGAGGCGGAACTCGGTCGGGCCCAGTTGAAGCGACTGGCCGCGGCGGGTCACGCGGTGGCTGGTGGCGTCGAGCTTGATGTCGCCGACTTCCAGCATCTCTCCGGCAAGGGCCGGACGCACGCGGCGCAGGACGGCGCTGACGCGGGCGATCAGTTCGCGGGGCGAGAAGGGCTTGGTTACATAGTCGTCCGCGCCGGTTTCAAGGCCACGGATGCGGTCGTCCTCGCTGCCGCGCGCCGTCAGCATAACGATGGGAACGTGGGCCGTTTCCTTGTCACGGCGAAGGCGGCGGCAAATCTCGATGCCGCTGGTGCCTTCGACCATCCAGTCGAGGATGACGAGATCGGGCGCCTGTTCGGTGGCGAGGAGCATGGCCTCGTCGCCGTCGGCGGTGGCGACAACGTCGTAGCCTTCGGCTTCGAAACGGTACTGGAGAAGCTCTGCCAGCGAGAGATCGTCTTCAACGAGAAGCAGGCGGGGAGAAGGCAAAGTCTGGCCTTTCGGTCTTTGAGAACTCGGCCACCCTCACACGTCTTTTGTTACCGCCTTATGACAAGAAGGCGACCGTCGTTCTTCGCCCTTAGGGGTTCAGTTCCTCGCGGTCCGGCGGATAGGTGCCGGTGGCGGCGAAGTGGACCATTTCGGCGACATTGGTGGCATGATCGCCGACGCGTTCGACGTTGCGGGCAACGAACAGAAGCTGAGCTGCCGAACCGATCGTCGCCGGGTTCTCGACCATGTAAGTGACGAGATTGCGGAAGATCGAATCGTAGAAGGCATCGACCGTTGCGTCGCGCTGGATGACTTCGCGGGCGAGCTGCGGGTCGCGTGCGGCATAGGCGGTCAGCACGTCGTGGACCATCTCGGCCGCGACCTCGCCCATGGCCGGGATCAGCGCGATGGGTTCAAAGTGGCGGCGCCCTTCGATCTTGCCGACCCGCTTGGAGATGTTCTTCGCATAGTCGCCGATACGTTCGACCACGCCTGCGATCT
The DNA here is from genome assembly GCF_018398395.1 of Croceicoccus gelatinilyticus. GTDB lineage: Bacteria > Pseudomonadota > Alphaproteobacteria > Sphingomonadales > Sphingomonadaceae > Croceicoccus > Croceicoccus gelatinilyticus. The sequence goes on along the minus strand of NZ_JAHCBF010000007.1, from coordinate 71,105 downwards.
TCAGCGCGGCGATGACTTCGCGAAGGTCGTCGGCCATCGGGGCGCGCAGGGCGATGATGCGAACGGCAAGGCGGTCGACCTCTGTTTCCAGCGCGTCGATTTCCTTGTCGCGGGCGATGACCTTCTCAGCAAGGTCGTCGTCACCGTTGACGATCGCTTCGAGCGCTTCCTGCACCGAAAGCTCGGCCAGGCCGCCCATCTCCGCGATGAGGCCGCGCAGACGCGTGATGTCTTCTTCGAAGGCCTTGACGGTATGTTCCATGGTGCCTGACTTATCTCTCTCGTATCGCCCGATCAGCCGTAGCGACCGGTGATGTAATCCTTGGTCCGTTCTTCGCGCGGATTCGTGAATATGTCACTGGTGCGACCATACTCGACGAGATTTCCGAGGTGGAAAAACGCGGTCCGCTGCGAAACGCGGGCGGCCTGCTGCATCGAGTGGGTGACGATCACGATGGCATAGCGCCCGCGCAACTCGTCGATCAGTTCCTCGATACGCGCGGTCGCGATGGGGTCGAGCGCCGAACAGGGCTCGTCCATCAGGATCACTTCGGGATCGACCGCAATGGCGCGTGCGATGCACAGGCGCTGCTGCTGGCCGCCCGAAAGCGCGGTGCCGGAATCCGACAGGCGGTCCTTCACCTCATCCCAAAGACCGGCGCGCTGCAGCGACTGTTCGACGATGCCGTCAAGGTCGCTCTTCGATTCTGCGAGGCCGTGGATCTTGGGGCCATAGGCGATGTTGTCGTAGATCGACTTCGGGAACGGGTTCGGCTTCTGGAAGACCATGCCGACACGCGCGCGCAGCTGCACCACGTCCATCTTCGAACGGTAGATATCCTCGCCATCCAGCAGGATTTCGCCATCGACGCGAGCACTGGGGATCGTGTCGTTCATGCGATTCAGCGTGCGCAGGAACGTCGACTTGCCGCAGCCCGACGGGCCGATGAAGGCGGTCACGTACTTGGTGTGAATGTCGATCGACACTTCGTCGATCGCCTTCTTCTCACCGTAGAACACCGACACCTTGTTGGCGCTGATCTTCGCAGGACCGGCATCGCTGAAGCCAGCGACCTGTCCCTCTAGCTCAGGGTTATTCATCTTCATCCTTTACCAGCGCCTTTCGAACCGATTGCGCAGATAGATGGCAAGGCCGTTCATGACCAGCAGGAACAGCAATAGCACGATAATCGCGGCACTGGTCCTTTCGACGAAGCCGCGGTCGATTTCGTCCGACCAGAGGAAGATCTGGACGGGAAGTACGCTCGACGGGGAAGTGAAACCGTCGGGCGGAGTGGCGACGAAGGCGCGCATGCCGATCATCAGAAGCGGCGCGGTTTCGCCAAGGGCGCGGGCCATGCCGATGATTGTGCCGGTCAGGATACCGGGCAGGGCAAGCGGCAGGACGTGGTGGAACACGACCTGCACCGGCGAGGCGCCTACAGCCAGTGCACCGTCACGGATCGAGGGAGGGACCGACTTGATCGCGTTACGGCCCGAAATCACGATGACCGGCATCGTCATCAAGGCCAGCGTCATGCCGCCGATGAGCGGGGCCGAGCGATAGTTCGGGAAGATCGCAAGGAACACCGCGAGGCCGAGCAGACCGAAGATGATCGAGGGGACCGCTGCGAGGTTGTTGATCGACACCTCGATGATGTCGGTCCACTTGTTCTTGGGCGCATACTCTTCAAGATAGACCGCAGCCAGCACGCCGATCGGGAAGGCGAGGGCGAGCGTGATGATCATCGTCAGCAGCGAACCCTTGAGCGCGCCCCAGATGCCCGCTTCCTGCGGGTCGGTCGCGTCGGCGCGCGCCAGGAAACCCCAGTCGAACGCGCGGTCGAGCGCACCTTGCGATTCGAGATCGCGGGCCAGCGTCTGAAGTCCGGCGGCACCTTCACCGCGAAATGCCGCAGCCAGGTCTTCGCTTACCGGTACCGAGACGACGGTGTCTTCGGCCAGCATCGACGGATTGGAAATCAGCTGCGAAGCAAGATCGCGCCATGCACTGGCACCCAGTTGCTCTGCTGCTTCGGGGTCATAGGCCTCGCTCGCCGCGAACTGGAGAACGTCGGGAAGCCCCGCGTTTTCGAGCGCACCGAGCGCACCGGGCTGCGACAGGCGATCCTGCGAAACGGTCAGCCCAGCGCCGCCAAAGTCGACCGGCACCTTCATCTCAGCGCGGGTAAAGCCGGCAAGGCCATTGGCTGTCATCGTCACCAGCAGGAACGCCAGCACGAGCGCCGAAAACAGGACAGAGGAAAGCGCCAGAAGCTTGAACCGGCGTTCGGCCGCGTAGCGCTTTTGAATGCGCGATGCGAGGCGCTCGTTACGGGCCTTGCGGGCGAGGTCGGCGTCTTCTGCCGAACCGTTGGATATCGCTTCGCTCATGATCTTACTCGTAGGCTTCGCGGTAGCGTTTTACGACGCGCAGGGCGAAAAAGTTCAGGGCGAGAGTGACGATGAACAGCACCATGCCCAGCGCGAACGCGGAAAGCGTTGCGGGATGGTCGAAGCTGCCTTCGCCAGTCAGCATGGCGACGATCTGGTAAGTCACCGTGGTCATGCTCTCGAACGGGTTGCCCGTCAGGTTCGCCGCAGCACCCGCGGCCATGACGACGATCATCGTTTCGCCGATAGCGCGGCTGATCGCCAGCATGACGCCTGCAACGATACCGGGCAGGGCTGCGGGGATCAGGACCTTGCGGATCGTTTCCGACTTGGTCGCACCCATCGCAAGGCTGCCGTCGCGCATGGCGGAAGGCACGGCGGCGATGGAGTCGTCTGCCATCGAGGACACGAACGGAATGATCATCACGCCCATGACAAGGCCTGCCGCGATCGCGCTCTCGCTCGACGCGCTGGCGATGCCGACCGAGCGGGCGACGTCGCGGATGAAGGGCGCAACGGTCAGTGCGGCGAAGTAGCCGTAGACGACGGTCGGGACACCGGCGAGAATCTCGAGGATCGGCTTCATCCACTTGCGGAACGTGGGGTTCGCATACTGGGTGAGGTATACCGCGCTCATCAGACCAAGCGGGATCGCGACGATCATGGCGATAATCGCGCCGATGTAGATCGTGCCCCAGAACAGGGGCAGGGCGCCGTAATCTTCGCTGTTGGTGAAAGCGGGGTCACCCATCGGGTTCGGCGACCATTGCGTGCCGAACAGGAAGTCGATCGGATTGACCATGCCAAAGAAGCGGATCGTCTCGAACAGAAGTGAGGCGACGATGCCGAAGGTGGTCAGGATCGCGACGAGCGATGCGACCAGAAGGCCCAGCATGACGCCGCGTTCAACGCGGGTGCGGGCCGTGAAGTCGGGGCGCAAACGCGTAAATGCGAAGACGCCGGCGGCAAATCCGACAAGCACCGTCACGACAAGGCCGATGATGCTGTAAAGTCGCATCGCGTTGCGAGCGGGTTCAACGAGTTCGCGGGCAAGCGGATTGAACACGCCCTGTGCACTGCCGCTGGCAACGGCCATCGCCTCTGCCAACACGGTATCGCGGGTGATGCCGAATTCGGGAAGCTTCGCTGCCGCAGGATCGGAAAGCACCGCCTGCATCACGAGGTTCGGGCTTACCGCATTCCAGACAAGAGCGAATATGACGGCCGGTACGAACGCCCACATGGCAACGTACCAGCCGTGATAGTTCGGCAGGGAGTGAAGGCGCGCGCCTTCATTCGAGGCGAAAGCCCAGGCGCGCGACCTTGCGGCCAGCCATCCGACTAATCCCAGTCCGATGGCAACGAGTACAAAAATGGCTGGCGACATATTCCCTGACTTTTTAGGTCCGGACTATTTCAGTTTCGAGGCGTCAACGAGCGTCATGTTCGTCACGACATCGGCGTTAGCGGACTGCACCTCGTCGGTCGAGGCGATCATGCCCTTGCTGGTGAACAGGCCGCCCTTGCCCCAATTCTCGACCCAAGTCGAGAGGTACTCGCGCAGGCCGGGGACGGCGTCGAGGTGCTGCTTCTTGACGTAGACATAAAGCGCACGGGCACCGGGGTAGGTGTTCGAGGCGATGTTGTCGTAGGTCGGCTCAACACCGTTGATGGCCAGACCGCGCAGCTTGTCGGCGTTTTCTTCAAGGAAGGAATAGCCGAAGATGCCGATGGCTTCCGGGTTCGAAGCAAGCTTCTGGACGATCAGGTTGTCGTTTTCACCCTGCTCGACATAGGCGCCGTCGTTGCGGACTTCGGTGCAGATCGCTTCGAAGCGTTCTTCGTCGGTTTCCTTCAGCGCTGCGGTTGCCGAATCGGTCTTGCAACCTTCGGTCATGATCAGTTCGGCCAGCGCATCGCGCGTGCCCGACGTTGCCGGCGGGCCGTAAACGAGGATCGGCTCGTTCGGGAGCGAGGGATCGATGTCCGACCAGTTCTTGGCCGTGTTGGGCTGGCCATAGGGCTCTGCCGCGATCGCTTCGTAAAGCTGCGCGGTCGTCAGGCCGAAGGTCGGCCCTTCGAGCGATTCGGCAACGGCGATGCCGTCCTTGCCGACTTCGATTTCCATCACTTCCGTGACGCCGTTGGCCGTGCAGGTTTCAAGCTCGCTCGCCTTCATGCGGCGCGAGGCATTGACCATGTCGGGGTGTTCTACGCCGACACCGCCGCAGAACAGCTTCATGCCGCCGCCGGTGCCGGTCGATTCGATGATCGGCGACTTGTACTGGCCGGCGTAGCTGCGGGCGAATTCCTCCGCAGCGGCCTTGGCGAAGGGATAGACGGTCGACGAACCGACGGCCTTGACCTGATCTCGGGTGGAAGCCTGCTGGCCGCCGCAAGCCGCGAGGGCGAGGCTGGAAACAGCGGCGATGACGATTGTCTTGGTGAAGCGCATGGAATGCTTTCCTTCTTCGTGAATTCTTGCCGGGCGCTCTATGGACCTGTCGTGACACTGATATGACAGCCACGCGTCGCCCGGTCAAAAATTTGAAAACCTATTTAGATCAATGGGATGGTTCGATCTGGTCGTTGGCCTGTGAACAAGTCCGGGTGATCAGAAGTCGATCTGGGCGCGCACGCCGACCGCATCGACACCGTAGGACGTGTCGCCACCTGCTGCGACGACGGCTGCATCGGTGTATTCCATCCGGCCGTAGTTCAGCATGAGGCGAGTGTAGTTGGTCGGCGTCCAGATCAGCGAAGCCTGATAGCTGTCCTGCGTACCGCCCATGATCGACGCATCGTTGAGATCAAGGCGATCATAGCGGAAGTTGACCTGCAGTGCGCCCATGCCGCCCTTGTCGACCGGGTTTGCCGGCTTCACGCGATCGAACACGCCCTTCTTGTAACCGCGGCTGTCTCCGCCGGTCAGGAAGTAGCCCACTTCGGCCGACCCGCCGAAGAACGTCGGGTTGGCAAGGCCGGGACGATCCGACTTCTGCCAGAAAGCTTCACCTGCAAAGTGGAACGGGCCGTTGATGGCGGCTGCTTCCAGACCATAACCGGTTTCCGAAGTGGCAAGGAACGCGCCGGTGTCGATGTAACGGTTGCTGGTAAAGTGGACGAGCGGGCGCTGGCGATAGCGAACCGTCAGGTTGTCGTTATCCAGTTCGGTGTAGTGCAGCGAACCGCCGAGGTGCAGCTGGGTGTTGCCCATCTTCGGCATGAAGACGACGCGGCCATCTGCGCCCCACTGCTTGTTCGAAAGTTCTTCCATGTTGTCAGTGAACAGGCCGCCCTGAACGATGACGTCGCCCGCCGCGACTGCAGCCGAAAGGCCGACGCGGCGCTGGAAGCCGAACGCATCGGTGAAAGCGGCGCGTTCGATAAAGGAAGTGAAGCGGCTGCTGGTCAGCTCTTCCATCGACTGGAAGTTGTTCTGCTGGCCGGCCGCGATCTTCAGGCCGCCGTCTTCGTAGGTGATCGTCGCATCGGCAATTTCCACCTCGTTGCCGGCGAAGTCCGCTTCGAACTTGTAGCCGAAGCCGCCCGGAATATCGCCTTCGACGCCCAGACGGACGCGGCGTGCCTCGCTGCCGAAGCCGTCTTCGCGGCCATCGATTTCCGGCGCATTGGTAAAGCCAACGTCGTAATTCATGCGGCCACGGGGCTTGAAGCTCCAGCCACCCTTGCCCTCGATCAGCGGGGCGCCCTTCCAGGAAACCTTGGTGTCGCTCTTCGCTTCATTGGCAGCGGCAAGGGCCGTGCCGGAAGTCTCCGCCGCAGCCGTGGCTGCAGTGGTTGCGGCATCGGCCTTGGCTTCGGCGACTTCGAGTTGATCCTCGAGAGCGTCGATACGAGCAGCCATTGCCTGCATCTGCGCGCGCATGGCCTCGATCTCGGCCTGAACGGTCGATGCATCCTGCGCATAGGCGGGGGAGGAGACTGCGGTCGCCGCGGCAACGGCGATCAGCGAAACCTGGTGGATCCTCATGACGTTTCTTGCCTTTCTGACAGTTCGCTGTCCGAACGGCGACGCCTCTATGACCAGCAGATGACGGTTTTGTTACAGTAGAGCGTGCAGGCCATTTTACGCTCGGGATAATCCCGGCGAACACTGTAATATTTGGGAAATAAAATTACGCGACTTAAGCTGCCGCGACAGTCTCTGCCGGGCGATGGCGAGGGAATCGGACCGTGATCGTGGTGCCGAATCCCACATTGCTGTCGATTTCCATCCGTCCGCGATGCCGTTCGACGATGTGCTTCACGATGGCAAGGCCAAGCCCCGTACCCCCGACCGCACGGCTACGCCCCGGATCGGTGCGATAGAAACGGCGGGTGAGGTGCGGCACGTGCTCAGGCGCGATGCCTTCGCCGCTATCGGTCACCTTCAATTCGAAGATGTCGTCCCGGCGCTGCACCGAAACGCGAACCGGTTCGCTGTCCGATCCATACTTGAGGCCGTTTTCGACCAGGTTGCGGGCCAGCTGATGCAACTGCTGTTCGTCTCCGCGGACGGGCATTGGCACTTCGGCGCGCTCGAAGACGATACGGTCCTTGCCGTGGAGCGATTGCATGCCGAACACCAGCGATTCCATGCTGGTGCCGAAATCGACCACCGTGGCGGGAAGGTCGTGCTTTTCCGCCTCGATACGCGACAGGCTCATCAAGTCCTCGACCAGAGCCTGCAGGCGTTTGCCCTCGCGTGCGATGGTCTCAAGGAAACGTTTGCGCGTCTCCGGTTTCATAGGGCGGACCTGCTCTTCCTCGTCCGCGTCGATCAGCGTTTCGACATAGCCGATAATGGAGGCGAGCGGCGTGCGCAGTTCGTGGCTGGCGTTGGCGACGAAATCGGTATGAGCCCGGCTGATGTCGGCCTCGGCCGTGCGGTTTACCAGTTCGATCATCGTCTTGGTGGCATCGACGGGGCGTAGGGAGACGGCCCAGACACTGCGCGGGCCGGTGAGGCCGCGAACGATCGCTTCGCCGCCCTTGTCGCTTTCGAGCAGGCGGACTGCCTCCGGGTGGCGCAAGGCGACGCGGGCGTCCTGCCCGACGACGTGGGGGCCAAGCACTTCGCGCGCCGCGCCGTTGGCAAGCACGATGCGGCGGTTTTCCATGACGAGGTAAGGCAGGCTGAGCGGTTCGATCAGTTCGCGCATGCGGTCCTGCGTGATCGCCATGCCATCGTCGCGCATACGTTCACGCTCAGGCGCGGGGCGCAGGACGAGCAGCGAGCCGCACCAGACGATCCACAGCGCGAAGCTGACGAGGAAATCGTAAGTGACGAGCAGCAGGACGATCGAGCCTGCCGTGGCAAGCGTGAGACCGGCCCAGGGCATGGAGCGTTTCACCATGCACCTCGCACGTTGGTCGGAGCCGAAATACTGGCAGCGGGAATCACGAATCCACTTGTCACGGCGACAGGCTGTAGTGCGGCAAAACGCGCCGCGCCACTGTCATAAAACCGTAATGTGGAGGAGGAGACTGGTGACCCCTACGGGAATCGAACCCGTGTTTCAGCCGTGAGAGGGCCGCGTCCTGACCGCTAGACGAAGGGGCCGTGCCATGCCGGGGCAAACGCCGCGCCGGGAAGGCAAATACTGCACCGCGTGGTGACCCCTACGGGAATCGAACCCGTGTTTCAGCCGTGAAAGGGCCGCGTCCTAACCGCTAGACGAAGGGGCCACGTCGCGGTGCAGGCCGGCCATCTACGAGTGCATTCGCGGACGGTCAAGGGGCCTTTTGCACTTTTATTGCGCGGACCGAAAAATGTTTGTCGGCAAAGCCGCTCAATCCGCGAAAGCCGCGTCCTCGACATGCAGTTCTGCTGCAGGGACAGAGCCCCAGTCATCGATCTTGGGACGCCCGACAAGCCACAGGCTACGCCCGCGAGAAGCGTGGAGCAGGGCCTGACCCAAATCGCTTTCCTCTGCACGGAAAGCGATTCCCTTGAAGCGAGCGCCGTCCTGTCCGGCGGCGATCAGGCGGACGTGGCCATTGCCGACGACATCTGCCTTCACCAGCTTCACTGGCCCGACCGCAATGCGCGGCGCGGGCCAACCCACGCCGAACGGGCCCGCCGATTCGAGCAATTCGACAAGATCGGGTTGCAGCCCACGCGGGCTGACCGAAATATCAACGATAGTCGCCTGTGAGGCACGCGCGCGGTCCACGTCGCGGGCAAGCTGGCTGTCCAGCCAGTCAGCCAGCGCATCGATCCGGCTTTCCTCTACCGTCAGGCCTGCCGCCATGGCATGGCCGCCACCCTTGGCCAGCAGGCCGTGTTCCCGCGCGGCGATGATGGCAGCGCCAAGGTCGACGCCCGAAAGCGAACGGCCCGACCCCTTGCCTTCGCCGTTCTCGTCGACGGCAATCACAATGGTGGGCTTGCCCGCCTTTTCCTTGATGCGCCCCGCAACGATGCCGATGACGCCCGGGTGCCAGCCCTTACCGGACAGGACGAGGACCGATCGGTTGTGCTGGCCTGCAAGCTGTTCTTCCGCCGCTGCCTGAACCTCCGCCTCGATCGCGCGGCGTTCTTCGTTCAACCCGTCGAGCCGGGACGCAATGTCCTGCACCTCGGGCAAGTCCTCACCCGTCAGCAGGCGAACGCCCAGTGTCGATTCTCCGACGCGGCCGCCGGCATTGATGCGGGGGCCAAGGGCAAAGCCAAGATCGCTGCACTGCGGAGCACGCTTGAGCCGGCTCGTGTCGATCAGCGCGCTAAGGCCCACATTGCGGCGATGCGCCATGATCTTGAGACCCTGCGCCACGAAAGCGCGGTTCAGGCCATGGATCGGCGCGACGTCGGCCACCGTGCCGAGCGCGACGAGATCAAGCAGGCCCATAAGGTCGGGGGCAGGGCGGTTGGCAAAGAAACCTTGGCCGCGCAGTGTCCGAACCAGCGCAACGCCAAGCAGGAACGCGACACCCACTGCCGCCAGATGCCCATGCGACGCGGCCTCGTCAGTCGAATCGAGGCGGTTCGGATTTACCAGAGCGACGGTTTTCGGGTTCTCCGCCGCGCACTTATGATGATCCACCACAATTACGTCGATGCCCGCGTCATGCGCCATGGCCAGCGCCTCATGCGCCATCGCGCCGCAATCGACAGTCACGATAAGGCTTGAGCCTTGCTCGCCAATCTTGACCAGTGCCTCGCCCGAAGGTCCGTATCCTTCGAGCAGGCGGTCGGGAATGTAGTGCGACGGGTTGGCGCCCAGTTCGCGCAGCAGGCGGATCAGCAGCGCGCTGCTTGTCGCACCGTCAACGTCGTAATCGCCGTAGATCGTGATCGCCTCACCTGAAACGACGGCCTGTGCCAGTCGGTCAGCCGCCACGTCCATGTCCGCGAAGATCGAAGGATCGGGCAGAAAATCGCGGATGGTCGGATTGCGGTGCCGTTCGATATCCTCGAGCGGAACCCCGCGTGAGGTAAGCAGCTGCATAACGAGATCATCGCCCGCCATACCGCCGCCAGAACCGAGCGCCATGTTCCCGCCACGCCAGCGCCATGCCTTGCCGCTAAGCGACCGTGTTACGCCGCATGCCGCGCTGTCGAGTTCGTGATGTCCTGCTACCGATGCCATGCCCCGCAGATACAGTAACGCAGGCACCCAGCGCAAAGGTTGACGCAGACTGCTTCCACGCCTTTCCACGGGGCCGATCGACCTGCTAGCGATATGGGCTATGAGCACTGAAGCACATCTGCTGATCGTCTGGCATTCGCGCACGGGCGGCGCCGAGGCGATGGCGCGTGCGGTGCTGGATGGCACGGCGGATCGGGCAAGGTTGCTCTATTGTGACGAGGCGGGGCCTGATGATCTGATTGGTGCAGGGGCCTATCTGTTCGTCTGTCCGGAAAACCTGGCCACGATGTCCGGCGCGATGAAAGAATTCTTCGACCGCTGCTACTATCCGGTGCTGGGCAAGATCGAAGGGAAGGCTTTCGCCACCGCCATTGCCGCCGGTTCGGACGGGGAAGGGGCCACGCGTCAGATCGACCGGATCGCCAAAGGGTGGCGGCTGAAACGCGTGGCCGATCCGCTGATCGTGAACTTCGACGCGCAGACGCCAGAGGAAATCATGGCGCGAAAGACACTTGCAGACGACGATGCAAGCACGTGCCGCGAATTGGGCGCGGCGTTGGCAGAGGGTCTGTCGCTCGGCATTTTCTAGATGTGGCGCGCTTGTCGCGGGGACGTGAATTTTATGTCCACATCGGATACAACAACAGGGTAAGGTCTCGACGGCGTAACGGAGGAATTGCATAGCGTCGCCAGAGCGCGACGGGAGCGCGGGACGATGAACGGCAACGCACCAACTTCAGATCAGATGACGCCAGCTTCGCAGGCTTGCTTTCGCTTCTGGTTTGATGACGCGGAAAGCGCCGCTGACATTCTGGCCAGGCATTTCGGCGCTGACACCCTGCCAATCACGATTAAGCGTAACGGCATGGATCTGCACCTGGCACCTGCCAGCGGCAACATCGACACGCCGCAATACATTGCCACCAACCCCATCGATCTGCCCGACGGCCCCTCACTCGAACTGAGACTGGTCGAGGGCGGTTCTGCTTCGTTTTTGACTTCGGTTAAGGCTTTGTCAGCGCTTGCTGCCGAAATCGCACGCAGCGCTCAGGCAAAGGCGATTGGCTGGTCTGAAGCTGGGACGATTACTGGGAGCGAGTTTTTTATCAAAGTCGTACAAAGCTGGGAAGACGGCGGTGCTTTCCCGGCGATGGTGCTTGTCGCTCTTCAGGGTGATGGCGATGGCGGACTGATTACGAGGGGGCTCTCCCCCTTCTGCGAACAAGAGCTTGTCCTCGATCTCGCGCCCATGCCGATGCCGGAACAGGCAAAGATCGCGATCCGCATGATCGACCATCTCGCTGCCGAGGGTGCCGTTACGGAAAACGAGATTGTCGAAGTCGACGGTTTCGGCTCGTTCGAGTTAGATCCTCGCGACAGTGGTAAGAAAATTTACCTTAGACGGTCACCTTTTCCTTAAACCTGCCTTCCCAAGAAGCGGCATGGGAAGGGGGACGTCGCAGACTTGCCGAAGGCCGGAACCGGTGCGCCGGTTTGCCAGTGTGAACAGGCGGGGCCGAACCGGCTATCGCAGCGGATGGCAAAAACACCACCTGTTGCCGCGCCAGACATTCGGCCGTCGCAGTTTCGCGGCGATGTTCTCCTTGATTTCTCCGCATGGAGAGTGGTTCGACGATTTCAACGTGAACGGCGTTTTGCTGCCGGGCACGGAGGCGGCAGCTCTAGAGCGGTTTTCGTTCATTCCGGTTCATATCCGCACGAGCTGAAGTAGTTGGCGCATTCGTCTGGCTGGAAGATGTCGATGAGCTTGCCGATCAGGTCCCACAGGCCGCTGACGGTTCGCTCACCCGCCTTTCGGAGCATGGCCTTGAGCCGGGAGAACGCCTTCTCGATCGGATTGAAGTCCGGGCTGTAGGGCGGAAGGAAGCGCAGGGTTGCGCCGGCTGCTTCGATCCGCTCACGCACCGATGCGCGCTTGTGGCTCGACAGATTGTCCATGATCACGACATCGCCAGGTCGAAGCTCGGGTATGAGAACTTGCGTCACATAGGCCTCGAACCAGTCGCCGTTGATCGGACCATCGAGCACCATTGGCGCAACCATTCCGCTCATGCGCAGCCCGGCGACCAGCGTGGTGGTTTTGCGGTGACCATGCGGGAAGCCCATCCGCAGACGCTCGCCCCTGGCGCAGCGACCGTGGCTGCGGGTCATGTTTGTGGCAGTCCACGTCTCGTCGATGAACACGAGGCGCTCCGGTTCCAGATCGAGCTGGCCGTTGAACCACTGCCGCCTCTGCTTCAGGACATCGGGACGGTCCTGCTCGATCGCGTGCCCGGTCTTTTTTTACGCGTGATCCCGTGGCGTTGGAAGAAGCGGTGCACCGTGCCGATCCCGACCGACGTGCCGCGCTCCATCAGCCGCGCCTGGACCTCGACTAGGGTCATGTCACCCTGCTCAGCAATCAACTCCCGGATGAAGCCGCCATGCGCCTCGATCTTGCCCGAATGCCGGTCACCGCCGCGCGGTTTTGCAACGGCCTGACCAAGCTCAAGTGCCCGTTGCCGCCAGCGGATCGCGCTCGATGCGCTGACCTCAAAATGCATCGCAGCCGCACGGCAGCTCATGCCCCCATCAATCGCAGCAATAACTCTGTCTCGAAGGTCCTGTGAAAGCGTTCGTGCCATCCAAGCTGGCCTCCTGCCACCAGCAGGTAGCGTGAATCACATCAGCGCAGCAATGGGAATCCCCGTTGAGTCAGATCGTGTGGAAACCGCTCTAAACGCCCGGCTGCCGCTGCATCGCGGACCTCACAGGGTGTACAACGAACTGGTCTTTGAAAGGGTCGGCGCAGTTGAAATGGAGTGGTCGCACACTCGCAGTCGTGATGAACTGCTTGCACGGGATGTCGCCCTGGCGCGCATCCGTCTTATCCAACGCGGTCTGGCGCGTGGGCTGGAGAGGGGCGGCGATGGGCCGTTCGTGCTGAACCGGCGCGACCCGATCGGGCGCGACAAGGACTATTCCGAACTGGATGCGATGGCCGACGTGCTTTGGGGCGCGGTAGGCAGCCTGTAGCCGTGTCGGCGACAGGTGCTCCCGTCGCCGACATCAACCAGGTTATTCGGGGCGCGTCGCGTTTGCGGCGCTGAGAATGGCGCGCACGCCCGCGGTCGCAACGTCGGCACTGATGCCAACGCCCCAGACGATATCGCCCGCCTCGGTCATGCACTCGACATAGGCGGCTGCGCGTGCGTCCGAACCCTTGGAAAGGGCGTGTTCGGAGTAATCGAGCACTTCGAGTTTCATCCCGAACGCGTCCGACAGCGTTGCCACCACGGACGAGATAAGCCCGTTGCCACGGCCCGATACCGTACGCTCCTTGCCGTCCTCGCTGATCGTGCCGGAGAACACCCGCGTGCCGTCCTTGGCGCGCTGCTCTTCATAATCGACGAGCTGGAAGTGCTGCGGACGCGACAGATGGTATTCGTGGCGGAACGTCGTCCAGATATCCTCGGCATTCAGCTCGCGCCCGGTTTCGTCGGCCATTCGCTGCACCGCCTTGGAGAAGTGGGCCTGCATCCGCTTGGGCAGCTTCAGGCCCTTGTCCTGCTCCAGCACCCAGGCAAAACCGCCCTTGCCGGACTGCGAATTGACGCGGATCACGGCCTCGTAATTGCGGCCGAGGTCGGCAGGGTCGATCGGCAGGTAAGGCACGCGCCACTGCTCGTCGTTCTGCTTGTCGTGCGCCTCGAAGCCCTTCTTGATCGCGTCCTGATGGCTGCCCGAAAACGCGGTGAAGACCAGTTCGCCGCCATAGGGGTGGCGCTGGTGGACGGGGATCTGGTTGCAGTACTCGACCGTCTCGATCACCTCGTCGATGTCCGAAAAGTCGAGGCCGGGATCGACCCCTTGCGTGTACATGTTGAGCGCCACGGTCACGAGGCAGCAGTTGCCCGTCCGCTCGCCATTGCCGAACAGGCAGCCTTCGACGCGGTCCGCGCCCGCCATGATGCCCAGTTCCGCCGCAGCTACGCCGGTGCCGCGGTCGTTATGCGTGTGCAGCGATACGATCGCGCTCTCACGGTTGGGCAGGTTGCGGCAGAAATACTCGATCTGGTCGGCGTAGATGTTGGGTGTCGCACACTCGACCGTTGCCGGCAGGTTCAGGATGATCGGACGTTCGGGCGTAGGCTGCAGGATCTGCATCACCGCCTCGCAGCACTCAATCGAGAAGTCGAGTTCGGCGGTGCTGAACGTCTCCGGCGAATATTCGAAGTGCCAGTCGGTGCCGGGGCGCTTGCCCGCTTCGTCACGGATGACCTTGGCGCCAGCCTGGGCGATGCCGCGCACTTCTTCCCTGCTCATCTTGAACACGATGTCGCGCCACGCGGGCGAGACCGCGTTATAGACGTGCACAATCGCCTGCTTCGCGCCTTCGAGGCTGTCGAAGCTGGTGCGGATCAGGTCCTCGCGGCTCTGCGTCAGGACCTGCACCATGACGTCGTCGGGAATGCGGCCCGAACGCACGAGGTTCTGGATGAAGTCGAATTCGGTCGCACCGGCGGCGGGGAAGCCGACTTCGATCTCTTTCAGGCCGACCTTGACCAGCAGGTCGAAGAAGCGGTTCTTCTTCACGCTGTCCATCGGATCGATGAGCGACTGATTACCGTCGCGCATGTCGGTGGAGAGCCAGCGCGGCGGCTTGGTGATCGTGCGCGAGGGCCACTGGCGATCGGCGATGTCGATCTGCGGAAACGCGCGGTATTTGCGCGAGGGGTCTTTCAACATCCCGGTAGGCGCCTGGCCGGTAGTAGCTTGGGTCATGACAGGAACTTCTTGGCTAATTCGACTGGGTAAGGTGGCTTTCGATCCCCCGGGCGACAGGTGCGCCGCCAGCGGACAGCGCAAGGGTCACGCCCGAGGGCGAGTAAGTCGAAGCAGCAGGCCTAGGGCCGTAGGGGCGTAAATCGCTGTCATTTCGAAAGCGGCTATGGTCGCTCGATTCCTCTTTGTCCAGACCCGAATCTGGCGGATTTCTGCCAGATAGTAACGTTTGAAACCTGAAGAATTCGATTACGACGTGACACGGGGGCCGAGGGTCAGCCGCCCGCGCCTTGGAGCAGCGGCGTTACGTCAGCCCCTTGCGCCTGCAAACCCTCGATCACGTTGGTCTGCGTGCGGGCGAGATCGGCCTTTGCAGCAAGGACCTTAAGATCGGCCAGCGCTTTGCGGTCGTGGACTTTGCCCTGCGCGATGACCAGCGCGGGATCCGAGAGCGTTGCGAGCGACTGCGCAGGATCAGCGTCGAGCAGGAGCAGGTCGGCGGCACAACCTGCGGCAATGCAAGCATGCGTTTCAGCCTCCTTAAGAACGTTGGCTGCGTTGACCGTGGCGGTTTTCAAGACTTCAAGCGGAGACAGTCCAGCCTCGGCCAGCAAGTTCAACTCGTCGATCAGCGAGAGCCCCGCCGGGTTTGCATAAATGCCCGCATCGCTTCCGGCGACCAGCGTCACTCCGGCATCGTGCATGGCCTTGGTCATCAGCTTGTAGAACTCGAACGCCTCGCGCGCGCGGGCGACGTTTTCGTTTGTCCAGCGGTCGTAGTTCTCCTGCTCCTGCGTGACGAGCATGGGATTGAGCCACTCGGTGCCGGGGCGCGAGACATATTCGCCTTTGGTCTCTGCCGTGCGCAGCAGGTTGTAGAACGCGACCAGCGTGGGATCGACCGCAACGCTTGCCACGGCGATCTTTTCCGCGAGCGCCTTTGCCGCATAAGGATCGCGTCCGTCGCGAAGACCATGCCAGACGATGCTTTCGGTATGTTCGAGGGTCACGAAACCCTCATCGAGCATCTCTTCGAATGCAATATCGAACGCCTTCTCGTAAGGCATCCCTGCCGTGCGGCGGCCTTCGGGCGTGTGGCCCATGATCGTCATGCCAAGCATATCGGCCTCGGCCTTGATACCGTGCCAGGCCTCCGGCGTGAGGTTCGAGTAGACCTTGATCCGGCGAAATCCGGCTGCGTGCTGGCCGCGCACGGCTTCGCGGGCTTCGGCTTCGGTGTCGACGTATTGATGGATGATCTGGCCGTTCGGGCCGTGGCTGTTGAGGATCGGGCCCGTCGTGATCAGGCGCGGTCCGGCAAGTTCTCCGCTCTCGATCCGTTCGATAAGACGCAGATGGAACGGCATGCCCGAGGCATTGCGCACGGTCGTTACCCCGTGCGCGAGATTGGCGGCCAGTTCCGCCTCGTCCCAGATATGCACGTGCATGTCGTAAAGGCCGGGCATCACTACGCGGCTTTCGCCGTCGATCACGCGGGCATCTGTGGGGGCCGCAGTCTCGTCCATCGCACCGACCGAAACGATCGTGCCTCGATCGATGAGGATGGATTGTCCGGCGACAGGCGACGGCTCTGACGCGTTCAGATCGAGGACCTGCACATTTCGAAGCAGGACAGGCTCTGCCGCAACCGGTGCAGCAGCTATCAGCGTAAGCCCCGCGAATAGCGGACCCGTGATCCGAAATTTCATGATTGCCCCCAACTTGCCGACCCGATCGCAGGCCTAACGCAAGGGGCGGCATTTGCGAAGGGGGTGGTCCGGCGCGACGGGGGAACGCGCCGGACCGGGGGACATTACTGCTTTTCGAAAGCGATCGTGATGTCGAGTTCGACCTCGTCAGACACCATCGGAGCAAAAGTCGTGATGCCGAACGTGCTGCGCTTCAGCATCGCGCGGCCTTCGAAGCCGACGGTTTCGGCCTGGCTCATCGGGTTTGCGCCCGCGCCAGTGAACTTGGCACTGATCATCACGGGAGCGGTCACGCCATTCATGGTGAGATCGCCGACGATCTGTGCGGTCGTATCGCCAGTCGGCGTGACGGAAGTCGAGACGAAGCGGGCAGGGGCCGGTTCCGGGCCGAAGAAGTCGGGTGCCGCACCATCCGAACCGGGGCGCAGGAGGTGTTCCTTCAGGCCTTCCGAAGCCAGCGCAACCGACGCGATCGGGATCGTGACGTCAAGCTGCGCGGCAGCGGGATCGGCCGGATCGAGGTCCAGAGTGCCGGTCACATCGCCGAAAATACCGAAGTAGTCGTTGAAGCCAAAGTGGTTCACGCGCCAGCCGACGAGCGTGTGGCTGGGGTCGGTCGCGTACGTGCCAGCGGTCACGCGCGAGACGTCGACGACGCCGGGCAGGCTGGCTTCTTCGTGGTTGTCGGCAAGGACGGGGGCAGCCACGGCGAGGCCGGCGGCAGCGAGAATTGCAGTAGTGGTCAGTCGCTTCATCGGGTTTCCCTTTGTTGAGTTTGCACTCCCGAAAGGGAAATTGGGCGAGCCATCGCTCGCCTTCAATTAGGTACAACGGTGTAACCGCCCGAAAAATTTGCGTGTATCAACGAAAAGACCCGCCGGATCACAGTGATCCGGCGGGCCGTTCTGTCCGTCAATCCGCGCCGAAGCGCGAAAGGATCAGTTCTTTTCCTTGTCGACCAGCGCGTTCGCACCGATCCACGGCATCATCGCACGAAGCTTGGCGCCGGTTTCCTCGATCTGGTGGCGCTGGGCCGCCTTGCGCGAAGCCTTCAGTTCAGGCTGGCCGGCGCGGTTGTCGAGGACGAAGTCCTTCACGAAGCGGCCCGACTGGATGTCTTCCAGAACGCGCTTCATTTCCTTCTTGGTTTCGTCGGTGATGATGCGCGGGCCGGTCTTGATGTCGCCGTATTCGGCGGTGTTCGAGATCGAGTAGCGCATGTTGGCGATGCCGCCTTCATACATCAGGTCGACGATCAGCTTCAGTTCGTGGAGGCATTCGAAATAGGCCATTTCCGGGGCGTAACCGGCTTCGACCAGCGTTTCGAATCCGGCCTGGACCAGCGCGGTCGCGCCGCCGCAAAGCACGGCCTGCTCACCGAACAGGTCGGTTTCGCATTCCTCGCGGAAGTTGGTTTCGATGATGCCCGAACGGCCACCGCCAACGGCGCTGGCATAAGCAAGGGCGACGTCATGTGCGTTGCCGCTGGCGTCGTTTTCGACCGCGATCAGGCAGGGCACGCCGCCACCACGCTGGTATTCGCTGCGCACGGTGTGGCCCGGGCCCTTCGGCGCGATCATGATGACGTCGATGTCCTTCGGAGCCTCGATCAGGCCGAAGTGGACGTTGAGGCCGTGCGCGAAGGCAAGGGCCGAACCCGGCTTCATCTTGCCGGCGATGTCGTCGTTGTAGATCGCGGCCTGGTGTTCGTCGGGGGCGAGGATCATGATGAGGTCGGCCCACTCGGCAGCTTCCGAGTTGGTCATGACCTTGAAGCCTGCGCCTTCGGCCTTCTTGCGAGTGGCCGAACCTTCGCGAAGAGCGATGGCGACTTCCGACACGCCGGAATCGCGCAGGTTCTGGGCGTGGGCGTGACCCTGCGAACCATAGCCGACGATGGCGATCTTCTTGTCCTTGACCAGGTTCAGGTCGCAGTCGGCGTCGTAATAGACTTTCACTTCAATTCCCCTTGGCTCTTGGCCTGCTGGTATGGCTTGGCCGCCGGATTACGCAGCGGCGCATAGCTGTGTTGGATGGTTGCTTCAAATGTATCGTTTGGAACGAAATCAGGCCCCGTTCACGCCGCGCATCATGCCCACGATGCCGGTGCGGCCTACTTCGACCAGACCTAGTTCGCGCATCAGGGCAACGAAACTGTCGATCTTCTCAGGGGCGCCGGTGATTTCGAAGATGAAACTCTCGGTCGTGGAATCCACCACCTTGGCGCGATAAACGTCGGCAAGGCGCAGCGCCTCGACCCGGTTGTCGCCCTTGCCGGCAACTTTCACGAGCGCGAGTTCGCGTTCGACGTGCGGGCCCAGTTCGGTAAGGTCCGAGACCTTGTGAACCGGCACCAGCCGTTCGAGCTGCGCATGGATCTGGTCGATCACTGCGGGCGGACCGTGGGTCACGATCGTGATCCGGCTGACGTTATGGTTTTCCGAAATGTCGGCAACCGTCAGCGAATCGATGTTGTAGCCGCGCGCGGTGAAAAGGCCCGCGATCTTGGCGAGGATGCCGCTTTCATTGTCGACGGTGATGGCAAGGACGTGGCGTTCCTGCTCACGATGCTGGATCTTCATCAGACGGACGCCTTCGCTTCGGCAGTGACTTCGCGCTGCGTGTCGTCGCCGTACATGATCATTTCGGTATGCGGCGCACCCGACCGGAACATCGGCAGGCAGTTCGCCAGCTTGGCAACGCGGCAGTCGACGATGACCGGACCGTCATGATCGATCATGGCCTGAATGCCGGCGTCCAGATCGTCGAGATTTTCGATCACGATGCCCTTCCAGCCATAGGCCTCGGCTAGCTTCACGAAATCGGGCAGCGAGTCCGAATAGGAGTTCGAATACCGCGATTCATAGGTCAGTTCCTGCCACTGGCGGACCATGCCCATGTATTCGTTGTTCAGGATGAAGACCTTGACCGGCAGGCGATACTGGCTCGCCGTGCCGAGTTCCTGGATGTTCATCTGGATCGAGGCTTCGCCCGCAACGTCGATGACCAGCGCCTCGGGATTGCCCAACTGCGCACCGATCGCGGCGGGAAGGCCGTAACCCATCGTGCCGAGACCGCCGCTCGTCAGCCACTTGTTCGGCGCGAAGAAGTGGAAGTGCTGGGCCGCCCACATCTGGTGCTGGCCGACTTCGGTCGTGATGATCGGATCGTACTGCTTGGTCAGCTCGAACAGGCGCTCGATCGCCAGCTGCGGCATGATCTCTTCTTCGGACTGCGGATAGGCGAGCGAGTTGCGCGCGCGCCAGCCGTCGATACGGGCGTACCATTCCGACAGGTTCTGGGCCGAAGCGTCGCTCGATTTCCACTCGTCAATCATCTGCCGCAGGACGAGCGTGCAGTCGCCGATGATCGGCAGGTCGACCTGAACCGTTTTGTTGATCGACGAACGGTCGATGTCGATATGGATCTTCTTCGCGTTCGGGGCGAAATCCTCGATCCGGCCGGTGACACGGTCATCGAAGCGCGCGCCGACGCTGATGATGAGATCGGCACGGTTCATCGCCATGTTGGCTTCGTACGTGCCGTGCATGCCCAGCATGCCCAGCCACGCCTTGTTCTGCGCGGGAAAGGCGCCAAGGCCCATCAGCGTGCTGGTCAGCGGCGCACCGCACAGGTCCTGAAGCTCGCGCAGCAGTTCCGAAGCCTCGGGCCCGGAATTGATGATGCCGCCGCCGGTATAAAGAACCGGAGCCTCGGCCGCGGCCAGCATGGCAACGGCTTGGGCGATGGCTTCGGGCGCGCCGGTCGTCGGCGGGTTGAAGCGCGAGCGCGGTTCCGTCTGGTTGGCAGGCGCGCTGGCGACCTGAACGTCCTTCGGAATGTCGATAACGACAGGGCCGGGGCGGCCGGTCGTGGCGATCTTGAATGCCTCGTTGATCGTCGCGGCAAGGTCTGCCGGGTCCTTCACGAGGTAGTTATGCTTCGTGCAGTGGCGCGTGATGCCGACCGTGTCCGCTTCCTGGAAAGCGTCGGTGCCGATCATCGCGGTTGCGACCTGTCCGGTCAGGACGACCATCGGGATCGAGTCCATGAAGGCATCCGCAATGCCGGTGACCGCATTGGTCGCGCCGGGGCCCGAGGTGACAAGAACAACGCCGGGCTTGCCGGTCGAACGTGCGTAACCTTCGGCAGCATGTGCCGCGCCAGCTTCGTGCCGCACGAGGATGTGGCGGATGCGATTGTCGTTGAACAGCGCATCATAGATGGGAAGCACGGCGCCGCCGGGGTAGCCGAAGACTACTTCGACTCCCTGTTCGACAAGGGTGTCCATCAAGATGTCGGCGCCGCTGCGCTCGGTCACTGTTCGTCTCCGTCAACAAAGGGGTCGGTCAAGAAAATGGGCCCGAGTGACGTGCACTCGAGCCTCTCTCTCCCAACCCAAATTCAGGGGCGAACTAAGCGACACAGAATATCATGTCAACCGCAAATCACGTAACAAAGTTGCTATTATATCATCTCTGGTGAAATTTTTAGCATAAAAGCGGGTCCAGCCTTCGGGTGGCTGGTGGCGGAACCAGGTATATTGCCGCTTGGCATAGCGACGAGTCGCCTGCGCCCCGCGGTTTGCGGCCTCCTGCTCGTCGTAAGATCCATTCAGCAGGCCTGCGATTTCGGGCACGCCAATGGCGCGCATGACGGGCAGGTCCGGGTCTAAATCGCGGGCCAGCAGGGCGCGGACTTCCTCGACGGCGCCCAGTTCGAGCATCAGGTCGAAGCGCCGGTCGCACTTTTCATAAAGCGTCTCGCGCTCGGGGATCAGGATCGCGGCGGTGAGTTCGATGCGGTCGCCAATCCCGCCTTCCAAACGCTGCTGCCAATAGGCCATGGGGTGTCCCGTACTGCGCACCACTTCGAGCGCGCGTGCGACGCGGGTTGTGTCGGCGGGGTTCAGGCGTGCCGCAGCCTCTGGGTCTTCGGAGGTGAGAGCTGCGTGCGCGTCGGCCACGTCGAGTGAGCGGATTTCCTCGCGGATGGCGGGGTCGATCGCGGGGATCGGGGCAATGCCGTCGATCAGGGTGCGTAAATAGAGGCCTGTGCCTCCGACGAGGATCGGCATACGATCTTCGGAATGCGCCTTGGCGATCTCCTGCTTCGCCCGCGCTGCCCAGTCTGCGGCGGAGCACGGGTCAGCTCCGTCCCATGCGCCGAACAGGACATGGCGCACGCCGCGCATTTCCTCTTCGCTCGGGCGGGCCGAAAGAACGCGAAGGTCGGCATAGACTTGCGCGCTGTCGGCATTGATCACGGTGGCAGGCAGACCGGCCTTTTCCGCCGCGAGCGCAAGGTCGACAGCGAGATCGCTCTTGCCGCTGGCGGTCGGCCCTGCAATGAGCGCGACCCGAGGCTTCTCGCCATTGTTGGAGCGGCCGGAATCGAAGGAGATAGCGTCCGTGCTCATTGCCCGGCTGATAGCAGAACCGGCCATCTTGGAAACCGCGCTCGACAAGGCGGGCAAGGCGCTGGCCAAAAAGGGCTGGACCATTGCGGGGGCGCAGATGCTCGATTTCTGCGGCGACGTGCTGGAAATCGCGATGGCCGACGGCAATCCGGGCGAAGTACGTGCGATCCTGGACGAGGCTTTCGGGCCCTGCGACCTCTTGATGTCCGACCGCGAGATCACGGTGCCGCAGCTGTTCGTGTCGGACATGGATTCGACCATGATCGGGCAGGAATGCATCGACGAACTGGCCGACTATGCCGGTATCAAGGACCAGATCGCCGAGATCACCGAACGCGCGATGCAGGGCGAACTCGACTTTGCCAGCGCACTGACCGAGCGGGTTGGACTTCTCGAAGGGCTTGAGGAAAGCGCGATAACCCGTTGTCTTGACGAACGCATCCGTCCGATGTCGGGCGCGCGCGTGCTGGTCGAGACTTTGAAATCACGTGGTTGCCGCACCGTGCTGGTGACGGGTGGTTTCCATTCCTTTGCCGATCCCGTGGCCGACATGCTTGGCTTTGAACGCGTCGTGGGCAACGTGCTCGGCGTCGACGGCGGCAAATTGACTGGCAAGCTGGCGGCAGAGATCGTCGATAGCGGGACAAAACTCGCCACGCTGAACGAGGAATTGGGGCGCTTGGGCAGCGGCGCCATCAGCCTTGCGACGGGTGATGGTGCCAACGACATTCCGATGATCGAGGCAGCGGATTACGGTGTGGCCTATTACGCCAAGCCCAAGGCGAAGTCTGCGGCCAACGGCTGGATCGAGCGGGGTGACCTGACCGATCTGCTCAAGCTTCTTGGCGTGCCGCAGAGCGACTGGGTCGAATAAGCCGTGAGTTCAAATCCCGCCCCGACAGGTTTCACCGAAATGCGTCCGTTCGGGCCATTTCACGAACTGGTCGGCACCATGTTTATCGGGGAGCGGGAAGGGCAGCGCGTCATCGGAATGCGGGTTGAAGAACGGCATCGCAATGCCGGCGCCATGATGCACGGCGGAATGATGCTGACCTTTGCCGACACCGCGATGACGCTTGCTGCGCTGAAAGGGCGTGAGCCCGGCATGGTAACCGTAACCATGTCGATGAGCAGCGATTTCCTCGCTCCTGCGCGTGTTGGTGACTGGATCGAAGCCAATGTCGAAATCCTGAGGTCGGGCAGGACCACGAAATTCCTCAACTGCATTGTCAGGCGTGACGGGCCGGATGGTCCTGCGCTTTTGCGCTGCAGCGGGGTCTTCCAGATGGTCCCTGCGAGGCCGGTGGCGGACTAGATCCAGCTTGTAATCTGCGAGAGCGGTTTTTTGATCGTCGCGTGATCGGGCACAGTTGCGTCGGCGGCAGGGTGGCCAACGACCACGATCATCATCGCCTTCTCTTCCTTCGGACGCTGGCAGATCTCGCGCAGGAAGTGCATCGGCGCAGGGGTGTGGGTCAGCGTGGCCAGCCCCGCTTCGTGCAGCGTCGAAAGCAGCATTCCGCAGGCAATCCCGACGCTTTCGGTGACGTAGTAGTTTTGCGTTACGTGATCGTCGTCGATCCCGCCGCGACGCTGCGCGAAGACCACGATCAGATAGGGCGCCGTTTCGAGGTAAGGCTTGTTCTGATCGGTATGGAGCGGGGCCAGGGCATCGAGCCATTCATCGCCTGCTCGACCCGCGTAGAATGCCTGTTCCTCCGCCTCGGCCGCTTCGCGAATGGCGCGCTTGGCTTTGGGCGAGCTGACGACGGCGAAATGCCACGGCTGATGGTTCGCGCCCGAAGGTGCGGTGCCGGCAGCAGCGATCGCCATCTCGATGACTTCGCGCGGGACGTGCGTATCGGCGAAAGCGCGGCACGAATGGCGCGTGCGCAACCGTTCGTAGGCCGCACGCGCCTTCTCGATGCGCTCCTCGTCGCTCAGGTCCGGCAGCGCGGGGAAGGGCTGCCGGTCCTCGCTCACGATTCCATCCACTCTTCGAAGAAGGACAGGTGCGCAGCCTTCAGGTCGGCGACCGGAACACGGCTTTCGCCTGCGACCGAGCGGAAGATCACTTCGTCACCCTCGACATCGCCCAGCGCGACGGCGGCAAGGCCGGCGGCTTCGGCAGCTTCGAGGATCGGCTCTGCTTCGGCGGCGGTCACGACATAGCGCGACTGGTCCTCGCCGAACCAGAAGGCAGCGGCGCTGGACCGGCCTTCAGGCATGGCGACCGCGCAGCCGAGGCCGCTTGCCATCGCCATTTCGGCAAGAGCGACCGCAAGGCCGCCGTCCGAACAGTCGTGAACCGCGGTGGCCACGCCATCGGCAATCAGCTTGCGAACGGTTTCGCCAGCGCGCTTGGCAAGCTCCAGACCCACCGGCGGGGGCGGACCTTCTTCGCGGCCATGCAGTTCGCGCAAGTAGAGCGACTGGCCCAGGTGGCCGGATTCACCGCCGATGACGACGATCTGCTGGCCCGCGGCCTTGAAGCCGATCGTGGCCATGATCTCGTGGTCCTGCATCAGGCCGACGCCGCCAATGGCGGGCGTGGGCAGGATGGCCGAACCGCCGCCGGTTGCCTTGCTCTCGTTATAGAGGCTGACGTTGCCCGACACGATCGGGAAGTCGAGCGTCCGGCAGGCATCGCCCATGCCCTGCAGGCAGCCTACGAACTGGGCCATGATTTCGGGCCGCTGCGGGTTGCCGAAGTTGAGGCAATTGGTCACCGCCAGCGGCGTCGCGCCGACGGCGGAAATGTTGCGATAAGCCTCGGCAATCGCCTGCTTGCCGCCTTCGTAGGGGTCGGCATAGCAATAGCGCGGGGTGCAGTCGGTGCTGATCGCCAGCGCCTTTTTCGTGCCGTGCACGCGCACGACCGCAGCGTCGCCGCCCGATTTCTGCATCGTGTCGGCGCCGACCTGCGAATCGTACTGTTCCCAGATCCACTTGCGCGACGCGAGGTCGGGCGTTGCCAGCAGCGTCTTCAGGTCGCCTGCGACGTCGGTGCTTTCCGGCACCTCGCCCAGCGGGGTCGTGCCCGCCCACGCGGCATATTCCTCGCGGCCGATATAGGGGCGTTCGTATTCCGGCGCGTCTGCAGCCAGCGGACCCAGCGGAATGTCGCAAACGACTTCGCCGCCGAATTCGAGCACCATGTGCTGCGTATCGGTAACCTCACCGATGACCGCGAAGTCCAGTTCCCACTTCCGGAAGATCGCCTCGGCCATGGCTTCCTTGCCGGGCTTCAGCACCATGAGCATACGCTCCTGGCTCTCGCTCAGCATCATCTCATAGGGCGTCATAGCCTCTTCGCGGCAGGGCACCTTGTCCATGTCGAGCCGGATGCCGGCCTTGCCGTTGGTCGCCATCTCGACCGACGAGGAGGTGAGACCCGCCGCGCCTATGTCCTGGATCGCGACGATCGCATCGGTCGACATGAGTTCGAGACAGGCCTCGATCAGCAGCTTTTCGACGAAGGGATCGCCGACCTGCACGGTCGGGCGCTTTTCCTCGATGTCGTCGCCGAAATCGGCGCTGGCCATCGTTGCGCCGTGGATGCCGTCGCGGCCCGTCTTCGAGCCGACATAGACGATGGGGTTACCCACGCCCGTCGCGGCCGAATAGAAGATCTTGTCCGCGTCCGCGACACCGACGGTCATCGCGTTGACGAGGATGTTGCCGTCATAAGCCTTGTGGAAGTTCGTCTCGCCGCCAACGGTGGGCACGCCGACGCAGTTGCCGTATCCGCCGATGCCTTCGACCACGCCCTTCACGAGATGCTTCATCTTGGGATGGTCCGGACGACCGAAACGCAGCGCATTCATGTTCGCCACCGGACGCGCGCCCATGGTAAAAACGTCGCGAAGGATGCCGCCAACGCCCGTCGCCGCGCCCTGATAGGGTTCGATGTAGGAAGGGTGGTTGTGGCTCTCCATCTTGAAGATCGCGGCCTGACCGTCACCGATGTCGATGACGCCCGCGTTCTCGCCCGGACCGCAGATCACCCAGGGAGCCTCGGTCGGCAGCTTCTTCAGGTGGAAGCGCGAGGACTTGTACGAACAGTGCTCGGACCACATGACCGAGAAGATGCCCAGTTCGACAAGGTTCGGCTCGCGGCCAAGCGCATTCAGGACGCGCTCGTACTCTTCGGGGGAGAGGCCGTGCGCCTCGACGACGTCAGGAGTGATCTCGCTCATGCCTCGGGCCCTTAACCACCGGCGCGCGCCCATGCCAGCCCTTAAATGATGGTTGCCAGTTCTTTGTCGGTGCTTGACCACACCAACGCGCCCCGCCATTGCTGTCGCCCATGGATGAGGCCCCTCAAGATATCTCCGCCCTGACTTACGAACAGGCCCTGAAAGCGCTCGAAGACGTGGTGCGCAGGCTGGAAAGCGGAGAAGTTGCTCTCGACGAATCGATCTCGCTCTATGAACGCGGCGAAAAGCTTCGCGCACATTGCCAGGCCCGCCTCGATGCGGCGCAGGCGCGGATCGAGAAGATCGTCGCCGGTCCCGACGGCGCGCCGCAAGGCACGCGCCCCTTTGACGAAGGTGCCTGAGGACATGGCTATCGAAGGCGTGGTCGGACCCGACGTGCTGGGCGAGGCGCTGGCCTCGATCCGCGAAGAGGTGGACCGCCACTTCGATGTCCTGCTGCCGGTGCCCGAAGATGCCCGCGCCCGCCTGTTCGAGGCGATGCGCTATGCCGCGATCGGCGGCGGCAAGCGGCTGCGGCCGCTGCTGCTGACCGCGACGGCGCAGATGTACGGCGTGAACCGCGAGGCCGCGGTGCGGACCGGGTGCGCGGTGGAATCGATCCACGTCTATTCGCTGATCCACGACGACCTGCCCTGCATGGACGACGATGCCATGCGTCACGGCCAGCCTACGGTGCACCTCGAATACGACGAGGCGACGGCGGTTCTTGCTGGCGACGCGCTGCACGCACTGGCTTTCGACATTCTCGTCAGTCCTCAAGTCACCAGCGATCCTTTCGTTCGCAGCGAGCTGGTTGCCTGTCTTGCCAAGGGCAGCGGCATGGACGGCATGGCAGGCGGCCAGATGATGGACATCGTCGCCGAGGAAGCGGGCGAGGGGGACGAAGGCTTCGACCTCCATACCGTGACCCGTCTTCAGCAGTTGAAGACCGGCGCGCTGTTGAGCGCATCGGTCGAGATGGGCGCGATCCTTGGGCGCGTACCTCCCGAAGGGCGCGCGCATCTGAAGAGCTATGCGCGCGACATCGGGCTTGCCTTCCAGATCGCGGACGATCTGCTCGACCACGAAGGCGACGAAGAACTCGCCGGCAAGGCGCTGCGCAAGGACGCCGATGCGGGCAAGGCGACTTTCGTCTCGCTGCTGGGCGCAGAGCGCGCGCGCGAACAGGCGGAAATGCTGGTGCGGCAGGCAATCGGGCACCTGTCGTCCTATGGCGAAGAGGCCGAAGTGCTTCGCGCCATTGCAAGATACATAGTCGAACGGGACCGCTGAGGTCCGCATAGGGACCGGACGGGGAGGGGCATGAGCAAGCGTATCGGAATCTATCCGGGGACATTCGACCCCATCACCCTGGGCCACCGCGACATCATCCGTCGCGGGTCCAAGCTGGTCGACGAACTGATCATCGGCGTCACGACGAACCCGTCGAAGAACCCGATGTTCACCCCCGAAGAACGCATGGAGATGGTGGAGCGCGAGGTCCGCGACCTCGGCCTCGACAATGTCCGTGTCGTGGGCTTCAACGCACTGCTGATCAAGTTCGCGCAAAAGATGGGGGCGACCGTCATCGTGCGCGGCCTGCGCGCCGTGGCCGACTTCGAATACGAATACCAGATGGCGGGCATGAACCAGCAGCTCGACCCGGGCATCGAGACCGTGTTCCTCATGGCCGACGTCTCGCTTCAGCCCATCGCTTCCAAGCTGGTCAAGGAAATCGCCCAGTTCGGAGGCGAGATTTCGCGCTTCGTCAGCAAGGACGTCTGCGAGGAAGTCATCGCCAGGGTGGAGCGTGAGGGGCGCAAGGGCGACTACTGAGGGGAATTGCCCCACGGTGGAACCATTCCAGCCATTCATTGAAACGTCAGCCACGGCCCGCTAAGCGGCAGGCCGAGTGAAATTTCGGGATCACCAGAACGACATGAAGTTCCGCCTTACCGCCCGCGCCGCAGTTCTTTCCGCCGCGCTCGGCCTTTCTGCAATCGCCGCACCCGTCATGGCCCAGGACGCTCCTGCCGCAGAGGCAGAGACGACCGAGGCGGCGACCCCGGCTCCGATCGATCCGACGACCTACTGGCGCGTCGATCCCTCGCTGCAGACCGATCCCGACAACATCCTGCTGCTCGACCTGTCGAACGGCGGCCGCGTCGCCATCCGTTTGAAGCCGGAATGGGCACCGAACCACGTCGACCGGATCAAGACGCTGACCCGTCAGGGCTTTTACAACGGCATCATTTTTCACCGTGTGATTGAAGGCTTCATGGCGCAAACGGGCGACCCTACGGGCACCGGTCGCGGCGGTTCCGAGCTTCCCGACCTGAAGGAAGAATTCAACCGCGTCCCGCACCTTCGCGGCACTGTTGCGGCCGCGCGTGAAGGCTCGAACGAGGATTCGGCCAATAGCCAGTTCTTCATCGTGTTTTACCCCACGATGCAGCTCGACATGAAGTACACCAACTTCGGCCGCGTCATCGCCGGCATGCAGTATGTGGACGGCATCTCGCGAGGTCAGCCGCCGGCAAACCCGACGAAGATCCTGCAGGCCTCACTAGCCAGCCAGAACCTCGCTCCGCCGTCGACCACGCCGATGCAGGGCGCGATCACCAGCGACATGCTGAACGCCCCGCTCAGTGCGGCTCCCGCTTCGGAAGACGCGGGCAACTGAGCGGTTCCCTTCGCGCGCCTCAACGGCTAGGCGCGCGAAACCATGCGCGTTGACCTTTTTGACTTCGACCTCCCGACCGAACGCATAGCCCTGCGTCCGGCGCGCCCGCGTGACGCGGCCAAACTGCTGGTTGTGGAAGACGGGGCTCCTTTCGCCGACCGCATCGTGCGCGAACTGCCCGATGTTCTGCGCAAGGGCGACGTGCTCGTCTTCAACGACACCCGCGTCATTCCGGCCCAGCTCGAGGGACGGCGCGGCGAGGCGCGGATCGGCGCGACGCTGCATAAGCGGATCGACTTGCGCCGCTGGCAGGCCTTCGTCCGCAACGCGAAACGCCTGCGCAAAGGTGACCGGATCGAATTTCCCGCCGATGTTACCGCGATTGCCGAAGAACGCCTGCCCGACGGCAGTTTCGTGCTGGCGTTCGAGGGTGAGGAGCCGGTCGAAGTCCTGCTGGAACGCGCAGGCCGTATGCCGCTGCCGCCCTATATCGCGGGCAAGCGCGACACCGACGAGGCCGACCGCAGCGATTACCAGACGATGTTCGCGGACAAGGACGGTGCTGTTGCCGCTCCCACGGCCGCTCTGCACTTCACGCCCGACCTGATCGCGGCGCTCGATGCCGCAGGCGTCGCGCGCGAGACGCTGACGCTCCATGTGGGCGCGGGCACGTTCCTGCCGGTGAAGGCCAACGACACCGAAGACCACGCCATGCATGCCGAGTGGGGCCGGATCGACACCGCGACCGCAGACCGCCTCAACGCCGCCCGCGCTGCCGGTGGCCGTGTAATCTCGGTCGGCACGACCAGCCTGCGCCTTCTCGAAAGCGCGACGGGAGAGGACGGCGTGATCCGACCGTTCGAGGGCGATACCTCGATCTTCATCACCCCCGGCTACCGCTTCCGGGCCATCGACGGACTGATGACCAACTTTCACTTGCCGAAATCGACGCTGTTCATGCTGGTCAGCGCGCTTATGGGGCTGGAGAAGATGCAGGCGGTCTATGCCCACGCGATCGCCAACGACTATCGCTTCTATAGTTATGGCGACGGATCGCTGCTGATCCCCTGATCGCCACCAAAAAGAAAGCCCGCCACAATGAAGCGGCGGGCTGAAGTTTGTTGGAGAAGACACGAGCCAGGTAAGCACGTGCTAAGGCTTCTTCGCGCATGCAGCGCGGCGCTTCATTGATTTTTGTCAAACGCGCGTTTTTTCTCCGCATCTTGCATCGCGCGAATGAAGGCACACATTGCCGCGGTGACCGATCCAATCCTGAAAATCACCGGCCTCGACAAGACCTACCCGGGGCGCGGCGCCGCTCCACCCGTCAAGGCGCTCGACAATGTCGATCTCGAAATCCGCAAGGGCGAGATATTCGCGCTGCTCGGCCCCAACGGCGCGGGCAAGACGACGCTGATCGGCGCGGTCTGCGGTCTCGTACGCCCGACCGGCGGGACGATCGAGGCTTTCGGGATGGGCCTGAAAGACGACTGGCGGAAGATCCGTGCGCGCATCGGGCTCGTGCCGCAGGAAATGGCGGTCGACATTTTCGAGACAGTGCACCACTCGGTCACTTACTCGCGCGGGCTGTTCGGAAGGCCTGCCGACGACAAGCGGATCGAGGAAGTGCTGCGCGCGCTCAGCCTGTGGGACAAGCGTGACAGCCAGCTTCGCATGCTTTCGGGCGGGATGAAACGCCGCGTGCTGATCGCCAAGGCGCTGGCGCACGATCCCGACTTGCTGTTCCTTGATGAACCGACGGCGGGCGTCGACGTCGAATTGCGCCGTGACATGTGGAAGCAGATCGACGTCCTTCGCGAACTGGGCGTCACGATCATCCTCACCACGCATTACATCGAAGAGGCCGAGGAAATGGCCGATCGCGTCGGCGTGATCGACAGCGGACGTATTCTTCTCGTCGACGACAAGGCATCGATCATGACCAGTCTTGGCCGGACCGAGGCAAACTTTGCCCTCAACGCGCCAATGACGGCGATCCCGGCCAGCATCGCCCGAGAAGGGCTCGCGCTGTCGGATGACGGCATGGCGCTGACCTTCCGTGGCGGCGACGGGGCAGGGGGCGGCAAGGAAGCCGTCGCCGAAGTCGCCCAGCAGCTCGCCCGCGAAGGCATCGGCTATTCCGCCATCGACGTGCGCGAATCCAGCCTTGAGGATATTTTCGTTAAGCTTGTCGAAGACCGGCCGGAGATCGCGGCATGACGGCAGGTTTCAACGCAGTCAGCGCATGGGCCATCTACAAGCGCGAAGTCGCGCGGGCATGGCGCACGGTGTTCGGCACGATCATTTCACCCGTGCTTACCACATGTCTCTATTTCATCGTCTTCGGCGCAGCCATCGGTTCGCGCATGAACGACATCGGCGGCGTGAACTATGGCGCGTTCATCGTGCCCGGCCTGTTGCTGCTCACGCTCCTTTCGGAAAGCACATCAAACGGAAGCTTCGGCATCTACATGCCGCGCTTTACAGGTGCGATCTATGAACTCCTGTCCGCCCCTGTCAGCGTAGCCGAAACGCTTGTCGGATTTGTCGGTGCGGCAGTGACCAAGTCGCTCATCATCGCGGCGATCATTCTCGCCACGGCGACGCTGTTCGTGGACTACACGATCGCGCATCCGGTCCTGGCTTTCGTCTATATTGTGCTGGTGGCGTCCTCGTTCTCGCTCTTCGGCTTCATCCTCGGGCTCTGGGCCGACGGGTTTGAAAAGCTGCAGATGGTGCCGCTGCTGGTCCTGACGCCGCTGACGTTCCTTGGCGGTACGTTCTATTCGATCGACATGCTGGCCGAACCGTGGCGCACCGTCGCGCTGTTCAACCCGATCGTCTATCTCGTCTCGGGCCTGCGCTGGACGTTTTTCGAGCAGTCGGACGTTACCATCGGCGTCGCATTTGCGGCCACCGCTGGCTTCCTCGCGCTTTGCATCGGCATAATCACATGGATTTTCCGCACTGGGTGGCGATTGCGCGACTGATTTGCTAGCGGCCTCGTCCATGAAACGGACTGCCGCATTTTCGACCGCCGCCATTGCCCTCGCCATGCCCCTCGCGGCGCAGGCAAAGTTGCCCGAACCCGTGCTCAAGATGATCGCCGCAGCCGAAGCGACGAAAGACCCGGCTCAAGTCGCCGCGGTCTATGCAGCGGCAGAAGCTGCCTATCCCGACGAGATCGAGGCGCTGGCCAAGCGCAAGCAAACGTTCGATGGCCTGGTCGAGAAGCGGGCCGAGCGTGAAGCGCTGCTGGCCAAGGAAGAGATCCGGCACGCCAGCCTGTTCGATCGCTGGGAAGGCAAGGGCGAACTTGGCGCGATCCGGGCGACCGGCAACAGCGATGATCTGGGCCTCACCGCCGCGCTCGGCGTAGAGCGGATCGGCATCGACTGGCGGCACAAGGTTACTGCGCAGGCCGACTATCAGCGCAGCGACGGGGACACGACGCGCGAACGGTTCCTGCTGGCGTACGAGCCTAACTTCAACATCGCGCAGAGCAGCTTCATTTTCGGCCTGGCCCAGGCAGAGCGTGACCGGATCCAGGGCTATTCGTCGCGTTATTCGGTCTCGGGCGGTTTGGGCCATCGCGTCTTTGATCGTGAAGATCTTGGTCTGGAGATCAAGGCCGGTCCGGCGTGGCGCACGACCAAGGTTATCGAGGAAGTCGAGCCGGACGTCGGCCGTGAAAGCTATTTCGCGGGATTGGCGGCGATGAACTTCCGCTGGCAGTTCGCACCGACGCTGAAGTTTACCCAGAACGCCAGCGCCTTCGTGCAGAGCGGGAATGATACCTACACCAGCCTGACCGGGCTTGAAGCCGCGATGGGCAGCGGGCTTTCGGCGCGGCTGTCATACCGCGTCGTCCACGACACGAGCCCGCCCGACGATTCGGCCAAGACCGACACGCTGTCGCGCATTACGCTGATTTACGACTTCTAACGCGTCGGATCAGCCGGGGAAGAACCAGCCGTAGAGCAGCTTTGCGGTCAGCAGCACGCTGATCGTGACAAGCAACGGCCGGATCAGTTTCGCGCCGTGCTTCACCGCGAACTTGGACCCGATCCACGATCCGGTCATAGACCCGATGGCCATGCACAGGCCGAGCGTCCAGATAACTTTTCCGCCCAGTGCGAAGACGATCACGCTGGCGACGTTGGTGGTCATGTTGAACAGCTTGGCATGGCCGGTGGCCGCAGTGAGGCCCTCTCCGCGAAGGCCCACCAGCGTCGCGGCGAAGAAACCGCCGGTACCGGGGCCGAAGAAGCCGTCATAGAACCCGATCGCTCCGCCCACCGGGGCATAGCCTTTGCGCGTGACCACCTCGTGCGATTTCGTGTCGTCCATACGCGGTGAGAAGATGACGTAAGCCGCCACACCCATCAGCAGCAGCGGGACGACGAGTTCCAGAACGCGGGTCGAAATCTGCTGCACCAGTAGCGAACCGGCGACCGCCCCGACGAAAGCGATCAGCGCCAGCCACTTTTCCTTGCGCCACTCGACAAGTCCGGCTCGCGCGTAATTGCGGAATGCCATTGTCGTTGCCGCCAGCGACTGCACCTTGTTCGTGCCCAGCGCCAGCGAAGGCGGCAGGCCGGCAAAAAGCAGCGAGGGCATCATGACCAGCCCGCCGCCGCCAGCGACCGAATCGAGAAAGCCGGTGAACACCGCCACGAGGGCCATGACGACGAGGAGCCAAGGTTCGATTTCCATGCCCCCTCCATAGCGGAGCCTGCGACGAGCGGAAGGTGGTCTTTCGTGCCCCGCGCACCATATCGTCGTGATGACCAGCCAGTTCGATCTCTTTGACGATGAGGACGTCGTGCCGCCGGTACCGGGCCTGTCCCTTTTAGGCAGGTTGGTCGACGCGGAGGAGGGCGCGCGTCTGTCTGGCCTGATCGATGCGACAGGGCTTGCCCCTTTCCGCTTCCAGCAATGGACCGGCAAGCGGATGACACGTTCGTTCGGGTGGCACTACGACTTCGAAGGCGGCGGTATCGCGCGGGCTGAGGCCATGCCCGACTGGCTCGCCGAGATGCGCCAGTGCGTCGTTTCAGCCTTCGGTGATGATCCAGCACACTACGAACAGGCCCTTCTGATCCGCTATGATCCGGGTGCAGAGATCGGGTGGCATCGCGACAGGCCACAGTTCGGGCGCGTCATCGGCCTTTCGCTCGGTGCGCCTGCGACCATGCGGCTACGCAAGCGAAGCGGTAGCAGCTTCGAGCGCGCCGCCTTCGAACTCGAACCCGGCTATGCCTACCGCCTCGACGGTCCGGCCCGGCGGGAGTGGGAGCATTCCATCGTGCCCATGGAACAGCCACGCTGGTCGATCACTTATCGCACGCTTGCGTGACGGCACCGGCCTGACAGGCTGGCGCTCGGCCATCCAAGCGGCTAGGGGCCTGCTTCTCATGACCCGATTTGCCTTCACTATCCACGCCCGCGACGGCAAGGCGCGCACTGGCGAGATCGCCATGAAGCGCGGCACCATCCGCACCCCCGCTTTCATGCCCGTCGGCACTGCCGCCACGGTCAAGGCCATGAAAGTCGAGGACGTGCGCGCGACCGGCGCGGACATCATCCTTGGCAATACCTACCACCTGATGCTGCGCCCGGGAGCCGAACGCGTGGCGCGGCTTGGCGGATTGCACAAGTTCATGGGCTGGGACCGCCCGATCCTGACCGACAGCGGCGGGTACCAGGTGATGAGCCTGTCGGACCTTCGCAAGATCACCGAGGAGGGGGTGAGCTTCAAGAGCCACCTCGACGGGTCGAAGCATATGCTGACCCCCGAACGCTCGATGGAAATCCAGCGTCTGCTCGGCTCCGACATCGTCATGGCCTTCGACGAGTGCCCGCGCGCCGATCAGGACCGCGACGTCATCGCGAAATCCATGGAAATGTCGATGCGCTGGGCACGGCGCAGCCGCGAAGGCTTCGACAGCGGCGAGGAACACGCGGCGCGCTCCGCGCTGTTCGGCATCCAGCAGGGCGCGCTGGACGAGGAACTGCGCGGCATTTCCGCCGAAAAGCTGACCGAGATCGGTTTCGACGGCTATGCCATCGGTGGTCTTGCCGTTGGTGAGGGGCAGGAGGCGATGTTCGCCACGCTCGACTTCGCGCCCTCGCAACTGCCCGATGATCGCCCGCGCTACCTGATGGGAGTCGGCAAGCCCGACGATCTTGTCGGCGCGGTCGAGCGCGGGGTCGACATGTTCGATTGCGTGTTGCCGAGCCGGTCGGGCCGCAACGGGCAGGCGTTTACGTGGAACGGCCCGCTCAACAT
The DNA here is from genome assembly GCF_018398395.1 of Croceicoccus gelatinilyticus. Lineage (GTDB taxonomy): Bacteria > Pseudomonadota > Alphaproteobacteria > Sphingomonadales > Sphingomonadaceae > Croceicoccus > Croceicoccus gelatinilyticus. The sequence goes on along the minus strand of NZ_JAHCBF010000007.1, from coordinate 36,029 downwards.
CCGCAACGCGCGGTTTGCGGAGGACCAGGAGCCGCTGGACGATCGCTGCACCTGCCCGACCTGCGGAAAGTATTCGCGCGCCTATCTGCACCACCTCAACAAGGCGGGCGAGATCCTTGGCGCGATGCTGATGACCGAGCACAACATCTCGTTCTACCAGCAGCTGATGCAGGGGATGCGCGATGCGATTGCGGGCGGACGCTTCGCAGCCTTCGCCGCTGACTTCAGGCGCAACTACTTGCGCTGATCAAATCAGGCAGCGAGCGGCGCGTCGTCGTCGGGCGAACTGCGCACCTGAAGCTGCGTATCGCGGTATTTGAAGAACTGGCCGCTGGCCTTGTCGTAGTATCCGGCCCCGATGCCTGCCGCCTGCTTCATCGCGAGCTTGAGCTCGGGGTACCATTTTCCGATCCGGTTGGGTGTGATGAAGCGGTATTCCATAGTGCCGGATAAATGCGCGAAAGGGCCCTGCGGTTCCCATCTAAGGCACTGTTTGCGCTGCGAAACCGATGCCGCATTGCACAAACGAAAAAGGGCGGGAAGACCCGCCCTTTTCCTTGAAACTGTTCGGTTACCCGACTGATCAGCGCGAGTAGAACTCGACGACCAGGTTCGGTTCCATGCGGACCGGATAGGGCACTTCGTCAAGCGTCGGCACGCGGGTGAAGGTCACCTTGTCGTTGCCGTCGGTCGAGACGTAGTCGGGGATCTCGCGCTCGGGCAGGCTCTGCGCTTCGATGATCAGTGCCATTTCCTTGGCCTTGTTGCCGAGGCTGATAACGTCGCCGACGCGGATGCGGCGCGACGGGATGTTGCACTTCACGCCGTTCACGAGGATGTGGCCGTGGTTGACGATCTGGCGAGCGGCGAACACGGTCGGCGCGAACTTGGCGCGGTACACGACCATGTCGAGGCGCTGTTCGAGCAGGCCGATCAGGTTCTGGCCGGTGTCACCCTTCATCTTCGAAGCGTCGAGGTAGGTCGCCTTGAACTGCTTCTCGGTGACGTCGCCGTAGTAGCCCTTGAGCTTCTGCTTGGCGCGGAGCTGCAGACCGAAGTCGCTCATCTTGCTCTTGCGGCGCTGACCGTGCTGGCCCGGGCCGTAGGAACGCTTGTTGACGGGGCTGTTCGGGCGACCCCAGATGTTCTCGCCCATACGACGGTCGAGTTTATGCTTGGCGCGGGTGCGCTTCGTCATGATCATTCTCCAATATGCTGTCCCTGCCACCATGACAGGGCCAAAGCCCGGCATCGCACCACCTGGCCATCTGCCAGATGCGGCCACCGCTTCACCGGGGTGCGGGACCTATCGGGAACGGACCTGTAGCAGGCCCGACCGACGTGGATGGGCGCCCCTTAAAGGAAAGCGCTGCGGTGTCAAGCAAAAGGGACGCTCGACACAGGAGCAGTGCTTGGGCAAAGCGCGGGCCTATGAATACAACTTTCAAGTCGCCTGAAAACTGCGAGACGATGGCTGAAGTACGCGCCGGCGTTGACGCGACCGACCGTGCCCTGATCGACCTTCTTGCCACCCGTTTTGGCTTCATGCGCGCCGCCGCGCGGATCAAGCCCGAACGCAGCCATGTCCGAGATGAAGAGCGCAAGGCAGCGGTTATCAAGGCCGCCATGGACGAAGCGCTGAACAAAGGCGTCCCTGTGGGCCTGATCGCGGAGTTCTGGGAAAACCTCGTCGAGACGTCGATCGCCTACGAGATGGAGGAATGGGACCGCATCCGGTCCTGACACCTTAAACCTTGTCGGGCTTGCCCAGCGCGGACAGCACGCCGCGCATCGTCCGAACCTCAAGGTGGTTCCAGCCCGGCTTGGTCAGCATGTTGCGCAGTGTCCGCCTTGTCGCGGCGGCGCGGCTTTCGGGGGAGAAATAGCCTTTGGGTTCGAGCAGGCCTTCCATCTGCGCGATCATCCCGTCGAGCTGGTCCTGCGGGGCAGGGGGCAGCACTTCTTCCTGCGTCGGCTGAGCCAGCACGGCGGCCTGGGTCTTCGACCACTCGTAAGCCATCAGGATCACGGCCTGCGCGAGGTTCAGCGAGCCGAATTCGGGATTGATCGGCACCGTCACGATATTGCGGGCAATCGCAACGTCGTCGGTTTCGAGCCCCGAGCGTTCCGGCCCGAACAAGATCGCGTGACGCCCGCTTGCCGTCGTCATCTCACGCGCGGCTTCCTCGGGCGTCAGGACGGGCTTGGTCACGCCGCGCTTGCGCACCGTGGTTGCGTGGACATGCTCGCAATCGGCAACCGCGTCCGCGACGGTTTCGAAGACTTGCGCCTTTTCCAGCACGATGTCCGCGCCGCTGGCGGCCGGACCTGCGCTGGGATTAGGCCAACCGTCACGCGGGGCGACGAGGCGCATTTCGGTAAGTCCAAAGTTCAGCATGGCGCGCGCGGCCTTGCCGATATTCTCGCCCAACTGCGGGCGAACGAGGACAATTACGGGGTTCATGGGTGTCAGTCCTTCGCCGCGTCGCGCACGGTTTCGGCGAACTGGGCAAAGTCCTGCGCTTCGGAAAATTCGCGATAGACGCTGGCAAAGCGGATATAGGCGACAGGGTCGAGCTGGCGCAGGCCTTCCATCACCATTTCGCCGATTTCGGCAGCCTTGATCTCGCTTTCGCCGCGCGTTTCGATCTGGCGCTGCACGCTGGAGACAAGTCGGTCGATCCGCTCCTGCTCGATCCCGCGCTTGCGGCAGGCGAGATTGACCGCAAGCTCGAGCTTGGTGCGGTCGAATACCTCGCGGCGATCCCCGCTTTTGAGCACGTGGATCTCGCGAAGCTGAATGCGTTCGAAAGTCGTGAACCTTGCGCCGCAGCCTTCGCACTGGCGGCGCCGACGGATAGCCGCACCGTCTTCTGCGGGGCGGCTATCCTTTACCTGGCTCGATTCATTGGCACAGAACGGGCAGCGCAAGTCGTGTCCTTCAGATCTTGCCCTTGGCCTTCGCATAGCCGAGCCCGCCGCCGACGATGCCGCCGATGATGGGGCCCACGAAGGGGACGGGGATCGCGATAAGCGCGCCGATCGCACCCCATTTCAGGGCGGTCTTGGTTTCGGGCGTCATCTGGCTGCCGTTTTCGGCCATGTGGAACTCCTTAGCTGTAGATCGGGAATCGATCGCACAGCTCTTCGACGCGCTGGCGCACGTTCTGTTCCACCTGCGCATCTCCTTCTTCGCCGCAGCGAGCGAGGCCATCGAGAACGTCGGCGACCATGTGGCCGATCGCCTTGAACTCTTCCGCGCCGAAACCGCGGGTCGTACCGGCGGGCGAACCGACGCGGATGCCGCTGGTCTTCGTCGGCGGCAGCGGGTCGTTGGGGATGCCGTTCTTGTTGCAGGTAATGCCCGCACGCTCCAGCGCCTCGTCAGCGTCCTTGCCGGTCACGCCCAGCGGGGTGAGGTCGATTAGCGCGAGATGCGTGTCGGTGCCGCCCGAAACGATCTCCGCACCGCGTTCCTTCAGCGTGGCCGCAAGAACCTGTGCATTCTCGACGACCTTCTTGGCGTAATCCTTGAACTCGGGACGCAGCGCTTCGCCAAAAGCCACGGCCTTGGCGGCGATGACGTGCATCAGCGGGCCGCCCTGAAGCCCCGGGAACACGGCCGAGTTGATCTTCTTGGCCAGCTTCTCGTCGTTGGTCAGAATCATGCCGGCACGCGGCCCACGCAGCGTCTTGTGCGTCGTGGTGGTCGCGATGTGCGCGTGCGGGAAGGGCGAGGGGTGGACGCCAGCGGCAACGAGGCCTGCGAAGTGCGCCATGTCGACGTGCAGCAGCGCGCCGACCTTGTCGGCAATCGCGCGCATGCGGGCAAAGTCGATAATGCGCGGATAAGCGCTGCCGCCCGCGATGATCAGCTTGGGGTTGTGCTCAAGCGCCAGCGCTTCGACTTCGTCATAGTCGATGAGGTGTGTGTCGGGGGTGACGCCATACTGGACGGCATTGAACCACTTGCCCGAAAGCGCGGGGCGCGCGCCGTGGGTGAGGTGGCCGCCTGCATCGAGGCTCATGCCCATGATCGTATCGCCCGGCTTCACCGTGGCGAGCAGGACCGCACCGTTCGCCTGCGCGCCCGAGTGCGGCTGAACGTTGGCGAACTCGCATCCGAACAGCTGCTTGGCGCGTTCGATAGCCAGCGTCTCAACCTCGTCCGAAGGAGCGCAGCCCTGGTAGTAGCGCTTGCCGGGATAGCCCTCGGCGTACTTGTTCGTCAGGACCGAGCCCTGCGCTTCGAGCACGGCCTTGGAGACGATGTTTTCCGAAGCGATCAGTTCGATCTGCTTGCGCTCACGCGACATTTCGGCGTCGATTGCCTTGGCGATGGCGGGATCGGTCGCGGCCAGATCGTCGGTGAAGAAGCCGGGTGCGCGGATGATGGTGTCGGTGGTCATGCTTGGCTCACTCAGCAGGAGGGATTGGAAAGCTTGTCGACGCGGCCAGCGTGGCGGCCTCCGCCGAATTTGGTCGAAAGGAATGCGTCGAGGCAGGCCTTGGCCATGTCGATGCCGGTCAGGCGTGCGCCCATGGCGATGACGTTGGCGTCGTTGTGTTCGCGGGCAAGCGCTGCCGAAAGCGGTTCGGAGACCAGCGCGGCGCGGCACTTCGGCTCGCGGTTGACGGCGATGGAAATGCCGATGCCCGATCCGCAAAGTGCGACGCCGTATTCCACGGTGCCGTCCGCGACGACCGATGCCAGCTTGTAGCCATAGTCGGGATAATCGACGCGGTCGGCGGTTTCGGGGCCGAGATCGGCAACCTCGTGGCCCAGTTCGATCAAGTATTCGCGCAGGGCGGATTTCAGCTCTACGGCGGCGTGATCGGAGGCGATGGCAATGCGCATGAAGCTTTCCGTGTCGCTAATGGGATTCGGCTCGCGCCTGCGCATAGTGCTAAGATCGGCGAAAGGCCACCGCTATTGGCCGCTTGCCGGGGATAGCGATTACCATGATCGGAAAAAGCGCCCAGAGTCGCGGAACTTAGCTGATCGGCAAACGCTTCATGCAGGACCGAACAATCCAACGCATGGAAAGGCGCCGCACATGGCCGACCCCAAGAAAGTTCCGCACACCACCACTGACGCAGGCATCCGCGTACAGAGCGACGAGCATTCGCTGACGGTGGGGCCGGACGGGCCGATCGTCCTCAACGATCACTATCTTCTCGAACAGATGGCTAACTTCAACCGCGAGCGTATTCCCGAGCGCCAGCCCCACGCCAAGGGCAGCGGCGCACATGGCTATTTCGAAGTTACGCAGGACGTGTCGAAGTACACCAAGGCCAAAGTATTCCAGCCCGGCACAAAGACCGACGCACTGATGCGGTTTTCGACCGTTGCGGGTGAGCGCGGCAGCCCCGACACCTGGCGCGATCCGCGCGGATTTTCGGTGAAGATGTACACCGATGACGGCAATTTCGACATGGTCGGTAACAACACGCCGGTCTTCTTCATCCGGGACCCGATCAAGTTCCAGAACTTCATCCGCAGCCAGAAGCGCCGCGCCGACAATGGCCTGCGTGATCATGACATGCAGTGGGATTTCTGGACGCTATCGCCCGAAAGCGCGCACCAGGTCACGTACCTTATGGGTGACCGCGGCATTCCGAAAACGTGGCGGGAGATGAACGGCTATTCCAGCCACACCTATTCCCTCGTCAATGCGGACGGCGACAAGTTCTGGGTCAAGTTCCACTTCAAGACCGACCTCGGCGACGGCAATGCCCACTTCACGCAGGAAGAGGCGGACATGATGGCGGGCAAGGATGGTGACTTCCACCGCCGCGACCTGTTTGCCGCGATTGCCAAGGGCGATTATCCCAGCTGGACACTTTATTGGCAGATCATGCCGTGGGAAGATGCCAAAACCTATCGTATCAACCCGTTCGATCTCACCAAGGTCTGGCCGCATGCGGACTATCCGCTGATCGAGGTTGGCAAGCTGGTGCTGGATCGCAATCCCACCGATTTCCATACCGAGATCGAACAGGCTGCGTTTGAGCCGAACAACATGGTCCCCGGTATCGGCCTCTCGCCCGACAAGATGCTGCTGGCCCGCGGGTTTTCCTATGCCGACGCGCACCGTGCGCGGCTTGGCGTCAACTACAAGGAAATCCCGGTCAACCGGCCGCAATGTCCGGTTCATTCCTATTCGAAGGACGGGGCAGGGCGCACCATCGGCGTCACCGATCCGGTCTATGCGCCCAACTCCTACGGCGGCCCTGCGGCCCAGCCCGACATGGGCGGTGAGGCAGGAATCTGGCATTCCGATGGCGACATGGTTCGTCAGGCCTACACCCTGCGCGAGGACGACGACGATTTCAGCCAGGCCCGCGCGCTGATCAACGATGTCATGGACGAAGAGGCCCGCGAACGGCTGGTCATGAACGTCACCGGCCACTTGTGCGACGGCGTCAGCGAAAAGGTTCTCGTTCGCGCTTTCGAATACTGGCGCAACATCGACGGACCGACTGGCGAGAAGATCGAGAAAGCCGTGCGCGAAAAGCTTGGCGGAAAGTCGGAGGCACCGGGCATGGCATCGGCGCTGTCCATTTCCGGCTGATCAAATTCAGGCGAATCGGAAAGGGCCGGTCCTTCGCGGGATCGGCCCTTTTCGTTTACCTATTGCACGGGCGGGGAAAACAAAAGTTTGATATATGAGCGCAATAGAATGACTTGTTGAGGAAGGATCGAGGCATCCTCCAATGCGCGCGACAGGATGATCCCGCCTTCGACCTGCCCGCTGACCATGTCCGCCACATCGTCCAGGTCGACGTCGTCACGCGGCGGGTAGATCGCAGCGATTTCATCCAGCATGGTGCGGAAACGTTTGCGCCAACCAAGTACGGCCTTGCGGTTGGCTTCCTTTACCTCGTTATTGAACAGCCGGTCCTGATAGGCCGCGGTCGCCACGATGCAGCCGGGATGCTTGTTCGGCATGTCGGCGATCAGTTCTGCCATCAACTTCAGCCCGATGAGCATAGCCTGTAGCGGATCGTCCGAAAGCTCCCGCGCGCGGGCGAACAGGTCGTCGAAGATCGCATCCTCGACCTCGATATGCCGCTCGATCAAGGCGTGGGCGAGGGCGTTCTTGTCGGGGAAGTGGTAGAAGAAACCGCTCTTGGTGATCTCCACGCTGGCCACGATCTCCTCGATCGAGGTTGCGTCGAAGCCTTTGCGCAGGATCGATTCCTGCGCGACATCCATGATGCGCTGACGGGTGTCGCTCGCACGCGACATGACTGACCCTCCTCAATTCCCCAACCACCTATACTGTACCGCCGGTACAGTTGGCCCTGCAAGCAGTCAGTAACGCACAGCCGAGTCCATATGCAAGTAACTGGCCCAAAGCGATAAATCGAACTGCACCACGAGTTCACTGGATCGAAATGGGGGTGCGCGCGATACTGGGGCCATTCAATGACATGGATGGGGACATGTGATGTCGCACTTTACTGAACTTATGCAGGCCAAACGGCCTTATCTTACCGACGGGGGGCTTGAGACCTGGCTGTTCTTTCAACAGGGGTTCGAGGCACCAGAATTCGCGGCGATCGCGCTGATCGAAGACGAAAAGGCCCGGACCGCCCTTCGCCGCTATTTCGACGGTTTCCTCGAATTGGCCGAAGATGCGGGCACGGGCTTCGTTCTCGACACGGCAACGTGGCGCGGGTCGCCCGTCTGGGCATCGGCCATCGGACAGAGCGAAGAGGGCCAGATCGACCTCAACCGCAAGGCAGTCGCCTTCGCGCGCGAGATCCGTGATGCCTGGGCAGGGCGTGTGCCTTCGGTCGTGCTCAATGGCGTGATCGGTCCGGCTGGCGATGGTTATGCACCCGGCAAGGTGCCGACTTCAGACGAAGCGCTCGCCATCCATCGCAAGCAGGTGGCAACACTGGGGCGGGGCGGGGTCGACATGATCTCCGCGATCACGATGACCAATATCGGAGAGGCCATCGGCATTGCGCGGGCTGCGCAGGAAGCAGGCCTTCCGGTCGCGATCTCTTTCACGGTCGAAACCGACGGACGGCTGCCGACAGGTGACCTGCTGGGCGAAGCCATCGAGGCGGTGGACGCAGCGACGGGCGGCTACCCCGCTTACTACATGGTCAACTGCGCCCACCCCGACCACTTCCGTGACGCCATCGCAGGGGGCGAGGGATGGGTGAACCGCATAGGCGGCCTGCGGGCCAATGCCTCGCGCATGAGCCATGAGGAGCTCGACAACGCCGAGGAACTGGATGACGGCAATCCGGTAGAGTTCGGCGCCTTGCACGCTGAACTGGCGTCGATGCTGCCGAACCTGCGGGTCGTCGGCGGTTGCTGCGGCACCGATCACCGCCATGTCGGTTGCGTCAGCCGCGAGGTCTGCACCACGGGTCTCGACGCCTGAGCCCAAAAGAAAAACCCCGCCTCGAAAGGGCGGGGTTTTGTCTTGTTCGCTGCCGCGCTTATTGGTCGAGGAAGGAGCGCATCTTGCGGCTCCGGCTCGGGTGCTTGAGCTTCCTCAGCGCCTTCGCCTCGATCTGACGGATACGTTCGCGGGTAACCGAGAACTGCTGGCCAACTTCTTCCAGCGTGTGATCGGTGTTCATGCCGATACCGAAACGCATGCGAAGCACGCGTTCTTCGCGCGGGGTGAGCGAGGCAAGGACGCGGGTGACCGTTTCCTTGAGGTTCGCCTGGATCGCGGCGTCGACCGGGATGATCGCGTTCTTGTCTTCGATAAAATCGCCGAGATGCGAATCTTCCTCGTCGCCGATCGGCGTTTCGAGAGAGATCGGTTCCTTGGCGATCTTCATCACCTTGCGAACCTTCTCGAGCGGCATCGACAGACGCTCTGCCATTTCCTCGGGCGTAGGCTCGCGGCCCTGTTCGTGCAGGAACTGGCGGCTCGTGCGGACCAGCTTGTTGATCGTCTCGATCATGTGGACCGGGATACGGATCGTACGGGCCTGATCGGCGATCGAGCGAGTGATGGCCTGACGGATCCACCACGTCGCATAAGTCGAGAACTTGTAGCCGCGGCGATACTCGAACTTGTCGACGGCCTTCATCAGGCCGATGTTGCCTTCCTGGATAAGGTCCAGGAACTGCAGGCCGCGGTTCGTGTACTTCTTTGCGATGGAAATCACGAGACGCAGGTTCGCCTCAACCATTTCCTTCTTCGCGATACGCGCTTCGCGTTCCGCCTTCTGCACCATGTTCACGATGCGGCGGAATTCGTGCAGCGCCATGCCGGTCTGCGAAGCGATGTCGGCGATTTCCGCGCGGATACGCTCGACCGCGTCGGCTTCCTTCTCGGCGAAGGCAGCCCACTTCTTGTCCTTCTTCGACATCTCGGCAAGCCAGGTGTCGTCGAGTTCGCGGCCGACATATTCTTTGAGGAAATCGGCGCGCTTCACCTTGTGGCGTTCGGCAAGACGCAACATCTGGCCGCCAAGCGCGGTCAGGCGGCGGTTGAAGGCGTAGAGATTGTCGACGAGAAATTCGATCTTCGTCGCGTGGAACTGCACGGACTCGACCTCTGCGGTCAGGTCTTCGCGCAGCTTCTCGTACTTGTTTTCCTTCGCAGTCGGGAAGCTTTCGCCGCGGCCCATGGCCTCGACGCGTTCTTCCTGAAGCTTCTCGAAGGTCTTGAACAGCTTGGTGATGCGAGCGAACCGTTCGATGGCGTCGGGCTTCAGCGCCGCTTCCATCTGCGCGAGTGAGAGGGTGTTGTCCTCCTCGTCGTCGTCTTCCTTACGGCGGCTCGAACCTTCTTCGCCGTCCTCGCCTTCCTCGGACTCGTCGTCGTCGTCATCGTCGTCCTCCTTGTAGGAGGGGCCGGCTGTTTCCTCGGAAATTTCGCCGTCGCCTTCATCCTCGTCATTGAGGTTCTCGGGCGCAGGCTCCTTCGACAGCATGGCGTCAAGATCGAGTATCTCGCGCAGCTGCATTTCCTCGTTGTTGAGGGCTTCGGACCACTGGATGATGGCGTGGAAGGTGATCGGGCTTTCGCAAAGGCCCATGATCATCATGTCGCGGCCGGCCTCGATACGCTTGGCGATGGCGATCTCGCCCTCACGGCTGAGGAGTTCGACCGCGCCCATTTCGCGCAGGTACATGCGGACCGGGTCGTCGGTACGCTCGACCGTTTCCTTCTTCTTGGCAGGGGCCTTGTTGGCCGTGCCGGTAGAAGCCGCGTCGTTATCGTCGTCGTTGTCGTCGTCGCTGCCGATTTCGTCGGGGCTGCCGTCCTCGCCGTCGGAGTCGTCATCGCTCTCGACGATGTTGACGCCCATCTCGCTGATCGCGGCCATGATGTCCTCGATCTGCTCGGAGGACATCTGGTCGGACGGAAGCGCCTCGTTCAGCTCGTCATACGTGATGACGCCGCGCTTCTTGGCGCGGGCGATGAGTTTCTTGATGGAGGCTTCGTTGAGATCGATCAGCGGAGCGTCGCCGCTTTCGTTCTTTTCCTGTGTCGCCATTACCGAAATATATTCCCGTATCCCTCGAGCCGGCCGTCAAAGTCGCGATCTTCAGGCCGACGCATTCGCGCGCGATGCCGCCATTTGCATGAGACGGCGTTCGAATTCCAGCTTTCTCTTCAGCAACCGCTGCTGTTCGGCGTAGGCTCCTTCCGGATCCTCGGCAAAACGCGCGGTCGCCTCGGCAAGGGCGGTCTCGATTGCGGGCCTTTCGACCAGCAGCTCGATCGCCTGTACCAGTTCTCTCGTGGCCTCGTGCTCCTCTGCGTGATCGGACAAGAAGGCAAATTTCATGCCGCCGATCGATTCCCTGTCGGGTAGGGCCAGTCCACGTCCCTGCAATATGGACGTAACTTCACCCGTTTCAAGCGGCTGCGAATCGATTTCCGCCGCAAATTTTCGGGTTTCCGCCGCTTCGAGCATGGCGTCGAGCACGCGGGCCTGCACGGCATCGTCTGGATGCAACGTGGCAAGGCGGTCGCTCTCGTCTCCGATCACGCCTGGATGACGGCACAAACCGACCAGAAGCGCGGTGATCAGGCGGTTGCGAGCCGATGCCGGGGTTAGCTGTTTGAGACGGCCTGAAGGCGGCTCTGTGCCAAAGCGATTGGGGAAGGGCGGACGGCCCTTCTGGAATGATCCGCGCTGAAAATTCGAACGTTGTTCGCGTGGCGGAAACGCGAACTCGCCATAGCGGTCCAGCAGTTCGCGGCGATAGAGCGAGCGGATGTCAGGATGCTGGATCGTCTCGGTATGTTCGATGAGCCGCGCCTTCAGCCCCGCCTTGTCCTCGGGCGTGCGCAGCGGCTGAGCATCGCGTTCGAACCGCCAGATCGCGTCGAGCAGCGTTTCACCCTTGGCCAGCAGCTTTTCCATAGCCTGCGGTCCGTCGCGGCGGATGAGGTCGTCGGGGTCCATCTTCTCGGGCAAGGTTACGATCGAGAGCGAATGCCCCGGCTTCAGCATCGGCAGAGCCCGCGCAATCCCGCGCAGCGCCGCGCGCTGGCCCGCGCTGTCGCCGTCGAAGCAAAGCGTCGGCACGGGCACGAGCCGCCAGATCAGTTCAAGCTGGTTCTCGGTCAGCGCAGTGCCCATCGGCGCGACCGCTTCGCCCATGCCCGCGCCAGCAAGCGCGATCACGTCCATATAGCCTTCGACCACGACTATTCGGTCCGTCTGTCGCGAGGCGGCGGCGGCGCGGTGCAGGTTGTAGAGCGTGCGGCCCTTGTCGAAGACCGGCGTATCCGGACTGTTGAGGTATTTCGGCGCATTCGGCACATCGGCAAGGATGCGCCCGCCAAATGCTATCACGCGGCCCCTGCGGTCCTGAATGGGCAGCATGAGACGGCCACGGAACCGGTCATACGGATCCTTGCCCTCGACATCAATCAGCAGCCCCGCCTCGATCAGCATCTCTTTCGGAAAGCCCGAGAGCGCCTTGGCAATTGCCCCGCGGTCGTCGGGGGCATAGCCGAACCCGAATTCGCGGATCGCCGCCGCCGATATGCCGCGCTTGTCCAGATAGGCGCGCGCCTGCGTGCCTGCGGGCGAGGCGAGGTTGTCGACGAACCACGCCTGCGCCGCCGCCATCACGTCATGCAGCGATGCGCGCTGTTCCGCCGCCTTGGCCATCCGCGGGTCGGGGGCGGGGACTTCCATCCCCGCTTCCGCCGCCAGTTCCTTTACCGCGTCCATGAAGGGCATTCCCCGCTGGTCGGTCATCCAGCGGATGGCATCGCCATGCGCGCCGCAGCCGAAGCAGTGGTAGAAGCCCTTTTCGTCGTTGACGGTAAAGCTTGGCGTCTTCTCGTTATGGAAGGGGCAGCAAGCCTTGAACTCGCGCCCCGCCTTGGTCAGCCGCGTGGTACGACCGATCACGCCCGAAAGCGTGATGCGGCTACGCAGTTCGTCCAGCCATTGGGGTGAGAGCGCCATCTCTCCCGGATATTACGAAAGAGACGCCTTAACCAGTCCGCTGGCCTTGCTCATGTCGAGCTGTGCACCGTGGCGTGCCTTCAGCTCGGCCATGACCTTGCCCATGTCCTTCATGCCGGTCGCGCCCACCTCGGCCTTGATCGCCTCGATCGCGGCCTTGGTGTCTTCCTCGCTCATCTGCTGGGGGAGGAATTCCTCGATGATCTTCATCTCGGCTTCTTCGACCGCGGCCAGTTCCTCGCGGCCGCCCTGGCGATACATCTCGATCGATTCGCGGCGCTGCTTGGCCATCTTCTGCAGGACCTCGATCACCATCGCGTCGTCGTCCGGCTTGTTCTCCGCAGTGCGAAGCTCGATGTCGCGGTCCTTGATCTTGGCGAGGATCAGGCGAACGGCGGCAAGGCGCTCCTTGTCCTTTGCCTTCATGGCATCGATCTGGGCGGCCTTCAGGTCATCGCGAAGCATGTGTCAGGGTCTTTCGGTCTAATGCGGTGGATTGAGGCGCCGATAGCGAAAAGAAACCCGCCCGACCACCTTGACGGTACAGTTGCACACCTCTAGCGACCGAGCCTTAGCACGCATCGCTGTATTCTAAGATAACGGAGCGCCTTTTTATGGCCGACGCCGCACCTTCGCACGCGCCTCAACCAAAGGGAGCAACGGCCGTTATCGTCTTTGCCGATGGCCACGTGGCCTGGGGTCGCGGTTTCGGCGCCACTGGCGAGGCTGTGGGCGAGCTTTGCTTCAACACGTCAATGACCGGCTATCAGGAAGTGATGACCGACCCGTCCTACGCGGGACAGTTCGTCTGCTTCACCTTCCCGCATATCGGCAACGTGGGCACCAACCCCGAAGACGTCGAAGGGCTTTGCGATTCGGCGCTGGGCTGTGTCGTTCGCGAGGACGTGACCGACCCGTCGAACTTCCGCTCGATGGGAGATCTGCCGCAGTGGATGGCGGACAAGGGCAAGATCGGCATTGCCGGGCTCGACACCCGCGCGCTGACCCGCCGCATCCGCATCCAGGGCGCGCCCAACGTGGTGATCGCGCACGACCCCGATGGCAATTTCGACCTGAAGGCGCTCCACGCCAAGGCGCAGGAATGGCCGGGTCTGGAAGGGATGGACCTTGCCAAGACCGTGGCGCGTTCGTGCCATCAGGACTGGACCGGCGGTCACTGGACGCTGGGCGAGGGCTATGACCAGCCGGGCGCAGAAGGCCGCCCGCATGTCGTGGCGATGGACTTCGGTGCAAAGGACAACATCTTCCGCAATCTCGTGAAGGCGGGCGCGAAAGTGACCGTGGTGCCGGCAGAGGCGAGCTTTGACGACATCATGGCGCTGAAGCCCGATGGCGTGTTCCTGTCGAACGGCCCCGGCGATCCGGCGGCGACGGGCGAATATGCGGTGCCGGTGATCAAGCAGCTTCTGGATGCGGACGTGCCGCTGTTCGGCATCTGCCTCGGCCACCAGATGCTGGCACTGGCTGCTGGCGCCAAGACCGCCAAGATGTTTCAGGGCCACCGCGGCGCGAACCACCCGGTCCAGCGCGTCGGCGGCGTCTGGGGCGAGACCGAGGGGCTGGTCGAGATCACCAGCATGAACCACGGCTTCGCAGTCGACGGCGACACGCTGCCCGACAACGTGATCGAGACGCACAAGTCGCTGTTCGACGGCACCAACTGCGGCATCGCGATCAAGGACAAGAAGGCGTTCGGCGTGCAGTACCACCCCGAAGCGTCGCCGGGACCGCAGGACAGTTTCTACCTGTTCGAGAAGTTCGTGAGCGAGCTGGGTTGATGCTCAGAATTTGGATTGCCCTAATTCTCGTGACTGTCGGAGGGGCGTGTTCGTTCGGGGCGCAGGCCAAGTCTCCAGTTGCCGAAGACATTAGCCCTCGGCAACTTTACGTTGCTTGCTCTCTTATGCTCGCGAAAGAACAGCTAGCCGAAGCGCAAATTGGTGATCAATATAAGCCGATTTCGCCGGTAGCTTGTGCTTGGGTGGGCCTTCAAGCAGCGGCTGCTTCCGAAGGCGACAGTCCAATTTTCACTTATTGCGCTGTGGGCGACCTCGCATACGATAGCGATCCCCCCACTGCTATGGCGCGCGCATTCATTCAATATTTTGAGAGCCATGGCGAAGAATTGCAGGGCCAGATGGGCTTAACTGCATTTGCTAAAGCTCTTCTGCACACTTGGCCTTGTGAGAATTAAATGCCCAAACGCACTGACATCTCGTCCATCCTCATCATCGGCGCAGGCCCGATCATTATCGGGCAGGCGTGCGAGTTCGACTATTCGGGCACGCAGGCGGTCAAGGCGCTGAAGGAAGAGGGCTACCGGGTCATCCTGGTGAACTCCAACCCCGCCACGATCATGACCGATCCGGAAATGGCTGACGCCACTTATGTCGAGCCGATCACTCCCGAATTCGTCGAGCGCGTTATCGCGAAGGAACGCCCCGATGCGCTGCTGCCCACGATGGGCGGTCAGACCGCGCTCAACACCGCGCTCAAGCTTTTCGAGAACGGAACGCTTGAAAAGTACGGCGTGAAGATGATCGGCGCGGATGCCGATGCCATCGACAAGGCCGAAAACCGCCAGCGGTTCCGCAAGGCGATGGACGCGATCGGGCTGGAATCGGCACGCTCGGGCGTTGCCAACACGGTTGAAGAAGCGTTCGCCGTCCTCGAACACACGGGTCTGCCCTCGATCATCCGTCCGTCCTTCACGTTGGGCGGCACCGGAGGCGGTATCGCCTACAACAAGGCCGAGTTCGAGAAGATTGTCCGCGAAGGCCTTGAAGCCAGCCCGACCACCGAAGTCCTCATCGAGGAATCGCTGTTGGGGTGGAAAGAGTACGAGATGGAAGTCGTCCGCGACCGCAAGGACAACTGCATCATCATCTGCTCGATCGAGAACGTGGACCCGATGGGCGTCCACACCGGCGATTCCATCACCGTCGCGCCAGCCCTGACACTGACCGACAAGGAATACCAGATCATGCGCACCGCGTCGCTGAACGTGCTGCGCGAAATCGGCGTGGAAACAGGTGGTTCGAACGTACAGTTCGCAGTGAATCCCGCCGATGGCCGCCTGATCGTGATCGAGATGAACCCGCGCGTGTCGCGGTCCTCGGCGCTGGCATCGAAGGCCACCGGCTTTCCCATCGCGCGCGTCGCGGCGAAGCTGGCCGTGGGCTACACTCTGGACGAGATCACGAACGAGATCACCGGCGCAACGCCCGCCAGCTTCGAACCGACGATCGACTATGTCGTGACGAAAATCCCGCGCTTCGCGTTCGAGAAGTTCAAGGGGTCACAGAACAAGCTGTCGACCGCTATGAAGTCGGTCGGCGAAGTCATGGCCATCGGCCGCAATATGAAGGAATCGCTGCAGAAGGCCCTGCGCGGTCTGGAAACGGGCCTCGACGGCTTCAACCGCGTCGAGGAACTGGAAGGCGCGTCGAAGGACGTGCTGACCGCGCGCCTGTCCGAACGTACGCCCGAGCGGCTGCTGATCGTGGCACAGGCCTTCCGCGAAGGCATGACGCAGGACGAGATCCACGCCGTCACCCAGTACGACCCGTGGTTCCTCGACCATATCCGCCAGATCATCGAGGAAGAGACCCGCATCATTCAGAACGGCGTTCCCGGCGATGCCGAGGGTCTCCGCCGCCTGAAGGCCATGGGCTTTTCCGACAAGCGCCTAGCCACGCTGGCGGTCCGTTCGATCGGCGTTGCCGGCGGCATGGGCGAAACGCAGGCGAAGCGTTCGGGGCTGCTGCACGACACGCTGAAGGCGATGGCCGGCGGCACCTCGGAAGAGGAAATCCGCAAGCTGCGTCACAAGCTGGGCGTGCGCCCGGTGTTCAAGCGCATCGACAGCTGCGCCGCCGAGTTCGAGGCAATCACGCCCTACATGTACTCGACCTACGAAGCCCCGCTGTTCGGCGAGGCCGAGAACGAGGCCGACCCGTCGCCGCGTAACAAGGTCGTCATCCTTGGCGGCGGTCCGAACCGCATCGGGCAGGGGATCGAGTTCGACTACTGCTGCTGCCACGCGTGCTTCGCGCTGGAGGATGCAGGGTTCGAAACCATCATGGTCAACTGCAATCCTGAGACAGTGTCGACCGACTATGACACGTCGGACCGCCTCTATTTCGAGCCGCTGACCGCAGAAGACGTGCTGGAAATCCTCGCCGTCGAAATGTCGAACGGCACGCTGGCCGGTGTCATCGTCCAGTTCGGCGGGCAGACCCCGCTGAAGCTGGCGGCGGACCTTGAAAAGGCGGGCATCCCGATCCTCGGTACGTCGCCCGACGCGATCGACCTTGCCGAAGACCGCGAACGCTTTGCCAAGCTGGTCAACAAGCTCGGCCTCAAGCAGCCCGCCAATGGCATCGCCCGCAGCCAGGAAGAGGCTCGCGGCATCGCGGCACAGATCGGCTATCCGGTCCTCATCCGTCCGTCCTACGTCCTTGGCGGCCGAGCGATGGAGATCGTGGATAGCGAAGCGCAGCTTGACGAGTACATGCAAACTGCCGTGCGCGTGTCGGGTGACAGCCCGGTCCTGATCGACCAGTACTTGCGCGATGCCGTGGAATGCGACGTCGACGCGCTTTGCGACGGCACCGATGTCGTCGTTGCCGGCGTGATGCAGCACATCGAGGAGGCAGGCGTGCACTCGGGCGACAGCGCCTGCACCCTGCCGCCCTACAGCCTGTCCGACGACATCATCGAGGAGATGGAGCGTCAGGCCGACGCTCTGGCCCGTGCCCTGAAGGTCGTGGGCCTCATGAACATCCAGTTCGCGATCAAGGACGGCGAGGTCTACCTGATCGAAGTGAACCCGCGTGCATCGCGCACCGTGCCCTTTGTCGCCAAGGCCATCGGCGATCCGATCGCCAAGATCGCCGCGCGCGTCATGGCGGGCGAGAAGCTGGCCGACCTGCCCAAGATCAAGCGCAAGGTCGACCACATCGCGGTCAAGGAAGCCGTCTTCCCGTTCAGCCGGTTCCCCGGCACGGACCCGGTGCTCAGCCCCGAAATGAAGTCCACTGGCGAAGTCATGGGCATCGATACCGACTTCACTGCGGCCTTCATCAAGAGCCAGCTTGGTGCAGGCGCGCTTCTGCCCGAAGGCGGCGTGTTGTTCGTATCGGTCAAAGACAGCGACAAGGACCACATCCTGCCCGCGGTGAAAAAGCTGGAAGCCAACGGCTTTTCCATCATCGCCACCGGCGGCACGCAGCGCTTTCTTGCCGAGAACGGTGTGAACGTCGAACGCGTGAACAAGGTTGCCGAAGGGCGCCCGCACATCGTGGACCGGATCATCGACGGCGACGTCTCGCTGATCTTCAACACGACCGAAGGTTGGCAGAGCCTCAAGGACTCCGCATCGATCCGTCAGGCCGCTTTGGAAGCGAAGGTGGCGATCTACACGACAGCGGCCGCAGCAGTCGTCGCAGCCGATGCCATTGCGGCACAACGTGGCGGCACGCTTGAAGTGCGTTCGCTTCAATCCTATTATGGCTGACTGATCGGATTTCCCTCACACGTTCAGGTTACCCGGACGCCGACTTCTTGACGAAGGGGCGAAGGGGTCACCTGTCCCGGGGAAATCCATTGCGACTGGAAGAACAGGGAAAGAAATGGCGAGTATCGAAAAAGTCCCGATGCTGGCGGAAGGCTATGAAAAGCTGACTGCGGATCTCAAGGAGCTGCGCCTGGAGCGTCCCCGCGTAGTGGACGCGATCGAGGAAGCCCGCGCCCATGGCGATCTTTCCGAAAACGCCGAATATCACGCCGCCAAGGAACGCCAGGGCCAGATCGAAGCATCGATCGCCGATCTTGAGGACAAGATCAGCCGCGCGCAGATCATCGATCCGGCTTCGCTTTCGGGCGACAAGATCGTCTTCGGCGCGACCGTCACCCTGCTCGACGATGATGACAAGCCGGTGAAATATCAGATCGTCGGCCAGACCGAAGCGGACGCCAAGAAGGGCCGGATCAGCTACAACAGCCCGCTGGCCCGCGCTCTCATCGGCAAGAAAGTCGGTGACGAGATCGAGGTCACGGTGCCGTCGGGCGACCGTTTCTACCTCGTCGACAAGATCGAGTTTATCTGATCTTTCAAAGAAGGCGCTGGTACCAAGCCACGTCCAGCCAGCGCCCGAACTTGCAACCCACCTCGCGGTATATACCGACAGGGGCGAAGCCCACCGCCTCGTGCAGGGCGACACTAGCTGTGTTGGGAAGCGCTATGCCTGCAAAGGCCGCGTGATAACCGGCTTCTTTCGCCACCTGCAAAAGGTGGGTGTATAACGCCTGGCCAACACCCGTGCGGTGGGCGGATTGGTCCACATAAGCGGTGACATCGACAGATGTCCGATATGCCGATCGGGTGCGATGCGGGCCGGCATAGGCATATCCAGCGATCGCGCCGTCGGTCTCCGCTACGAGATAGGGATAGTCGGGTAGCAGCCCGTCAATTCGCGCCGCTATTTCGTCGGGCGTTGGTACGACCTCCTCGAAAGAGATGGTCGTACCCGCGACATAAGGCGCGTAGATCGCGGCAATCTGTGATGCGTCCGCCCTTGATGCAGGCCGGATCTGCACGATCAGTCGTCAGCCAGGCCCGGTTCAAGCAGCTTGTGGAGGTGCACGATGACGTACTTCATCTCGGCATCGTCCACGGTGCGCTGGGCGTTCGAGCGCCATGCCTCTTCAGCGCTGGCATAGTCGGGGAAGACACCGACGAGGTGAACCGACGGCAGGTCGGCGAATTCGAGCGAACGCGGGTCGGTGACCCGGCCACCCATCACAAGATGCAGCTTCTGCGTCATGAGAAGGGGTTCCATTCCAGTTGAGGGAGAAGACCGCCCCACCCTTGAAGCGGCCTCTTGCGCGACCCCTTAAAGAAAAATCGGCCCGGCGCAAGGGATGCACCGGGCCGACGTTCGTCTAATTCTCGTAGAGCGGGCAGATCAGCGCTTGATCTTTCCGGCCAGCGACTGGGCCTGCGAGGCGGTTGCTTCGCCCGCGCGCTTTACGCTGGCAAGCACCGACGTGCCGGCATCTGCCGCGCTGTCGGCGAACGATTCACCGGCAGACGCAAAACTTTCACCGATCTCGCCCAGCTTTTCCTGGCTCGCTTCGGCGGCATCTTCGGCCATCGAAAGCATACGAGCACCATAGGTCGCAGCGAGTTCGGCGACGAGACCGCCAAGCGCCAGCGTGCCGCTGCGCAGCTTGCGGCTCGGCTTGCCGGGCAGGGCGTAAGCGATGGCGACACCGGCGGCAATTGCACCGCCAATGGCGATGGCCGGGTGATCCTTCACGAACTGCTTGGCCGTACCTGCTGCTGCCTTGGTCTGCTCTGCCGCCTTGGCGCGGGCAGGGGCGGTGCGTTCGGCGATACGCTTCTGCGCGGCCGCAACACGGTCGGACAGGCTCTGCGTTTCAGGTTCGGGATTGCTCGCGTCGATGTTCAGCGGGATGGCCGGGCTGTCGTTGGCGGGCGTCGGATCGGTGTCGGTCACGAAATTGGTCCTTCCATTCGGAATGTTATTGTTTGCGCCCGCGAAAAGAACAGGCCTTTGCAAAATCAATGCAGCGAAAGGCCTGTGGTTCCGAGGGGGAAGGGCCTTCGCCTATTCTGCGCCTTCTTTTTCCGCTTCCGGTGCAGTTTCACTTTCGTCTTCAGCCTGTTCGCTGCCGAAAATGCTGCCTGCAAACGCCATCAGCGGTTTGCGGAACAGCAGCGCGGTCACGGCCAGCGCGCCAAGACCGGTAAGAGCCTTGTTGCGATTGGCGGCATCGGCGGCTTCTTCGGCCAAGTAACGTCCATCCTCGCTGATGCGCGTGGCGACGCGTTTGCCCAGTGAAGCGGCATCCAGATCGGCGCGAACGAGATCTTTCTGCGTATCGAAAACACCGCGCGCGGTGTTGCGAAGGCGCTTGGCCTCGATAACTTCGGCCTCGGTCATGCCTCTTCCTCTGTGCTCAGCACGGCTTTCATGCGGTTCAGGCGAGATTTGCCTTTCGACACGAAGATCAGCGCAACCAGCAAGAGCGCGCCGACAACGACTGCGGTCGAGCCCCAGTAAGTGATGATCTGCCCAAGCGCGAGGATCAGGCCGAAAACCAAACCCATGACCGCGAAAAACGCCAGCACGCCCGCGATCGCGAACGATATGGCAACGTTTTTGCCCTCGTTCGCGCCGTAGATGGCGCGCTTCTTGTGAAAGTCGATCTCTGCCTCGGCAAGAAGGCGCCCGTCACTGACGAGCGCCTTGATGTCTTCGGCCAGCGACCTTTCGGTCGCCAGGTCCGCACTGTCCGAGGCGTCGGACTCGTAGCGGGTGCTATCCAGCATTGCCCCCTTCCGTTCCTGTCAGGAACTTACTTGGAGCGGAAAAGGCGTGCGAGCAGGAAGCCTGCACCAACCGCAACGGCGACTGCCGTGCCCGGGCTCTTGCGAACGACTTCGCGTGCGTCTTCGCCCAGTTCGGGAAGGCTCTTGGCGTCCAGCTTGGCAGCGCCGTTTTCCAGGCTGCGTGCAGCCGAACGGGCATAGTCGCCATACTTCACGCCGAGCTTTTCATCGATCGTGCCGGCATTGTCGGTCGCGAAACGGCCCAGCGAAACCATCGCCTCGCTCGTCTTCGCCTTGGTCTCGAGTGCGAGTTCGGTCGCCTTGGCCTTCGCCTGCTCGCCATAAGCAGCAGCGTCGCCCTTCAGCTGTTCGCCCTTTTCACCAGCGCGGCCCTTGTAGCCGTCAGCCTTTTCCTTGGCGTCTGCCTTGAAAGCGTCAGCCTTTTCCACGGCTTCGGCCTTGAGAGCAGCAGCACCGGCCTTTGCCTCGTCGAGCGCCTTCGAAAAGCGGCTCTTGGCTTCGGCGCGGTTCGAATTCACCGGCGTTTCCGGCGTGGTGGGTTCGATCGGTTCGGCCATCGTTTCCATCTTTCTTCCTTAATCCACCCGAGTATCGGGCGGCCCCTTCATGATATGTGGCGGGCAGCCGTGCGGCTCCCCCGTTTACCTGACCAACGAGTGTTGCCAGCGATTGTTCCGCCATCTATCGGCTGCGAGCGTATCACATGCAGGCGCGCGATGCGCGTGCCGTCTCTATCAAGTCAGGAAGGTGCCCGAACATGACCGCCATCATCGACATCCATGGCCGCGAAATCCTCGATTCCCGCGGCAATCCGACGGTGGAAGTGGACGTCCTGCTCGAAGACGGCTCGATGGGCCGCGCAGCCGTTCCCTCGGGCGCATCGACCGGCGCGCACGAAGCCGTCGAACTGCGCGACGGCGACAAGACCCGCTACATGGGCAAGGGCGTACTCAAGGCCGTCGACGCCGTGAATGACGAGATTTCCGAGGTACTTCTGGGCCTCGACGCCGAAGACCAGCGCGACATCGACCTTGCCATGATCGCTCTCGACGGGACCGAGAACAAGGCCCGCCTCGGCGCGAATGCGATCCTCGGCACGTCGATGGCCGTCGCCAAGGCTGCGGCAGCTGCGCGCGGCCTGCCGCTTTACAGCTATATCGGCGGCGTTTCGGCCCATGTCCTTCCCGTACCGATGATGAACATCATCAATGGCGGCGAACATGCCGACAACCCGATCGATTTCCAGGAATTCATGGTCATGCCGGTCGGCGCCGAATCGCTGGCCGACGCGGTCCGCTGGGGCGCGGAAATCTTCCACACACTGAAGAAGGGCCTTTCGGACAAGGGCCTGTCGACCGCAGTAGGCGATGAAGGCGGCTTTGCCCCGAACCTTGCCAGCACGCGCGACGCGCTCGACTTCATCATGCAGTCGATCGAAAAGGCCGGCTTCAAGCCCGGTGACGACATCGCGCTCGCACTCGACTGCGCCAGCACCGAGTTCTTTGCCGATGGCCGCTATGACATCGCGGGCGAGGGGCTTTCGCTGACCGGTGAGGAAATGGCCGACTACTTGGCAGACCTGTGCGCCAACTACCCGATCAAGTCGATCGAGGACGGCATGGCCGAAGACGACTTCGACGGCTGGAAGGCGCTGACCGACAAGATCGGCGACAAGGTCCAGCTGGTTGGCGACGACCTGTTCGTCACCAACCCCAAGCGCCTGAACATGGGCATTGGCGATGGCCTTGCGAATTCGCTGCTGGTCAAGGTCAACCAGATCGGCACGCTGACCGAAACGCTGGAGGCGGTCTCGATCGCACAGCGCAATGGCTACACCGCCGTCATGTCGCACCGTTCGGGTGAAACCGAAGACAGCACGATCGCCGACCTCGCCGTCGCCACCAACTGCGGCCAGATCAAGACCGGCTCGCTTGCGCGTTCGGACCGGCTTGCCAAGTACAACCAGCTGATCCGCATCGAGGAAGAGCTGGGCGCATCGGCCTTCTATGCAGGGTCCAGCGCATTCGGTCGTCTGGCCTGAGGCCAGCACACGTTCAGAATGAAACGCGTCTAAATCCGGCGCGTTCAGATATTTGCGAAGCGTGGCAAGGTTCCGTAAAAGGGCCCTTGCCACGTTTTTGCCATAATGAAAGTCGGGTCCCGCCTTGCGCCACGCAATCCTAGCTGCTTCCGCCCTGATGGCGGTGTCGTTCGGGGTGCTGGCCGCGTGCTCGTCATCTGACGACAGCGGCTATGTCGCGACGCAGGGCACTGGTGTGGGCATCGATGTCGAGGCGATGGACAAGGCGATCCCGCCCGGCGACGACTTCTACCTCTATGCCAACGGCGGATGGCTGCAATATGCCGAAGTGCCCGAGGACCAGCCCTACGCCAGCAGGCGCGATGCGGCGGCAAGCCTGCTCGAAACGCGGCTGCTCGCCATCCTTCAGGAACTGGCCAACAGCCCGCAGCCCAATGGCAGCGGTGAGGCTCAGCTTCGCGAGTTCTACCGCGCTTTCATGAACCGCGCCGGCATCGAACGGGCAGGGCGTGACATCGTGGCCGACGACGTTGCCCGCTTTGCCGATATCGAAACGCCTGAAGATCTTGCTCGCGCGATTGGAGAGAACGTACGCAGCGATGCGAACCCGCTGCTCGCCAAGGACGAGCGCAGTGACGGGCTGTTCTCGGTCGCCGTCATGGCGGGGCCCGATGGGCAAACGCAAATCCCATACCTTTTCGCTGGCGGCCTCGGCCTGCCTCAGGTGGACGACTACGATTCCTCGCGAACTCGCGCGTCCTACCGCATCTATGTCGCGCGGGTACTCGGCTGGGCAGGGCTCAACGGTGCGGCGTCGCGGGCCCGCGAAGTCGTGGAGCTGGAGCGTAAGCTCGCAGCAACGCAAATCGGTGCATCCGATACCGTAACGTGGAGCCGCGACGATCTGACCAGCCAGGCGCCGGGCATGGACTGGGACGCTTTCCTTGCCGGGGCCGGACTGAACAAGGCAGCGCAGATCGCGGTGCAGCCGTCAGGGGCGGTGCAGGCAGCCTCGGCGCTGGTGGTCTCGGAGCCGATCGAGGTCTGGCGCGACTGGCTGCTGTTCCACCGGCTGAACCGTCAGGCAGGGTTGCTGCCCAAGGCCGTGTCCGACGCGCAATTCCAGTTCTACGAGCGTGACCTGCGCGGCATTCGCGGGCGCCCTTCGCGTGAGAGCGAGGCCGTGGCGCGGGCCTCGGCGCTCTATCCCGACGTTCTCGGGCGGCTTTACGTCGAGCGTTATGTCGATGAAGCGCAGGTCAAGGACGTGCAGCAGATCGCAGAGGCCGTGCGCGGCGCGCTGGCACAGGCGGTCCGCGACAGCGATGGGATCGACGAAGCGACCAGCGAAGTTCTGCTGCAAAGGTTGGAGGCAGTTCGTGTCTCGGTCGGCCATCCAGAGACGATCACGCCCGTAAAGCGGCGCGAACTCGAACTCGATGGCGCTTACGCCATTGCGCAGGAAGCAGACCGCGCGCTCTATCTTCAACAGGCCTCGCGTACCGGAACCGCCGCCAAGGCGGGCGAATGGTGGCTTGCCCCACACGAGGCCAGCGTGCTGACGCTGCCGCAACAATCGTCGATCCAGATCAGCGCGGCGTTCATCCAGCCCCCGATCTACAACGCGACGTCTGACGCGGCAGCCAACTTTGGCGGCATTGGTTCGATCATCGGGCGCGAAATGGCGCGAGTGCTGGACCTGCCGAGAGGTGAGGCCAAGGCATCAGCCGATCTTGCAGGTTTGCAGGCTGCATTCGGCGCCTATCGCCGCTCGCTCGGCGGGAAAGAGCCTGCCGTGATTGAGGGGTTCACCGGCGACCAGCGGTTCTTCATCGCCTGGGCGCAGATGTGGGGCACCAAGTATCCCGAAGGCAGCAGCCTCGATCGGCGCCGGGCGCAGGATGCCCTGCAGGCCCGGGCAAATCTGGTCGACAATATCGATGCCTGGTACCGCGCCTTCGACGTGCAGCCGGGGGCGCGGATGTACCAGTCAGCCGAAGACCGGCTGACCGCCTTTTAAGCCACGAACCGCGACTGCAGGTCGAGCAGGGCGAGGGCGGCCTTCGCCGCTTCGCCGCCCTTGTCCTTCTGCGTCGGATCGGCACGGACAAGCGCCTGTGCCTCGTTCTCGACAGTCAGGATGCCGTTACCGATGGCAACGCCGTCCATGGTCAGCGCCAGGATACCGCGCGCGCTTTCGCCTGCGACGATCTCGAAGTGATAGGTCTCGCCCCGGATCACGACGCCAATGGCGACATAACCGTCATACTGGCCGCTTTCCGAAGCCAGCGCGATCGCGCCCGGCAGTTCGAGAGCGCCCGGAACGGTCAGGACGTCGACGGAGTGCCCCTCGGCCTCCAGCGCCGCGCGGGCACCGGACACGAGCATATCGTTGAGATGATCGTAGAAGCGGGCTTCCACGATGAGAAAGCGGGCCATGTCGGTCTCCGTTGGATCAGTCGATCGGACGTTCGCCGGCGATCGAAAGGCCGTAACCTTCCAGCGCGACGAGCGAGTGATGCGTGTTGGTGAGCAGGATCATTTCATGCACACCCAGTTCGGTAAGGACCTGCGCCCCTACGCCGTAGTCGCGCAGTTCGTCCATGTCGGGCGCGGACTTTGCCCCCGAATGAAGATCGAGGACGGTCGACCAGAGCCGCTTGCGATGGCGGTTGATGATAACGACGACACCGGCGCCTTCCTCTGCGATCTGCTTCATGGCACGCGCCATGAGGCCAGAGCGCGGACCTTCTTCGCCCAACGTGTCGCTGAAGATGTCGAGCGTGTGCATCCGAACCAGCGTCGGCTTTTCAGGGCCGATGTGGCCGAGCGAAAGCGCCAACGTCTCGTCACCCGTCGCGGTGTTGTAATAGGCCCGCGCCGTCCAGGTACCACCGTACTGGCTCTCGAAACGGGTTTCGGAACGCAGTTCGACGATATGGTCGTGCTTGCGGCGATAGGCGATAAGATCGCGGATCGTACCGATCTTGAGCTCGTGACGACGCGCGAACGTGATCAGGTCATCCATGCGGGCCATCGTGCCATCGTCATTCATGATCTCGCAGATCACGCCCGACGGATTGAGACCGGCAAGGCGCGAGATATCGACCGCCGCCTCGGTATGACCGGCGCGGACCAGCACGCCGCCATTACGGGCGACGAGCGGGAAAACGTGGCCGGGTGTAACGATGTCGTCCGCGCCCTTGGAGGAATCGATCGCCACGCTGATCGTGCGGGCACGGTCGCCGGCACTGATGCCGGTGGTGACGCCTTCACGTGCCTCGATCGAGGTGGTGAAAGCCGTTTCGTGCCGCGTGCGGTTGTTGCGGCTCATCAGTTCGAGGCCGAGATCCTCGACCCGCGCCTTGCCGAGCGCGAGGCAGATCAGGCCGCGGCCGTGCGTTGCCATGAAGTTGATCGCCGACGGCGTCGCCATCTGGGCCGGGATGACCAGGTCGCCTTCGTTCTCGCGGTCCTCGTCATCGACCAGGATGAACATCCGGCCATTGCGCGCTTCGTCGATTATCTCTTCCGGCGTCGCGAGGACGGGGCGATCGTCGTTGTCGCGCAGGAACGCATCGAGCTTGGCTAGTGTCTCGGACGTGGGGTTCCAGCTGACCTCCGTACAATCCCGTAGTGAGTTGGGATGGAGGCCTGCTGCGCGTGCAATGGCGGAACGCGACATCGTGCCCTGTGCAACGAGGGCCCTGATTCGCTCTTGAGTCGGGGTGGTTGTGGTCTGCATGCGGGGCACTTCGCACATTATAATGTGCTTGGCAAATCAGATCACATTGGGATGTGATCGATAGGTGGATAGGCCAATGGGATCAGGCCGCAAAGCCGCAGAAATGCAGGATTTCCAGAGCTTGAATGCCTCAACGAAAAAGGCCCCGCCGTTAGGCGAGGCCTTTGTTAATTCGGTTCGTGGATCCTCAGACCCAGCGTTCGAACCAGTTCAATGCCCAGTCCCACATGTGTTTGGCCTCCGTTCTTGAGGCTTACACGTTAACCACATTTTTTAAGGTTAATAAAGGGTTAATTTTCGAGGCTCTTCTACGGCCTGCTTTCCAAGCATCTGGATGAACTGTGTCAACAACTGGGGTTTGCCCAGCAAATACCCTTGCCCGATCTCGCATCCGAGCTCGAGCATCGTGCTGCGATCTTCCTCGGTCTCGATCCCTTCAACGACAAGACGCATGTCGGCCATGCTGGTCGTTTTCTCCAGCGCACCTATAACCATGCGCGCCCGGTCGCTATGCTGGGAAAGGACGACGAAGCTGCGGTCAATCTTGACCTCGTCACAGGGCAGGGCGACCAGAAGCGAGAGGTTTGCTTCGCCTGTACCGAAATCGTCGAGTGCGATATGATACCCGATCGAGCGCAGCTTCTCGAGATTGCGGGCCGCCCTTTCGATGTCGGGTGTACGGGCCGTTTCGGTAATTTCGATCGTGATGGATGATGGCCGGCCGCCGCCTGCAAGGATGTTCTCGTGCGCGAACGTCACGAAATCATCGTCTGCCACGAGCGTCGCGGAGACATTCACACTGACGCGGATGCCGGTGGAGATAATCCTGTCGGCAGCACGTGCAGCAAGACGCAAGGTATGTGCCGTCAGCGGCTTGAGACGACCAGCTCGTTCGATCTGCGGGATGAACTGCGACGGGCTGATAACCCCGCGTTCGGGATGACGCCAGCGGACCAGCGCCTCTACGCCTACGATACGTTCGTCCGACAGGCGACACTGGGGCTGAAAGGCGAGATAGATCTGCTCGCGCTCAATGGCGTCACCAAGCGAGGCAAGGAGCGAGAGCTGCCAATTGGCGTCGAAGCCTTCCTGTTCGCTAACATAGGAAATGTGCGTGGGGCGCGAGGCAGCACGATCGGCCGCGACGATCGTGGCGCTGATTGCCTGGCGCGGCTTTTCAATCGTGCAGTCGAGGAGACCGAACGCACAGTTGAAGTCCAGCGTGCGATCACCCGTCACGATCGGCGCGCTGGTAAGGGCGAGCAACCCTGCGACGTGGCTCTTTGCGTGTTCCAGTTCATCGAACCACGCAAAGTGGCCCGTGGTATCGGTGTAGATCTGTGTCGTTCCGCCAACCGCAAGTCGCGATGCGATCTGCTTTACAAAGTCGGCATGGTGCGCAGTTTCAAGGCTGGCGAGGATTTCCTCGTAGTTCTCGACTTTGGCGATGATCAGGCGTCCCTTGGAGGCAGCGAAATCATCCTCGAGCGAGTGGAAATTGGGAAGACCGGAAAGGCGTTCGACACCTGCCGCACGCTCACGCATGCTGGAGCGTAGACGCAGGGCGCCGTAGACCAAAATGACGCAAAGGCCTGAGCCGGAATTGATGATCGGTCCGAAAGGCGCGACAAAAAGTGGAATCGCGATCATGAGGCCTGTCGTCGCGGCGTATGTCTTGCGCCTCAGCCCACGCGGCAACAAGGCCGCGATATAAAGCATGATTATCGCGAAAAAGAAGGCGATTTCCGTTGGAACGCGAAAAGGAACGCCGTTGATCAGCGTTTCTGCGGCGATCAGATCGACGAAAATCAGCGGAACGCGCCAGTCTTTCGGGACAAGGGCCGTGCGTTCCAAAGAGGTGATAGAAGCGATCACCACCCTCTTGCCGCGCAATTGTGCCGACAAAGCAGATCGGCCGGAAAAGTCATCGACTGAATAGACTTTCAGATCCGATGCGCGATGACGATAATCGATCGGGAATACGCCGGGGATGTAGTCCACCCCGGCGATCGCGGCACTAAAAGACTTCCACCGCTTGTCAGCGACCGTGATCGGTGACTCTCCCTCGCGGACGAAGCCAGTCATCAAGACACGATTTGCCTGGGCGGTTTCATGAACCGCAGGAAACGAAGCCCGGCGATCGACACGGACGCCGATGGAGTTTTCATCCGCCGTATAGGCAAGAGGCCAGCCAATGGTCACCGGTGCGGATGCAGCGGCGATCGATTTGGCGAGGTCGGGAATACCTGGGTCGGATTCGACGAACCGTCCTTCGATAAAAATCGCATCGGCACCAGCATTCGAGGCGATCCGCACCGCTTGTGCCTGTCGCTCGGCAATCGATTCATCCGTGAAATTTTGCCCGCTTCCGGTGTCGATCAAAACGATCTGTCCCGAGAGTGGCTGCGCCATCAAGGCCGCACCGAACCAACGCGGCGCGTGGTCGATCAACAGGTTCAGGGCAGCGAAGCCGAGCACGAACGCGGCAAGCGCGCTCGCGGCGAGCTGGTACAGGCGTACAAGCTCCTGCGAGGAGGCGCGGCGCGCGGAAAAAAGGCGGAGCCCGAACTTCACGCGCGTAGATGTAACGGGAAGTGGTTAACTTTTCGCTGCAAAACTTACGAGGAGCCTCCTCGTAGCAATGCCCGTTAAATGGTTAACGCCGCGCTTAGACTGTTCCGGGCCGCGATTTCAGCTCGACGCCGGCTCTACGGCCGCTTCGCTCTTAACTTCCGTAGCGGCATCATCATCATCGGCATCGTCTGCTGCCGGGGCGGCGACGGAGATTTCGACACGGCGGTTCTTGGCGCGGCCTTCTTCGTCAGGCGTGCCGTCGAGCTTGGCATTGGGAGCGATCGCCAGCATCTCGCCCATCGGGATGATCTTGATGCGATCTGGGTCCGTGCCAGCTTCCTCGAGGACTTCGGCAACCGCCTCGGCCCGGCGTTTGGAGGCGCGAAGATTGGCTTCGTCGTGCCCTGAACTGTCGGTATGGCCCCAAATCAGGATCGCGCCGCCAAGCTTGTACTGTTCGGATTCAAGGACAGTCTGGATGGCTTCCTGCGCCTCTTCGGACAAGTCAAAGCCGCCTTCGGCAAAAGGCACGGTCTGTTCGAACGGTTCTGTCGGCAGCAGATCCTCGACAATCGGGTTCGGCGTTTCCCTCAGGATAGAGATCGGGCTCTCGCTCGCTTCGGGTGAGGGCGTTTCGGTCGGTTCGGGTTCAGGCTCTGGCTCTTCAGCCCGGTTGCACCCCGCGAGAAACAGGGCCGGTACCGCCACGACCAGAGCCAGTTTGCCAGCATCTTTCATCAGGTTCGCTGTTGTTTTCATGCCGGTTTTGCCTCTGCCTTGGATTGGCCGCGTGCCTTCTTCTCCTTGCGGGCCTGGACACGTTGCATGTCCGGCTCTTCAGGTGGGGAATAGGATACGACGTAGTCGCCTGCGACGGGGCTGGGCCGTGCGGCGTGGGTGAAGAAGCGCAGCGCGCCGCTGGCCTTCACGACCATCAGGAAGTCCGCCTCATCGGGAAGGGCGGCGCGGGCGGCTTCGAAATCGAATTGTTCGGACAGGCGCGTCTTGCGGAATTCCCAGCCAGCCTGTTGGCGGCGGTGCATTTCGTTCATGTCGACGCCCGACTGGAACAGCGCGCGGCCGCGGATTGAGGGCGGCAACGAACGCGGATCGTCGTGGTGACCGGCTTCGCCCAGCTGATAAACCGCATCGCGGCCGATTTCGGGCGCAAATTCGTTACAGACGAGCGCGTTGTAAGCCTCGTTCTCGGTCGCGGCGACAAGCGTCTGGAATTGCGAAAGATCGAGTGAATGTTCGGTCGCTTCGGCAAGGATTTCGCCGTGATATGTGGGCAAACCCTGCTGACGCGCACCCGACAGGCGCCACCAGCTGGTGTCGGCAATCGTCACCGGTACTTCCATCTGCTTCAATTCCCGGGCCAGCGCGATGGACCACGGCGTTGCGCCGACAAGAAGAATGCCGGGCGTGGTTGAGCCGGTCAGTCCCAGCCACCGCGATACGGGCGCAATGGTAAAGCCATGCGCGACGATGGTGACGACGCAGACGGCAAAGGACAGGCTGATCAGGATCGTACCGTCACCATAGCCAAGGTCTGACAGGCGCAATGCGAACAGGCCGGAAATGGCGACCGCAACGATACCGCGCGGCGCGATCCAGGCGACGAAGATACGCTCTTTCCACGGGATCGAGCTGAACGCGAGGCTGAGCAGGACCGTAAGCGGGCGCACGACAAAGAGGATGGCGATGAGGAACAGCGTGAACTGCCATTCCAGCGCGCGTAGCGTGTCAAAGTTGAGTGAGGCCGAAAGCAGGATGAAGATGCCGGAAACCAGCATCACCGCGATGTTCTGTTTGAACGGGTGAATGTCGCGCAGGGAATCGACGTTCATGTTGGCCAGCGCGATGCCCATCAGCGTAACGGCGACGAGGCCGGTTTCCTGCTGGATCGAGTTCGAAATGACGAACAGCCCGATCACCGTGACGAGCAGGACCGGCGCTTTCAGGAATTCCGGCACGAACCCGCGCGGAAAGCTCCACGCGATCATCCAGGCCGCTGCATAGCCAAGGACGGCGGCGGCAATCGTTGCAAAGGCCATCTGCGGCAGGACTTCGGCAAGGCCTGCACCGTTGGCCGATGCGCGGAAATATTCATAGGCGATGACGGCGCACATCGCGCCGAAGGGGTCGTTGACGATCGCTTCCCACTTGAGGATCGCGGCAGGCCGCTGCGCAACGCTGGACTGGCGTAAGAGCGGCAAGATCACGGTCGGGCCCGTGACGACGAGGATGCCTGCAAACAGGATGGAGACCGGCCAGACCAGACCTGCGATATAGTAGCAGGCCAGTGACCCTGCGAACCAGGCGATCGGCACGCCGAATATGACGAGACGCCAGACCGCGCTGCCCGTCTTGCGTAATTCCCGGAAATCGAGACTGAGCCCGCCTTCGAACAGGATGATTGCAACGCCGATGGAGATCATCGGTTCGAGCAGTTCGCCGAATGCGTGATGGGGATCCATGATCCCGGTGATGGGACCAGCGGCAAAGCCTGCGACGAGCATCAGCACGATGGCCGGCCAACCGGTCCGCCAGGCAATCCATTGAGCGCCGATGCCGAGCACGCCGACCAGCGCGATTACGAGAGCCTGTTCTTCCATTACCCCTCAGATGCTGCCACGCGGCGGCCCAAGGTGCAATCGCGCCTGCGGGGCCTGTGCCCAAGGTAAATGACGAGACCCCTTAGAGTTCCCGACCAAATTGAAGATCAGTGCGATGTGGAGCCCGAAGTCATGAAGGCATAATGCTGAAGCAAGCCTTCAAGATCGTCGTGCCCCTCGCGTCCCATGAAAGTGGCAAGCGTCTGAAACATCGCCTCGACCTTTTCGCGCGCATCGGTTGCTTCGGCGGGGAGGCTGTTCTGTTCCAGAAGGTAGACGATCGAATCGCCGAGCGCGGCAATGATGGTTTCATAGGTGCTCGGGGTCATGATCTTCACGTCGTATTCTCTTCGCAGGCTCTGTGTGCAACGCAGCATGCGCTAACCTGCGAGGAGTCCGGCGAACATCGTTCGCACCCGCATTGATACTTTCGTATCATTGGCGGCGAGAGCAGCTGCGGATGCAACGAGGCATTCTGCCGACGAGGCAAGAAACCGGGCTAAACATCGATGAATGTTGAAAAAATGGTGGACGCACTAGGGCTCGAACCTAGGACCCGCTGATTAAGAGTTATAGGACGGAGCATCCGGCGGGGTCCGATTGCATCCATAAAGCGTTGTATTTCAATGATAGATGGTCCGGCATCATCCGGCGCTATCCGATAGTATTTGCACGATTCTGTTACCCGGGGTAACACTTTGCATGACCCGCTGACCGTTGGCGGGCATTTCTGCGAGGCAGGTAACATCGTGGGTAACATTACACTGACCGACACGCGCGTGAAAGCGATCAAGGCACCCGAGACGGGCCGGATCGAGGTTCCCGACGACAAGGTGCAGGGCTTGCGGGTCCGGGTATCAAGCAAGGGCACGAAAACCTTTGTCCTACGCAAGCGGCAGGGTGCGAAGGTCCATAACCTGACCTTGGGGACCTATGGCCCCCGGTTCGGGCTGGCCGAGGCACGGCGCAAGGCGCGGACCTATCTGAACGACCTGGAGGCAGGGAAAGGCGCACCGCCCCCTGCGAAGCGGGCACGGGCCAAGGGCGGGACCTTCCGCCAATTGATCCCCGTTTATCTCGACGGCAAACGGGACCTGCGATCGCATGGCGAGATCAAGCGCATCATGGACGGCTATGTCATGCCCGAACTTGGCGACCGCTTCGCTGATACCGTGACGCGGGGCGAGATAACCGAACTGATCGACAACATCGCCACGACCGCCCCGACGATGGCCCGCGCGGTCCATGCGCAGCTATCGGCTTTTTATACATGGGCTATGCCGAGGCTCGACAAGCTGGAAGCGAACCCGTGCCGCGATGCAGGACGACCCCCGAAGCCGAAAGCGCGCGACCGGGTGCTGACCGAGGCGGAACTGAAAGCCTTGTGGGGCGTGGCCGAGGATGAACCGAACCCATGGGGACCGGGCCTAAAGTTGCTGATGCTGACCGGCGCGCGCCGCGACGAGGTTTTCAGCGCGGATCGTGACGAGTTCGACCTGAACGCCGCCGAATGGACGATACCGGCGGGCCGGGCAAAGAATGATGTTGTGCATATTCTCCCACTGCCTGCCGTGGCGAAAACCATTGTCGAGGCGATCCCCGAGGTCGAGGGCAGCGGAAAGCTGTTCCCGACGCGGACGAGGGCGGGGCAGGCTGATCGCGGCCCTAGCGGTTTCAGCAAGGCGCAGGCGCGGTTCCGGGCCAAGCTGGACGAAAACCTAGAACGCGAGGACGGGCCGCATTGGACCTTGCATGATATACGGCGAACCGTCGCGACCGGCCTGCAACGGCTAGGGGTCCGCTACGAGGTCACAGAGGCGGTTCTGAATCACGTATCAGGTGCGCGGGGCGGCATCGCTGGCGTTTATCAGCGCCACGACTGGAAGGACGAGAAGCGGGCCGCACTGGAAGCATGGGCGAACGAATTAGACCGGATCGTGCGCGGGACTGAAACGACTAATGTGGTGGCGCTTCATGGCTGAAAGCAAACGCGATCCATCCATCGGCAAGGAATGGCTGGCTTGGTATGCGTTGAACGGGGACGAGCCTTTGGAATTTGTCGGAGAATACCTCATGGATGCACTGCCCATATTGGGCGGATACATAGCGAAATCACGACAAAATATGTCCCAAGAAGATGAGGCATTCCTTTCTGGCCTTCATCTTGTCCTGATTGGTTTGGCGGGTGCCGTGAATGGTGACGGAAGTGTTCCTTATAAATTGACGCGCGCGAAGCGTGGCAAGCCGATAAATAAGCATGATCGCGCCCTGAACGGTCATCGGGCCGCTGCAATTGTCGAATCTCTAGTTGCGCTGAACATTAAACAGGAGGCTGCTGTTGCCCAAGCGACAGAGGAAACTGGAATGAGTCGGGCAGAGATATTCACTTGGCTAAAACATCGCCGAGACTGGTCTGACCCCGAATGGCGCGCGAACTTCGTTCAAACCTTGCTCGAAAAGCATCGGGCAAAGGACATCTAACCGAATTACCAAGACTGCAATATTGCTGACACCCGGCTAGATGCCGCTAATTAATCATGTCGTCCAATAAACAGCGAGGGACGACATGACGACACTTCTCCGCCTTGATGCCGTTAAGGAGCGCACCGCCCTTAGCCGCTCCCACATCTACGAGTTGCTCGAACGCGGCGAATTTCCGCGCCCCGTGAAGCTTTCCGGCCGCATCAATGCTTGGCCCGACAATGAGATCGACGGGTGGATCAAAGCCCGCATCGCGGAGCGGGAGGCGGCCTGATGGAAAGGAAAAACCCCCGCGCCGGGCAGGGCGCGAGGGCTGGAATGTCCATTGCGGCGGACACCCCCAGCCATACCCGAAACCGCCCGAAAATCCAAGCAAATGCAGCCATGCGGCAGCGCCTTTCGCTGCTGATCGGCCTGCCCGAGTTCGGGAGGTTTCGCCATGCGACACGCACCTGAAATCTACATCGCGCCGCTGCTGGCATCGCGCCAGTCTTTCGAGCGCATGACCGAGGAAATCGGCAATCTCTACCAAGCCATGATCGGCACCCTAGACCTGCTGGACGGCGACCCCGACTGGGAGGACGACGACCCAGCCGAGGACGACGATCCGCGCGAAACCGCATGGATCGAATGGGAAAGGATGCCACCTTCCATGAAGGGCATTCGCAATGTCACCGGCGGCGACCATGAGGATGCCGAGGACGACGATCCTAAAGAGGACGATTGTTCCGACAAGGCGGTGGACGATGACCCCTGCGATCCCGAATCCGACTACGGGATATGAGAACATGGCGGGGCTCTTTGCCACATGGCAGCCGCGTTATGCGGAGGCAGGCATCGCGACCTTTCCGGTTCGTGACAAGCGCCCGGCGGTAAAAGGTTATCTCAAAGCGGGGCTGAAAGCATCGGAGCAATTCAGGGGCAAGTTCCCCGGCGATGATGCTTTCGGCTTCGCCTGCCGTCCTAATCGCATCACGGTTCTGGACGTGGACGCGCCGGACGAACGCCTACTGCGCGATGCCATAGACGAGTTCGGGCCGACCCCGATCATCGTGCGCAGCGGGTCCGGCAACTTCCAAGCATGGTATCGCCATGGCGGGGAAAGGCGGGCCGTTCGTCCCGACCCTGCCCGGCCTATCGACATTCTGGGCGACGGGTTCGTGGTGGCCCCGCCATCGCGCGGCGCGAAAGGTGCCTACGAGCTGATCCAAGGCTCGCTAGATGACCTTGCGGACCTTCCCGTCATGCGCGGCAAGCCGTTGCCGCGTCAGAATGTCGCACCTATCAATGACGACCTGATCGGCAAGGGGCAGCGCAATGTTGCCTTGTGGCGGGCATGTATGACCGAGGCGCGGAACAGCCGCACCATCGAGGACCTGATGACCTTCGCGTCATCATTCAATGACTCGGGAATGATCGAACCGCTGCCCGATACCGAGGTTCTAGGCGTTGTCGCAAGCGCCTGGACGAAAACCCAAGCGGGTGAAAACTGGTTCGGGGCAGGGCAGCGCCTTGTCCTGACCTTCGATGACATAGACCGCATGGTGCAGCACCCCGACGCATTCGCCCTTCTGGCCTACCTGCGCCGCATGAACGGACACCGCGAAACCTTCGTGGCCGCAAATGAAATGGCCAATCACATGCCGGGCGAACCGTGGCCGCTGCGGCGGTTTAGAGCGGTTTCCACACGAACTGACTCGAGGGGGATTCCCATTTCGGCTGCGTTGTGATTCAGACTTCCTGCTGGTG
>NZ_JAHCBF010000006.1 GCF_018398395.1 Croceicoccus gelatinilyticus | reverse complement strand
ATCATCCATCCCCTGACGAGGCCCGCACTCCGCTAATTTACGCCGCGAGTTGTGCCAAATGTTCTGACGACGGACAGCTTTCACAGGAAGTTCGGGACCGAGTTGTCGCAGCGATTGATAGCGGACTGAACTGCCTGACTGCGGCGGCCCGCTTCGGGGTCAGCGTGTCGAGTGCGATCCGCTGACGGCAACGCGCGCTGGAACATGGTCAGGCGATGGCCAAGCCGCGCGGCGGAAACCGTCATTCCGGCAAGATCGAGGCATATGGCGACTGCATCCGGGAGTTGATCGCCGAGCAGGGACATAGCCCTGGTCGAGATTCAGGCGCGGCTGATCGAGCGCGCCGCCGCCGTCGGATCGAGACGACTTATCGGTTCTTCGTCGTCACGGGATCACGCGCAAAGAAGACCGGCCACGCGATCGAGCAGGACCGTCCCAAAGTCCTGAGGCAACGTGAGCACTGGTTCGGCAGCCAGATCGATCTCGAACCCGAACGCCTCGTCTTCATCGAAGAGACCTAGACCGCCACGCACATGACCCGCAGTCATGGCCTCTGCCCCAAAGGCGAGCGGCTGCTTAGAGTGGCCGCATGAGTTGCAGATGATGTCGGCAAGCACAAGGACTGCAAACCGCTCCTGTAGGCTCGCTAGGCCCTCCACAGCCTGCGTAACGTAGTTGCCAGCGCATGGATCAAGCAACCGATTGATTTGAAGGGCCTATAACCTTCGATGGGCCATGCGCCCATCGCGATCACCTTAGACACCTTCGGCCACCTCATGGCCGTCTAGGAAGTCGATGCAGCCTTCATCGCTGCGGCACAGTCCAAGTTGCTAGGGTAGCTTCCATGATCCGGTCAAAACGCAACGCGATAATAGCTGAAGAAGCTTACCAGATCAGCATAGCTCCACTCCATCCGGTCATTACAACCAAACGAAGGGCCATCGCTTATAAAATCGCTTGTCCGATGACAGACGTAACCGTCAAAATCTTGCTCATATTTGAACAATTCCCACGGTATCGGAAAGCAGCTATCTGACTGTCTTGGCCCTGGTTCGCCGTCAACGATAGCGATTTCAACCGTTCCCGTAGACTTGCCGATCAGGAATGCGTGCATTTTGCCGATTGGACGGCCTGCGGCGTCCCGGACTTCAACGTTTTGGTTGAAGCTGGCCATGAAAAGGTCGCCATCCCACTCTCGGTCAAAGCGCCTTGTCCAAGTGGGCGGGCGGCGTGCTTGTGTTGGGGAGTCAGTCATAGTTCTCCAGCCTTTCTGCCGAAAGCCGCAGGCATGATCGCTACTGCGACAACAAAATGACTCTGGTTCTCGCTTCTCCGTTCCGCATTTTAGGCTAGACCGTTATGCATTCGGGACGAGAGCAGCCTGACGAATGTCTCCGCCGTGGGATGTTTTGGCTTATCTGCTGGCACCGCGCCCGAAAGCCGCCATGATCTTCCGCGCTAAGGGCAACATTCGAGCGATCCAGATCTTGCTGGAACATACAAAGATTGAGAACACCGTCCGGTATCTGGGCGTTAATGTCGAGGACACCTTTCTCCTAGCTGAGCTCACTGAAATCTAATTTATCAAGCGGTCCGACGACTTCGCTGGTCGAACGCTTTGGAAGAGGCGTAGTGCGGACCCGATATGACCGAAAATGGGTGGAAAGCGAGAGTTAAGCAGACCTTGATTAGCTGCCAGAACTCTTTGATTGTCTTACCGATGACAGGTGGCGCGGTGCCAACAAACTATCCGCTTTATCAATTTAAAGCGTTGGGAGTTCTGAGCCTTGATGATGAGCATGAACTTTCGCCGATTGTGTCGAGATCGTCAGAGGAGTGTGAACCGCTTGTCTGAGGCATACGGAGCATGATCCACGGTAGAAAGATGGAACACATCCCTATCCCGAACGTCGGTAAAGTAACGCCAACAATCATAGGGGGATGAAAATGGGCGAATATGAACCCGACGACTCCCGCGATGTCACGCTGACCGAGGGGCGGCCCCCAGAAGCTCTTGG
Organism: Croceicoccus gelatinilyticus; assembly: GCF_018398395.1. GTDB lineage: Bacteria > Pseudomonadota > Alphaproteobacteria > Sphingomonadales > Sphingomonadaceae > Croceicoccus > Croceicoccus gelatinilyticus. Next base: position 300,639 of record NZ_JAHCBF010000006.1, on the reverse strand, counting down.
AACACGGCCGTTTCGAGGTCAGACATTAAGTGCGCCTCACGTTTTCCATACTTAATCCGGGAGACCCGGCCGATAGACGTAAAATCATGGATCAGAAGGAAGGGCTTATATTCGCCTTCAAGTGACCCCCGCCTTTCGTGCTCAAGCTTACGGGTGACCTGCTTCTCGGTCCTAATTCTTTCCCGCTTTGGCTTCGGCACCACTTCACTCCAGTTTGCTGTCGAGCAGGCTCGCTCGTACCATCTCGATAGAGATCCCGATAGGCGGTGTTTACCTACAAAGCGTTGATTTCAGTCGAAATTAGACAACAATGTCAGAGCTGAAATGCAACGATTGCCAAGGCTCCATCCAATGACTGTCTGATCTACGAAAATGAGCAATCCTAACGGTCGCAGAAGAAGGCGAACGTCAGCTTAGCGCCCTAATTGCGGACGTTTGGGCCCTCTTAGAGGAACCTGAAAGCGGACTGGCAGCCTAGCCTTGGTTATGGGCTTCCCCAATGTCCGATCATGGATTGAAATTTGTCGATACCGCTGTCGATCGAAGAATGAAGCGGCGTTCCGTTGATCCTTGCATAACCAGCGCTATCTATCTGTGATGAGAAGATCGTTGACGAAGGCAACGCCAAATTTGCGTCCATGGATAGTGGTTTTGATCATAATGAATGGGCTCCTCTTAGCTGCAACACTGTCGTTACTCTTCAACCAGTCGGCTCCGGTGGCCGAGCCACGGATGGTCACTCCGCGTGGAGACCTAGCTGCAGATGAACGCGCCAATATCGACCTGTTCCGCAATGCCCGAGAATCCGTCGTCTTCATATCGACACGGCAGCGAGTTGCCGATTTCTGGACACGTAATGTCTATAGCGTCCCGCGCGGGTCGGGTTCGGGCCTCGTATGGGATGAGGCAGGTCATATCCTCACCAATTATCATGTCATCGAGGGTGCATCAGAAGCGCAAATACAGCTTGCAGACGGTCGCCAGTTTTCCGCCACACTGGTGGGTACGAGCCCACAGCACGACCTTGCTGTTTTGAAGATCGGCGGTGCAGGTTTCACAGCGCCCGCTCGGGTCCCCATAGGCACGAGCAATGATCTGCAAGTCGGGCAGAATGTGTTCGCGATTGGAAACCCGTTCGGCCTAGACTGGACCCTGACTAAAGGGATCGTCTCGGCACTGGATCGCTCGCTGCCTAACGAGAACGGCCCCGACATTCGCAACCTGATCCAGACCGATGCGGCCATCAACCCAGGCAATTCGGGCGGTCCGCTGCTCGATTCAGCGGGCAGACTGATCGGGGTCAATACCGCAATCTACAGTCCCTCTGGGGCATCGGCAGGCATCGGTTTTGCCGTACCGGTCGACACGGTCATGCGGGTTGTGCCACAACTGATTTCTGAGGGGCGCTATACGCGGCCCAGCCTTGGCCTTGAAAGCGATGACGATATCAACGACCGGCTCAAACGTGCTTCGGGGATCGAAGGTGTTTTTGTCCTGCGGGTCGATCCCGGGTCATCAGCGGATCGCTCCGGTCTGGTTGCAGCGCAGCGCACTAGGGGCGGCGTAGCTCCTGGGGACATCGTTACCGCTCTAAATGGCAAACCTGTGTCCAGAGTAGGCGACCTGCTCGCCCGACTTGACGACTTTCGCGTCGGGCAAAGTGTCGAGCTCACGCTATTGCGCGGCGGCGAAGAGCGAACGGTCAGGCTCAAACTCGAGCCGGGAAGCTAATACGCGAAGAAGGGCCGGTCCCATTGGTGAGATACGGCCCTCTCAGCTGCTATCAAATCGCGTTGACGGGGATCGTCCAATGCCTCTTTTCCGCTTGGCAAACCCCATCAAGCGGGGCAGGTGCGGTTGCACCCACCCCGCCCGGGATTTGCCCGGCTATTGAGGCTCAAGCCGCCTTGTCTTCAGTCAGCTGCCGCGTGTCGTCATTGACATGCTTGTTGCTTCCGATGGCGATCTTGCGCGGCTTGAGTGATTCCGGGACAATCCGCTTGAGCGAGATCGTCAGCATGCCGTGCTCATAGTCCGCATCGCGCACTTCGACATAGTCGGCCAGCTGGAACCGGCGCTCGAACGCGCGGGCAGCGATACCGCGGTGAACGAATTCGACATCGTCTTCGTCCTTCTCCTCCTTCTGAGCAGAGATGACGAGCTGGTTCTGCTGTGCAGTGATGTCAATTTCGTCCGGACGGAAGCCAGCAACCGCCAGAGTGATCCGGTAGCTGTCCTCGCCGGTGCGGACGATGTCGAAGGGTGGGTAGCTATCCTGTGTCTCGGCGCGGAAGCTGTTCTCGAGCGCCTCGAAGAGCCGATCGAAACCGACCGTCGAGCGGCGATAGGGGGTCAAATCAAATGCAGTTCTCATTTCCAAATCCTCCTTGTTGAGCAATCTGGGCACGAGAAGCGTCAGCGAACGAAAGAGCTGACGCCCTAATGTCCAACCGGACCCGTTATGGCATCCGGTATTAACGAAATTAGGAAACGCGCAATTGGTTTCAAGACTGGATAAAATTTTTTACCGTCGTTTTTCAGTACCTTGCAAGAGAGAGCGAGGCGCACCGATAGAGGTGCGCCTGCCTTCTTCCAGAAGAGAATATGTTTGGTTCTAGTCCGTTTACGCGGTCAGCCGATCGCTGGTCGCGTGATCGGAAGCCCAGCTCCGCATCTGGTCCTTGAGCGCCAGTTTGAGCTTCTTCAGGCGGGCAACCAGAACTTCGTCAGGCCGGGGTCGTTTGCTTTCCAGCTGGATTTCGTTCTCGAGCCGCGCATGTTCGCGTGAAAGATATTCCAGATACCTGTCGGTCATTATCTCTTCCTCTCTCATTGGACCGATTTTTCTGACATAGCCATTTTCGGAGACTGCCTTGCTCAAGAGGGCGTGTGGAGACGCCAGGCAGCACTGCCGCCAGCCGTGCGTGGAGGTGTGGAGAGCGCAGCTTGATGCCGCGCTCTCCTAACCTTGTTAGAAGTCCATCGCCGGCATCGGTGCGGGCGTGTCTTCCTTGGGCAGTTCGGCCACCAGCGCCTCGGTGGTGATCAGCAGCGAGGCAACCGAAGCCGCGTCCTGCAGCGCAGTGCGCACCACCTTCGCCGGATCGATGACACCCGACTTCACCAGGTCTTCATATTCGCCGGTCGCGGCGTTGAAGCCGTGGTTGTAGTCGTCGCCTTCGAGCAGCTTGCCCACGATATAGGCGCCGTCCGGCTTGGAATGCTGGCAAGAATGTCGGAACGAAACGTCCACTCACGCAGAAGCAAATCTGGGCAATCCACTTTCATCTCGATCGAGAAGGACGATTGAGAGACTAGGCTCTTTTCGATCTTGCGATCGACAGCAAGCTGCGAGGATGTGATCTTGTGAAAATCAAGATAGGCGACGTGGTTGCAGGAGCTGAGATTCGCAATCGGGCTACCGTCATTCCGCATAAGACCAACCGGCCGGTGCAGTTCGAACTGACTGCAGATGTGCGAGTCACACAGCTAGCGTGGCTAGAATGCAGAGGCGGCTCGACGGTCGACTATCTGTTCCCCAGCCGTATCGACCCAGTCGGCCTTATGAGCACGCGGCAGTATGCACGCCTTGTCGATGAATGGGTAACGGCGATCGGGCTGCGCAAAGCAGAATAAGGGCACGCACTCGCTTCGGCGCACAAAGGCAGCTATGATCTACCGCGCAACCGGCAACATAAGCGCCATCCAAATTCTGCTTGGCCATACCAAAATCGAGAACACGGTGCGCTACCTCGGCGTCGATGTCGAAGTCGCATTGTTGCTGGAGGAGAGAACTGAAATCTGATCCCATTTGCAGTCGGCCGGCTGTACTGGCCGACCGCCTCTCACTTGCTAACGGGACTACGCCACAACGAAATTGAACGGCACTGCCACTGCCAGCAGACAAATCTGGTGGCATGGCATCAGGACATGTGTCCCGATCTCATGCCACCCCGGCTTACGATTAGCATTCGATTATAGGGATGACTTCGCGCTCAAGAAGGCTAGGAAAGTGTGGTAGAGTGTCCAACGACTCCGCTTCATCGAAGCCATCAGGCGGCGATATTTCTGCGGGCGAGAATCATGTCCTCGATCCGCTTGGCATCAGCATCACAATTGGCGGCGCTGGCGAGATAACGGCTTCGGTTTATGTCGTCCTTCTCAGCAAGGGCATGCAGCAATCGCGACTTTTCTCTCAAAGATCGCAGGGCGTCGAACATGCTCTGCTCGAGCAGTTCTTCCTGCCGATCGTTGAGCGAGTGCTGCGTATAGGCGTGACCGGTATGGCATCGATAACGCGTCAATGGCCCATCCTCGATCTCCCAAAGAACACCGTTGCAATCCGGGCAGTTGTAGGGCGACAGTTCGCCTAGCTTGTCTTCACTGGACATCCTAGCCTTCTCCAGTCCGGCGATCATTATTTCGAGCCGGATGCTCTCCGCCGGCTCGCTGGAAGGACCGGCCGCGTCACCGACAATCCTCGACAGATGAGCACCGAGTTCGGCTGCGCTTGCGATCAATTCCGGTTCCCCAACCGCGCTGATAGCGGCGCGAGGCATGCTCGGCGACGTGCTGTCGTTGGGATCCTGTACAACGACCCGACCTCCCGTCGAGGCGATCGCCCGGCAACCGGCGGCCCCGTCATCGAGATAACCCGACAGGATCACAGCGGTCGCGCGCGAGCGTCCAAACACGGCCAATGTCCGGAATAGCGGATCGATCGCCGGGCGAAAATTGTTCTCCCGCGGACCACGTCGCAAATGGACGTGATTTTCGCCGATCATGATATGTGCGTCGGGAGGCGCGAGATACAGGCAATTCTGCCTGATGGCAGCGCCGTCTTCCGGCTCGCACACGTCCAGTGGGCTGTTGCGCTTGAGGATGTCGAGCAAGTGTCCGGCTTCACGAGCTCGGTGCAGGACGACGAAGAGCGTCGTGGGGCCTACAGGCTCGAATTGCGCCAGCATCGAGAGAAGCGCAGGCAAGCCCCCAGCGCTTCCGCCAATCCCGATAAGGTCCCTTCTGGTCAATTGCCGTCTTTCCGAGAGATGAGTTGCGCAACGCGCCCGAGCATGGCGGCCGGAGACACCGGCTTCGCCAGGAACGCTAAATGATCGAGTTTATCTGCAAGCTCGAGCTCGGAACCATAGCCGGAGACTATCAGTACCGGGATACCCTTTGTCTCAAGCAAATCGACAAGGGGAGACACCGCCGTGCCATCGATGTTGTAGTCGAGCACCGCGAAGTCGATTAGATGCTCTTTGGCAGCCTGCTCGGCATCATCGAGCGTATGGAAGGGACCCACGACGGTGGCGCCCGCTCCGGCAAGTGCTTGGGCATGCTGCTCAGCCACTAGCCATTCGTCGTCCACGACAAGAATGTGAGCGTTTTTGATCGGGTCTAGATCAATGTGAGGGACAGTCGTTGTCGGAATTGCTGTGGAATCTCCGACCCGCCCGCCGGGAACGATGCGCGAAGCGGGTATCCGGCAGATCACGTCCAGACCGTCAGGGTCGTACTCAATCTTGGATTCAGCCCCGAGCTGTGCGCGGAGAATCCGCTCGATTACAGTTGAGCCGAAGCCCTTCTTGTGCGGCGCCGTTACCCGCGGTCCGCCCGTTTCCTTCCACTGGAATAGCAAAACCCTTTCTTCGGCTTCTCGGCTTTCCCAGCTCCAGCCTATTGAAAGCTTTCCGCCCGGCACCGAGAGCGAACCGTATTTCAAGGCATTCGTGGCCAGTTCGTGGAGCGCCATCGAAAGATTTTGCGCGGAGGCGGGCGAAAGATCCACGTCAGGTCCATCGACGACGATCTCGTTGTTTTCGCTTGAATGAGCCAGTTCATCCGTGACGAGAGAACGCAATCGGGCACCTTGCCACCGTGCTTCCGCCAGCAGGCTATGCGTGCGCGCCATCGCGTGCAGGCGCTTGTCAAACGAGCCGATGAAGGTCGCAAAATCTTCTGCGTTTGCACCGGTGATCTTTGCGATCGACAGGATAATCGCGAGCACGTTCTTCACCCGGTGGTCCAGTTCGCGCATCACGAAGCGGTTCTGCTCTTCGGCAACCTTCCGATCAGTGATGTCCGCGTTGATTCCCACAACCGTGCTACGGTCGCCCTCGACGATCCGTTCACCCCGACCAATCAGCCAGATTTCGCGCTCGTCGGGGCGAGTGAGGCGGAATTCCTCCTTGAAGGCTACGCCTTCCTCTATGGTTCGGTTCAAGGCAGTCTGCACGCGCTCAAGATCATCGGGATGCATCATGCCGAAGAAGGCATCGGCCGTCGGCTGACTACGCGAGCGCTGTTTGCCGATCATTTCCCGCAGCCGCTCGTCCCATACCACCCCACGTGTCTCAGGATCGAACTGCCAAACGCCCATCTCGGCGGTCTTGATGGCGAGCGACAGGACAAGGCTCTCGCGCGCGGTTTGCTGCTCGCGCAGGATTTGCTTGATGGTCGCCGCGGCGACATTCGCCGCTGCCTGGACGATGAGCACGTCTTCTGAACGGAAATGATGCGGGTCACGATCGTGTAATCCCAGCACCCCCCACGGCTTCCCGCCGATGTCGATCCGGCAGCTGACGCCCGAGACGACTTCGTGATCGATCAAGAGTTGCGGCGGCTCGAAGCGGCGCTCTTCCGCGAAGTCGGTCACCAGAACTTGACCCTGATCGATTGTGTAACCGGCCTGACTTTTCACGCTTGCGGGCACCGTCGCCGAACCGACCAGACCGCTTTTCCAGCCAGCCCCGCCGATCATGGTCAATTTATCGGCCTTCCCGTCATATTCGAGGACCTTGGCATGATCGCAATCCAGCGCAACGCGCAGCGTGGCGCACAATTCGTTGACGAACTTATCGAGATCGCGCGCTGCGAGCCCTTTCTGACCCAATTCGGCAATGATGCGCTGTTGCTTCTCGCGGTCGCTCAGGCGTGACGAGATTTCGGCCTGCTCGGTGATATCCGAATAGGTCACGACGACACCCTGGATCCGCTCATCCGAGGTCCGATAGGGCTGTATCCGGCGGATGAAGGTTTTGCGATCATTCGTGCCGATTTGCTTCTCCGAGAGCGCCAGACTCGTCATAGTCCGATCGACATCGGCGAGGAGGTCCGGGTCCTGTGCCTTGAATGCCAGTTCGGTCACCGGACGGCCGATGTCCGCGTCCCGCACTTCAACCAGTTCGCGCATGCTCGGCGTGAAGCCGCTGATCTTCAGTTCAGGGCCAAGAAACAGCACCGGAAGCCGGGTGCTCGTCAGCAGGTTCTGGAGGTCGTCGGATGCACGCTCGACCTCATTGATCTTTTCCTCGAGCTGATTGTTGACGGTGACCAGCTCCTCGTTGAGCGACTGCAATTCTTCACGACTGGTCTCGAGTTCCTCGTTTGCGGACTGCAATTCCTCGTTTGCGGCTACTGCTTCTTCGTGGCTGGCCTTGAGTTCCTCGTTCGAGGTCTCCAGCTCTTCGACAGTTGTCTGCAAGTCCTCCTGTACGATCGCCAGCTCGTTTTCGAGCTGCCTTACGTACTTGCCGTCATCGTCCGCCGAGCGCGAGGCAGGGGCTTCTTTCTCATCGTGTTCGATGAACGTCAGCAAAAACAGGCGATCGCCATCGGCGACAATTTCCACGCACTCGATACACACGCTCGCATCCCGATCCGGGTAACGAATGCGGACCGATTTATGGGCCGGTGTGTCCCCGCTCGACACCGCCTTAATCGCTTCGCGTGTGCGGCTGCGCAACGGTGATGGAAGGAGGTCGAAGATCGAGTGGCTGGGCGAACCCTCCTGGTGATCGATGAACTTGCGAACCGGCCCGTGGAAGTATGCGATTTCGCCATCGGCTTTTACTGCGATCGCGGCAGGTGCATAGCGGTCGATGAGCGATCGTCGAACCTGGCTGCTCAGGTCGCGCTCGCGCTCACGCCGACTATTGCGCGGCATGGTCGCCAGTCCCTCGGCCAGCGCGGAATCCACCCGCGGACTGAGCCGCGCAAGCGATTTTCCCGGCTTGCGCGCATAGATATGCGCCTTGGAATCCATGGTCCGGAACTCTCGTTGCCGCGAGCCCGACGATTCCGAAGTCCCGAGAAGCAAAAACCCGCCCTCGCGCAGTGCGAAGTGAAAGGTTTCGAGCAACTGCTCCTGGTGCTTGTTGTCGAGATAGATTAACAGATTACGACAGCTAACCAGATCGAGCCTTGAGAAAGGCGGATCGGTCAGCACGTTCTGCTGCGCGAAGACGACTTTTTCACGCAAACGTTTGCGGATGCGGTAACCGTCACCTTCGCGCTGGAAAAACTTCTGCAAACGGGCAGGCCCGACATCGTCGGCGATATTTGCCCGATAATGTCCCTCCCGGCCTTTGGCGATTGCCGCCTGATCAAGATCGGTCGCGAAGATCTGCCAGTCGCAGGGTTTTTCACTGCCGTCGACGAGTTCGTCCATCAATATGGCTAGAGTAAACGCCTCTTCGCCCGACGAACACGCCGGGACCCAGATGCGGACGGCCTCTCCCGCCTCGGAGCGATCTTTCACCAGAGGGGACAACACCTTCTCAACAACGGCGTCCCACACACCTCCGTCGCGGAAAAAGCAGGTCACATTGATCAAGAGATCGTCGAATAGATGGTGCATCTCATCAGCGTTGGCGCGAAGATGCTGGAGGTAGTCCCCAACGGTATCGAAGCGAAGAAGGTTCATTCGCCTGCGTACCCTGCGGCCGATCGTACCGCTCTTATAGGCAGCGAAATCATGGCCCATTCGGGTCTTGAGGAGGGCGAGAACACCGTTCAGATCGCTGCGCGAAAAATCCCCGTCCTGCGGATTATCCTTCAGCCGGTGCGACAACTCGACGATCTGCGAGCACATGGCGGGGATATCGCCAACGCTGTCGACGACGCCCGCGTCGATCGCTGCCCGAGGCATACCATCGTAGAGCGCCGTCTCGGGATCTTGAGCAAGCGCGAGCCCACCCGTTCCCTTGATGGCTTTGAGGCCTGCGCAGCCATCGTTGCCGGTGCCGGACAGCACGACTCCCACAGCTCTAGATGCCGCGGCGTCCGCGAGAGAGCGCATGAAATGGTCGATAGGCATACGCAGGCCACGCGGCTGTGTCGGAGGCTCGACGAACAGACCGTGATCAATGATCGTCAGGTAGCGGTCAGGCGTGAGGACGTAGATGTGCCCTTTCTCGACAGGCATGTTTTCGTCGGCTTCTGAAACCGGGAGTTTCGCCGCGCGCGCAAGGATATCGGCCAATTGACTGTCATGATCAGGGGCCAGGTGTTGCAGGATGATGAAGCTGGCGGGCGTGTCCGCCGGCAGCTCTGCAACAAAAGCCTTTAGAGCCTCGACGCCACCGGCGGAGGCTCCAACGGCCACGACCGGGTGATCGAACTCTGTCGAACCTTCAGATTGTTCTTCGGTCACCTCATCCAATTTGCAAATTCCCCCGGCTTCGGACTCGCATTATCGCTTGACCACAAGCGTATAGCATCAACTGAAGATTCTGTCCGTTCCAAGGTAAGCCTTAACCGTTGCGTCAGTTCCGCTTCTGCGGACTGTCTATGCCTTCACGAATCCTTCTGGAGAGAGATATCGCGAAACTGCACGGCTGGTTTTCCAGCTTAGCATAACAAAGGCAGACAGACCGCTAACGGCCCATTCTTTGCCTTATTCGGAGATAGTCTTTTAGTGCGCAGAATGTCGGCTTCTGGCGAGACCTGCCGTCCGGCATAACGTTATGTAATGGTGGCAAAGCCCCAAGGCCACCACTCGATGGCAACGTCCGCTCTTGGCGCCTCGGCACGGAAGATGACCAGGGGCGGGGCATATGGCTGACGTCGCGATGCATCTGCCCAGTTCAGCATTCTACCGGAGCCAAAAAAGCCGGTTTGCGCATGGGCCGAAAAACGCGAAAAAAACCGGGGACCTCAGAAAACGGCAGAACTCCGACAAAAATCACAAATTTGAATGGAAAATCTTTTTTGTCAAAAACGACAAAGTGGAAAAACTTTATTGTATCTGGAAAAACTTTATTGTCTCACAACACCCCCTTTATTGTCTCACAACAAATTGTTGCGAGACAAAAGAGTTCTTCCATTTACACACGTAAAACTGCGGGATTCGGCACCAGCTTTGACAAAATAGTTTTTCCAAAAACTAGAACAAAGTAGGATCATTTCGCCAAAACAATGCCTAACCGGTCGTGTCTGTGACAAAAAAGATATTCCAGTTTCGATCATCGCGACCCGCAGAATTCCTTGAATCTTGCTTCCCATGTGCTCCATTTTTCACCTGCCGAAACCCGAATCCAGTCAGTCGGCTTTAAGGCTACGTGGATCATTAGCCCGACGTCAGCAATGGGGTGGAAAGCTGCCATTTACGATCTCTTTAAAACTATCGGCCAAATACGTTTTATGACTGTTGGAGAGTTGATACTTGGCGTTTTGATAGTCGCTTTGCCAATGGCGATCAGCGGCTGCGGAGATAGCGATACAGCAGCGACTATTCCTCGCGACCCTCCAGTAAGGCTGGTTCAGCCTGACTGGCTTCCATTAACGGGCTCAGAAATTGAGGACACCATTTCCGGCATGCGTCTTTCGATCGATGATGCCTATGAAGTGGCACCTGGACTGAAGCCCAAATTAGCTTACGTTGGCGGCTGCCTACCTACCGAAGTATTTCATGCAGATGGCCAATGGAAGACATCATTCTGCTCGACTTCCCCGGTCGATATTCGAGGTCGGTGGCTAATCGAAAAATTTCGAGGTGGGGAGCATCTTTGCGTCGAGGCTCCAGATCTTCCCATCACATGTCGGTTTGTCTGGCGAGGGCGAAAGCGCAATCGTCTGTTTATGCCCGCAACGGTGTTGGAGTATCCGACAACAAGAAACGAACTGGGGGAAAACGTCTTCAATCCTTATCTTCTAACACCGGTCGATCCCTAATGTCCGGAATCGGGTCGTTAGCCGACATTCCGCTTATGGCCAGAAATGTCGCAAAGCTGCCCGTCAGCTTTCAGGCAAAACGCACTCATGCCGAAATGACCGGAATGGGGTGGTTTGCGGACGTTTTTAGTTGCTCTCTACGAACCGAAAAATCTTCATGCAGAAAAACCGCACACCATAGCCGAAGATCGCCATCAATGGCGCAGCCCAGAGTATCTGCGGGTCAGCGTTCCAACCCAGTGCGAAGGCCCAATCGAGAGCTGCCCAGATCCAGAACATCAGCAGGCCAGCCATAATCAGACCAAATAGAAAATTGACTGCGTTGCGCTGCTGCGAAACGAACTCTTTCGTGCTCATGCATGACAGATTACAGACAATCATAACGTCCGCAATCGGGTCGTTAGCTGTCTGTCCGGTTTCGGTCGCCGGATCGAGCAAAACTACCATTCGCCCAGCGCTAAGCCATCAGGCAACTATGCGCCCCAATCCCAGTAGTTCGAGCTTTATCAAAAGCTCCCTGAAAGCTGCCGTTCATCGAAATCGATCCGAGACTAGGTATGGCGCCTGCAAACCGAATTTGCTCGTCAAACAATTTGCGTTGTCAGCCTTTGCCTGGCCAGCTTGTGTGCAAATCATCGATAACCACTGCATGGCGGTGTTCGGCTGTACCGAACTCCAAGAGATGGGGATGTTCCGGCGGTAGGTCGGGGTGCGCGTGGAAGATTTCGGTAGCATCCCTGGTCGGCCACAGCCGCACGCCAAGCAAAAGGCCGACAGCGGCAATGCCGGAAAGCAGCAAGAACGCGGCTGCCATGCCGAACGATGCACCGAACTGGCCCGCGACCGGATAGGCAATCAGCCAGCAGACGTGGCTCAAGGCAAATTGCGCGGCGAACAGCGCGGGGCGATCCGTATCGGCCGATGACCGGCGCAACAGGCGGCCCGCCGGCGTCACACAGACAGCGTAAGCGAAACCCATGACGGCCCACCCGCATAGCAGGATGACCCAGTCGATCTCGCCTGAATTTCGTGCGGTCCCTGCCCCGAAGGCGAGCAACAGCGCCGAAAGCATCGCAGCCCCTGCAATCATGACGGTTCTCTCGCTCAACCTTCCAAGCAAGCGCGGCAGGGCAAGTGCGGCCAGCATCGAACCCCCGCCATAGGCAGCCAGTGCCATCGCGACGTCTTCTTGCGCACGTCCCATTCCCTTTACGATAACAACCGTGTTCACGATCACCATTGCGCTTCCCGCAGCCGCCGCCAGCGTAACCGCCAAGAGCCCCAAAAGTCGCGGTGTCTTGAGATAGATGCGCGTGCCGCGCGTGATCTTCTGCCACGCACCTTCTGCGACCTTGGCGACCTTGGCGCGGTGCGGGAGCGCCGCGGTCACGACAAGCAGCGCGGATGCGACAAAACCGATCGCGGTCCCGCCGAACAACCAGTGAAAGCTCATGACGGTAAGCAAAGCCGCCGCAAGCGCGGGGCTGAGCAGGCTTTCCAGGTCATAGGCGAGGCGCGAGAGCGACAGAGCGCGTGTATATTCTTCCTCGTCAGGCAGGATTTCGGGAATCGTTGCCTGAAAGGTCGGCGTGAACGCGGCCGAGGCGGATTGCAGCACGAAGATCAGGACATAAACCTGCCAGACCGCATCGACGAAAGGCAGGAAAAGGGCGACCCCTGCGCGCAGCAGGTCTGCCGCGACCAGCAGCCCCTTGCGCGGAAGGCGATCGGCATAGGCCCCGACGATCGGCGCGATGCCGATATAGGCGACCATCTTGATGGCAAGGGCAAAACCGAGAACCGCACCGGCATCAGCGCCGGCGATGTCATACGCTAGAAGACCCAGCGCGACAGTGGCCAGCCCCGTCCCAACAAGGGCGATGACCTGTGCGAGAAACAGGTGCCGGTAGGTTCGGTGACGAAGGATCGCCAGCATCTGCTTTCCTTTCCGGCAGTCCGGTCAGCGGGACGGGGAAACCCGGCGGCATACGCCATCAACTCGCGGACAGGGATCTAGGGTCCCCGTCCGCGAAATCTTGCGTCAGAGCACTTTCTTGATGTCGTTGTAGGCACCGTCGGTGCGCAGCGTGACCGTAACGGTGCTGGCCGAACGGTTACGCCAGAACCAGCCGTGGCTGCCATCGAAAGCCGCGGTAAGCGTGCCCTTCTCTCCGACCGAGTTACGGCCCTTGCCGTAGCCATGGTAATCGATGCCCGGTGCATCTGCGTGCGTGTCGAAGTTGACCGCGCCACCCGCGACCGACCAATCGTATTCGAGGCTGGCGTTCTTCATCATGCTGGCCTTGATCTCTGCGGCCTGTCCGGGCTCGAGAGTGATCTCGGTGACATCGGAACGCACGTTTGCGGCCTCGGCGGGAGTGTCCGCTGCTTCTTGAGCTGCAGTCGCGACGGCAGGCACGCTTTCCGCCTGTGTTTCGGCGAGCATGGCATCGGCGGCGGCTTCTTCTGCGAGCTGCGCCTTGACTTCACCCATTTCGGTCATGCCCAGAACGCGGCCTGCGCCGGTGGGATCAATGGCATATTCGGCGGGCAGAACCACCGCGACGAGGACCGCACCGGCCGCCACGAGAGCGAAAGCCGAGGCCTGCAGAAGCTGGCCCGAGGTCGGAAGGTCATCCACCGAGGGACGTTGTGAATTGAACATCGTTTATTCTCCGGAAGATAAAATGGTTCAAGCGACAAAATAGCCGACGAGCTGGTATCCCACGAGGATGAAGCCGGCTGTCATCAGAAGCGTGTTGGCGGCAAAGGCATGACGCATGAAGCTGCCCGTCCTGCGCCAGAAACCCATGAGGATCAGGATCGCGCCAAGCGCGAGCAACTGACCGATCTCGACACCGACGTTGAAAGCCAGAAGGTTGGGGATGAGCCCGTCCTGCGCGATCTCGAATTCGATGATCTTCGTGGCAAGACCGAAGCCGTGGAAGAACCCGAAGATCAGCGTCGCGACTTTGGTATTGGGTTGCACCCCGAACCAGCGCTGGAACGCGCCGAGGTTGTCGAGCGCCTTGTAGACGACCGAAAGGCCGATGATCGCATCGATCAGGTAGGCATTGGCCGTGATCCCCGTCAGCACTCCGAACAGGAGCGTCGTCGAGTGCCCGATCGCGAACAGGGTGACGTAGATCCCGACATCCTTCAGCCGGTAGAGGAAGAAGATCACTCCGAACAGGAACAGCAGGTGATCGTATCCGGTCACCATGTGCTTTGCGCCGAGGTAGATGAAGGGCATGATCAGGATGCCGCTCGATTCCTGGATATAGCCCTTGTCCCCCTCGGCCACATTATGGGCCCAGGCATCGACGCCAGTGAACATCAGGAACAGCATCAAGGCCGCAGCAACGAGGTATCGTGTCCTCGTCTCCCGCAGGTTGTTCAGAATGGATATCTGCATTGTCGGAAAACTCCGTTCTTTATCGCAGCGACCGGCCTGGCCGGACGCTGCGTGTGATTGTCAGATTGCGTTGTTTTCAATGGTGGACGTCTGGCTCTTCTCTTCCGCTTCCTTGCCGCGGACCGTCCGGTAAAGGGCGGGCAGCACGAGGAGGGTGAGGATCGTCGAGGACACGATTCCGCCGATCACCACCGTCGCCAACGGACGCTGCACTTCAGAGCCCAGTCCGACGTTCAGTGCCATCGGCACGAAGCCGAGGCTGGCGACGAGCGCGGTCATCAGGACCGGACGGAGGCGCGCCAGCGCACCTTCGCGCACAGCTTCTTCAAGCGGCTTACCCTCGTCCATCAGCTGCCGGATGAACGTCAGCATCACGAGGCCGTTGAGTACGGCGACGCCTGAAAGCGCGATGAAGCCGACACCTGCCGAGATCGAGAACGGGATGCCTCGCAGCAGGAGCGCGGCGACACCGCCCGTCAGGGCCAGAGGAACGCCCGAGAAAACCACCAGGGCATCACGGGCCGAACGGAACAGCGCGACCAGCAAGCCGAAGATCAGGGCAAGCGCCAGTGGCACCACGATCTGCAACCGGGTTGCAGCAGACTGCAGCTGCTCGAACGTCCCGCCATAGTCGATCCAGTACCCTTCGGGCAGTTCGACGCGTGCATCGATGCTTTCGCGAAGCTCCGCGGTGAAAGAACCGAGATCGCGCCCGCGCACGTTGGTCGTCACGACCGCGCGCCGCTTGCCGTCCTCGCGGCTGATCTGGTTCGGCCCGTCGATCCTCTCGATGTCGGCCACTTCGGCAAGAGGCACCGAACCGCCCCCGGGTAGAGCGACCGGCAGGCGTTCGAGCACCTTGGGATCCTGCCGCAAGTCTTCCGGGAGACGCACAACGATGTTGAAGCGCCGGTCGCCTTCGAAGATCTGGCCCGCATTCGTACCGCCGATGGCAGCGGCCACGACGGTCTGCACGTCATCGACATTAAGGCCCATCTGCGTCAGCCGCACCCTGTCGGGCACGACCTGGATGAAGGGCAGACCCGTCACCTGTTCGGTCTGGGCATCCTGCGATCCCTCGATCGACGTGACCACCCACTCGACCTCGGCTGCCGTGGCGGCAAGCTGGTCGAGATCGTCACCATAGACCTTGATGGCAACATCGGCGCGGACGCCTGCGATCAGTTCGTTGAAGCGCATCTGGATGGGCTGGATGAATTCGTACCGGGATCCGGGGACGCGCTGCACCGCCTCATCCAGTTCGGCGACCAGATGGGCCTTGGGCTTGCGAGGGTCGGGCCATTCAGAACGGGGTTTCATGATGATGAAGGTATCGGCCACGGACGGCGGCACCGGATCGGTGGCGACATCCGCCGTGCCGATCTTGGCAAAGACCTTGTCCACTTCGGGAAAGGCCTTGATCGCGTTTTCGACCGATTCCTGCATCGAGATCGCCTGCGACAGGCTGGTGCCCGGAATGCGCAGGGCGTGCATCGCGACATCGCCTTCATCGAGGTTCGGAATGAATTCCGACCCCAGACGAGTGGCCGCAAGGCCCGACAGGACGACCAGCGCGCCTGCCCCTGCAAGGACAAGTTTGCGCTGGCGGATCGCCCAGTCGAGCAGCGGGACATAGTGCGACTTCGCCGCCCGCATGACGCGGTTTTCCTTCTCTTCGACCCGGCCCGTCACGAACGTAGCGACAGCCGCGGGCACTAAGGTCAGCGACAGGATCAGCGCCGCGGTCAGCGCCATCACCACGGTCAGCGCCATCGGGTGGAACGTCTTTCCTTCGACGCCCTCCAGCGCGAAGATCGGGACGTAAACGATCGTGATGATGAGAATGCCGAACAGGCTGGGCCTGATCACTTCGGCAGACGCGCTTGCCGCCAGTTTGAAGCGTTCGTTACGCGACAGCAGCCTGCCCAGCGAATGCTGCGCATGTCCGAACCGGCTGAGGCAGTTCTCGACGATGATGACCGCGCCGTCGACGATGAGACCGAAGTCCAGCGCGCCAAGGCTCATCAGGTTGCCGGTGATGCCAGCCTCGACCATGCCCGTAATGGTGAGCAGGAAAGATAGCGGAATAACCGCCGCGGTGATGAGTGCGGCGCGAATGTTACCCAGGAGCGCAAACAGGACGACGATGACCAGCAGTGCGCCTTCGGCAAGGTTCTTCTCGACAGTGCCGATGGTCGCTTCGACCAGTTTCGAACGGTCGTAGACGGTATTGGCCACCACCCCGCCGGGAAGCGAACGGTTCACTTCCTCGATGCGTTCTGCAACCGCCACGCTCACGTCGCGGGCATTCTCGCCGACCAGCATATAGATCGTGCCCAGCACGACTTCCTGCCCGTCCTTGGTGGCGGCGCCGCTACGGATTTCGGAACCGATCGAGACGTCGGCGACATCCGCGATGCGCACCGGGATCCCGCCGCGCGAGGTGACGATGATACCTGCCAGATCGCGCTCGTCCTCGGCCTGGCCGGGGACGCGGATCAGGAACTGCGAACCGGACCGTTCAACGTAGCCCGCGCCGACGTTGGCATTGTTCTTCTCCAGCGCGTCGATCACGTCTTCGACCGTGATGCCGAAGCCGGCAAGGCGTTCGGGCAGCGGCGACACGACGTATTCCTTGCGATAGCCGCCGACCGAGTTGACTTCGGTAACGCCCGGCACCGTGCGGAGCTGCGGCCTGACGACCCAGTCGTGCAGCGTGCGCAGGTCCTGTGCGGTATAGCGGCTGCCATCGGGCTTCACCGCGCCCGGTTCGGCCTCGATCGTGTACATGAAGATTTCGCCAAGGCCGGTGGCGATCGGGCCCAGTTCGGGCTCGACCTCCTCTGGCAGGTTGGATCTGACGGCCTGAAGCCGTTCGTTCACCAGCTGGCGGGCGAAATAGATGTCGGTCCCGTCCTCGAACACGACCGTGACTTGCGAAAGGCCATAGCGCGAGACGGAGCGCGTATATTCCAGCCCCGGAAGACCCGCGATGGCGGTCTCTACCGGAAAGGTGATGCGCTGTTCAGCCTCCAGCGGCGAGAAGCCGGGTGCCGAAGTGTTGATCTGCACCTGCACGTTGGTGATGTCGGGCACAGCGTCGATCTTCAGCCGCCCGAAGTTGTAAATGCCCAGCGCCGCCAGCAAAAGTACGGCGACAAGGACGGCTATGCGCTGCCGAATCGACAGCTCGATGATTTTTTCAAGCATGGTCGATCAGCCCCTTAGTGGTCATGGCTCGCACCAGACTTCTCGATGTCGGCCTTGATCACGTAACTGTTGTCGGCGGCGTAAACGGTGCCCGGCTTGATACCGCCCAGCACTTCGGTCCACTCGGGCCCTTCCTGGCCGAGTTCCAGCATCCGGACTTCGTAAGTCTCGCCGATCTTGGCGAAGACCACGCGGAAATCGCGGAACTGCTGGATCGCATCGGTCCGAACCGCCAGCGGCACTTCGCGCTGATCGATCGTGACCACGCCGCGCACGGCCATGCCCGGCTTCCAGTACCCGTCGCGATTGGGCAGCGCCGCGCGTGCCGTGATCGACTGGCTGCCCATGTCTGCCAGCGGCAGGAAATCGCGGATCTGGCTGCCCTGCGTGCGGCGGCCTTCGAGCCCGCTGATCTGCACGGACTGTCCTGGCCGGACGCTTTCCATGTCGCGCGGAAATACCGGGAAAGCGGCGACAGCGCGCGACGGATTGGCAATCACGAACAGGGGGCTCTCGCCCGCGATCGTGCCGACATTGACGTTGCGCTGCGTGATGATGCCGGCGATCGGCGCATAGATCGAATAGGTCTGGAGCGAATAGCTGCTCTCCACCTTGGCGAGGAGAGTGCCCCTTGCAACACTGTCGCCGACGTTGCGGTGCACCGACACGACCGGACCGGGGAACTTGGCGCCAACATCGGCGCTGCCCGAAGGATCGATCTCGACCCGCCCGATCAGTTCGACCGTTTCGCCGATCTGCTGCGGGCCGACTGTCTCGGTCGTGATCCCGGCTGCCGCGGCGGCGTCATCGGAAATCGTGACGCGCCCTTCGTAGGATTCGAATTGCCACTTGTGCGTCTGCCCGCCTTCGGTCGCAGTGACGGCAACGTCGAAGCTGTGCGGTTCGACAAGGACCCCCTGTCCGCGCAGGAAATCATCCTGCGGCTTGAAAGCGAAAGTCGTGACTTCGCCGTCGAGCCGCTTGATCGTGACTTTCGCATCGACCGTCGCGGGGGCAACGGGTTCGTCGCCCTTGTATGCGTAGAGACGATATTCGGGCGGCACGCCGTCCTCGAATACGGTCATTTCGATGGCGAAGTCCCCATCGCGGAGAATCCGTCCATTGTGCGGGCCGCGTTCGTATTCGCCTGCTGCGGCTTCCGCCCCGTGTTCGGCGCTTTCGGTGCCGCTATCGCCGCAACCCGCTATGGGGGCGGCGAGGAGAAGGGCGGCGATCAGGTGAAATTTGCGCATTGTCAGTTACCCCCAACGAGATCGGCGAAACGACCGGTCAGACGGTCCAGTTCGATCCGGGCAGTGTGATATTCGATCAGGGCGTCCAGAAAGCGGGCCCTTGCAGCGTGCAGGTCGGTCTGCGCGGTAGAGACGTCGAGGAAAGTGAACCCGCCCCGATTGTATCCGGCGCGCACTTCCTTGAGCGTGCGTTCAGCGCCCGGAACCACTTTGTCGCGGATGGCGACGGCCTCGTGGCGGGCCTCCTCGACACGCTCTGCCGCAAGGGCGAGCTCGCGACGGCGCAAATGGCGCTCCACGGCAAGATCCGCCTCGACCTGCCGCTGGCCTGCGACGGCGCGGGCAAGATTGGCGCGATTGAGATCGCGATTGGCAAGCGGCAATGACACACCGGCCACGACCGATACGTCCCCGTTCCCCGCCAGACGGGGCCCCGCAAACACGGTCGGGTCGGACGATCGGTTTGCTTCCTGAAGGCGGTAATAGGCGTCGGCCCGCTCGCGCCTAGCCTCGTAAACGGCGAGGTCGATCGACGAAAGGTCGCTGTCTTGCGGTGCAATCTCCGGCATTTCGAGAAAACCGTCAGTAACAACAGTCGCGTCCGAAAGGTTCGTTCCGGTCAGAAGGGCAAGCCGCGCCTTGGCCGCGACCAGCGCATGTTCGGCAAGTTCGAGATCGACCTCGGCCTCGGCAAGCTCGGTACGCGCGCGCGTACCCGCGAACAGCGGATCACGCGCTTCGTCGACGCGGCGCTGGACTTCTTTCAAAAGCGTGCGGGCAATCTCGACCCGGCTGCGCGTCAGTTCCAGTTCGAGCGCTGCGGCCTGCGTCTCGACATAAAGCTCCTGCACGTCCTGCGCGAGGTCGAGCCTGCGGATCAACGCCTCTGCCTGGGCGATGCCGATATCGCCTTCGGCAAGCCGGACACGGGCACGCCGCTTGCTGCCCCGTTCAAGCTGTTGATGATAGGTCGCATCTATCTGGAACTGGTCGAAACCGCCGGTCCCGACGTTCTCGACCGTTCCCTCGATTGTGGGCGCGGGTCCGGTAGCCGCCGCATCGCGCGCGGCGCCCAGTCCTTCTATCGTGGCCGCGGTCGCCTCACCTTGGGGCGAGGTCGACAGCGATTGACCGATGGCTTTTTCAAGCGTCAGCACCTCGGCATGGGCCGATGCTGCCGACAGGAACGTGACCGCCATTAGTGCGGCACGCGTGATCGCGCTCACTACGCAAGACTCCTGAACTTCCAATACGATTACGCCGGACGGAATCCGGGCGTGACGAAGGGAAGATCAGGCTGAGGGAGGCTGGGTAAGCGGAGCCGAACCGGTTCCGACAAGCGCTGTCGCGGGCAGCGGCGACGGCAGGAGGCGTTCATGATAGACCGCAGCGAATTCCGTCCCGCTTTCGGGCATACCGAGCACGGCATGACCGTGCGGCACGGAATGCGACGACTGCGTTTCGCCCGAGGCGTCGCCCGACCCAAGCGCGGCCTCGGCACCTTCGACCAAGGCGATCGCTACAGAGGCTTCGTGCACTTCGCCATCATGGACATGACCATGGTCGGCATCCTTCAAGTGCGCGTGCCCATGCGCATGATCCGCATGCGGCACCGCACCCGTAAACCCGCCATGGGAAACGAGCATCAGAACCGCAATCAGGAAAAAGAGTGCGCTTCGCATGGACATCACGCTTATGATGCAGATCGCAGAGTTGCAATGGGGTAAAAGGCCAATTTCTCGCCCATACCAACCTCGCCATTCCTGATCCGCATCTTCAGCTCCTTACCAGTCCGGATCCATTTCGGACACGCCGGGGAAGTGCACGACCTTCTCGCCATAGAGCGGGTCGTAGTAATGGCCGCCTTCCTTGTAGTCGGCGTTCCACTGCTTCTGGCCGTTCTCATCCATTCGATAGACGAAGGGAGACATCAGCAGGCGTTCGAGGTGCCAGCGCCCCTCCTCGCCCGAAGGGATGTCTTCGCCCTCGCCATAAAGCATCAGGCCGCCCTCGGCGTAGATTTCGTGCGCCGGATCGGTGGTCTTGTACTCGTGACTGACGTTCATGACCTTGTGCCCGATTTCGTGGGCAATCGTGCGGCGACGGCGGTTCGGCGTCGACAGGTTCGTGATAGAAATGACCCCGCGCAGTCTTTCGGGAATCGTGTCGTGGTAGGAATAGGTCGGAAACGACAGCCCTCCCGTACGCACCATCTTCACCGTCCAGTTCCGCCCCTCGGCAACTTCGAGGAACGGGAAAATCACGTCCTGCAGCGCAACAAGGTAAACCGTTCGCGAATTGGCAGCATCCGGTTCGATCACGCTTTCGAAAGCCGCCTTGGCCATGTCGCTCATCTGCGAGGGATGGCGCTTCGAAGCGACATAGGAATTGACGTATTCCGTATCGGGAACGCGGGGAATTTCGTTCGACTGGATCGCGAGAAAACGCTCGTCGATCTCGCCCCGCCTCACGAACAGTAGGTTAAGCTGCACGCCGGTCGGCGCATAGATTTCCTTGGCCGCGCGAAATGCCTCGATCATCGAAGGCAGGGTCACCTTCTCGAAGCCGGGGTCGAAGTTCGACGGAATATAGATACCGACATCGACGGTCGGCTTACCGGCAACGATGTCGGCATTGATCGCGGCGACGTCCACATCGCCGGATGCGGTCCATTCGACCGGTGCCGCAGCAGTGCCGGTTTCAGTTTCGGCCGCCGATGAGGCTCCCGCGCTGCAAAGCGCGAGAGCCACGATCGCGGCGGAACGAAGGGTTATTCCCTTGATCATCATCGTTTCCGGATCAGTCGATCTGGGCGAGGACGGCGTCGAAATCGGGGTTCACGCTGCGCGCGAACTTGATCGCCGGGTGATCCTCTTCGAGCACGTCGTAATAATATGCGCCGCCCTTCTTGCGATCCGCATCGACGTTGGCCGCCATTTCCTTGATGCCTTCGTTGAACACCTTGTAGTCGGTGGATTCGCCCTTGGGCTTGACGATCAGAAGCAGGGCCGGTTCGTTGAACGGCGCTTCCCAGCCGGTGGGCATGCCGTCACCGAAGCGGAACAGCGAGCCCGCTTCCATGACCTGGCGCTTGCCTTCGCTGGCCAGAACCCACTTGCCGCGCACGGTATAGACGATCGAACCGATGTCATGGGGGTGTTCGGCAAGGAACATGCCGGGCTGGAGTTCGATGAAGAACGCGCGCGTTTCTTCTGCGAACAGAAGCGGGCCGAACAGGCCTTCATGCGTCAACACGGCAGACGACGACTTAACCGCTTTCTCGATATCGGGGACGATTTCGACATTGGTCGCAAGCTGGAGATATTCCGGCGAAACGTCAGTCGCGGCGATCATCTCGGGGTCCTTGATGTCACCCTCGGCAACCGTGTCGACATCGTGAGTGTGCGTGCCCTCACCGTGGGCGTGGGCCACTTCCTCGGTCGCTTCCGGCTCCGGTTCGGCGCCGTTGCATGCGGCAAGCGACAGGCTGGCGCCCAAAAGGCAAAGCGTTGAAAGTCTCATCGGAAAACCCTCCATCTTGTGGTCCGTAAGCAAGTGAATTTCGTCGTCGAGTGCCTTCAGTTTCGAAGGGCCCTTGTGGTCCTTCCGCCGGGTGCCCTACGCCGGGAGAGCCACCGGAAATCGCGCCGCGTGAACGACTTGAACAGGAGATAGAAGCCCGTCCCCGACAAGAAGAGGACGCCGAAACCGACCACGATGATTAGCGGGTGGTTGAAGCTCGTCCTGTCAGCGTAGTCCATGTTGTGGAGCATCCAGAAAAAGTCCCAAAGGCGCCAACCATCGCCGCGTGCGACGAGGAATCTACCGGTGTCGGCGGCGAAATAGGCGCTGGTCCCTTCGGCATCGCCGAAGTCGACACGCCACATCGGACCGGCAAACTCGCGCGCTTCCAGGTTCGGCTTGTCCATCAAAGAGACTGCGCGGATCGGCGCGTCGACCATGGCAGTCGCGCGCTGGCGCACGAGGGCTTCGTCCACTGTCACCGGATTGCCGGTCAGACCGTCGACGATACGCAGGGACCCGCTCTCGCCAATTTCGTAGACCGGACGTCCGTCAGCCATCGAAAGCTTCAGGCTTTCGACTTCTCCGATGCCAAGGTCCGCCGGTGCGAGCAGCCCCGGAACCGCTAACGGATCGGCAGCGATCATCGGTTGGTCGCGCACGTCCGTCATGTCGATGAATGCCATCATCGCGCCGCTGACGGACCAGAGGATGAACTGGATACCCAGCACCAGCCCTACCCACTTGTGGACCCGGCGGAAAAACAGGGGAGTGAACCGGATGCGTTTCATGCCGTTTTCTTCTTCTTGCGGCGGCGCGGAAAGGCCCAGACCAGCAACCATGCCCCGCTCAGCGCCATGGCCACCGACAGCCACGTGCTTGTCCGCAACAGCAGGTTGTTCACGTCGCTGCGATCATCGTAATCCATGATATGCAGCATCCACGCGAAGTCGAAGATCCGCCAAAGCGAATGGCGCCGCGAAATGAGCTCACCGCTTTCGGGCGAGATGTAGAACGTCGGGCTGTCCCAGCGATCGAAAGTCACTTGCCAGTACGGCGGCTTGCGTCCCTGCATCTCCATCGGTGCTTCCTGCAGCAGGCTCACCGAGGCTACCTCTTCGTCCGAGGTATAGATGCTGCGCGCAATGGTTTCTGCCTGATCTGCATCGATCAGGCCTAACCGCTCGCCGGTGCCTGCGTCGAACAGGCTGACACCTCCAGGCGATGTCACCAGCCAAACAGGACGGTCCAGCAATGACGATGAACGAACCTCCGAAGCGTCCGGCACGGCCGCAAGGACCGTACCGGGCGCGACGAGGGACACCATGTCGACTGCGAGACGCTCGACCGGCCTGACGAGATGATCGCCATGGATCCGGTCGATGTGGATGACGACCATGTAGAAACCGGTCGCCGTCCACAGCACTACCTGAAGGCCGATGACCAGCGCCAACCACTTGTGCAGGCGCCGGACGAACAGGGGCCATCTTATCTTCATCGGATGCCGATCAGAAGCCGGCGCGCACGCCGACATAGAACCTGCGGCCCATGAGGTCGTAAGTCATCGTGTCGGTATTCGCATCGGTCCAGCTGCGCACGAACGGCGCATCACGGTCGAATACATTGTCGACACCGAAGGAGAAGCGATAGTTGTCCGCCACGTCGAACGCGATCTGCGCGTTATGGTAGAAGACGTCCGGCATGGAATAGCCAAGATCGCCCGGAGCTGCGTTGAAGTCAGTGCCCGAGCCGATCCATTGGGTCGACCACGTACCCGTAACAGCGCCCTTGGCGACCGAAAGTACGCCATAACCGCGCCATTCCGGATAGCCGCCATTGCCGCCGCCGATATGACCGTCAAACTCGATCGGATCGCCGCCTTCGAACGGATAGACGACATATTCGTTGAGCCAGGTGACGTTGAGGTTAAGCGTCACTTCGAAGTCGCCGATCATCCGGTCGTAGATCATGCCGAGGTCGAGACCGCTCATCTTCTCGAGACCAGTATTGATCGACTGCGCCTGAAGGTAAGTGATTTCGCCGGTCAGCGAACTACGCGTAAAATCATCACAGAATTCGCTGCTCAGATTCTCGCTTGCGTAGCAGACCGCCAGCTTCGTCGAGCCCGGGATCGTGCGGATCGCATCCTTGATCTCGATGTCGAACCAGTCGGCGGTGAAGGTCAGTCCGCTGGTCGGCTCGATCACTGCACCCAGCGTCCAAGTGGTCGAATCTTCTGGCTGAAGATCGGGATTGCCGCCACGGCTGGTCAGCACCGTTCCGCCAAGCTGAGTGTAACCCGCAGGGACGCCCGATGCCTGGCAATTGGCGATCAGTGTCGCGTTACCGCTGGTGCTATAGCCACTGCACGGATCGGTCGTGGTCAGGTTGCCTTCGGAAACACCGCTGAACAGTTCGGGGACGTTGGGGACGCGGAAACCGGTGCCATAAGTCGCGCGCAACCTCACGCCCTCGACGATCGCCCAGTCTGCACCAAGCTTGTAGTTCCAGTCTGTGCCGAACAGGTCGTAATCGGAAAAGCGCAATGCGCCGTCGAGGACGAAGGACTGCGCGAAAGGCGCGTCGCCAAACACGGGGACCGAAACTTCGGCATAAGCTTCCTTGGCCGAGATCGAACCGGAAATCGGGTCTTGCTGGTTTGTATTTGCAATACCCGCGATCGTCAGTTCGTCCGGCGTGCGCCAACCCTTTTCCTTGCGGTAGGTTGCGCCAGCGGCAAAGCCGACCGTGCCTGCCGGAAGATTGAACAGGTCACCAGTTACATCACCCGTCACTGAGAACAGTTCATTGCCACCAGTGCCGACCGACGTGAACAGAAGGTAGTCAAGCGCTTCCGGCGTCAGGTCGCCATACCCGAGCAGGTCGGCGCAGGGGATGCCGTTCGAACCACAAGTGTTCGGATCGAGCGCATAACCGAGCTTCTCGAGATTGACGACGTTCGTTTGCCCATCGTCACCAGTGTTCTTGCCCCAAGTCGCCGCGACTTCCCAATTCCACCCGCTCGACAGTTGGCCGCGCAGTCCGCCGCTTGCCTGGTAGGTATCTGTATCCTGGAAGAACCCGCGCGGTCCGGCTTCCTTCAGGCGCCGCTGGATCAGTAGAATATCCTCGCCCGTCGGGTTGATCGGATTGTCCGCTGCGATCGCGATATTCCGCAGCGTACCGGGCGTCGCGATCTGGTTCGTCTTCCGCTTGGTGTAGAGGAACTCGCCGAACAGCTCGACGGAATCGGTCAGCGCATAATCGCCAAATGCCGCGATGTTATAGCGCTCGATCGGGTTCACCGCGTTGAGATCACGGACATAGTTGTAATTGTGAATGGCCGAGGAATATGGCTCGTAGAAGTCGCCGTCGCCACCAAGTTCCTGGTTGAAATTGATCATGGTGCCGTCAGGCAAGGCCGCACGGCCACCGATTGTCGACGCACTGTTGCTGCAAACCAGAGAACCCGACGCACCGCTGTAAGCGCAGGGTACACGGTCACCCATATTGATGGGATCGGTGTTCTGGTAAGTCGCTGCCACCATTACGCCACCGCGTTCGCCGCGAATGCCGCCCATGAAGTCGAGCGTGCGGTCCTGCCCGTCGCCTTCTTCGGTGATGCCATAGCGTCCGCCGACCTCGAGACCTTCGAAATCCTTGCGGGTGATGAGGTTGACGACGCCGGCGACGGCATCTGCGCCATAAACGGCCGAAGCGCCGTCCTTCAGCACTTCGGTACGAGCCAACATGTTGACCGGGATCATGTTCAGATCCGGCGACGAGTTCGCGCCCGTGCCGCCCGCAACAATGCGGCGGCCGTTCAGCAGGACCAGCGTACGCTTGATGCCAAGACCGCGAAGGTTGACCTGCGACGTCCCCCAACCGTTACCGGTCCAGTATGCCGCCGTTTGGTTGCCAGCCTGGCCGGCGTTGGCGGGCAGACGCTGCAACAGGGTTTCGACATTGACGATGCCGGTATTGGCGATTTCATCCTGAGTGACGACGGTCGTCGGCCCAACACCTTCGATGTCAGCGCGGCGGATGCGCGAACCCGTCACGACTATCGGCGCGGCCTGGGTTTCGCCTGCACCATCTGTTTCAGAACCCCCTTCCTGAGCATGTGCAGGTGCAGCAATCAGCGCCGCCACGGCGCCACCGGCGAGAAGGAAAGTTCTGAAGTCCATGTGGATGCCTCCCTTGGCTTAATGTCCGGGCCGTAAGGAAACAGTCACAGGAGCGGCGGTCAACACTTATTTTGTATATACATGAATTTTCCGCCAGATTGTTATTATCAAATCGAGTTCCGCATATAATCCGTCTACCGAAAGCGCGATCCGGTGATTAAAAATTTCATTTGGGTAATTTTATTATGCGGACGCGCCGAACCGGGCAACGAGCGTATACGAATCGCCGATGAACAATTGCCGCACTGCGGTAATGTGCTCACCGGATCGCCAAGTGCGGCGGACAAGGGAAAGGCAGGCGGTATTGTCTGCGACACCGAGTGCGTGAGCCTCTCGATCCGAAACGGCGGTCGCAGAGATCGCGGTTTCTGCTTCGGTCCAGGGAACATGTTTTAGTAGCCAGGTGCCGGGGCTGTCCGGATCGAATACCGCATCGTCGATCTCCGGAACTGCCGTCAGGCTCACCGCGCGACTCTCATGAGCGAAAGGCTTTCCGTCCGCTATGTGAACTCCGACAGTCCACAAGACGTCACCCTCAATCTCGAGCGAACTGTCGACCTTGCCCGCATTGCATATCTCCCGGTGCAGAAGGCGATATCGATAGACCTGCCCGCGTTCCTGGACCTCATGCGCGAGGTCGGGAATGTCCAGCACCATTGCATGCGCTTTCGGTGCGGCGACGAACGTGCCAGCCTTGCGCTTGCGGTTAACCAACCCGGCAGCGGCGAGCGCAGAGATCGCCTTGTTCACCGTCATGCGCGAACAGCCGTACTCGGCCATCAGGTCATGCTCGATAGGCAAACGATCGCCGGGGGCCAGTTCACCGCCAAGTATGCGGGACTCGATGTCCCTTCGGATACGCTCGTGCAGAGCGGTCATGTGATGAGCGCTTTCAGCACTGCCCTGTATTCCCCCTCGACCTGATCACGCATGACATGACGCCCGCCGCTCACCACCAATCGACCCCGCCGCCACACGCGGTCGATCGCACGCGAACCGGCAGAGAATACCAACTGGTCAACAAGGGCGTCATCCCCTCGTGCCCCGCATACCAAAACGTCTTCTCGCAGTGCAACGAGATCGGCTGACGCCCCAGGCCGGATCCCGCCTTCTACGCCCAAGGCCTGCCAGCCACCGTGAAGCGCGCTTTCCAACAGCGAGCGGCCATTGGACAAGAATTTCCTTGAAGTCATTATGTTGCGATTCTGCAAACTAAGTCGCTGGCCATATTCGAGGATCCGCAATTCCTCCGCCATATCGATCCGGACGTTCGAGTCGGAGCCAACTCCGAACCGCCCACCTGCCTCCATGAATGCCCGAGCGGGGAAAATCCCATCACCAAGATTTGCTTCAGTAATAGGACATAGACCGACGACCGCTCCCGATCGCGCCATGTCCAACACCTCACCAACATCGACGTGCGTGGCATGAACGAGGCACCATCTGGAGCCCACACTTGTATTGTCGAGCAACCAGCGGACTGGCGTCGTGCCGAGTGCTGAACGACAATCCGCGACCTCGCGCAACTGCTCGGCAATGTGGATGTGGATTGGCCCGTCGCCAGCCAACTCTTCCAATGCGCCCAGCTCTTTAGGTGCCACTGCGCGCAAGGAATGAGGGGCGAGCCCCACTACTGCATCGGGCAGGTCAGCTGCGCCTTCCCGACAGAGCTCCAGCAAATGGGCGAACTCATCGAGATTGCAAACGAATCGGGCCTGAGCCTCGGTCGGCGCAGCCCCATCAAAACCGCCATGCGCGTAGAATACTGGCAGGTGAGTTATTGCGATGCCGGTGTCCGAAGCAGCGGCAAAAATCGCATTGGACATCTCGGAAAGATTTCCAAAGCGCCGACCTGAAAGATCATGATGAAGGTAGTGAAATTCACCGACGCGGGTAAATCCGCTCTCCAGCATCTCGATTTGCGCCATTGCCGCGATCTTGCGAAGCTGGTCAGGGGCGATTGTGCTGGCGAGCCGATACATGAGATCTCGCCACGACCAGAAGTCGTCCCCGTCAGCGCTCCTGTATTCGGCAAGACCTGCCATCGCGCGTTGAAACGCGTGGCTGTGCAGGTTGGGCATTCCGGGGATTGCCACGCCATGGCGCTCGCACCCTTCAGGCGGGGCGCAGTCGGCTTTGACTGCCTTGATCAGGCCACCGGCAAGCGTGATGTTCACTTGCGAGTGCCATCCATCCGGCAAAAGTGCCTTGGCAAAGTGCAGAACCCGATTTTGCCCCATCGTTTGCCCCATCGCTAGCAGGGTCCAATCATTTGAACGTTTTTAATGCGTATATTGTCTATACAATAATCCGGCGCTATGCAACAAATCGTCGGTGAGGAGGCGGCAGCCATGATGCAGTGCGAAACCAGATGGACCGCGGCCCGGCTCGCGACGATGACGGACGGCTGCCTGACAGTCATTCCCGACGCCATGATCGCCGCGCAAGACGGACGCGTTGTCTACGCAGGTCCGGCCAGCGCAGCACCGGACATTGTCGCCGAACGCACCGTCGATTGCGAAGGGCGCCTCGTCACTCCCGGCCTCATCGACTGCCACACCCACCTCGTCTTTGCCGGAAACCGCGCTGCCGAGCACGAAATGCGCCGCACCGGCGCCAGTTACGAGGAAATCTCCCGCGCTGGCGGCGGCATCCGGTCGACCGTCACGGCTACGCGGGCCGCGAGCGAGGACGAGCTGGTCTCTTCCGCCCTGCCCCGCCTCAACGCGCTGATTGCCGAAGGGGCGACCACGGTCGAGGTGAAGTCGGGCTACGGCCTCGATCTCGAAACCGAGATGCGCATGCTGCGCGCCGCTCGCAGGCTGGCTGACGAGCGGCGCGTGACAATCCGCACCACGTTCCTTGGCGCGCATGCCCTGCCCGCTGAATTCGCCGGTCGCGCCGACGATTACATCGATCTCGTCACGCAGGAGATGATCCCTGCCGTGGCCAGCGAAGGTCTTGCCGACGCGGTCGATGTGTTTTGCGAGAACATAGGCTTTACCCCTGCGCAGACCGAAAAGGTCTTCGAAGCTGCCGCGGCTCACGACCTGCCGGTCAAGCTTCACGCAGAGCAGCTGTCCGACCAGAAGGGCGCAAGCCTTGCCGCCGCGCATGGTGCGCTTTCGGCGGACCATCTTGAACACCTCGACGACACGGGCGTGGCCGCGATGGCGAAGGCCGGGACTGTCGCGACCCTGCTTCCCGGTGCGTTCTATTTCATGCGCGAGACCCGCAAGCCGCCCGTCGCCCTGCTGCGCAAGGCAGACGTGCCGATCGCGCTGGCAACAGACTGTAACCCCGGCACCTCGCCGCTTACTTCGCTCCTGCTCGCCATGAACATGGGCTCGGTCCTGTTCGGCCTAACCGTCGAGGAATGCCTTGCCGGAGTGACCTGCAACGCGGCCCGCGCGCTTGGCATGAGCGACGGGACCGGCACGCTCACTGCCGGCAAGCAGTGCGACATGGCGATCTGGAACGTAGGCGATCCGGCCGAACTGGTCCACGCAATGGGCGCCAACCCGCTACACGCCCGCATCTGGAGAGGACGATGACCGACCTGACCCTGCAGCCCGGGGCCGTCACCCTGTCCCAGTGGCGGGCGATCTATCGCGGCGGGCGGCCCACGCTCGACCCCGCCTGCATGGACGCGGTCCGCGAAAGCGCGGCCTCGGTCGAGCGCATTCTTGCGCGCGGCGAACCGGTCTATGGCATCAACACCGGCTTCGGAAAGCTGGCGAGCGTGCGGATCGACGACGCCGACCTTGCCACGCTTCAGCGCAATATCGTGCTGAGCCATGCCGCAGGCGTGGGCGATCCCTCCCCCGAACCGGTTGTCCGCCTGATGATGGCGCTCAAGATGGTCAGCCTCGCGCGCGGCGCATCGGGTATCCGGCCCGAGACGCTGGACCTGCTCGCCACGATGATCGAACGCGGCCTTACGCCCGTCATCCCGTGCCAGGGTTCGGTCGGCGCCAGCGGCGATCTGGCCCCGCTTTCACACCTTGCGACGACAATGATCGGCGAAGGCGAGATTGTCCTTGATGGCAGACGCCTCCCTGCCGCCGAAGCGTTGGAGAAGGCAGGTCTTGCCCCGCTCACGCTTGGCCCCAAGGAAGGTCTCGCGCTGTTGAACGGCACGCAGTTCTCTTGCGCCAATGCGCTAGCCGGGCTGTTAGAAGCCGAAACCCTGCTCCAGACCGCGCTCGTCACCGGCGCGCTTTCGACAGAGGCGGCCAAGGGCTCCGACACGCCGTTCGACCCTCGCATCCACGACCTTCGCGGCCATGCCGGACAGATCGAGACCGCCGCCGCGTTGCGCGAATTGATGGATGGCTCTGACATCCGCGCCAGCCACCTCAAGGGCGACGAGCGCGTGCAGGACCCCTACTGCCTGCGCTGTCAGCCACAGGTGATGGGCGCGGCTCTGGATATGATGCGGCAGGCGGCAACAACGCTTTCGGTCGAAGCGAACGGCGTTTCGGACAATCCGCTGATCTTCGCCGATACCGACGAGGCGCTGTCGGGCGGCAACTTCCATGCAGAGCCGGTGGCCTTCGCTGCCGACATGATTGCCATGGCGATCTGCGAGATCGGATCGCTGTCGGAGCGCCGCGTCGCCATGCTGGTCGATCCGGCTCTGTCGGGCCTGCCCGCGTTCCTTACGCCCAAGCCAGGGCTCAATTCGGGCTTCATGATCCCGCAAGTCACTGCCGCCGCGCTTGTTTCGGAAAACAAGCAGCGCGCCTTTCCGGCCAGCGTCGATTCCATTCCGACATCGGCGAACCAGGAAGACCATGTCTCGATGGCAGCACACGGCGCGCGGCGACTTGCCGACATGGCGCGCAACGCCGCCGGTGTCATCGCGATCGAGGCTTTGGCGGCGGCGCAAGGGATCGATTTCCACGCCCCGCTTTCGTCCAGCAAGCCGCTGGAGGCGGCACGCGCCTTGATCCGCGGGCTTGTCCCCTCGCTGTCGGACGACCGCTATTTCCATCCCGACATGGAAAAGGCCGCATCGCTCGTCCTTTCCGGCAAACTTGCCGCCACGGCGGGGACTGACCTTCCGGCGATCGGCTGATGAGCGACTGGCTGTACATACATCGGGGCACTGCGCCGCTTGTCGTCGCCTTCCCGCACACGGGTACCGACCTTGCCAATGTCGAAGGCGAATTTGCGTCGCCGTGGCTCGCTCGCCGCGATGCCGACTGGTGGGTGGACCGGCTCTATGCCTTTGCCCGCGATCTGGGCGCAACGACGATCCGCACCGCCATTTCGCGCAGCGTGATCGACGTGAACCGCGATCCCTCTGGCGCGTCGCTCTATCCGGGACAGGCCACCACCGAACTGTGCCCGACCACCACGTTCGACGGCGAGCCACTCTATTCGGGCAGCGAACCCGACAAGGCCGAGATCGCCCGCCGCCGCGACAACTGGTTTGCGCCTTACCACGCCGCGATCGAAAGCGAGCTTGCCCGCCTGCGCGCAGGTCACCCCGCGGTCGTGCTCTACGATGCGCACTCGATCCGCAGCCATGTCCCCCGCCTGTTCGATGGCGAGCTCCCCCAGTTCAACATCGGCACCAACGGCGGCGAGACTTGCGACAAGGCGCTGTCCGACGCGGTAACCACGATCTGCGCGGCAAGCGGGCGCAGCCACGTCCTCGACGGCCGGTTCCGCGGGGGGTGGACCACGCGGCTCTATGGCCGGCCCGCAGACGGCATTCACGCCATCCAGATGGAACTGGCCATTCGCGGCTATTCGCCCGAGCCTGACGTGCCCTCCCCCTCGAACTGGCCCCCTCCGTTCGAGCCCGACTATGCGGCGCCGCTTGCCGCCAGCCTGTCCGACATCCTGAAGGCCTGCATCGCCTTCGCCCAGAACAATACCGGGAAGATTGACCAATGACCCGCATCGACAACACCCGCACGATCCGCCCCGCGACGGGCAGCGAGATCACGGCCAGGAGCTGGCTGACCGAGGCCCCGATGCGGATGCTGATGAACAACCTGCATCCCGACGTGGCAGAACGGCCCGAGGAACTGGTCGTTTATGGCGGCATAGGCCGCGCCGCCCGCGACTGGGAAAGCTATGACCGCATCGTCGAAACGCTGCAGCGCCTGAACGATGACGAGACGCTGCTGGTGCAGTCCGGCAAGCCCGTCGGCGTCTTCCGCACGCATCCCGATGCGCCGCGCGTCCTGATCGCCAATTCCAACCTCGTGCCCAAATGGGCGGACTGGGACCATTTCGGCGAGCTCGATAAGAAGGGCCTCGCCATGTACGGGCAGATGACTGCCGGTTCGTGGATCTACATCGGCACGCAGGGCATCGTTCAGGGCACGTACGAGACCTTCGCCGAGATGGGCCGCCAGCATTACGGCGGCGATCTGGCGGGGCGCTGGCTGCTGACGGCGGGCCTTGGCGGCATGGGCGGCGCGCAGCCCTTGGCGGCAGTCATGGCGGGCGCGTCGTGCCTTGCGATCGAGTGTCAGCCGAGCCGCATCGAAATGCGCCTTCGCACCGGCTATCTCGACCGCAGCGCGACGACGATCGAGGAGGCCATGGCAATCATCGAGGAGGCGAATGCGGCAAAGACCCCTGTGTCTGTAGGCCTGCTCGGCAACGCCGCCGAACTCCTGCCCGAAATGTACCGCCGCGACATCCGCCCGGACCTGCTCACCGACCAGACCAGCGCGCACGATCCCGTCAACGGCTACCTACCCGCAGGCTGGACCGTCGCCGAATGGATCGAACGGCGCGAGCGTGAACCCGAAGCCGTCGCCAAGGCGGCGAAAGCGTCAATGGCAGTCCACGTGCGCGCGATGCTCGATTTCCAGTCCGCGGGTGTCCACACGGTCGATTACGGCAACAACATCCGGCAGGTCGCCAAGGACGAGGGCGTTGACAATGCCTTCGACTTCCCCGGCTTCGTCCCCGCCTATATCCGCCCGCTGTTCTGCCGCGGGATCGGCCCGTTCCGCTGGGCCGCGCTGTCTGGCGACCCTGAGGACATCTACCGCACCGACCAGAAGGTGAAGGAGATGATGCCCGATGACGAGCATCTTCACCGCTGGCTCGACATGGCGCGAGAGAAAATCCACTTCCAGGGCCTGCCCGCCCGCATCTGCTGGGTCGGCCTCGGCGACCGTCACCGGCTGGGCATGGCGTTCAACGAAATGGTGGCAAATGGCGAACTGAAAGCCCCTGTCGTGATCGGGCGCGATCACCTCGACAGCGGATCGGTCGCCAGCCCCAACCGAGAGACCGAGGCGATGATGGACGGATCCGACGCGGTCAGCGACTGGCCGCTGCTCAATGCCCTGCTGAACACCGCCAGCGGCGCAACGTGGGTGTCGCTACACCACGGCGGCGGCGTCGGCATGGGCTATTCGCAGCACTCGGGCATGGTCATCGTCGCCGACGGCACCGAAGCCGCTGCCAAGCGGCTTGAGCGCGTACTCTGGAACGACCCGGCGACCGGCGTGATGCGCCACGCAGACGCAGGCTATGAGATCGCAATCGACTGCGCGCGTGAGAAAGGGCTCGACCTGCCTTCGCTCTGACGCTCGACCGCACCAAAGTTAAAGATACCCACGGAGTTGCAGAAAAGATGTCCGATTTGCTGGTTTCACGTCGCCAACTATTAGAAGTTGGTGCACTTGGTGCAGGCGCCTTGGCCCTGCCAGCATGGGCGCGCGGGGCGGACATGCACGGCGCGCACATCCGCAAGGGCTTCGACGAGGTGTCGGGCCACCGCATCGACCTGACCGTGGGTGAAGGCATTCAGATGGTGCAGGGGCGGCAGGGCCATGCCTTTGCCGTCAACGGCAGCGTTCCGGGCCCGCTGGTGCGATTGAAGGAAGGGCAGCACGTCCAGCTGGCCGTCACCAACACGCTGGCAGAGGATACCTCGATCCACTGGCACGGGCTCTTGGTGCCGTTCCAGTACGACGGCGTCCCCGGCGTCAGCTTTCCCGGCATTGCGCCCGGCCAGACGTTCGTCGCCGATTTCACCGTGCGCCAGTCGGGCACCTACTGGTGGCACAGCCACTCCAACCTGCAGGAACAGGCCGGTCATTACGGCCCGATCGTCGTGGAACCGGCGGGTCCCGATCCGGTTCAGGCGGACCGCGACTATGTCCTGCTGTTGAGCGAGTTCACACCGCTTCACCCGCATACGATCATGGACAAGCTGAAGAAGGGCGAAGGCTACTTCAATTATCAGCAGACCAGCTGGACCGACGACTATCCGCTGGACGGTGCAGACCGCCGGATGTGGGCGCGTATGCGGATGATGGCGACCGACATCCTCGACGTGACGGGTTCGACTTATACCTATCTCGCCAACGGCCACGGGCCGGAAGAAGGGCTGGAATACGCGTTCAACAAGGGTGAGCGGGTGCGCCTTCGCGTCATCAACGGCAGCGCGATGAGCTTCTTCAACATCCGTATTCCGGGCGTGAAGATGTGGGTCGTGGCCGCAGACGGCCAGAACGTGCGCCCGGTCGAGGTCGACGAATTCCAGATCGGCACGGCAGAGACTTATGACATCGTGGTCGAACCGACGGGCGAGGCGCACACGATCGTGGCCGAAGCGATGGACCGTTCGGGCATGGCCGTGGCAACGCTGGCCAGCCGCCCAGGTGCGCGGGCAGAAGTCCCCGCGCTACGCGACCCGCCGCTGCTGACGATGGCCGACATGGGCATGGGCGGCATGGATCACGGGGGTATGGACCACGGATCGGGCGGCGACATGTCGGGGATGGATCACGGCGAGATGGACCATGGTTCGATGAACCACGGATCGATGAACCACGGATCGATGGATCACGGCTCAATGGATATGGGCGCCACGGCTGGCGGCGCGATGGATATGTCGGGTCACTCGATGCGCGACACCTCGCTTCTGCCCGATGACGTCAAGGTCGGCCCCGGCATCGACATGGTCGCTATGAACCCTGTCGACCGGATGGGCGATCCGGGCATCGGCCTGTCGGACGTTGGCCACCGCGTGCTGAATTACCGCGATCTCGTTGCGCTCAAGATGAACCCCGACCATCGCGCCCCCTCGCGCGAGATGGAGATCCATCTGACCGGCAACATGGAACGCTACATGTGGTCGTTCGACGGCAAGAAGTTCAGCGCCGTCAGCGACGAACCGATCCGCTTCGGCTTCAACGAACGGGTGCGCGTGAAGCTCGTCAACGACACGATGATGGCGCACCCGATCCACCTGCACGGCCACTTCTTCGAACTGGTCAACGGCGCGAATGCGATGTACCAGCCGTTGAAGCATACCGTGATCGTACAACCCGGCGGTAGCGCCCGCTTCGACCTCACCGCGAACGAGCCGGGCGACTGGGCCTTCCACTGCCACCTGCTCTACCACATGCATTCGGGGATGTTTCAGATCGTCTCGGTCGATTTCCCGGAGAACGGCGAATGAACCGCGCCGTGAGCATGCTGCCGCTCGTCCTCGCAGTCCTCGCCCTTCCCGCAGCGGCATCGGCGCAGGAGGCCGATGGCGAAGAGCCGGTGATGGATCATGGCTCGATGGATCACGGCGAGATGGACCACCCAACCATGGATCACGGGTCGATGGATCACTCGACCATGGACCACGGCGCGATGGATCACTCGACAATGGACCATGGCGAGATGGATCACTCGACCATGAATCACGGCGAGATGGACCACTCGACCATGGATCACGGTTCGATGGACCACTCGACCATGAACCACGGCGAGATGGATCACTCCACCATGGACCATGGCGAGATGGACCACTCCACGATGAACCACGGCGAGATGGATCACTCGACCATGGACCACGGCGCAATGCCGATGGGTGGCACCGTTGCTCCGTCGACCGCCACCGGCCCGGCCAATGCCGCCGACGCCATCTGGGGCACCGATGCCATGGCCGCCAGCCGCACCGCGCTCGTGCACGAAACCAGCGGAATGCCGGTCCTGTGGCTGCAGGCCGACAGGCTCGAGTATCAGGCAAAGGACGGCCCCGACGGTTACCTGTGGGACGTGCAGGGCTACTACGGCGGCGATCTCGACAAGTTCTGGATCAAGTCCGAAGGCGAAGGCGCATTCGGTGAAGGCGTGGAAGATGCCGAAATCCAGGCGCTCTACAGCCGCGCCATCGGGCCCTGGTTCGACCTTCAGGCAGGCGTGAGGCAGGACCTTACCGGTCCGTCGCGCACCCATGCCGTGATCGGCGTGCAGGGCGTTGCCCCCTTCATGTTCGAAGTCGACGCCGCCGCCTTCCTGTCGAACAAGGGCGACCTCACCGCGAAGGTCGAGGCCGAACTCGACCAGCGCGTAACGCAGCGCGTGATCCTCCAGCCTCGGGCGGAGGTGTCGCTATCCGCTCAGGACATCCCCGAACTGAGCGTGGGGGCGGGCATCGATGCGATCGAGGCGGGCCTGCGCCTGCGCTACCACTTCACCCGCGAATTCGCGCCCTACATCGGCGTGGAACAGCACTGGAAACTGGGCAAGAGCGCCGACTACGCCCGTGCGGACGGCGAAGCGACATCATCGACCGCCTTCGTCGCAGGCCTGCGTCTCTGGTACTGACCGGAAAGTCCGAATGGTTGGGGCGGGCAGGATCCTTAGCCCCACCCAAACCTTATAACCATCTGTTAAAACTAACAAATTTCGCCGCGGCACTACAGATCAAACAATTGACCGGTTCAAGATACCGCAAGATTCATACCCTTGAAGCACGGAATGCAGAAAGCGACTGCAGAAATCGGGCCTAAAGACGGTTGCGCTTACGAATTCCGACGAAAGCGGTCTTGCGGCGCGAATGGAAGACTCAAGCCTAGCGAAGAATTTCGAAGCGATGCTGATCGTAAGGCCGAGTGGCGCATTCAAGCCCGAAGCACGCAGCTGTCGCTACGGCCTGGAAAAGATGGGCATCGCTCCCGATCGATCTCTAATGATAGCATGTCATCCTCCGGACCTGATCGGGGCGCGATGCGCTGGGATGACGACCGGGTTTGTGCAGAGGCCGGGTCCCGCTTGGTATCCCCTGGCCGACGAGCCTGCCTTCTCGGCAAAATCTCTCAGTGATCTAGTCAAACAGATCGTCATCAGTGCGAATTGAACATAGAATTACCGCGGCGTCTCCTTTCCTATGCATTCTTGCTCGGAGCGGACTGTCTACAATCGGCCCATTCTTTGCCTTACTCGGAGATAGTCTTTTAGTGCGCAGAATGTCGGCTTCTGGCGAGACCTGCCGTCCGGCATAACGTTATGTAATGGTGGCAAAGCCCCAAGGCCACCACTCGATGGCAACGTCCGCTCTTGGCGCCTCGGCACGGAAGATGACCAGGGGCGGGGCATATGGCTGACGTCGCGATGCATCTGCCCAGTTCAGCATTCTACCGGAGCCAAAAAAGCCGGTTTGCGCATGGGCCGAAAAACGCGAAAAAAACCGGGGACCTCAGAAAACGGCAGAACTCCGACAAAAATCACAAATTTGAATGGAAAATCTTTTTTGTCAAAAACGACAAAGTGGAAAAACTTTATTGTATCTGGAAAAACTTTATTGTCTCACAACAAAATGTTGCGAGACAATAGAGTTCTTCCATTTGCACACGTAAAACTGCGGGTTTCGGCACCAGCTTTGACAAAATAGTTTTTCCAAAAACTAGAACAGAGTAGGATCATTTCGCCAAAGCAATGCCTGAACGGTCGCGTTTGTGACAAAAAAGATATTCCAGTTTCGACCATCGCGACCCGCAGAATTCCTCGTATCTTGCCTTTCACACGTTTCTGTTTTGGCATGTTGAAATCCCGAAACAGACAGTCGGCTTAAGGCTACGTGGATTGATAGCCCTACGTCAGCAATGGGGTGGAAAGCGGTCAGGCCAACTGATGCTTGTCGTATCGCACTTTCGCATTGATCAGCTCGTCGCAAAGTTCGTCAGCGGTGTGTGTCCAGCCTCCGGGAAGAACCCCATCGTGATCGAAGATTCTCGTGGTTTGCCCCCGTGTCTTTCTTCTCCAGATTACATTGCGAGTTCCGAATTGGGTTCGGACGTCAATTAGCTCGATGTCATCCCAGCGAACATGCCAGTGCCGCCATAGAGAGTTGTAGCTGAAGCCATCGCGATTGATCCGAAGGTGCGCTGGAACCAAAAGGTCGGCCAATGGAATTAATGATCCGACGCCAAAAAACAGCGAGCCAACCCAGCCAACGAGATCGGTGACCAACGTAGGATAGCGTGTAGGTGCGGCTGCGGTAACCAACCACAGGCAGCCCAGTGTGATTATGATGCAGAGAATGAGCAGGATTAGCGATTTCAGGCGTGAACTCCTGCTTAGGACTGTTGGCGGATCAATCTGCTCGGCGTTCATGCGAACCTTCTAGAGTTTGATCTACGGCGTGACAGCTAGAAATTTTGTGTCCGCAATCGGGTCGTTTGCCGACATTCCGCTTATGGCCAGAAATGTCGCAAAGCTGCCAGTCCGCTTTCGGACAAAGCTATCGCGCCCGCTTATGACCGGAATGGGGTGGTTTTGCGACTGTCTGCTTTCACGAGGCTAGCGTCGGAGCAGATCTCTTTGGCCTCATTGCGCCGCTAAGGGTCGCTTGAAGTAATGGAATGGCGGCCAGCTCGACACATAGGTCCAACCAGCTTTCTTCATTTCTGCTCGCATCTCGTCGGCCATCCAAACTCCTCCGATCCGCCGCTTGTATTCCCACTGCTTGTCAGTTTTGCGAAAGATGAGTTTGAGCAAGCCCGCATCAATCAACTCATGACCGTTTTCGCCTTCTTGCCCGAGAATGCGCATCTCGTTGAAGGCGTGCGCTCCAAGCCTAACCACCTTTTCGCCTTCAGCTTGAGTGGCGTCATTATCGTCAATGTCGAGCTTGAAACGCTGCTGTGCCGCCTGTTTCGATATACCAAGCGCGTCTCCGATGTCTGTCCAGCTCAGCCCTGATCGTCGGGCGGCATCGACCCAGCGCTGTAAGTCAAGCCGTCCCTCATCGGCGACCAGATGAGCTGCCGTGATAGCGTCTCTGAACTCGTCGGTGCTCTCGCCTGTGAAAGGCGGTTGGCGGTTGGTTGCCCACTCAACCATTACTGCTGCCGTGCTTTTTCTGATGGCTTGCTGCTCTGCGAGATTCACTGTGACTCTCCGTCAATGATTTCCTGACGACTCGTCAATATGGCCTTGACGGATTTCCGTCAATAGGTTGTTGACGGAGGGGCTGGATGCAAATGCAAGTGCATCACAATTTCGCGTCGGGAATTAGGGTCGCTAGCTGAATGTCCGCTTTGCGCGGTTCAGACCCTAATACCGGACAGGCAGCTAAGCGCCCTAATTTCGGCCATTCGCTGTCAATCGTCGATGTCCCGAAAGCGGACATCAAACAAGTCTGTGTGACTAGTGGGAACCGCCCCGCTTGCAGGCGCTCACATGACATTGTTGTTATGATACCACGCTCAATCCCAGCTTTTCGATTTGCCATCCATCGCCCTTGCGGCGCAGGCGATAGGAGCCATGCTCTGCGCCAAGATTGCCGTAGGTTGCACCACCCGAGCCGGCGCAAAATCCACGATCGCCCGAACAATCGATCCGAGCATCGATGAACATGGCTTTCTCACCTGTCGCGGTGACGACTACGCCGGGACCATTCCATGAACAAGCATCGCCTGGAAAAAGCCGCCCGAATTTCCGGGACAGGCTGGCAAGCAGGTTTTCGTCTGCGCCGCGCAAACAGAAATGTGCATGCATATCGCCCTCGCGACCCTTGTAGTTCTGCAGGACATAGGCGAACATCGCTTCCCGCGGATCGACAATTCCCCTGATCATTCGTTTGGGCAAGCGCTGCCCGTCCCAATGCTCGTCGAATGCCTGTGAGAGCAG
Source organism: Croceicoccus gelatinilyticus (assembly GCF_018398395.1). Classification (GTDB taxonomy): domain Bacteria; phylum Pseudomonadota; class Alphaproteobacteria; order Sphingomonadales; family Sphingomonadaceae; genus Croceicoccus; species Croceicoccus gelatinilyticus. Next base: position 260,200 of record NZ_JAHCBF010000006.1, on the reverse strand, counting down.
CATATCATCAGTAGATGGGCCAGGCGGTGGAGGTGGTGGCGGATCGGGAATGCCTCCGGGTTTCTCCGGATCATATTTCGTTACTTCATAGAGCTGCACAGCAGGCCCCGTGCAATCGGCAGACACCTCCTTGCCTGTCAAAACCTCCAGGTCGGCATTGCGTGGATAGAACCCGCCTCCGCCGCGAACCATCTCGCCTTCGCGGATTCGCAGCCCCGAGGTGTAGTTGTTCACCAGCCAGTCGCTCTCCTCGAGGCGCGCGACCTGCACATCCTCATCGGCCCAAAGGATCAGCGCAAGGTGCCCAGGCGAATGTTCCAGATAAAGGCATGATCCGGCGCGTGTGATCCGACCGGAAACAAGCGCCTCCATGCGAATGGTACTGCGATCCTTCAGGATCACCGGGAGCGGAGACTCCACCGCGCCAGGCTGTTCGCCGGTGTCGGATTCATCCACCGGAGCGCATGCGGGGGATGCCACTGCAAGCAGCATACATGTTACTAGAGCACTGCGTCTTTGACGGGGGTGTCTCGCCGTGTGATTTACCAAGGTGGGTTGCGAACTCATTCTGTCAGAACCTCTCCGTTAAAATGCCCAGAAGCGATTGCAATCCAACGGGTCAAGCGACGGATTGCGTAACCGACGATCCGCTTCTCGCTGCGCTTGCTCGACCGCGCATGTGTTGGCGCGGTCCACGATCTGCTTTTCGGTCGCACCGCTACGTTCGCCGTAACGACGCAGGGCAGGATTGAATCTCTCCGGAGTAGCAAAGGGATTGGTGACATGGGCCACACTCACGACTTTGTGGTTCCCGCAGGCGTCAACCAACGCCGGATCGGGATCGGAAGGTTCGCTGTACCACCCTGTTTGGGCGGTCAGCCCCACGCGCACGCTGCCCATCGTATTGGGTTCGTAGCGCGATCCGAACGCGAGATAGCCTTCGTCGTCGATCACGAGAGCTACGCCGAAAGGAAAAAAGACCAGCGGATCATCCTCTCCTTCGCGGTCTAAGAAGAAGCACCCATCGCGCAGCACGATCGTGTGCTCGCTACCCATGCTGAGCACATCACCTGCGGGCTCTGTAGCTTGCGGGAAGGCGCGGATGTAATAGGACAGTTCGGGTGGAACAGCCGGTCGGGTAAGGACGGGTTTATCGTTGACCGGATCGGGCGGCCATTTCCCGTCGAGATCCGAAAATGGCGGCGGCAGGGGCGCTTCGAGAATCGTGAGGCGGCCGCTCTTTTCCTGTTTTGCACCTGTCGGGATCGGCGCAGGCTCTACGCAGGCAGCCTCGGCATCGCCGGATTGCATGACGATACGGCCCTGATCGTCAAAGGTGCAAAGCGGCTGCTCGGGCCCGGATTGCGAACAAGCAGCGGCGAGCGCGACGAGGGAGAGTAGTAGGCAACACCGCATCATCGCACCCTGTCTCCCGTCAGGACATGCTCGTCGCCTGCAATAATCAGTTCGCCGTTGGGGCCAACGAGATAGTGCGGATCGGCGCGCATGAGTGCGGCGAAGGCGTCATCTTGGGTGGCATATTCGGGCGGGCAATTCTGCTCCGTACCGGCAATGTCGCCTTCGACGATCAATCGGTTGCCCTGCCTTCGGTACGTGCCAAAGAGGGTCGCGCAGGATGCCAGCCCCTGCCAGGTTTCCTCATAGACTCTCAAATGCCGGTCTATAGGGCTGGAACTCGCCGTGTCGCCATCGAGTGCGCGGATGGTCCATTCCGTATTGGCAAGGTCTTGGGCAACCGGATCAGCGACCGGGATACGCATCGGATCGGGTGAGCGATCCAGCGGCTGCGCGCCGTCCTCGCGCGTCAGTTCGATCTCATGATCTCCGGCTTTTAGGCGCAATCTGTCACCGGTGAGCTTGACCTGCGGATGGGCCCGGAACAGTTCGGCAATCGCGTTTTCCCATTTACCCAGCGGCTCCATACAAGCCATCGCATCGCCGCCCCAACTGTGCGCTGCGATGCGTCCTTGTGCGTAGAGCGTGGTGCCGCCAAAGTGATTGCAGCCCACCGATCCACCGGCCGCGTCTGTGGAGAAGGCAAGGTAGGGTTCGTTGCCCGAAACCGGCAGGGTTTCGCCATCGATGCTGGTGATGCGCCACCTGCCGGTGATATCCTCCGGCGCAGGTACTGTCTCCCTGTCAGCTTCTGCAGCGGCATTGCCGGTCTGCTCGCCGGCCTGCGGGTTGCAGGCGGCGAGCGCCATACACAGCAGAACGACAGGAAGTCTCATCGCAGCATCGCTTTCAGTATCACGTCTCCTTCCGGAAGCGGAACGGTATACTCCGGGTCAGTCGGGCAGGTGCTCACACAAATTACATCGGGGAAGTGGTTGGCGTTGATCCACTGCGCTGCTCTGTCCACCGCGCGCTCCGTGATCGGATTTCCGTCGGGCAAGTTGCCGGGGCAGGCAATCGCGTTTGCGAAAGCCATGGTCCTGCCGCCTTCCCTGATCAGACCGACCGGGGCACAGCCATCGTAGAACGCCGTCACACCGCCGTAACCATTGGGATTGCCGAATTTCGTCCTGCCGTCGTAGTCGATCCAGAGGCGGGTGGGGTCGGCCAGCACGCGGTCGCCAACGCGGGATATGAAATAGCGCCGCACTATCGGATTCCCGAAATTGTCGGTCGGCCGGGGCGGCGCGATCTGCGCAATGCGCTGATCGACCTGCACCGCCAAAGCGCGTGCGTCCTCTACTTTCGTCCCGACATAGCTTGCCGCGCCCAGCACATTCGCGCCTTCGACCGCTTCGGCGAGTTTGCCGTCGACGATCCGCATCAGTGGCAGTGTCATCTGTACCAAGCGCGTATCGAAAGAGGGCGGATCGCCTTCGGTCAGGCGTCCCGCCAGATAACCGGTACGGCTCGCCAGCAGCAGCACCTCCTCGCCAGGTTCGGGCGTGATAACGGGCGAGCGGCTCTTGCCCTCGAGCGGCGGCATCCGCACGATCAGCAGGTCGCCGGTCTGGTTCCCGCCTCGCCAGCCCTCGCGCACGCGATAAAGGTAATCGAGTGACAGGCCATCGCCGCGATCGACGGGGCGGATGCCTTCGAGCACCGCGCGCACGACGATGGGAGCAATGGCGAAGTGTTCGGCAAGACTGCGCGCCTCTGTGCCGGGCTCGGGCACCAGCCCTGCCTGCTGCGCCTGTGCGTAATGCCACGTGGTCATTCCGACAAAAGCGAGAGCGCGCGGATCGGCGGGGTTTTCCGTGCCGGGCATTCCCTCGCCGCCGAACCCGATGGCCCTCAACGCCAGTCCGACGCGCTGTTCGGCAGGCATCGCTGCTGCCTTTTCGGCAAGCTCAGCCGCCCAGGGATGCGGCATGAAGGCCTCGGCATCCTCGGCAAGTTCCGGGTAACGCGCGGCAGGCACGAGCGTCGCCCACTCTCTCCCGATCCTCACCGTCATGCGGGTCTCCACCGGATTAGCGCGGTAATTGACTTCGGCACCGAGCTTCGCCAGCTCGTCGCCCAGCGTCTGGACACGGCAGGGCTCACTCATCCGGTAGTATGAGCCACCCGTGCGCACTTCCCCGTCGCGGTCGGTGAACCAGCTGTTAGACGCAAAATCGCAGTTTTCCGCATCGACTTTGTATTCTGGCCCAAAGGTGACGCGGGTCAGCTCCTCACCGCGATAAGGCCTGCCACGCCTGTCCGCGAGCAGCCAATCGCCGCGAACGAAATCGTCGCGCGGGATAGTCGCAGCCACATCGACCTTCTCGAACATCCATGCCTCACCGCCGCGTTCGATCCGGATGGTGTCGTCATCAACCGCCACGATGCGCACTTCGCCCGTATCGAAAGGGGCGAGCCGCGCGTGTGTTTGGCAATTCGAGGCAAGTCGGGTGTAATCGTCCAGCGCGTATCGCCCATCGCCCAGATCGCGCAGCTGGCCCTGTGTCAGCTCGCAGCCGCTGCCAAAGGAAAACATCGGGCTCCAGATGGTGAGCCGGTCTTTCGGCGAGAAACCTGGGCCCGACACCGGCCGCCACTCGCCATATAGCGCTTTCACCGCATCGGTCATGGGTGCAAGCGCCCCCGGTCCGGGAGGAGGTGGCGCAGGAGGTAAAGGCATATTTGCCGGTTCGCGCGAAGGAGCGGAAGTCGCGCAACCGATCAGTAACAGTGGCGCTGAAAAAACAAGCAAAGCAATTTTATACCTCATCGGCATATTCCTTGCAGAGCTCCTCCGCCCCGGGTGGTCTGGGAGCCGGTGGAGGGGGTGGCGCCGCCGGTCGCAACTGTTCCGGACCAGGCAGCGGAGCGGGCGGTGGCGGAATGATCGAGCTATCGGGGCGATAGCCGGGCGGCGGCACAAATTCCGGCGGCGGCGGCGGAAACATCAGCGCGCATTCTTGGCTTGCCTGGCGCATCGTCACACTGGCGAGGGTCTGCAACACCGCATCGCAATCCTCGTCGGCATAGCAGGTGCCCCAGAAGATCGGCTCTTCCTCTTCCCGCCAGATCGCCACTGCCGCACTTTCCGTTCCACCATAATGGTTGGTGATGAGATAGCGCCTGCCGCCATCGTCCAGCATCTTGCGAAAGGCGGGCCTGCCGTTGATGGTAATGGGTTCGCCCCACTCGTCGTCCCACATTGCCTTGCCAAAATGGTCGAGGACGTAATCGAAGCGCAGGGTGCCTGATCGCCATACCGCATGCACGCTATCGTCACCCAATGGGCATTCACTGGCACGGTTGGGGCAGGTTTCCGTGTCACCCTCGAACTCCAGACCGAGCGGGAAAAAGAAGCTCATTGCGCCAAGTGAAATTCCGCGGGACGGCCTGACTTCCGGCTCTGGAACGATAATGTCGCTCGGCTCGCCGCATGCGGTCAGGACGGCACACAACACGATCGAGACTGCCGTTGTTCGTCTCACGGCAGCGTTCCTTGCCTGTTACCTGCACCACCATTGAGCAGCCAGATATCGCGCTCGATCCGCTGCATCGTGGCGAACGTCTCTGCTTCATCCGCGCCGCTCAATTGCGGCAGGCGGTCGAGTGGCTGGTCGAGCGGGGCGACGCGCGACACGAAGGACTGGCCGGCCAGAGCGTGTGGATCACCCGTCACTTCGACCGCGATCAGGCGCGGAGTGCCCGTCGCCTGCTGCACATCGCGCACCGAACGTGTGAAAGCCTGCGCGACTTCATAGCCGAGGCCAGTGCCGTAGCGCCCCATCGGCGAGAGCTTCTCGCGCAGAAATTCCGCCGCGCCGTGATGCGGATCGCCGATCCGCCCACGCTGGCTCTGCGCGAGATAATCAGCTGCCTTGGCCATCCACGGCATGGTCTGCTCGTGGGGCGAGGGGCGGACCTCCTCGATGAAATCGCCGCGTGCATAATAGGCCGCACGGATCGTCGCCCCGACGGCGCGCAAGTCGCGTTCCACGCGGGCCGGGTCGGTACTGGGCGTGATACGCAGCAACTGAGGTGCAGAGTCCGGCACTTCTCCATAAGCCGCAAGTCGGACCGAATAGAGCCAGAAATCCTCATCCGACATTGTCACTGGCACGAAACCAAAGACAGGGTAGTTGGGTGACGCTGTCTTGCCGTTGCTCATCGTTAGGCGGTTGAGCACCCGCCCCTCGGCATCGCGCAGGACGAGGTAGAAGCGCCCTGTTTCGGCCATGAGCGCAGGCGGGCTGCAACTAGTCATAGCCGGCGGTGGTGGCGGGGGACTACCGGGAGCGGTTGCCTTCGGGAAGAGTAAGGTAGGCCGTTCCTCCATATAGCTGAACGGCGTGACCTGCCCGGTCTCGCTGGTAAAATGCTGCAAGGGGGCGTTGAAAATCCGCTGTTTGTCAGGCGAGAAGGTCAGTGGGCTTCCGAACACGGTGAAGCGGTCGGCGCTGTTGCCCTTGAAGCGGGCGATGGTGCGCAGGGTAATGATGCCGATGGGCCGCGCATCCATTGCCCGGGTTCCGTCATCCTCGACGAGTACCAGATCGGCATAGGTTGCAGCGGCCAACATCTCCTTCGCGAAATATTCGGCACTGGTGTGGCCGACCTCTTCCGGTCGCTGCGCATAGGAACAAGCCAGTGTTGCGTGCGGCAGAGTCAGCGCAGCAAGCGCCGCGGATGCGAGGATGCGACGGATCATTGTTTTTCTCCTGATTGTACGAAGCCCAATGCGCGCTGGATCGGGGCGATCCTCTCGCGCAGTTCTTCGAGCGCAACAGGCTCGGGGTAACTGGATACGGGGCGAGCCATGCCGTCCTCGTCCACTAGGGATGGCGCCATCCACGGCACGTTGACGTACCACTTGCCTTCGGTGCGCGCCGCGCCATCGCCGCCCTGCAAATAGGAGGAATGGCGATAGAGCGCGTCGCTGAGATGTAGGACCCAGCGCGAACTCGGCGCCAGCGAGTTCGGCAGGCCGGGCAGCAGCATCGGATCGTCCATCCCCTGCCCGTAGCGGGTCACGCCTGCCTCATCGGTGCGCATACCGGAGGCAAGGCGCTGCCGCAGCTCGTCGCCCGGTTGCGCGCCACCTTTCAACACCTCGACCACGCGCCAGCGGACGCTGGAAGAAAAGCCGTCCGGTCCCTCGTCGGCGATGTCGATCCCCGCCGGCTCGGCAACCACGATATCGGTTGCTGTCATGGCGCGCTTCTCGATGGTCTGGCGACCGTTCATCGCTTCGAGCGCCTCGATCGGGTCGAAGCCTGCAGCGCGCAGCGCCACGATCTCATCCAGTGTCAGTCCGTAAGCGATCAGGAAATGCGTCTGCTGGAGCGATCCGGCCTTCGACGGCTTGCGCATTTCCTGCCGAGATACAGTCTTCCCGGGCGCTGGCGGTTCGAAATAGGGGACCGGCGTATCCTCCACCAGCGCGCGGATAGCGGCGAAATCGGGATGCGCTTCCAGCGGATACCAGATCGCCTCTGGATCGCTGCGGATCGGAATATCCTGCTGGTAAATCGCGCTCTGATTCTCCATTACGATGCGGACCAGCGCGGGGAAGCGCAGCTTGTTCTCAACTGCCGCCTGCGACAGTGCAGCGATATCCGCCGGGCGCACCTCGATCGTTCCGCCAAGCGGCTCGACAACGACTTGCGCTTCGATCCCGGCATTCTCAAGCTGCGCGGCGATATCGGCCCGCGCTTCTTCCAGCGCATTGGCCCCCTGCGGCACGACCTGCGTGGTCACGAAATTGCGCAGCTTCGCAGGAACCAGTGCCTCTTTCGTCACGGCCTCGGTGTGGAAGAGATGTGCCGTGCCCTGACTCTCATCGATCCAGATCGCCGCGACCACATCGCCGCGCTTGGCCAGCAAACCGGATCGCCACGCCTGCAGATCGGCAAGCCGCGCCATATCGGCCTCGTAATCTGCTTGCGCCGCGGATTTACTGCCCAGCTCGGCCTGCCTGCGAGCAATGCCTTCCTCGCGCTGCTGCTGGTCCCACACCTGGCGCGGGACGATCCCCCGCACCACGCGATAGGGGCCGGGGCAGCCCTCGTTGCCGACAATGTTCTTCGGCGGCTCTACCTCGCTTGGTTGCAGGCCCATCAGCACCACATCGCTGTCCGCATAGACCTTTGCGCCGGAAAAGCGGTTCATCACGGCCACCCGGTCGGGGTCGGTCAGGTCGAGTGCCTCATGCTGTTCCCAGACAGCGATTTTCGGTTCTTCGCCTTCGGGATAGAGCCACAAGCACCTATCACGCAGCGCAAGGCGCGCCGGCACATCGGGCACGCCGACAAGGGTGCTAATGCCCCCATCGGTGCGATTGGCGAATTGCGGGAAGCTCTTCACCCGTGTGTCACCTGCCGGAATGGGCGGCGCGGGAAGCGGAAAGGGCGCAGGTTCCTTGAACACGACGTAATCGGGCAGGTCGAACTCGCCGCGCGCCGCAGCCTCGCGGATCGGATCGGCGCTCTGGCCAAGCTCGATCTCGACAGTCCCCTTGGTGATGTCGGACCCGGCACCGTACCAGTTGATTCCCATCTGCTGAAGAAGCTCGACCATGCGATCCTGGGTCGTGCGCAGCTCGATCAGCGTCGGGCCAGGTCGCTCCACGGGAATGTAAATCGGATCGCTGGTGTATTTCGCCAGCGTAGCCGCCGCATCGCGGGTGAACGCCACCGCCACGCCATAGGTCGGCTGATGCTGGATCCACAGCCCGGCGAATGTCGCAGGCTCTTTTTCATGCAGCAAGACCTGCAAGGATCCCGGATCGGCATCGGGTGCGGTATCGGGGCGCGGTCCCGGCTCGGTGCGCGGGCCGATGGCACCGCGGTTCTGGATTTCCATCCGCCGCTCCGCCTCTTCCACGCTGACGCAATAGGCGCGCGCATACCAGGCGTTTTCCGCATACTGGCCTTTGTAGTTTTCGATCGCCTCGATCTCTTCCGCCGTCAGGTTCGGGCAGGTTTCGGAGAGAGGTTTTTGCTCCTGCGCGAAAGCAGCTGATGACAGGGCAAGCGCCATAGCGCTCGCGCCAAAGAGACGACGAATCATTGCGCTTGCTCCACGGGGGTTGGGTCGGCAATGCGGCCGAAGAAGATGAGAGCGCCGCTCGCACGGTCGCGGATGGTCAGGAGGAAGGGCCTGTCGACAATCATGCGCGGCAGATCATCCGGCAGGCGGCGGGAGCCGGTAACGACGATTTTCACCGCGGTAACAGCGGCTGCTTCGGTGCCTTTTTCGTCCACCCGCAGGAAAGTGGCGTGGGCTACATCATCGATCGCGAGCGGAGCATTGGCCATCGCGCTAAAATTGGCGCAGCTTCCTTCAAAGGCGCAGGGCATACCCGCCGCAATCAGCGCGGATTTCACGCTGCTGTCGAAGCGCGCCTCGAACCGCGGCAGGCGTAGCAGGATATTGCGTTCTTCAATCGCGCCGAGATCGAACTTCGCATCGCTGCCCTGCATCGAAAGACCAAACGATCCAGCATTCAGATCCCGCTCCCACCGGCGCAGGGTAGCCATGTCGCGCGGCAGGAACACTTCCATCGTGAAGCGCCCGTCCTTGCCATAGGGCAATTGCACGGCCTGCCCCTCGCGCGTTTCGCGATAGGCGATCGGCGCAATCCGCTCCATCATGTAGATCGGCATTTTCGTCCCATCGCCGCGTGTGAATTCGCCGGTAGAGCCATCCTCGAACGGCACCGACCAGTCGGCCTTGAACCACACCGCATTGGTCAGCACGGCAGCGGTCAGATCGTTGAACCCGCTGGCCTCGACGATTTTCGTGATCCGCTCGCGGGTCTGTTCGCTGACCCAGCCATTGATCGTGTCGGCAGAGGCAGCCGGATCGCCGCCGAAATCGACCTGCCGGGCTGTGGCACTGAAGCCGTTCTTCGCCGCGCGCAGATAGTCCGGGGCGAAGGTGAGTTCGTCCGACAACCAAAGCGCATTGGCGACCGACAGCGAAACCTTGTCATCGCCGATGCGCGTCAGGAAGCGGTCATAATCCTTCACCAGCAGTTCGGGCCGGCTTGCCGCATCCCAGCCCAGCAGTTCGCGCATCTCCGCTTCGGTCTGCCCGCACGCACCAGGCAGCGCGAGGCCTAGCCCCTCGCTGAGCGACAGCGGTGAGATAAATAGGTTGTCGTTCGGCTCTGCTGCCTCGGCCAGCTTCGGATAGAGCCGCGCGGCGAGCCGAGCCTGTCCTGCCGTGATGTCATGCGGGATAGCCTTGGAAGATGCAGTCGGCCCGGTCTGCGCTGGCACGGTCGTACAGCCGGCTGAAAGCGCCAGCGGCGCCAGTGTGAGGAGAATTCTTTTCATCGATCCTGTTCCTCTTCTGAATAGGGATCGGGAGGTGGTTCGGTCGGGAAGCTGTTGACCACCATCGCGACGGTGGGTGTCTTGCAGTTCAAAGCGGCAGCCTGCTCGCGCGACAGGAACCCGGCGCTGAAGCTCACGTGCTCGCCCAGCTTGTAGGAAACATGCCCGTTCGACAGGGTATCTGCGTTCAGTTCGAAACTGTGGGGCATCACCAGACCCGTTTCCCCGCCCCCCGGCGACGTAACGAACAGGCAGCCGTCCATGTAACCGAGCGTGCCGCCGACGCCTTCCGCATAGGGTACCTCGTTCGGTGAGGCAGGTCTTGTGTCGAAAGACAGCGACGGAGCATCGATTGCCTGCGGTTCCTGATCGCACCCGGCCAGCAGAGCAGCTGCCATCGGGGCAAGCGAAAGAATGAGGCGTTTCATCGATTCTGCTCCAGAAATTCGACCAGCCAATCCGGCAGTGGACGCAAATGGCCTTCCGATGTTCGACACAGTCCGGCGCTGAGGCTGCTGCCGGGAGGGCATTCGGAGGCGTCCATCACTGGGCGGGGCGGCATTTCAACCATCATCGCGCCTGTTATCGGCGGCTCCAGGATACCGTCCTGCGTGGTCTGTCGATTGGCCTCCCCGCGCGCGTCGAGCCAGTCGAGCGCACGCTCGGCCTGCCGCGCATCGAGGCCGTATTCGGCCTGGAAGCGGCGCATGGCATTGGCGCGGTCGGTCACCGCCCTCTGCGTATCGCCCGCAGCCGCGCTTTCCATTCCTTCGATCTTGATGACCTTGCCCGGCCCGCAGGCGGCGTGGATCGGATCGACAAGCTCTGGGGTGGTCACTTCCTGAACCGATCCCATAAACTCCACCGCTTCGCCTACGCGCGCGTATCCGGGCCGCTCGCCGCTGCCGAAAGCAAGGTAATTGTTGCTGTCGACAAACAGGTTTGCCCCGAAGGGGAACAGCACCAGCGCATCGTCCCTATCAGCGGCGCGGAAACAGCCATCTTTAAGAACCACGGTCACACGGCTGTTGACTGCATTGAGCGCGCCTGCTGGGCGGTCGTGCCTCGGGAATATACGCAGAAAGGGCGCAACGTTCTCCGGCACCGCCCGATCCTGTGCGGGTGGGCGCGGCGGATTGACTAGAGGCACCACCGGCGCTGCGTGGAAGACCAGCTCAACCGGTTCGGGAATGGTCACGCCCTTGCGTTTCACCAGCGCCCGGAATTCTTCTTTCGAAACGCTGATCTGGGCGGTGACGACCTGCGTTGCAATGCCCGTCGACTGCAGCACGCGATCTTCACGGAACGTCTCCCACATGAAATCTGCTGCGGCCCTCAGCTCCTCCTGTGACCAGCGCACGGTTTCGCCGCGAAAGGTGGGGTTCTTGCTGTATTTGCGAAGCGTGGCCCGGCCATTGCGCAGAAATTCGAAGACGACCCCCAACTCGCCTTTATTGTCATAATGCAGAGTCTGGAAGTTTCCTTGCTCTTCCCGGCGCAGCTGCTCGGCCAGAGCCTGCACTTCGTCGCGCACGCTGTTCTGGTAATCGGCGACCCTCATGAATTCCGCGTCAGCGGCATCCTGCTCTGCCGTGCGCGGTACGGGCGGCGGCGGTTCGACCGGATCGAACGAGGCAGGCGGGGCGGACAGGATCGTCGCAAAGCCGCTTTCGCTGATCTTCGCGCGAAACGACAAGCCATCGGACAAGCGCGGCGATGCTGCATCTTGCGAAGCGCAACCGGCAAGACTGGCGGCCAGCAATCCGGCCACTGCGGTATTGATGAACCTTCGCTCGGTCATCCGTCCAGAACCTCCATATTCCGCAGCCGCATCACGTTATCTTTCGGACAGACCGTTGGGATCGTAACCCCATAGAAACGCTCGATATCGGAAATCGGCCATCCCTTGCCGTTCTCGCGAAAATTGCCGCCTCCTCCGCTGATGCGCTGGCCGAAGGAAATGTTGTTGCCGGAAAGTCGATCGTGGAGCCCGTCGCCAGATGGCAGCAAGGTGACACCCGGATCGAACAGGACGGTCGCATTGCCGCGGTGGCCCTTCGCCACGACACAGCCGCGCACCACCGCCACTTCGTCCCGGATCAGCGCCTCTCCCGCACGTGCAGGCTTCGCGATGGTAATCAGGTGCGGCGATGATGGCGCGCCTTGGCAAGCGGTCAGCGGTATGACCAAGGCGAGCGCCGCAATCCTCACCAATCTTCGGGCTGGCTGCATGCGAAAATCTCCGGGCCGGAATGGAGGTAGATAGGGCCGTCTCGATCCTTCATCCTTCGCGCGCCGCGACGATGCGCTTACCGGGGATGACCATGCCTTCGTCGATGAAGCCGTTAGGACGATCCCACAGCGCCGCGCCTTCATCGGCCCAGAAGATCATGTTGGAATCGCGATTGGTCGCGATGAGCTCGCTGGGCCGCTCGGCAGGGTCGCGTTCCTCGAACCGGCACACGCCATTGCGCGTCGGCACCAGCTTCTTGGGCGGCGATGGCGGGAAAAGCGGTTCGGTGGCGGATTGCGTCTGCATACCGGGCAGCAGGGCCGGCGGAGGAGGCGGGACGACCGGATTGCCACCGATGCCAAGCATTCGGGCGCATTGCGTGGGATGTTCGCGCCCACCACGCAGTCGGTTATCGGCCATCGTCTGCTCCTGCGCCTGCAGGCATTCGTTTGCTCGGCGCATGGCCTCGGCGCTGCTGATACCTTGGCGGTCCCGATATTCGCGCACGGCAAACCAGTCATTGCCATATCCTGCCGCCTGATCGAGCGATTTGACGAGCACGACCGGGTGCTTGCCGCAGGCCTCGATGAGTTCAGCAGGCGGATCGGTCACCTCTGCGCGGTAACCCAGCTGCATCCGGGTGCCGACCCGCGAGAGCCGGGGCTGATAGTGGGAATTACGTGATCGGAATGCCATGTGGCCTTCGGCATCGCGATAGACCCCGGTGCCGAAAGGGAACATCACAAGCGGATCGGCGTCACCCTCCTCATCGATGAAGAAGCAGCCGTCGCGAAGTACGATAGTATCATAGGTAGCAAGGTCAGGTGTCGGCCTGGCCATCCGGTCAGCTGCGGGAAAGTGGCGGATGTCCGCTTTCACATCATCCGCGATCGGAGGCAGGTCGGTCTCGAGGTAGATGCTGAAACGCAAGGTGAGGTTGACCGGAATGTCCCAATCCTCCTCCTGGCGCAGCGTCTCGAACCGGTCGCGCGGGATTGCGATGCTGAGCCACGGCGTACTCATATTGCCAAAGCCTTCCGAGGCGATATCCCGACCGATCTTGTCTGCCCATCCACGTGCTACCGCGTCTTGCTCCACGCGTGAGAAATCGCCTTGCGCTGCAGAGAACAAAGGGTCGGATGTGTACCGACTGAGGCTTCGTTCGGGTGCGCGCAGGAAGTAGGCAATTCCGGTAAGGGAGCCGAAGCCATCGTTCGCAGGTCCATCGCTCCAGCGCCACTCAACCCCGCCAAAATTGCCCATTTCGTCTTTCTTGAGGCGACGCAGCATGGGCAAGTTTTGTTGTTCGATCCGGTCGGCGAAGATGGAGCGTCGGTCCTGCAACGTCGGCGTATAGGGTTCGGGGCCGAGCCGCTCTATCGGTGGATAGGGCGGCGCTTCCAGAATGGTGGTATAGTCGCCTGAAGACGCGGATCCGCGATCATCGCTTGAGCCTTGAGTAGAGCAAGCCGTCAGACTGGCGCACAGGGCAACAGCAAGCCGAATCAATACACCACCTCCCAAATGTGATGGTGTATCATGGAGAATTCTCGCTGAACGGCACTGAAACGAAGCGCTTTTTTTTGTTATAATCTCATGTTGATCGTGCCGGGCATTCAATAGCTGACGAGCAAATGACGACCCGTCTCAAAACAGAAATCAGCACTCACGATAAACCATAGAGCGTAACAAGCCTTGCACTGCTATGCGTTTGGGAATGAGGTACTCTCGCTTCTTCTGGCTAGCCACGGCCTTTGTCGCACTCGTGATTGTGGCTGCAGGTAGCTGGTATGCTTTCTCGCCGCGACTGGCGATTGCAGCACTTAGCAATTGGGACGCTGACCCCGAAGAACTACTCTCCCTCTACAACCGGCAAGATGTGCGGGCCGCATTCGAGCGGCAAATGTTGCCACAGGTCGATACTTACCAACCGCCCTACACGAAGGACGCCGTTCTGGATGCGATGTCAGACCCGCGAGCAGTGCGGATGTTCGTTAACGAACCTTACGGCGAATGGCAGTTCGCCGCCGCCGCCGGACTGCCCGCAGATTTTCCTGATGGAGAATCCGCGGGCCCCATGCCCCGCATGATGGAAACTACCGATAGCTGGTCGTTCGATTGGTCTGGACTGAATACAATCGTCGCCACGCCGTCGGGTCGCAACGAAGCAAGCGGCAACAGCTATCGCTTCGAGCGGGATGGGCTCAGTTGGCGTCTCGTTGCCATCGAGCTTACCGTGGCTATCCGATAAAAGACCATGAGGGGCGCGCCCAAGCCGTTCGACGGCTCCGAGCCTAGAATAGTATAGAAAGCCGAATGGCGGCTTTGTGCCGTCTGACCACCGGAACCGGACTGTCTCTTCCCGGCCCAATCTTTGCCTTACTCGGAGATAGTCTTTTAGTCCGCAGAATGTCGGCTTCTGGCGAGACCTGCCGTCCGGCATAACGTTATGGAACGGCGGCAAAGCCCTAAAGGCGTCCACTCGAAGGCAACGTCCGCTCTTGGCCCCCCCCTCAAGGAAGATGACCAGGGGCGGGGCATATGGCTGACATCGCGATGCATCTTCCCGGTTCAGCATTCTACCGGAACCTAAAAAAAGCCGTTTTGCGCATGGGCCGAAAAACGCGAAAAAATCCGGCGACCTCAGAAAACGGCAGAACTCCGCCAAAAATCAAGAATTTGAATGGAAAATCTTTTTTGTCAGAAACGGCAAAGTGGAAAAACTTTATTGTATCTGGAAAAACTTTATTGTCTCACAACAAAAAGGGCTGATTAATTTGGATTTATTCTACCGTAACGGATTTCGCCAGGTTCCTGGGCTGGTCGACGTCGGTGCCTTTGACGCAGGCCACGTGGTAGGCCAGCAACTGCACCGGCACCGCGTAGACGAGCGGCGCAATGAGCGGGTGGACCTTGGGCATCTCGATCGTCGCCATGCAGCCCTCTCCCGCTTCCTCGATGCCTTCGGCATCGGAAATAAGGACGATCTTGCCGCCGCGGGCGCGGACTTCCTGCATGTTGGAGACGGTCTTTTCGAACAGCGGGCCTGACGGAGCCAGCACGATAACCGGCACCTTGTCGTCGATCAGCGCAATGGGCCCGTGCTTCATCTCGCCGCTGGCATAGCCTTCGGCATGGATGTAGCTGATTTCCTTCAGCTTCAGCGCCCCTTCCAAAGCCAGCGGGAAGTCGGGGCCGCGGCCAAGGTAGAGCACGTCGCGGGCCGGCGCGATGAGGTGCGCCATGGCCTTGATATCCTCGTCATGGTCGAGCGCGGCGTTGAGGCAGGCCGGAGCTTCGAGCAGGTGATCGACGACCTGCCGTTCCTCGGCCGCGTCCATCATGCCCTTCTTCACCGCCATGTGCGCGGCGAGCGCGGCAAGGACCGCGAGCTGGCAGGTGAACGCCTTGGTCGAGGCGACGCCGATCTCAGGACCGGCGTGGGTGGGCAGCAGCAGGTCCGCCTCGCGCGCCATCGAACTGGTCGGCACGTTGACGACCACCGCGATGGTCTGCCCCGCCTCACGGCAATGGCGCAGGGCCGCCAGCGTGTCGGCAGTCTCGCCGCTCTGCGAGATGAACAGCGACAGACCACCATAAGGGAGGACCGGATCGCGGTAGCGGAATTCAGACGCCACATCGATGTCGACCGGCACACGGGCGAACTTTTCAAACCAGTATTTCGCGACCATGCCGGCGTAATAGCTGGTGCCGCAGGCGACGATGGTGATGCGGTCGATCGCGGTGATGTCGAAATCTATCTGCGGCAGGGCGACCTGCCTTTCGAGCTGGCGGACATAGCTGCGCAGGGTCTGCGCCACCACGGTCGGCTGCTCGAAGATCTCCTTCTGCATGAAGTGGTGGTAGTTGCCCTTCTCGGTCGCGGCGGCGGTCGCGCCGGAGTGGACGACCGGGCGATCGACACGGTTGTTGTCCTTGTCGTAGATCGCTGCGCCATCGCGGGTGATGACGACCCAGTCGCCTTCCTCCAGATAGCTGATACGCTGCGTCAGCGGGGCAAGCGCCAGCGCGTCGGAGCCGAGATAGGTCTCCCCTTCCCCGTAACCAACGACGAGCGGCGAACCCAGCCGTGCGCCGATCAGCATGTCGGGATGGCTACGGAACGTGACGGCAAGCGCGAATGCACCGCGCAGGCGGGGCAGAACTGTCTGCATCGCCTCTTCGGGGCTCATCCCCTGCTCGATGCGGCGCGAGATCAGGTGGACGACGACTTCGGTATCGGTCTCGCTCTCGAACTTGCGGCCGTCGGCGAGCAGTTCATCGCGAAGCTGCTTGAAGTTCTCGATGATCCCGTTGTGGACCAGCGCGACTTCGGCCGTGGCATGCGGGTGGGCATTCGCCTCGGTCGGAGCGCCGTGCGTGGCCCAACGGGTGTGCGCAATGCCTACTACGCCTTCGGCCGGATTACCCTTCAGTTCGTTGACGAGGTTCGACAGCTTGCCCTCTGCGCGGCGGCGCACCAGCTTGCCATCGTCGATCGTGCAGATCCCCGCGCTGTCATAGCCGCGGTACTCCATCCGCTTGAGGCCATCGACCAGCCGGTCCGCAACCGGTTCCGAGCCGACGATACCGATAATTCCGCACATAAGGTGTCTGTCCCGTCAGGATTGGCGCAAGGGCGAGGAAGGTCAGTCCTTCTTCGCGGCGGCCTTTTTCTTCTTCATCGCGTCGTGGAAACGGTCGGCCCAACCGGGCTTCACCAGTTGTTCGGCCCGCACCATGCGAAGTTCGCCGTCACCAACATCGCGGCTGACCGCGCTGCCCGCGGCGACGATGGCATCGGCCCCGATCTTTAAGGGGGCGATCAGCGCGCTGTTCGAGCCGATGAAGGCACGCTCGCCGATCACGGTCTGGTGCTTGAAGTACCCGTCATAATTGCAGGTAATCGTGCCCGCACCGATATTTGCGCCGCCACCCACGGTGGTATCGCCAAGGTAGGTGAGGTGATTGGCCTTGGCACCTTCGCCAAGTGTCGTCTTCTTCATTTCGACGAAGTTGCCGACCTTGGAGCCTTCCTTCATCACCGAACCGGGGCGAAGGCGCGCGAAGGGGCCGATCTCGCAGCCTTCCTCGACCTCTGCACCCTCAAGGTGACTGAACGAGCGGATCGTCACGTTGTCGCCAATGGTCACGCCCGGACCGAAGACGACGTTCTGTTCGATCGTCACGTCCTTGCCGATCTGGGTGTCCCAGCTGAAGAACACGGTCTTCGGCGCCTTCAGCGTCGCGCCGCCGTCCATCGCCTCTGCGCGCTTGAATTCCTGCCACTGCGCCTCGGCCTCGGCCAGTTCGGCGCGGCTGTTGACGCCGGTGACTTCGCGGTGGTCCTCACACTCGACAACGGCGCAATTGCGTCCGTCCTCGTTGGCAAGGTTCACGATATCGGTGAGGTAGTATTCGTGCTGGGCGTTCGTATTGCCGACGCGGGAGAGCAACTCAAAAAGCTCGCTTCCTTTCACCGCCATCACGCCCGAATTGCACAGGGTACAGGCACGCTCCGCCTCGTTCGCGTCCTTGTGCTCGACCATCTTCTCAATCCGGCCGAACCTGTCGGAAATCACGCGGCCATACCGCAGTGTGTCTGGCGGGCGAAAGCCGAGCACGACGACGGCGGGCGCATCCTCTGCGTGCAACCGGTCGAGCATCGAGACCATCGTTTCCGGCTTCACGAAAGGCACGTCGCCATAAAGGATCAGCACGTCACCCGTGAAATCCTTCAGCATCGGCTCGGCCTGCTGGACCGCGTGGCCGGTGCCAAGCTGCGGTTCCTGCACCGCGTATTCGACATTCGCGCCAAGCGCGTCCTGCACCTGCTCGCGATACTCGCCGACGACGACGACGGTCTTGGCCGGCTCCAGCTTGGCCGCGCTGTCGAGAAGGTGGTGGATCATCGCGCGTCCGGCGACCGGATGCAGCACCTTGTGCAGCGCGCTGTTGAGGCGGGTTCCCTTGCCGGCGGCAAGAATAACGGTGGCGACTTCTTTCATCGACTCCCCGAAGGTTACATTTCCGTCCGGGCGAGGCCGCCGGTGGTCCGGTCAAGCCTTGCCAGCTTTCGGTTGCGCTTTCCAGTGGATCGGGCCTAGGTCCACAGCCGATGGATGACCAACCCCGTTCCCTTTCCGCGTCCCATTCTGCCAACCCCGCCAAGGCGCTCCGGTTCCGCACCGTGGGCTTCGATCTTGACGGAACGTTGCTGGAAACGGCGCCGGACATTGCGGCCGCGCTCAATCACGCGCTGAAAATCGCAGGACGGCCAGCGCTTTCCTATGACGAAGTGCGCCCGATGATCGGCGGCGGAGCCAAGCGCCTGCTGGCACGCGCATTGGCAGGCCCCGAAGGCGGCCGAGTGCCCGATGACGTGCTCGACCCGCTATATACCGAACTGCTCGACCACTATCGCCGCAACATCGCGGTCGAGACGCGCCCCTATAACGGTCTGCTCACCGCGCTGGACCAGTTGGCTGATGCAGGGATCGCGGTGGGTGTCGCGACCAACAAGCTGGAATCGCTTGCTCGTGAACTGCTGGCCCAGCTTGGCTTGGCGGACCGGTTTGCCTGTGTGATCGGTGGAGATACTCTGGGCACCGACCGCGCCAAGCCGGAACCGGACATGTTGTTTGAACTGGAACGCCAGTGCGGCGGCGGACCGACTGCATTTGTCGGCGATTCCATCTACGATACCCGCGCGGCACAGGCCGCCGGACACCCGTGTGTCGCGGTGAGCTTCGGTTACAGGCAGGGTCCGGTCGAGGAATTGGGCGCTGACCGGATCATCGATCACTATGACGACCTGATCGGCGCGCTCGCCACTCTCTGAATCGCACCATGCTTGCGCTGGGCCGAGGAACGGCCGGGCGCATCCATCCGTTCTATTACCGAGGGTAGGACGGAAACGCGTTGCCGCTTGCATGCGGTCAGCGCCGGTAACCGTCGGGGTCATTCGCAATGAAGCAGAGACCCCGAAGGAACCATTTTGCCCCAGAACCAGATAAAGACCATAGAATCGAGTGCCGTACGACGAAGCGAGCTGCCCGCAGCCGCACCGTACAAGCCGCTTGCCGACAGCCTGCCGAGCCTGCGCCGCCGCCTGAGTATCCGCCAGAAGCTGCGTAACCTGCACGAACGCCGCGTGGCGCGCAGCCGTATCCGCATGAAAAAGCGCAAGGCCGCGCTGGCCATTTCGGTCAGCACGCTGGGCTTTGGTGCCGGCGGCATGGTCGTCCCGCCCGAACTGCCGCAGGACGAGGCTGCAGCATCCCTGTTCGAACAGACGTCCGAGGGCCGCCGACACGCTGCGACTTTTCGCGTCAGCGACGAATTGCGCGATGCGATGAAACAGGAAGAGGGCATCCGCTACACAGTTTACCGCGACGTTGCCGGCTATCCTACAGTAGGGATCGGCCACCTCGTCACGCCATCCGACCGGCTCCGCGTGGGGCAGACCATTTCACGTGAGCGCGTGATGAAGCTTTATGAAAAGGATCTGCGCAAGGCAGAGAAAGCGGTCATCCGCCTTGCTGGCGCGACTCCGCTGCATCAGCATGAGTTCGATGCGCTGGTGGATCTTGTCTTCAATGTCGGTGAAGGCAACGTATCCCAAGACCGCAGCCCCCGTCTGAACCAGGCCATCGCCAACCGAGATTACGAGGCGATTGCCCGCGAGCTTCATTATACCACAGCCGCTGGACGCGTGGCGGAAGGTCTTATCCATCGCAGCGAGCGCCGCACCGCGATCTTCCAGCAGGCCGCCTATGAAGACCCCCGGACGGCCTGATCCCCTTTCTTGACCCGCACCGCCGTCGAGGCATAGGCTCCTGTTTCGACGGGAAAAACGGGGGCAAGGGATGTATAGCGACGAGGATCTCAATTCGGCAGTAGCGGCAGGGGCCATCTCTGCCGATGCCGCAAAGGCGCTTCGCGCGCATGTCGCCGACCTTCGCCAGATCGCCCACGGTGACGAGGAAAGCTTCCGGCTTCTCACCAGTTTCAACGACATCTTCGTAACCGTCGCCGCCGTGATCCTGCTGATCGCGGTGGGGACTCTTGGCACGCTCATCTTTGAACCGCTCGGCGCGCTGTTCGTTGGCGCGGCAGCATGGGGGCTTGGCGAATACTTCGCCCTGCGTCGCCGGATGGCTTTGCCCTCGGTAGTCTTGACCATAGCCTTCATCGGTGCGGTCGTGGCGCTTCCGGCATTCCTTGCCGACCTTGCGCTTCCCCATGGCCCTGCCGAAGCTTGGGGCGTCATCGTGGGTGGGTTGTTGGCAACGGGGGCAGCCTGGCTTCACTGGAGACGCTTCAAGGTGCCCATCGCGATTGCTGCCGGTGCGGCTTCGGCGGTGCTGCTCGTCGTAATTGCCGTGATGGCGATTACCACGGGTTACAACGGCCGCCCCGAAGAGGCCGTCATGCTGCCGGTGATCACGATCGGCGGCCTCGTCGTTTTTGGATTTGCCATGTGGTGGGACATGCAGGACCCGCAGCGCACGACGCGGCGCAGCGATGTCGCCTTCTGGCTGCACCTGCTCGCCGCACCGCTGATCGCGCATCCCTTGTTCACGTGGTTCGGGGTTTTCGACGGCGCCGCGCTTGGTCCGGCCGGTGCGATCGCGATCCTTGTCATCTACGTGGCGCTGGGCTGCGTCGCGCTGGCCATCGACAGGCGCGCTCTGCTGGTTTCGGCGCTCGCTTATGTGCTGGCGGCTGTGGGTGAACTAATCGAGAGTTTCGGCGCGGTCGAAGCAGGATTTGCCGTCACGATGCTGGTCATCGGTTCGGCCCTGCTGCTGCTGTCGGCTGCATGGTCGCAGATTCGCGCAGCTGTCGTGTCACTGCTTCCCGCCAGCCTCGCGGCCAAGCTTCCGCCGGTGGAAACCGCGCCTAGTCCTCTACCAGCTTGAGGAGACGACGTTCGATCGGGGCGAGGACCCCGGCCAGTTCGTGCCCGCGCTTCAGGACCTGCCCGGCCTCGCCGTAAAGCGTGTACATGCCCTGCTTCTGGCGGAGCGAGGGGCGCTTTTCGATACGCACTTCGGGCCGCTCCGCCGTGCGGCGGAAGGCGGCGAAGTGCGCTGCGTCCTTTTCGAAATCCATCGCGTAGTCGCGCCACTGTCCGGCGGCGACCATTCGGCCATAAAGATCGAGAATACGGGTCAATTCATCACGGTCGAAGCCAACCTGCTGCGGCTGTCCGCGCATCGGTTGAAGCGGAAGCGATACGACGTTGTTCATTCAAAATGGCCCCAGCTTGCGGCAGCCATCATGCGCCGGTCGTCCCGTCGCTGTCCTGACGTGCGGCGATGCGCGCAGGCTCGGGACTATCCTCGCGAAGGCGCTCAAGCTCGTTCTTCAGCATCGCGATCTGCGCCTCCAGGTCGTCCAGACGCGGCGAAGGCTCACACGGGTCCTTGCACGGCGTACCGTAGGGCATGAATTCGCGCTGATAGGTCTCTGCCGACACCAGCGTCGAACGCGCCTTTACGCCGACCATCGTCGCACCGTCGGGCACGTCCTCGGTCACGACCGCTGCCGCGCCGATACGGGCCCGCTTGCCAATGGTAACAGGGCCAAGGATCTGTGCGCCCGATCCGATGATCGAACCGTCCTCAAGCGTCGGGTGACGTTTGCCGGCAATGCCGTTGGTGGGGTTGGTGCCGCCCAGCGTGACGCACTGGTAAATCGTCACATTGTCACCGATTTCCGCCGTTTCGCCGATGACGGTAAAGCCGTGGTCGATGAACAGGTTCTGCCCGATCTTCGCGCCCGGGTGAATGTCGATCGCGGTCAGGAAGCGCGAGAAGTGGTTCACGAAACGCGCGGCAAAGAACATCTCCGCCTCAAAGAACCAATGCGCAATACGGTGCAGGCCAAGCGCGAGCACGCCCGGGTAGAGCAGGATTTCCCAGCGCGAACGCGGTGCCGGATCGCGTTCGCGAACGCTGTCCAGATATGCGGTCAGTTGCTCGAACATAATGCGGATAATCCCATCTCGCCGGACGAATGGCAAGTTTTCGCCCTTTTCAGAACAGGTCAGTCTGTTCCGGACCGTCGCCCCGCCCGGCCAGTCTTTCCAGCGCTTCGCGCCAGATCGCCTGCCGTGCCGGGACCTTTCGCTCAAGGCTCAGGCGGTCGATTTCGGCCACCAGCGCCTCTACCGCGGCGAAGCTACGCTCTACCCGCGGTACGAGGTAGGTGGTGGCCCCTTCCTCCAATGCAAGACCGCGCTGTGCGGCATGTGCTTCGATCAGGCGGGCAAGCATGTCGTCGTCAGGCGCATCGATCGACAGGTGAAGCGCCGCGCCAAGCCGCGATCCGAGGTCGGGCAGCGTGATCTTCCATTCCGAAGGGACCGGCCTTCCGATCAGCAGCAGCGGCCGCCCGCTTTCCTGTGCGCGGTTCCAGGCGTGGAACAGTTCGTCCTCCGCCATGTCCTCTGCATCGTCGATGGCCGTGCCGATCCCGCCGAACCAGCGCGCAAGCAGCGATTTGCCCGAACGCGGCGGGCCGGACAGGATTGCGGTGCGAAACGGCCAGTGCGACGCATCCTCGCAGGCGCGCAGCACGCTTTCGTTGGCGTTGCCGACAACGATCGTCTGCTCGCGCAGGACGCCGGTCAGCGGCAGGACGATCTGGACGGGGCGGGCCATGCCCTGACCTTAACGGCTGATGCGAAGCGCGTCCGCGCCCTGCGTGACTTGCCAGCCACGCGCACGAAGCGCCCCGGCCAGCGCCGAGATGTCGCCCGAATAGGCCACCTGCAGCACCGAAGTACCGCCGATCGCGAGGCTGGACGTCGTCGAACCCGTCACGCCCGGCGTCGCGTTCAGCGCGCGCAGGGCCGCATCGAACGAGGCCGGATCGGGCGTCGCGATCTGCACCGCGATGCTGATGCCTTGCGGCTGTGCAGTCTGCAGCGGGGCAGGCGTGTCGTCGGCAGGAGTCTGGGCAGCAGGCGTGTCGCCCGCGTCGTCACCGTCCAGAGCGCCAGTTAGCGCGGCCAGCAGCTCGGGATCGATCGTATCCTGCTCGACGTCGAGCGTTTTGTCCGCACCCAACTTTCCTTCGTTAAAGGCGCCAGTGTAGATCGAGTCCATCCGCTTCACGGCCTCTGCCAGCATGCGCGGCAAGTCCTCGTCGCCCTCTGCCGTCATGGTGAACGTGCCAAGGAAGCGATTATCCGCGCCGTAACGAGCCGTAAAAGTCCCTTCGACAGGACCGCCGGGATACTGGCGTTCAAGGCGAGCAACCGGGAAGATCACGTTGGCCGCTCCGAATTCGTCAAGGATCGTGCGCCACCATGCGCGGCTGCGCCGACCCATCTGGCCTGCGGTCAGCAAAAGCGATTCGCCGCCGCCGCCATTGGGGCGCACGTAATCGATCGGGCTTTCGGAATCGCGGTGTTCCGCCCAAGCGCGCTGCCACGGCGTGCGCATTTCATAAAGCTGTCCGACGCCGCCCTGGTAGACGATCGGGATCACGAGCTGCGGCGCGGACCGTGCCCGGCTGCTGGCAGTGCCGAACGTTTCGCCGGTGCGGGCGCGGTCGAAGATCACGCCCAGCGTGGCAACATAGCGGCGCGGGCCGATCTGTTCGCGTTCGACCACGACCGCCGAAACCATCGATTGCAGGCGCGAATCGGAAAGCTCGGGCGCTTCCTCACCATCGTGCGTGCGGGCATAGAGAACTTCCCAAGCCTTGCGCTGCGCCTCGCGCCAGCCCTTCTCACGGGCTTCTGCCGCGGTCTTGCCGGTGACGTTCACCTCGATCCCGCCAACCTCGAAATCGCCAGTGTTGGCGAGCGGTGCGATGCCGCGTTCCCCTTCGACCTGCGCGACCAGCCGCCAACCGGCGAAAACCGCCAGAATCAGTGCGATGGCGACAATCGCCACGCGCCAGCGCGATGCGCGAACGCCCGAAAGGGCAGCGTTTGCGGGAAGGGAAAAGGCCATGGACGAAGGAGCGTCAGCCGCGAAGTTCGAAAGCGGGAAAAACCATCACGAGCCTCTTTGCCGAAATGGCCGTGGAAATCCAAGCGGGAAAGCGATAATCGCCCCCCAAGCCACGAGAGATTGCATGACCGACACCCCCGAACAGAACGACGAATCGTACACTTACGCCAAGGCCGGCGTCTCCATCGCTGCGGGCAACGCGCTGGTGAAGGCCATCGGTCCGCTGGCCAAGAGCACCGCCCGCCCCGGCGCGACGAGTGAGCTTGGCGGCTTTGGCGGGTTCTTCGATCCGAAGGCCGCAGGGTACAAGGACCCGCTGCTTGTCGCCGCGAATGACGGTGTGGGCACCAAGGTCAAGCTGGCGATCGATCACGACCGGCACGACAATATCGGCATCGACCTTGTCGCCATGTGCGTGAACGACCTGATCGTGCAGGGCGCGGAACCGCTGTTCTTCCTCGACTATTTCGCGACCGGAAAGCTTGAGACTGGCATTGCAGAGCGAGTCGTTGCCGGCATCGCCGAAGGCTGCAAGATCGCGGGCTGCGCGCTGATCGGCGGCGAGACGGCAGAAATGCCCGGCATGTACGCCGATGGCGACTATGACCTTGCCGGCTTCTGCGTCGGCGCGGTTGAGCGGGGCGAACAGCTGACCGGCGACAAGGTGGCCGAAGGCGACGTGTTGCTCGGCCTGTCGTCTTCGGGCGTGCACTCCAACGGCTTTTCGCTGGTCCGCAGGCTGGCGGCGGACAAGGGCTGGAAGCTCGACCGCCCTGCCCTCTTCGACAACGAGACCTTGCTGATCGACGCTCTGATCGCGCCGACCCGCATCTACGTGAAGCCGTTGCTGAAGCCAATCCGCGAAGGGCGCATCCATGCGCTGGCCCACATCACCGGCGGCGGCCTTCTCGAAAACGTTCCGCGCGTTCTTCCCGAAGGGCTCCACGCGCATATAGACGTCGGCGGCTGGGTCCAGCCGCGCCTGATGGCGTTCCTGCAGGCGCAGGGGAACATCGAGCCGGAAGAGATGGCCCGCACCTTCAACTGCGGCATCGGCATGGTGCTGGCGGTCGCGGCGGACGAGGTCGAGAGCCTGAAGGCCGATCTCGAGGCCGAGGGTGAGGAAGTCCACGTCATCGGTGCGATCCGCGCCGGCGACAAGGGCTGCACCGTGGCGGGCCGCGAAGGCGAATGGGCCGCGCGTGAGAACTGGAGCGCGACGCACCTCGGATAATCAGGAGGGGGCCGGGGCTAACGCGAAGGACTGGGCCCCGGCTCAGTCCTCTTTCGCTTCGGCCGGGACGCCGTCGATGTCCTCGCCCAGCGTGTCGCGCAGGTATAATTCTCGCACGCCAACGTAAGTGACGATCAGTAGCGCGCCTGCAAAGAATACGCCGTAGATGCCGAACACGGCCCCTGCGCCAAGAATCACGAACAACGTTAGCGCTGGCGGGATGTTCACGACTTGTCGGTTGACGAGCGGAGTGATCATCCACGCCTCGATCACGCGGATCGCGACGAAGGCGACCAGCGTATAAGTCAGCACGTCCCCGCCCTGCGCCGCCGCGATCGCGATGGCGGGCATCATGGCGACGACTGGCCCGACATAGGGCACGAATTCGCTAATCCCGCCCAACAATCCCAGTGCGGCCCATTGCTCGACCCCGGCAAGATACAGGGAGCCGCCGATCAGTATGCCCATTACGGTCATCGAGATCAGTTTCGCCTTGAGCCATAACCTTAGGGCCAGCGCCATTTCATCGAGCGCGCGGCCCATAGTGCCCCGCCCGCCATGCGGCGTCAGCATGATGATTGCGCGGCGATAGGGCCCGGGATTGGCGGCGATGAACATGCCGCCGACCAGGACGATCAGGAAATTCAGCAGGACTTCGCCGGTACCGGTGATGAGCAGGCCCAGCCGGTCCGCAATGGCACTGCCGCCAACGGCTGCGCGCACGGCCTTCACGACCGCGGCACCCACCGGATTGCCGCCCACCGCCCTTTCGATGGCGGCGACCGTTTCAGGCAGGTTGTCGATCAGCCCCGCCACCTGCACTCCGAACTGGACGGTCAGCAAGTAGCCCATGAGCCCGACTATCGCGAGGCACAGGACGATGCCGATGCCCAGCGCCACGTCCTTGTTGCGCAGGCCCGCTTTTTGCAGCAGGTCCCCTGCGCTCTGGAACACGACGGCGGCAAGGATCGCGCCGAACACCAGCAGCAGCAGGTCTGCCGCGCGCCACGCGACGATCAGGACCGCCGCGATGGCGATCGTGTAAGCAAGTCGACGCAAGTAGGGCGCGTCTTCCGGACGGGGGCGGAAAGGCGCGCTCATCAGGCCATTGCCTGCCAGCGCACCGGCGCGTAGGGACTGCGGCTTCGTCGGTTGGGGAATGCGATCATCTTCGTCTCAACCCCTGATACCGCCACCCTGTTCCACACCGGCAAGGGCCAGCCTGCGATGATGCCTCAAACTGCCAGCCATCCCCGCGCGAAGGTTGCCGTCCTGATTTCGGGCACCGGATCGAACATGGCCGCGCTGCTTTATGCCAGCCGCCGCGACGATTGCCCCTATGAAATCGTGCTTGTCGCATCGAACGATCCCGAGGCAAAGGGCCTGCGGCTGGCCGAGGCCGAAGGCGTTGCCACTTTCGCCCTGCCGCACAAGGGCATGAAGCGCGCCGAACACGACGCGGCAATGGAAGAACAGGTGCTGGCATCGGGCGCGGAATATATCGCGCTGGCCGGTTACATGCGGATCCTCAGCCCCGAATTCGTCTCGCGGTGGGAGGGGCGGATGCTCAATATCCATCCCTCGCTGCTGCCGAAGTACAAGGGGCTCGACACTCATGCCCGCGCGATCGAGGCAGGCGACAGCCACGCGGGCTGCTCGGTCCATCTCGTGACGGCGGAACTCGACGACGGGCCGGTCCTGGGCCAGACGCCGGTCGCGATCATGCCCGGCGACACGCCCGATACGCTGGCAGGCCGCGTGCTCTATGCCGAACACCAGCTCTATTCGCGAATGCTGGAGGAACTGGTCTCGCGCCCTTATCGCGCCGACTGGCTGCTGGAGAAAGTGTCCGAACTCGCGCTGTCCTTGCCCGAGGCCGAGCCGCGCGAAAGCCACGGCGCGCCCGGCTGGCACACCGGCGGCAAGAGCGGAAAGTTTTTCGCCCATTTCAACGACCAGCATCACGGCGAGCCGCATGTCGCGGTTCTTGTGAAGACCGACGGGCCCGACGAACTGGCAGCCCTGGTCGAGCGTGATCCCGATGTCTGGTTCCGTCCCGCCTATTACGGGGCAAGCGGATGGGCGGGCCTCATCCTCAACCGCCCGGGCGTGGACTGGGATCACGTGCGTTCGTGGCTTGAACGCAGCTGGCGCAGCGTTGCGCCCAAGCGCCTGACCAGCCTGATCGACGCGGCCGAGCAGTTCTGATCGGCCGCGCCAAACACTGATCGCTCAGGCCGCAGTCTTTTCCCGCGCGATCAGCGCCGCGACTTCATCTAGAAGCCGCAAACGTTCTTTCTTCAGATCTTCGGCGCGTTCGTCCGACGCTGCCTCGACCTCCGCCTCGATGCGGTGGATGTCGCGATTGACCGTGTGATAGCGCACCGAAAGGTTCGCGAAGTGCGCATTGTGCAGCTTCAGCTTGTGCAGGATGTCATGATCATCGGGAAACTCTGCGGCGAGCTCATGCGGGGTGTTCGACATCGGTCCTCCATCCATCAAGTGTTGATGTCAGGATGATGCGCCGATGGCCGCCTGCGCTCCTTGCGCGGGATCAAACAGGCTGCGAAAAAAAGTGATTGGCGAAAAATCGCCTCAGCCGATTTCCTCGATCTTGCAGGTCATTTCCGCTTCGCCAGGCGGCGTGAACATCGCGTCGTCGCCCTTGGTGAACAGCGTCGCGGTTTCACCGTCCCAAGCGCCTTCGTATTTCGCACCCGATCCGCTGGGGACTTGCACCAGCGCCAGTGAACGGTCGAGCCACTGAAGGAAGACGACGCCCGGATCGGCCTGGATGAAGGTGGCCGAGATGCCGAAGTCGACGCCGTCGCAAGCAAGCGATAGCGGACCGTTGGAGATGCCCTTATCGTCCTCTTGCCGGCTGTCGTAAAAACCCTGCCTGATTTCGTGGATACGCTGGGCATAGCTGGTCGTCACGCATTGCAGCTTGTCGGTCGCCTTCCAGCAATCGTCGCGCCCTCCGATCCAGTCGCGCTGCATCGCGGTCAACTCCTGCAGCCGTTCTTCCGAGGCGTAAGTGCCGGTCTCGGCCAGCGAGTACACGCGCTGCAGCTCGTTATCCATGCGCGCCAGCATCGGCGTTTCGCAAATAAGGTCGGTAACCTCGACATCGGACATGGTGCAGTCGAAACTGGGCGAAGTCGGCGTATCTACCGGCGCCGCGGCGACAGGGGCGTCATCGCCGGTGTCGGCTGCGTCCTGTGTCTCAGCGCCACAAGCAGCCAGCGCCAGTGCGGCAATCGGGGTGAACCTCAGAAAATTCATCGTGTCCTCCTACCCGGCGATTATGCGGCCCTGGCGGCGAGCCAGCGCAGCGCACCGTAATTGATGAGGATCCCCATCACGCACAGCAGCGTCACCAGTATGACCTGCCCGTCCGGCACATATGGCACCAGCAGGCTCCACGGCAGGGAGAGCAGCATCGCGAAAGTGGAGCGCAAGAGGCCCGACAGGCCAAAGGCAAATGCCTGATCGAACCACGGCGCGGCGCAGGCCAGCAGTCCGACGAGCAAATAGAGCACGGCAAGTCGCGCAATCATGTCAGATCCCCCTCGGGCACGAATGGTCGCGATTTGTGCGAATCATGCAAGAAAAAAGGCCGCCCCCGCGATGGGGACGGCCCTTTTTGTCAGGAAAACCTGTTTGCCGTGGCGATCAGCCGACGATTTCTTCCGGCTTGAAGAAGAATTCGATCTCGATCTTGGCATTTTCTTCGCTGTCCGAACCGTGGACGGTGTTCTCGCCGATCGACAGGGCATAGGCCTTGCGGATCGTGCCTTCGTCGGCGTCGGCCGGGTTGGTGGCGCCCATCACGTCACGGTTGCGCTTCACGGCGTCTTCGCCCTCGAGGACCTGCACGACGACGGGTTCGCTCATCATGAAGTCGCACAGTTCGCCGAAGAAGGGACGTTCGGAGTGAACGGCGTAGAAGCCTTCAGCCTGCTCGCGGGTCATGTGGATGCGCTTGGAAGCGACGACGCGAAGGCCGGCTTCTTCCAGCATCTTGGTGACGGCGCCGGTCAGGTTGCGACGGGTGGCGTCGGGCTTGATGATCGAAAAGGTGCGGGTAACCGCCATGGTCTTGATCCTCGGTATGGATAAAATTGAAACAGGAAAATCGTGCGCGAAGGCGCGTTGCGCGCGCCCCTAGCGCCGCTGGGCGCGCGGCACAACCCTTCGCGGGGGTCAGGTGGGGTCTAGAGACCGCGCCCGGCGGTCAGTTGCACGGTCGTCGGGCTGGCGCCCCCATTGGCCACGACGTTGAATTCGCGCCCGTCTGCGGTCTTTCCCGACACGATCTTCAGCGCGCCGGTCGAAACCTCGGTCTCGATCTCGTAGCCCGCGGCCTTGGCCTTGTCCTTGTACCAGCCGACGATCTTTTCAGGCGCATCGCTGCTTTCCATCGACACGAGCGCACCTGCCGCATCGCCCATCCCGACGTTCGAGGCGCTGGTGACCTTGGCGCCCGGATAGACCGCAAGGCCATCGGGCAGGTCGGGCTTCAGGTTCGCGCCGGTGTCGACGGTGACTTCGCCGTCCTCGCCATTGAGGCGCACGTTCGTCTGGTCGCCGTTCTCGGAAATCTCGTAAGCAACCTCGCCATCCTCGGTCTGCATCGTTCCTTCACGCTCCGACCCGCAGGCGGAAAGGGCAAGGACGGCAGCAGGGGCAAGCAGAACGGTGGCAAGACGCATCGGGTTCTCCAGAATGGGAAGGTTCAGGGCCCTTCGACCCAGCGGCCATCGGCCTGCTTCCAGTAACGCCGCTCGACGTTATCGCGCTCTCCCAAAGCACGCCATGCCCCGCGTGCGCCGTCGATGGTGCTTGCGTCGAAGAACAGGAACGCCCGGTCGAATTCCAGCGCATCGTCGCGCCAGATTCCGTCGGCGAGCGCGACAAGCCGCGCACCGTTCAGCGGGACCGTCATTTCAGGGGAGAGCAGCACGGGCTGCATGTCCGCGCCGGGCTGCCCGGTCTCGCCATTGGCGAGGAAACCGGGCGTCGCCCACATGGCGTCGGAAAGCGCGGTGCGGGCCGCTTCGTCCTCGCAGACGACGAGCATGCGCTGCCCGCCCTGCAAGGCCTTCCCCGCGATCAGCACCAGCGCTTGCGGCGCGGGATCGCGGGTCAGGTGATAGAAGTCGACGCGCACCGGCTAGCTGCTTCAGGCTTCGGAAGTGTCCCGGATGAAGCGGTCGAGCACGCGCACGCCGAAACCCGTCGCGCCCTTGTCCCAGGTGGCACCGGCCTTGTCGGCCCATGCCATGCCCGCGATGTCGAGGTGCGCCCAGGGGGTGCCATCCTCGATGAAGCGCTGCAGGAACTGCGCCGCAGTGATCGAACCGCCCCAGCGCGGGCCGACGTTCTTCATGTCGGCGATCTGGCTGTCGATCAGCTTGTCGTAAGCCGGCGACAGCGGGAAACGCCACAGCTTGTCACCGCTGGTCTGGCCCGCCTTGTACAGCGCGTTTGCCAGATCGTCGTCGTTCGAGAACATGCCGGCGTTTTCATGGCCGAGAGCAACGACCATCGCGCCCGTCAGCGTGGCGAGATCGACGATGCGTTCCGGCTTGAACGTCTGCTGCACCCAGGTCAGCGCGTCACACAGGACAAGGCGCCCCTCGGCGTCGGTGTTGATGACCTCGATCGTCTGACCCGACATCGAGGTCACGACGTCACCGGGGCGCTGCGCGTTGCCGTCGGGCATGTTTTCGGCAAGGCCGCAGATGCCCACGACGTTCGCCTTGGCCTTGCGGCTGGCAAGCGCCAGCATGGCGCCGGCCACGGCGCCAGCGCCGCCCATGTCCCACTTCATGTCTTCCATGCCGCCGGCCGGCTTGATCGAGATACCGCCGGTGTCGAACGTCACGCCCTTGCCCACGAACGCGGTCGGCTTGTCGCTGCCGCCGCCGTTCCAGTGCATGGCAAGGATGCGACTGGGGCGGGCAGAGCCCTGGCCGACGCCCAGCAGAGCGCCCATGCCCAGCTTTTCCATCTCGGCAACGTCGAGCACGGTGATCTCGACGCCGGTGCCTTCAAGACGCGCCTTGCAGCGGGCGACGAAGCTCTCGGGGTAGATGATGTTGCCCGGTTCCGAGACGAGCTCGCGGGTGAATTCGACGCCGAGCGCGAGGGCAGCGGCATCGTCCCATGCCGCTTCGCTGCCTTCGGGCGCGTTGACGGCAATCACTTCCTTCAGGGTCGGCTTTTGCTCGTCCTTGAGGCGGGTGCGATAAGTATCGATGCGCCATGCACGCAGGCGTGCGCCCATAAGGACGGCGGCGGCACCTTCGGCGTCGAGACCGCTATCGGCGAAATCGATGGCAATCGCGCCTTCACCCGAAGTGATGAACTTTGCGGTGAGGCCTGCGCCTGCCTTTTCCAGATTGGCGAGACGTTCGGCCGAAGTCGGCTGGCCAGCGCCCGAAAGCGCGATGCGGCGGACCTTGCCGTCGACTTCTGCAAAACCGTCGAACTGCTGGCCGGGCTTGCCCGAAAAGCGCGAGGCGGATGCGCCTTCGGTCACGGTTGCGGGCAGGCCTGCGGGCATCGCGTCCTGATCGACAATCCTGGCGACGACGCGGACTTCTGCGGGCAGTTCGGAGGCGAAACGGATGTTCATGGAGGCTCCTGCTTTGTCTTTTTATCGAGAGCAGCGAATGGGAGGGACGCGCCGAGCGGGGGTCACGGCGCGGGATATGCCGCTCTATCGGCGTTGCAGTTAGGCATGAGCGGTGCAATAGGCAAGCCATGCCGCCCGGATCGCAGAGTGCCCAGATGACCGTTCCGACTGCCGATTCGGAATCCGCCAACTCGCTGCGCAGCGCGATTTTCCCGCGCCGCCATGGCCTGTTCGCGGCCAGTGCGCTGACCGTAGTGGCCATGCTCACCGCGCCTGCTCATGCACAGGAAGTGGGCGAAGACACTGCTCGCGAGCCCGACTATTTCTGGACCGGCGGTGAAAACCCCGAACCCGATCCTGCCCCGCCCTTCCGCATCGAGGAAGCGGACGAAGCGGGCGCGATCGCATTCGAGGCTAACGAACTCGGCTATGAAAACGGCACCGAGACGGTCATCGCCAGTGGCGACGTTGTCCTACGCCGCGGCAACCAGCAACTGGAAGCCAACGAGATTCGCTGGGACCGTACCAGCGGGCTGATCGTGGCGAGCGGCAACGTTCGCCTGCGCGACGAAGCCGCGAACACGATCTACACCGACCGGCTTGAGCTGACCGACGAACTGCGTGCCGGGGCGATGGAGAACCTGCTGCTCGTCCTCGACGAAGGTGCCCGGCTGGCCGCGCGCGAAGGCACGCGGAACGAGGACGGGACCGTCCGCCTCGATTACGCCGCCTATAGCCCGTGCCGTGTCACGACGCCCGATGGCTGCCCGCGTGATCCCAGCTGGCGCATCGTTGCCAAGCAGGTGAATTTCGATCCCGACAGCCAGACGGTGAAGTTCAAGGGCGCGAAGCTGGAACTGTTCGGCGCGCCGATCCTGCCGCTGATGGGCATTACCATCCGCACCGACGGACAGCCGGTTTCCGGTCTCAAGACACCGAACCTGCGTTTTTCGGAATCGAATGGCGTCGAGGTTATCGGCGAATACTATTGGCGCCTTGCCCCGAACCGCGAAGTCACGCTGGGTGCCAGTGTCTATTCCGACGTCGCCCCGATGTTGTCGGCCAGCTATGCGGCGCTGACGGAAGACGGGGCCTATCAGGTCACCGGCTATGCGACGAACAGTTCGCGCATTCCCATCGGCGGCGATGCCAGCGACATCCTGCCGGGCGCCGAAGAATCGGTGCGCGGTTATTTCGACGCCAACGGGCGCTTTCAACTGGACGAAAACTGGTCCGTGACCGGATCGGTCCGCCTTGCCAGCGACCGCACGTTCCTGCGCCGCTATGACATCAGCCGCGATGATCGCTTGCGTTCGATGATCAATGTCGAGCGGATCGACGACGACAGCTACCTCTCCATCGCGGGTTGGGCGACGCAGACGCTGCGCACGGGCGAGGAACAGGGGCTGGTGCCTTTCGCCATGCCGCTGATCGACTATCGCCGCCGCCTGTCCGATCCGGTGCTGGGCGGAAAAGTGATGCTGCAGGCCAATTCCCTGATGCTGGAACGCAGCGACGGTCAGGACACGCAGCGTGCCTTCACCAGCGCGGAATGGAGCCTGCGCAAGCTGACCGGCATGGGTCAGGAAGTGACGTTTACCGCGCTGGCACGCGTCGATGTCTATCATACGGACGAAACCGCTCTCACCAGTGTCGATTTCTATCGCGGCAGAGAGGGGTGGGAGACCCGCGCCATGGCGATCGGTGCGGTTGACGTGAAATGGCCGCTGGTCGGCGGCGTATTCGGCGGGACGCAAGTCCTGACCCCGCGCGTGCAATTCGTTGCCAGCCCCGCGATCCGCAATCTCGCCATTCCGAACGAGGATGCCCGCGCGGTCGACCTTGAAGATTCCAACCTCTTCGCGCTGAACCGCTTCCCCGGATACGACCGGGTCGAGGACGGTGCACGCGTCACGTACGGCTTCGACTGGCGCTGGACCGCGCCGGGCTGGCGCATCAAGACAACGCTGGGCCAGTCCTATCGCCTGTCGGACCAGTCAGACATCCTGCCCGACGGCACCGGCCTGACTTCGCGTACCTCCGACGTCGTGGGCCGAAGCGAGGTGCGTTTCCGCGATTTCGTGTCGTTCACCCACCGCTTCCGGCTGGACAAGGATAACCTGGCCGTCCGCCGCAACGAATTCGACGTCGCGGTTGGCAGCCGCAAGACGTACATCGAGGCAGGTTACCTGCGCCTCGACCGCAATATCCCCGACACGCTGGAAGACCTGGGCGACCGCGAAGAGCTTCGCGTTGCGGGCCGTGTCGCCTTTGCCAATTACTGGTCGCTGTTCGGATCGACCGTCGTGAACCTTACCGACCGCGAGGAAGATCCCTCGTTCACATCGGACGGTTTCGACCCGCTGCGCACGCGCCTTGGCGTTGCCTATGAAGATGAATGCATGTCCATCGCGCTGACGTGGCGGCGCGACAGCTTCACCACGGGCGATGCGCGCAAGGGTAATACTTTCCTGTTCCGCTTCAGCCTCAAGGGCCTCGGCCTTTAAGGCTTTTCCCCGCCTTGGAGAGGTCTTGTGTTGCCCTTCGAAGGCCATGACCCTAAACGCCTTGGCCGAATACAGGGGCATTTGGCGGCTCATCTATGGTTAAGCCGGGGCAGGCCATTGGCGCAGATTAATGCAAATGTTCGCGCCCGCCGCGCGGCAAAAGGGATGTCAGGTTCTAGACTTATGACCATGGGCAAGACTTCGACCATGAGCGAAACGATCTTCCGTGCGGTTGGCCGCGCGGGTCTGATGCTGGGCGCCGCCGCCATGACGGCCGGCCCGCTGGCTGCACAGACCCCGGCCGCGAACGCCGCCAATGCCGATGATCCGGGCGCCAACGCCAATCTCGATCTGCCCGCCAACCCCGACATTATCGGGGCAGAACCGGTTTCGCAGTTCCGCGGCGCGACCGCGATCGTCAACGGCACGATCATCACCGGCACCGACATCGACCAGCGCCTCGCGCTTGTCCTTGCGGCCAACCAGAACGAGCTTTCGGCAGAAGACCAGCAGCGCCTGCGCGCGCAGGTCCTGCGCAACCTGATCGACGAAACGCTGCAGATCCAGGAAGCGCGCGCTTCGGAACTCGAAGTCTCGAATTCCGAGGTCGAGGCGACCTACAACCGCGTCGCCCAGCAGAACTTCGGCATGACGCCGAGCGATCTGGATGCCTACCTCTACAAGGTGAATTCTTCGCCGATGTCGATGAAGCAGCAGATCCGCGGCGAACTGTCGTGGCAGCGCATCCTGCGCCGGAACATCGCGCCATTCATCAACGTTTCCGAAGAGGAAGTGAATGAACGTCTGGAGCGTTTGAAGGCCGATCGCGGCACCGAGGAATATCGCCTTGGCGAGATTTTCCTCTCGGCTACGAGCGAGACCAAGCCCGAAGTTCAGCGTCAGGCCCAGCAGATTATGGAGCAGCTGCGCGAAGGCGGCAGCTTCGTTGCTTATGCCCGCCAGTTCAGCCAGGCCTCGACCGCAGCGGTCGGCGGCGACCTTGGCTGGGTGCGTCTGGCCCAGCTTCCGCCCGAACTCGCCGAAGCGGCTTCGCAGATGCAGGCCGGCCAGCTTGTCGGCCCGGTCGAGCTGCGCGGCGGTTATTCGCTGCTCTACCTCATCGACACCCGCAAGGTCCTGATGGCCGACAAGGGCGAAACAGTGCTGAGCCTCAAGCAGATCTCGATCAGCTTCCCCGAAGGCATGTCGGCGGACGCCGCGTCACAGCGCGCGAACGAATTTGCACAGGCCGTCCAGCAGATCGACGGTTGCGGCGCGGCTGAAAGCGGCGCCGCTGCCATCGGCGCGCAAGTCGTGTCGAACGACAACTTGCGCGTGAAGGACCTGCCGCCGCAGCTTCAGGAAACGCTGCTCGCGCTGCCGCAGGGCGGTATCACGCAGCCTTTCGGCTCCGCTGCTGAAGGCGTGCGCGTCCTGATGGTTTGTGGTCGCACCGATCCGGCCATGGCCGGCGGCCCGACGTTCGATGAACTTATGGCGCAGATCGAGGATGAGCGTATCAACAAGCGCGCCCAGATCTATCTGCGCGACCTGCGCCGCGACGCGGTCATCGACTACAACTAAGAGGCTTGGGGGCGGACCCGATGACGCGCGTCCGCCCTCCCCTCGTCGCCTCGCTTGGCGATCCGGCGGGCGTCGGCCCCGAACTATTTCTGAAATCCTGGACCGCGCGCGAGGAGGAACGCCTCGCGCCTTTCGCGGTCGTGGGCAGCCTCTCGCTGATGCAGGAAATTGCGGACAACGTGCCGCTGGCTTCGGTGCGCGCGATCGAGAGCCTTGCCGAAGCGGGCGAGGTCTTTGCCGATGCCCTACCCGTTCTGGATATCGGCCCACTGGCCTACACGCCCGGCGCTCCCACTCGCGAAGGCGCTGAGGTCGCTCTCGCCTCTCTGACCCGCGCGACGGAACTGGCCATTACCGGTGAGGCGTCGGCGCTCGTGACCGGGCCGATCGCCAAAGCCGAACTTCAGGACGTCGGCTTCGCGCATCCCGGACAGACCGAATTCGTGGCCGCTGCTTGCGACATCGCCGCCGAGGACGCGGTGATGATGCTTGCGGGGCCGTCGCTCAAGGTCGTGCCGATGACCGTGCACGTCTCGCTGGCGAGCGTCCCTGCGCTTCTGACGCAGGACCTGATCGCCAGCCGCATCCGCATCGCGGCAAAGGCGCTGGCGCGCGACTTCGGATTCACAAAGGCGCGCATCGCGGTCGCGGGCCTTAACCCCCATGCCGGAGAACAAGGCCGAATGGGTCGCGAGGAGATCGAAGTAATCGCACCTGCCGTAGAGGCGCTACGCGCCGAGGGGCTCGATGTCGTGGGGCCGCTGGCAGGCGACACGATGTTCCACGCCGCGGCGCGGGCGAACTACGACCTCGCTGTCTGCATGTACCACGACCAGGCGCTGATCCCGATCAAGGCGCTGGATTTCGACCGCGGCGTGAACGTGACGCTGGGCCTGCCGATTATCCGCACGTCACCCGACCATGGCACGGCCTTCTCGCTCGCCGGAACGGGTCGCGCCGATGCCGGACCGACGATCGCGGCGCTGCGCATGGCCGCCGAATGCGCCGACCGCCGATCGGAGCAGTCCGCATGAGCCTTCCCCCGATCCGTGAGACGATCCGCCAGTATGGGCTTTCCGCATCGAAGGCGCTGGGACAGAACTTCCTGCTGGACGAGCAGCTTCTGGACCGCATCGCCGCCATTCCGGGCGACCTCAAGGGCCGCAACGTGCTCGAAGTCGGCCCCGGTCCGGGCGGCCTCACGCGGGCGCTGCTTCGCGCAGGTGCCAATGTCACCGCGATCGAGATGGACGAGCGCTGCCTGCCCGCGCTGGCTGAGCTTGACGAACACTTCCCCGGCCAGCTGACCGTGATCCAGGGCGATGCCATGCGTCACGATCCGGCGGACCTGTTCGACGGTCCTTACGCCGTCGTCGCGAACCTGCCGTATAATGTCGGCACCGCGCTCTACACCGGCTGGATGAGCGGGACCGAGTGGCCGCCGCAGTGGTCGTCGCTGACGCTGATGTTCCAATTGGAAGTCGCGCAGCGGATCGTGTCGGAACCGAACACCGGTGCCTATGGCCGGCTTGCCGTGCTGTCGCAGTGGCGCTCTTCCGCCAAGATCGCGATGAAAGTGCATCGCAGCGCCTTCACCCCGCCGCCCAAGGTGATGAGCGCGATCGTCCACGTCACACCCGTCCCCGCTCCACCCGGCGTATCAAGCCCGGTGCTGGAAGCAGTGACAGAGGCCGCGTTCGGCCAGCGTCGCAAGATGCTGCGCCAGAGCCTGAAACGCGTGCCCGGAGCGCTCGATGCGCTGAAGGAACTCGGCATCGACGAGACACGCCGCGCCGAAACGCTGTCAGTGGGTGAATTCGTCTCGATTGCGGAGAGGCTTTCCCCGCGCTGATCGTTAGGCCGGATCGCTGACCAGCTTCACGCAGTGGCCGCGGTTGGTCGGCTCGACCGACAGTTCCGCACCCGCCTGACGCGCGAACGCCTGCATCAATCCGGTGCCCATGCCGCCACCACGGCGCGGCTGTGTTTCCACGATTTCAGGCTGCGCCGGATTGCCGACGCCATCGTCACGCACGGTCACTGACCAGCCCGATCCGTCGCAAGTAAAGCCGATATCGACGCTGCCCGCACGACCTTCGGGAAAGGCATATTTGGCGCAATTGGTTATGGCCTCATTAACGAAGAGACCTAGCGCGACCGCGACCTGACGCGGCAGGACACACGATGCGATGTCGGTTCGCACCGCAACATTGTCGGCAAAGGCGCCTTCACGCACGCGCAGGATCACCTCTTCAAGGTAATCGCGCATCTCCACGCTGCTGCCCTCGCCCTGACTATCCACGAGGTTCGCATAGGCCCGCGCGAACGTGTGCACCCGGCCCGTGGCCTCGCTAAGCGCGGAAATTACGGCTACGTCGTCGGTGCGGCGCTTCTGCAATTCCAGCAGGCTCGCCACCAGCGCAAAGTTGTTCTTCGTGCGGTGTTCAAGCTCCGCCATGAGCAGACCGCGCCTCTCGATCTCGGCATCGCGGGCCTGCGCTGCGGCCTGGACCGCGCGCCGGAATGTCTCGGCCAGCAAGGCAATGATCGCGACGGCAGATGCGTTGATGGCTACGCGGGAAGGATCCGTCGGCACGACGAACCGGAAGCTGCCGACAGACGGCAGGACGAACCACCATGCCCAGAAGAAACTGAAGAGATAGGCGACAAGCCCTGCCCGCCAATGCCCGAACAGCGTTGCGATCAGCACGGTCGGATAGACCAGGGCGAATGGCCCGGACGTCGGCGCGAACAGGTCGAGCACGCTGCGCGTCCCGATCATCGCGAGCGCGCAGGCAAGTCCGAACAGGGATTGCGCACCAAGCTTCGCCGCCGGCGAGGCAAATCCCGCACTGACGTCAAAGGTCGCAAGTCGTTGAAACAATGGTGGTCCCCGAACGAATCGTCGGGGAAGAAACCCCGGGCAATGCCGCACCGTTTAAGCAGCTTGGCTTTACCCGGGGTTTATAGACTAAACCACTTCTAAGCGAATGATTTCATGCGCGCGAAACAATCATGCCATCGCGGCAGCGCGTTCCTTCTTGCGCAGGCGCCATGCGTGAAGCAACGGCTCGGTATAGCCCGAAGGCTGTTCGACACCCTTGAACACGAGGTCCTTGGCCGCCTGGAAGGCCGGACCGTCCTCGTTACCGACAAGCGGTTCGTAGGCTGCATCGCCCGCGTTCTGTTCGTCGACCTTGGCGGCCATGCGGCGCATGGCTTCCATCACCTGTTCCTCGGTAACGACACCGTGGAGCAGCCAGTTCGCCATGTGCTGACTGGAAATGCGCAGCGTGGCGCGGTCTTCCATTAGCCCGACGTCGTTAATGTCCGGCACCTTCGAGCAACCCACACCCTGATCGATCCAGCGCACGACATAGCCCAGAAGCCCTTGCGCATTGTTGTCGAGTTCCTCGCCCAGTTCCTCTTCCGACCAGTTCACGCCGTCTGCCAGCGGCACGGTCAGCAGCTTGTCGAGCGAGGGAATGCCCTCTGCTGCGACTTCCTGCTGGCGGGCGAAGACATCGACCTTGTGATAGTGCAGTGCATGCAGCGTCGCCGCGGTCGGCGAAGGCACCCACGCGGTGTTCGCGCCGGTCATCGGGTGGCCGATCTTTTCGACCAGCATCTGACCCATCTTGTCGGGCGCGGCCCACATGCCCTTGCCGATCTGCGCCTTGCCGGAAAGGCCGTGTTTCAGGCCGATCGCCACGTTGCGCTTTTCATAGGCGGCGATCCAGTCGCTGCCCTTCATAGCGCCTTTACGGATCATCGGGCCGGCCTGCATCGAGGTGTGCATCTCGTCGCCGGTGCGGTCGAGAAAGCCGGTGTTGATGAAGACGATACGGTCGCGAACGGCGTGGATGCAGACGGCAAGGTTCGCGCTGGTGCGGCGTTCCTCGTCCATCACGCCGACCTTGATCGTGTGGCGCGCAAGGCCGAGCAGGTCCTCGACCGCGTCGAACAGGTCGTTGGTGAACTTGCACTCTTCCGGCCCGTGCATCTTGGGCTTCACGATATAGATCGAACCGGTGCGGCTGTTGCTCAGCTTGCCCAGCTTTTCGAGATCGTGGCGGCTGATGGCGCTGGTGATGACCGCGTCCATGATGCCCTCGGGGATCTCGCTGCCATCGGGCAGGAGGATCGCGGGGTTGGTCATCAGGTGGCCGACATTGCGCACGAACAGCAGGCTGCGGCCCGGCAGCGAGGCGGCGGTGCCGTCGGTCGCAGTATAGGCCTTGTCCGCCTCGAGCGAGCGGGTCATCGTCTTGCCGCCCTTCTGGAAGCTGGCCTCCAACGTGCCGCGCATCAGGCCCAGCCAGTTGGTATATGCCTCGCGCTTGTCCTCGGCATCGACGGCTGCGACCGAATCCTCAAGATCGACGATCGTGGTAAGCGCCGCTTCCATGTTGATGTCGGCGATGCCCGCCTTGTCGGTCTTGCCGATGGAATGGTCTGCATCGAACACGACTTCGAGGTGCAGGCCGTTGTGGACGTAGAGATTGCCCTTCTCGGTCGTGCCGACGAACTGCGACGGATCGGCCAGTTCGATCGCGTCACGGCTTTCAAGGTCGGCCCACGAACCATTTGCCAGCGGAACGATGTGGTCGAGCGTCTGGCGGCCCTTGGCGATGACCATCGCGCCGCGCTCTGCATTAAAGCCGCCTGCCGGAACCGGCTCGTCGGTCAGGGCATCTGTGCCGTAGTACGCATCATAAAGGCTGCCCCAGCGCGCATTCGCGGCGTTGAGGACGAAGCGGGCGTTGAGCACGGGAACGACGAGTTGCGGCCCTGCCATCGTCGCGATTTCCGCGTCGACGTTCTCGGTGCCGATTTCAAAGCTGCCCGGTTCTGGGACCAGGTAACCGATCTCGAACAGGAAGGCCTTGTATTCGGCCATATCGATCTTCTTGCCGGCGCGCGCCTTGTGCCATGCGTCGATCTTCGCCTGCAGGTCGTCGCGCTTGGCCAGCAGATCGCGGTTTACCGGCACGTATTTTTCGAGGAGGTCGGCAAAGCCCTGCCAGAATGCGCGGGCATCCATGCCCAGCGGTGCGAGGACATCACTTTCGACAAATTGCGCCAGCGCGGTCTCGACCTTCAGGCCAGCCTTTTCAACGCGTTCAACCATAATTTCCTGCCTCGTCGTTACAATTCGTGTCACGGCCCATCGCGCGCAGGGCTTCATAGCACCATGCACGGTCCGAGGAGGGAGGATTTTCAGATTCGCCGGGGCGGCTCATGCCAACCCCGCGCGGTTATGGCAAGAGATACGATCGTATCGTGCCACGGTTCCTGCCATGCTCCCCGCTGGCAATATGGGCCGCCGATCGCTAGGTAAGTTTCCGATGAAACCGAATATTCCCGATACGACCGAACAGGCCATGCTGGAGCGGGTCGACGCCGCCGCCATGCTGGACCGCACGCTGGAATGGAGCGGCATCCAGTCCGGCACCGGCAATCTCGACGGCCTTGCCCGACAGGCGCAGGCGCTGGCCGATGCCTTCTCCGACCTTCCCGGCGAAGTCCGGCTGGAAGAGCCCGAACCGATCACCGCCATCGGCGCCGACGGCACGGAGATGCCGCTGACCCGCGGCAAGCATCTCGTCGTCTCGGTCCGCCCAAATTCGAACCGCCGCCTTTTACTCACCGGCCATATGGACACCGTCTTTCCCGCCGACACCGATTTCCGCACCGTGCGCGAAGTCGAACCCGGCGTTCTGAACGGCCCCGGCCTCGCCGACATGAAGGGTGGCATCTCGGTCATCCTCGAAGCGCTCAAGATATTCGAGGCCAGCCGAGTAGCAGGCGACATCGGCTATGACGTGATGATCAATTCGGACGAGGAAACCGGCTCTGCCGCCTCGGCCCCGCTGATCGAACGGCTGGCGCGCGGCAAGATGGCGGCGCTGACTTACGAACCCGCGACATTGCCCGACGGTACACTGGCCGGCGCGCGCGGCGGGTCGGGAAATTACAGCCTGATTGTCACGGGCCGCTCTGCCCACGCGGGCCGCAATCCGCAGGACGGGCGAAATGCGATTGTCGCCGCTGCCGATCTGGCGATGCGCTTGAAAGCGCTGACTCATGATGAAATGAGCGTCAATCCGGCCAAGATCGAAGGCGGCAGCGCGAACAACGTCGTGCCCGATCACGCGGTCCTGCGTTTCAACATACGGCCCAAAACCACGCAGGCGGCTCAGCACTTCGACCTCTCGCTCTCGCTGATGCTGGAGGAAGTTGCGGCCGAGCATGACGTGCAGATCCAGCTGCACGGCGGCATTTCCCGCCCGCCCAAGCCGATCGACGACAAAGCCGAAAAGCTGTTCTCCGCCGTGCAGGACTGCTGCGAAG
The DNA here is from genome assembly GCF_018398395.1 of Croceicoccus gelatinilyticus. Lineage (GTDB taxonomy): Bacteria > Pseudomonadota > Alphaproteobacteria > Sphingomonadales > Sphingomonadaceae > Croceicoccus > Croceicoccus gelatinilyticus. The sequence continues at coordinate 217,918 of NZ_JAHCBF010000006.1, read as the reverse complement.
GGCTTGGCCTGCACTATGGCCGCAAGGACACCGGCGGCGTGTGCGACGGCAACAACATCGCGGCCTGCGGCGTGCCCGTGGTCGACACGATGGGCGTTCGTGGCGGCTCGATCCATTCGCCGGACGAGTTCATGATCGTGAAATCGCTTGCCGAACGGGCAAAACTTTCCGCCCTTCTGTTTCACCGGCTTGCGCTCGGTGCCCTCGATGCACGAGAGATCGTTCGATGACTTACGTGATGCGACCGGCCCGCGCCGATGACCTCGAAGCCATGTATGAAATGGCGAAACTCACCGGCGGCGGGTTCACCAACCTGCCCGCCAACCGCCCTGCCCTGCAGGCCAAGCTTCAGCGCAACGAAGCGGCCATCGCCCGCGACAATGACGAAATCGCCGACGACCTGTTCGTCATGGTGCTCGAGGATGCTGAAACGGGCGCCATCCGCGGTACCTGCCAGATCTTCAGCCGCATCGGCGGGTCGTGGCCGTTCTATTCCTACCGCATCACCGGCCACACCGCCTATTCGCGCGAGTTGGACCGCACATTCCGCAACCGCACCCTGCAGCTCGTCACCGACCTTGAAGGGTCCAGCGAAGTTGGCGGCCTGTTCCTGCACCCGTCCGCCCGGGCGGGCGGTCTCGGCCTGCTGCTGGCGCGCAGCCGTTACTTGTTCATCGCCATGCACCGGAAACGGTTTGCCGACAGGCTGCTCGCCGAACTGCGTGGCATTGTTGATGCACATGGCAACTCGCCGTTCTGGGACGGTGTCGCAGGCCGGTTTTTCGGGATGAGCTTCCGCGATGCGGACGAATTCAATGCGCTGAACGGCAACCAGTTCATTGCCGATCTCATGCCCCGCCACCCGATCTATGTCGCGATGATTTCCGAAGAAGCGCGCGAGGCAATCGGCGTGCCTCACGAAAGCGGTCGGCCGGCCATGCGGATGCTGGAGGAAGAGGGCTTCGCCTGGGAAAACTACATCGACATCTTCGACGGCGGCCCGACGATGACCGCGCGCACCGACGCGGTGAAGACGATCGCGAACACCGCGACGGCCACGGTAACGCACAAGGCCCCGGCGCACGGCACCAAGGCGCTGGTCGCCACGGGCCATCTTGGCAGCTTCCGCTGCTGCATGGGTCGCATCGAGGTAAGTGAAGAAGGGTTGATCGCACTCGACCCCGCGACGCGGGAAGCCTTGAAGGTCGCAGACGGCGATCAAGTCTGTTGGGCAGCACGCTGATGGCACTGGTAGAGATCAACTTCGACGGCATCGTCGGGCCGAGCCACAACTATTCGGGGCTTAGCCTCGGAAATCTGGCCGCCACGAAGAACGCTGGCAAGGTCGCCTATCCGCGCGCAGCCGCGCTGCAGGGCGTTGCCAAGATGCGGCACAACATGGCGCTGGGGCTGACGCAGGGGTTCCTGCTGCCTTTGCCGCGTCCCAAGCTGTCGTTCCTCGACGACATGGCTTTCGATGCCGATGCGGACCCTGCGTTGAAGGCGATGGCCTGGTCGGCAAGCTCGATGTGGACGGCCAATGCCGCAACGGTCAGCCCTGCGCCCGATACCTCGGACGGGCGCTGTCATCTGACGGTCGCCAACCTCGTCACGATGCCGCACCGTTCGATCGAATGGCCCGATACGCTGGCGCAGCTTCGCGTGGCGTTTGGCAACGAAGACCATTTCGCAGTGCACGGCCCGATCCCGCCGACGTTCGGCGACGAAGGCGCGGCCAACCATATGCGAATGGGTTCGGCCCATTCCGGCATTTGCGTCGAAATCTTCGTCTATGGCCGCCCCGGCGGTCGCTTCCCCGCGCGCCAGCATGAACAAGCGAGCCGCGCCATCGCGCGCCGTCACGGGCTGGACGATACGCGCACCCTGTTCATCGAACAGTCGCCGGTCGCGATCGAAGCGGGCGCGTTTCACAACGACGTTGTCGCCGTCGCGAACGAGCACGTCCTGTTCTGCCACGAACAGGCCTTCGCCAACCGCGAAGGCGCGCATGCCGCGATCCGCAATGCCGTACCCGGCGCGGAAATCGTCGAGGTTCCGACCAGCGCGGTGAGCCTTGATGAAGCCATCACAAGCTATCTGTTCAACGCGCAGCTGCTGACCCTGCCGACGGGCGAACAGGCGCTGATCGTGCCGACAGAGTGCCGCGACAGCGCGGCCGTCAGCGGCTGGCTCGATGCGATGCTGGCGGGCAACGGGCCGATCCGCAAAGTGCTGTACGTCGATGTACGCCAGTCGATGGCCAACGGTGGCGGCCCTGCATGCCTGCGCCTGCGTGTCGTAGCCGATCCGGCGACGGTGGATCAGCGTTTCCTGCTCGACGAAAGCAAGGCCGAATCGATCGGATCCGTTATCGATCAATACTGGCCTGAAAGCATTGCGCCCGATGAAATCGGCGGCCAGAAACTTGCGGAACAGGTGACGAACGCAAGGGAAAAACTGCTTTCCGTTCTAAATCTTAAGGAACTTGGTTAACGCTTTTGCCTCGGAACTTACGAGGGGTTACTGTTTTATTAACGCAAAGGCCGTCGAGACTTTAAGAAGATTCGAAAGGCCTGACCGGACGCAAGACAAGGAGTGACCCTCGCGTGGCCTCGAAGCTCAAGAAGATCGGACGACTGTTCGTCATCAAGACACGCCTTGAGGTGTTTATGGTGACCTACGCACTCGCCCTTGGTGCTATTGAGCGTGGCACCGCTTACTTGAGCGAATATCCCGGCATCGGCGGCAAACTGCTGTTTCTCGCCTGCACGGGTTCGGTCTTTATGGCCGGCGCGAAGATGCTCGACTGCGTCCGACACGAAAACGCGAAAAAGGACAACGCGGAAGCAGAGGCTGTGCCCGCTGAAAGCTGACGCATTTTGAAGAACTGCTAGCCAGACTGAACAGGGCGCCCCGCAACGGGCGCCCTTCTTTTTCTGTCCCGTCTTACCTGCCCCCGCCCAGCGCGTGCTGCTCCGCCGTCACCGTCCATCCGTCGGCAGGCGCGCTTCGCCATGCCCCGATGATCCAGACGGCGGACAGTACCAGGATCGCCAGCAGAAGGCTGAACAGCAGAACATAGCGCATCACGTGCGGCGTATCGCCGCCTCGCGCTTCGTCGGTAGATACGTGGACCTCTTCGCCAACGAGTTTCATGGGCTTTCTCTCCGGTCATGGGCGACGCGTCTGATGCGCGTGCTCCTTTGGCCGCAGTCCGGTCTGGCTCGCGGCCGATAGGCGCAAAGGTATCATGCCCAGACGAGTCGGACCAAAGCTCAGCGAGGTGGGAGTTCCACTGCGAGCCGCCCGCGCCCTCGATGAAAGGGGACAGGACCGTCGCGCAATCGGCAACGGCATTTCTCTTATGTCAGGAAAGGTGGGGGGACTTCTGTTGCTAGCCGCCCCCCGGGGCCCCGGAATCCGCTTCTGTTGCCCGGTGGGTCCAACCGCGCTTTAGCTTTGTAAGATCAGGCCGTTAGGCCGTCAGATTACGCAGCGAGAGCGAGTGCTTCGTTGTCGTTGGCACTTGTGAGTTTTGAGCCTTAAACGGGTTACTCAGCCCGGGCGAAAACAATGTCTTTCAACACACGTCGATCCTGGTTCGGCCCCCTAACCATACCCTCGACAACAGGGGGATAATGGTGGAGCCGCCGGGTACTGCCCCCGGGTCCGCTGTGCCTATTGCACACCGCAATTTATCGCCATAGCCGGCCGAAACCGGCACCGCCCTATATAGCGATGCCGGTATTAATGTGAAGTGAGCGCAGGAAAAATCAGGGCTTCTTCTTCAATTCGGCCAGGATTTCCTTGAGCGTGTCGAGTGTGGGGTCCGTCGGCACGGCCTCGGCCTTTGCCGTTTCCTCTGCCGCCTTCTTCTCTTCCTCCATCGCGTCCATCATCCGGTTCACGCCGCGTACGATCATGAACAGCGCAAAGGCGATGATGAGGAAGTTCAGGATCTGGGTGATGAGATCGCCGTACCCGATCATCGGCACGCCCGCCTCTTTCAAAGCGGCGTAGTTGTCGAGCGCGCCGTCATAGCCTTCGGGTACGGAGCCGAGCAGGATGAACTTGTTCGAAAAATCGACCGAGCCGAACACCGCGCCGATAATCGGCATAAGGATGCTTTCGGTCAGCGACGTGGTGATCTTGCCGAACGCAGCACCGATGACCACGCCGACGGCGAGATCGAGGACGTTGCCGCGTGCGATGAATTTCTTGAACTCGGCCATCATGTGCCTGTCTTCCCCTGCAAGTATTAGGACCCGTTGGCCCGGCATCCTGCCCAACCGCCGCGCTTTCGCAAGCAGCGAGCCATGACAATCACCGACAGAACCGGGTGCTGCGCGCATCCGGACCTGTTATATGGGCAGACCTGTTGCGCGTGGGGCAAACCGCCTTATATGCGTAATACACCCCTGCTATGGGGACAGTTATTGGCAACGGACCTACTCGAGAGGGAATTGATCGCATGACCACCGGCCCGTTCACCCGCGCCCTGCGCATGGCCATCGCCGGCCTCGCCGCGCTTTCGCTTGCCGCCTGCGGCATCAACTCGGTTCCGACGGCGGAAGAAAACGCCAAGGCCCGCTGGGCCGACGTGCAGAGCGCATATCAGCGCCGCGCCGACCTCGTCCCGAACCTCGTCGCGACGGTCCAGGCCGCAGCCGCTTCGGAAACGCAGATCCTCACCAACGTGACCGAGGCCCGCGCCCGCGCCACCTCGATCAACATCACGACCGACGACCTGTCGAACCCGGAAGAACTGCGCCGCTTTTCGGAAGCGCAGAACCAGCTGACGCAGGCGCTCGGCCAGCTTCGCACCGTGGTCGAAAACTACCCGACCCTGCAGAGCCAGGCGCGTTTCGCAGACCTGATGACCGCGCTCGAAGGCTCGGAAAACCAGATCAATGTGGCGCGCGTTCGCTATAACGAGGCGGTGCAGGAATATAATACGACGATCCGCACCTTCCCCGACGTGATCGGCGCAAAGATCATCCACGGCGCAGAACCGATGGAACCGTTCAACGCCGCGCCCGGCGCCGAAACGGCACCGACCGTCGACTTCGGCACGATGAGCGGTGAACCGGCGGCTGCTCCGGCTGCAAACGACAACACTGGTGCCGATCAGCCTGCCGCGGCAGCCAACTGATCGTCCAAGCATCGTGACTGCCCTGTTTCGCTTCTTCGCCGCTTTCGCCCTGCTGGCGGGCCTATCGGGCTCACCGGCATGGGCGGCCTATCCCGAACGCCCCGAAGGCCCTGTGCTGGATCAGGCGGACATCATCCCCGCCGATCAGGAAGCCGCGATGGATGCCCGTCTGCGCGCCTATAACGAGCAGACGGGCCGCGCGGTCGTGGTGGCGACGGTCAATTCGCTCGATGGCGAAACGATCGAGATGTACGCGGCCAACATGTTCGCGGAATGGGGCATCGGCGGCGCGGAAACGGACCAGGGCCTGTTGCTGCTAGTCGCGCCCAATGATCGCAAGGTGCGGATTGAGGTCGGCTATGGCCTGACGCCTTATGTCACCGACATCCTGTCGGGGCGGATCATACGCAATGACATCCTGCCTGCTTTCAAGGCGGGCGATTACCCCGGCGGCATCAATGCCGGGCTCGACGCTCTCATCACCCAGATGGACCTGACCCCTGCCGAGGCGAAAGCCATGGCCGAGGCAGCAGCCGCTGCGGAGGCTCAGCAGCGCGAGATGGCCGGAAACATCGAAGGGACGAGTGCGGCCGGCTTCGTGTTCTGGGTTATCATGATCGTCGTCTTCATGATCCTTTTCGGACGACGCAGTGGCGGGCGGCGTTATCGCAGGGGCGGCGGCATCAGCCCGTGGGTCATTCTATGGGGTGCGAGCGAGCTTGCCCGCCATGCCGGAGGGCGTGGTTCGGGCGGCTTTGGCGGCGGAGGCTTCGGGTCCAGCGGTGGCGGCTTTGGCGGTTTCGGCGGCGGCATGTCCGGCGGCGGCGGCGCCTCGGGGAGCTGGTGATGAGCAGACCCGTCTACCTTACCGAGGCCGAGCACCGGCAGGTCAGCTACGCGGTCGGCGCGGCGGAATTGCAGACGTCTGGCGAAATCGTAACCGTCCTTGCCGACAGGTCGGACGGCTATTCCGACATAGCCCTTGCCTGGTCGGCACTCGTCGCTTTTACCGCGATTATGTTCCTGGCCCTGTTCCCAGACTTTTACCTCGGCCTGCTCGACAGCGTGACCGGCAACTGGAACGCGGAATGGAGCGCAGGGACCATCTTCGCCATCGCAGGCGCTTTCGGGATCGTGAAGTTTCTTGGCAGCTGGCTCATCCAGATGTGGCAGCCGCTGAAGTTCCTTCTGGTCCCCGGCCCCGTCAAAAGCCGGCGCGTCCGAGCCCGCGCGGTTGACTTGTTCAAGGTGGGGGCGGAGCGTCGCACGCATGGGCGCACCGGTGTCCTCATCTACCTTTCCATGCGCGAACACCGTGCCGAGATCGTCGCCGACGAAGCGATTGCCGACAAGGTCAGCCCCGAAACATGGGGTGATGCGATGAGCGCGATGATCTCCTGCGTCCGTGATGGCCGCATTGCCGACGGCATGGTCGAGGCCGTGCACGAAGTTGGCAAAGTTCTGTCAGAACATTTCCCTCGCGCCGAGGACGATCAGAACGAACTGCCCGACCGCTTGATCGAGCTTTGAACACCCGCATGAATGCTCCGGCACACAACGACATGGATCAGCCTGAAGAGATCTGTTGGGAAGGCGACTGGATCGTCGCGAAAAAACGTGGCCGCTGGGAATATGTCAGCCGCTCGCGCTCGATCCGCGCGGCGGTGATCCTGGCCATTGATGATGGTCATGTGCTGCTGGTCGAGCAGTATCGCACGCCGCTGTCGAAGCGCTGCATCGAACTTCCCGCAGGTCTCATCGGCGACGATGACGGAAGCGAGGACGAACATGCGCTTGATGCAGCGGGGCGCGAGCTGGAAGAAGAAACTGGCTACCGCGCGGACGAGCTGATCGACGCGGGTGAATTCATGTCCAGCCCCGGCATGGTGACCGAAAGCTTCACGCTGGTGATCGCCAAGGGTCTGACCAAGGTCGGCCCCGGCGGCGGCACGGAGAGCGAGGACATCACGGTCCACCGCGTGCCCTTGGACGCCATCGGCACCTTCATCGAAGAACAGCGCAAGGCCGGAAAAGCGATCGACGTCAGGATGCTGATGCTGCTCTCCGCCGATCTGCTGAAATTGGCAAAGGCCTAGAAAACCGCGCTATTCCGCGCTTTGGCGCTGCGGTGTTCTCCTGCATACTAGTCGCAGGGGGACATTCTATGGCGAGCATTGCGATCGGTGCGGACAACGGGCTTATCCTGACAAGGAGCAAGCCGCTCCGCTTGCTGACGCTGCTGCTGTTCTATTTCGCGCAAGGTTTCCCGATCGGGCTGTTCTTTTATGCGCTGCCTGCGTGGATGAGCGCGAACGGTGCATCCACACCGCAAGTCGCCTCTGTCGTCGCCGCGGCAGGTCTGCCTTGGTCCCTAAAGCTGGTGAACGGCTTTCTGATCGATCGTTACACCTTCCTGCCGATGGGGCGCAGGCGCATCTGGATCATCTGCGCCCAAGCGGTGATCGTCGCGACCTTTCTGATCGGGGCCCTGATCGCCCCTGATGCGCGTGCGGTTTTTCTACTCTCGGCACTCGGCTTTGCATCCAATGCGGCGGTGACGTTTCAGGATGTTGGCATCGACAGCCTTGCCGTCGACATCATGCCCGAAGACGAACGCGCGCGGGCGGCCGGGATCATGTTCGGGGCGCAAATGCTGGGTATCGCGGCGGCGACATCGCTGGGCGGCAATCTATTCCAGCATTTCGATCTGTCAGTGGGCCTTGCCGTGATTGCGCTCATCCCGCTGGCGATCATGCTATTCGGTGTCGTCATTCGTGAACGCGACGGCGAACGCTGCCTGCCGTGGACCGAGGGGAATGCCCATCCGGGCAACCGGGCCATTCAGGTCGAAGCATGGTGGCCGCTGCTGAAGTCTTCGTTCAAGGCAGTGGTCGTACCGATCACGCTCGGCATCGCACCGATCCTGTTGGCCAGATCCATCCCGCACGGCGCGTTCGAGGCGTTTCATCCCGAACTCTTCACCCAGACCGCGGGATGGGAAATCAGCGGCTACACCAATCTTATTTCCACCTCCTCGCTCGTCAGCGGGATGCTCGGACTCATCATCGGGGGGTGGCTGGTCGATGCCATCGGATCCCGGGCCAGCCTGCTGATCGCTGCGGGGCTCGGCATCCTGCTGCTCACCTTCATGGGTTTTGCGACCGACTTGTGGACCCAGGACTGGTGGCTGACGACCTTTATAATCCTGTTCGATATTCTCGGCCTGCTCTACATCGTTGCGACCATTCCTATCTGTATGCGCCTGTGCCTGCCCGCCGTCGCGGCAACGCAATTCACGATTTACATGGCGATGGGCAATTTCGGGCGTCCACTGGGTGCGTGGATGGCGTCGTGGACTGCTGGCGCGGGATATCCCGAATGGCTCTACTTCTGCTCTGCCATTGCCTGGGCCGGCGCGACATTGCTCGCGATCTTCATCCGCTTTCCGGAGAAGGGCCAGGCGGTTGAAGAAGTTGTTTCGGACCTGCCCGGCGCGGACGGGATACCGGCAAAGATCGACTAGACTTCAGGCGTTTCCGGTCTGGCCGACGAGCAGCGAGGGATCGACACCCTCTGCCGCCCATGTCGCGGCCCAGCGATCCTCTGCCTCTGTCTCGAACAGGATCTCGGGCCGCCCTTCGGCAGCGTACCAGCCGTGACGGTGCATTTCCTCGTCCAGTTGCCCATCGCCCCAGCCGGCATAGCCAAGCGACATGATCCACCGATCCGGCCCCTCACCGTCCGCGATGGCCCGCAGGATGGCGGCGGAACTGGACAGCGCGCCCAAAGGCTCGACCAGCATGGTGGAATCGTCGGTCCAGTCGGTTGAGTGGATGACGAAACCCCTGCCCGTTTCAACCGGCCCGCCGTGATGGATCGGGCAATCGGGCGCGACACCGGGTTCGATGTCCATTTCGCGCAGGACGTCGTGGAACGTGATGCCTTCGCGCAAGTGGCCGATGCCGACACCGAACGCGCCTTCCTCTCCATGCACGAAGATCGGGATCACCGCGTGTTCGAAATTCTCATCGCCCATCCCCGGCATGGCCAGGAGGATGCGTCCGGTCAGGTATTGCGGCTCGCTCATCCATGACAACGTAGGGATAGCACCCTCACCTTGCAAAGCCTGCCTGCCGCAAGCGCGTGGCCGTTCAGCCCGCCGCCTCGCTGGTCAGCTGGACGAAAACGTCCTCAAGGTCCGCCTCGCGCGTAGTCACGTCGACGATCGAATAGCCCTGCTGATTGACCAGCGTGAGCACATCGCCCGCGTTCATGCGGTCCATGTCGTACGTGATCGCGACGGTGCGCTCTGCGGTCACTTCGCTCTTGCTGAATGCCTCGTGCGTGGGCGCGGTTGTAATGTCGCGGTCAAGCGTCAGGACGACGACCTTCTCGCGGCCCAGCGCGATCAGCTCGCGGGTCGGCTTGTCGGCGATCAGCTTGCCATGGTTGATGATCGCGATGCGGTCGCAAAGTTCTTCCGCCTCTTCGAGGTAGTGGGTGGTCAGCACAACCGTTACGCCGCGATTGTTGAGATCGACGACCAGTTCCCAAAGCTGGCGACGCAGATCGACATCGACGCCCGCGGTCGGTTCGTCCAGCACGAGGATCGGCGGCGAGTGGACCATCGCCTTGGCCACCAGCAAGCGGCGCTTCATGCCGCCCGACAGTGATCGGGCGTAGGCATCGGCCTTGTCCTCAAGCCGCACCGCCTGCAGCAGTTCCGCAGTCCGGCGATCCGCCTTGGGCACGCCGTAATATCCGGCGGTATTGTCCAGCACCTCTGCAGGCGTGAAGAAGGGATCGAATACAATTTCCTGTGGCACGATGCCGATCGACGCCTTGGCATTGCGGCGGTCGCGGTCGATGTCGAAACCCCAGATCGAAACCGATCCGCTGGTCTTGCCGACAAGACCCGCCATGATGTTGATCAGCGTCGACTTGCCCGCACCATTGGGGCCGAGAAGTCCGAAGATGCCGCCCTGCGGCACGTCGAACGTCACATCGTTCAGCGCGAGCTTGCCCTCCTCCTGCTTGCCAGTGGGGGCGTAACGCTTGGTCAGGTTGCGGATGGAAATTGCTGCTTCGGTCACGCGCGGCCTCATGCGCCATGGCGGAGCGCGAGGCAAGTGGCGTGCACCGGCTGCCACTTTTCTGCCGCAACTCTCGCTTGCGGCAGGGCGGACCTGTTGGTAATCGGCTTGGCCATGAATCAGCCGCCCGAAACGATCTACACGGACAAGCCCCGCGTGAAGTGCGACGGGGCCACCGACATCCGCGGCGGTGCCGCCCTTGGCCACCCGCGCGTATGGCTCGAAATCGACGAGAAGGGCTACGTCGAATGCGGCTATTGCGACCGCCGCTTCGTGCTCGAAGGGGGCCCTGCGCATGACGTGACCGGCGCCCCGCCCGAAGGGACCGCCTGATCGCGATTGCCTGCCATGCGAGTAGTTCTTACTTGCATGCTTCCGATTTGGTTTCATCTGTGCCTATATTGCGGTGATGGAAAGTCCCGCAGATCCCCGCTCGCTGCTGTACCGGTCCGATCTTCTGGACCCGGACACTGCACGTGATCTGACGTCTGCCGCGCTGACAGGCTGCGACGACGGGGAATTGTTCCTTCAGTTCACCACCTCCGAATCGCTGGTCTTCGACGATGGCCGCCTGAAAACGGCGGACTATTCCCGCGAAAGCGGGTTCGGCCTTCGCGGCATATCGGGCGAGGCGACAGGCTTTGCCCACGCAAACGAAATCTCGGCAGAGGCGATCCGCCGCGCGGGCGAGACACTCAGCCTGCTGGACGAAACGAAGTCGCCCATGGCGGCTGCGCCGCGCGCGACGAACCGGCACCTCTATACAGAGGAAAGCCCGCTCGACACTGTGCCGTTTGCCGACAAGGTCAAGCTACTCGAAACGATCGACGCCGCCGCCCGCGCCCGTGATCCGCGCGTGAAGCAGGTCAGCGCGTCGCTACTCGGCAGCTGGTCGGTGGTGGAGATCGTGCGTCCCGACGGTTTCACCGCGCTCGACGTACGGCCGCTCGTCCGGCTCAACATTTCGATCGTGACAGAGGCAAACGGCCGTCGCGAAACCGGCACTTTCGGCATGGGTGGGCGTCGTCTGTATGACGACATGTTCGATCCCGAATGCTGGAACAAGGCGCTGGACCGGGCGCTCGAACAAGCGCTGGTAAACCTTGAAAGCGTGCCGGCCCCTGCTGGCGTGCGGCCCGTCCTGCTTGGATCCGGCTGGCCCGGCATCCTTCTGCACGAGGCGGTGGGCCACGGGCTGGAAGGCGATTTCAACCGCAAGAAGACCAGCGTCTTTTCCGACCGCATCGGAGAGCGGGTAGCTGCTCCCGGCGTTACCGTGATCGACGACGGTTCGATGACGGGCCGTCGCGGGTCGCTGACCATCGACGACGAAGGCACGCCAACCGGCGAGACCGTGCTGATCGAGGACGGCATCCTCAAGGGTTACATGCAGGACCGGCTGAACGCGCGCCTGATGGGCGTGGAGCCGACCGGCAACGGCAGGCGCCAGTCCTATGCCCACGCGCCGATGCCGCGCATGACCAATACTTTCATGACTGCAGGCGAAGACAATCCGGACGACCTGCTCGCCTCCATGAAGGACGGCATCTGGGCCAAGAGCTTCGGCGGCGGCCAGGTCGATATCGTATCGGGCAAGTTCGTGTTCTCCTGCACCGAAGCTTACAAGGTCGAGAACGGCAAGGTCATCGCCCCGATAAAGGGCGCGACGCTGATCGGCGACGGGCCGACCGCGCTCACCCAGATCGTCGGCATCGGCAACGACTTCGCGCTCGACGAAGGTATCGGCACTTGCGGCAAGGGCGGACAAAGCGTGCCCGCCGGTGTGGGGCAGCCCACGCTGCTGATCGAGGGGCTGACGATTGGCGGAACCGGCTAAGCCGTTCGCCGTTCATCGAAAGTCAGCACCGGTTCAGCCGCAATGTGCTAAAGACTCGCACGATAGGAGCGAGAACATGAAGACTGCCAAGATCATTGCCGCCGCCGCGCTGGCCGGAATGCTGGCCACCCCCGCGATGGCCGCGAAGAAGGATCCCGAGACACGCCTTGCCGAAAAGCTCGAAGGGCGCGTCGCCGGTGAACCGGTGCGTTGCATCGACATGGCCCGCGTGTCCAGCAGCACGATCTACGACAAGACCGCAATCGTCTTCGATGCAGGCTCCACGCTCTACGTGAACCGTCCCGACAGCGGTGAGAACTCGCTGCGCCGGAACGACATCATGGTCACCAAGACTCATTCGCATCAGCTGTGCAGCGTCGACACCATAGAGATGCGCGACACCATGGGGTTCTGGAGCGGGGTCGTCTTCCTTGGCGAATTCGTGCCCTATAAAAAGGTTAAGGAAGAGGGCTGATCAGCCCTTCTTCGCGCGGGACTTCGCGCGAAGATATGACGCGATGAGCACCGGGCTGCTGATCAGCGGGTGCTTTTCGCGAAACGGCGTCAGCGGCACCGCAACGCCGGTATGCCGCTCCACCTTCCAGGCAAGATAACGCGCACCGCCTTCAAACGTCGTGGCAGCACGCAGCAGGCGCAGGACATTGAGCGGCTTGCCCAGCCGACGCCTACGCGACCATTTTTTCAGAATGCGGCTGCCTTCGCGCTCGGTCAGTGTGGGGCTCAGCACCTCGCCCTCTACCGAAAACGCAATGCCGTCCGCCGCCCAAGCATCGCGCATCAGGCCGTCGAAGTGCCCTGCCCCGAACGCCAGGATCTGCTGCTCCCGCCCGGGCTTCTCCACCCGCAGTTCGGCCTTGTAGGTCGCGCGGAACAGAGCACCCCAGTAATCCTGCTCGGTGCCCTCGTCTGGTCCCAGCGCGGCGGCAAACCGACTGGCCGTGATCGCGGCGGCGCGAATGGTACAAACGACCGTTTCGCGCGCCGCTTCGTCCGCCGTCCATGCCAGTGCGCAAGGCTGGACGAAGCGGGCCCAGATCGTCGTGTCGACGTGATCTCCCGATGCGGCATGGGCAAAAGTCAACAGGCGCATCTCCGCCACTTTAGCGCGCAGGACTTCGCCGCCCATTTCCAGCTCGTGGTACCCGACGCGAGGCCACAGGCCCTTCTCGCGTGGCCCTCGGGTGAGAACGTAGAAGTCTAGGACACCTTCGAGCGATCCGCTGCGCAAGTTCGAACCGTAGAACAGCACGGCAAGGGCATCGGCCTGCGTGGCGAGCTTTGCGGCAAAGGCCTGCACCTCCGGCCGAACGTCGGCCGCGAGCGCGGTCTCGATCCGCGCCGTTAGCGTATCGTGGGACATCAGGAAGTGACGAAAGTGACCGGTGTGCCCTTGCGCAGCAGGTAGTCGCCCGCCGGGAAGCGTTCGCCGTCGAGGATGAAGCCACCTTCAAGGTCGATGCGCATTTCGCCGGTATCTACGCGGTGGACGCCATCGTCTGCCATTGTCTTCCACGTCATACCGCGCAGGACACGTGTGAAGATACGCATGAAGCGACGCGGCGGCGCATCGACGACCAGCGTCTTCATGCCCGGACGACGTTCGCCAAAAATCTTCAGGCCCAGCGGCAGGCGTTCCATCGTCGAGGCCAGCATGATGAAGCGCTGGCCTTCGCTGTTGGCCTTGGTCCCGTCCAGAAGTTTGGCATCTTCGCCATAACGGATGGCCATGGCCTTGCCCTGGCGCCATTCCGAATTGTTGCCGCCCATGATCGTGCTCGCCACCGCGCCAAAAATCGAAAGGGCAACGGCGAGGTTGTTCACGGCTCCGAACCGATGCGTCGTCTGGGCAAGATCGGTCGCATCGACGAAAACGCCGGCACCGAACAAGTAGCCGAGAACCGGACGCCCTTCGTTCACACGCTCGATCTCGATCGGTGGACGCTCGACAAAGCTGCGTGCTTTCCAGGCCGCGATCATCTGGCTGATGTCCCAGTCATCGGGAACACCAAGATCGATCGCCAGGGCATTCGTCTTGCCGCAAGGCAGGACGCCAATCACCGGCGGACTGTCGCCCCACACGTCCGTACCGCAAGTCAGCACATCGCGTACCGTACCGTCGCCACCGGCAACGATCACCAGTTCCACGCCGTCATGCTTGAACGCGGCCAGCGTACGGCGCAGTTCGTGTCGCGTACGCGGCGATTCCACCAGCACACCGCCTGGCACCGTCAGCGGACGGCGCTTGTTGCGGTAGCTGCGCGGATTGGAAATGACGGCGACACGCGATCCTTCCCGCGCGCTCGATCCACGACGCGACGGTTCGGCCTGCTCAGAGCGAGCAGGTCCGCCTACACCGTCGAACGCGAAAAGCGGCCTGGTGCAATCGTCGTAGATCGTGCCATCCATCGGTCCGACATAGCGACGGGGCGGCCAAAAATCATCCGTAAAAAACTGAAATATTCGGTCATGGTGTTGCGGCAACAGTGCAGCATCCCTGAAACACGAAGGTAAATCGCCGCTTCGCAGGCTCTGGCGGCACGGGCGAACGACGGGCGATTGCCCTGTGCAAAAGCGATCCAATTTGCGAATACGACCGCGATGCGACAGTCCCTCACCCCTTTCGATGTCCGAACCGGAGGGCGCGGTCTTATCGAAATAACGCGCGAGGTCAGCGCCTGGGTGGCTGACAGTGGCATCGATGTCGGGCTGCTTACGGTTTTTTGTCGGCATACCTCCGCATCGCTGACCATTCAGGAAAATGCGGCGCCCGAAGTCAGGCAGGACATTGTCGACTGGCTGGACCGGATCGCGCCCGAGGATAGCGGATGGGTTCACGACGACGAAGGGCCGGACGACATGCCCGCGCACCTGAAATCGATCCTGACCGGCGTCTCGCTCTCGATCCCCGTAGCTTCGGGCAGGCCAACTCTCGGGACGTGGCAAGGCATCTATCTTGTCGAGCATCGCACGCGCCCGCACACCCGACAGGTCGACCTGCACCTTCTCGGCGAATAATCTGATCACGCGCGGATAGGAACGCCGTCACCTGCGTTGTGGCGGTGAAGCGGTCATGCCCGCACCCCCCATACCGACATTTCCGAGAGTCTTCATGACCATCAATATCAAGTCGTCCATCGCCTACAACTTCGCAGCCCCTACCGATTTCCTGCTGCAGATGGAGGCAGCAGCCATTCCCGAGCAGGTCCTGACCGGCCCCGGCCTAACATTCTCACCGACCGAGCATACCGCCCGCGTCGCTGGCGAAGATGCGATCGGAGAGCGGATCTGGCTGCGCTGTTCGGGCGAATTCCGCGCCGAGTACGAGATTTCAGCCGAGATCAATCGCGCCTTGCCGGATATTTCCAGGCTCCCGTCGATGCTGCCGCACGAACTTCCGGGCGAGGCGGTGCCCTATCTTTTCGATTCCCGCTTCTGTCCCGCAGATCAGTTCCACAGCTTCGTCGAAGCGGAGTTCGGCAACCTTCAGGGTGGCGAACGCGTTGCCGCCATTCACGACTGGGTCGCACGCAAGTTCAGCTATACGCCTGGTTCCAGCACCGCGACGACGACGGCGCTCGACAGTTTCGTCGAACGGCAGGGCGTCTGCCGCGACTATGCCCATGTCGTCATCACGATGATCCGCGCTTCGGGAATCCCGGCGCGCTATGTCAGCTGTTACGCCCCTAATGTCGAGCCGCAGGATTTCCATGCCGTGGCAGAGGTTTTTCTTGCCGATCCCGACGGCCCTGTCGGTACAGGCAGCTGGCACCTTGTCGATGCGACCGAGATGGCCGACAGGTCCATGATCGTAAAAATCGGCGTAGGGCGCGACGCCGCTGAAGTCAGCTTCCTCACGAGTTACGGAATGGCCGACTTCATCGACAAGCAGATCACAGTGACAGTCGATTGACGAGCGGGCTGCGCTCTTCCGCGGCTTGCGCCCAAGATTTGCGTTGCATACGTATTTGCCGGTTGTGAACGTTCTCAAAGCTATCTATGCTTTTTGCAATGGAGCATTGTGGCGCGCAGAAGCCTCTGCTTCCCAAGCTTTGCTGCAATTGCTAACAACAGGGTCCGAAGGCCCGAGCGGGAGAAGACCAGCGACCATGTGCACCCCAGTTTTGCGGTACGCCGCATGACCTTTTCAGCGAACAAGCTTCTTCTCTTCGGCGCCACCGGGGACCTGTCGCAGCGCATGCTGCTTCCCTCGCTCTGCGCGCTCGCGTCTGACGGCCTGCTTCCCGACAACATCGACATCATCGGCACGGCGCGTTCGGAATATACCGACGAAAGCTTCCGCAATTTCGCAGCAGAAGCGCTGGCAAAGTTCCTGCCTGCGGGGCGCAAGGTCGATGTCGACACGTTCCTGACAAAGCTGCGCTATCAGGACCTCGACGCCTCCACGCCCGAAGGTTTCGACACGCTGGCAAAGTGCGTTGGCCCCATTGGGACTGAAGAAAACGAAGGCCTGTCGATCTTCCTTTCGACTGCACCTTCGCTGTTCGAACCGACCATCAAGGGCCTTGCCGCCAACGGGCTTGCCACCGGAAACGTGCGCATCGGGCTGGAAAAGCCACTGGGCGTCGATCTCGCCAGTTCGTGCCAGATCAACGATGCGGTCGCCTCGGCCTTTTCGGAGGACCGGATTTTCCGCATCGACCACTATCTCGGCAAGGAAACGGTCCAGAACCTGTTGGCCCTGCGCTTTGCCAACATCATGTTCGAGCCGCTTTGGAATGCAGCGCATATCGACCACGTGCAGATCACCGTGGCCGAGACCGTGGGCCTCGAATCCCGCGTCGGATATTACGACGGCAGCGGCGCGCTGCGCGACATGGTGCAGAACCATATCCTGCAGCTTCTCGCCCTTGTTGCGATGGAGCCGCCGACCAGCTTCGATGCGACTGCCGTGCGCGACGAAAAGGTAAAGGTCCTGCGCGCCCTGCGCCCGATCCAACCGAACGA
This sequence comes from Croceicoccus gelatinilyticus, assembly GCF_018398395.1. Taxonomy (GTDB): domain Bacteria; phylum Pseudomonadota; class Alphaproteobacteria; order Sphingomonadales; family Sphingomonadaceae; genus Croceicoccus; species Croceicoccus gelatinilyticus. Next base: position 200,850 of record NZ_JAHCBF010000006.1, on the reverse strand, counting down.
AACCGTGACCGGCCAGTACCGCGCAGGCGCCATCAATGGCGAAGCCGTGCCCGGTTATGACGACGAGCTGGGCCGGGAAAGCGAGACGGAAACGTTCGTCGCGCTGAAGGCCCATATCGACAACTGGCGCTGGAAGGGCGTGCCCTTCTACATGCGCACCGGCAAGCGGCTGCCCGAACGCACGACCGAGATCATCGTGAAGTTCCGCGACGTGCCCTTCTCGATCTTCGAGGATCGCGGCGCGAAGACACTGCCCAACACGCTCGTCATCGGCATCCAGCCGCGTGAGAACATCCGTCTTTCGCTGATGGCAAAGGTGCCGGGGCTGGATCGCGGCGGCATTCGCCTGCGTCAGGTTCCGCTCGATATCGCCATGCCCGATGCCTTTGCCGGCCCGGAACGCCGTATCGCCTACGAACGCCTGCTTCTCGACCTTGTCGAGGGCGACCAGACGCTCTTCGTGCGCCGTGACGAGGTCGAGGCCCAGTGGAACTGGATCGACGGTATCCGCGAAACCTGGGACGAGGCGAATATCACGCCCAAGACATATACCGCCGGTAGCTGGGGGCCGTCCGCGGCCATCGCGCTGGCCGAACGTGACGGGGTCACCTGGCACGAATAGCCGGGCGCACTGCCGAACTGATACGCTGCAACGCGGTAATCCGGGATGAGGGAGCCCGGTGCCGCCCGAACAAGACCGAAGGAAAACCGTGGCCGAATTGCACTCCACCCTCGCCCGCGTGACAGAGCGCATCGTTGAACGTAGTCGCGACAGCCGTGGCAGATACCTCGACCTCATGGCGCGAGAGGCTGACCGTCATCCCGACCGGACGGCGCTAGCCTGTTCCAACCTTGCGCACGGCTATGCCGCGATGGGGGACGACAAGGCCGCGATCGGCAGCGGCAAGGCACCGAACCTCGCCATCGTAACTGCCTACAACGACATGCTTTCGGCGCATCAGCCCTATGGCCGCTATCCCGAAGCGATGAAGATCTACGCCCGCGAAGTCGGCGCGACGATGCAGGTCGCTGGCGGCGTCCCCGCCATGTGCGACGGCGTGACGCAAGGGCAGGACGGCATGGACCTGTCACTGTTCAGCCGCGACACGATCGCGATGGGCACTGCCGTTGCCCTCAGCCACGAGATGTACGACGGCATGGCCCTCCTCGGCATCTGCGACAAGATCGTACCGGGTCTGCTGATCGGCGCGCTGCGCTTTGGCCACCTTGCCTGCATTCTCGTTCCCTCGGGCCCGATGCCCAGCGGGATCGGCAACAAGGAAAAGCAGAAGACCCGCCAACTCTATGCAGAGGGCAAGGTCGGGCGCGACGAACTGCTCGCCAGCGAGTCTGCCTCCTATCACGCGCCGGGCACCTGCACGTTCTATGGCACGGCCAACTCCAACCAGATGATGATGGAGATGATGGGCCTGCATATTCCGGGCGCGGCTTTCATTCCGCCGAACACGCCGCTGCGCTCCGCCCTCACCCGCGCCGCCGTGCACCAGCTGGCGAAGATCTCGACCCGCGGTTCCGATCCGCGCCCGCTTTCGGCCTGCGTCGATGAAAAGGCGATCGTGAACGCCGTAGTCGGCCTGCTCGCCACGGGCGGTTCGACCAATCACGCGCTGCACCTGCCCGCAATCGCGCGGGCCGCAGGCGTTCAGATCGACTGGGAAGACTTCGACGAATTGTCGAAGGTCGTCCCGCTCATCACCCGCGTCTATCCGAACGGTACTGGCGACGTGAACGCGTTCCACGCGGCGGGCGGCATGGGCTATGTCATCCGCGAACTACTCGGTTCCGGCCTTGCCCATGATGACATCGTCACTGTCGGCGGCGGCAGCCTTTCGGATCAGTCGCAAGAGCCTGTGATGAACGACAAGGACCTGTCGTGGCAGGCCGCACCCGCCACCCCGCTCGATCCGACGATGCTCGCCCCCGTGTCAGATCCGTTCAACCCGGACGGCGGCATGCGCCTGCTGACCGGCAATCTCGGCCGCGCGACGATCAAGACGAGCGCGGTGGACGAGGAACGCTGGGTTATCGAGGCACCCGCCCGCGTGTTCCAGACGCAGGAAGACGTTGCCAAGGCGTTCAAGGCCGGCGAGCTGGACCGCGACGTCGTCGTCGTTGTCCGATTCCAGGGCCCGCGCGCCAACGGCATGCCCGAACTGCATAAGCTGACCCCGCCGCTGGGCGTTCTTCAGGATCGCGGCTTCAAGGTCGCGCTGGTCACCGATGGCCGCATGTCTGGCGCATCGGGCAAAGTCCCCGCCGCGATCCACTGCACGCCCGAAGCGCTGGCCGATGCAGGCGGGAACAGCGGTCCGCTCGCCTATGTGCAGGATGGCGACGTGATCCGCGTCGATGCGCACAACGGCACGCTTTCGACCACTGCCGACCTTTCGGCCCGCCAGCCTGCCGCCGCGCCGCCCGCGGCTTGGGGCGTAGGCCGCGAACTCTTCGCCATGATGCGCGCCGGTGCCGACGGTGCGGAAAAAGGCGGCTCAGCCATGCTTGCGCTCGCCGGTCTTTGACCGCGCCTGACGACGTAAAAGAACAGGGAATACGATGACCGACATTCATTCCATCATGACGAAAGCGCCTGTCATTCCGGTCCTCGTGATCGACGATGTCGACGATGCGATCCCAGTGGCCGAAGCTTTGGTCGAAGGCGGGTTGCCATGCCTTGAAGTCACGCTGCGCACGCCTTGCGCTCTCGACGTGATCGAGGCGATGAAGACCGTGCCCGGCGCTATCGTGGGCGCTGGCACTGTCCTTTCGACCAAGGATCTGGAGAAGGTCCTGCGCGCAGGCGTCGAATTCGTCGTCTCCCCCGGCCTCACCGAAAATCTCGGTCGCGCGGCCAAGGACGCGGGCGTGCCGTTCCTGCCGGGCGTGGCGACAAGCGCGGAAATCATGGAAGGCCTCGACATGGGGCTTTCGCACTTCAAGTTCTTCCCGGCAGAAGCGAATGGCGGGCTGCCCGCACTGAAGGCCATTGCCGCACCGTTCGGCATGGCCAAGTTCTGCCCCACCGGCGGCGTCTCGCTGAAGACCGCGCCCGACTGGCTGTCCCACCCGCAAATCCTGTGTGTCGGCGGTAGCTGGGTCGCGCCCAAGGGCGCCGACAAGGACACCATCCGCAAGCTCGCATCCGAAGCCGCCGCACTCCAATCCTGAAGGGGAACTGCATGAACCCGAAGATCGCCGCGCTCCACGACCGTCTTCGCGACCTGCATTCACGGACCCGCGAAACGCCTCTGTTCAACCCGGTCTTCCAGCTGGGGCTCGAATTCTCGCGCAAACTGGAATCGGAAGAGATCGACCTTGCCGAGATCGACGCTCTCGTCAGCGCGCTCGAATGTGAAGGCCTGCTGGCTCGCGCGCAAAAGCTTGATCGCATGGTCGCGCCGATGGCGCCGGAAGAAAACCTCAAGGCCTTCGAAAAGCAGACAGAGGATTTCGAAACTTTCGCAGCCCGCTGGCAGCATCCCCTCCTTCACGTCGTCTTCACAGCGCACCCGACTTTCCTGCTGACCCCGGCGCAGGCCGGATCGGTGGCACACGCGGCGACCGAGGGTGAAGTGAACGGCGACACCGTTTGCGCTGCTCCGCACGAACGGACGATGATCACGCTCGATTCCGAACACGATGCCGCGATGTCGGCAATGTCGCGTGCGCAAGGCGCCCGCGATCGGATCGTGCGTACCTTGTTCGAACAGGCGCGCGGCAAGTGGCCGTCCGACTGGAAGCGCTTTGCACCCACTCCCGTCCGCCTTGCCACGTGGGTCGGTTACGACATGGACGGGCGCACCGACATCGGGTGGAACACCTCGATCCGCTATCGCCTCCAGGAAAAGGCCGAACGCCTTGCGTCCTATGCCGCGATGCTGGTGCAGGACGCGCCGGAGATCGCAGGACGGCTCTCGGCCGCTGCGGAGCATACCGGCGAGATGGCGGCGATGTTCGCCAAGGACCTGTCGGACCCTGCGCTCCTGTCGCACACCGCCAATTCGCTGACCGCGGACAGCCCCGCCAAGATCGTCTCGCTCGCGCCCGTCATGGCCGAGCTTGAGGCGATGGCCGGAGATGCGGATGAAGATACCGCAACCACCCTGCTGACCGCCGCTGCCGCCATGCGCGCCGACGGTCTCGGCATGGGGCTAATTCACTTCCGCGTGAACTCCAGCCAGTTGCAGAACGCGATCCGCCGCCGGGTCGACCCCGAATCCAAGCTCGACCTGTCGAGCCAGGCCGCGCTCAACACGATCCGCACCGCGCTCGAGGACGTGACCCCGCTCAACGCCAACTTCGCCGCGCTGGCGATCGAGGGCAGCACCGCGATCCGTCAGTTCCTCGCGATGCAGCAGATCCTGAAGCACATCGACGCCGATGCGCCGATCCGCATGTTGATCGCCGAATGCGAACAGCCGCAGACGGTGCTGGCCGCGCTCTATTTCGCCAAGCTTTTCGGGATAGAGGACAAGGTCGACGTCTCGCCCCTGTTCGAGACCGAAGCCGCACTGGAACACGGCGGCCGCTTTCTCGACGCCCTGCTGGCCGAAGACGAATACCGAATTTATGCGCGCAAGCGTGGCCGCGTCTGCATCCAGACCGGTTTCTCCGACGCGGGCCGTTTTGTCGGGCAGATACCCGCCAGCCTTGCGATCGAGCGTCTTCAGGGCCGCCTTGCCGACGCGATGAAGTCGAATGACCTTACCGACGTTGCCGCGCTGATCTTCAACACCCACGGCGAATCCATGGGCCGCGGCGCGCATCCCGCGTCGATGAAGGACCGGCTGGAATGGCCGCTTTCACCGTGGGCCCGCCGCCGCTTCGTGCGCGCTGGCATCAGGCTGGAACCCGAAGTCAGCTTCCAGGGCGGTGACGGTTACCTGTGGTTCGGCACGCCCGAACTCGCGCTCGCCACTCTGACGCGCATCGCCGAAAACCCGCCGACCGATGCCGACCCCGATGCGCCGACCGACCAGTTCTATCGCCGCACCGACCTCAGCCTCGATTTCTACCGCGCGATCCGGCGGGTGCAGAACATGCACCTCGTCTCGGCCACTTACAGCCGCGCGATCACCGCCTTTGGCCTCGGCCTGCTGAACGATACCGGCAGCCGTCGTTCGCGCCGCCAGTCGGACCTTGCTTCCGACCGGAAGATGAGCCTGCGCCAGATCCGCGCGATCCCGCACAACGCCATCCTGCAACAGCTTGGCTATCCGGTGAACGTCATCGCCGGTTTCGGCACGGCTGCGGAAAACAACATCGAGGAGATTGCCGAGCTTCTTTCAACCAGCGAGCGCGGCAAGCAGCTCCTGCGCCTTGTCCGTGCAGCTGACGCGCTGGCCAGCATCAAGACGGTGGCCGCCTATGGCGAACTGTTCAATTCCGCCTATTGGGCCAGCCGCCCATATCGCGGGACGGAAAAGCACCTCACCGATCCGTGCCTGATCCTTGCCGATTACCTGACCAAGGACGACCGCGTCGGCACGTTCCGTCGCCTCGCCAGCCGGCTTCGCGTCGATGCCATGCATTTGCACAAGTTGATGGATTCGATCCCAGGCGCAACGGACGAATGGGGCCCCGCCATCACGGATCGAGAGCACAAGCGCCGATCCATCGGCGTGCTTCAGGCCCTGCGCCTCGCGCTTTTGCAGCACATGTTCCTGAAGGCGGTGCAGGTCCCGGTCTTCTCACGGTCGAACGACATCAGCCGCGAGGACGTGCTGGAGATGGTCTTCACGCTGCGGATCGACGACGCACTTGCGCAAATGCGCCGCGCCTTCCCGACCAGCTTCCCTTCGATCGACGATTTCGAGATTGCCGAGGGCAGCCAATATCCGGACGGCAGCGACAGCGGCTATCACGCCATCCGGCGCGATTTCATCGATCCGATCGAGAAAGCCTATGCACTCGTGCTCAGGATCGGTACCGCGATCGCGAACGAGTTCGGCGCACACGGCTGAACCCACCGCGTAAGGGAAAAACACATTGGCAGGTCTGCTGGCCCGTTTCCGGCCCGATCCTTTCGTCCTGTCGCTGTTCGCCGCGATCGTCCTTGCCTCGCTCCTGCCGCCGCGCGGGATCATGGCGGACGTCTTTGCATGGGCGGCGGACGCGGGGATCGTGCTGCTGTTCTTTCTCCACGGTGCAAAGCTATCGCGTGAAGCGATCATCGGCGGGATGACGCACTGGCGGCTTCACCTCGTGATCCTTGCCGTGACATTTGCGTTCTTCCCTGTCTGCACGCTCTTGCTTTCCGCGGTTCCGGGCCTCGATGAAAATCTCGCCCGCGGGCTCGTTTTCATCGGCGCAGTGCCATCGACAATGCAGAGTGCGGTTGCCTTTACCGCGATGGCGGGCGGGAACGTCGCGGGCGCGGTCTGCGCGGCAGCGATCTCGAACATGGCGGCGGTCTTCGTCACGCCTTCGCTTTCGGCGCTGATGGCTGGCGGCAGCGGCGGGGCCGAGATTTCCGGTACGGCGGCCCTGCGCATCATCCTCCAGCTTCTCGTGCCCTTCATTGTCGGGCACATGCTGCGCCCCGTCGTCGGAGACTTCGTCACACGCCACAAGAAGGCCGTCGGGCTGGCCGACAAGGGCACAATCGTACTGATCGTCTTCGTCGCGTTCGGCGCCTCTGTCCGCGAAGGCCTTTGGCAGCGGACGGGGATCGAGGAACTGGCTCTCGTCATCGCGCTTTGCCTCGTGCTGCTGGTGGCAGTGTTCACGGCAGCGGCGCTGGCCGGTCGCTATCTCGGCTTTTCGCGCGAGGACCGGATCACAATCCAGTTCGCAGGTTCGAAGAAGAGCCTTGCCGCAGGCGTCGCCTTTGCAGGCGTCCTGTTTCCGCCCGCCAGCGTCGGCGCGGTCATGCTGCCGCTGATGATATTCCACCAGGCGCAGATGATCGTCTCTGCGCTTCTGGCCGCGAGGTGGGCACGCCAAGGCGCGCAAAGCGATTGATTGCAGCCGCATTGGCGTGCAATGGCGCTGCCATTATGGTCGATCCTCTGAACCCCAGCGACAAGGCGGTCCTCGCCAAGGCGGAAATCCTCGTAGAGGCGCTTCCCTATATCAAGCGATATGCGGGGCGGACGTTCGTCATCAAGTACGGCGGCCACGCGATGGGAAATCCCGAGGCTGCTCAGGACTTTGCCGAAGATGTCGTGCTGCTGGGCGCGGTCGGGATCAATGTCGTGGTCGTCCACGGCGGCGGTCCGCAGATCGGGGCCATGCTGAAGAAGCTGGGCGTCGAATCGAGCTTCGTCGACGGCCTTCGCGTCACCGACAAGCAGACGGCCGAGATCGCGGAAATGGTCCTGTCAGGCAGGATCAACAAGGAACTCGTCAGCTGGATCGCCAATGCCGGCGGTCGCGCCATCGGCATTTCGGGCAAGGACGGCGGTCTGGTGAAAGCGACCAAGGTCCACCGCACCCGCAAGGATCCGGATAGCGCGATCGAACAGGTCGTTGACCTCGGCTTCGTGGGCGAACCGCAGCATGTCGACACGCGGATCATCGATACTGCGGTCACTTCGGGCCTCATCCCCGTTATTGCGCCGATTGGCGTCGGTGACGACGGGCACACCTACAACATCAACGCCGACACCATGGCCGGCGCCATCGCCGCCGCCGTGGGCGCGGCACGCCTGTTCCTGCTGACCGACGTTCCGGGCGTTCTCGACAAGCAGGGCGGCTTGCTGACCGACCTTACGCCAAGCGCCATCGCCACGCTCAAGGAAGACGGCACCATCAGCGGCGGCATGATCCCCAAGCTCGATACTTGCGTACAGGCGGTTGAGGCCGGATGCGACGCGGCAGTCGTCCTCGACGGACGCGTGCCCCATGCAATGCTGCTCGAAATCTTTACCGAGCGCGGCGCCGGTACGCTGATCCGCAACGACTGATCACGCGCCGCCCAACGGCGAATCGCTCGATTGCACCGGCGTGACCGCCGACAAGCCTGCCAACAGGCCTCGGCGGTGCATCCAGCCGTACATTCAGGACTGATCAAACGCCGCTTTTCGGCAGGTTCAGGCGTATTGGGTGGTTGATACACCGCCCGCCCCTCGGCTAGACGCACAAGGGCAAGCCCCCATTGCCGCCAAGGATATTCGCGCGTGCTCCTGCTTACCCTAATCCAGATCATCGACCTGCTCGTTTCGGTCGTCGTCTTCCTGGTCATCGTCCAGTTCGTGCTGTCGCTGCTGATCGCGTTCAACGTGGTCAACACGTCGAACCAGTTCGTCGCCGCGATCTATTCGGCGGTGAACGCCCTGCTTGAACCGATATTACGGCCGATCCGCCGGATCATGCCCAATACCGGCGCGATCGACTTCTCGCCGCTGGTGCTGATTATCGGGCTCAACATCCTGCAGATCATCCTGCGCAACCTTGCGGTGGCGGGCTACTGATGGCCGACATCATCGACGGAAAGGCCTTTGCCGCCGACTTGCGCGGCAAAGTGGCCGAAGGCGTTGCCGAATTCAGCGCGAAAGCAGGCCGCAAGCCCGGCCTGGCAGTTGTACTGGTCGGCGAAGATCCGGCCAGCCAGGTCTACGTGCGCAACAAGCACAAGGCGACCGTGGGCGCGGGGATGGAAAGCTTCGAACATCGCCTGCCTGCCGACACTTCGCAGGAGGACCTGCTCGCTCTCGTCGCGCAGCTGAACGCCGATCCGGCGGTCGACGGCATCCTCGTCCAGCTTCCCCTGCCCGAGGGGCTGGATGAAAACGCGGTGATCCAGGCGATCGATCCGGACAAGGACGTCGACGGTTTCACCACCGCCAGCGCAGGGCGCTTGATGACCGGGCTTCCCGGCTTCGTCGCCTGCACGCCGCTCGGCTGCCTGATGCTGCTGAAGGACCGGCTGGGCGACCTGTCGGGCAAGACCGCGGTTATCATCGGACGCTCCAACATCGTGGGCAAGCCGATGGCCCAGCTGCTGCTGCGCGAAAGCTGCACGGTCACCATCGCGCATAGCCGGACGAAAGACCTGCCCGAAGTCGTGCGCGGTGCCGACATCGTCGTCGCTGCCGTCGGGCGGCCCGAAATGGTCAAGGGCGACTGGCTGAAGACGGGCGCGACCGTGATCGACGTCGGCATCAACCGCGTTCCGGCTGCCGAAGAAGGTAAGACCAAGCTGGTCGGCGATGTCGACTTCGCCAGCGCAAGCGAGACCGTCGGCGCGATCACCCCCGTTCCCGGCGGTGTCGGCCCGATGACGATCGCGTGCCTGCTCTACAACACGCTTGAGGCTGCGAACCGCCGCGAAGGCTTCGCCTGATGCGCCTTGGCGTTGCTTTTCTTGCGCTGGCGCTGGCTGGTTGTGCCGCTGGTGGCCCGTCCCGTGGCGGCCCCGGAGGGCCTGACCTGAAGCCGATCGCCCAGCCCGGCGACGTCGTGGCCGCCGAATTGGCATTCGCGAGCATGGCGCAGGAAGAGGGCCAGTGGACCGCGTTCCGCGAATATGCCGCCGAAGATGGCGTGATGTTCGTACCTGAACTGGTCAATGCGAAGGACTGGTTGAAAAAGCGCGAAAATCCGGCGCAATCGGTCGCATGGCAACCGCACGAAGTCTGGTCGAGCTGTGACGGATCGGTCAACGTCACGCGCGGCGCATGGCAGCGTCCCGACGGTAGCACCGGCTGGTTCACCACCGTCTGGCAACGCCAGAAAGACGGCGAATATCGCTGGCTGATGGATCATGGCGACACGCTGACCAAACCGCTGACGCAGCCGGACCTGATCGATGCCCATGTCGCGGACTGCCCCGAACTGCCCTGGCCTCCGGCACAGGAACTGCTTGAGGCAGTACCGGGCAACGGAGAGTTCTTCGGCGGATCGTCCGATGACCGCACCCTGCGCTGGGGCGGCCGGGTCGACCAGTGGGGCGGCCGGATCGTCACCGTCGATGTCTGGGACGGCGGACAGTTCCAGCGCGTCCTGCACCAGACCGTCGCGCCGCCCAAGGCCGATCATTAAGCGATGGTCGAGCTTTTCATCTCTGCCTTCATCACGCTGTTTGTCGTGATCGACCCGCCGGGCTGCGCCCCGATCTACGCGGGTCTGACGGCTGACGCGAACAGTGCGCAGCGCCGGTCGATGGCGATCCGCGCGACTGTGATCGCGACGATCATCCTGCTGATTTTTGCATGGTTTGGTGAAGGCCTGCTCGGCGCACTGCACATCGAACTTGATTCCTTCCGCATCGCGGGGGGCATCATGCTGTTCGCCATCGCCATCGACATGGTCTTCGAAAAGCGCACCGAACGCCGCCACGACCGCGCCGACAAGGTCCGCGCCCAGCACGCCGATTCGCCGGAAGTAGAGGACGTCTCGGTCTTCCCGATGGCGATGCCGATGCTGGCAGGCCCGGGCGCGATCGCGTCTATCATGCTGCTGATGGCGCGTGCCTCGACGGTCGAGGAAACGGCAGCCGTGCTCGCTGCTCTCGGCGTTGTCATGGTGCTGACGCTGGCAGCGCTGATTGCCGCTGCGCCACTTATGCGGTTCTTCGGTGACCAGTTCGAATCGGTTGTGACTCGCCTGCTCGGCGTGTTGCTGGCCGCTTTGGCCGCGCAGTTCGTGATCGACGGCCTACGCGGCAGCTTCAACCTCTGACAGTTACTGGAGCGTTCCGCTCTCGTCGTCGTCGTGGCAGCCGTAGAACTGCATCAACTGGACCAGCAGTTCACACCGCTCGTTGAGGTCGCTCGCTTCGAGTAGCGCCTGCTTCGACGCGGGATCGAACGGCGCGACCTGCGAGATCCCGTTGACGAGCGCCATGTCATCAAGCCGCGACACCTGCTCCCAGTCGACCGAATAGCCCTGCCGGTCCGCGAACCTTCGCGATTCTTGCTCGAGCGAGGCGCGCTCGATCGGAAGCAGCACTGCATCCTCGTTTTCTTCCAGAAGTTCGGCATCGATCTGGCGGAACGGCGTCGTCACATCCAGTTCGCGCACCGTGCGGAAGCGCGCCAGACCGTCGAGCACGATGTTGAACCGCCCGTCTTCCAGCGCCTCGACATCGTCGATGCGGCCAAGGCAGCCGATCTCGAACAGGGGCGAGCCTTCGGCGGGGCGAACCGGCTGGATCATGCCGATCATGCGGTCACGCGCCAGCGAGTCCGTTACCAACGCACGATAACGCGGCTCGAAGATGTGCAGCGGCAGTTGCAGCCCGGGAAAGAGCAGCGCACCCGACAAGGGAAAAATCGAAATGCGCGAGGTTTCGGTACCGGATCCCATGGGCGTAACGGCGTTATCCGAACAGGATCAGCGACAGCTTGCGACGCTGCGCCGCAACCCACGGATCCTCAAGACCGACGGCCTCGAAAATCTGGAGCAGCTTGGCCTTGGCCGCGCCTTCCTGCCACTGCGGCTCGGTGCGGATCATCGACAGGAGCGTATCGGCCGCCTCGTCACGCGAACCGGCTGCGAAGGCGGCTTCGGCAAACGCCATCTGCGCTTCCATGTCGGCCGGACGCTCGGCCGCGGCCTTGCGCAGGTTTTCAAGCTCGCTGTCGTCGGGCTTGTTCTTGGCCAGTTCCAGCGCGGCAACGGCGCGTTCGATGGCGGGGTCCTTGCGCACGTCTTCGGGCAGGCCCGCGATCGCGGCTTCCGCGTCCTCGATGTGCCCTGCCTCGATCATGGCGCGCAGCAGGCCAGCCTGCGCCTCGATATTGTCGGGCGCCATCTGCACGATCTGCGCAAAGATACCCAGCGCGCGTTCGGTATCGCCGCTTGCCAGCACTTCCTCGCCCATCGCCAGAAGCGGGGCGATATCCTGCGCCGGTTCCTCACCATCGGCACCGGCCTCGACCGGAAGCTGCGAGAGAAGCTGATCCAGAACCTGCTTCAGCTGCGATTCGGTGCGCGCCTGCGTGAGGTCGGCCACCGGCTGACCCTGGAACATGGCATAAACCGTCGGGATCGATCGGACCTGGAACTGCGAAGCGATGAACTGTTCTTCGTCGACGTTCACCTTGGCGAGAATCACACCCTTGTCCGCATAGTCGGCGGCGACCTTTTCCAGCACCGGGGTCAGCGCCTTGCACGGCCCGCACCACTCCGCCCAGAAATCGAGAATCACCAGCTTGGTCTTCGAAGGCTCGACAATATTGTCGCGGAACCTTTCGACCGCTTTCTGCTCTTCGATGTTGAGGCCCATGCTCGCCAAGGGGGAATTCTCCTGTCTCTTCGTGCTTTGCGCCAGCATTCCTGCGGCATCTATCGTTGCTCGCCAATGTGGGGCAGCGACCCGGTTTTTCCAAGGGTTCGCAAAGAATGTGACGCGGAGTGAATTTTTCCGGTTGCAGGCCTGAAATACCCCTGTTAAAGGCGCGCCTCACCCCGACCGGAAGGGCTTCTTTCCAACCGGTTGCAGGCGTTCAGAGCGGGCGTAGCTCAGGGGTAGAGCACAACCTTGCCAAGGTTGGGGTCGAGGGTTCGAATCCCTTCGCCCGCTCCATTTCCTCACATGGAAAACGAACGATCGCAGGCGCTTAGGCGCCATGCGCTCAGTTCGCGTGCGCGGCTGACACGGCCCCTGTCAGGGCGCGGTGCGGCTTATGATTCGCTGCGCGTGATCGGCCAGAGCGATCGCCGGACTGTCGCCTAACCGTCCCGACATCGCCATGATTTCCAGCGCGAAGGCGCGGGCGTTGTGCATGCGGGTCAGGGCCGCCTCGTCCCGATAGCGATCGGAGCGTGCCGCCTCCGCTTCGGGATAGATCGCGTCGAACCATTGCTCCCATTCCGCTTCCGACATCACTTCCTGGTCGGCCAGATAGATCACCGGCCTTGCCAACCGCGCCGGCTCCCCGAATCGGTATGCATGGGTGGTGGGCGCAACTTGCGGCAGGATGGCGGCGAGCAGGTCCTTGCCTGTCCCGCGATCCAGTTCGGGGTTGAGGGCAAGCTGCATCAAAAGGTCCGCCCCGTGTGCGACGCCGTGGCGCCAGCCCTCGCCCTGTACGAAACCGCGATAGTCGGTGACGCTCTCAAGGTAGAGAGAGGCAAACCGGGCAAGCCGGTAGCGCTCGTCCTCGTCCAGCCATGGCTCGATCCGGTCGGTCCGCGCTACTTCGGCCATGACCAGCACCGCGAATGGCCCCAGGAAGCCCGCCTCGTCATGGCCCTCGATCGCGGGGGAAGCCGCCTCTGCCAGCATGTCCATCAGGGCGCCGCGCTTCTCGACCGTGACGCGCCCTTCGCGCAGCGCAGTCACGAAGGCGCTGTACGCCTGCTCGTCACGGACGACGGGATCGGGTTCGCCAAGGCAGGCGACCATGCCCGCCATGTCCTCCCGGCTTCCGGAGGCAATTGCCTCGACGGCATCGAAATCGGGTTCGGCATTCACCAACGGGCAGGCGGCGACGGCGGCGGCGACAAGCAGGCTGATCGACATGACTGGAAGTTCTCACCCTGCAGAGCCTTGCTGTCCAGTGCTTGCGATCGCCCGATCGCTGCCTATCTGCGCTGCGTATCTTTCCCCTCAAAGGACATCTGCCGCCATGACCGAGACCTACACCCCGCCCGAAATCTGGAAGTGGGACGATCAGGGCAGCGGGGAGTGGACTTCGATCAACCGGCCCTTCGCGGGTGCGCGCACCGAGAAAGAGTTGCCGCGCGGCGAGCATCCGTTCCAGCTCCATTCGCAAGGCACGCCGAACGGTCAGAAAGTCACGATCCTGTTTGAAGAACTGCTGGCCGCAGGACATGCTGGTGCGGAATACGACGCTTGGCCAATCTGGATCGGTGACAGCGACCAGTTCACCTCGGGCTTTGTCGAGATCAATCCGAACTCGAAGATCCCGGCGCTGATCGACCTGACCGGGCCGGAGCCGATCCGCCTGTTCGAGTCGGGTTCGATCCTGTTGCACCTTGCCGAAAAGTTCGGCGCCTTCATCCCGACCGATCCCGCGGGCCGCGCCGAATGTCTGAACTGGCTGTTCTGGCAGATGGGCAGTGCGCCTTACCTTGGCGGCGGCTTCGGGCATTTCTATGCCTATGCGCCCTATCCGATGGAATATCCGATCGACCGTTTCACGATGGAAACGAAGCGGCAGCTGGACGTGCTCGACAAACAGCTGGCCAGCCGTGAATTCATCGCGGGCGACGACTACACCATCGCGGACATCGCGATCTGGCCTTGGTACGGGAAGCTGGCGCTCGACAAGTCGTACAAGAATGCAGGCACGTTCCTGCAGGTGCAGGAATACGAACACCTGCAACGCTGGGCGACCAATATTGCCGAGCGCACGGCGGTTCGTCGCGGTGAAAAAGTAAACCAGCGCGACGGCGCGCCCGAACGGCACAGCGCAGCCGATCTCGACGCTCTGTTCGAATAAGCCTCTTCTTTCCGATGGTTTGACCACGCACCGCGTCGCCGCCATGAAGGTGCAAACCTTCGGGGAGGACGAATGCTAAGCTGGATCGGGCTCATCGGTGGCCTTGCCCTTCTGATCTGGATGACGGTCAGGGGGATCAACATTCTTATCGCAGGCCCCGTTGCCGCACTGGTCGTGGCGGTCACCGCGGGCCTGCCGCTGTTGCCGCCACTGGCTGCCACTTTGGCGGACGGCACGGCCGCGCCTGATTACGCCAGTAGCTACATGGCCGGTTTCTCCAGCTTTCTGGCCGACTGGTTCCTGATGTTCCTGCTGGGCGCAATTTTCGGCGAGGTCATGGCGGCATCAGGCGCCGCCGCCTCCGTTGCGCGGTTCATTACGCACAAGCTGGGCAGCAAGTACGCGCTGGCCGCGACCGTGCTCGCCTGCGCAGTGCTGACTTACGGCGGGGTCAGCGTCTTCATCGTCGCGTTCTCGGTCTATGGCCTTGCGGTCGAGCTTTTCCGCGAGGCGAACCTGCCGCGCCGCTTCATCCCCGGCGCGCTGGCCTTCGGTTCGGTCACGTTCACGATGACCAGCGCGGGCAGCCCCGAGATCCAGAACCTGATCCCGATGCCTTACCTCGGCACCACGGCCTATGCCGCGTGGGAAGTCAGCCTTGTCGTCGCGCTGTTCATGGCGACGCTGGGCTACATCCTGCTCTCGCGCATGGTGAAGAAAGCGGTTCTGGCTGGCGAAGGCTTCACCACGCGCGAAGCGGATGAACGGTTCGAGGTCGACACCACCCTGCCTTCCCCGCTGCTGGCGATCATGCCGCTCGTCGGCGTGCTGGGCGTATTCCTGATCTCGCAGTCGCTGGGCAAGTGGGCGCTGGTCCTCGCGCTTGGCGCTGGCGTCGCCTTGGCCTGCATGGTCGGGTGGAGCGAGCGTGGCCGCTTTGCCGCAACGTTCTCACGCGGGGCGACGGGCGCGGTGGTGGCGATCACCAATACTTGCGCCGTGGTCGGATTCGGATCGGTCGCAAAGCTCTCGCCTGCCTTCCTTCAGGCGCTGGAAACGGTTCAGGCCATCCCGGGCAGCCCGCTAATCGGCGCGGCCATTGCCGTTACCGTCATCGCGGGCCTGACCGGCAGCGCCTCGGGCGGCCAGACGATCGCCCTGCCGCTCATTGCGCCGCACTACCTCGACGCAGGGGCAAATCCGGAAGAACTGCACCGCGTCGTGGCGATCGCATCGGGCGCGCTCGATAGCTTGCCGCACAACGGCTATGTCGTGACGACGATCCGCGCGGTCTGCGGCGAGACGCACCAGGCCGCTTACAAGGCCGTGGCGGCAACGACGGTGATCGTGCCGGTGATCGGCACGGTGCTCGCGCTGGTACTGTTCTCGGTATTCTAGGAGGCGTTACAGGCGCGGCAGGGTCACGCCGCGCTGGCCCATGTACTTGCCCGCGCGGTCGGCATAGCTCGTCTCGCAAGGCTCGTTCCCCTTGAGGAAGAGGAACTGGCACGCGCCTTCGTTGGCGTAGATCTTCGCCGGCAGCGGCGTGGTGTTCGAAAATTCGAGCGTCACGTGCCCTTCCCAGCCCGGTTCGAGCGGGGTGACGTTCACGATGATGCCGCAGCGCGCATAAGTGCTCTTGCCAAGGCAGATGACCAGCACGTCGCGCGGCACGCGGAAGTATTCGACCGTCCGGGCCAGCGCGAAAGAATTGGGCGGGATGATGCAGCAGTCGGTCTTCTTGTCGACGAACGAATTGCTGGCGAAATCCTTGGGGTCGACGATGGCGCTGTCGATGTTGGTGAAGATCTTGAACTCGTCCGCCACGCGCGCGTCATAGCCGTAGGATGACAGGCCGTAGGAGATGCAGCCATCGCGCCGCTGCGCCTCGACGAAAGGCTCGATCATGCCTTCGTTTTGCGCCTTTTCGCGGATCCACTTGTCGGAAAGAATCGCCATGCCTTCACCCGTTTCCTTGCAGCGGCGATTTCCTTGCCCGTTCCGGCAAAGCGGGGGCAACCCTCGCCGCCCGATAGGTCGTGGATTAAGCTGGCATCAGGGCCGCGCGACCAGCCACGCGACCGGCCCCTCGACCGGACCGACACGGACCGCGGCATTGGCCGTCCACAGCGCCCAGGGGCGTCCGACATAGTCCGGCTCCAGCCAGTCACGCGACAGCCACAACTGCCGCTCCGCCCGCGCGCCGAAGCCGTATTCGTCCTCGAACGAAGCTGATGGCGCAAGGATCGCGCGCTTGCCCGAATGCATCTCTATCTGGTTGAGAAAGACGACAAGCTCCGATTCCAGCTCGGCCGGACGGACCCGCGGGCTGCAATCCTCGCCCGAACGCGCCAGCACGACCGCAGGCGGGAGCATGTCGGCATCGCGGGGCACGATGGTCACGAAATTGGCCGACTGCTCATCCGCGCGGCGGCAGGGGTCGTAGACGTGGACCGGCCCCGCCTTCATCCCCGCCTTGTGCATGGCGGCGACTGTTTCAGGAAAACGCTCGTTACGCGTGGCGGCCCCAAGGCTGGCCGTAACATAGCCGAAGCTTGCGCCCGCGCCCGGCAGTTCGGGGATGGAGACCCCATCCTCGTCGCCGGTCAGCCACACACCCTGCACCGGGTATTCCGCCCCGTCGGGCCGCCAGTGCGACAACTTCCACCACAACACGCCCGCGATCGCCGCGATCAGCGCCAGCGCGATCAGCCACAGGCCCGGCCTGTGCCGGAGCGTCCGCTTGCCAGCCATAGCTTCAGCCCCGGATGTGCAGGACGCAGATAAGCGTGAAGAGACGGCGTGCGGTGGCGAAGTCGGTGTCGACCTTGCCTTCCAGCCTTTCGAGCAGCAGTTCCGCAGCGTTGTTGTGGACCCCGCGCCGGGCCATGTCGATCGTCTCGATTTCCTGCGGGCTCGCCTTGCGGATCGCCTGGTAATAGCTGTCGCAGATCGCGAAATATTCGCGGATCGGGCGGCGGAAACGCGCAAGGCCGAGCAGCAGGACTTCGAGCTGGTTGCCCGCTTCGTCCGCGATGTCGATCGACAGGCGACCGTCGACGACCGACAGGACGAGCTTGTACGGCCCCTCGTGCCCTGCCTCGAACGCGCGAAGCGGCTTGAAGGTGTTATCCTCGATCAGGTCGAAGATCGCGATCCTGCGCTCCTGCTCGATGTCAGGGTTGCGCCACAGGATCGTCGCTTCGTCCAGCGAGATGTCTATGATGCGAGGGTCCGCCATGGCTGACCCTGCCATCGCAAATGCCGCGCCGCTGGACAAGCGGGCATTGGTGCAATCCACGCCTAGCCTTGTTGAAGGCGGTCCAGATCTTCGGGCGTATTCACGTTTGCGGGCGGTTCGGGCAGGTCGATCAGCCGCGCACCCGCCCTTTCGGCAAAGTGCAGGACCGAGCGGCGTTCCGATCCGGTGAGTATTTCCTCCAGCACCGGCAGCGCCGATACGGGCCAGAGCCCGATCACCGGCTGGCTTTCGGCACAGGCCGGCCCCGGGGACAAGTGATCGAGCAGGTCGGACGGCAGGTTCACGCTGTCCACCCCGCAGGTCAGGACGGCGGAAAACCCGCTATCACGCGCATGGCGCAGCGCCCCGGCCAGTCCGCCAAGCGGGCCCATGCCTGCCTGCGGCCAGTCGGCAACTGTCGGAACGGAGGCTTTTTCGCGCCCGACAACGACCACGGCCTCGCAAAAACTGGCAAGGGCCGCGACCGCGCGGTCCATCAGGGTCTGGCCATCGAGCGTCGCCAGCGCCTTGTCGCTGCCGAAACGGGTCGCCTCGCCGCCGGCAAGCACGCATCCGAGTATCGTCTCGACCGTCATTTAGCGTCTCCCCATCGCGACTTGCCCACTATTTGCCAAATCGTGTGCATCACGTGTTGACGCGGGGGTTACTCCTGCGTCAATCGGAATTGTGCCGGTTCGGGGGAACGGGCGCGGGGGACCCAACAGGGAAAGGCATCGTTTCTTCGGCCATGTGGCGGCTTTACCAGTTTCCGCTCTGCCCGTTCAGCCGCAAGCTGCGCCTGCTGCTTGCGGAAAAAGGCGTGTCTTTCGAACTCGTTCGCGAAAACCCCTGGGAAATGCGGGACGAATTCTTCCTCATGAACCCGACGGGCCGCACGCCCGTGATGCGTGAACCAGCCAAGAACATCACCCTGTCGGACAGCCGCGCGATCGCCGAGTATTTCGAGGAGACGATCCCGAAGAACCCCATGATCAACGGCACGGCCACGAACCGAGCGGAAATCCGCCGGTTGATGGCGCTGTTCGATGAAAACTTCTTCGGCGACGTTACCGGCCCGCTGCTGATGGAACGCTATACCAAGCGCGTTGTCGCGCGGCAGGCGCCCAATTCCACTGCATTGCGCAACGCGATGCGGTTGGCGGACGAACATCTCGATTACGTCGACTATCTGATCGACCATCGCCCCTGGCTTGCCGGTTCGACGATGAGCCTTGCCGACCTGACGGCGGCGGCGCAGATCTCGGTTGCGGATTATCTTGGCGGCATCAACTGGCAGGGCCACGAACAGGCCCGCAGCTGGTATTCGGTGTTCAAGAGCAGGCCCAGCTTCCAGCCGCTTCTGGCGGACAGGATGGAAGGCGTGCCGCCGCCGCGGCACTATTCCGACATCAACGCCTGATTACCTGCTGGCGGCCCTTTCGGGCCAGCCGCTCAAGCGCCTGCTTCGTGGAAGCGGCCGTGCTTGCGGAAACGCGTCATCCAGCGGTCGAGGAACAGCGTCATCGGCGAAGGCTCGATGCCCAGCTTGGCAAAGCCGGGGCAGTCGCCGCTTGCCACGTTGCCCTGCGACAGCATCTCGTACTGGTCGCTGCTGATCGGCGCGCCCGGAAGCCAGCCGGTAGCCTTGGCAAAGGTACGACCCGCGAAATCGGGCAGCGCGAGGAAACCACGCGAACGGTCCTGCGACTTGGCGATACGCTCGTTCAGTTCGAGCATCGTGAGCACTTCGGGTCCGGCCAGTTCGTAGGTCTTGCCCGCAAGCGACGGGTTTTCCAGAACCGTGACGATCGCTGCGGCCACGTCCTCGACGTGGACCGGCTGAAGCTTTGCATCGGGCGCGAAGACCGGCAGGAACGGCAGCGTCGAGATGAGGCCACCGAACATGTTCAGGAATTCATCGTCCTCACCGAAGATGATCGAGGGACGGATGATCGTCGCGCCGGGGAACGCCTCGGTCACGGCCTGTTCGCCGATGCCCTTCGAACGCTGATAGGCGACTTCGCTGTCGGCATTCGCGCCGATGGCCGATACGTGGACGAATGCGGTCGCACCGGCCATCTTCGCCAGTTCCGCCGCGCGGCCGGCGCCGCTGCCCTGCACCGCGTCCAGATCACCGTCGAATGCGCCGACGAGGTTCACGACCATGTCGGAGCCGGCAACGATTGCCTCGACCGACTTGGGATTTCGGATGTCCATCGCCGCGAACTGGAGTTGGCCGAGGTTGGCCAGCGGCTTCAGGTGCCAGGATTTCTTGGGATCGCGGCTCGCGACGCGCAGGCGAACGCCCTTGCGCAGGAGATCCTGCGCGACGCGGGTTCCAAGAAAACCGCTTCCGCCGATGAGAGTGACGAGCTTGCCGGCCAGATTCGAGGACGCCATGTCCTGCCCTTTCGCAATCGCAGTGATACCGTGGCGGCGCTTTGGCACGCACCCGCCATTCCTGCAACCGTCGAGACGCGCAAACGCTCCCGCTTCTTCAGATCATCCCGCGCGCGTGATCGTGCATCGGCGGATGATCGTTGCCATCGTCGCGCACCAGTTTCGCAAAAGCGCGGGCGTGCGAAAGGAAAACCTCGCCGTTCAGCTCGTCCACAAAATGGGTGCGCTGCAAACGGTCCATCACCGGGCCCTTCACTTCGGACAAGTGCAGCCCGATCCCGGCGTCGATCATGCGGTGGTTGATCGCCTCAAGGCTCTCGAGGCCCGAGGCATCGACCTCGTTCACTGCGCTGAACAGCAGGATGACGTTGCGCACCTCCGGCTGGTCGGCAACGCGTTCGAGCACGTATTCCTCCAGCCAGCGGGCGTTGAGGTAGGTCAGGCTCTCGTCCACGCGGATCGACAGGACGTGGGGCACGGTGAAGACGTCGTGCCGCTCGACATTGCGGAAATGCTCGGTCTCCGGCACGCGTCCGATGACTGCCGCGTGGGGCCGCGAAGCGCGCCACAGGTAAAGCAGCAGGCCAACCGCGACACCCGCGATCACGCCCAGTTCCACGCCTGCCAGCAGCGTTATCCCGATAGTCGCCATGTGCGCGGCGAAGTCGGACTTCGAATAGCGCCAGAGCTGGCCCGGCGTCTTCAGATCGACGAGGCTGAGCACGGCGACGATGATCGTCGCAGCCAGCGTCGCGATGGGCAGGTTGAACAGCAGCGGGGTCAGGAACAGCGAGGCGAGCGCGATGCCAACCGCCGTGAACGCGCCAGCCGCCGGCGTTTCCGCGCCCGCGTCGAAGTTGACGACCGAACGGGCGAAACCGCCGGTGACCGGATAACCGCCCGAAAATGCGCTTGCGATGTTCGACGCGCCGAGCCCGATCAGTTCCTGGTTCGGGGCGATACGCTGGCGGCGCTTGGCGGCCAGCGTCTGCGCGACAGAGACCGATTCGACGAAACCGATGATCGAGATCAGCAGCGCCGGAACCCACAACTGCGAAATGAGGCCAAGGTCGGTCGACGGCACCGCAAAAGGCGGCAGCCCCTGCGGGATTGCGCCGACGAGGTTCACGCCCTTGTCGCCAAGATCGAACGCGAGCGCCGCGAGGATGGTCAGCGCCACGGCCACGACCGGCCCCGCCTTCGCGCCGATTTCGGCCATGCGCGGCTTGAGGCCCAGCTTCATCAGCGCAGGCTTTGCCCCCTTGCGCACCCAGAACAGGAACACGGTCGCAAAGACGCCGACACCCAGCGCCCAGACGTTCACGCTGTTCAGCGCCGCGAAGAGCGATCCCAGCATGTCGGGCCAGTTGTCGCCGCCCGCCTTCACGCCGAGGATGTGCTTCAACTGGCTGGTCGCGATCAGGATGCCGCTCGCCGTGATGAAGCCCGAAATGACGGGGTGCGACAGCAGGTTCGCAAGGAACCCCATGCGCAGGATGCCCAGCACCGCCAGCATCACGCCCGACAGTGCGGCCAGCGTAATCGCCGCCTCCATGTACTGCGCGGTGCCCTGCGCCGCGACCGCGCCAGCCGCCGATGCCGTCATCAGCGAGACGACCGCGACCGGCCCCACGGCCAGCGTCCGGCTCGTCCCGAAGATCGCGTAGGCGACCAGCGGCAGGATCGAGGCATATAGCCCGACGACCGGCGGCAGACCTGCGAGCAGCGCATAGGCAAGGCTCTGCGGGATCAGCATGATCGTGACGATCACCGCCGCGATCAGGTCGTTCGTGAAGATCGACTTGTCATAGCGCCGTCCCCAGTCGAGGATCGGCAGATACTGCGCGACAATGCCCGGCTTGGCTGCCTTGCGAGGCTTGGCCGCGGCGGCTTCGGTGGTCATCAGTGGTCCTGCTTCTCGTGCGGCTTGACCAGCCATTCATGCCCCTTGAGCATGCCGTTCCAGTAAACCCACGGCAGCGCCTCGGACTTCAGCAGCCACGACAGGCGGCGCGGGCGGGTGCCGTCGATGATCCACTTGGGGAACGTCGGCAGCAGCTTTCCGTCATATCCGAACTCGGCCAGGACGATGCGGCCCTTCTCGACCGTCAGCGGGCACGAGCCATAGCCGTCGTAGTCGGCAACAGGCTCGCCGCCGTTCAGCACCGACAGCGCGTTCACGGCCACGATCGGCGCCTGCTTGCGCGCCGCAGCTGCAGTCTTGGCATTGGGCATCGAGCCAGCATCGCCGAGGCCGAAGACGTTGGGGTACTTCACATGGCGCATGGTGAACTTGTCGACATCGACAAAACCGGTTTCGCCTGCCAGCGGGCTGTCGGCCACGAAATCGGGCGCGACTTGCGGCGGGACGACATGGATCATGTCGAAATCGCGGGTCACCTCGCCCGCCTCGGTCTTGAACGTCGCCTTGCGCGACGGACCGTCGACGGCAACCAGCG
This sequence comes from Croceicoccus gelatinilyticus, assembly GCF_018398395.1. Taxonomy (GTDB): domain Bacteria; phylum Pseudomonadota; class Alphaproteobacteria; order Sphingomonadales; family Sphingomonadaceae; genus Croceicoccus; species Croceicoccus gelatinilyticus. The sequence goes on along the minus strand of NZ_JAHCBF010000006.1, from coordinate 178,378 downwards.
TCGAGCCGAAGTTCAGCCCGATGCCGTAGTGATCGACATATTCCATGAGCGCCGGGACATAGGCCGGAACGCCGAACAGGACGCCGCCCGCATTGTGGAACTCGACATCGATGTTGGGCAGCGCGCCGTTATGCTCCCACGTGTCGCACGACAGGTACATCGCCTTCTGCGGCGCACCGGCGCACTTGATCGGCATCGGCGGCTGCGTGAACAGCGCGCGGCCGGACTTGAGGTTGCTGACGAGATCCCAGGTGTAGGGCGCTAGGTCGAAACGATAGTTCGACGTCACGCCGTTCTTGCCCAGCGTGTCGGACAGACCCTCGATCTGTTCCCAGGCAAGCCGGATACCGGGTGCGACGATCAGCAACTCGTAAGCGATCGTCGTCCCGTCAGCCAACGTGACCATATTGTCGTCGGGCTGAAAACTGGCCGCGGATTCGCGGATCCACTTCACGCGGTCGGGCATGACATCCGCCATCGGGCGGCACGTCACCGGCGACTTGAAGACACCGCCGCCGACCATCGTCCAGCCGGGCTGGTAATAATGAGACGGCGAAGGTTCCACGATCGCAATGTCGAGCAGGGGCTCGCGCTTGAGCATGGAGGATGCCGTCGCGATGCCCGCGGCCCCGCCGCCGATGATCACGACCGTGTGCTTCAGTGCCTGGGCCATCGTGTCTTCTCCTGCCTCTTTTTAGTTGTCTTCGTAGACCAGCCGCTCACGCAGGGAGGACAGGTCGTATCCAGCCCCCTCTGCGCGCGAGAGGCGATCTTCGATCGAGCGGTCTTCGGGGTTGGCCAGCGTCTCCAGCGTCATCGAGCGCGTACCGGTGCGGCAATAGGCCAGCACCGGCCCTTCAGCCGCCTGTCGCACGCCGCGAAAACGCGCGACGGCAGTCTCTGGAAAGGCGCCGCCCGAAACCGCGATCAGGTGGAAATCGAGCCCTGCCTGCTTCGCCGCCTTGGCAATGGCGACGGACGTTGGCTGGCCCGCCTCTTCGCTATCGGGACGGTTGCAGATAATCGTGGTGAAGCCCTCGTCCGCAATTTTTTCAACGTCTGCAGGCGTGATCTGGGGCGATACCGCGAACTGGTCGTCTATGCGGCGAATTTCCATGGGTCAGTTCCGTTCGAAAAGGCGCAGGATCAGCATCCCCGCGAACATCGAGACGACAAATGTCGCGGCGAGCGTGGGTTCGATCACCAGCGCGGCGATGCCCGGTCCGGGGCACAGGCCCGCGATGCCCCAGCCCACACCGAACAGGGCCGAACCGCCGATGAGGCTAGGCGTAAGGTCGGAGCGGTCGGGAATGTGGAACTTCTCGGCAAAAAGGGGCTCCACCATGCGGGGCACGATGCGCCACGCGATGGCCATGACGATGACTGCGCCGCCCATGACGAAGGCCAGCGTCGGGTCCCAGTCGCCGAAGATGTCGAGAAAGCCGCGCACACGCGCCGGATCGGTCATGCCGCCGATGGTGAGGCCCGCGCCGAACAGGGTTCCGGCGGCGAGCGGTGTCAGGATCTTGCTGCTCATTTCAGCACCTCCATCCCCATCGCGTTCATGACGGCGACCGTGACGATCCCCGCGATCATGAAAGTAACCGTGGCGACGATCGAGCGGGCGGAAAGACGGCTGACGCCGCAGACGCCGTGGCCGCTGGTGCAGCCGCTGCCCAGCCGCGTACCGATGCCGACCAGCACGCCGGCAACAACGATCGGGCCAAAGCCTGCAAACTGCGCATCGACCCCGCCGGTCACGATCGCGACGATCAGCGCGCCGAGCGGCAGGCCGAGCACGAAGGCCCATGCCCCGCCGCGGGTAATTCCGCTGCCGCCGACACCGGTAGCCTTGGCGAAAATGCCGGAGACGCCCGCGATACGGCCCATGCCAAGCAGCATGACCGCAGCCGACAGGCCGATGAGGATGCCGCCAATCAGACCCGCAAGCGGTGCGGCATCAGGGAAACCGGGGATCGTCATACCGCGTTCACCGGGATCTTGATGTAGCTGACGCCATTGTCCTCGGGCTCGGGCAGGCGCCCGCCGCGGATGTTCACCTGCACGCTGGGCATGATCAGGTTCGGCATGGCCAGCGTCTTGTCACGGCTGGTGCGCATTTCGACGAATTCGTCCTCGGTGACGCCGTCCTTTACGTGGACGTTCTCCTCGCGCTGCTGTTTGACGGTGGTCTCCCAAGCATATTCGTCGCGGCCCGGTGCCTTGTAATCGTGGCACAGGAACAGGCGGGTATCGCCCGGCAGCGAAAGCAGGCGGCGGATCGACTGGAACAGCTGGCGCGCATCGCCGCCGGGGAAGTCGGCGCGGGCGGTGCCGAAGTCGGGCATGAAGATCGTGTCGCCGACGAAGGCGGCATCGCCGATCAGGAATGCCATGTCGGCAGGCGTATGGCCCGGCACGTGAAGCGCCATGCCTTCAAGCTCGCCGATGCGGAAGGTCTCGCCATCCTCGAACAGCTTGTCGAACTGCGAACCGTCGCGCTGGAAATCGGTGCCGGCGTTGAACAGCTTGCCGAAGACTTCCTGGACGCGGATGATGTCCTTGCCGATTGCCAGCTTGCCGCCCAGCTTCTGCTGCAGATAGGGCGCGGCAGAAATATGATCGGCATGGGCATGCGTCTCGATCAGCCAGGTCACTTTCAGATTATTCGTATTTATATACTCAATAATCCGGTCAGCGGACCCGTTCGAGGTGCGACCCGAGGCCGACTCGTAATCGAGGACCGAGTCGATAATCGCGGCCTCGTTCGTCGCAGGATCGTGCACGACGTAGCTGACGGTATAAGTTGCCTCGTCGAAAAACCCAGCAATCGTGGGCCTTAGCGCCTTGTCGGCCTGAGCGCGGCCGACCTGCTCGGCAGCGCGATCGATAACGGCATCTCGGGACATTGCAGCCTCCAAACTTTATTTACATAAATCGTGTATATGTATTGCTTTCCGAAAGTCAAGGTGCAATAAGGCCGGAATGGACCTGACCAACCCACCTTGTTCCGGCCTGCGCATCGGCGATGTCGCGCCGGATTTCTCGGCCCGCAGCACGGCAGGCAATGTTCGCCTGTCCGATTTCCGCGGACGCTGGCTCATCCTCTTCTCGCATCCGGCGGACTTCACGCCCGTCTGCACGACGGAGTTCGTCGAGCTGGCGAAAATGGCCAGCGACTTCGCGGATCGGGATTGTGCGCTGATGGCCCTGTCGGTCGACAGCCTCTTTTCGCACTTCGCCTGGCTGCGGATGATCCGCGACCGGTTCGGCGTGGAAGTTCGCTTTCCCATCATCGAGGATCCAACTCTCGTGATCGGGCGCGCCTACGGGATGGTCGCAGCCGACGCCCATGACAGTGGTACTGTACGCACCACCTTCTTCATCGATCCCGATGGCGTCGTGCGCGCGATGACCTGCTATCCGGCCAATGTCGGTCGCTCGACGCCCGAAATGCTCCGCATGCTCGATGCGCTGCAGGCGACGAACGACGAACCTGCCCTTGCGCCTGCGAACTGGCAGGTGGGCGAGCCGCTGCTGCAACAGCCCATTGCGACGCTCGATGATGTTTATGGCGCTGATGGCGACAGCGACTGGTTCCTGCGCACCATCAAGGAAACGAAGTAATGGCGGACGGGCCTCCGATCGATGCCTTGAAGGCCGTTGCCCACCCGGTGCGTTTTCGCATCCTGCAGGCGTTGTCGGGCGGCGAACTGAACGTCGGGCAGATCGAGGAAGCGACCGAGATCGCCCAGCCCGGCCTGTCGCAGCAATTGGCCGTTCTGCGCGGTGCCGGCCTCGTCCAGTCGCGCAAGCAGGCAAAACTGGTGTTCTACAGTCTCGACCGTGATGCCATTCAGGAAGTGGTCTCGGCCCTGACGTCGCTTTCGGGTGCCACGGCTGGCGACCTGCCTGCCGTTACTCGTCGCCCCTTGCCGGGCGCTGCGAATTTCGCGCGACTTTCCTGATTCGCAGGCCCCCTCGTTAACCCTCTTTTCCTCGCGGAAATGGTTAACGTCGGCTCGATTCCGGCCGAATCAGCCAATTTTTTCAACCTTCACTTAACCATTTAAGTCCTTCGTCAAGCATGGCGAAGGGGCAGTTTGGCGCGGTTTCGCACCATCTGGGCTTGGTTAATCGGTTCGACGCGGGAAACCTTTTCTGGCTTTGAGGATTTTAACGGACAAGTAACGAATGCATGAGGTAGTACGATGTTCACACCCAGCTATCGCAGCAGTTCGCCCGATCGGTGGACTATGCCGCGTCCGTTTTCGGACGCATCACAGCGCTATGCCAAGTTTGGTGCCCTTCAGCCCATGGAAGCCCCCGGCTTCTGGGAACGCCTGATCCGCGGCGCCTGATCGCCACGCGGGGTAAACCCGCGGGCCACAAATCCACATGGGAGAGGCCGTACCGGTTCGTCCGGGCGGCCTCTTTTCATGGGTGCGCCCGTTATGCGCCCTCGTCGCGTGCCATGGCGTTCAACGTGACGTAATCTATCTTGCCCGTGCCCAGCACCGGCAGCGCGTCGACGACACGTATTTCACGCGGCACCATGATCTCGGCAATGCCGTTGGCCTTGGCCCAGCTTTGCAGCGCCTTGGCGTCTGCATCCGCCGCAGTGGTGTAGAGCACCATTTGCTCACCCTTCTTGGAATCGGGCCGTGTCACGATGGCGGTTTCCGCATCCGGCCAGACAGCCGCCGCATATCCCTCTACCGCCGGTAGCGAGACCATCTCCCCGCCGATCTTGGCAAAGCGTTTTGCCCTGCCGCGAATGGTGACGAAGCCTTCCTCGTCGATGGTGACGATGTCGCCGGTATCGTGCCAGCCACCCTCCGGCGGTTGCAGGACGCCCGGTTCGTCCGCGAGGTAATATCCCGCCATGACGTTCGGCCCGCGAATGAAGAGGCGTCCGCCCTCCTCGATCCCCGGCACATCGTCCAGCCGCGCTTCCATCGCGGGCAACATCCGCCCAACCGAACCTGCCTTGAAATGCATCGGCGTATTGACCGCGATGACCGGCGCCGCCTCCGTCGCGCCATAGCCTTCGAGGATGCGCAGCCCGAACTTCTCAGCATAAGCGCGCCGCGTCTCGTCGCGCACTTTTTCGGCCCCTGCGAAGATATAGCGGACCGAGTAGAAGTCATACCCATGCGCCATGCGGGCGTAGCCCGACAGGAACGTGTCGGTCCCGAACAGGATCGTCGCATTGGCGTCATAGGCCAGCGCAGGCACGATCCGGTAATGCAGCGGACTGGGATAGAGCACGGTCCTGATGCCGTTGAGCACCGGCAGCAACGTGCCCCCGGTCAGGCCGAAGCTGTGAAACACCGGCAGCGCGTTCAGCACCACGTCGCTGCCGTTGAAATCGATCCGCGCCGACAATTGCGCGCAGTTGGCCAGCAAGTTGCGATGGCTGAGCACAACGCCCTTGGGCGTGCCTTCCGATCCGCTGGTGAACAGGATCACGGCAGGACTGCCGGGATCGACGTTCAGCTTGGCGTGGCGATGTTCGATCCGGCCCACGGTGAACGCGGCCCAGACCTTTTCAGGCCCGTCGACGGTCTCCGCCAGGTCTTCGAGGTACCGGATCGCGATGCCGTCGGCTTCCAGCGCAGCAATCGCGCCTTCGAGCTTTGCCTGTTCGACGAAGGCCCGCGCGGTCACCACCGTCCTGATTTTCGCCGTCGCGCAAGCGGATTTGAGGCTGGCCTCGCCCACCGTGAAGTTCAGCATCGCGGGAATGCGCCCGATGGACTGCAGCGCGAAGAACGCGACGACGACACCGTTGACGTTGGGCATCAGCAGGCCGACCGCCTCGCCCACTTCGGTCCCTTGCGACAGCCGCTTGCCGAGCACGCCCGAGCCCGCGATCAGGCGGTCGAACGAGACCTGCTTGCGGGTCACATCCTCGATCACCGGCGTGTCCCCGCCGTGCAGTTCGCGCGCCGCGCACAAGGCGGAGAATAGCGTGCGGTAGATCTTGGTCGTGTCGAAGATCATCCGGCTCATTTCGTCATAGAGCCTGCGGCCCGCGATTGCGCGGCGTTCGCGCGCGCTCATCTCGCCCTCGATCGCGAAGCGCCGCTGCGGCAGGACATCGATGGTGATCTTCGGGAAAAGCTGCTGCCGGACTTTGCCCTTGAGGCGCGAGAACGGCGTGAACTGCGGGCCGTCCAGCCGCACCGGCACGATCGGCGCATCGGCCTTGTCGGCGACCATGCCGGGGCCGTCGAAAACCTTCATCAGCGCACCGGTGACCGTGATGCGGCCTTCGGGGAAGATCACCAGCGTGCGTCCTTCCTGAACCGCACGGACCATGGCCTTGGCCGACATCGGGTTGGTGGGATCGACGGGGAATATCTCGAAAAGGCTGAAGAACGGTTTGAGCCAGAGATTGCGGGCAATCGCGGTATGGACCGCGAAAGTCGGCTTGCCCGGAAGGAACGCCCCCAACAGCACGCCATCGAGGAACGAGAGGTGGTTGACGACGACCACGGCACGCTCGCCCTTGGCCGGCATGTTTTCAAGGCCCGTGACTTCGACGCGGTAGAGCAGGCGCAGGATGAAAGCCGTGATCTGCTTGAACAGGTATTCGGGCAGCAGCCAGATCGACATCAGCGCCACGGCCAGCGTCATCACGCCCAGCACCGCCAGCAGTCCCGGCGTTGCGAAACCGATCGATAGCAGCCCCGTCATGATCGCGACGAGGAACACCGTCACGCCCGCGTTCACGATGTTGTTCGCGGCAATCACGCGCGAACGTTCCTCGGGATCGGAGCGGACTTGCAGGATCGCGTAGAGCGGCACGATGAACATACCGCCCGACAGTGCGATGACGGCAAGGTCGGCCAGGATGCGCTTCGACGAGGGATGGTCGAGAAATAGCCCGATGGTCGCATCGCTGGTGCGCGGTACGAACCCACTGGTCGAGAAATAGAGGTCGATCAGGCCCAGTGCGAGGAACAGCGCGGAGACTGGCACGAACTTGGCCGAAACCTCGCCTCTCAGCAGCCGGTTCACCAGCAGCGAGCCGATCGCGACGAACATCGAGAAGACGATCAGGAACAGCGTCACCACGCCCTGCTGCGCGTCCAGCGTACCGCTAACGAGCGGAGCGAACAGCGAGACGACCACCGCCCCGCAGGCGAAGAACCAGCTGATGCCGAGAATGGCGAGCCAGACGCCGCGACCGTGTCTGGCGATGGACAGGATCTGCGCCGTCGCGCGCCAGATGTTGCGATCGATCCGGTGGCTTTCGCGAACCGGCGGCGCGCTGGGCACGGCAAGACTGGCGAGGAAGCCGAGCCCTGCGAAACACAGTGCCGTGATGCCGCCCAGCCACGGATCGATGATGCCCGCCAGCAATTGCCCGCCGAGGATGGCAACGAACGTCCCCGCCTCGATCAGGCCGGTGCCGCCCATCACTTCCTCGCGCTTAAGGTGCTGCGGGATGATCGAGTATTTGACCGGACCGAAGAACGTCGACTGAAGCCCCGACAGGAACAAGGCCAGCAACAGGATCGGGATCGACTGCAGCAGGAACCCCAAGAGGCCGAAGCCCATGATCACCGCTTCGCCCAGTTTGACGACGCGGATCACTTTCGACTTGTCGATCGTGTCGGCGATCTGCCCCGCCATAGCGGAGAACAGGAAATAGGGCAGGATGAACAGGCCGGTCGATACGGTGGCCAGCATTTCCGCCTTGCCCGGCTCTGCCGCGTAAACGGTAAAGCTGGCGAGGAAGAGTAGCGAGAACTTCAGCAGGTTGTCGTTGAACGCGCCAAGGAACTGGACGACGAAAAGCGGCGCAAAGCGGCGCTTCGTCAGCAGGGACAGGTCAGGTGCGGACAATCGTTTCCCCCTCGCGCTCTCGCGATGGCCGCAACGCTAGTCGACCGCGGCTTGGCCGCGCTAGGGCCGCGCGCGTTAAAATTGTGCGTAGACGCTACGGCTTGCGACGAAACGCGCCCGCGATCAGGCGGCGGGAAAGCTGCCCCGCGTCCGGTTGGCGATGGCGACGAGCGAGAGCATGACCGGCACTTCGACCAGTACGCCGACCACAGTGGCGAGCGCCGCTCCGCTGCCCAAGCCGAAAAGCCCTATGGCCACTGCGACCGCCAGTTCAAAAAAGTTGGACGTGCCGATCAGCGCGCAAGGGGCAGCAATGGCATGGGGCACGCGCCAGACCCGCGCAGCGGCATAGGCGATGGCGAAGATGCCGTAGCTTTGCACCACGATCGGCGCGGCAATCAGCGCGATGAGCAACGGATTGCCGACGATCGTACCTGCCTGAAAACCAAACAGCAGCAGGACCGTCAGCAGCAGTCCCACGATGGAGAGCGGCTTCAATGCATGCGTAAAGCGCGACACTGCCGCCTCGTCCCCGCCGCTTTTCACCAGGAGGCGCGAACGCACGAATGCGCCCGCCGCCAGCGGCACGAGGACATAGAGCAGGACCGAGAGCAGCAGCGTTTCCCACGGCACCGCGATGTCGGTTACGCCCAGCAACAGTGCCACGATGGGCGCGAAGGCGACGATCATAATGAGGTCGTTCGCCGCCACCTGCACCAGCGTATAGGCCGGATCGCCGCGGGTGAGCTGCGACCAAACGAAAACCATCGCGGTGCAAGGCGCAGCGCCCAGCAGGATGAGGCCCGCGATATACTGCTGCGCGTCGGCAGGCGCGATCAGGTCGGCGAAGAACACCTCGAAGAACAGGACGGCAAGCGCGGCCATCGTGAAGGGCTTGATCAGCCAGTTCACGACCAGCGTGATGATCAGCCCCTTGGGCTTGTCACCGACCCGGCGCACCGCCCCGAAATCGACCGCGACCATCATCGGGAAGATCATTGCCCAGATCAGCACCGCGACGACCAGATTGACCGAGGCATATTCGATCCCCGCCAGCGCGGCGAAAGCGCCCGGCAGGACGTTGCCCAGCACGATCCCGGCAAGGATCGCGGCCGCTACCCAAAGCGAAAGCCATTTCTCGAACAGGCCGAGGCCTGCCTCGCGAGCGTCAATGGGCGTGGATGCAGTCGATGCCATGGAAGTCCGATTCCCCCGTCAATCCGAAGCCAGTCGCCTTCCAGATTGACGCGAGGCGATCAACGATTTTCGGCAACTGCCGCCAAAGCCAGCGCCAATGCGCCAGCCGGTCCCGCTTCATCGCCGAGTTTCGGCGGGCGGATCATGTCGGCAAGCCGCACCGCGTCTATGTCGGTCAGGTAGCCTGCGAGTATTTCGGGAATATGGCTTCGCGCCTTGTCGAGCAGGTGCGGCTGACGATTGGTGACGCCGCCACCGATAACGATCCGCTGCGGCGAGAAGGTCAGGATCAGCTGGGCGAGCAGTTCGGCAAGGTCCCGTCCCACCGGCCCCCAAGCCGGATCGTCGGGCTCAAGCTCTCCGGGATGCTTGGGAAGGCGGGCCAGAAGTGCCGGCCCGCTCAACAGCCCCTCGGCACAGTCTCCATGAAACGGGCACACGCCTTCGAAACCGTCGCCGACTGCACGGCGCGTTCGGACATGGCCGGCCTCTGGATGCAATAGACCATGGACCGGCACACCATCCAGCAAGATCCCTGCGCCCAGGCCCGTTCCGATGGTGATGTAGATCGTATTCGAACACCCTTGCGCCGCCCCGATCGCGTGTTCGGCCAGCGCCGCGGCATTTACGTCGGTGTCGAAACCGATCGGACAGTCGAAGCGGGCGGCGACCGGCGCGTGGATCGGGGTATTCGCCCACCCTGCCTTGGGTGTAGCCAGAATGGACCCGAAATCCGCCGCATCGCGCGCAACTCGGATCGGCCCGAAACTGGCGATCCCGATGGCGGCTAGCGCTTCCTGCGCATTCCATTCTGCAAGAACGTCGAGAACAGCGCCAAGCGTTTCATCAGGCGTCGTGGTCGGAAACGACCGCATCTCGGTGACGGTCATGCCCCTGCCGCGCACGGCGATGGCTTTCGTTCCGCCCAGTTCAATCCCGGCAACCGGCGTTTCGCTGTCCATGAAGCGGCGCAGTCCTTGTCTTTATCGTGCCAAACAGCGCGTAGCGTTTTCGCGGTGCATGGCAAAGAACCGATGATCGGGATGGTTGGGGGGTGGCCCTGTCGAGGGAGCCGGAACCACCCCCACGCGCCCTGTCCGAACCAGTCGGGTCGAAGCGCCATGCGAAGGGACCGGCCGAGGGGGGAGAGGTTGCGTCGCGGGAGAGGGTTTTGCGAGGCGGCAGTCCATTCGCCTTGTCGCCCTCTCCCGGTGTCCGCGCCGGTCCGCTTGTGGAACAAGACTGCAATCGATTGTACAGGGTGTCAATTCGACCTTTGGTACAATCTCGAACCGCGCACCCGAAACAAGGGTTTGCGCACTTGGCCAAAGGCAATCTAAGGTGCCCCGATGGAGAGGCCGGACACCCCTTCGGGCAAAAAAGAATCGGTTAAAATTCGCACCCTTGCGGACCTTGCGAAGCTGGCAGGCGTGTCGACCGGCACTGTTTCGCGGGCGCTGGCAGGGTCGGAACTGGTCAAGACCAAGACACGCGAACAAATTCAGGCGCTGGCGCGCGAACACGGCTTTCGCCCGAACCAGATGGCGAGCAAGCTGCGCACCCAGCGCACCGGCATCATCGGCGTGGTCATCCCGCTCGGCCACGAACTGAAGCAGCACATCTCCGACCCGTTCTTCATGAAGCTGATCGGCCACCTTGCCGATGAACTGACGGAGTGCGGTTACGATCTGTTGCTCAGCCGTGCGATCCCGTCCGAAACGCCGGACTGGCTGGATCGCATCTGCTGGTCCGGCATGGTCGACGGCGTCATCGTGATCGGTCAATCCGACCAGTTCGACACGATCGAGCAGGTGGCGAAATCCTATTACAAGATGGTGATCTGGGGGGCACATCGCCCCGGCCAGAACCAGTGCAGTATCGGCACCGACAACATCGAAGGCGGCGCGATCGCGGCGAGGCGGTTGATCGCTGCCGGCGCGCGCAAGCTTGCGTTCTTCGGCTATCGCACCGGCATCGAGATCGCGGACCGCCTGAGCGGTGTGGAGCAAGCCGCGAATGAAGCGGGGGCGAGCCTGCTTCACCTGCCTTGCCACATGTCCGACCAGTTGATGGAAGACGAATTGCGCGAACATCTCGCCGCTCACGCGGACGAGATCGACGGCATCGTGACGGCATCCGATCTGATTGCCGTAACCGCGATGCGTATCCTGACCGAAATGGGCCGCTCCGTACCAGGAGACGTTCAGATCATCGGCTTCGACGATCTCCCGCTGGCTTCGCAAACATCGCCGGCGCTGACCTCCATGCGCCAGGATATCGAAGGCGGCGCAAAGGCGATGGTCGCCAAACTGCGCGAGGCGATCGACGGTCGCGAGGTCGAACCGCTGGTCATGGCGCCCGAACTGGTCGATCGTGCAACAACCCTTCCGCTTTCCTGAACATGTTCTGGAACATCTTTGCCAGCCAATCGCTAAACCCGGGAGGCGCGCGCTGTGTGCGGGCCCTCGCGATATTCAAGGAGTGAAACGTGAAAGCTTTCCAAGCCAAAGTCTCGATCCTCGCGCTAGCCGCGCCGTTCGCCCTCGCCGCCTGTGGCGATTCGGGTGAGCCTGCAGGCGAAGCGACCATGGCGGCAGAGCCTGCCGAAACCGCAGAAGCGCAGACCGCGATGGCAGAACTGAAGGACACCGAGGGCAATGTCGTCGGCAACGTCACGGTCACCGGCGAAGACGGCGCACTGATGGTCGAAGTTTCCGCAATGGACATGCCGGCCGGAATGCACGGGGCGCATATCCACGAAACGGGTGACTGCTCGGCCACCGACTTCACCAGCGCGGGCGGTCACTGGAATCCCGACAACACCAACCACGGTCCCAACAGCTCGCCGCCGAACCCGCATGCGGGTGACATCGGCAATCTGGAAATCGCCGACGATGGTACCGGAACGCTGTCGAACACCTCTTCCGGCACTTGGGCAGGCCTGTTCGACACCGACGGTTCGGCCTTCGTCGTCCATGCAGATGCCGACGACAAGGAAAGCCAGCCTTCGGGCAACGCCGGTGCGCGTATTGCGTGCGGCGTCTTCGTATCGGGCTGATTCAACCCAATTTGCGTTGACGGGCGGGCGATGCGTGTCGTCCGCCCGTTTTCGTTCTAGAGCCCACCTTCGTTCTAATGATGGTGCCCACCCATAATCCGGCAATGGCGCGCACCTTCCAGCTTTGGCGCCTGCCACGTCGCCATACCGTCCGTCATAGACAGGCGGTGACCGGCCTTGCTCTCATAGACTGAAACCGTCGTAGAATGGACCGGGCGCAGCGTAACCGAAGGTGACGATCCGGCATGCACGATGGCGCTCGAACCGGTGAGCGTCACTTTCAGGATGAGCCCTTCCCCGCAATCGTAGGTCCGACCGATATCCTGCCCGGTCGTGGCGCAGGCCGCCAGCATCGCGAGCAGCAATCCCGTTATCAGGACTCTTCCCTTCACCGCCTTACTCCCGTTCGTTCGGCGCGACCCGGAAACGCCTTCGATCCTGCGCCTTGCAGCCACCATTCGCAATCGCATTCCGGCATGGCGTCACCGCCTCCTCGCCCCTTGCCCGAAGGCGCCATTACGCCTATCTGCGCGGGCAAATCCCTTCAGTTTCAGATTTCGCCCAAAGAGGACGACAGATGGCCGCCCAGTACGCATACGTCATGAAGAACATGACGAAGACCTTCCCCGGCGCGCAGAAGCCGGTGCTCTCCAACATCAACCTGCAGTTCTACCAGGGTGCCAAGATCGGCATCGTGGGTCCGAACGGCGCGGGTAAGTCGACGCTGATCAAGATCATGGCCGGTGTCGACACCGACTTCACGGGCGAAGCCTGGGCAGGCGAGAACATCACCGTCGGCTATTTGGAGCAGGAGCCCGAGCTCGACGAGAGCAAGACCGTGCTTGAAAACGTCAAGGACGGTGCGCGCGACATCGCCGACATGGTCGACCGCTTCAACCAGATCGGCATGGAAATGGCCGAGGAAGACGCCGACTTCGACGCGCTGGGCGCGGAGATGAGCGAGCTTCAGGACAAGATCGACGCGGTCGACGGCTGGACGCTGGACAACCAGCTGGAAGTCGCGATGGAAGCGCTGCGCTGCCCGCCGGGCGACTGGCCCGTCACCGACCTTTCGGGCGGTGAAAAGCGCCGCGTGGCGCTGACCCGTCTGCTCATCCAGAAGCCGTCGATCCTGCTGCTCGACGAACCGACCAACCACCTCGACGCCGAATCCGTGCAGTGGCTTGAAAACCACCTCAAGGAATATGCCGGCGCCGTCCTGATGATCACCCACGATCGCTACTTCCTTGATAACGTCGTGGGCTGGATCCTCGAACTCGACCGCGGGTCGTACTACCCGTACGAAGGCAACTACTCGACCTACCTGGAAAAGAAGGCCAAGCGTCTCGAACAGGAAAGCCGCGAGGAATCGGGCAAGCAGAAGGCCCTGTCGCGCGAGCTTGAGTGGATCCGTCAAACCCCTGCCGCGCGCCAGACCAAGTCAAAGGCCCGTATCCGCAAGTTCGAGGAACTGCAGAACAGCCAGGACCAGCGCCAGGTCGGCAAGGCCCAGATCGTCATCCAGGTGCCCGAGCGCCTTGGCGGCAAGGTCATCGAAGCCAAGAACATCACCAAGGCCTATGGCGACAAGCTCCTGTTCGAGAACCTCTCGTTCATGCTGCCGCCGGGCGGCATCGTCGGCGTGATCGGTCCGAACGGCGCGGGTAAGTCCACGCTGTTCAAGATCATCACCGGCAAGGAAGAGCCTGACAGCGGCTCGATCGAGATCGGCCAGACCGTGCACCTGGGCTATGTCGACCAGAGCCGCGATCACCTGAACCCCAAGCACAACGTCTGGGAAGAAATCTCCGACGGCCTCGACTACATGAAGGTCAATGGTCAGGACATGTCGACGCGCGCCTATGTCGGTGCGTTCAACTTCAAGGGCCAGGACCAGCAGAAAAACGTCGGCAAGCTGTCGGGCGGTGAACGCAACCGCGTTCACATGGCCAAGATGCTGAAGGAGGGTGGCAACGTCCTCCTGCTCGACGAACCGACCAACGACCTCGACGTCGAAACGCTGGGCGCGCTCGAAGACGCGATCGAAAACTTCGCTGGTTGCGCCGTGGTCATCTCGCACGACCGCTTCTTCCTCGACCGTCTGGCGACTCACATCCTCGCATTCGAGGGCGACAGCCACGTCGAGTGGTTCGAAGGCAACTTCGAGGCCTATGAAGAAGACAAGCGCCGCCGCCTTGGCGATGCTGCGGATCGTCCGACCCGCCTTGCCTACAAGAAGCTGACCCGCTGATAACGCCAGCACCGCCGTTCATGTAACCATGCGATAACATGAACGGCGGTCTGCAAGCCGGTTCAGGACCGCGACAGACGGACACGTATAGATACATCTCCAGCGACCGAGACGTGCGCCTAGCGCCGATCCATGTGGAGAGTATCAATGACCAGGGCCAAAGCCTTCAATGCGGTGACGGGAGCGATCCTTGCCACCACCATGCTGGCCGGTGCACCGATCGCGCAGGCAGCTGATATCGCCCCGCGCACCGGGGCATCCGCTGGCGTCGACATGAGCGCGAATCTTCGCGATCGCGAAGACCGCCGCGTGCGCAACCGCACCGAACGATCGGGAAACCGTGAGAACCAGCGCCTGCGTTCGACGGGGCGTCAGGAAACGCGCGACACCCGTGCCGAAAACAACCGCCGCGCCAGCAGCACCAGGCAGTCGAGCCGTTCGGAAGAACGTTCAGGCCGTCAGTGGAACCAGTCTGAGCGGCGCAGCGAAACGGCAAAGATCCGTTCGAACCCCACGCCCAATCGGGGCGACGCGCACCGCGATCGTATTCGTCAGGCCGAGCGCGAGCAGAACGAACGTGCACGTGGCAGCGACCGCAACCGTTCCTACGCCGATCGTGATCGCAACCGCGACTACACCAGCCGCGACCGGAATCGCGACCGCGACAACAACTGGCGCGATCGCACCCGTTCGGCCGAAACCAGCGACCGTTATCGGGACCGTGACCGCAACTACCGCGACCGGAACTACCGTGATCGTGACCGGAATTATCGCGATCGTGATCGCGACTACCGCAGCCGCGACCGCTATTCGGACCGGAACCATCGCAACTGGGACCGCCGCTGGCGCAACAACAACCGCTACGACTGGCACCGCTATCGCAGCCACAATCGCAGCCTCTATCGGGTTGGCCGGTATTACTCGCCCTATCGCGACTACCGCTATCGCCGCCTGACGATCGGCTTCACGATCGGGTCGCTGTTCTACAGTTCGCGGTACTGGATCGATGATCCGTGGCGCTATCGCCTGCCCGAAGTCTACGGCCCCTATCGCTGGGTCCGCTACTACGACGACGTGCTGCTGGTGAACATGTACAGCGGCGAAGTGGTCGACGTGATCTACGACTTCTTCTGGTAAGGTCAGGGTCGCAGACCTTAGCCGGAAGGACGGCCCCTCGAGCATTGCTCGGGGGGCCGTTTTCGTATCAGCGCTTGCCCAGGCCGGGAATCATGCGGCCCAGTTCGCCGTTCTTGTCGATGACGTGATGCTTCAGAGCGCCTAGGATGTGCAGGATGATAAGCACCATCATCGGCGTCCAGAGCGCCTTGTGAATGCCGATCACCCATTTGCCCGCGTCGGGATCGTTCGCGACCGGAAGGGCGAAGAGTTCGAAAATGCCGAACATGTCGACGCCGCGCCCAAAGGACGAACTGGCGATCCAGCCCAGCAGCGGGATCGAAATCAGCAGGATGTAGAAGATCGCGTGCACCACTTTGGCCAGCATGCGTTCCCACGTGGCATAGTTCGGGTCCATCGGCGGCGGCGGATTCATCAGGCGCCACGCGATACGGATCACGGTTAGCAGCAGGACGGTTATGCCCAGCGCCTTGTGCGGGTTCATGTAGGCCGCGGCTGCCGCGCCCTCCAGATGCTCTGCCGTTTCAGCCAGACGCCAGTTCACGATGATTGCAATCGCGATCAGCCAGTGCAGGATGATGGCGCCCATTGAATAGCGGGCCTGCGGGGTGTTGATTGTTGCCATGACGCTGTGCTTAGCCTTTCGTGACGAAGTCCGAGACGGACTACTCATGCACTATTGATACCGTTCCAGAAAATCGAAGCAATCAAATGGCAAAAACCGGACGCACCGATACCGCGAACCAGCGCGAAATCGCGACCATGAACCAGGCCGTGCTGGCCCGGCTGAAAGCGGACGACAGCGTACAGGTGCTCGTCGACGACAAGCTGCAACTGTTTGGCATTCCCGACTTTTTCTCGGCCGAAGAATGTGAGCGGTTGATGAAGATGGTCGACGAAACCGCCCGCCCATCTCCCGTGTTCGAGATCGATTACGGCAAACAGGCGCGGACCAGTTATTCGGGCGATCTCGATCCCTACAACCCGTTCGTGCGCATGCTGCACCGGCGGATGGACGATCTGATGGGCGTGCCGGAAAACTGGGGTGAGACGATGCAAGGTCAGCGTTATGCCGTGGGCCAGCAGTTCAAGGCGCACCACGACTGGTTCGACACCAGCCAGCCATACTGGACCGGCGAGGTCGCGCTTGGCGGACAGCGGGCGTGGACGCTGATGGTCTATCTCAACGATGTCGAGGAAGGCGGATCAACCGACTTTCCCAAGGCCAATATCGCCGTTCCGCCGCAACAGGGCACGCTGATCGCGTGGAGCAACGCGAACGCGGACGGCAAAGTGAACATGGAAACGCTGCACGCCGGAACGCCGGTGGTGAAAGGCGTGAAGTACGTCGTTACCCGCTGGTACCGCGCCCGCGCCTGGTACTGAGCCGACAAGGAGCTTTCGCAATGGCAACGCCCGGCAGCAGGATCGTCGCCTGCCCTTCGTGCAACACGCTGAACCGCGTGCCCGATGCCAAACCTGCGGCAGAGGCGAAGTGTGGCAAGTGCGGGTCGATGCTGTTCCGGGGCGAGGTGCTGACGCTGACCTCAGCCAATTTCGATGCCCATGCAGGCAAGGGCGATCTGCCGCTGCTGGTGGATTTCTGGGCCTCGTGGTGTGGCCCGTGCCGCCAGATGGCGCCAGCCTTCGCCGCCGCGGCCCAGCAGCTTGAACCGCAGATCCGGCTCGGCAAGCTCGACACCGAGGCCGAGCAGATGATCGCGGGCCGTTATGGTATCCGGTCGATCCCGACGATGATCCTGTTTTCGAAAGGCCGAGAAATCGCGCGCCAGTCGGGCGCGATGCCGACCGGCGCTATCGTTTCATGGGCGCGGCAAGCCGCCGCGGGTTAATCATTTACTGGGCGGTCAGGCCGCCATCGACGACGAATTCCGCGCCGGTGATGTATTTTGCGCCATCGGACAGCAGGAACGCGATGGTGTGTGCAATGTCGTCAGGTTCACCCATGTGCTTCATCGGGATAGAAGCGTTGATTGCGTCATAGCCGTCGGGGTTGTCGGCAATGGCGACCTTCTGCATGTCGGTCCAGATCACGCCCGGGTGCACCGTATTCACGCGAATGCCTTTGGCCGCGACTTCCAGCGCGATCGACTTGCTCATCAACCGGACGCCACCCTTGCTGGCTGCGTAGGCGGCTGTACCGGCAATGCCGACAAGACCGGCGATCGATGACAGGTTGACGATCGCACCGGCTTCTTGCGCTTCCATGACGGGCAGGACCGCGCGGCAGCCCAGATAAACGCTTTTCAGGTTCACATCGATCTGTTTGTCCCAGCTCGCCTCTTCGAGGTCGGCCATGTAGCGGAGCACCGCGATGCCGGCGTTGTTGACCAGCCCGTCGATCCGGCCCGTGTCCTTCTTCACCGTCTCGACCAGATCGGTCCAGGCGGCAGCATCAGTCACGTCCTGCACCATGCCCGTCGCCGTCAGCCCTTCGGCGCGCAGCTCGCTCGACCTCGCCTCGACCGCGTCTGCATCGAGGTCGGTCAGGTAGATTGCGTGCCCTTCGCGGGCCAGCATCCGGGCAGTGGCAAAGCCCAGTCCTGCTTCGGAGGCCGCGCCGGTGACGATGATGGTCTTCTGGGTCATGTGGTATCCGTTTCTCAGGCGTTCTTCAGCCACTCGCGGTCGTAGGAGCGGTCCTGCATGTCGTGGCGACCGATCAGCGCGTCGACGAGATCGGTCTTGAGGAAGGCGTCGGCGGCAGGTTCCTTGCGGGCCCAGTCGTTGACTTCCGAACGATGGGCAAAGCGCCACTCGCCATCGCGGCGTTCGTACCGGTCGATGTAGCGGCCGCAGATCGTCATATCGATCGACTCGCCATCCTCGATGATACGGTGGAAGGCGTAGAAATAGACCTCGCCATAGGCCATGTCGGCATCGTCTTCATCGAACCAGATCAGGTGCTGGCCGATAAGGTGCTGGTTGGCGATGTGTTCGACCAGCAGCGCCTGCGCAAAGCGCACGAAATCGGGGCCGCTGCCGACGAAGATGCCATAATCGGTCGTCGAATCTGGCCAGAACGTGCCCATCTGCAGATCGGCGTCGAGCCGGTCCTGCCCGCGCATATATCGGGCCGCCAGATCGCGGATCGCGTCCTTGGCAAGAAGCTTTTCGATGTCGGTCATGCGTCTCTCCCGTGATCCTGTAAAAACGGAGCCGGCAGGCGGGTGGGTGCCTGCCGGCCCAGGTTCAAACGTGCATGGCTCGGAGGAAAACGGCCATGCGAGGGAAGCTGAAACTGGGGATCGGTCCGGGAAGGACGCGCAATTTTGCTGTCGTGAGTGACATGACTGATCCTTTCCCGTGACCAGCAAGGCATGTCTTTGTCTGGCGCCTTGCGGTGCCCTTCTTCGAGGGCATGGCAAAGGTCTCACAGACTTAAATTACAGTGCACTGCAATTATGGATAGGTCTTGAGAGTCCTGATCCGCGCCACGGCAGCCCGCGCCTCTGCCAGGACCTCGGCCTGTAGATCACCGTCAAGGTGTGGCGCCAGCACCTGGCAAACGGCAAGCCGCATCTGCGGGTTAAGGGCATCGTCGCCAATCATGCCGCCCGACCAAAGCGTGATGAGGCTGACGATCCGCATCGCAAAGAGGTTGCAGATGATCGACACGACTTCCGGCCCTATACGGCCACGCTCAGCAAATTCCTTTAGCACTTCGCCGACATGCCGTTCGTAGATTTCGCCCAGCCCGACGAGGTCCGGATAGCGTACCAGCACTGTTGCCAACCCGCGGGCAAGCGCCGGGGCTGCCAGCGTTTCATAAGCAAGCGTGTCGGCGAGCGAGTAGAAGTAACCAAGCTCACCCCCATCCGCATTGTCGGCAATGCTCAACATGATGCCGTCCGACCGCTCTCGCGCGCTCGTCGCGATAAGAAGATCCTTGGACGAATAAATGTTGAACAGCGTGCGTTCGGCGACCTTCGCCGACTTCGCGATCATCTTCATCGAAACGCCGTCGTAGCCGTGTTCAGCCAGAAGCGAGTAGGTCGTCGACAGGATCCGGGCGCGGCGTTCGCGCTGACGCGGGGTAAGCGCACGTTGCGCCGCTGTTTCGTCTGCTGCTTCTCCGACCGGTTCCATCTGACCTCTATGGCCGAAGCGCGACGCGGCGCAAAGCCTGCGTGTGCAGAGGCGCTATGACCCGGAAATAACGCAAAAACGTACAAGATCAGCGCTGTTTAGCGTTTTACAAACGATTGCATGCTGATTATTCGCTTTTTATGCACTTTGCGGACACCCTAGATCTGGACATCTGCACGCTGCGCTGGACGGCAGACGATTTCGCGACTTTGAACTGGCGCGAATTCGATCGGATCGCTGCGATCGGGGTGCATGACTTAGTCCGGATCAGCGCTGATCTCGACGTCTGGGATGCATGGCCGCTGGCGGACATATCGGGCGCGCCGGTTGCTTGGCGCGGCGGCGAATTGTGGTTTGCGCTGGCCGCGCCCGTCAACGACGATCCGGAATTGCGCCACGGGCTGGCACGCATCCACTGCTTTCATCACGTGGGCGGGTCATTTCGCCATCTGGGCCCCGCCCTTCCCGAGGGCTTCTCGCCCGGTTCCCGCGAGTGGTCGGGCTGCGCGCGGATCGAAGCAGGGCGCGTCGCGCTCTATTTCACGGCAGCCGGCCAGCGCGGGAAGGACGGATCACCCAATCGCCAGCGCTTGCTACGCACGTACAGCGCGTTGGCGAACTGCGATGCGATATTCGCAGGGTGGGAGCCGCTGAAAGAGCTGCTCCCCCCCGGCTCCGGCGCATACATGTGCGCGGACCGCCCGGGCGGCGGGATCGGCACGATAAAGGCGTTTCGCGATCCCTTTGCGTGGACGACGACCGACGGGCGCGAAATGCTCTTGTTCACAGGATCGGCAAAGGCATCGCCAGGGCCTTTCAACGGCGTGATCGGGCTGGCCGAGGCCGATGGATCTGGCACCTATCGCCCCCTGCCCCCGCTGGTCGATGCCAGTGGCCTCAACAACGAGCTGGAACGTCCGCACATCGTGGAAGAGGACGGCCGCCTCTACTTGTTCTGGTCCACGCAGGCAGCCGTCTTCGATCGTTGCGTCAATGCGCCGACCGGCCTGTATGGGGCCGTCGCCGATCGGATAGAGGGGCCGTGGACCCTGCTCAATTCCGACGGTCTGGTCTTTGCCAATCCGCAGGACGAACCGTTCCAGGCCTATAGCTGGTGGGTCCTGCCCGACATGCGGGTGATGAGCTTTGCCGACTACTGCGGAATCGGCGATCCCGACGCGAAGGAAAAGCCGCAGGGCCGCGCGCATTTCGGCGGGACCTTTGCGCCCTTCCTTCGCGTCGAGCTTGACGGGACGAACGCCCGTCTCGCCTGATCAGGCTGTCTGGGCAACTTCCTTGGGAGCCGTCGCGCGGCTGACGAGGACGATCGCCAGCCACGATACGATGAAGCCCGGGATGATCTCGTAGACACCGGGCCCGCCAAGGAAGCTGGCGTTGAGGCCAAGCGCGATCCACGCGATCACGACCAGCGCGCCCGAGACGAGACCGGCAACCGCGCCCGTGCCCGTCATCTTGTCCCACGTCAGTGCAAGGATGATCAGCGGCCCGAAGGCGGCACCGAACCCTGCCCATGCATTGGACACAAGGCCAAGGACTTCGCTTTCCGGGTCCGCCGCGATGCCGATGGCCGCAAGCGCCACCAGCAGGACGCAGACACGCGACACGTTCACCGTCTCACGCTCCGACGCGGTCTTGCGCAGGAACAGGCGGTAGAAATCCTCCGTCAGCGAGGACGAGGCGACGAGAAGCTGCGAGCTGATCGTGCTCATGATCGCGGCCAGAAGCGCGGCGAGCAGGAAGCCGGTGATCAGCGGGTGGAACAGCGTGTCGGCCAGAAGGATGAAGATCGTTTCCGGATCGTCGAGGACGAGGTTGTTGATCTCGACATGCGCGCGGCCAAGGATGCCGACGCCCAGCGCGCCGATCAGCGACACGAACATCCAGCTCATGCCGATGTTGCGCGCCGTCTTCACGCCGCCTTCCTTCACCGCCATGAAGCGTACGATGATGTGCGGCTGCCCGAAGTAGCCGAGCCCCCACGTCACTGCCGACAGGAAGCCGACGACCGTCAGGCCCGAGAACAGCGAGAGGAATTCAGGATCGACCTGGCGCACGGCCTCGGCAACTGTGGCGCTGCCGCCGTCGCTGGTGAGCACCACGACCGGCATGAGGACGAGCGCGACGACCATGATGCAGCCCTGCACGAAGTCGGTCAGCGACACGGCAAGGAAGCCGCCGACCATCGTATAGGCCAGCACGACACCTGCGGTCAGCCAGATGCCGGTCATGTAATCGCTCATGCCGGTATCGCCGAACAGGCCCGCAAAGCTCGACACGAACAGCTTGCCGCCGCCGACAAGGCCTGCCGCGGTATAGACCGTGAAGAACAGCACGATGATGATGGCGGAAACGACGCGCAGCGCGATGGCGCGGTCGGGAAAGCGGTTGGCGAGGAATTCGGGGATCGTCAGCGCATTGCCATAGTCGACCGTCTGCTGTCGGAGTCGGGGCGCGACGATGATCCAGTTCGCCAGCGCGCCGACGAACAGACCGATGCCGATCCACGCCTCGACAAGGCCGCTGGCATATAGCGCGCCGGGAAGGCCCAGCAGCAGCCAGCCCGACATGTCGGACGCGCCCGCGGACAGAGCCGCGACGGCAGGAGGCAGGTTACGCCCGCCAAGCAGATAGCCTTCCGAACTGTCGGTCGACTTCTTCCACGCGAACAGGCCGATGCCCAGCATCAGCACGAAATAGAGAGTGAGGGAGATGAGTGTTCCTGTAGCCATGCGCATCGAGTTAGGGGACCGAATCGCGTTTGGCCACAGGGGGCGGCAGGAAAGTACTAAAGGTGCATCGTCAGGCCATCTGGCTTGGTGATGCTGACAAAGATGTCAACGCCCGGGCAATAATATCGCTTTTCCAGTTTTCATCAGAATGAAGACGGGACACATCCAAACCCCAAGTTGCAACTTAATAAAGTTGTCCATGTAACCTTTGACACCCGCCATCTAAGGGCAGATCGTCCAGCCATGAAGTTGGGGGGAACAAGCCAGCTTCAGGCCGACCACTCGTCCATTTGAAAGAACAACAAGGGTCGCAGCATAAATCAACTGGCCCGTTGGCCGGCCATCCAATGAAAGGATGGTCCGATGAACTACGTCACGAAAACAACCGCATGCATCATGGCAGGTGCCATGATGGTCTGGACACCGTCTGCAATGGCGCAGGACGAAGAAATCGTCGTCGCCGCTCAGCCCGGCATGTCCGCCTGGATTAGCCAGATCTCCGAAGACCTGAGCGCAACTTTCGAACGCACGCGCTTGCCCTCGCCTCGCGCCATACCCAGCGATTATGCGCAAGTGCAGTTCACTTGCGATGAAGATGGGAAGCCGACCGATATCGCGCTTGTCCGCAAGTCCCGCTCTGGCTGGATCGACCGCGCTGCACTGCGTTCGGTCCGCAATCTGAAGACGATGCATCCGCTGCCGATGAATGTCCGCGAGGGGCAGCTTTATCAGGCGGATTTCATTTTCGCCGAAACCGACCGTGCCTATGAAAGGATTGCAGAGAAGGTGCATGACAGCCACCTGCAACGCCTTGCAGGAGAAGATCGCACCGTAGTGGCAATGTCTGTCGTGCGGCCAGCCGGCTAGGACAGCGTCAGATTGCAATGTTGACGGGGGCGGCTTTGAACCGCCCCCTTTCTTTTGCATTTCTGGCAGTAAGGACAGCTTTACCCGCCCTGCCCTGCCCGTCCATTCCTGCATCCAAGACGACCACTAGTGAATTGTCTGGGAGAAAACGGGATGGGTATTGGGCTTGCGAGGCAGAAGCTTCGCATAGGGGCGCTTGGCATAAGTACGGCCGCCCTTGTTTCGGCGATTGCATTCGGCGGGAGCGGACTGGAAGCCGCACCTCGCGAAGAACGGGGCGTCGCCGCCGATAATTACCGCGATCTTAGCTCGCTGCCTGCCGAAACGAACGAGCAGGGCGACAAGATCTGGACCGAAAACTGCGCCGCTTGCCATGATTCCGGTGTTGCGCGTGCGCCTGCCAAGCTCATCGTCCAGCAGATGACGCCAGAGGCGATCTACAAGGTGCTGACGACAGGCGTGATGGCCCCGATGGCATCGGCGCTGGACGATAGCGAGAAGACGATCGTTTCCGAATATCTCGCGGGTCGCCCGATGGGCGCATCGCAAGCAACGCCTGTCCCGCAGTGCGAGGGCGCAAAGGCCAGCTTCGATCTGGGGGCGCCGACCAGCTACCCCTTCTGGGGCGTCGACGCGGGCAACACGCATTTCGTACCCGCCGACATGGCCGGGATCGATGCGACCAACGTTGGCGATCTGGAGTTGAAGTGGGCGCTTGCCATCCCGAATGCGACGCGCGTTCGTTCGCAGCCCGCTTTCGTCGGCGGCGCGGTGATCTTCGGCGGGCAGGACAACCAGGTCCGTGCGCTGGACGAGGAAACGGGCTGCCAGCGCTGGGCCTTCGAAAGCGATGCGGAAGTGCGCACAGGCATCACGGTGCAAAGCTGGGACAAGGACGATCCGGACGCCAATCCGCTCGCATTCTTCGGCGACGTGACGGGCAATGCCTATGCGGTCGAGGCGTTTACCGGAAAGCAGGTCTGGAAGATTTCCGCCGACGATCACTCTTCTACCACGTTGACCGGTGCGCAGGCCTATCATGACGGCGTGCTCTACATCCCGGTCTCCTCGCTTGAGGAAGGCGCGGCTGCGACTCCCGGCTATCCTTGCTGCACGTTCCGCGGATCGCTGATCGCGGTTGATGCCGCGACGGGTGAGGAAAAGTGGCGCACCTATCTGATCGAAGAGCCGAAGGAAGGGGCGCCCGGCATCAGGGGCAATGATCTTATCGGCCCGTCGGGCGTGCCCATCTGGTCGGCGCCGACAATCGATGTCGAACGTGGCCGCATCTACGTCGCGACGGGCGACAACTACACCGGCCCTGCCACTGACATGAGCGACTCGCTTGTCGCGATCGACATGGAAACCGGCAATATCGACTGGCACTTCCAAGCGTTCGAAAACGATGCCTGGAACGGCTCGTGCGAGGAAGCCGATCAGGGCAACTGCCCTGAAGAGGACGGCCCCGACTACGACTTCGGCGTGAACCCGGTGCTCGCCAAGACGAAGGACGGCAAGGACATGATCCTGCTGGGCCAGAAATCGGGAGCGGCCTTCGGTGTCGATCCCGATACCGGGAAGATGGTCTGGAAGACGCAAGTCGGCCGCGGCGGGATCGTGGGCGGCATCCACTTCGGCTTGGCCGCGGTTGATGGCGTTCTCTTCGTGCCGGTGTCCGATGTTCCCGATGGGCAGGAATACGACATGGATCCGCGTCCGGGCATGTATGCGCTGGATATCGCGACCGGCGAATATGTCTGGCAGACCCCATCGGAAGATGTCTGCGAAGGTCGCACGGCGTGCTATCCCGGCTATTCAGGCGCGATCTCGGCCACGCCCGATCTCGTCTTTGCAGGGGCCAATGACGGCCACGTTCGCGCCTACAGCGCCGCGGACGGCAAGGTGCTTTGGGATATCGACACGACAATCGAATATACCGGCGTGAACGGTGAAAAGGGCCGCGGCGGATCGTTCTCGGGCGGTTCGGCCCCGATGCCGCACAAGGGCATGCTGTTCATCACTTCGGGATACGGTTTTTCGGGCAAGATGCCGGGCAATATGTTCCTCGCTTATGGCGTCAAGGAAGACGCCGACAGCGAATGAGCGGGCGTATCGAAGGCAAGGTCGCGCTGGTTACCGGCGCGGCCTCCGGCCTTGGCGACGCCATCGTCAGGCGCTTCGTCGCCGAGGGGGCGAGCGTCGTGGCCGCCGACATCGACGAGGAGGCCGGACGCGCCCTGGTAGAAGAGCTGGGGTCTGCCGCCAGCTTCCTCTCCCTCGACGTGACGAAGGAAGACCGCTGGGTGGATGCCTTTGCCGCGATGGAGGTCGTCCACGGGCGGTGCGACGTGCTGGTAAATTGCGCCGGCATCACCACGATCGGCAATGTCGAAACCTGCTCGCTGGATGCGTTCAAGCATGAGCTGGACGTCGACCTTGCGGGCGTATTCCTCGGCTGCAAGCACGTCGTGCCGCTGATGAAGAAACATGGCGGATCGGTCATCAACATCGCCTCGATGGCGAGCATGAAGGCTGCCGACTACCTCGTCGCCTATAATGCGGCGAAGGCCGGCGTGACGCACATGACCAAGTCGATCGCGCTGCACTACGCGCATTCGGGATACCAGATGCGCTGCAACTCGGTGCATCCGGGCGTCATCCGCACGCCCATTTTGGACAAGGTGCTTGAGCAGTCGGAAGATCCCGACAAGCTCTACGCCCAATGGGTGGCGAGCCATCCGATCGGCCGCATTGGCCGCCCGGACGAGGTGGCGGCGCTATGCCTTTACCTCGCCAGCGACGAAAGCTCGTTCGCCACTGGTGCGGAATTCGTCCTGGACGGGGGTTCCTCGCTTTAATCCTGTGGCGGGATCTCGCGGCGGACCATCCGCAGCAGGCCCGCCACCATTGCCAGCAGCACCAGCGCAAAGGGCATTCCCGTCACGATGGCGGCCGTCTGCAAGGCGTCAGTGCCGCCCGACCAGAGCAGCGCGCCGGCCAGCAC
This sequence comes from Croceicoccus gelatinilyticus, assembly GCF_018398395.1. Taxonomy (GTDB): domain Bacteria; phylum Pseudomonadota; class Alphaproteobacteria; order Sphingomonadales; family Sphingomonadaceae; genus Croceicoccus; species Croceicoccus gelatinilyticus. The sequence continues at coordinate 152,147 of NZ_JAHCBF010000006.1, read as the reverse complement.
ACCAATCGCGATGGCCCACGTCACGCGGGGTACGAACCCTGCGTGCTGGTGACCGCCCGATGCGATCATCGCGGTGACAAGCGCGCCGGAGTCTGCCGAGGTCACGAAGAAGGTCGCGACGATGATGATCGCCGCACCCGATGCGATCTGCGCCAGCGGATAGTTCGCAAGAAACGCGAACAAGGCATCCGGCATCGATTCGTTCACCGCTTCGGACAAGCCGCCTGCGCCGAACAGTTCGATGTGCAAGGCGCTGTCGCCGAAGATCGTCATCCAAAGGAACGTGAACAAGGTCGGCACCAGCAGCACGCCGCTGATGAATTCGCGGATCGTGCGGCCATAGGAAATGCGCGCGATGAAGATGCCCACGAAGGGCGACCAGCTGATCCACCACGCGTAGTAGAAGATCGTCCACCCGCTCTGCCAATCGCCCGGCGTGTAGGTTTCCGTCCACGTCGACAGGTAAATGAAGCGCTGAAAATAGTAGCCGATGTTCTGCACGAAGGCGTCGAGCAGGAATACCGTCGGCCCGGCGATGAACACGAAAGCCGCCAACAGGACGGCCAGCGACATGTTCATTTCGGAAAGTCTGCGGATGCCCTTGTCGAGGCCGAGTGCAACGGAAAGCGTGGCCAGTCCCGTGATGACTGCAATCAGGATCGCCTGGATCATGCCGCCTTCGGGAAGGCCGACCAGCAGGTTCAGACCCGCATTGATCTGCGCCGAACCGAAACCGAGCGACGCGGCAACGCCGCAGACGGTGGCGGTGATGGCCAGAACGTCGATGACGTCGACCAACCAGCCCGGAACGCGCGGAAAAGCCTCCTGCAGGAACGAACCGATCGAAAGGGTGAGGTTCCGGTTATAGGCGATGTACGCCAGCGACAGCCCGATGATCGCATAGATCGCCCAAGCGTGCAGGCCCCAGTGCAGGAATGTCAGGCCCATCGCGTGCTGCGCATTGCCAGCAAGGCCCCGCGGCAGGGCCGCGTCCGGGTTAGAAAAGGCCGAAACCGGCGGGTTGGAAAAGTGCATGACAGGCTCTGCCACGCCGTAGAACAGCAGGCCGATGCCCATCCCCGCGCTGAACAGCATCGAGAACCAGGTGAGCATGCTGTAATGCGGCTTGGCCCCCTTGCCGCCCAGCCGCACATCGCCCGCACGGGAAACTGCAAGCCAGACAGCCGCGACCAGCAGGATGTTGACGGTCAGGACGAGAAACCAGCCAAAACTGTGGGTTACATAGGACTGGACCGCGCCAAATCCTGCGCCAGCAGCCCCGGCGTTCAGCACCGCGAACAGTATCAAAATGCCAATAAGTCCGATCGCGCCGAAGAAGACTGTCGGCTTGAAGTTGTCGGAACTGCCCGATCCGCCCGGTTGACTTGCCACTAGGCAATGCTCCCAAAGGTAAAAATTCGATATTTACTTACAAATATCATACAAAAGAATTGCCATGACACACAGATCGCCAGTGATACGAAAGTATCACTACTGTTGCGACATGGCACCGCCTGACATTCGCGCTTCTCGCCTGTCGAATATGCGGCGTGTTGTGTTTATGCAACGCCAATATGTTTATTGGCCGGATTTGTTCCCCTGCCGGTGGCAAACGTTTGAAAGCGTATCTAGACGGCTCGCAAGGGCTAAGGACTCCCGCCTTCATCGTAAGGCATACTCTGCGTTTTGTTGCAGATCGCGCTTCACCGCGTTGACGTTCTCGCCCCCGCGCGGACCGGCCCGGTTCGCCTATTGCGACAAACAGGAACCAGCAGGGGAATACCAGATGACGAAGTTCAGCCGCGGCGCCTCCCTCGGCGCGCTGGCCATGGCGATCGCCATACCCGCCCATGCGCAGGACGCGCAGACCCAGAACACTGCAAACCAGACCGCAGAGCGTCAGGGTGGCCTCAACGTAATCGTGGTGACCGCGACGAAGCGCACCGAAAGCCTTCAGGACGTGGCCGTTTCGGTCAACGCCCTTGGCGAGGACGAACTGGACAACCTCGGCGTCGACACGTTCGCGGACTACCTCGACCAGCTGCCCAGCGTTACCGCGGGCGGCAGCGGCCCGGGGCAGAGCACGATCTACATTCGTGGTCTTGCTTCCACCACGCCGAACCTGACCACCGCTGGCGTTGCAGGTCTTGCCCCCAACGTCGCGATGTACCTCGACGAACAGCCGCTGGCGCAGCCGGGCCGTAACCTCGACGTTTACGCCGCCGACCTTGCCCGTATCGAAGTGCTGGGCGGGCCGCAGGGCACTCTGTTCGGTGCATCGTCGCAGGCAGGTGTCGTTCGCCTGATCACCAACAAGCCGAGCCTTTCGGGCTTTGCCGCCAAGGCCAAGGGCGAGACCTCGTTCACCAAGGGCGGCGAGACCAGCTACAAGGCAGAGGTCATGCTGAACTTCCCGGTCACCGACCGGCTAGCTCTGCGTGCGGTTGCTTTCATGGACGATCAGGGCGGTTACGTTGACAACGTGGCCGGCACCCAGACGCTTGAGGAAAGTGCCCGCTTCCGTCCCGCAGGCACGGTGCGCGCCAATGGCGTTCCGGTCAGCGACCTTCGCGCCGGTTTCCAGAGCACGTCTGATCTTTCGGGCGTGAACTTCCTTGCCGCCGACAACGCCGGTCTGGTCGAGGAAGATTTCAACGACACGCAGTACACCGGCTTCCGCGTCGGCGCGCTCTATGAATTCAACAACGACTGGACGCTGACCGTCAGCCACATGCGCCAGTCGATCGAATCCGACGGCGTGTTCTTCGCCGATCCGGAACTCGACGGCCTCGATGATCTGGAAATCCAGCGTTTCGAGGATGACCGTCTGGAAGACGATTTCTCGAACACGGCATGGACGCTCGAAGGGCGTCTCGCGATGCTCGACGTGATCTACACCGGTGCCTACACCGATCGCGAAACGCAGCAGCGGATCGACTACACCGACTACCTCTTCGCCGGTCAGTACCTGCCGTACTACATTTGCGACGGTTCGGTCAGTTATCCGGGTGATGCTGCGCCCAGCGGTACGTGCCAGGCCCCGAACCTGTTCGTCACCTCGCAGGGCGAAACCAAGGTGATGAGCCACGAATTCCGCGTGAACACGCCGGAAGACAACCGCCTGCGCGCAACTGTCGGCGTCTTCTACCAGGACCTCGAACTGAAGGAACGCAACGACTTCGTCTATCCGGGCAGCGAACTGGCCCAGCCGTTCGGCGGCTTTGCCGACAACTACCCGTTCCCGGGCGTCTACAACTCCGATGCGGGCCCGTTCCCCTACGGCACGATCTTCCGCAACGACGTGAAGCGTACCGACGAACAGTTCGGTCTGTTCGGTGAAGCCAGCTTCGACGTTGTCGAAGACCTGCTGACCGTCACGCTGGGTGCACGTTACTACGACGTCGAAGTCGACTTCGAAGGCTCGGCCAACTCGTCGTTCTGTAACGCGGGCGGCACCGATGCGGACGCATTCGGCACCAACATCTCGGACCTTTACGACGGTGACGGCCAGTACACCTTCATCGGTTCGTGCAGCGCGGACCTGCGCCAGACGTTCAACGCCGGCGACAGCATCGACGACATCATGGCGGCCGGTCTTTCGCAGGCCCAGGCAACGCAGGTGTTCAACGCCCTTGCCGCGCCCGACAAGGCGAAGGCCAGCGGCACGATCGTCAAGGGTACGGTCACGCTGACCCCTGCCGACGACGTGATGTTCTACGCCACCTATTCGGAAGGCTATCGTCCGGGCCTGCTGAACCGTCCGGGCGGTGCCAGCAACGGGGCGGGCTTCACCGTGCCGTTCGAGCTCGATACCGACGAGGTGAAGAACTACGAAATCGGTTGGAAGACCGAGCTGTTCGATCGCCAGTTCCGTTTCAACGGCAGCGCGTTCTATGTCGACATCGCCCGTCTGCAGACCACGATCTTCGATCCCAGCATCACCAACCTGTTCTTCTCGGACAACGCGGCAGATGCAGAGATCTGGGGTCTGGAAAGCGACTTCACCTTCGCACCCTACGCGGTGCCGGGCCTGACGGTCGCCGGTGCAGTCTCGTTCCTCGACACCGAGATCACCGACGTGCTCACCCCGACGAACGACGTGATCAAGGGCGAACCGCTCGCCTATGCTCCCGAGTTCCAGGGCAACCTGCGCGTGCGTTACGAATGGGACCTGTCGGACGACCTGACGGCCCATGTCATGCCGCAGATGATCCACTCGGCGTCGAAGTACACGGACATCATCGAGATCAACAAGCTGAAGCTCGACAGCTACACCACCTTTGCCATGTCGGCGGGTGTAACTGCGGACATGTGGTCGGCAGAGATCTTCGGTGAGAACCTGACCGACGAACGCGCTGAAATCGCGGGCAGCTTCTACTACGATCGCGCCCGTATCACGACGAACCGCCCGCTCACCGTGGGTATGCGCGTATCGTTCAACTACTGATCGACGCGTAACGCGCCAAAGAAGCGGCGGGCGGGCCTTGGCCTTGCCCGCCGCTTCCCGTTTCTGGCAAGGCGATTGGCATGACGACGGATATGCCCGACATCGATACCGCGCTGCGCGATGCGCAGGCCGCGTTGAAAGACGGACGCTTCGACGCAGGGCTGCTGGCCGCGCAGGCCGCCTTGCAGGCAGAGCCCGAGAATACCGAGGCGCTCTACCTCGCCGCCGTTGCCGCGCGCTATGCCAAGCGTTTTGTGGATGCAGAGGCGTACCTTACCAGCCTGATCGCGCTCAGCCCCGAATATGGCCGCGCATGGCAGGAACAGGGCCACCTCGCCCGCGCCCGAGGCGAGGACGATCGCGCGCTTGCCGCCTATGCCCGCGCCTGCCGCTACAACCCCGCGCTGGAGGCAAGCTGGCGAGCGCAGGCCGAGCTGCTTTTACTTGCCGGACGTCGCGGAGAGGCTGCGGGCGCGCAGGCCCAGGCGGACAAGCTGCGCACGATGCCGCGCGAACTGATCGCGGCAAGCAACCACTTGCACGAAGGCCGCCCGCTGCGCGCCGAGGAACTTTGCCGCCATTACCTGCGCCGCAACCCGCGTGATGTGGAAGGTATGCGCCTGCTGGCCGAAATCGGGCGCAGGCTGGGTATCCTCGACGATGCGGAATTTCTGCTGGAAAGCGCGGTCGCCTTCGCACCCGAGGACGCGGCGTTGCAGCTGGATTACGTGCAGGTCCTGCGCGCGCGGCAGAAATACGCGCGGGCGCGTGAAGAGGCGGAGAAGCTGTACCAGCGCGATCCGGCAAACCCGCTGTTCCAGTCGCATCTTGCCATCGAATCCATGCAGACCGGCGACTTCGACCGCGCCTTCGAATTGTTTGACGCAGTGCTGGAGAAGCTACCCTCCGACCCCGCCACGCTGACCTCTCGCGGCCATGCCCTGAAGACGTGCGGGCGGCAGGACGAGGCCGTCGCCTCCTACCGCGCGGCGCTGGCCGCCAGCCCCGCGCATGGCGACACGTGGTATGCGCTGGCGAACCTCAAGACCTATCGCTTCACCGACGACGAAATCGCCACGATGCGCGAACAGGTCGCCCGCCCCGACCTCGCCTTCATGGACCGGGTTCACATCCTCTTCGCGCTCGCCAAGGCCGAGGAAGACCGCAAGGACCATGCCGAGGCTTTCCGGCTTTACGAGGAAGGTAACCGGCTGAAACACCGGCAGAGCGGCTACAGTGCCGACCGGATGAGCGAGGAACTGCACAAACAGGCCGAGGTCTGCACCCCCGCCCTGTTTGAGAAACACGCCGGCCACGGCCACGATGCGCCCGACCCGATCTTCATCGTCGGGCTACCGCGTGCGGGCTCGACGCTGCTCGAACAGATCCTGGCCTCGCATTCGATGGTCGACGGTACGCTCGAACTGCCCGACATCCTCGCACTCGCCCACCGGCTGCGCGGGCGTAAGGCGGAGGAGAACCTCTATCCGCAAGTCCTGCACGACCTGAGCGCCGAGCAGCTTGAGAAGATGGGCCGCGGCTATATCGAAAGTACGCGCATCCACCGGCAGGACGCGCCGTTCTTCATTGACAAGATGCCGAACAACTTTCGCCATATCGGGCTGATCCACCTCATCCTGCCTAACGCGAAAATCATCGATGCGCGCCGCGCGCCGATGGATTGCTGCTTTTCCGGATTCAAGCAGCTGTTCGCCGAAGGGCAGGAGTTCACTTACGGATTGACCGAGATCGGCCGTTACTACGCCGATTACGTCGCGTTGATGGACCACTGGGACCGGGTTCTGCCCGGCCGCGTCTTGCGCGTGCAGCACGAAGACGTGCTCGACGATCTGGAAGGTCAGGTCCGCCGGATGCTCGACTATCTCGGTCTGCCGTTCGAGGACGCCTGCCTCGACTTCCACCGCACCGACCGCGCCGTTCGCACTGCCAGTTCGGAACAGGTTCGGCGGCCGATCAACCGCAGCGGGCAGGACGCCTGGAAGCCGTTCGAACCATGGCTTGGCGATCTGAAGGACGCGCTAGGCGACCTCGTCTGAGCTTTGTGATGCTGGCTCCAGCGCGGCTGCGGCGGGCGTCGTGCGTGGCAGGATCTGGTAGGGCTGCTGGTCTTCGCCGGCCACCGCGTCGGAGCGGTACATGCGCCACAGTGCAAAGCCGACGCCGATCGTCCCCAGCGCGGCCATGAACAGAAACAGGCCGCGTGGCCCGAACGCCGCCATCGCGGCCGATCCCAGCAAGGGCCCGCCTGCCGCGCCGCCCGAATAGAGCAGGATCAGCACGCTGCTGGCGCTCAACTGTTCTGCCGCGGTCAGGCGGTCGTTCGCATGGGCGACGCAGAGCGGATAGAGCGAAAATACGAATCCGCCGAACAGAGCGCCCATGCCGAAAATCACGAAATGATCGGTGAGCAGGGCCAGCACCAGCGAGGCCACCAAGATCCCGCCCAGTACCATGACGATGACGAGGCGTCGGTCCATCCGGTCAGACAGGTGCCCCAGTGGCCATTGCAAGGCGACGCCGCCTGCAATCACGACCGATACGAACAGCGCGACGTCCGACAAGTCAAACCCGCTGCGCCGCGCATAGAGCGCGCCAAGGCCATAGAACGCCCCCATCATCACGCCGGTCAGCGTGACGCCCACAGTGCCCAGCGGAGAGGTCCGAAACAGCGCGGGGAGCGAAAGGTGATCGCCGTCGTCCGGCAATGGCGGACTGTCGATCCTGGTCAGCAGGACCGGCACCGAAGACAGCGAAACCAGCATCGACGACACCACGAATGGCAGCATCAGGCCGGTGTCGAGCCCCAGCAGGAATTGCCCCACCGCCTGCCCCGAATAGAGCGCGATCATATAGGCCGCGAGGATCGTGCCCCGGCTTTGCGCGTCGGCACGATGGTTGAGCCAGCTTTCGAGGCAGATGAAGACACCTGCAACGCAAACCCCGTCCAGCAGGCGCAGCACGCTCCACAATACCGCGTTCTGGTAAAGCGAGTAGAACAGCGTGCTCGACGAAAGAACCGTCACCACGGTCGCAAACGTGCGGATGTGCCCAACCTGCTTGATGACATTGGTCAGCGTAAGCGAGCCGACGACCAGTCCAAAGAAATAGGCACTGGCCATAAGGCCGACGACAGGCGCCGCCGCGCCTGCGCCTTCCATGCGCATCGCAAGCAGAGTGGGCATGAACCCGTTTCCCGCCATGAGCACGAGAACGGCGAGCAGAAGGCCCCTGATGGCAAAGACGCGGTCGATCATTGGGCGCCCCTTATTGATCCACCCCCTGTCCACGCAAGCCTTGTAGCACGCTGCCGAACGACAGTCGCAAACGGCTTATCGAACCTGATCTTCCAATGCGTGCATGTCTTCGTCCGAAAGGCCGAAATGGTGCCCGATTTCGTGCACCACGACATGGGTGACAAGCGCCTCCAGAGTGACGCCCGTTTCGCACCATTCTGCGAGCAACGGCTGACGGTAAAGCGTGACTTGCGGCGGCATCGATCCGGAATGCCAGACCGACTGCTCAGTCAGCGGGTTGCCGTGATAGAGCCCCGACAGGTCCCACTCGCTCTCCATCCCCAGCGCGTCGAGGGTTTCGCGATCGGCAAATTCCTCCACGCGGATGACGATGTCGGCAAGATGCTGTGCAAATGGCTCGGGCAGTCGGTTCAGCGCCGCGACCGCCAGCCGCTCGAACATGGCGGCATCGGGCGCATGGCCCGCCATCAGGGGCGCATACCTTGCCTGATGGCGGCCAGCGTCACGCCTGCTCCGGCTGCGTACGCATCATGGCCTTGGCGATGAGGCGGCGGGTATTTTCGATGCCGTAAAGCGCGATGAAGCTGCCCATGCGCGGCCCTTGGCTCGACCCCAGCAGCGTTTCATACAGCGCTCGGAACCAGTCGCGCAGGTTCTCGAACTCGAACTCCTCGCGCTTGCCGATTTCGTAAACCGCGGTCTGCAGGTCCTCGGCAGGAGTATCGTCATCGAAGCCGCCAAGCGCGCGATCCAGCGCATTGAGCGCCTTCATCTCGTTCGCCGCAGGAGGGCGCTTCACCAGGTTCGGCGCGACGAAATCGCGGTTGTAGGCCAGCGCCCTGTCGACCAAGACGTCGAGATCAGGATGAGCCGCCGGATCGGCGTCGTGGATGTAGTTGCCGAGGTAATTCCACACCTGCTCACGCGTCGCTTCCGCGCCCAGCACGGAGACGAGGTTCAGCAGAAGGCCGAACGTCACCGGCAGGCTGTCGCCCGCGCCGGGAACCTGAGCGCCGTCATGCCCGCCGTTGGCGCCCAGCAGGTGCCACGCGGCATTGCCCAGCTGCTGCTCGACCGGCTGCGTGGGGATCTTCTCGCGGAACTGCCAGTATTCGTCGACCGCCTTCGGGATGATGCCGACGTGAAGCTGCTTAGCGCTCTTCGGTTCGCGGAAGAGGTAGAAGCCGAGGCTCTCCTCGCTGCCGTAGGTCAGCCATTCCTCGATCGTCAGGCCGTTGCCCTTGGACTTCGAAATCTTCTCTCCGTTCGCGTCGAGGAATAGTTCGTAGATCATGCCCTCGGGCTTACGCCCGCCGAGGATCTTGGCGATCTTGCCGGACTGCGTGACGCTGTCGGTGAGGTCCTTGCCGCACATCTCGTAATCGACGCCCAGCGCGACCCAGCGCATGGCCCAGTCGACCTTCCACTGCAGCTTTGCCTGCCCGCCAAGGATCGAGTGCGTGACGATCGTCCCGTCGCTGTCCTTGAAGCTGACGAGACCCTTGTCGGCATCGACCACGCTGACCGGAACCTGCAAGACAACGCCCGTCGTCGGGCTGATCGGCAGGATCGGCGAGTAGGTCGCGCGGCGTTCTTCGCGCAGGGTCGGCAGCATGACGCCCATGATCGCGTCGTAGTTGCGCAAGACGTTCTTCAGGGCATCATCGAACTCGCCCGAATTGTAACGGTCGCTGGCGGCGATGAATTCGTAGTCGAACCCGAAGCGGTCGAGGAAGTCGCGCAGCATCGCGTTGTTGCGGCCCGCAAAGCTGTCGTTCGAGCCGAAGGGATCGGGAATGCGCGACAGGGGGAAGCCGAGATGTTCAGTCAGCATCTCCTTGTTCGGCACGTTGTCCGGCACCTTGCGAAGGCCATCCATATCGTCCGAAAACGCCACCAATCGCGTCGGGTGCCCGCCGGTCAGCACTTCGTAGGCGCGGCGGACGAGCGTGGTGCGCAGGACTTCCTGGAACGTCCCGATGTGCGGCAGGCCCGAGGGGCCGTAGCCGGTTTCGAACAGCACCGGCACGAGATTGCCATCGGCATCCCGCTTTCCGCCGGGGAAGCGTTTGGCCAGCCGCTGGGCTTCCTGGAAGGGCCAGGCCTTGGAGGTTGCGGCGGCGGTCTGCAGCTGTTCTTGGGTCACGGTTTCCATGCCGCGTGCCTTGGCCGTGAAAGCGGCATTTCGCAAGAGGCGGCGTGGCGCAAACCGCGCTTTCGCCCCATTTGCGGCCCCTTAATTGACGGCCAGAGCCAGAGCCGCGATCCCTGCCGTCAGGGCCGGAGCCGTCAGCGGCAGGAAAGTCCACATCCTCTCCTCTCGCCTCCGCGCCAGCACGCGTTCCAGCGGGAACCTGATGATCGTCGCACTTTTCATGGCTGTCATTTTACCTGCAAGTCCTTACCTTTGCCCTTACCGCAACTTTGGAGGCCGACGATGCGCAAGGGTTTGATCGTTTTGATGGGGGGCATGATGATGACCGGATGCGTCACGGCAGAGGACGGGGAGCCGATGGCCGTTCCCGTCTGCCCGACCGAAACGCGCGGGTGGGAAGCGTGGGTGAACGCCATGCCCGGCCCCGATGCGACACCGACCCTGATCGTGGTGGGAGAGGCGCTTCTGCCCGAAAAGGCCACCGCGACGCTGGCCGCAGGGCCGACCGACCGCATGATGCCGCCGGGACAGCGCGTTTCGCTTTCCGTCGAACCGTCGGACCAGGCCGCCGGGTGGCAACCGCTGCGGCTTGAGATCAAGCCTGCCCTGCCGGAATATTCCAGCGTCGTCGTGGGCTGCGGCGGGAATGCGATTGCGACCATTTCGCCTGTCGTAACGGCGCAATAGGGCGAACCGTTCCGTGAAGAAGAAGGACTACGAGGACGCGCTGGATGATCTGGCGCTCGAACTCGTCGGCATGGCGCGTTGGGCGAAGGCGAAGGGCGAGAGGATCGTCGTCGTCTTCGAAGGGCGCGACACCGCCGGCAAGGGCGGCGCAATCAAGGCGATCCACGGGGTCCTTAACCCGCGCCAGTGCCGCATCGCCGCCCTGCCCAAACCCAGCGAGGACGAAAAGACGCAGTGGTATTTCCAGCGCTATGTCGCCCACCTGCCGTCTGCGGGCGAGATCGTGCTGTTCGACCGCAGCTGGTACAACCGCGCCGGTGTCGAAAAGGTCATGGGCTGGGCGAGCGAGGAGGAGGCACAACACTTCCTGCGCGCCGCGCCGATCTTCGAAAAGATGCTGGTCGATGACGGCATCCGCCTCTTCAAGTACTGGCTCACCGCCAGCCAGGAGGCGCAGGAGGAACGCTTCAAGGAACGGCTGGACGATCCGCTGAAGCGCTGGAAACTGTCGCCCACCGACATTGCGGCCCGCGATCTCTATGCCGACTATACCGCCGCGCGAGAGACGATCTTTGCCGAGACGCACACGGCGTGGGCACCGTGGACGGTGGTGGACTTCAACGACCAGAAGCGCGGGCGGCTGACGCTGGTGCGCCACTTGCTGGACCGCCTGCCCGACACCCATGTCGAGCCGGAAGCGATCGAGTGGACCCCGCTGGACCACGATCCCCTGACCGAGGATTTCAAGGTCCTGCGCCCGATCGAGAATTTTCCCGTCAGGGACTAGTCCTGCCAGATTGCCGCGGGTGACAAAGGTTACACCCTGTCACCTACTGCATTCACGCCGAACACCGCGCAAATGCGCGGGTTATGGCTTTGCGCGACAGGGTTACACCCTGCGCGCAAATGACAACCATGATGAACACGATAAAAGAGCCGATCGCCACGCGTGACAGATCGGGCCCGAGTAGGAAAACGGTTTTCAGGTCAAGCAAAACGGCGCGCGCTTCCCCACTAGCGCGCGCCGCATCCGGCCCATCGGGGCCGAGCGTGGTTCACCGGATATTGGTGAAGATCGTGTTGGTCAGATAGCTGGCCTGCTGCACATCGTCCGCCTTGGGCTGGGTCAGCGGACGGACGAGCTGGACCTTCTTTTCCGCCAGCACCGGAAGCGTCATCGCCTCCTGCCGGTTATAGGGCCGGCGGCGCGTCTCGCCCTCGGCAAAGACGGAAACCGGCCGCATCGATGCGGCAATATCGGCCTTGATGCGCGACGGCGTATCGGAATCGGCAGAGATCTGCGGCCCGGGCGCGATCAGAAGCAGGGCGGCGGCAGTGATGGTAAGCATGGCAATCCCCCGTGTTGCTGACGGAGGTATATCACGGGGTGCCGAGTCGGGCCGCGTGATTTGGGTCACGGTAGGGGTAGCACATTACGAACGGGAGGCGCGTTACGCGTCCTTAAACGATACAGGCCTTCTGAAAACCACGACCGAGAGCGGTCAGCTCGATCATTCCCTTTTGATAAAACATGTCGCCATCAGCGATGCCGGCGTTCTCTCTCGGAGTCTTATTACCTATTTTGAGACCTGCCCAAGGCAATTGCGCCGCCATCGAACCATCTTTCAAGTCCGGATAGGTGGCACGTAGATCAGCCAATAACTGATCATATTGGCCGTCTTCAGGAATGTATCGCTCCGTTCCGTATTTGATCAAACCTTGAGACTGTAAATTTGCCAGATATAACGGAGCGTTATCTGGAAAAATCACAGAATCCGGCAGGTGAATTACGCCGCTGGAAAGCTCTTTTTGCCCCTTACCCTTACTCTGTGAAAGAGTGAGGAGTGGGAAGTAAGCCCGCCCCTTCCATGAGTTCAACATTACCGCTTCGTCTGGAGATAGCTGCCCTATGATACGAGAGAAACTAGGATGCGCTAATTGAACATCGTTTCGATTGGCTGCCTTTGCCAAGAGTTCGATAAACATTGAACGGAGATTGGCGTCGTCCGTGGCAGAAAGAGCCTCAATGATTGGCACGCCAATCTCTGGCCTAACGTCAATCACATCTTCAGCAGGTATCTTCGAAAATCGTTCGGCGATCTCATCAAATTTACGCTGCTCGTACACCCGAGCCGTTTCATTCATCAAACGAAGCGGTATCAAGGGCAGATTGACGAGACTAAGCACGGTCTCGAGCGCTTTTCCAACCTGCAGCACTCCCGGCTTAGCCAGATCGGTATAGATTTCTTTCAGCAGCTCGTTAGCCCCTACAAAGACGCCACCAGCTGCTGAAACTAAATCCACTGACCTCACTCCGCCGCTTCGGTATCCCCGAACAGGCCCGGACCGTCTTCCTCGGCGTCGTTGGCTTCTTCGCCCTTGGCGGCCTTGCGGCGGCTGTCGAAGTTCGACCACACGTCCTGCCAATTGCCCTTGGTCGCGCCCTTCGAATACTCGGTCGCGCGGGTTTCGAAGAAGTTCGCGTGCTCCACCCCGTTCAACAGCGGCGTCAGCCACGGCAGCGGGTGTTCCTCGATCATGTAGATTTCGGGCAGGCCAAGCTGCGACAGGCGCCAGTCGGCGATGTAGCGGATGTAGCGCTTGATTTCCTTCGCGCTCATCCCCGGAACAGGGCCCTGTTCGAAGGCAAGGTCGATGAAGGCGTCTTCGAGGCGCACCGTTTTCTGGCACGTGTCGATGATGTCTTCCTTCACCGCCTTGGTCAGGCAGCCGCGTTCGGCGCAGAAGGCGTGGAACAAGCGGGTGATGCCTTCGCAGTGCAGCGATTCGTCGCGCACCGACCACGACACGATCTGGCCCATGCCCTTCATCTTGTTGAAGCGCGGGAAGTTCATCAGCATCGCGAAGCTGGCGAAAAGCTGAAGCCCTTCGGTAAAGCCGCCGAACATGGCGAGCGTGCGTGCGATATCCTCGTCGTTGTCGACGCCGAACTGCTGAAGGTAGTCGTGCTTGTCCTTCATCTCCGAATATTCGAGGAACATGCCGTACTCGCTCTCCGGCATGCCGATCGTATCGAGGAGATGCGAATAGGCGGCGATGTGGATCGTCTCCATGTTGGAGAACGAGGCCAGCATCATCTTCACTTCGGTCGGCTTGAACACGCGGCCGTACTTTTCGTGGTAGCAGTCCTGCACCTCGACGTCGGCCTGCGTGAAGAAGCGGAAGATCTGCGTCAGCAGGTTGCGTTCATGGTCCGACAGCTTCTGCGCCCAGTCGCGACAATCCTCGCCCAAAGGAACTTCCTCGGGCATCCAGTGGACCTGCTGCTGGCGCTTCCAGAACTCGTACGCCCAGGGGTACTCGAACGGCTTGTAGGTCTTGCGGGCTTCGAGCAGCGACATGGGCGGTTTTCTCCGTAAGGGTGCGAGTCATTTCTGACGGTGAGCCACAAGATATAGCATGGCATCGCCGGTCCGTTACGTACCGGTAGCGTCTTTTCCCCAGCGGGGTGGCGGTTATCCACGACGCGTTTTCACCCGCATTCTGGATATGGGGACTTGCGCCTACGCCTTCCAGATGGCGCCCGAGTCGCGCATGGTTAACGGCCTGCCGCAGTGATTGCGCCGCTCGTCGTGAAAGGTCGCTGAAAAGGCGGAATGCGGCGGAAATCAGGCATTTCCGGCGGAACGGGGCGCACAGACCGTGCGTTTATGTTGCAAGCCGGCCGGGGGTATGTTCCCCTTTGCCCTCGGCCGGTCACCCATCCACTTATTAGGAAGGAGTGCATGACATGAGCATTGCCAGCCAGATCAAGGAACACATGACAGTCATCGGCGCCGACGGCGCGCCCGTCGGCAAGGTCGACGGTATCGAGGGCGAGCGTATCAAGCTGACCAAGGACAGCACCAGCGCGGGCTTCGAACAGGAAACCCACCACGGCCATCACCACTACCTGCCGATCGGCCTCGTCGCCGAGGTGGAAGGCGACACGGTGCGACTCTCGGCAACCGGCGCGAATGCCGCCGAACTGTTCGAGGAAGAGGCCTGAGGGCCTGACCTCATATTGGGCCCCCACCCAACGGAAGGCTGACCGGCCTTCGCGAAACACCCCCTCCCCGCACCCGCGGCGAGGGGGTTTTCATTTGGGGCTACTTCCAGAACCCCGATTACTTCCAGAACCAGCGCGGGTTGAGGCGGCGGCTCTTACGGTTGCGCCACATCTGGACGTAGAGCCAGATCCCCGAGAAGCTGAAGAAGATCATCGCAAGGCCAGACAGGACCGAGATGGCCGTGCCGATGGGGCCGAACGTTTCGCCAGAATGCAGGTGGTGGAACAGGCCGACCATGCCGCGAATGCCGGTCGCATCTACGCGCGGGGGCATGCAGCGCCAACCTTCGGGGCACTCGAAGCCCGCCGGCGGCGTCTGTGCAGCGGCGGCCGCGGCGGGGTCGACATTGCTGGCCGGCCACAGCACCGCGACCTGGCTCAACACGCCGGTGACCGCGATCCAGAGCAGGAATACGCCGAAAAAGACCGATAACCAGCGGTGCCACTTACGCATTTTGAGTCCCTTTGATGAAAATTCTCGAATCGGGACAGGCACCTATTTCATGGTGAATTCGCAATAAACCATCGCACTGTCGCAGATTGTATCGGTTTGCGTGGTTACCGTCGCCGCAACCATGATTTTCGGAATCGGAATAACCACCCTTTTTTGCGCATCGTTCAATCCCGGCTGTCATCTTCAACCGTGCGTAATCGCAAACGCACGAGACCAGGAAGAAGGATGAATGACATGCTTGAGAAACTCGGAGTGAAAAGCGGAATGGCCGTGTTCGACGCGGCCGGTCAGTCGCTGGGCGCCATCGAGACCGTGAACGACAACGACTTCACTGTCGGCTCGAAGGGCTACACCGTGAACGATGTCTCGATGGTTGAACCGAGCGGCGTCTACCTCTCGGTCAAGTAAGCGGTTCGCCCCTTAGCGTAGCCGATCGAACATCCAGTCAGGCACCCCCCACGACCACCCCGCCACAAGCCGTTGCACATGCGCGCCGAGGCGTGGACCCGATCGACGATCTGTCCGTTAATATAACAAATACAAACAGATAGGAGATCTTATGTTCGAGAATCTGCGCATCAAGGAGCACATGGAAGTCACCGACATCAACGGCCAGCACATCGGTACGGTCGACGAAGTCGAGGACGAACGCATCAAGCTGACGAAGTCCGATTCAAGCGACAACATGCACCACTTCCTGTCGCTCGACGACATCGACCGCATCGATGACAACCGCATCTACCTGAAGGCGGCGGCGACCATCCCCGAAGGCGTCGCATGACAGGAAACCAGTAAAAAGCCCGCACCATCCTGACGGTGCGGCGCGAAGGCCCGGCGGAGACCCCCTCTACGCCGGGTTTTCTGCGTGTGCGCCTTGCGCGAGGCCATTGAGCTTGAGCCGGCGATGAAATTCTCCATCGCCCTGCCCGCCATCCAGCTTCGCGTCGAGCTGGCGCACCGAGGCTTCGACCAGACGCGTACCGAAACCGGCGCTTGGCCCCTTGTCCGTGATCCCGTCCATCTTCTCGGTCCACGAGACGACAACCTTGTCATCTTCCCGCCCGATATCGATCAACAGGGCCCCGCCTTCATCCGACAACGCGCCATATTTCGTCGCGTTTGTCGCCCATTCATGGAAGATCAGAGCCAGCGACGTGATCTTGCCCGTCGGGATTTCGGCGTCTTCGCCAAGGATGCGAATGTCCTGGCCGGAGCGCGCAGGCGTCAGCACGACATCGATCAGTTCGCGCAAGCCAACCGGCTCGTCCACGCGGCGCTGCTGCGTCAGCGCGTGGGCGCGGCCCATGGCGTCGATGCGGCGTTTGAGATCGGTCGCGAACTCTTCCACTGTCTCGCTCTCGCGGTGCGAGATGCCGATCATCGCGCCGACAACCGCGAACAGGTTCTTGATGCGGTGGTTCATTTCCCGCAGCAGCAGGTCGCGTTCGGCCAGCGCCTGGCGTTCCGACGAAATGTCGTAAGTCACGCCGACGAAACGATATTCCCCGTTCAGCTCGATCCGGCGCGCAAGTCCGTGCAGCCAGCGGTCCTCGCCCTTGCGGGTGACGACCCGGAAAGTCTGGTCGAAGTCGCGCTTGCCGTCCATCGCGTTGCGCAGGGCCGAGTTTACCTCGTCGCGGTCGTTCGGATGGACGCGCTTGAGGATGAGATCCATCGTCTGCGCTTCTTCGTCGTCGACGTCGAGCAGGTCGCGCTCCACCTCGTCCAGTTCGGTCTGGCCGGTGGTGGGATCGTATTCCCAGATACCGATACGTGCGACGCGCAGGGCCAGTTCAAGCCGCTCGCGCTGCTCGGCCAGTTCGCGTTCCATCGCAAGCGCAGCAGTGATGTCATTGAACACCAGCGTGGCACCGTCGGTGGTTCCGTCCTGCTTTACGTAAGGCAAGACGCGCAGGGCGTAATCGCGACCGTTTTCCGGATTGTGCGCACGCGCGTCGGCTTTTTCACCCGTGCCGGCAACGCGGCGGGCAAGGTCCATGTAATTGCTGTCTGCAAGGAACGTCGTCACTTCCGACAGCTTGCGACCGCGATCGCCATGCTGGAACGGGAAGAGCGAGCAGGCCTCGTCAGTATAGCTGCGGATGCGCAGTTCGTCGTCGAGCACGATCACGGCAAGTTGCGTGGAATCGAAGAAATTCTCGAGATCCGAATTGGCGACGATCAGTTGGTCGACCTTGTTGCGAAGCTCGTCGTTGACCGTGGTCAGCTCCTCGTTCGTGGACTGGAGCTCCTCGTTCATCGACATCATTTCTTCGTTGGAGCTCTTCAGCTCCTCATTCGCGGTCTCCAGCTCTTCCACTGTTGAGCGGAGGCGATGGCGCGTGATGCGAAGTTCGTCTTCGAGGAATTCGATCTGATCGTCGGTTTCGCCCAGTTCGACCAGATCGCCCTCGCCCAGCGGCACGAAGGGGCCGGTTTCACGGATGACGACAAGGAACGTGCCGTCGCGCACCGGATCGCAGATAACCTGTACCGGCTGATCGCCGAAATCGGTTTTGACCTGCACATCGCGCGCGACGTGGCGCTGCTTGCTTTCCTTCGACTGACGGACGAGCGCGCCGATAATCTCGCGCAGACCCGGCTTCGCCAAGGAAGTTGCGTGAAGACGGCGGTCACGGTCGACGGGGAAATCGAGATAGCGCCCGACCTGACCCCATGTGTTGAGGATGGTCGATTCCCCATCCACCAGCAGGGAGGGCGAGGTATAGGTCTCGGTCAGCTTGCGCAGCGCCTCTCCCTCAAGCCAGCTGCGTTCGTACTGGTACGACTGCCGCTCCATCGACGTGCGTGACGGGCGGCGCGTGGTGCCGGGAAGCTCCAGCGGATAGCTGGGATGCATTCCCGTGCGCGAGAACAGCCGGTGCTTGGCATCGACGGGAGAGAACAGGTCGTCATAGCGCCCGATCGTTTCCGACGGGCCAAGCAGCAGCCAGCCATCCGGACGCAACGAATAGTGGAACAGCGGCAGGACCGCCTGCTGCAGCCTATCGTCGAAATAGATCAGCAGGTTACGGCAAGAAATCAGGTCGATCCGCGAAAACGGCGGGTCCTTGATCACCGAATGCAGGCTGAACCGCACCATGTCACGGATCGAGGAATTGATCCCGAAAGTATCGCCGTGCCCGACGGTGTAGAGACTGCGCATCGGTTCGGGAATGTCGGCCAGCGCGGCGATCGGATAGATGCCTTCGCGCGCGATGCGCAGCATCTGGTCGTCGATGTCGCTGGCGATGACCTGTACCGTCACATTACGATCCTGTTCGCGCAGTTCCTCTGCGAACAGCATGGCGAGCGAATAGGCTTCCTCACCGCTGGAACAGCCCGGCACCCAAATGCGGATGCCATGGCGCTGATCGGCCATGCGGACGAGCGGTTTGACCACCGTCTGGTGCAAGACCTCGAACGCCTCGGGATCGCGGAAAAAGCGGGTGACGTTGATCAGCAGGTCGCGGAACAGCGCCTGGCATTCATCCACATCGCTGTGCAGGCGTTCGATATAGGCCGAAAGATCCTCGATGCCCAAAACCTGCATGCGCCGTTCGATGCGGCGGCCCATGGTGGAGCGTTTATAGCCCGAAAAATCGTGCCCGATCTGGTCGCGCAGCGCGCCGCACAGATCGTCGATGTTGTAGGCGACGGCCTCTGCCGCCTCTTTCGGGTCGATGTTGTCGAGGCTGCGGTCGAAGAATTCGCGCAGGCAGGTGATGATCTGGTTCGATTCCCGCACGAAATCGACAAGGCCGGTACCCACCGCCGACAGCGGCATTCCGTCATAGCGCGCCCCCTCGGGCTCCTGCGCGACGGCGACGCCGTGGTGTTCCTTGATCGCGCGCAGGCCGCGGCTGCCGTCGGCGCCCGTGCCCGACAGGATGACGCAGGCCGCGCGGTCGCCCATGTCCTCGGCCAGCGCTTCGAAGAAATCGTCGATGGGCCGGCGCATCCCGCGCGGGTCCTTGAACTCGGTCAGCCGCAGGACCCCGTCCTCTACCGACAGGCCGGAGCCGGGCGGGATGACGTAGATGTTGTCGGGTTCGAGCGTTTCCCCGCCGACGATCTGGCGCACCGGCATGTCGGTGTACCGCTCGATCAACTGGGCCATCAGCGATTCGTGATTGGGGTCGAGATGCTGCACGACCACAAAGGCCATGCCCGGCAGCCCTTTCGAGCCACCCAACATTTCCCTTAGCGCCTCCAGACCGCCCGCGGATGCCCCGACACCGATGACGGGGAATTGCGTGTCGGCCTCTGCGTCCCGTGGAGTCCGCGTTGCCATCGGGGCGGGACGATAGTCATTCATTGATAACGTTACAATCGGCTTGTTCGAATGATGGCGAGATTAACGCCAAGGCAAGTCTGCAAGCCGCCGCTCAAGCGATTTCGGCCTCGAACGCATCGGCCAGATAGAGGTCGCCGTTGCCGTAGAGATAGGCGCCATCGAACTGCGCCATCTGCTTCAGACGCTCCATGTCGGAGATCATCACCCGCCCGCGCGAGAAGTCGATCAGCCCCGCCTCGCGCATGGCGCGTACGGTGCGGTTCATGTGGATCGCGGTCGTCCCGCAGGCATCGGCCAGTTCGACCTGCGTCAGCGGCATCGCGCAGCTTGCCGGTTCCGCCAGACCCACGAAATCGAGCCGGTGCCAGAGTTCAACGATCAGGTGCGCCAGCCGCCCGTCGGCGTTCAATTGTTCAAGCTTCAGGATCCATTCGCGGTGCATCGCGGCATCGAGCAGGGTGGCGAACCACAGGAGGCGGGTCAGGTGCGGTTCGGTCCGCATGACCTCGACCAGCTTCTTGTGGGGCGTGTGGCCGACGACCGTATGCCCGACAGTGACGATGTCGTGATCGAGCCGCTTCAGCGCGAAACCGTGCAGGTCGACGAAATCGCCGGGCACGTGAATGCCGATGATGTGCCGTTTGCCGCCCCGCGTGATCGAGCGCGCGATGAAACCGTCGATCAGCATCGTCGATTTCTGCGCGATGTCGCCGCGACTGATCAGCTTGGTCGGCGAAGTGAAGATCTCGGTATCCTCGACCAGGTCCTCGAGCAGCTGCTTCTCCCGGTCACGCATCTCGTGCCGGAGGCGACCCATCATGAAACGACCGGTCTTGGGGTGGCCTGCTGCAACCGCCATCAATCGAGCTTCGCTTCCGCGATCAGCGCGGCGCTGTTGGCAAGCGAGCGGAAGGTGCCCAGCGTCACCATCCCCATCTCGCCCGTCAGCGAGCCGAGTTCGCGGATATCCTTGCGAAGCGTTTCGTCATAGCCGTCGTGCCCGCGCCGGTCGTGCTTCGTGAAATCGAACTGCGATCCGATGATGAAGGTATCGCGGCCGTCGCGGCGGATCTTGGTCATGTAAAGAAGGTTGAGGAACGGCGTACCGTCCTTGCGCACGTTGGGGATCAGGAAACGGTCTTCCTTCACGCTGTCGTCGACAAGGAAAGCGCGCATGCGTTCGCGCACTGGCCCTGCCCCGCCTTCGGGCTGAAGGAAGCGGCAATTGCGCCCGACGATCTCCGCGTTGCTGTAACCCGTCAGGTTTTCGAACGCGGCGTTCACCGCGATCAGGGGCACGTCTTCGGCACGCGCATCGGCAACGCTCAGCGAGATGCCGCTGTTCTGCATGAACTCGATTATCGGATCGGCAAGCATGCCTGATTGTGTCCCCCGACGTTGGAGTTTCAGCCCCTTACCAACCCGCACCCTCATATACACATTTGTTAATCTGGCGAGGGGGTTGGCCAAATAAAGATTCCTGCGCCGCCCCAAACTCTGCCCGCCGGGCGACGGTTTCCTCCCAACTGCCGGACCGGCTTTCCGGTTCCGCCATATGCGACAAACCGTTTCCAGAAGGCGAAACGATGTTGTCCGCAGAGTGCGGAAGGAGGCTTAAGCTTAGGCTTGGCCCCAAGACACCGGATCGCATCGTCGAAGCGCGGCCGCCATACCGATCGGCACATCACGAAGGCGCACAGGAGAGCAGATTGAAGTCGATGAACCGTCCGTCAAAGGTGGCCATGGCCCTTGCCTCTCTGGCTATTCTGGGCGGCTGTGCGACTGCAGGTTCCATGGGCGATGGGGCAGTTCCCGAAGGCGCGAAGTATGTAGCAATGGGATCGTCATTTGCCGCCGGCGCGGGGATCGGGCCGACGAAACCCGGCACGCCCGAACGCTGCGGGCGAACCGTCAACAACTACGCCTCGCTGCTGGCCGAAAAGCTGGATCTCGCGCTGAATGACCAGGGCTGCGGCGGCGCGAAGACCGAACACCTTCTGGCCCCTTGGGACGAGCTTCCCGCTCAGATCGACGCGGTCGACAGCGCGACCCGGCTGGTCACGATCACCGTGGGCGGCAACGATCTCAACTACATCGGCAACCTCTTCATGGCGAGCTGCGAGAACGGCAGGGTCATCAAGGCGGGCGAGCGCGAGATTACCTGCGTGTCGCCGCAGGCCCCTTCCGAAGAGGGCTATGCCGAAGTGCAGGCTGCGCTGGAAAACCTTGCCCGGCGCGTGAAAGAAAAAGCGCCCGAGGCCCGCGTCATCTTCGTCCAGTACGTCGCGCTCGTACCCGACGAGCTTTGCCCGGCAGTCGCGATCTCCGAAGCCGACGCCGATCTCACGCGCGAAATCGGCCTTCGTCTTGCCGAAGTCACGCGGCGTGCAGCGCAGGCCACGGAATCGCTGCTGCTGCCCGCGGACGAGATGTCGGCGGACCACACAGCCTGCGACCCGGCTTCTTGGTCGAACGCGACCACGAAAGACCGGTCGGACGGTGCGCCGTGGCACCCCAATGCACTGGGCCACCGGTCGATCGCGGATGCGCTGGCGGTGATGCTCACCAGCGCGGGCTGATCCGCGTTCAGGCGATGGGGTCGACGTGCATCAGTTCGAAGGCTGTCGTCTCCGGCAAGGGGTCGACCATGATCGGATCGACCAGCGCCCCGCTGTCGTTGCCGTCGATGCCGACCGTGAAGTCGAACCCATAGGCATCGCCATCCGCGTCGTGCAGCACGCCTTCGAAATTCAGCAGGAAATCGGGCGGATCGGTCAGGATTTCGATATCGTCCAACCCGATCTTCACCGCGTCGCCATCAAGGTTGTATAGCTCGATCGTGTGGACGAGCGCGCCAACGTCAATGATGATGGGCTCGTTCTTGCCGACGCTTCCGCTGCCGTCATACGTCACGGGATCGCCCTCTTCGTCGACGCCATAGGCCTTCCACGCATAGTTGAAGCCCTGTGCGGTCTTGGTCCCGATGATGATGCCCGAAATGTCGGTCGGCGGCTCGCTCTCGCCATTCTCGAACAGGGAGAAGCCAAGGATTTCACCGCTGTCGAGATTGCCGTTCTTCACCCCGACGTTGAGATTGCTCTCATTCACGGCGGCCGGAACCGGATCGTCACCAGTGTCGATCCCATCGTCGTCGAAATAGCCCGAGATGCGGACGAAGTCGCTCGCCTCGGCGCCGATGATACCGACATCGATGAAGTTCGTGTCGGGACCGCCGGCCTTGATGTTCGCCGAATCCAGCTCCCGCGAACCGCCATCCAGCGCACCGATCATCTCAAGCTCGTAAGTCGCCGTGCCGCTGCCATCGTCGGTGATGATCAGCGAATAGAGGTCGTCGCCATCGTAAGTGCCGATGATCTCGTGCTGGCCGACCTCGCCGTCTTCGTCGACATCGGCATAGCGCCATGTGAAGACATCAGCGGGATAGGGCGAGGTATCGTCGAAGTCGCCCGGCGCATCGGTGATCACCCAGGCCCACGGCGCATCGGCCACGTTGCTGAAAGTGAAATCGTCGCTGACGCTGTCGCCGATCATGTTGCCGACGAACAGGTTGTCGGCGATCGTGGTCTCATCGATCTGCGGGCCGTCATCTTCAATGAAGAAGATATTGGCCGACAGGTCCATGTCGGACGTGTCGCTGTCGCCATCCGCGTCGGTCACCGTCTGGCGCAGCGAGAAGCTTTCTTCAGCTCCATCGACGTAGAGCGAGACGAGGTCGTCGTCGTCGCCCGTATTGCCGTGCCAGACATCGCTGACTTGCGTAAAAGTGACGTCGCCGAATGCCGTAGTCGCACCGACATCGGCATCATCACTGGCATCAGTGTCGACCGTGATCGTGAAGTAGGTCACGTAGTCGGCAACGTCGTCGTCCCCGACCGGATCGACATAGCCGACGATCGTCGTCGCATCCTGCCGGTAGAGCAGGATTTCATCACCCTTGCCGTCGGTCTCATCCGCGTCGAGCGAGAACAGGCCCGACCCGATGCCGTTCGCACTGATCTCCAGCGAGAGAACCGTGCTTCCCGCACCGTCAGACCCATAGGCGGCGGCAGAGAACAACGTACCGAAGTTGCTCTTGGCCGATGAGATGCCTGCGTCTGCCTGGTTCGTGCCGCCCGGGTCAGTGACGGTGGTCGTCTCGTCGAGATAGATCGGGCTTGGTGCACTCGGCGTGCCGGCCTTGGGCCCGTCATCCTCGATCGAGAAGACGTAATAGCCCTGCCCCGCCTCCTGCCCATCGCCGAGGATTTCATGACCAAGGTCGAAGGACGCACTGTCATTGTCGAGGTCAGCGTCGGTGACGGTCTGGACGAGGTTCAGCTCGTTGCCATCGCCTACATCGATGTGGACCGCGTCATCCGCCTTTCCGTCCGCCGTCAGCGGATGCCAGACGTTGAGGACCTGCGTGAAGGTAACGTCCCCGAACGCGGTCGTCGCGCCGACATCAGCATCGTCGCTGGCATCATTGTCGACCGTGATCGTGAAGTAGGTCACGTAGTCGCCAGCCTCGTCGTTTCCGACCGGATCGAGATAACCGATGATCGTCGTCGCGTCCTGACGGTAGAGCAGGATTTCATCGCCCTTCCCGTCGCTCTGCGTCGCGTCGAGCGCATAGACACCCGATCCGATGCCGTCGGCGCTCAGTTCAAGACCATAGCTGGTCGAACCCGCGCCATCGCTGCCGAAGACCGAGCCGCCAAACAGGCTGGTGAAGCTGGCGCTGTCCGAAGTCGTTCCGGCAGCCGCATCGTTCGGCCCGTCAGGATCGGGAGCCGCATCGGTCTCGTCCACCGTCAGAGCAGGCGGCGCGCCTGCCGCATCGGCCAGCGGACCGTCATCCTCGACGCCGAACACGCCGGTGCCCAGATCGCGGTAGCTGGAATCCTTGTCGCCATCGGCATCGGTTAGTTCCTGCACGACGCGCAGGTATTCGCCCGCGCCGACCGTCAGCGTCTCGGCATCGTCGGCATCGCCATCGGCATAGTCGGGATGCCAGATGTTGGCGTAATCTGTGCCGAACGCGAACGTCACTTCGCCGAAGGTGCCGCTTGCCGAATTGGTGTCGATGGTGATCGTGAAGATCGTCTCGTAATCCGGCGTATCAGCCCCCGGACCATCCGTGCCGACATAGCCGATCACCGTGTCGTCAGCGGTCTGGTAGAGCAGGATTTGCTCGCCCTTCCCGTTTGCAACCGTATCGTCGATCACGAACAGGCCGGAGCCGATGTCCTGATTGGACAGGTCCAGCGAGAACGCAGTCGAGCCTTCACCGTCGCTGCCGAAGTCACCGCCGAACAAGGCCGCAATGCCGGTTGATGTCACGGTGGTCGTGCCTGCCGGCGCATCGTTCGCGCCATCGGGGTCGGGATCGGCAACCGTTTCGTCCAGAACCAGCTCTTCCGGCGTGCCCGATGCAGTCGCGGTCGGGCCGTCGTCATCGACAAGGAAGTCTTGCCCCACCGCCGTCGTCTTGATCACGCCTTCGTCGATCTCGATCCGCCCGATGTCGAACGCGCTCGATCCGGCCTTGGCCTGGATGGTGAAGCGGTTGAACGTCTCACCCTCGGTCGAGAAGAAGCGGATCACGTCGCCCGTCATCACGCCCGAAACGACGAAATCGTTGATGTCGGTGGGATGGTCGGAATCGAGGAAATCGACCGTGATGCCGCCCAGCGTATCACCGCCCTCACCCGTTGAGGCGTCGCTGTCGTCGCCGTCGAACCAGACATAAGTCGTGTCGCCGCGCGTCACCTCGATCCGGACGACGGCGACAGGATCATCATCGGTCGTTTCCTGATCGCTGTCGGTGTCCCCGATATAGCCGAACCCTTCTTCGGGCGCGGGGCCTTCGTCGACCGAGAAGAGCTCAATCCTCAGGCTTGCCTCACCGCCGCCTTCGGTCTGCGAAATAAAGACCGAAGCGCTGGGCGCGTCGACGTAAGGGTCGACGTCGTCATAATCGATGTCGAGGATGTTGATCCCCGTCGCCTGCCCGTCAGTCGCGCCGTCTAGCGGTTCAAACCCCTTTACCAGCGTGAAAACGCCGACCGGGCCATCCTTTTCGACGCCCTTTTCCTTGGCGTCGGTGAAGTGCTGAGACAGGATGCCTATCGTGGCATTGATGCCGCCCTGGCTGGTATTCACCGTATCCGACGGATCGGATCCGCCCTTGATGATGTCGCCGTACTTGGACGATCCCTCGTCCGTGTTGACGTCGAGATCCTGCCCGGTGACGAGCAGGGCCGCATCGGTATCGCCCACCGCGACCCAGAGGAAATTGCCCGATTCCAGCGTGTCGAATTCAAAGCCCAGCGTGCCCGATGCGCTGACGTTCAGGATTTCGGAAAAATCGATCGCATCGTCGGGGTCGGTGCCGTCGGGATGGTCGAAGGGCACGAAGACCACGCTTTCGACTTTCACGTCGAACTGCGTCGCCTCGCTGTCTGAAAGATCGGATTCCAGGTAGAACGCCGCGACGAGCGAACCCGCCGATACGCTGGCACCGCTGGTCGTCGCGAGGACAATCGAACCATCGCCGACCGTCCAGAGGAAGACATCTTGGCCATCGATGGTCTGGAGGGGATCCTCGGGAAACTCGGCGCCATAGTCGTGGAAGACCTGCGCACCGGCGAGCGCTCCGCCATCGGGGGCGGAGAAGAATACGCTGCTGATGTTCTCCCCTGCCGACGTGGTGATGCTGAGATAATCGGCATCGCTGGTCCCGCCGACAGAGGCGGCATAGGCAAGCTGGTCATCGCTCAGGAAAGTCCCGTCGACGAGCGTGTTGAGATAGCCGAGAAAAGTATCGTCGAGCGCGCTTGTCGCGAGATCGAAAGATCCATCGGCGTTATTGGTATCGTCGGGATCGACCCACGCGAGCGCGACATCGTCGTCGTCGTCGTCGTCCGGCGTACCCGCGGCCTGCGGGTCCGGATCATCATCCGCCGGGTTCTGGAACTGGATACCACCGCTTTCGTCGAGCTTCAGCTCGTCGTCGGTGACCTTCTTGGTGATCGTGATCGTCATGACGTTCCCCTCTCGTCAATCGGACACACCTTGTGGGGGCACTAGGCTCAGGACTCACTGATCACAGCCAGAAGAGCACGGTGGCGGCCAGAGCGAGTGCGGAGAAGAAGACGGTGGGGCAGCGATCGTATCGCGTTGCCACGCGGCGCCAATCCTTGAGGCGTCCGAACATGATCTCGATGCGGTTGCGCCGCTTGTATCGGCGCTTGTCATATTTGACGGGCATGGAGCGCGATTTGCGGCCGGGAATGCAGGGCTTGATGCCTTTCTGCTCGAGGGCGTCCCGGAACCAGTCGGCGTCATAGCCCCGATCAGCCAGCATCCACTTGGCCTTGGGCAATTCGTCGAGCAAGGCCGCTGCGCCGGTGTAATCGCTGACCTGGCCGGCCGTGATGAAGAAGCTCAAAGGGCGGCCATTGGCATCAGTGACGGCGTGAAGCTTGGTGTTCATGCCGCCCTTGGTCCGTCCGATCAGGCGCCCGAGATCCCCTTTTTTACCCCAAGGCTGGAAGCCGTGCGGTGGGCCTTGAGGTAGGTTGCGTCGATCATGACAGTCTGCGGCTCGGCCCTCTGGGTGGACAGACCTTCCATCATCCGCCCAAAAACGCCCATCTCCCCCCAGCGCTTCCAACGGTTATACAACGTCTTGTGCGGCCCATATTCTCGCGGCGCATCCCGCCAGCGCAACCCGTTGCGATTGACGAAAATAATCCCGCTCAGCACCCGCCGATCATCCACCCGGGGCTTGCCGTGGCTCTTGGGAAAATACGGCGACAGACGCGCCATCTGCTCGTCCGTCAGCCAATACAGATCGCTCATGCACAGTCTCCTTGCGGAGCCTGAATCATATCGCTGCGCGCCAATCAATGGGTCCTGAGCCTAGGGCCCAGAAGTCAGCAAGCCTTTGAATCTGATATAATTCTGGCGTTTCCTATGTCAGCATCAGAACAGGCGCGCGAAATCTTGCCCCAAACAAGAGGTGCGCAAAGTAAATGATTCAGCGAAACGACTCGTAAGAGCCGATAGATAGCGTAAGTCCGCCGTTAACTTTTGGTCAATGGCAATAGAGGGCTGTCATAAACGCGTGGACATCATGACTGTCCCATTATGTGACACGTGGTTGATTATATGGCTACTTAAGAGAAACTTAGACACCAGGCCGCCGGGCGCGAAAAATTTCTGCGCCCGACTGCAAATGCAAGTCGCCTGTCATGCCGGCCGAAATGGTCTGGCCCAGATGCAAGAATGGCAGGACACCCGGGGGCGTCCTGCCATTTCTTTTGCCGGCAGCTTTCCGCGCGTCGCGCGGTGCCGCGTTTACTGACAGGCGAGGCATTCCTCGTAGTCGGTCTCTTCACCCGCGGCGAGATTGAACTGGGCCGCGTCCTTGGTGTTGTCGGCCTCAACCCCGCCGGCGAAACCGGCGCGCTGCACCGACTTCGAACGCAGGTAGTAGAGCGACTTGATGCCCATTTCCCATGCGCGGAAGTGCAGCATCATGAGGTCCCACTTGTCGACATCGGCCGGGATGTAGAGGTTGAGGCTCTGCGCCTGGTCGATGAAGGGCGTGCGATCGGCCGCGAATTCGAGCAGCCAGCGCTGGTCGATTTCGAAGCTGGTCTTGTAGGTCGCCTTTTCCTCGGGGCTGAGGAAGTCGAGGTGCTGGACCGAACCGCCGTGTTCGAGGATCGAGTTCCACACGTTGGTGGAATCCTTCGACTTCTCGCGCAGCAGCTTTTCGAGATACGGGTTCTTCACGACGAAGTTACCCGACAGCGTCTTGTGCGTGTAGATGTTGGCCGGGATCGGTTCGATGCAGGCGCTGGTGCCGCCGCAGATGATCGAGATCGACGCGGTCGGCGCGATCGCCATCTTGCAGCTGAAGCGTTCCATCGCGCCGGTATCCTCGGCGTCGGGGCACGGTCCGCGTTCCTTCGCCAGCATCATCGAAGCCTCGTTCGCCTTGGCCGAGATGTGCTTGAAGATCTGCAGGTTCATGGCCTTGGCCATCGCGCTTTCGAACGAGATGTTCTTCGACTGCAGCAGCGAGTGGAAGCCCATGACGCCCATGCCGACGCTGCGTTCGCGCGCGGCGGAATACTTGGCGCGGGCCATCTCGTCAGGCGCACGATCGATGTAGTCCTGCAGCACGTTGTCGAGCATGCGCATGACGTCTTCGATGAACTGCTTGTCGCCCTTCCACTCGTCCCAGGTTTCCAAGTTGAGCGAGGACAGGCAGCAGACCGCGGTGCGATCGTTGCCGAGGTGGTCGCGGCCCGTGGGCAGCGTGATTTCCGAGCAAAGGTTCGAGGTCGAAACCTTGAGGCCCAGTTCGCGGTGATGCTTGGGCATCATGCGGTTCACCGTGTCGTTGAACACGATGTAGGGCTCACCCGTGGCAAGGCGGGTTTCGACTAGCTTCTGGAACAGCGCGCGGGCGTTGACGGTCTTGCGGACCGTACCGTCACGCGGGCTGACGAGGTCGAAGTCGCCGCCGTCGCGCACGGCTTCCATGAACGCGTCCGTAAGCAGTACGCCGTGGTGCAGGTTCAGCGCCTTGCGGTTGAAGTCGCCCGAGGGTTTACGGATTTCGAGGAATTCCTCGATCTCGGGGTGCGAGACGTCGATGTAGCAGGCAGCCGAACCACGGCGCAGCGAGCCCTGCGAAATCGCGAGGGTGAGCGAGTCCATGACGCGCACGAACGGGATGATGCCGCTGGTCTTGCCGTTGAGGCCGACGGTTTCGCCGATGCCGCGGACCTGGCCCCAATAGGTGCCGATGCCGCCGCCGCGCGAGGCGAGCCACACGTTCTCGTTCCAGGTGCCGACGATGCCTTCGAGGCTGTCCTCGACCGAGTTGAGGTAGCACGAGATCGGCAACCCGCGACCGGTGCCGCCATTCGACAGAACGGGCGTTGCCGGCATGAACCACAGCTTCGAGATGTAGTCGTAAAGGCGCTGCGCGTGTTCCTGGTCGTCCGCATAGGCATCGGCCACGCGGGCGAAGAGATCCTGATAGGTCTCGTTCGGGAGCAGGTAGCGGTCCTGCAGCGTTTCCTTGCCGAATTCGGTCAGGTTCGCGTCACGCTCTGCATCGGTCACGATCGTGAAGCGGCGCGGCATGATGTCCTTCGAGGACAGCTTGGGCGCAGCAGCGGTCTTCACCGCTTCGGCAACTGCGTTGCCCAGCGCTTCTGCGGCGGCTTCTGCCACCGGCGCGTCCTCGATCGTGTCCGTCTTGTTCATCTTGTCCTGCACGTCTGCCTCCACGGGCGTTGTCTCCTTGGGAGGGGTCTCGAACATGTCGCTCGTCGTATCATCGCCGCTCACGTCACCGGCACTCACGCGACCATCGTCCCCGTTCCTGAAATCCATTTCGATACCGCCCCGTTTTGCCGCCCCGACCTGTCTTGCCAGTCAGGCGACGTGTTGCACCACGGCCGACCTTCCCGCTTCAGTGCCGCGCACCTTCGCCTGACGAAGTGCCTTCGGCATGAACCGGGACGACCGGCGTAAGGCCCGGATGTTTCCGGCAAACCTGCTACCTGATCGAGCCCCGCCGGTCGTCTTCGGCCCCATGCCGCAACACCTTCAAGAGCCCTTTGCCGTTCATCATGCGAACAGCGCCAATCCCTAGGTCTTGCGGTCCTCCCGTCGAACCGACCGCTAGGGATAGTGCCTCAACGCGCAGGCCAAGCAAGCGCAATTTATCCACTGCGCAGTGCAGCATGGCGCGCCGCATGGCAGCGACGCGTGGACCAAGCTTGACCCGCGGATGGCGCAAGGGGGCAGGCGCGGTTAAAAAAACTTTTCCCCAGTTTGATAATCCCGGGGCGCACCCACCACATATGGTAGGGGGCAACCCCTAATAAAAGGCTGACAAGCCATATCCGCGATGCCTTCGGCGCAATCGCGGTCGCACGGCGAAACCTTTTCGGGCTAGGCCGGTTCCATCACCGATTCGGCATTAAAGGACACCCATGCTCAACATCATCGGCGCCATCGTATCGGGCCTTATCGTCGGCATCCTTGCCCGCTTCTTCTATCCCGGCGAAGTCGATCTCGGCTTTTTCGCCACGATCGCGCTGGGCATCGGCGGTTCGCTGCTGGCAGGGCTCATCACCAGCCGCGGCCGGTCGGAGTTTTCCAGGCCCGGATGCCTGGCCTCCATCCTTGGCGGCATGGCGTTGATCCTGCTGGGACGCGTCCTGCTGACCTGATCGCTCAGGCGGCGCGGCGCTCCGCCTTGCAATCGTAGAGCCGCGCATCGGCGACTTCCATCGTACCTTCCAGCGTGTCGTTGTTGCGGCGTTCCATGCTGGCAACGCCCCACGAAAAGCCCACCGGCTGACCGTCGACGACAGCATCGGGTGCCTCGTCCACCGCGCGCGAGATGCGGGTGATGATCTCGCCCGCTGCGCGTTCGCCAAGGCCGGGGAAGAACATCACGAATTCGTCCCCGCCCCAGCGGCCCGCGACATCACCGGCACGCATGTTGCCGACCATGCGCCGGGCAAGCCCGCACAGCACGCGGTCGCCCTCGGCATGGCCAAGCTCGTCGTTGACGCGTTTGAACCTGTCGCCGTCCAGCACGGCCACCGTACCGCCGCCGCCTGCACGCATGACCGCGGCAACCGTTTCTTCAAAGCCGCGCCGGTTGAGCAGGCCCGTCAGCATGTCGGTGCCCGCCTCTGTGCGCAGTTCGTCCATGCGCGATACCGTTTCGCGCGATGCGCGGGTGACGGCGTGGAGCAGCTTGCCCGCAAGGTCGGGACCGCCGACTGGCACGTTTTCGACCAGCTGGCCGCGCTCTAGCCGTTCCAGATCGCGCGTCGCGCGCTGCAAGGGCGCCATCAGGCCGGCAAGCGCGAAGATGCCGAGGGCTGAACCTGCCACCGTCGCGACCAGAAGCGGGAGAAAGATCGACCATTGCCACTCGCCCAGCGCGGCCTCGACCCCTGCGAAGACGAGGATCGGCACGTGGACCGATGCGAAGCAGACGGTGAAGACGCGAAGCGAAAAACTGTGCGGGAATATGAAACGTGTGGCGTTGTAGAAGCGCATGCCTATTCGGACCCTTTGCTGGTGCGACGCAGCAAAAGTTACGAAGAACGGCTTAATGGTTTGCAGAGTTCACTTGGTTAAGTGCAGGAAGCCAATGACTAAGGGTCTGTTAAAAACGGCCAAGAGTTCCTTGAACGCAAGGGTTTAGCCTGCACCAGCAGCTTTCGACGCCCGCACGGTCATCGCGCCAATTATGCAAATTACACAAACCCAGCCCTATCCAAAGGATCAGGGAACGAGGATCGTGTCGCGCGCAACTTCGTCCGTCTGCGGGTAATCGACGTTGTAATGCAGGCCGCGGCTTTCCTTGCGGCGGCGCGCGCTGCGCACGATCAGGTCCGCCGTCTTCAAAAGGTTGCGCAGTTCGATCAGGTCCTTCGAAACGCGGAAGTTGCCGTAATATTCGTCCACTTCCTCGTTCAGCAGGCGGATGCGGTTAGCGGCGCGTTCCATGCGCTTGTCGGTGCGAACGATACCGACATAGTTCCACATGAAGCGGCGGATCTCGGTCCAGTTCTGCTTGATGACGACTTCCTCGTCCGCCGTCGTCACGCGGCTTTCGTCCCACTGGCGCACTGCGGGCGGCGGGGCGAGTTCGTCGAAGCGTTCGCAGATGTCGCGCGCCGACGCTTCGCCGAACACGAAGCATTCGAGCAGGGAGTTGGACGCAAGACGGTTCGCCCCGTGCAGCCCGCTCTCGCTGCATTCGCCGATGGCGTAGAGCGCTGGCAGATCGGTCCGGCCCTTGAGGTCCACGCGCACGCCGCCGCAGGTATAGTGCTGCGCAGGCACGACGGGGATCGGCTCTTTCGTCATGTCGATGCCGAGGCCGAGCAGGCGTTCGTAGATATTGGGGAAATGCTCGCGCACGAACTCGGGCTCGCGGTGGCTGATGTCGAGGTGCACGTAATCGAGGCCGAGGCGCTTGATCTCGTGGTCGATCGCGCGGGCGACGATGTCGCGGGGCGCGAGTTCCAGCCTTTCGTCGAATTCAGGCATGAAACGCTTGCCCGCCTCTGCCCCTGCTTCGGGCGGAAGCTTCAGGATGCCGCCTTCGCCGCGCACGGCCTCTGTGATGAGGAAGTTCTTGACCTCGAGGTTGTAGAGACAGGTCGGGTGGAACTGCATGAATTCCATGTTCGACACGCGGCAACCCGCGCGCCAGGCCATGGCGATGCCGTCGCCTGTCGCGCCGCGCGGTGCGGTTGAGAACAGATAGGTGCGCCCTGCCCCGCCGGTGGCAAGGATCGTCGCCCTGCCCGTCAGCGCCTCGACCTTGCCGATGCCAGTGTCGAGCGCATAGACGCCCCAGACCTGCTGCCCGCCCTGCGGGTCGACGAGGTTGCGGTCGCGGATGAGGTCGATGGCGACCATGTTCGGACGCATCGTGATATTGGGATTGGCATCGGCTGCGCGCAGCAGCGCTTCCTGCACCGCCCAGCCGGTCGCGTCGTTTACGTGGACGATGCGGCGGTGCGAATGGCCGCCTTCGCGCGTCAGGTGAAGGCTGCCTTCCTCGGTATTGAAGGGCACGCCCAGATCGACCAGCCGCTGGATCGCTTCCGGCGCGTGTTCGATCACGTATTCCACCGTCTCGCGCCGGTTCAGACCCGCGCCCGCGATCATCGTGTCGCGGATGTGATCATCGAACGTGTCGCCAGCATCCAGCACTGCGGCGATGCCGCCTTGCGCCCATGCGGTAGACCCTGAATCAAGCGCGCCCTTGGCCAGCACGAGCACGCGGCACTTTTCGGCCAGCACCAGCGCTGCGGAAAGTCCCGCCGCGCCCGAACCCACGATGACAACGTCGTAATCAAGGTCGGCAGCTGCGTCGGTCATGCTCTCTCCAAAGGCGGGTGGCCGGGCGCTGGCTACCCCTCGCAGCCGCATTGCCATCGTCATCGCCATGTCACAAGCGTTGCAGGCGCACATGCGTTCCGGCGATGGTCGGGCACCCTAGACTTTCGACGGGCTGGACGCGTGGCGGATTCGTGCCTATTTCGCACCTGCACACCAAACGCCGGGACTCTCCGGCACCGGGGCAGCAGGCCGTTTTCAAGAGGGTTGAAACCAGAGCCTGCGTCCCACGACGGAAAGGACCTGATCCGATGAATGCAGTCTATCTCGTCTCGGCGGCTCGTACCGCGATCGGCACGTTCGGCGGCGCGCTCAAGGACGCGACCCCCGGCTCGCTTGGCGCGGTTGCCATCAAGGGCGCGCTTGCCCGCGGCGGCGTCGACCCGGAACTGGTCCAGCACACGATCATCGGCAACGTCGTCCCCTGTGAACCGCGCGACGCCTATGTCAGCCGCATCGCAGCGGTCGAAGCCGGCATCCCGCACGGCGCCCCGGCGCTGACCGTCAACCGCCTGTGCGGTTCGGGCATGCAGGCGATCGTTTCGGCAGCCCAGCACATCATGCTGGGCGATCATGACGTCACCGTCGGTGGCGGCGCCGAAGTCATGACCCGCGCGCCTTACTTCGCGATGGGCGTCCGCTGGGGCCTGAAGATGGGCGACAGCCCGATGATGGACGGCATGCTCGGCGCGCTGCACGATCCGTTCCACCGCTATCACATGGGTATCACGGCCGAGAACGTGGCCGAGAAGTACCAGATCACTCGCGAACAGCAGGACGAATTCGCCGCTGAATCGCAGCGCCGCGCCTCTGCCGCAATCGAAGCCGGTTACTTCAAGGACCAGATCGAACCGGTCGAAGTGAAGGTGAAGCGCGAAATGGTGATGTTCGACACCGACGAACACGTGAAGGCCGGCACCACCGCCGAAAAGCTCGCCGGTCTGCGCCCCGCCTTCAAGAAGGACGGCGGCACGGTTACCGCCGGTAACGCATCGGGCATCAACGACGGCGCGGGCGCGGTCATCCTCGCCAGCGAGGAAGCCGTGAAGAAGAACGGCTGGACGCCGATGGCGCGTCTCGTCTCCTACGGCCACGCGGGCGTCGATCCGGCCTACATGGGAATCGGCCCGGTTCCGGCCAGCCAGATCGCGATCGAGAAGTCGGGCCTGTCGAAGGACGCGCTGGACGTCATCGAATCGAACGAAGCTTTCGCCGCACAGGCCTGCGCCGTTTCGAAGCAGCTCGGCCTCGACCCCGCCAAGGTGAACCCGAACGGATCGGGCATCTCGCTTGGCCACCCGATCGGCGGCACCGGCGCGATCCTGGTTACCAAGCTGGCCTACGAACTGCAGCGCACGGGCGGCAAGTACGGCCTTGCCACGATGTGCATCGGCGGCGGCCAGGGCATTGCGACGATCTGGGAAAACCTCGGCTGATCGCAAACTGCATAGTTTGAAACAGAAAGGGCGGCCCTTCGCGGGGCCGCCCTTTCTCGTTGGCGCTGACCGGTCTTAAGGATCAGGCGAAGAGGTCGTGGTCCATGTCCTTCTGGTGCGCATTGGGCACCGGAAGCTGGTTATGTTCGCACTTGCGATCGATCTCCGGTTCGTCCTCGGCCACGGGCGCGGACATGCCGAGCATGCGGGCACCCATCGTCACCGGCATCATCCAGAACTCGATCCAGCTGGCGAGCAGGGGCAGGCCAGCGTCGCTGAACGGCGTTGCGGTAATGTCGTCTTTCTTCGGCATTCGTCCGGCTCTCCCGAATTCGGAACTGCGCGCGTCGGCCAGGAATTGTCCCTGATGCCGCGTTTACCGATTCCCGTATCGATAGCTGCGACAAGGCCGACGTGGCGATTGTCGCCCATTTGGCGGCAAAAATAAACAACGCGCTCTCAACCCTATGAAAGCGCAGAAGAAGGTTGTGTTCCCGGACGGGAATCACCCCATGGGAAGGGGAATATCAACCATCTTCGGTAACCCCGTCTCAACCGCAAACGGACACGCCTGCATAGGCTTGGACGCGTAGACTCGAAAGCGGAAGGCCGGACGTGCTCGGCGCGCCAAAGCCATCAACGGGCCCGTCCGTCCTTCCGACCGGAAGTGGAACGCTTTGACCGCACCCTGGCGACTGCCCGGTATTCAAGGGACCGAATACAAGGAGACAAGGGACATGAAAGCCACTCTCAAGATCGTCGCAGCCGCCGCTGCCGCGACGCTCGCACTTCCGACCGCTGCCATGGCCGACAAGCCGGAAGTCAGCGGCAAGGCCGTGAATTCGGCAAACGTCGCCAACGGCGACTGCACCGGTTTCGTGCCGGGACCGAATGGCGAGATCACGACGCCGTACCTCAAGTCGGCCAGCAAGGTTCAGCGGGTTCACAACAAGAACGGCGCTTTCTCGATGTGCCACTTCAATGTTCCGGCCGAACAAAAGCCCGCGTCGATGCGCGTGAAGGAAGGCTTCACCTGCACCGTGTCGGGTGTGCCGACCAACGAATCCATCATGCAGGTTTCGCCCGGCGGTCGCGGCATGCTCCTTTGCCGCACCAACTGACGGGTTAAGACCTCGGGACGCGCGCCCGCCTCACTGGCCCTTGCGCCTTCGAGGTGCGTGGCGCGCGTATCCGGCCGGGCGGTGTCGTTAGTGCGGACGACGCCGTCCGGCCATTTAGTTTTCAGATCAGGCGGGCCTTAGGGGTCAGGCGCTTTTCAGCCATCCGCCACAAGCCTCGGACTTGTCGCCCTGCCTAGAACAGACGTCGGCCATCTGCGCCTCGACATCGTCGAGCACCGCGCTGCCGTCGTATTCCTCGCTCCATCTAATCAAGGCCTTGCCCCAGCGATCTGCCGCGCTTTGCGTGCGCTGGTAATACCCGTCGGGACTTGCGGCGAGTTCGGCGAGCACCGCATCGGCGCTCGCCTCGACCGCGGCTTCGTCCTCGGGCGTCTGGCTCATCACTGCCATCGCGTAGGACACCGCCCACTGCACGCGGGTGGCGGGGCCTTCGGCAGCTTCGTAAGCCTTGCGCGCCCATTCGACCGCCTTTTCGGGGTGCTCGTCCTCTGCCGCGCGGCCTGCCATGATCGACATGTAGTAATAGGGGGATGCGGATTTCTCGATCTCGGCCAGCAGCACCTTGGTCGCTGCATCGCGGTCGCCGATTTCGTCCAGCACCATGGCGGTGTAGCTGATCACCGACTTGCGCGCGATCGGATCGCCTGCTGCCTTGTCGATGGCGGCCATGCGTTTGCGGACCTTGGCCTTCAATTCGTCGGTCAGGCCCGTCGTGCCCTTGGCAAGCAGGACTTCGCCATAAGTCGCGTATGTGCGGTCGAGCAGGGTCAGCGACTTGTCGGCATAGGTCGCCTCCAGCGCCTTCTCCAGATTGCCCGCCATGGCATCGCGCGTGTCGCCTTCAGGCAAGGCAGAGACCAGCGGCCCGCCCATGTAGGCAAGTTCATACCGGTTCTCGATCGTCTCGTCCCGGCTGGCGAGGATGCCGGGCAGCACCGCCTCAAGCGTCTTTTCCTGCGCCGCGGTCAGCTTGTAGCCATCGCCGTCCTTATCCGCCTTGCGGGTCAGCGCCAGCAGGCCAAAACGGCGCTTCAGCACGTCATCGGGCGCGTTCGCGGCCAGCGTTTCCAATAGGTCAGCCTCGGACCCGCGCTCCTTGAAGCGAGCGGGATCATTGCCCCAGGCAAAGCCGCCAAGGATAGTCCAGTCCTCGTCCGACAGCGACTTGGGATCGGATTTCGCATCAGCCAGAACCGCATCGATCGTGCGCGTACGGCCCGCCGCCAGCGTCAGCAGGTCGGGCAGTTCGGACGCCATCGTGGCGCTTGAAATGCGGGTGATCTCGTTGCCGTCGGGGCTCAGCGCGATGACGGTCGGGTATCCGCTGATGCTAAAGCGGTCGCCCCATTTCTGCGCGCCTTGCGTATCGCCGTCGAGATAGACCGGCACGAAATCGCGCGTCTTGGCGATGAAGGCGGGGTCCTTGAACAGGGTCTGCTTCATCTCCGCGCAGGGCGGGCACCATTCCGCGCCCCAGTAGAGCAGGACCGGCTTGCCGCTTTCCTGCGCCTCGACCAGCGCGTCGTTCACGTCGCCTTCGCGCCAGGCGATCTGCTGGCTCTCCACCGCCTCTGTCCCGGTGGTGTCGGTGCAGGCTCCGACAATCGCGGCGCAGGACAGCGCCAGCGCGAGCTTTACGGTGATGGCTTTCATGACGACCCTTCACTGGTGCGACGAAAGCCGCAGCCTATCGCAATGCGGCGATGCTGCAAGCGCGCATCACTTGCGCAGGGTAAGCACGATCCCGCCGATGATCATCGCGCCCGCAATGGCAAGCCGCAGCGTGAGCGGTTCAGCCAGCGTGACCGCCGCGATCAGCGCGGCAGCGACAGGAGTGGCAAGCTGCACCGTGGCGACGGTGGCAAGGCCCATGCGCGGGGCGACCGCGTACCATGCGACATAGCCCAGCCCCGATGTGATCGCGCCTGCCGCGATGGCGAGCCAGATACCGCCTGTCGTCGCGCCGGACAGGTCGTGCGGGCCAAGCACGGCGACAAGCGCCACGGCCATCGGCGTCGCAATCAGGAAGTTCGCCGCCGTCCGCCGCGCCGGATCCCCTGCCCCGCGGCCCAGCAGCGTGTAGATACCCCAAGCCACGCCCGCGACCGCCATCAGCACGGCCGCAAAGGCATCCTCGGGCACCGATGCTGCCGGCGCGATCAGCCAGGCGACACCGGCAAGCGCGAGGACCAGACCCGCGATGCCCGCCAAGCCCGGTCTTTCGCCGCGCGCCATGCCGATGATCATGATCGTGGCCTGCACGCAGGCGAACAGCACCAGCGCCCCCGTCCCTGCTGGAAGCGCGATATAGGCAAAGGAAAATCCGGCAGCGTAAACGAAGAGCGAAAAGGCACCGGGCAAGTCCGAAATGCGCGGCAAACCCCGCTTCACGAAGACCGGCAGCAGGATCGCCGCCCCGCTCGCCAGCCGGACCAGCGTATAGCTGCCCGCATCGATCGAACCGTCCCCGATCGCCGCGCGCGCCAGCAGCGAATTGCCTGCAAAAGCGGCGATGGCCAGCACTGCCAGCAAGAGCAGCACGGAAGGCCGCATCGCGCGTTCGGGTTCTGGCATCGGCTCTCCTCTATCCGCCGCCGAGACTAGCGGAGGAAAGCTCGATGGCCATTGTCAAAAGGTCGCGTGAGGTGGGTACGGTGCCCACGCTTCGCTTGCGCTCGCGAGCAACCGGCCAATTCCGTCCCCCGGACGGAATTGGGTCTCGGTTACTCCCACTCAATCGTCCCCGGCGGCTTCGACGTATAGTCGTAGACCACGCGGTTGATGCCCTGCACTTCGTTGACGATGCGCGTCGCAACGTTCGACAGGAAGGCCCCGTCGAAGGGATAGACGTCCGCCGTCATCCCGTCGGTGCTGGTCACGGCGCGCAGGCCGCAGACGCTGTCGTAAGTGCGCGCATCGCCCATCACGCCGACGGTGCGGACCGGCAGCAGGACGGCAAAAGCCTGCCAGATCGCATCGTAGAGGCCCGCATTGCGAATTTCCTCAAGGTAGATCGCGTCGGCCTTGCGCAGGATGTCGCACTTTTCCTTGGTGACTTCGCCCGGCATGCGGATCGCAAGGCCCGGCCCCGGGAAGGGATGACGACCGACGAAGATGTCGGGCAGACCCAGTTCGCGGCCCAGTTCGCGGACTTCGTCCTTGAACAGTTCGCGAAGCGGTTCGACCAGCTTCATGTTCATGCGTTCGGGCAGGCCGCCGACGTTGTGGTGGCTCTTGATCGTGACCGAAGGCCCGCCGGTGAACGAGACGCTCTCGATCACGTCGGGATAGAGCGTGCCCTGGGCAAGGAAATCCGCGCCGCCGATCTTCTTCGCCTCTGCCTCGAACAGGTCGATGAAGGCCCCGCCGATGAACTTGCGCTTCTTTTCAGGGTCGGTCTGACCCGCAAGCCCGCCAAGGAACATCTCTTCCGCGTCAACGTGGACGAGCGGGATGTTGTAGTGGTCGCGGAACAGGGTCACGACCTGCTGCGCCTCGTTCATGCGCATAAGACCGTGGTCGACGAAAACGCAGGTCAGCTGGTCGCCGATCGCCTCGTGGATGAGGACGGCGGCCACCGCACTGTCGACGCCGCCGGACAGGCCGCAAATCACCTTGCCGTCACCCACCTGCTCACGGATTTCGGCGATCTTTGTGTCGCGGAACTGGGCCATCGTCCAGTCGCCCGCACAGCCGCAGACGTGGCGCACGAAGTTGGCGATCAGCTTGCCGCCGTCGGGCGTGTGGACCACTTCGGGGTGGAACTGCGTGCCGTAGTACTTGCGGCTCTCGTCCGCGATCACCGCGAAAGGCGCGCCGTCACTGGTGGCAACAATCTCGAAACCGGGTGCGAACTGCGTGACCTTGTCACCGTGGCTCATCCAGACCTGGTGACGCTCACCCTCGGCCCAGAGGCCGTCGAACAGCGCGCAATCCTTCGTCACGGTCAGGAACGCGCGGCCGAATTCACCGCCTTCGCCCGTTTCGTGCCCCGGGCGCACTTCGCCGCCAAGCTGGTGCGTCATGACCTGCTGGCCATAGCAGATGCCAAGGATCGGCAGGCCGCTGTCGAAAAGGCACTGCGGCGCGCGCGGGCTTCCGTCTTCGGGCACGCTGGCGGGCGAACCCGACAGGATGATGCCGGTCGGCTTCAGGCGGGCAAACGCCTCTTCCGCCATCGTGAATGGCGCGATCTCGGAATAGACCCCGGCCTCGCGCACGCGGCGTGCGATCAGCTGGGTAACCTGGCTGCCGAAATCGACGATGAGGATGGTGTCGCCGTGAGGCGCTTCAGTGTCTGCGTTGGCCATGGGCGCGCGATAGGAAGCAACCGCGATTCTGTCCAGCGCGGGTATTCAGGAGTCTGCGAGTTCGGCGATAATCGCTTCGTGGTCCGCCCCCAACGCCGCAGCGCGGCCGCTTGCCTGCCGCATGGGGTATAGGGGAGAGGTATCGGCCAGCGCCATCTGCTGCCAGGCCTGTCCCTCTGCCTGCCCCACCCGGCAGCGAGCGGTGAGTGCAGCGACGAGACCCGACATCGAAAGGTCGATCAGTGCGCCCCCGCCTGCCCTGTGCGCACTCCACGCCGCGAGCGCACCGGCAATGCCGGAAAGCGGGTCGGCGATCGCATCGCCTGCGAACAGGCTTTGGCCAAAGACTTCCCGCATCGCCGATCCGAGGCCGCCTGCGATCCCGGCATCGTCGCCGAAAGCGATAGCGTCGCCCGCTGCGCCATCTCGGCCATGGCCGGTAATCGAAAGCCACGTGGCCCCGCGCGCCACTTCTGCCTCGGCATCAAGGCCCAGCGCGCGCAGGGCACGCGGTCGGGACGCTTCGATCACGATGTCGGCCCGCGATACGAGGCGGCGCAGCAGGGCGCGATCCGGCTCCGATGCGAAATCGAACGCAGCGCACCGCTTGCCCGCGTTGAGCAGATCGAAGAACCGCGCGTCGCCAAACCGCGCACCATCGGGGCGGGACCGGCTTTCGACCTTGATCACGTCCGCTCCGCATGCGGCGAGCAGCGAACCGGCGAGCGGACCGGCCCAGAGCGATGAAAAATCTACGACCAGTGGCCTTGGTATTGCCGGCAAAGGCGATCCATCACGTCGGATGAATATGGGATCTTGCGCAGCCTTCGGCATGGTGT
Source organism: Croceicoccus gelatinilyticus (assembly GCF_018398395.1). Taxonomy (GTDB): domain Bacteria; phylum Pseudomonadota; class Alphaproteobacteria; order Sphingomonadales; family Sphingomonadaceae; genus Croceicoccus; species Croceicoccus gelatinilyticus. Next base: position 111,071 of record NZ_JAHCBF010000006.1, on the reverse strand, counting down.
CGACGGCGATGGCAAGGCCGAGCGTGCGGCCCCGTTCCACCAGATCCGCGCAAGACATTTGCCGCACCTGATCGGCCAGACCGGCAATGTCGGAAATCTCTTCTCCGACCATGGCCCCGGCAAGGTCCAGGTCGTCCTCTCTCGGTAGGTTGATCGCTATCCGGCCATCGCGCGCTTCGATCAGGTGGCAGCTGCCGTTGGGCGAAGTTTCGCCTCGTCTTGGCAGGTCGAGCAATCGGGCACGCTCCCCCATCAAGACCGCGCCGGAATGCGGCAGGGACGTTGCATCCGAGGTCACGCGCAAGGCGTCGAGCGCATAGTCGGCGAAAGTCGTCACGGCGACCGGGCAGACGAGCGCCGGACCATCCGCCATTCCGGTGATTGCCTGCAATCCGCTACGCCGCCACGCGATTGCAGGATGGTCGGCAGCGGGCGCGGACCATTCGGCGTCCGAGCCACTGGCGCGCAGGATCGCCTGCACCAGATCGGCCGCCGCTTGCATCGCTCCTATTGCCTCATCTGCCATCGCAACGAGGTCTAACTACACCATCGCGGGATGGCGAGAGCAGGTGGGCGATCAATAGGCCTTGGGGTGGATCAACACGCGAATTGTCGCCAGCACGATGCGAAAATCGCGCCAGATCGACCAGCCGTTGCGATATTCAAGGTCTGCCTGAAGCCGCGCGCGCAAGTGATCTTCGTGATCGGTGGCACCGCGATGCCCGCGCACCTGGGCAAGGCCGGTCAGCCCCGGTTTCAGCGCGTGGCGTTCCCAGTACCGGCGATCGACCTGCCAGTAGAGCTTGGTCCCCGCCTTCGCCATCGGCGCATGGGGGCGCGGGCCGACGATGCTCATCTGTCCGGTGAGCACGTTGATCAACTGCGGCAGTTCATCGATCGAGGTCGCGCGGATGAACTGGCCCACCCGCGTCACGCGCGGATCGTCGCGGCTGGTCAGGCGGTTTGCCGCCGCATCGCACTGGTCCGCCCGCATCGACCGGAACTTCAGCATCCGGAACGTGCGGTTCCCCTGCCCCAGCCGGTCCTGCCAGAAAAATACCGGCCCACGATCTTCGCGCAGGATGGCAAGCGCGACGACGGCAAACACCGGCGAGAGGGCAACAAGGCCAAGGACAGAGGCGACGATATCGAACCCGCGTTTCACGATGCGGTGGTGCGGCGCCAGCGGGTGCGCAGCTACGACCAGCGTTCCGCGATTGCCCACGCGCCCCGCGCCGATCACGCCCAGCCTATCGACTTGCGCATCGATGATCTCTCCGCGCGCGTCGAAGCTTGTCAGCACCGCGGCCCAGCGTTCGCGGCGATCTTCGGGGCAGCAGACGACGACCCTGTCCATCCGGTGCATCAGGTCACCGATGCGGGTCAGCATGACCGGATCGTCGGCATCAGGCTCCAGCCCCATGGCCCGTACTTCTGCCCGGCACGCCCATTTCACGTCCGCGCAGCGCGAGCCGTCCTCGATCAGCAGGATTCGTTCGGCAACTGCGTTGCACGTACCGCGCACGCGGATCGCGATGATCATCCGGCAGGTTGCAAGCCCGCACGCCCCCAACACCACGCCGAACAACGAAGCGATGCGCGACAAGTCCTGCGTCGCCTTGATCGCGAAGAACACGAACATCACCGCCGCCGCTGCATAGAGCATGGCCCGTACCCCGCGCGCCGCAGAGGCCAGCGGGGCAAGCAGGACACGGCCCTGATAGGCACCGGAGACGATCGCGATCCCGACCGTCAGCGGCGGCAGCAAGGCGGCAAAGTCCATCGTGCCATGCGTGAAGGCGACATCGTGAAGAAGGCACGAGACGAACACCGCGAGATAGACCGCCGCCCCGTCGCAAGTCGCCACCATGCCCTGCACGGCAAGGCGCTGCCCCTGCCCCAGCCCGGTCGGCCGATTGCGGACGGCACTTTGAGCGCCGTAAATCGTCGAGATTGCGTTCATGTGCGACCATGGCCACCCGGCAGGAAATCCGGTCCGGCCACCCCCTTTTGACCCTGTTGCGATACGAAATGAACCTAGGGTCTGGAGTCAACGCGGTGAATTTGAACAAAGTCCGTTACTAAGCAAAATCACGCAGTTAGAGCCTGTTTTATCCCCAGATCGGATCAATCTGCGGGCACTTGGGAGCGAACGTGACTTCGCTACGTTCTGAAGGCACAGTCCCTCCGCAAAATCGAAGGACCGGCGCATGAGCATGGACGACACCACACCCTTCACCATGACGGTAGAACCCGTCAGCCACGATCTTGGTGGCTTCACGGTCCGCCGCGCGGTCCCGTCTCCGCGATGCCGGATGGTCGGGCCTTTCGTGTTCGTGGACGAATTCGGTCCGGCGCAGCTCAATCCCGGCGACGCGATGGACGTGCGCCCGCACCCGCATATCAACCTGTCGACCGTGACCTACCTGATCGAAGGCGCGATCGATCACCGCGATTCTCTCGGTTCGTTCGCGACGATCCGGCCCGGCGCGGTAAACCTGATGACGGCGGGCAGTGGCATCGTCCATTCCGAACGCACGCCCCAGAAAGAGCGCGAGACCGGCTTTCCGCTCTACGGCATGCAGACGTGGCTGGCGCTTCCCGAAGCTCTTGAGGAAATCGACCCCACTTTCGAAAGCATCGCGGCAGGCGACCTGCCGATTGTCACCGACACCGGCGTCAGCGCGCGGGTCATCATGGGCAAGCTCTGGGGCGAGGCCGCGCCCACGACCTGCCATGCCGAGACGATCTATGCCGACATCGCGCTGGACGCAGGCGCATCGGTCCCGATCGAGGCAGAGGCGGACGAACGCGGTGTCATGCTGATCGGCGGCGAGGCGAGCGTCGATGGCGAACCGCTTACGCTCTATGCCCTGCACGTCCTGCGCCCGGGAATGGCGATGACGCTCACCAGCGGTTCGGGCGCTCGGGTCATGCTGCTGGGCGGGGAAACGATGGGCCGCCGCACGGTGTGGTGGAACTTCGTCTCCAGCCGGTCCGAACGTATCGAACAGGCCAAGGAAGACTGGCGCGAGGGGCGTTTTCCCAAGGTTCCGGGCGACGAAAAGGAGTTCATCCCCATTCCCGAAAAGCCCAAGACCGTCAGTTACCCCTAGCCTAAGCGGGCCATGCGGCCTATCTGCGCGCCTGTCATGACCGCAACGCTCACATTCGCCGTGCCCAAGGGGCGCATTCTGGAAGAGGCGCTTCCGCTGATGGCGCGCGCCGGTATCGTTCCCGAATCAGGCTTCCACGACAAGAAGAACCGCTCTTTGTCGTTTGCCTGTGAAGACCCGTCGATGCGCATCATACGCGTGCGCGCTTTCGACGTGGCGACATTCGTGGCCCATGGCGCGGCCCACGCCGGTATCGTGGGTTCGGACGTGATCGAGGAATTCGACTATCCCGATCTCTACGCGCCGGTGGACCTCGGCATCGGCTACTGCCGCCTGTCGATCGCAGAGCCGAAGGATGGCACTGTCGGCGAAGCGGACAATGCCAGCCACATGCGCGTTGCGACCAAGTATCCCAATCTCACCCGCCGCTGGTTCGAGGCCAAGGGCATTCAGGCCGAATGCGTGAAGCTGAACGGCGCGATGGAGCTTGCTCCCTCGCTGGGCCTTGCGACGCGGATCGTCGACCTCGTTTCGACCGGCACGACGCTGCGCGAGAACGGCCTTGTCGAGACGGCGGAGCTGCTGCCCGTTTCTGCGCGCCTCATCGTCAACCGCGCCGCGCTGAAGACTCATCCCGAACGCCTCGGCGCGCTGATCGACAGTTTCCGCGCTCTCTCGGCAGAGCCCAAGGCCGCCTGATGAAGCGGCTCGTCTCTTCCGATCCCGGCTTCGAGAAGGCGTTCAAGCGCCTTGTCGCCGACCGGCGCGAGGCGGACGACGATGTCGGGCGCGACGTGACCCGCATCCTCGAACGCGTCCGCGCAGAGGGTGACGAGGCGCTGGTCGACTATACCAAGCGCTTCGACCACTGGGACCTTGCCAGCGACGACGACTGGCGCATCGGGGCAGAAGCCTGCGCCGCGGCCTACCACGCACTCGACGGCGTGCTGCGCGAGGCGCTTGAAACGGCGGCGGAGCGGGTGCGCGCCTATCACGAAGCGCAGATGCCGCAGCGCCGCGACTACCGCGACGAAGCGGGCGTGCGGCTTGGCGCGATCTGGCGGCCGGTCGATGCCGCAGGGCTCTACGTGCCCGGTGGCCGCGCGGCCTATCCGTCGTCGCTGATCATGAACGCCGTGCCCGCCAAGGTCGCGGGCGTTGAACGCCTTGCCGTCGTCACGCCGACGCCGCGCGGGCACGTCAATCCGCTGGTCCTTGCCGCCGCGCACATCGCGGGCGTGGACGAGATCTGGCGCATCGGCGGCGCGCAGGCCGTGGGCGCGCTGGCATACGGCACCGACCGCATCGCGCCGGTCGACGTCATCACCGGCCCCGGCAATGCCTGGGTGGCAGAGGCCAAGCGCCAGCTCTACGGCACTGTCGGCATCGACATGGTCGCAGGGCCCAGCGAAATCCTCGTCATCGCGGACAAGGACAACGACCCCGGCTTCATCGCCGCCGACCTGCTTTCGCAGGCAGAGCATGACCCCGTTGCGCAGTCGATCCTGATCACCGACGATGCCGAATTCGCCGACCGTGTGGCAGACCGCGTGGGCGTGGAACTCGCCCAGCTTGCGACCCGCAAGGTGGCCGAACAGTCGTGGAAGGACCACGGCGTCATTATCGAGATCGGCTCGATGGACGAAGCCCCCGCGCTCGCCAATGCGCTGGCGGCAGAGCATGTCGAACTGGCCGTTGCCGATCCCGAACCGCTGCTGGAATCGATCCGGCACGCAGGCTCGATCTTCATGGGCCGTTCGACGCCGGAAGCCATCGGGGACTATGTCGCCGGGCCGAACCACGTCCTGCCCACGGGCCGCCGCGCGCGGTTTGCCAGCGGGCTGTCGGTGCTCGACTTCATGAAGCGCACCAGCTTCATCCAGCTTGACGACGATGCACTGGCCGCGATCGGCCCGGCTGCCGTCGCCTTGGCCGAGGCGGAAGGGCTGCCCGCTCACGCCCGCTCGGTCTCGATCCGGCTGGACCGCCGCAGGGGAGACTAAGACGATGCCGATTACGCTCTACGACGCTTTCGTGCCGACCTGCCTGCAGCAGCTTGGTGCGGTTTCGGGCCTGCTCGACAAGGCAGAGGCGCATTGCGCGGCGAACGGGTGGGAGCCTGAAAAGGTCATCCAGGCAAAGCTGGCGCCCGACATGTTCGATTTCGCCTACCAGGTGAAGTCTTGCTACACCCATTCGGCCCTCGCCATCGAAGGCGCGAAGGCGGGAACGTTCAGCCCGAACATGGAAGACGCGCCGACGACTTTCGAAGGGCTGAAGGCCCTGATCGCAGATGCCACCGCCGCAATGAACGCGGTGACGGTGGAGGAGATGGAAGCCCTGATCGGCAAGGACGCGCAGTTCGCTTTCCGTGACTTCCGCATCCCCTTCACGGCCGAGAATTTCCTGCTGAGCTTCTCGCTCCCCAATTTCCAGTTTCACGCGACCACGACGTATGCGCTGCTGCGCCACCTTGGCATAGAGGTCGGCAAGCGCGATTACCTTGGCGCCATGCGAATGAAGACGGACCAATGAACGCACGATCCCAGTCCCGCTCCGCCGCGCGTCTCGCGGCGGTCCAGGCCCTGTACCAGATGGACATGGAGAAGACCCCCCTGGCGCGGCTTCTCGACGAATTTCACCAGCACCGCCTCGGCCGTGAGATCGAGGACGAGCAGTACGCCGACGCCGAAGTCGCGTTCTTCGACGATGTCGTGAAGGGCGTCGACGCGCGCCGCGACGAGATCGACGAACTGGTTTCGGGCAAGCTGGCAGAGGGCTGGTCCTTGAAGCGGCTCGACCGCACGATGATCCAGATCCTGCGCTGCGGCGCATATGAACTGCTGGCCCGCAGCGACGTGCCCAAGGCCGCGGTCATCACCGAATATGTCGACGTCGCCCATGCCTTCTTCGAAGAGCGTGAGGCGAAGTTCGTGAACGGCTTGCTCGACGCCATCGGCAAGGACGTCCGCTGACGTGAGCGAAAGCGGCGAGGAACGTTTCATCGCCGCCCTGCGCGCCATCGCGACGACGCCGGGCGCGCGCGGCCTTGCCGACGATGCCGCCGAACTCAGGCTCACCAACACCACGCTTGTCGTCACCCACGACATGATGGTCGAAGGCGTCCACTGGCTGCCCGGACAGGACGCAGCCGACGTTGCCTATAAACTCGTCGCGGTGAACCTGTCCGACCTTGCCGCCAAGGGCGCGGCGGGCGAGGCGCTGATCCTGGGCTACATGCTGGGCGACGCCGATTGGGACGCGCGGTTTGCCGAAGGTCTGGCCGATGCGGTCGAGGCTTTCGGCGTGCCGCTGCTGGGCGGCGATACCGTCTCCACCCCATCGGGAAGCGCGCGCAGCATCGGGCTGACCGCGATCGGACGTCCCGCCGTCGTCCCTGCCCCCTCGCGCACCGATGCACGTCCCGGACAGGCACTCTGGGTCACGGGCGAACTGGGCGGTGCTCTCGCGGGGTTCGAGGCAGTTCAGGCCGGCTCGACCAACGAGGCGCTCACCCGCCCATTCCGCCGCCCTGCCCCGCGGATCGACGAAGGCCTCGCCATCGCACCGCTTGCGGGCGCGACGATGGACGTTTCCGACGGCCTTCTGCTCGACGCCGCGCGCATGGCCGACGCCAGCGGCACGACCATCGCCATCGACAGCGCCGCCGTGCCAGTATGCACGGCGCTTGCCGGTCGCCGCATGGAGGCCATGACGTGGGGCGACGATTACGAGCTTCTCTTCACGCTGCCCGAAGGGACCGAACCGCCCTTCAATGCCACGCGTATCGGCACGGTCCTGCCGCAAGGGCCCCATCCGCTCCTGCTCGATGGAGAGCCGCCGGCGGCGCAAACCCGCCTCGGATACCGCCACGGCTGACCGCGAAATGGCCTGTGCAAAGCGCGCTTGCGCCGCGCCCGATACCGTGTAGCTTCCCCTGCCGACGCCCCGCAAAAAGGGGCGCGGGACAAAATAGGAGGGGATTCCAACGTGGATCTAGTTACGATCGCCATCGTGCTGGGACTGCTTGCCGTGTTGTACGGCTTCGTCACCAGCCGCCAGGTTCTGGGCGCTGCCGCCGGCAGCGAGAGAATGCAGGAAATCGCCGCCGCTGTGCAGGAAGGGGCTCAGGCCTACCTCAAGCGGCAATACACCACCATCGCCATCGTCGGCGTGATCGTCGCGGTGCTGGTCGCCGTCTTCCTCGGACTGATCAGCGCCGTCGGCTTCGTGATCGGCGCGATCCTTTCGGGCGTTGCGGGCTTCATCGGGATGAACATCTCGGTCCGCGCAAACGTGCGTACGGCAGCAGCTGCGCAGACGGGCCTGCAGGAGGGCCTGACCCTTGCGTTCCGCGCCGGCGCGATCACCGGCATGCTGGTGGCAGGCCTTGCCCTGCTCGCGATCGCGGGTTTTTACGGATACCTCACGATGCTGGCCGGATACACGGTCGGCGGCGATGACCGCACGGTCGTCGATGCGCTGGTGGCGCTGGCCTTCGGTGCCTCGCTGATCTCGATCTTTGCGCGTCTTGGCGGTGGTATCTTCACCAAGGCCGCAGACGTCGGCGCCGACCTTGTCGGCAAGGTGGAAGCAGGCATCCCCGAAGACGATCCGCGCAACCCCGCCGTCATCGCGGACAACGTGGGCGACAACGTCGGCGACTGCGCCGGCATGGCAGCCGACCTGTTCGAGACTTATGTCGTGACAGTCGGCGCCACTATGGTGTTGACCGCACTGCTGCTTTCGGGCGTTCCGCAGCTTGCCGGGCTCATGGCGCTGCCGCTGCTGATCGGCGGTGCTTGCATCCTGACTTCGATCCTCGGCACCTACTTCGTGAAGCTGGGTTCCAAGCAGTCGATCATGGGCGCGATGTACAAGGGCTTCCTTGTCACCGCGATCCTGTCGATCCCCGCGATCTACTTCGTCACGCAGCTTGCGCTGGGCGACATGAACGCGCCGATCCAGGCAGGCGATCCGGGCCTTGTCGCCAATGTCGATCCGGGCATGCCCCTGTCGGAAGAAGGCACGGCCAGCCAGGTCGGCGGCTTTACCGGCATGGACCTGTTCTGGTGCTCGATGCTGGGCCTTGTCATTACCGGCCTCATCATCTGGATTACCGAGTACTACACCGGCACGAACTTCCGTCCGGTGAAGTCCATCGCCAAGTCGTCGGAAACCGGCCACGGCACCAACGTGATCCAGGGCCTTGCGATCTCCATGGAGGCGACCGCGCTTCCCACGTTGGTGATCGTGGCGGGCATCATCATCGCGTACCAGCTGGCAGGCCTTATCGGCATTGCCTACGGCGCGACCGCGATGCTGGCGCTTGCCGGCATGGTCGTGGCGCTCGACGCTTATGGTCCGGTGACGGACAATGCGGGCGGTATCGCGGAAATGGCCGACATGGACGCATCGGTTCGTGAAAAGACCGATGCTCTCGACGCCGTGGGTAACACCACCAAGGCCGTGACCAAGGGTTACGCGATCGGATCGGCGGGCCTTGCGGCTCTCGTCCTCTTCGCTGCCTACACGACCGACCTTGCCCACTTCTTCCCCGATCTCGACGTCGATTTCAGCCTCGAGAACCCCTACGTCATCGTCGGGCTTCTGCTCGGTGCATTGCTCCCGTACCTGTTCGGTTCGATGGGCATGACGGCAGTGGGCCGCGCGGCGGGCGACGTGGTGAAGGACGTGCGCGAGCAATTTGCGGCCGATTCCGGCATCATGGCCGGGACCAGCAAGCCGGACTATGCCCGCACGGTCGACCTCGTCACCAAGGCGGCGATCAAGGAAATGATCGTCCCCTCGCTGCTGCCGGTGCTGGCGCCGATCGTGGTCTATTTCGTGATCACCCTCATCGCGGGCCCGCAGAACGGCTTTGCGGCGTTGGGTGCCCTCCTCCTCGGCGTTATCGTGGGCGGACTTTTCGTCGCCCTGTCGATGACCGCGGGCGGCGGCGCGTGGGACAACGCCAAGAAGTACATCGAAGACGGCAACCACGGCGGCAAGGGCTCTGACGCCCACCACGCCGCGGTGACCGGCGATACCGTGGGCGATCCCTACAAGGATACCGCGGGTCCCGCCGTGAACCCGATGATCAAGATCACGAACATCGTGGCCCTGCTTCTGCTGGCGGCGCTTGCTGCCGGCTAAGACCTAGCCCCATGGTTGGGGTGCAGCCCCGCCCGGTCCGTCCGGGCGGGGCTTTTTCGTGGCGATTGACCTTCACCGAGAGGCAGACCAAAGAATCACCCATGACCGATAACGCCGAAGCCGAAATCCCGCAGCTTTCCCCGCAAGAACGTGTCGACGCGCTCGTCACCCTGCTGACGCTCGACAATGACGGCGAAAACCGGTTCGTCGGGCGGCGCAAGATCGGCGGCGTGGGCCGTATTTTCGGCGGACAGGTCGTCGCACAGGCACTGGCCGCCGCGTTCCGTACAGTTGATGAAGAGCGCAAGCCTCACTCGCTCCACGCCTATTTCCTGCGCGGCGGGGACGAAGACTTTCCCATCGAGTTCGAGGTCGACCGCCAGTTCGACGGCGGCAGCTTTTCCAACCGCCGCGTCGTGGCCAGTCAGAAGGGCCGTCCGATCCTCAATCTGGCGGCATCGTTCCACAAGGGAGAGGACGGGCCCGGCCACGCGGTTCCGATGCCCGGCGTGCTTCCGCCCGAAGACTTGCGCAGCGAGGCGGAACTGACCGCCGGGTCCAGCAAGGAAAGCAAGTTCTTCAAGCATATGCGCCGCAACCGCGCCTACGAAGTGCGCATGCCCGATGAAATGGCGCTGGAAAGCCGCGCCAATGTCGAACGGCCCTACATGTGGTTCCGTACGCTGGCCCCGCTGCCTGACGATGCGCAGTTGCATCGCCTCGTGCTCGCCTATCTCAGCGACTATGGCCTGCTGTCGGCATCAAAGCTGCGGCACGGCGGCTCCCGCTGGTCCGAAGTGCGCAAGGCGGCAAGCCTCGATCACGCGATCTGGTATCACAGCGATGCACGGGCGGACGACTGGCTGCTCTACGCATTCGAATCGCCGTGGACGGGAAGTTCGCGCGGGTTCAACCGCGGCAGCTTCTATACACGCGATGGCCGTCTTGTCGCGTCGACCGCGCAAGAAGGGCTGATGCGCTTCAACACCGACGACAACGAATAACCTTCCACCGCAAATGAAAGGGGCGGCACCTGCCCTGAGACAGGTGCCGCCCTTCATCCCCCTCCGCTGCGGCGGAGCGTCAAATCGTGTCAGTCGGCCTTGGCCACGCGGACCTTGTCCGCCTTGGCATTGGCCTTGGCGATCGGCAGGCAGCCGTGGCCGCTGCTCTTCACAGCCTTGCACATGGCAGCGGCGGACTTGGCATCGAAGCCACCGGCAGCGACGCGGAAATAGTCGGTGCCATCGACGCTGGCCTTGGTGATCACCGGCTGCTGGCCCTTGAGGTTCGAATAGCGCGACTGGAAGACCTTCCAGCCTGCACGGGCATTCGCCTCGCTGGTGTAGGAGCCGAGCTGCGCGATGTGCGTGCCGCTGGCCGACGGGGTCGGCAGCTTGGGCGCGGCAGGCTTGGCAGACGCCTTCGGCGCGGCCTTGGCCGGCGTGACGGCGGCGACCTTGACCGGCTTCGCCTCGACCGGGTCGGCCTTCTTCGGCGTCGGCTGGATCACGGCCATCTGCATCATGGCGGGCTTCGAAGCCGGGACCGATGCAGTCTGGACGCTTGAAGTCTTGGCGGCTTCCTTGGTGGGCGCAGCTTCCTTGGCCGGTTCGGCAAGGCGGGCGACGACGACCGGGTCGGCCTTCTTCGGCGCAGGAGCAGCAGCGGGCTTAACCGCCGGCTTGGGCTCTACCTTGGCTTCGGCAACCTTGACCGGAGCGGCCTTTACCGGTGCAGGCGCCGGAGCGGCCTTGACCGGGGCAGGTGCCGGTGCAGGCTTGCTTTCCGCCATCACCGGGGCCGGTGCGGGCTTTGCAGCCGGGAAGTTCGCAAGGGCGAGCTGCGCGGGCATGCCGGCATCGTCCTTGTATTCCGCGCCAACCAAACGGGCGACGCGAACGCCGACCTGGTCGGGACGGGCCGTCATGGCCCATTCGGTCATGCGCTTGTCGATCACGTCGGCAGGCACGTCCTGGGCCGCCATCATGCGGGCCTCGCGCCAGCGACCGTCAAGGGCGAAGGCATAGGCAAGGTTCTGACGGCTCTTGGGATTGTCGTTACCGGCGCGGATGTCGGACGCGATGATTTCGACGCCGCGGGCGGTTTCACCGGCCAGTGCAAAGGCGAGGCCGCGATCGGCTGCCGGAATGGCATTGCCGTGCTGGGCCAGCGTGCCAACCGCAGTGCGGGCGCTGCCGCTGCCGATTTCGGCAAGGGCCAGCATCAGTGCGGTGCGCGGGCTGCCGTCGCCAAGCGAGACTGCTTCGGCCAAAGCCTGGCGGGCCGAGGCAAGACGACCATCGCGAAGATAGGCCTTGCCCAGAAGCGTGCGGCGCGATGCGTCGCGCGGATCGGCCTGAACGGCTTCCTCGGCATAGCGAACGGCCTTGCCGGTTTCGTTCTCGGCCAGCGCCTCGCTTGCCTTGGCGACCGAACGGTCCCCTGCAATCGCGGGCTGTGCGACCATAGCGCCTGCCAGCATCGTGCCGGCAAGCAGCGGCGCGGCAACTGCGCCGAGGCCAAGGCGGCGGACGCGTTTCGCGGTTTCGAAGCGGATGCTCTTGCTCATCGGTTTCGGTCCTTGCTCTCGTATTCCCGGTGCGGCGGGATCAGTTCCACGAAGTGCCGGCGGGAGGCGTTGTAACACCCTTACCGGCCTGCTTTCCAAGATATTCCTCGATCGCATGCTCGGCAAAGTCTGCCTCGTGCATGCCCTGGCGGCCGGCGGCGGCGCGAAGCTGTTCGCGAAGGGCCGGGTTCAGGTGAAGAACGGTGATGGGTCCGCGGCCGAAGATGAGCGCCATGAAGTGCGCCCACGCGGCACGGATCTGTCCGAACAGGCCGACCGGGATTTCCTCGGCCACCGGCTCTGCGTAAACTGGCTCGGCTGCGACCGGAGCGGCTGCCACCGGCTGCGCGGCCGCGGCCTGCAGACGTTCCTGCATCTCGCCGACGGGGTTGGCCGCAGGCGTCGGCGTCCATGCCGGAGCCGAGGCGTTCCATTCGCTCGATTCGTCGTCGTAGCTGTCGGCCTCGTCCCAGTCGGGATCGCTCGACCCGCCGTTCACGTAAAGCGAATCGGCCGAATTGCTCATGGCGGTAAGGCCAATCGCGCTGCGCTGTCCGAAGTTGGGGGTGGAGGCTGCGCCGTCACCCATGTCGTTCCAGCCGCAGTCGTCCTCGGCGCCCGTCAGCCAGCCCGAAAGGCCGCCTGCATTGGCCGAGCCGAAGCCCGCCTGCTGAACTTGCGACTGTCGGCGCATGGCCGGACGTGCTGTGCCTTTCTTGGCCAGCAGTCCTCCTGCACCTGGTTGCATCGTACCTGCCATCACGTCGTCGCCTCCTTACGACCCGGCCACGCGGCGGCCGAAGCCACCTTGCGGACGACCGCCAGCCGAAGCACTCGTGCCCGGCTTCTGGCCGGCGAAAACGGTGCGACGGAAGTTCTTTTCGAGACGCTCTGCGAGGTACGCCCAGAGCTGTTCGATCTCTTGAGCCGAACGGCCGTAGGGATCGATTTCCATGACCGTGCGGCCGTCGATCATCGAGGCGGCAAAGTCGGTGCGGTGGTGAAGCACGACGGGCGCGACATTGCCGTACTGGGCAAGCGCTGCGGCGGCTTCGGAAGTGATGCGGGCCTTCGACAGGGCCGAGTTGACGACGAAGACCAGCGGCTTGTTGGCGCGGGCGCAGATGTCGACAGTGGCGCCCACGGCGCGAAGGTCATGCGGAGAGGGGCGAGTCGGAACGACGACCAGCTCTGCGACCGAGATCACAGACTGGATCGCCATGGTGATCGCGGGCGGCGTGTCGATGACGGCCAGCTTGAAACCCTGGTCGCGCAGCGTCGCAAGGTCCTGCGCAAGGCGGGCCACGGCGGTCTGTGCGAATGCGGGGAATTCGTCCTCGCGCTCGTTCCACCAGTCGGCGAGCGAGCCCTGCGGGTCGATGTCGATAAGAACGACCGGGCCTGCCCCGGCGCGCTGGGCCTGAACGGCCAGGTGACCCGACAAGGTCGTCTTGCCCGATCCACCCTTCTGTGAAGCCAATGCGAGTACGCGCACCGATGATCCCCTTCAGTGACACTGATATGCTGGCTGCCACTCTTGCGGTGTAACCCTAATTTTGCGTTAAGACTGACCGGATAGCGCGATAAAAAGGCCGACGCCGGACATGACGGACGACAATTCGCAGCCGCAAGTGGTTGCAGAACACCGAAGAATCCCCGTCATCGACCTTGCCCGCGGTTTTGCGATCCTTGGCATCCTGGTGATCAACGTGACGACGATGGCTGGCCCGGGACTCGCGGCCGGCACGCCCGACTGGCACGGCCATGCGCAAGGGCAGGACTGGGCAACCTTCACGATCACGTGGCTGTTTTTCGAAGGAAAGATGCGCGCCCTGTTCGCAACTCTGTTCGGGGTCAGCCTTGCGCTGTTCCTGTCTCGCGGGGACGAAGGGACGCGCATCGTCGAACAGGTCCGGCGCCTCTTGTGGCTGGCGATCTTCGGCTACCTGCACTTTGCGCTATTCTGGTGGGGCGACATCCTGTTCACTTACGCGATCGCGGGGATGGTCGCGCTGTTCTTCAAGGACCTGCCGCCATCGCGGCTCTTCATCATGGGAATTGGGGGTTACCTGTTCGTAAGCTTCGCCGCTGCCGGTCAGGTCTGGTCGACGCTGGCCGCATCCCACGCGGTTCACGCGGGAACGGCCACGTCGATGGAGGCCCAGTTCGTCGCGCAGAACGTGGCCTTCTTTGCCGAGCGGTCGGGCATGAAGATGGCGGAATATGCCCTGCCCTTCTTCGAAGCGCTGCGATACCGGATGACGGTGATGCCGACCTACCCTTTCACGCTGGCGGCGGAGGCGGTGTTCGAGGCGCTGCCCTTGATGCTGTGCGGGATGGGGCTGGCGCGCAGCGGCTTCTTCACGGGCCGATGGCCGCGCAAGTGGCTGGTGGTGATCGCCATCGTCGGCGCGGCAGTCGGGCTGGGTTGGTATGGAGGGATGCTGACCTATCTCGCCTCGCAAGGCTTCGACATCGTGGCCGCCAACCTGCTGCCCTATCGCATCGGCATGTTCGGAAGGTTTTTCACGACCGCAAGCTACCTCGCGCTGATCGCGCTGTTTGGTGCGGTGATCGCTCACGGGTGGCTGGGCCAGCGGATCGTCGCGGCGGGGCGTATGGCCTTCAGCAACTACTTGGGCTCGACCGTGGTAATGACGTTCCTGTTCCACGGCTGGGGCCTGAACCTCGGTGCCCGCGAATACGGCCACACGGCGCTGATGGCCTTTGTGCTGCTGGGCTGGGTGCTGATCCTCGGCTGGTCGAAACCGTGGCTATCGCGCTTTGGAATCGGGCCGCTCGAAGGGCTGTGGCGCATGCTGGCAGGCGTCGGAATCCGCAAGGCAAAGATAGCCACCTGAGCCAACGCACAATCACCATTTGATTTTGCAATCAATTCTCATTAACAAGATTCGCAGAGGCAACGGAGAGGCCGATTCGACGATGTACCTTTGCATCTGCAACGCAATCCGGGAAAAAGACTTCCGCACTCTCGCCCCCCTGTGCGGCGGCGACGCGGAGGAAATCTATCGTGAGCTCGGCCACGAGCCGCAGTGCCGCCAGTGCCTTGACGACGCGAACGACATCCTGTGCGAAATGGGCTGCGCCTGCGCCGCCTGAACCGCGGATAAGAGGCATTCTCAACAGGCGTTTACCCTTGCGCCTGCGGTACCAAGCGACCATCAAGGCTCCCTGATCTGAAAGCAGGAGTCCGGTCCGATGAAGGGTGACGCGAAAGTCATCGAGTACCTGAACAAGGCGCTCACCAACGAACTTACCGCGGTCAACCAGTACTGGCTGCACTACCGCATGCTCGACAACTGGGGCGTGGCGAAGCTGGCCGAGTTCGAGCGGCACGAATCAATCGACGAGATGAAGCACGCCGACCAGCTGGCCGACCGTATCCTGTTCCTTGACGGGCTGCCCAACTTCCAGGCGATCGGAAAGCTGAAGATCGGCGAGAACGTCGAGGAAATCCTCAAGGCCGACCTCGCGCTTGAGAACGAGGCTATTCCCCTGCTGCGCGACGCCATCGCGCATTGCGAGGAAGTGCGCGACTACGTCAGCCGCGACCTGTTCACGTCGATCCTCGACAGTGAGGAAGATCACGTGGATCACCTCGAAAAGCAGTTCGACATGATCGAGCGGATGGGTATCGAAAACTACGTCCAGCTCAACTCGAAGTCCGTCCACGACGAGTAATTCATGTCCGGTCACGACACCCTGATCGCCCGCGCCCGCGAGGCTGCGGCCAAGGCCCATGCGCCCTATTCCGGCTTTCACGTGGGCGCGGCGGTCGAGGCCGCCGACGGCACGGTCGTCACCGGCGCGAACATGGAAAACGCCTGCTACCGCCTTGGCATCTGTGCCGAGCAGTCGGCGCTGACGGCGGCGCAGCACGCTTTCGGGCTGAAGAACGTGGTCCGCATTGCGGTCGCCGGCGGCCCGTTGCAGGACGGCGCGATTGCGGGAAGCGATGTCGTGACGCCTTGCGGCGGTTGCCGTCAGGCGATTTACGAGGCGGCGGCGCTTTCGGGCCATGACGTCGAGATTGTCTCGGCCAGTGCGAGCGGCGATTCTGTCGAGGTCCGCACTATCTCGGCCCTGCTGCCCAGCGCCTTCGGACCCGACGCGCTGGCCTGACCTTCGCGTCTCGTGTTACTCCACGCGCCACGGAAGCGAGGGGGACACATGAAGCGCCTTATCACCTGCATCGCCGCAATCGGCCTCGCCGCTTGCTCCCAGGCACCTGGAGAGAGCCAAGCCGTCCCCTCCCCCGAAGTCGCGGGGTTCGAGGCCGTGCCCGGTACGTACGGCGTGGGTGACGAGACCACGATTTACGTCAAGACCCGCCTTGCCGAGGATGGCACTTACGTCGACATGGACGACAGCGGTCCCGTCGACGGCGGTACTTGGCGCGTGGACGGAGCGAAGATGTGCTTCGATCCCGAAGGCGACGGAGAGGACCGGCAGGAACGGTGCTGGACCAACGGCCCGCCCGATGCCGACGGCAGTTTCCTGTCGACCCGCGACGACGGCAGCCAGTCCTATCGCGTCACGCCCATCAGCGAATGACCGCGCCTAGCTGCGCGCGAAAAACGTAAAGCCCATCGCCAGATAGGCGCAAAGCCAGAAGCCCGCATCGATCAATGCAATCGCGCGCGGGTTCCGCTGGTGCAGGTAATTGGTCCAGAGCGCGGGGATCACGAAGAACAGCGCCACGCCCCCGCTCATCATCGGGTAGAGCCACCACTTCGACGGATCGGACAGGCGCGCGAACATGTGCCCCAGCATCGCGGCGGAAACCAGCACCAGCAGAAAAGTGAAGAAGATGGTCGTGAACGGCCTGCGCCGCACTTCTAGACCGCCTGGCCCTGCCATTACCGCCAGCGGGCGCGCGAAGAGCTTGTACCAGATCCCCGCGACCACCATGGCCGCCACCGCGGCGAGAAACACGCCAATCCAGTCGACAGGACCCATCCGAACTCCGTTTCGCTGATCCCGCTGTCCGGGCGGGAAAGGTTACCCCTGCAACCGGCCCTACACGTAAAATGCGCAAACTTTAAGGGCAGCACCGGCGCCTTGCGGACAACGAACCGCTGGCGCGCACGGCCCGTCGCGTGTATCGGCGCGGCAAATGGCTCAAGAAATCGCTCCCTCCCCCAAAGTCGGCATGGTCAGCCTCGGCTGTCCCAAGGCGCTCGTCGATTCCGAACGCATCCTCACGAAGCTGCGCGCCGACGGTTATTCCATGAGCGCCGATTACGAAGGCGCCGACGTCGTGCTGGTCAATACCTGCGGCTTCCTCGATTCCGCGAAAGAGGAAAGCCTCGACGCGATCGGCGAGGCGATTGCCGAAAACGGTCGTGTCATCGTGACCGGCTGCATGGGCAACGAGGCGGAGCTGATCCGCGCGAAGTATCCCGACGTCCTCGCCGTCACCGGCGCGCACCAGTATGAACAGGTGGTCGATGCCGTACACGAGGCTGCGCCCGCCGCGCGCGGGCCCTTCGTGGACCTGATCCCGCAGCCCGACATCAAGCTGACGCCGCGCCACTACAGCTATCTGAAGATTTCCGAAGGCTGCAATCACTCCTGCGCGTTCTGCATCATCCCGGACCTGCGCGGAAAGCTGGCCAGCCGCCGGATCGATGCCGTCCTGCGCGAAGCGGAAAAGCTGGTCGCGGCGGGCACCAAGGAACTGCTGGTCATCTCGCAGGACACTTCGGCCTATGGCGTCGATGTTCGCCATGAAGAGCGGATGTGGAAGGGCCACCCCGTCCGCACGCACATGACCGACCTTGCCCGCGAACTGGGCAAGCTGCGCACCCCGCAGAACGAAGTTCCGTGGGTGCGGCTGCACTACGTCTATCCCTATCCGCACGTCGACGCGGTCATCCCGCTGATGGCCGAAGGGCTGCTGACGCCCTATCTCGACATTCCGTTCCAGCACGCCAGCCCGTCGGTCCTGCGCTCGATGAAACGCCCGGCGAACGAGGCCAAGGTGCTCGACCGGTTGAAGTCCTGGCGCGAGATCTGCCCCGACATCGCGGTGCGGTCGAGCTTCGTGGTCGGCTTCCCCGGAGAGACCGAGGACGACTTCAAATACCTGCTCGAATGGCTGGAAGAAGCGCAGCTCGACCGTGTCGGCGGCTTCCGCTTCGAACCTGTCGAAGGCGCGCAGGCCAATGCCCTGCCCAATCCGGTGCCCGAAGAGGTCAAGGAAGAGCGTTACGCCCGCCTGATGGAAGTGACCGAGCGGATCAGCGCGGCCAAGCTTTCCGCCAAGGTCGGCCGCACGATCCCCGTCATCCTCGACGAAGTCGGCGAACCGGACAAGGACGGCGACATCGGCGCCACGGGCCGCAGCCAGGCCGACGCGCCCGAGATCGACGGCAATGTCTTCCTGCGTGACGTGCCCGAAACGGCCCGACAGGGCGACATCGTCAACGTGACGGTCGAGGACGCCGACGCCCACGACCTGTTCGGCGTTATCGTCCCCTGAACCTGAAAGGGCGGAGCCAGCCGGCCCCGCCCTTCCCGCATCATTTGTTCGGATCGGCGACCTTGAACGGGTCGGTGATCTTGGGCTCTGTCGGGATACCGGCGCGGGGCAGTTCCTCGTCGCTGTTGGCCGCCTGCCACAGCATCCCCGCCATCACGACCGACGCCTGACGCAAGTCTTCGGCCCGCAAGTGGTCGAGCGTGTCGAGGTTCGAGTGGTGCACGCGGCTGAAGTAGTCCAGCGGGTCCTGGATGAACTGATAGGCCGGAAGCCCGATACGCTGCAGATAGACGTGGTCGGTGCCGCCGGTCTTGCCCGCCACCACGCGATCCGCGTCCATCGAGGCGAAAGGCGCCAGCCACTTCGACAGCAGCGGGGTCACGCCAAAGTCGCTTTCGGCATGGATGCCGCGGAAACGCCCGCCGCCGTTGTCCATGTTGAAATAGGCCTTCATGTCGTCATAACCCGGCTTCTTCGTGACCGGCCACGCGCTGCCCCACGAACGGAACTGCGCCATCGGGGCAAGGCTGGTGTCGACCGGACGCGTCGCAAGATGCTGCTCGATATAGGCGCGCGAGCCGAGCAGGCCCTGCTCTTCGCCCGACCACAGCGCGAAGCGGATCGTGCGCTTGGGTTTCGGCAGCTGCGCAAGGATACGCGCCGCTTCCATCACCACGATCGTGCCCGCGCCGTTGTCCGCCGCGCCGTCGCCTGCAAACCAGCTGTCGAAGTGTGCTCCGGCCATGACATAGCCCGCCTTGGCATCGCGCCCCTTGATGTCGGCGATGACGTTCGCGGCCTTCGTGTCCTCGGTATCGAACGAGGCATCGATCGACAGCGAGATCGTCGGCGCCTTGCCGGTCTGCGCAAGGCGGACGAGGCGGCGATAGTCTTCCTGCGCCAGTTCCATCGCCGGAACCGCGAGAATTTCACCTGCCCGGAAATCATATCCCGTGCCGTGGACCAGCATCCCGTCGCGGTAGGACATGGCCACCATCGCCTGCGCGCCTTCCGCCTTCAGAAATTCGCCCAGCTTCTGCTTGAACTCGGCGCTGTCGAGGCGCTCTTCCCACGCGTGCGGATCGTAGGTTTCCTCCTTGAAGGCATCCTTCTTGGAAATGTCTTCGCCGGTATAGCGCTTGAAGACGGGACCATCCGATTCGCTCGTTTCGCCGGGCATCGAGATCAGCACCATCTTGCCGGCAAGCTTGCCGCGCCATTCGGCAAAATGCTCGACCTTGCTCATCGGCGCGACGACGACTTCGCCGGTGATCACGCCGTTCGTCGGCGGCGACCATGCACGGGGCAGCGCGGTCATGCGCAGCGGACGGGGCGAGACCATCGTGGCCGACCAGTCAACGAGGTCCCAGCCGTAACCGAACTCGAATTCCTCGCGGTGGATGTTGGTGAGGCCCATGTCCGCGAACTTGGCGATGGCCCAGTCCTGCGCACGGTCCATGTTGGCCGAATTGGTGAGACGCGGGCCGATGCCGTCCATCAGCTCGGACGCCGTCACCATCGCTTCGGACTGCTGGGTCCCTTCCTCGATGATGAAGGCGATGTCGTCCTTCTCGTCAGCGGCGGCGATCGCGGGATGGCTGGCGCACAGGAACAGGCAGGCAGCGGCAAGGCGCTTTGTCATCTAAGTCTCCGTTAGTGTGGGATTATTCGTCAGGCATTGGTTGAGGATGAAACTAATGCTGCGGTGGCGAAGGTAAAGTGAAAATCCACGTCATGCGGACATCGTCCACATCGGATTTGACCGGCAAGCCGCCACAAGGCAGGAGAGGCGCAATGACCCAGCCAAGCCGCATCTGGACCGCAGCCATCATCGTCATCGGTGACGAGATCCTGTCGGGCCGCACCCAGGACAAGAACATCTCGCAGATCGCCACCTGGCTTGGCATCCAGGGCATCCGCCTGCGCGAAGTGCGCGTCGTGTCCGACGACATGGACGCCATTGTGGAGGCGGTGAACATCTTGCGCGCGCGCAACGACTACCTGTTCACCACCGGCGGCATCGGCCCGACGCATGACGACATTACGGTCGACGCGGTCTCCGCCGCGCTGGGCGTGGAGGTGATCATCCACCCCGATGCGCGCGCGATCCTTGAAGATTACTACACCGACAAGGGCGGCGTGAACGAAGGTCGGTTGCGCATGGCGCGCACGCCTGCGGGCGCTTCGCTGATCCCCAACCGCTATTCGGGCGCACCGGGAATCCATGTCGAGAATATCTACGTCATGGCAGGCGTGCCGCACATCACGGCGGGCATGCTCGACGCGCTGACCGGATCGCTGGAAGGCGGCGAACCACTGATGAGCGAGACCGTCGGCGCATGGGTGCCCGAAAGCGAGATCGCAGGACTGCTGCTCGAACTCGAACGCGCCCACGAAGGGTCACAGATCGGCAGCTATCCCTTCTTCCGCGAAGGCCGGGTCGGCGCGAACTTCGTCGTCCGCTCGACCAGCGAGGACACGATCAAGAGCGTGATCGACAGCCTTTGCGAAGGGCTTGGCGAAATGGGCTACGACTTCACGCCGGGCGGTATCTGAACGCCGACGCGAATTGCCTCGGGTGACAAAGGTTACACCCTGTCACCCTGCATCATCGGACTGAGAGCCGCAGGATTGCGTAGGTTTCGCCCGTCACCGTTCGGTTGACAGGTTGGCGAGGAATTTCGACGATTTCACAGAGCGACGTCGACGCTAGCCCGCCTGTCGGCCTGTAGGACAGTATCAGCCGCAGTTTGCAGACAAAGAAAAAGGGCCGGGAGGACATGCCCCCCGGCCCTTTTTTTCATGAACCTTCGAGAAGGTCGCGGCGATCAGGCGCCTTCGACTTCGGCGAGGTCGATCTTCAGGCCCGGGCCCATCGAGGAAGTCACGGTGACCTTCTTGACGTACTTGCCCTTGGCGCCCGAGGGCTTGGCCTTGACGATCGCGTCGACGAATGCGTCGAAGTTCGCCTTCAGCGCGTCGTCCGAGAACGACAGCTTGCCGATGCCCGAGTGAATGATGCCCAGCTTCTCGACGCGGAACTCGACCTGGCCGCCCTTGGCGTCCTTGATGGCTTGTTCGACGTTCGGAGTGACGGTGCCCAGCTTCGGGTTCGGCATCAGGCCCTTGGGGCCCAAAACCTTACCGAGGCGGCCGACGACGCCCATCATGTCCGGCGTCGCGATGACGCGGTCATAATCGAGGTTGCCGTTCTGCATGTCTTCCATGAGGTCTTCGGCGCCGACCTTGTCGGCACCGGCGGCCAGAGCCTTCTCGGCATTGTCACCGCGAGCGAACACGGCGACCTTGACGTCCTTGCCGGTACCCGAGGGGAGCGAGACCATGCCGCGGACCATCTGGTCGGCGTGACGCGGGTCGACACCGAGGTTCATCGCGACTTCGACGGTTTCGTCGAACTTCGCGCTCTTCAGGTCGCGCAGGGTCTTCAGCGCTTCTTCAACGCCGTAGAGCTTTTCGTTGTCCAGCTTTTCGGCCAGCGACTTCTGCTTCTTGGTCAGCTTTGCCATGTGATCAGCCCTCCACCACTTCGAGGCCCATCGAACGCGCGCTGCCTTCGATGATCTTGGTAGCCTGTTCGATGTCGTTCGCGTTGAGGTCGGCCATCTTCTGTTCGGCGATCTCTGCGAGGACCGAACGCTTGATGGTTCCGGCCGAAACCTTGCCCGGCTCCTTCGAGCCCGACTTCAGCTTGGCGGCCTTCTTGATCAGGAACGAAGCCGGCGGCGACTTGGTCGTGAACGTGAAGCTGCGATCGGCGTAGACCGTGATGGTCGTCGGGATCGGCATGCCCTTTTCAAGGTCCTGCGTGGCAGCGTTGAACGCCTTGCAGAATTCCATGATGTTCACGCCGCGCTGACCCAGCGCAGGGCCGATCGGCGGGGACGGGTTGGCGGTGCCGGCGGGCACCTGGAGCTTGATATAGCCCTCGATCTTCTTGGCCATGATGGCCTCCTTTCACACTGTCGGACCGCCCCTTTCGAAAGCGATCCTCCTGATAAGCGGTACATACAGCGCCCGCTGGACGCCTCCCGCACGGAATCACCCGCCCGAAGGCAAGCGAAGGCGCGCACTTAGCGGTTTTGCGGGTGAATGCAAGCGATTCCCCCCGTCTCCCGGCCCGTTTAGCGGGATTTTAACCAAGTTCATTCAGTCAGGCTGTGACAAACGGGGTGATGTTCCGATAAACTTGGGCGGAACTCTGAGGGGCCGACAGACTTGGGCGGAACTCTGAGGGGCAGACAGAATGAGATTGAGGAGTTTGGGCGTTGTGAGGACCGCAAGACACGCGTCTGCAATCACCTGTAGATATTAGAAGGATGCCGTTTCGCCGGTCGCCCAAGTCTTTTTGGCTCGACGGAGATTAGAAAGCTGCTCATTTTAATCAAACAGATGACACGTCAGCGGGAGTATAAAGGGCCAAATCTCTAATGAAGAATTATGTTGCCCCGCCTTGCTGGTCGGACTTCGATGACATGTGGTTATCGAATTACGACGATGCCAATTACGGCAGCAGCCTGAGCGCGCTGGTGCTCGGCAGCACCCACTCGCTTATCGAGAAAGACGAGCGACTCAAGTCTAGTTATTCGTCTGTGCTCGAAATCGGTGCGGGCACGATGGCGCATTTCGGCTCGGTGAAACACAACTTCGACCGCTATCTTGCCTCGGATGGCAACCCTGACGTCGTCGAATGGCTTAAAAAGCGTGAGTGGGATCCCCGCGTGGAAGTGCTTCAGATTGAAGGCGGAACCCTGCCCTTCGAGGACGACAGCATTGATCGTGTCATTGCGACCCACGTTCTCGAACATGTAAACGATCCGGTCGAGGCTTTACGTGAATGGGCACGCGTCATTAAACCCGGTGGCGTGCTTTCGCTAATCCTCCCCTGTGATCCGGGCATCTTATGGCGGCTTGGCCGTGCATTGGGACCTCGAAAACATGGCCTCAGGGCAGGACTTCCCTATGACTATTACATGGCAATCGAGCATCGCAATCCGATCCACAATCTGCGCCATGTGGTCGGGTTCCATTTCCCGAAACGGTCCGAGAAATGGTGGCCACTCGGTATCGCCTCACCCGATCTCAATCTGATATACGGGGTCAATTGCTACATCTGACGTCGGTCAGCGCCGGGAAGAAGCGACATCCAACTCCGTTATATCCTTTCAGCCGGACGTACCGGCACGGTGTTTCTCGAAAGGCTGATCAATCGGCAATTCGGGAACCAAACTGCCCAGCATGAGCCGTCGATTACGAGGTGGCAGATGATGCTCGCCAACATGCGTAACGACTTGGGGGCGGGCAACGACCTGCTGCGGGCGTTCTTCCACCGTTCGCGTAATCGCAGGCTGGCAGAACGCGGCGAGGAATACGTCGAGATCAATCCTTTTCTCTGCCCCATGACTGACCTGCTGCCTGAAAGCGGCAAGACATTGCGAGTTGTCCACATGGTCCGCGAACCAGGCGACTGGGCAATATCCATTTCGGACTTCAAGGCGTCCGCGCGCTTTCGTGACGTGATAAATCATGTCCCTTTCGCAAAGCCCTACCCTTCTCCACGCCCCCCGGGGTGGGGAAACCGTCCCGAGATTGAGCGTGCGCTGTGGCGATGGCATTGGTGCAACAGCCGGATCGAAGATCTGAAACCTCATTGCGAAGCCTACTCTCTCGTTCGCTATGAAGATGTGTTCTCGACCGACTTGGAGTCGGCCAGCGAAACGATCGATCTTTTTATCCCGGACACTAAATTTATAGGAGCTGCTGCGGTCGGAAATTGACTCTTCATTCGCAGCGAATAAGTCCGGCGCGGAGTAAAAATTGGCAATCGGGGCAATACAGAATGATTGGGATCGACTGCGAATTGGCATCAAAATATGGCTACTAGGCGTATAGCATTCAGAAGCCTTGCCGCGCTCGTAGTCAGCGGTGCGACTCTTTCAATCCTCATCAAACTGGCTGATCTGGATTGGCGCGATTACTCGAGAATTGGCTTCCACGGATTTTCCCTCGTCGTCGGCCTTCATATTTTGGCCCTCCTAATGCGCGGCTGGCTGATGAGCCAGTTGTCGCACAAGCAAAACGAAGGGTTTGCCGGGACGATAGCTTGGGTTCATCTCGCAGCCCGGCATCAGTTCATCTTCACGGTCCTGCCGACAGGGCTTGGCGACTTGCTGTTTCCGGCTCTCGCCAAGAGACTGGTGGGTCGCACGACTGCAAATGCCTTTTCAGTCATCGCACAGGTCCGCTCCAGAGACTTGGTCATGTTGATTACTCTTGCCTTGGGGGGGGGCCTGATTATCGCAGGAAACAAGTGGGTCGCGGCAGCCTTTGGGATTCCTGCGCTCGCTGTTCTTTTCTATTCGGACAAGGTTTTTCGATTGTCCTTGCGTATCGTTCGCAGGCCCCTGCCCCACGGAAAACTGGCCGATTTCCTTGAGGCCGTCGCTTTATCCGACCCGCCTAAGCCTTTCGCTCGCCTGAAATTGACGCTCGCAAGCATTTTGGATTGGATTTTTGTAACGTGCAGCGTCGTTGCTGCTTTCGACGCCATCGGCCAGCCAGTGTCGGTAGGGGTGGCAATGCTGTTTCTCGCCGGGATCAATTTCTTCGGTGCACTGGCCATTTCAATCGGCGGCTTGGGCATATCGGAAACTGGCGGAGCGGCGGCTCTGGTACTCGCGGATCGGTCAGTGAAAAACGCCTCCGCTCTGTCGCTGCTGACAAGACCCCTGCTTCTTGTATCGATGCTTTCTGCAAGCGTGTTGATTGACCTCATCTTGACAGGTGCAAAACTGCTACATCGGCGGTAATTCAGGTTTCTTTTGGCGGCCTTTTCAAGTCGCGCTTCAACAGGACGGTCAGACTGCTCGCCCTAGAATTCATCGTCTGGTTGGGATTCTTCGAGATATCGTAATGCAGGAAGGAAAGCAGCAGTTGGAAACCGACTAGCACGGGCGTCACGCTCAGCATGACCGTACCCGCAGTAGCAGGCATTCCGGTACGCGAACTCTCTACCCATTCGAAAATGCCGAAAACCAGCCCGAAGGTCAGCAGTAAAAGCCCACCCAGCAAGCTTAGCGAAGCGACATCGAAATTGCGCAGAATATAATTGTAGACGACACGTTTGGTGAAGTTGCGGAGGTGGAGCAACGGGAAGGTAAGCATCGAGTGGGTAATGCTGAGGTTGCTTTTCTCATCGCCGTAGATCGCTTCCATCGGCTGGTCTATCACCAGCGCGCCAAAAGTATTCAGCCGGAAAAGAAGGTCGGATTCGAAGAAGTATCTCTCGTTTACTTTGTTGAGCGGCAGGATGCGCACTGCATCGGCGCTGATGGCGGTGAAGCCGTTGGTTGGATCGGAGATATTCCAATAGCCGGACGAGAGGCGCGAAAAGAACGTGAGGCCAGCATTTCCCATAAGGCGTAAGAGCGGCATCGAGCGCACGCTTTCGATATCGAAAAAGCGATTTCCTTTGACGTAATCCGCTCGTCCTTCGAGGACCGGTCGAGCCAGTAGAGGCGCAAAAGCCGGGTCCATCTGACCGTCGCTATCGACCTTCACTATAGCTGTCGCTCCAAGCTCGACCGCCCGCCTGTAACCCGCCACCGTAGCTCCACCGACACCGAGATTTTGAGCATTTCTTACAAGAGATATGCGATTGTCACTTTCGGACAGCTTGGCCATCACCTCGGACTGCCCATCGTCGCTCCGATCGTCGACCAGAACGATTATCGACACTTCCGGAGGCACCGAACTCACGACATCGCCGATCGTCGCGCTGCATTTGTAGCATGGGACGACAACTGCGATTTTGCCGGTGCCCTCGATTTCTTTGCGATGATCGTTCAATTACCGCCCCTCTCGTCGTACATAGGCATCGAGATTTGGCACAGGTGATGGTACTTGCTCGTAGTTCCTCCAAGCTTTGTTAAAAGCTTCGTTTTCACGATAGAATTCGAGATGGTCGAAGTTGCGCGCGCCGATAGCATGTCGGACCTTGGCCACATCAACCAGTACCAGCGCCGGCTTTTTCGCGATATCCCGCGCCATTGCTGCGCGCTCCGCTCGCTCAACGAAGGCCAGCAGTTTGGGGGCGTTCAACCCGCTTTCACGCAACTTGATCACTGCGGGTAGAAAAATACGACTGTTGCTCGTCGAGCTCCAATATCGGTCCGCGTAGATGGTGATTGGAAACCCTGGATAAGGGTGGGTCGAGATCGCTAGGTATGGCTCACCGGGTGGGACCTTCTCTTGGACAAAGTCGACTACTTTCGCCGTACGCGCATACAGTGGCTGACCCGGCTGACTGGCCATCAGCCACAGTACTGGCGTTGTGAGAGACGCTACACCGACTAGAACCAACAGGAATGCGTGACCGATGCGGATCGGGTAGTCCAGACCGCGTAGCAGCAAAGCATTGGCGATTATGACCAATGTGTAAGCCGGATACAAATGATAGGAATAGTATTTGGCTTGGATCACGGCTGCGATCAGGAAGCCCACACTAGCCAAGAGGATCTGCAGCGGCATCCCCGTGGGCCTTTTTCGTGAAATCACCAAAGCCACCACACCCATTAAGAGCGGGAAAAAGAAAAGCACGGCAATCTTTTGCATATAAGCCAGCGAGGGCTGCTCGAATGCCCAGTATGCCTTGGATATTGCGGGCACCGCCTCGAACAACCAGGCGCGAGCCCAAATGAGGATTGCTAGGGAATATGCTACAATGGCGATTGCTGCGCCCACGGCTTCGCCTCGCCACAATAAGGCCAACCGGCGCTGATGAAGAATGAGCGCGGCTTCGACGAGCAGAGGAACCAAAACAAAATAGGGTTTCAGAGCAATGCCAAGTCCTGCCGACAATCCAATTAGAACAGCGGTGCGCCTGTCGAGATTCAACCCGTCGAACCTAATGCCCGCCGCAAGGATATAGGGCAGCGACAGCATCACCGTGATATGTTCACGCTGCCCAAAATCTCGGTAAGCACCAAGAGTGAATAAGGTGGCGCAAACCAGCATAAAAATTACGCGCCAGACGCGGTCATGACCGGCCAAACGCAAAAGTCGATCTGAACTGATAAGCGATAGGGCCGCGATGACCGTAATGAATATGCGAAACGCATGTTCAACGGGGATGCCCAGAATGCGTGCAACTATATTTGGAAAGTGGGACATCCAGAATATGAGTGGTGGGTTGGATTCCACGACGTCCCTGCCGAACCAACCACCGTCCAGTAGAACGCCGGAACCATAGAGGACCCAAACTACATCGTGATTGAGAAATGTTCGGCTCAACAGGGCAACGCTGATCATGACCGCCAAGGTTGGCAGTAAAACCAGCCAACCCAGCCGATCCGCTGCTTGATTTTCAGAATCCCCCCCCCGGAACATCTTGGTCTGCTTCCCCAGTCCTATGGTGGGCGCCAATTGCCCCTGAGGTTTTCTAAAGCAGAAGCCCGCCGCCCTTGCAAATCGTAGCTCTTGCAAGAGCATTGTTTTACCCTGTCGCCTGACTGCTCATGGCTTGGATCCTGACTACTTAAAACCCACGCGGCACGCTCGCCAAATGGCGAGATAAGGGGTTTCCGACTTTGAAATTTGCAGCGTTAGTCTTGCATCAAGTCCGCGCCGACAGGCGATAATCGTTATCGACCAAAAAATGTTGTTTCGTTGTCATGCGAGCTTAGTGTTCGGAGCAGATGCGCGACACTGATATCGAAGGCAAATTCGACAGTGATTTTAGTGCTATTCTCACCCGTTTTGCAGCAGTCTGCAGACCCATCACACGGCAACGCTGACGGGCGGCAACACGCCGGTGGAGACCGTGTTCGAAAAGCTGGCTCTTGCCCCCAGTGCGGAGGCGCTGGACCATGCGGGCGGACTGCTGCGGCCCCTGCCCCGGCGGCGCGAGGCCAGCGGGTGCGACGAGGAGCTGCTGAAGTCCGCGACGGACCTGTTCGAGACGATCCGCGAAAGAGCGATCTGACGCAGATACGAAAAGGGGCAGCCGAAGCCGCCCCTGTCGCATTTTCGCATCGCTGCGAGGTCTTACTTCGAGAGTTCGACCTGCTCGAAGTCCAGTTCGACCGGCGTTGCGCGGCCGAAGATCGAGACGCTGACCTTGACCTTGTTCTTGTCGAAGTCGAGCTCTTCCACCACGCCGTTGAAGCTGGCGAACGGGCCGTCGAGCACCTTGACCGAATCGCCGATTTCGTAATCGACGCTAATCTCGCGCTTGGGCTGCGATGCCATTTCCTCGCGCTGGCCGAAGTAGCGGGCGGCTTCGCGTTCGGAAATCGCCTGCGGCTTGTTGTTGTTGCCGAGGAAGCCGGTGACCTTCGGCGTGTTCTTCACGAGGTGGTAGATGTCGTCGTTCATCGCCAGCTTGGCGAGGACGTAGCCCGGCATCGTCTTGCGTTCGGTCTGGACCTTCTTGCCGCGCTTGACCTCGGTGACGGTTTCGGACGGAACCTCGACCGCTTCGACAAGCGCTTCGAGACCGGTGCGCTCCGCTTCGGCGAGGATTGCTTCCTTCACCTTGTTTTCGAAGCCGGAGTAGGCGTGGATGATGTACCAGCGAGCCATGTTGTTTTCCTGAATATCCTGTCGATCAGACCAGCGACAGCAGCCACTGCATCACCGCGCCGAACAGCGAGTCGATGCCGAGGAAGAAGATCGAGAGAATGACCATCATGATGCCGACGAAGATCGCCGTGCTGGTCGTCTCCTTGCGGGTCGGCCAGACGACCTTCGAACCTTCAGCCTTCACCTGGTTAATGAATTCACCGGGGCTGGTCTTGGCCATGTCTCGTCTCTCAATCCTGCCATTGCGGCGTTGATGTCTTTCGGCATCGGTCCATCGCCGCTCCGAGCGAGGCTGGGAGACGGCTTGTAAAGTTCCGATGTCGGAATTGCGCATTTGCCAATAGTAGCGCACGCGCCTTGGTGCAAGGGGTGACGCGCCCTTGCGTGGCCCCGATGGCACGAATGTCGGCCCGATCCGCACCGATGGACCGTGCAAAGGGTGCGATTGGCGCTTTCCAAGCGTGTGACAGACCGATAGCAATTGAAACCATTCTGCAATCGGGATCACGGGACAACTGCATGACAGTAGCACCTCAGGCGGGACCAAGCCTCATCGACCACGTAACGAACGTATCGGATTTCATATGGGGCGGTACGTGGAACGGGGATCCCGTCCTTGCCATCGGAGGACAGCCTCTCCCGCCGATGACGATCATCCTGCTGGGCATCGGCCTGTGGATCATGGTGGGGCTGCGTTTCTATCCGATCCTGAAACTGGGCAGCGCTTTTGCGGGCCTGTTCAAAAGCCGCAAGGGCGCCGGCGCGGGCGAGATCAGCCCCTTTGCCGCGCTTTCCACCGCGCTGTCGGGTCAGGTCGGCACGGGTAACCTTGCCGGTGTCGCCACGGCCATCGCGCTGGGCGGGCCGGGTGCGATCTTCTGGATGTGGATCACGGCGCTGATCGGCATGGCGCTGGCCTTTGCCGAAGGGTCGCTTGCCATTCGCTACCGCGAAAAGACCAGTGACGGTTCCTATCGCGGCGGCCCGATGAGCTACATCATGATCGGCCTTGGCCCGAAATTCACATGGCTGGCGATCATCTTCTGTATCGGCACGCTGGCCTCGGCCATGGTGACTGGCAACATGATCCAGTCGAACGCGATGGCCGACGGGATGAACGAACTGTTCGGGATCGAGGAATGGCTGGGCGGCCTGATCACCGCGATCATCGTGCTGATCGTCATCCTTGGCGGCATCAAGTCGATCGGCAACGTGGCTGAAAAGATCATTCCTTTCATGGCCGGTGCCTACATCATCATGGCGGTGACGGCGCTGATCCTGAACTTTGCGGATCTGCCCGAGACCTTCGGCCTGATCTTCTATGGCGCATTCAATCCGCAGGCGGCGACCGGTGGTTTCGTGGGCGCGGCCATCATGCTGGCCATTCGTGCCGGTGTCGCGCGCGGCCTGTTCTCGAACGAGGCCGGACAGGGCTCGACCCCGATCGCCCACGCCGTCGCACAGACCGACGATCCGCAGCAGCAGGGCCGCATGGCGATGATGGGCACTTTCATCGACACCATCGTCATCTGCACGATGACCGCGCTGGTCATGCTGACGGTTGAAGGCAACTTCACTGCCGGGGGCGAGACCGTGCGCCATGCGTGGAATTCGGACCTCCAGGGCTTTGCCATGACCAGCGGCGCCTTTGCCGCCGCATTCCCGTTCGAAATCGTGAACGTGCCGCTTGGCACGCTGATCGCGTCGCTGGCGCTGATCCTGTTCGTGTTCACGACGCTTTTGACGTGGAGCTATTACGGCGAACGCGCGATCACTTTCCTTTATGATCGCGTCCCCGGCTCCACCCGCGGCGGCGAGAAAGTGCTGCACCTGATCTGGCGCGTGCTGTGGTGCGTGGTGATCTTCTTCGGCGCTTCGCAGGACCTGACGCTGGTCTGGCGCCTTGGCGACATCTCCAACGCGGCGATGGCGCTGCCCAACCTGCTGGCGCTCGCGCTGCTGTCGGGCGTGGTGTTCAAACTGGCCAAGGGACAGCGCAAGGCTGGCCCCGACCACATCCGCGCAACGCCGGAAGAGCCGGAGGAATACTGACCCTACCGGCCATAGGCTGACACGATGAAGGGCGGCGCGAATCGGTTCGCGCCGCCCTTTTCATTTGGCCGCGCGACGGGCCGAGCGCTGGCATGGACGGGCCGAAATCGCCGATTTGCGGGCAAGATCCAAATATGGCGAAAATTTGCTCCGGTGGCCGAACAGGCTGCTCCACCCGTCCCGGATTTCGCCGCCGGTTCATCTGCAATTCACGGCAAAAATCACGATGTCCGGATCGAGTGTCGCGGGGCGTTCCCTCCCCCCCTCCCTTGCGTCCCGCGGCACCAGCACCTCTCAAAGGGGAAATTCGGGAAAGGACATCATCCATGAAGATCATCGCAGCATCCGCGCTTGCCGCGGCCGCCCTCCTTCCGTTCGCGGCTCAGGCTCAGGAGACAGAACCGACCGTTGCCGCAGGCGCATCGGTCGAGGCCAAGGCCGAAGCGCCAGGCACCGACATCTCGGCATCGGCAAGTGACCTCTCCGTCGTTGCCAAGGACAACGGCATGGCCAAGGCCGACGCTGCCAAGGCCGAAGGCTCGGTCACGACCGAAGTGCCCGCATCGACCGCACACACCGCGCATGACCATGCCGCAATGGCTGGCGCAAAGGTCGGCCAAGAGGCCGGGATGCACGCCAAGGTCGAAAAGCCCGAAGCGGCCGCCAACGCCAAGGCAGACGTCGCGGGCAAGTAAGCCGCGGCTTTACAATCAGGTCCCTGGGGAAGGGCGCGCGGGCACAGGCCTGTGCGCCCTTCTGCGTTCAGGCAGGGGCGTCGGCGTCGCGATGTTTTGGGAAAGTGGCAGGAGTGGCAGGATTCGAACCCGCGGCCCTCGGTTTTGGAGACCGATGCTCTACCAACTGAGCTACACTCCTGCGGGTGGAGCGGCCTCTATCGCCCTTCGCACCGGCTGACAAGCGCCTCTTGCAAGGAAATTGGCGAGGCACCGTGACAAGCCCCCGAACGCGGGGCATATTCGCCCCCGATGTCGACCGGCGCGCCTCCCGACAAGTCACACGCGGTCATCGCGCCCGACCTGCTGCTGCTCGCCTATCGCAGCGGCATCTTCCCCATGGCCGAAAGCCGCGACGATCCCGAGATCATGTGGATCGAACCGCGCGAACGCGCGATCATTCCGCTTGACGGGCTGCAGGTCTCGCGCTCGCTGGCCAAGGAGCTGAAGCGCGACCGCTTCACCATCACCTGCAACCGCGCCTTCGGGCAGGTCATGGCCGAATGCGCCGCACCGCGGCCCGACGAGGACGGGGAGGAAGGCGAAAGCTGGATCAGCGACCGCATCGTGGCGAGCTACACGCTGCTGCACCGGCTGGGCCATGCCCACTCGGTCGAAGTCTGGGATGGCGAGAAACTGGTCGGCGGGCTTTACGGTGTCTCGTTCGACCGGGTGTTCTGCGGAGAATCGATGTTCAGCCGCGTGTCCAACGCTTCCAAGATCGCCCTGTGCTGGCTGGTGGCGGCAATGCGCGAGGCGCGGATGGAGCTGCTCGACTGCCAATTCATGACCGCGCACCTTGCCTCGATGGGCGCGGTGGCGATGCCGCAGTCGGCCTATCTGGAAAAGGTGGAGCAGGCCTGCCGTCCGGCAGAGTTTGCGCCTTATCTGCCGCTGCCCGAAGCGTTTCAGGCGCTGGGCGCGGCCTCTTCCTCACCGGGGAAGGTCATCGCGCAGTCCTTGATCCACACGTCATAGATCGGATGCTCGACGACATTGAGTGACGGGCTGTTGAGGAACAGCCAGCCCGAGAAGACACGCGTCCAGTCCGGATCGTCATCTTCGCGGTCGTCGGTCGTGAATACCTGCACGAAAGCGCCTTCCTCGGGCTCGTTGTCCCACGGCGGGCGGCGTTCGCACGTTTTCAGGCGGATCAGCACGTCGTCGATGCGCTGCTCCTCGCCCGGCTTCAGGACGACATCCTGCGTCAGGTTGTTACGCTTGTTCAGAAGGCCCAGCGTCGCGACACGCTCTTCCAGCGGCGTGCCTTCGGGCAAAGTGCCGTCAGGCGCCTGTTCCTCGGTCGCGGCGACGGTTTCGTTCGCGACGGGCGCGGCGATGGATTCGTCGGTCTGGACGGCGGGGGTGCCGCCTTCTTCCGCCGGTTCTTCACTACAACCTGCCAGCAGCAGTGCCGCGCCAAGCGCGAGCGTTGCGGCCTTCAGGACGGGTCGGCTCACTGGTCGGGCGACCAGGCTTCGTAATCGCCGGTCGCACGCGCACGCACGCCGCCCTTTTCCAGCGCACCGGCAGGGCGATAGGCGCCTGCAGTGCCGGTGGCGTTGGGGGTGTAGTCGACCTCGAAGATGCGCGGCGGGGGCAGGTTCGATTCCGGAACCGAATCGAAGGCCCCGTGCAGCCATCCGTGCCATTCGGACGGAACGCGGCTGGCATCGTTGGCACCTTCGTAGATGACCCAGCGACGTTCACGCCCTTGCGCGTTGGGCTTCTTCGCACGGTAGTACTTGTTGCCCTGCGCGTCGGTGCCCACGTGCTCGCCGTGGCGGCTCGTGTTCATCATGGTCGTGAAGGTGGCGCCGTTCCACCACGTGAAGATCTTGCCGAGGATGCTCATGGTGCGTGTGCGATTAGCCGCAAGCGCGCGACCGTGCAACTGCAAGACGCACCCCTTTACGGCAATCTGCGCGCTTATCCCGTCGGAGCGGTGCCGTTATCCCGCGGGAGCAGTGAAAGAGACGCTGTCGCCCGGCTCAAGCCCCAGCTCCGCCGCGCGCCCGCCGGCCAGTTCCAGCACGTACATGACCGGCCCTGTCGAACGTACCGATTCCAGCGAATAGGGCTCTGCATTGGCGCCGATCGAATCGATCGTGCCGTCGACCTTCACGAAGATGATGTCGAGCGGGATGACCGTGTTCTTCATCCAGAAGCCCTGACGGCTCGGCTGCGAATCGGTGGTTGTGAAATCGAAGATCATCCCCTCGTCCGCGCCCAGTTCGGTGCGGAACATGAGACCGCGCGCGCGTTCCTGAGGGCTACCGGCATATTCGGCAGCGATCTCGTGGGTCTTGCCGTCGATCGTCAGCGTGACAGGTATGATGGCTAGGCCCGATACGGGATGGCGCGCAGCCGTCGTCTCGCTGGCGGCGGCCTTGGGCTGCTCAGCCGAAGGCGTGCAGCCTGCCGAAGCCATTAGGCCCAGCAGCACCGGGGCCAGGATCGATTTCATCAATATTCCTCTTCGTCTGCGTCGAGAGCATGGGCCCAGTCGCGGGCCGTATCCTGATCGGGCGCATCGACCAATTCGCGCGCCGCGTCCAGCGAATGTCCTGCGCGGATCATCGCCGCGACCTGTTTTTCGCGTACCGCCCTGTCGTCGGCCGGTGTCCCGTCTGCGCCAAATGGCCCGAACCGGCGTTTTTCGGCCATGCGCAGCGCGGCGTGGCGCCTGTCGGATTGCGAGATCTCGTGCCGGTCTTCGCCAGCAATGCCCGCCTGATCGAGCGCGGCGCCCACCCGCCTTGCGCCATATCCGCGGCGCAGCAGGCTTCCGGTGCGCACGCGTGCGAATTCCTCGTCGTCGACGTAACGCTTTTCGACAAAGCGGGATACGAGCGCGACGACATCGGGCGCAGGGGTGCCTTCCTCCTGCCCTTCCCAGCCGCGTTCGCGCAGTTTTCGCCTGCAATACCGCTCCAGCGCCTTCGCCGATGTGGCAAATCGCGCGACATAGGCGACGGCAAGCTCTTCCAGCATCGTCGGGGTCAAAGGCTTTCTTACCCTTGCAGCCCGCCTTTTCCGGGGATATTCGCCCTCGCTTCCATCCATCGCGCCATATTCGTGCCACACTCTCGTAACAATGGAAACGGCCTCACGGGTCGCAAGTGGTGGATGTAACGGTAAAAACGGCGACTGCACCGGGGGGAGCGAATTTCATGCCGTATTCATCAAGCGACAGGCTAGAGCGGCCGGATTTGCAATTGGACGGGAAAGCTTAGTTTTCATGACTCAGACCGCCCCCACGGCTGACACGACCCTCGTTCCCACGCCGAACGCGGATACCCTTCCGCGCCGGCTGGCCGACTTCGACACCTTTGCCGACGCGATCGATTACGCGGCCAAGGGCAATCGCGGCCTGAACTTCCACGACCCGCGCGGCAAGCTGACCCGGGTCTACACTTACGCCGAACTGCGCGAGGATTCGCTGGCGATGGCCCGCAGGCTGGTGGCCGCAGGCATCAAGCCCGGCGACCGCGTGGCACTGATCGCGGAAACCGGCACCGATTTCGCGGCGCTGTTCTGCGGCACGGTCTATGCCGGCGCGTGGCCCGTTCCCCTGCCCCTGCCGACCAGCTTCGGCGGGAAGGAAAGCTATATCGACCAGCTGGCCGTCCAGCTGCAGTCGAGCGATCCGACGGTCCTGTTCTACCCGGCAGAAATCGCCGCCATGACCGAGGCTGCGGCCCAGCGTCAGGGCTGTCAGAGCATCGACTGGAACTCGTTCGGAGAGCGTGAGGCCCCAGAGGTCGAGCTGCCCCAGCTGTCGCCCGACGACATCTGCTATCTGCAATATTCTTCCGGTTCGACCCGCTTCCCGCACGGCGTTGCCGTCACGCACCGCGCGCTGCTGTCGAACCTTGCCAGCCACTCGCACGGCATGTGCCTTGCCGAAAACGACCGCTGCATCTCGTGGCTGCCCTGGTATCACGACATGGGCCTTGTTGGCTGCTTCCTGTCGCTGATCGCGAACCAGGTTTCGGGCGATTACCTCAAGACTGAGGATTTCGCCCGCCGCCCGCTCGCATGGCTGGACCTCATCAGCCGGAACGAGGGCGATTCGATCTCGTACTCGCCGACTTTCGGCTACGACATCTGCGCACGCCGCATCTCCAGCCAGTCGAACGTTGCCGAACGCTTCGACCTGTCGCGCTGGCGGCTGGCGGGCAACGGGGCCGACATGATCCGCCCCGACGTCATGCAGGGCTTCGTCGACGCCTTTGCCGAGGCGGGTTTCAAGGCCAACGCCTTCACGCCCAGCTACGGCCTTGCCGAAGCGACGCTGGCCGTCACGATCATGCCGCCGGGTGAAGGTATCCGCGTCGAACTGGTCGAGGAAGAGCGTCTTTCCGGCACCCCGCGCGACCTGTCGCGTCCCGCCCGTTATCGCGCCA
Organism: Croceicoccus gelatinilyticus; assembly: GCF_018398395.1. Lineage (GTDB taxonomy): Bacteria > Pseudomonadota > Alphaproteobacteria > Sphingomonadales > Sphingomonadaceae > Croceicoccus > Croceicoccus gelatinilyticus. Next base: position 74,928 of record NZ_JAHCBF010000006.1, on the reverse strand, counting down.
TCGTCAATTGCGGCAAGGCCGTGAAGGACATGGAAGTCGTGATCCGGGGCGAAGACGGGCACGAACTTCCCGATCACCACATCGGCAAGGTCTGGTGCCAGGGCCCCAGCGTCATGCATTCCTATTTCCGCGATCCCGAAGCGACCGAGGCGTGCCTTGTCGACGGATGGCTGGATACCGGCGACATGGGTTACATGGTGGACGGGTATCTGTTCATCGTCGGCCGCGCCAAGGACATGATCATCATCAACGGCAAGAACCACTGGCCCCAGGATATCGAGTGGGCCGTGGAACAGCTGCCGGGCTTCCACCAGGGCGACATCGCGGCATTCGCAGTGCAGGCCGAAAACGGCGAGGAAGTGCCCGCCGTCCTCGTCCACTGCCGCGTTTCCGATCCGGTCGAGCGTGTGAAGCTGCACGACCAGATCCGCGACAAGGTCCGTTCGATAACCGGCATGAACTGTGTCGTCGAACTGGTCCCGCCGCGCACGCTGCCCCGCACGTCTTCGGGCAAGCTGAGCCGCGCGAAGGCCAAGAAGCTTTACCTGTCCGGCGAGATCGAGCCCTACCAGCTCGCCGCCTGAAATTATCGGTTGGAGAGGAGGGGCGGCCCCACGTAGGGCCGCCTCGATCTCTCCGGCCGGTATCCCGCCCCCGGATCAGCCCCAGAGAAGCGGCCAGATCACCATGATCAGGCCGATCATGCTGACGAGAAATACCAGCGTCCGCACAACCGGAATGCCTGCCCAGTAAAGCGGCAGGTAGACGATCCGCGCGCCCAGCCAGATCCAGCCGCCCAGCGCGGTCAAATCGCTCGTCTTGCCAGCGACCACCACGCCCAGCAGGCCGATGATCGCGATGGGCAGCGTTTCCTGATAATTGTCGCGCGCGCGTTCCAGCCGGCCGACGATAGGGTTCGCTGGCGGCAGATCCTCGTCCCGCGCGCCGGTGTTCCACTTCGTCCCGTACTGTTTCGTCTTGAAGTGTACCGCCGTGAAAATATGCACCAGCAGCAGGATCGCCGCATAGACGAGTATCCGGATCTCGATCGCCATCACTATTCTCCTGCCATCACTCTTCGGGCGTGAGGGTGTCGGGGGTTGCCCACGCTGTCCTTACAAGTCCGCTGTCGCGTCCCTGTTCCTCGATAACGACAGGCACCTGCTTTTCTTCCAGCGCCGCGCGGACCGGCGCGATGTCCCCTGCCCCGCCGACAATGCGCACAGGCGCGTTGATGCGCTGCGCCGACCACGCGATCAGGTCGACGGCGACTTGCCCCTCTGTCGTCAGGACGCGGCCTTCGGGCACAACGCCGTCCTCACCCGCTGCCGGAGCCTCGGTCCGAACGTCGGGCAGCGGGCCTGCGGGTGGCAGGAGCGTGACCTGCCAGCGCGGCACGCTTTGCGCGATGCGCGCCTCAAGCGCGGCGTAAGTCGCCAGCTTCGCCCCCGGCAACGGTACGGCAGTAACTTGCGCGCGGCGCGCCTCGCGGTCGACGAAGACGTCGGATTCCCGCACGCCCGAAATCAGCGCCAGTCGCCCGACAAGATCGCGCACCTCGCGGTCGTTGGCCGCCTGCTCGCGCGCACGGGCCGCGTTCAGTTCGGCCTGTTCGGCCGCTGTTGCGCTGGTCCCGACCTCGAACTGGTCGAGTGTCAGGGCGACGGGTGCCTCCATGATGCGGGCAAGACGGCGGGTCACGGCTTCCTCTGCACCGGAACGCAGTTCGGGCGTCAGGACCGTGGCCGACACCGCGATGGGTTCGGCGTCAAAGTCGATGTCTATCTGCGAGATACGGGCCCGTCCCGGAAAGCTGTCGAGAATGGCCGTATTGGCAAGCCGCTGCGCGTTCGATTCCTTCGCGATCGATACCAGCGACAGACCGAGCGGCACCGCGAGGCCAGCAAAGGCGATGATGACGAGCACGTCCTGCAAACGCGTCTGCTTGTCCGAAAGCTGGGTGTGAAAGCCGTAGAGCCGCGCCATCATCATCGCGGTAAGCGCAATGGTGATGAGGTTGGTGAAATACAGCAGCAGCGCGCCTGAAAAGACCGTCCAGTTAAGCGTCGCCAGACCAAAACCGACAACCGCGATCGGCGGCATCAAGGCGGTTGCGATGGCAACACCGACAACCGTGCCTTCGCGCCCGCGGATCATCGCATAGGCACCGGCAAGTGCGGAAAAGAACGCGATGAACAAGTCGAACAGGTTGGGCCGCGTGCGGGCCGCGATTTCGGGCGTCACCGTCTGCAAGGGCGAGATCGCAACGATCAGCGCAGTGAACAGCACGGCCAGCACCGTCCCCACGGCCAGTGCGCGCAGGGACTTTCGCATCCAGCCATAGTCGCCCGTGGCCAGCGCAAAACCCAGCCCCATGATCGGGCCCATGAGCGGCGACAGAAGCATCGCGCCGATGACGACGGCCGGTGACGACAGCAGCAGGCCCAGCACCGCGATGCCCGCCGACATGGCCAGCATGAACATGTAACGGGCAGAAATCACCGCTTCCTCGCGGCGGTTCTCGATCACGGTATTCTGGTCGACCGTGTTGATGACCGAATGTCGCCACCATAGCCTCAGCGACAGCAGGACGCCCATGAAACTTGTCTTCGCGCGGCGCGCGGCATCTGCCTGTTCTACCATCGACCTTCCATGCGGCGGGTTCATGCCCGCGCTTGTCCTGTCGCCGTTTTAACGAATGCCGACCGCCTGTCGAGAACGGCCCACCGTTGTGCAATGCAAAATTTTCGCAGCCCGCCCTTCACAGCGGCCCCCTTGTTCCTAAACTGAGACCGGATGACACAGCCGAATCATGACCCGCAGAGCCCGGCTCAGGGCCGCTCGCCAGAACATCCCGCCCACCTTGGCGACTATGCCAATCTCGAACTCTGGCCCATCGGCAATTGCCAGGCATCGGCGCTGGTCGACCGGCACGGCACGTTCACCTGGGCCTGCATCCCGCGCGTCGATGGCGATCCGGTGTTCTGCTCGCTTCTCGACAACGGGCGCAGCAAGGAAGACGCGATCGGCTTCTGGTCGATCGACATGGAAGGCGGCGGGGTCGTTGCGCAGGAATATATTCGCAACACGCCGATCCTGAAGACGACTTACGCCGACGATCACGGCAATTCCCTGGAAGTGCTCGATTTCTGTCCGCGCTATCGCGACAAGGGCCGCATCTATCGCCCCGTCGCCTTCGTGCGCGTCGTCCGCCCGCTCAGCGGCAGCCCGCGCATCCGCATGGCGCTGCGCCCTTCGGCGGAATACGGCGCACAAGTTCCCGAACGCAGTTTCGGGTCCAGCCACATCACCTTCAAGATTCCGGCCATGACGATGCGGCTGACGACCGATGCGCCCATCGGCCTTGTTCAGCAGGAAACGGCATTCCGCGTCGAGCGTCAGCTCCACTTCTTCTTCGGGCCGGATGAAAGTTTCTCGACCAGCCTGGAAAGCGGTATCGGCGACATGCTGTCGCGCACGGCCAAGGAATGGCGCCACTGGGTGCGAGGGCTTGCGATTCCGTTCGAGTGGCAGGACGCCGTCATCCGCGCCGCCATCGGCCTGAAACTGTGCCAGCATGAAGATACCGGCGCGATCGTCGCGGCACTGACGACCTCGATCCCCGAACATGCCGATTCCGGGCGGAACTGGGACTATCGCTACTGCTGGATCCGCGATTCCTATTACACGGTGCAGGCATTGAACCGTATCGGTGCGCTGGACGTGCTGGAAAGCTACCTGGGGTTCTTGCGCAACATCGTCGACAATGCGAACGGCGGGCACATCCACCCGATGTTCGACGTGCGCGGCAATCCCGAACTGCCCGAGGGCGAGGCAGAGCATCTTGCCGGTTATCGCGGCATGGGGCCGGTTCGCATCGGCAATGCCGCATGGTTCCAGATCCAGCACGACGCCTATGGCCAGATCGTCCTGTCCAGCGCTCAGGCCTTTGCCGACCGCCGCCTCCTGCGCATGAGCGGGGTGGAAGATTTCCGCCAACTGGAAAAGGTGGGCGAGCGTGCGCTGTCCGTCTGGGACCAGCCCGACGCAGGGCTGTGGGAACTGCGCAATTCCAGCCACGTGCACACCTATTCGGCCGCGATGTGCTGGGCCGCCTGCGACCGGCTGGCCCATGCCGCGCAGGAACTGGGCATCGAGGACCGCGAGAAATACTGGCGCGAAAACGCCGCGCGGCTTCGGGCAGAGATCATGGAAAAGAGCTGGAACGAGGAAGAAGGGCTTATCTCCTCCACTTTCGGCGGCAACATGCGCGATGCCTCGATCATCCAGCTTCTGGACCTGAGGTTCATCTCCAAGGACGATCCCAAGATCCATTCGACGCTGAAAGTGGTCGAAAAGTCGCTGCGTCGGGGCGATCACATGCTGCGTTATGACAGCAAGGACGATTTCGGCGTGCCGCACACCGCGTTCAACGTCGCGACCTTCTGGCTGATCGAGGCGCTGTCGCTGACCGGACAGGCCGAGGAAGCGCGCCGCCTTTTCGAGGTGATGCTCGACCGCCGAACGGGTGCAGGGATGTTGAGCGAAGACATCGATCCCAAGAGCCTTGAGTTGTGGGGTAACTACCCGCAGACCTATTCACTTGTGGGGATCATCAACTGCGCGGTCATGCTGACGAAGAGCTGGAACGAGTACCGCTAACACAGCCTTTGCGCGGCGCGCGCTTCGATCTGGGGGGATCGGGGAATGAAGCTATCGACCGGCGCGGCCCTTCTGGCCGTGGCAAGCTTTGCGCTGGGCGCATGTGGATCGGGCAAGACGACGGCAGACATCGCGGCTGAACAGGGCATCCTGCTTGTCGGCAACCAGGCCGAACCCAAGACGCTGGACCCGCATACCGATGCGGCAACGCCGGAATCGCGTATCGGCAATTCGATATGCGAAGGGCTTGTCCGCCCGCATCCTACCGATGACATGGACGTCGCGCCCGGTGCGGCGGCATCATGGTCCTCGGACGACCTGATTACATGGACCTTCAAGCTTCAGCCCGAAGGCAAATGGTCCGACGGAACGCCAGTCACCGCACAGGATTTCGTATTCAGCTGGAAACGGGCCCTGACCCCCGCACTCGGCGCCTCCTATCCGGAACTTCTCTATTTCATCAAAGGGGCAGAAGCCTTCAACAAAGGTAAGACGGACGATTTCTCGACGGTGGGGGTGCGTGCCATAGATGCCTCCACGCTGGAGGTCGAACTGGTCGGCCCCACCCCCTTCTTTCTCCAGCTCGTCAGGAATTACGGATACAGCCCGGTCCAGCGGGCCGCGATCGAGGCGAATGGCGCGATCGACGATCGCCGCAACGACTGGGCCGTGCCCGGCAAGTTCGTGTGCAACGGCGCCTTCACGCTGAAGGAGTGGCGCACGAACCAGTACGTCGAACTGGAAAAGAATCCGCAATACTGGGACGCCGACAACGTCACGCTGAACGGCATCCGCTTTCTGCCGGTCGAAAACGCGCAGACCGAAACGACGATGTTCTTCGGCAACCAGCTGCACATGACGGCCGCGATGCAGATGGGCAAGTTTCCGGCGCTGAAAGAGAGATACCCCGACCTCGTCCACAGCCATCCGATTCTGGCCACGACCTACCTTGCCATCAACACGCAGAAAGGCGCGCTGAAGGATCCGCGGGTACGCAAGGCACTGTCGCTTGCCATCGACCGGGAAACCCTGACGGAAAAAGTGCTGAAAAGCGGTTCTGCACCCGCAAGTGGTGTCGTGCCGCAGGGCATCCCGAGATATGCGCGCAGCACGGCGCCGCTTTTCGACCCCGAACGCGCGCGCGAATTGCTGGCAGAGGCTGGATACCCTGACGGCCAAGGTTTCCCGCCGACCGAGCTTCTGACCATTTCAAGCGAGGATCACCGCAAGCTGGCCGAAGTGACCCAGTTCATGTGGAAGAAGAACCTCGGCATCGAGGTCGCGATCTACAACCAGGAATGGAAAGTCTACCTCGACAGCCTGAATTCGCACGACTTCGACATCAGCTATGCCGCCTGGGCCGCAAACTACGCCTATCCGACCACGTTCATCGACAGTTTCGTGACGGGCAGCACCTATAACGCCATGCAGTGGAGCAATCCGCAGTTCGACAGCCTGATCGCGAGGATCAAGACCGCTCCCACACGCGAAGCGCAGCTGGCCCTGTCCCAACAGGCGGAGGACCTGATCGCGGACGAAGTACCGGTTATCCCGATGTACTGGCGCCAGCGAAACTATCTCGTGCAGGAAAGGGGCGGGGGCGTGGTGGCGCGCCCGATGAACATGCATTCCTATCAGGACATGTGGTTCAAGCCGGAATGACCGGCCCGAACCACGATGGCCTGATAACAACCGATCAGTTGATGGCTTCTTCGCCGGCGCGGCCGACCGAGCCGATGTCTTCGCCGAGGCCCTTGACGGTGTTGCAGGCCGTAAGGCCGAGGACGACGGCAGCAAGTGCGGCACCGGTTGCGATTTTGCGGATCATGGTTCGTGTTCTCTTCGTGAAATGGTGGCCGACTATAGGCCGGATCGCCATTTCACGGAACATTCATTGCGGGCAGATGAACCGGCGGGCTTGCAACCCCTTCTGTTTGCGGCATGATCGCGGCATGGATCGCACGACGAGCCCCTCTGGCCGCAGCTTGCCCGCAATTCTTGCCGCCTTGCTGGCCTTTCTCGCCCTCCTCTCTCCCACTGTCGCAGCGGCGCAGGATGGCGACCAGATGCGCATCGCCACGCGAGAGGCTCCGCCTTTTGCGATGAAGGGCGATGATGGCCGTTGGGAAGGGCTGGCCATCGAACTATGGCGCGCAGTCGCGGACGCCAATGGCTATGAATACAATTTCGAGGAAGCAGACCTCAACGACATGATCGGCGGCGTCGCTGCGGGCGATTACGACGCCAGTGTCGGTGCGCTCACCATTACGCAGGCCCGCGAACAGGACGTGGATTTCAGCCACCCGTTCTATGCCACCGGCTTTGGCATAGCGGTGCGCAAGGAACCGACCTCCTATTTCACGCTGATCGGCAAGTTCTTTTCGTGGGATTTCCTGAAGACCCTGGCCGTTCTGGTTGCCATGCTGACCGTGGTGGGCGTCCTGTTCTGGCTGGCCGAGCGGAAGCGTAATTCCGACGAATTTGCCGAAGACGCCAAGGGCATCGGATCGGGTTTCTGGTTCGCCGCCGTCACGATGACCACCGTGGGTTATGGAGACAAGGCGCCGCGCACTCCGGCTGGCAAGATCGTCGCGCTGATCTGGATGTTCACGGCCCTGCTGATCATTTCGACCATCACCGGCATGATCGCATCGTCGCTGACGGCGGACCGGCTGGAAGGCGCGGTCACGGGGCCGGGCGACCTCGACGGCGTGCGCGTTGGCTCCGTCATGGATTCGGCGGGCGAGGAATGGCTGGCCCGTGACGGCATTGCCTCCACCGGCTTTTCCGAAGTGTCCGGCGGGTTGCAGGCATTGGCCAGCGGAGAGATCGATGCTTTCGTGCACGACGATCCGCTGCTGCGCTATTCGGTCGGCCGCGGAAATCAGGGCGACTTGCGCGTTTTGCCCGGATCGTTCGGGCGGCAAGACTACGGCATCGCCCTTCCCGAAAGCAGCCCGCTTCGCGAAAACGTCAACATCGCGCTGCTACGCCATATCGAAAGCGACAAGTGGCTGGCCCACATTACACAGCAACTGGGGCAGGCCGACTGAAGTATACGTCCGGCAGTCCTTGAATTACGTGTCTTACATAGCTAATACAGTCAATGAACCACAAGGGCGGACATGCCCTTCAAACACGGGATGACCATGGCAGAACAGCCGACCGCAACTGCGACCGCAACCGAACTCACGCTGGAAGCACCCAGCCCCGTTCCGGACGTAAAGCCTGAAAAGGCCGCTGGCCTCGTCCCGGTCGAGGAAGAGACGAAGTCCAAGCTGGAAGCGAAAGTCGACATCTTCGTGTCGGACCTGATCGCGCAGGATGCGAATTCGCCCGAATTCGGCAAGAAGGTCGACCAGCTGACCAGCATGGGCCGCAAGGAGATCATGGCGGCATCGTCGATGTCGAACCGTTTCCTCGACCGTCCGGTGCGCGCGATGGACGCGGACAGCGGCATCGGCGCGGACCTTACCGAACTGCGCCAGACGGTCGAAGATCTCGATCCGGGCCGCAAGGGCAAGCTGACGGGCCGCAAGCTGTTCGGCATCATCCCCTTCGGCAACAAGCTGAAGGGCTATTTCGACAGCTACACCAGCGCGCAGGGCCACATTCAGGCGATCCTTGGCCGCCTTGCCAGCGGCAAGGACGAACTGCTGATGGACAATGCCGCCATCGACGTGGAACGCCAGAAGCTGTGGGAAGCGATGGGCAAACTGGAACAGATGATCCACATCTCCAAGACGCTCGACAGCAAGCTTGAAGAAGCGGCGAACGACCTGGATGCGACCGATCCGGCCAAGGCCAAGGCGATCCGCGAATCTGCACTGTTCTACACCCGCCAGCGCACGCAGGACCTGCTGACGCAGATGGCGGTCAGCGTTCAGGGTTACCTCGCGCTGGACCTTGTGAAGAAGAACAACGTCGAACTGGTGAAGGGCGTCGACCGCGCCAGCACGACGACCGTGTCGGCCCTGCGCACCGCGGTCACCGTTGCGCAGGCAATGACCAACCAGAAGCTCGTCCTCGGCCAGATCACGGCGTTGAACGACACGACGGCGGGCATCATCGATTCCACCAGCACGATGCTGCGCGACCAGACCGGCAAGATCCACGAACAGGCCGCGTCCAGCACGATCCCGCTGGAAACGCTGCAGCGCGCCTTCCAGAACATCTACGACACGATGGACACCATCGACACTTTCAAGCTGAAGGCGCTCGATTCCATGAAGCAGACAGTCGACACCCTGTCGGACGAGGTAGAGCGTTCGCGCGGCTATATCGCCCGTGCAGAGGGCGCGGCCAAGGCGCAGGTTGAGGCGCAGTCGAACCCGCTGCTGAGCCTGGATAGCTGAGCACGAGCGCGATGGCCGACAGCACTCACGATACCTCCCGCATCATGGATGGGGCCCGCACCAGCCTCGCGGTGAACCGCACCGGCGGTTATCACCGCGGGTCCATCGGGGCAGGCTCGGCGCGCCTTAAGAAAGAGCACGCAGCCACCAAGCTGAAGCGTATCTTCATCGCGATTGCCGCCATTGTCGTGGCCGCGATGGGCTTCGGCCTGTTCGTCAGCGCGCTGGGCTTTGAAGGACTGTTCATCACGGTCCTGTTGGCGGTCGTCGCGGTCTGGGTGCTGAGCAGGTATCCCAAGATCAAGGTGCCCAAGGCGGCCACCCTGTCGCGCGGCGACTTGCAGCAGAACGTTGCGAAGACCGAACTGTGGCTCGAACACCAGCGCCCTGCCCTGCCCGCGCCTGCCGTGACGCTCGTCGACCAGATCGGCGTGCAGCTCGACGGACTTGGCGTGCAGCTTCAGGGACTGGACGAAAATACGCCCGCCGCGGTTTCGGTGCGCAATCTCGTCACCCGCGACCTGCCCGAAGTCGTGTCGAGCTACACCAAGATCCCGCGCCACTTGCGGTCGCAGGACAGCGCCGGCAGCACGCCCGATAGCCAGGTGACCGAAAGCCTGAAGAGCATCAGCCGCGAGATCGATACCGTGACGCGGCAACTGGCCGAAGGCGATCTCGATGCGCTGGCGGTGCGGACCCGCTATCTCGACTACAAGTACGGCAGCGCGATGGACGAAACGCCCGCCCTGCCTTCTCCCGGCGCGCCCGATCCGGCGCTGCCTCCGGTTTCTCCTGCGCCCAAGGCGCTGGGCGAGACCGATCCCCTGACATCTGAACCCACTCCCAAGGATAACTGACATGCGCGTAGCCGTGCCGCACTCCCTCCCCAAGGCGGAGGTGCGCCGTCGCCTCGACGACAAACAGGATTCGATGACCAACCTGGTCCCCGGCGGAATGGCCGAAATCGAGACCAGCTGGGCCAGCGAAGATCGCATGATCATGACGATCCGCGCGATGGGTCAGGAAATGACCGGCAACGTCGACATCGAGGACGAGGCCGTCGTCTTCACGATCGACCTGCCGTTTGCGCTGTCCTTCGTGGAACCGATGATCTCCGGCGCGATCGAACAGAAGGGCCGCAAACTGCTGAGTTAAAGGTCGCGGTCCAGTTCCAGATAGGCGAGCGGAACGCGCAGCTGTTCCGACGCCACCCGCGTTTCCATCAGGAACAGGATAAGGCCTGCCAGAAGCAGGCCAATGGCCAGCGCAAAGGCAGTTGCGACTGCCGGTTCGGTGGCGGCCTGCAGGAACTGGCTGGAAAAAATCAGCACGACCGTGATCCCGATGGTGATCGCGGACAGCACCATCATCAGTTGCGCCCGCCCGATCAGCGTCGTGCGGCGCGCCAGCATGCGCAGTTCGCGGACGCTGGCATCGTGTTCCTCGCCCTCGCTCTCGCGGAAGGCGACCTGCATTTCGCGCGTACGGTCGACCACGCGCGAAAGCCGCGATGCCATCATGTTGAGGATGTTGCCGATGGCGACGAGCACGAACACCGGCGCGAGTGCAAGCTGGATGGTCTGAACGATCATGCGCCCGTTCTAACCGCACCGATGCCTTCGGGAAAGCGGGCTCAACAGCCCCGCGTCAACAGTGCGGTCGCATCGTCCGCTATCTCCACGCACTGGATGTCGTCGGCCAAGGCGCATTCGCCCACGGCAACTGCCTTGCCCGCAACGCTGACGCCTTCGCTGCGCGGGATGACCAGCAGTGCGCCGGGGTAATCGCCGGCGATCGCGGGTTCGACCGGCCCCTCAACCTTGTCGAGCAGGAAGAACGGCCCTTCGACCAGCCGCATCGTGCCGCCATCCGGCACCATCTGGTGCAGGCCCATGTCGTAAGGTTCGCCCTTCGCCACCGCCATGCCTTCTTCAAGGTGCAGTTCGCGCGGGCGGCCATAGTCGTAAAGGCGGTAGGTGATGTCGCTGTTCTGCTGAACCTCGATCAGGCTGACGCCTGCGCCGATGGCGTGGACGGTGTTGGCCGGGATGTAAAAGAAGTCGCCCGCTTTTACCTCGTGCCAGACGAGCATGTCCTCGATGCTGCCGTCCAGCGAGGCAGCGCGCATCGTGTCTGCATCGAGATCGCTGGCAAAGCCGACACCCAGCGTCGCGCCCGGTTCGGCGTCGATCACGTACCAGCATTCCGACTTGCCCTGCCGGCCAAGCCCCACCGCTTCGGACTGGTCATCGTCGGGGTGGACCTGCACCGACAGCTTTTCGCTGGTGAAGATATATTTGACGAGCAGGTCGGGAAGCGCCTCAGGCGGTTCGAACCAGATCTCGCCGATCCGCTGGCCTTCAGGCGCGGAGAACGGCGGCGGCAGGGTATCCTTGCCCCACGGCTTTTCGACCGAGATCGTGGGCAGGACCGCGCTCATTGCGAGCATGCTCCCGCAAGCTTGCCGACCTTCTGGGCACCGTCGGCCGTGGTTACGAGGATGTCGTCCCCGTCGACGACCACGATCACGTCCTCCAGCCCGATGACGGAGACACGCGGTCCGTCGCTGTCGACCATGACATTGCGGCAGTCGACCAGTTCGACCCGGCCTCGCGCGACATTCCCGTCGCCGTCGCATTCGCGCGCTTCGCGAAGCGCCTGCCAATTGCCGATGTCGGACCAGCCCATGGCGACCGGTACCATCGCGGCCTTGCCGGTGTTTTCCATGACCGCGTAGTCGACGCTCTCGCTCTCGATCTCGGCAAAGGCCTTGGCCTCGGGATAGAAGCGACGTCCTTCGCCGTGCCCTGCGCTCACAGCTTCACGCGCCTTTTGCGCGATCTGCGGGCGATGAGCGGTAAGTTCGTCCATGAACGTGCCGGCGCGGAAGGCGAAGAGGCCGCCGTTCCAGCTATACCCACCCTCGTCCAGGAAAGCCTCTGCCCGCGCGCGATCGGGCTTTTCGACAAAGCGTTCGATGGCCCATGCGCCGCCGCCGATCTCGTCCCCTTGCTTCAGGTAGCCAAACCCGGTTTCAGGCGCGTCGGGCGTGATGCCGAAAGCCACCAGCCAGCCCTCGCTCGCCAGTTCGCGGGCACGGGAAGCCGCCGCATTGAACGCATCGCAATCGGCAATGTGATGATCGCTCGGGCAGACCAGCATGATATCGTCTTCGTCCAGCCGGCACGCGGCCAGCGCGATGGCCGCCGCTGTGTTGCGAGCCATCGGTTCGACGATCACGGTCCCGTCTGCGGCATCCAGCTGCGCTTCGACATGTTCGAGATGCGCGCTACCGGTCACGACGACCGGTGCCCCGAACATATCGGGGTCCGCACAGCGCTTCAGCGTCGAGATGAACAACGGCTCTTCATCGACCAGCGGAATGAAAGGCTTGGGACGCGATGCCCGCGAACGGGGCCATAGACGGGTCCCGCTTCCGCCACACAGGACAACCGGGACCAAATGCGAAGCCACTATCCTACTCCATGATCTGCATTATTTCATCGACTGTACAGGTCGCAAAGCCAACCGCGCTATCGGAAATGCCATAGGGCACGAGAATATCCTCACCCATCTTCAGCGCGCCGCAGGTATAGACCACGTTGGGCACATATCCCGACCGGTCGTCGTCCTCTGCGGTCAGTACGGGCGCCTTGCTGCGTGCCAGCACCTTTGAAGGATCGTCGCGGTCCAGCAAAGCGCAGCCCAGCGCGTACTTGCGCATCGCGCCGACACCGTGGGTGAACAGCAGCCAGCCATGATCGGTCAGGATCGGGCTGCCGCAATTGCCGATCTGGATGAATTCCCACGGATACTTCGGCCCCATCAGCAGTTCGCCCTCGTCGTCCCAGCACGACAAGTCGTCGGATCGCAGCAGGAACAGGTTCTTCCCGTCCTGCCGTCCGACCATCACGTACTGCCCGCCGATCTTCTGAGGAAACAGCGCCATACCCTTATTGCGCCCCGCCTTCCCCTGAATTGCCTCGAGCGTGAAGCTCTTGAAATCACAGGTTCTCATCAGCTCGGAACGGATCGACCGGCCCGAATAGGCGGTGTAGGTACCGATCCATTCGTAATCGCCGTCGCCGTGGTCAAAGCGCACAAGACGCAGGTCCTCCAGCCCGCCGGCCTGCTGTTCGGTCACCGGAAAAATCACGGTGTTGGAAAGGCTGGAATCGGCATGGCGATAGACGGTGACGGCGTTATCGCCGGCCACTTCAGCCACCGCGCTGTCGGCAGCCGTTGCGAATGTGGACTGCGGCCATAGCTCGAAATTGCCACCGGGTTCGAGGATGCCTTCGCGAAATGCGATCGAGGAGATGTGCCCCTCACCCACCGCGCGCAGCGACATGACGAAGCGGCAGGAATCTCCTGACATGCCCGACTGGTCGGGATGCGGCACGATCGACGGGTTCATCAACGCGGCGGCGGCGTAAGTATATTCGTGGCAGAAATAGCTGCCGATCAACTTGCGCCGCATGTCGGAAAAGCGCGAGCCATCGAGGCCGAGCACTTCCTCGACCTCGGCATAACGTTCGAGAAACATGTTCTCTGTCTGCCAGTGGCGCTCGGCGAAATCGTGCTGGACGCGGCGGTATTCGATACCCGCCTGTTCCTCGCTCAACCCGGCGATGTCCTCGATCAGCTTTGCCGCGCGGTTCCCATCTGCCGTTCGGGCCTGCCATCCCAGGTGGAAGGGGCGAAGGACGACCCGCGAAGGGTCTGCGTACAGCCGCTCATCTGAAATGCGTAGCGGGCTGTCGGGGTAATCGCTGGTTCTCAATGACTTCTCCGGACGACTCGGCTCGCTGCACATGTGCCAGCGCTACCACGGCGTAGTGGGCAAGCTGAAATGCCAAAATGGATTCCGCACCGCAATTGCGGTTCGCCCCGCGCGGGGTGATCCCGTCGCGGCAACGTCCGCTGGCCAGGTCGGCAAGAACGACGTTGCGATCGTTGTCGCCAAAGAACCAGCGGTATGCGGTGGTTGCGTGGTCGTACCAGAAACGGTCCTGCGTTGCGCGGAAGGCGGTTGTCGCAGCATCGACGGCGGCCTGGGCCTCCAACGGCTGCTGGTCGAAAGGCAGCACTTCGTGCGGTTGGTGGAAGCTTTCCGACCCCACGGCGCGGAAGTTGCCCTGCGCCGAAGTCTGCTGCTCTGCAATCCAGCGCAGCGAGGACAGGCCCGATGCCAGCCATTCAGGGCGGTCAAGTGCGCGGCCAGCTTCGATCAGGGCCTGCGACAGGCGCGGATTGTCATAGCCGAGCACGCATTCGAACCAGGCCCAGTCGGGACGGCGCGATTCTTCCAGCAGGCTATGGAGCATGGTCCCGCCCCGCTGCAGCAGGGCAATGGCGCCTGCATGGTCCCTTTCGCCCTCAAGCCTGCCGACCGCGCCCAACATGGCAAAGGCGACGGCGCGCGGGGAATCGATGTCGGCAAAGCCTGCCAGCGCCTCGTCGAACAGGCCGCGGGCCCACCAGCGCAAGTCCTCGGTCCGTCCACGAGAAGCGGTGTGGCCCAATGCCCAGATAGCGCGACCGTTGGAATCGTCGGAACCGCAATCTTCGGACCACGTCCGATCGTAAGCCATGAAGTTGCGGAACTTGCCCTGCGCGGGATCGAAGGCGTGCTGGACGAAGGACGCGAACATCGCGGCGTACTTGTCCGCCTCGCGCACTTCCATCCGGCCGGTCATGTTCATCAGCATCAGCGCACGGGCATTGTCGTCAAGGCAATAGCCGTGGCTGCGATCGGGCACGGTGCCGATGGCATGCTGGATCATGCCGACATCGTCGCACATGCCGGTAACGCCGCCCATGCCGGGCACCGCGAACAGGCGCGAGGCGACAGGGCGCTGATCGCCGAGGCACTTTTCAACCAGAGTGGCCGCGGCATCAGCAAAGCGGGGCCAGATCGTCTCGCGTCCCTTTTCATAAGCACGGCGTTGCATCGCAGCCAGCGCCTCGGGCCGGTCGAGAAGGCCATTCACGGCCTCGGCCACCGCCCGAGAGGAGCCGGGTTCGAAAAGCTGACCCATGCCGCCGGAGAGGAGTTCGCGGGCGTGGATATAGGGCGTCGACACCACGGCCTTGCCCAGTGCCACGGCATAACTGAGCGTACCCGAAGTCGACTGCTGGAGGTTGGGATAGGGCGTCAGGTAAATGTCGCACGCCTCAAGCTGATCGAGCAGTTCGGGCGTGTCGAGAAAGCGGTCCACCCATTCGATCCGCTCGGCAACCCCAAGCTGCGCGGCAAGGTCTTTCAGGCCTTCGCGGTAGCTCTCGCCATGTTCGGCAACGAGGTTCGGGTGCGTCGCGCCGACGATGCGATAGACCACGTCGGGATGGTGATCGGCGATTGCAGGCAGCGCCTCGATCACGGTTTCGATACCCTTGCCAGGGCCGAGCAGACCGAACGTCATCAGGACAGGGCGATCGGACAGGCCAAGTTGCGCCTTGAACTGGTCCTGCCGTCCGAAGGGGCGATCGGGCGCGCCGTGCGGGATGACGGTCAGACGCTCCCGCCCCGTGCCGTACAGGCGGGCGAGCAGGTCTGCCGAGTGTTCGGACATGACCATGACCTGCGCCGCGCGCGACAGCAGGTGGGCCAGAATTTCGCGCTGCTTGTCACCGGGTTCGGCCAGCACGGTATGCAGCGTCAGGATGATCGGGGCGGCAATGCGGTCCACGAAGTCGCAGACCATTTCTCCGCATTCGCCCCCGAAGATGCCGTATTCGTGCTGCAGCCAGACGACGTCGGCCCTGCTGTCGTTGATGGCCTGCGCGGCGCGGCGATAGCCTTCGGCATCGTCCTGCACGATTTCGCGGGCGACACCTTCGTATTCCAGTGGGTCGTTCGCATCGACCAGCGCATGGACGTCAACTTCCAGTTCGCCATGATAGCGGCCAAGTTGTTCGACGAGGTCGGAGGTGAAGGTCGCAATGCCGCATCTGCGCGGGACATAAGTGCCGACGACGGCAACGCGGCCCAGCGTGTGTTCCGCAGCCTGTCCAGGGAATAGGGATACGACGTCTGATGCACCCGCCCCGCCAGTGTCGGCAGGATTGTTTTCGTGCGGGCTGCGATCATCCGACATGGGTTTCCTCGCGTTATCGGGGCATACCGGAAGGCAACCCCCGAGCGCACCGACAGTTCCTTCGCAATTGCAAAGATGTCTGTTCGGTAACGACGATTCGTCCGAAACGTAACACGAGCAAACCCAACTGAAGAAATGTTAATTTGCGCTTGCGAAAGAATCTCGCATTTGCGGCATAAATGGGGCGTTTACTGCCACCACCATTGTTTCCAGCCGACTTTTTCGCTCGTCGGGTTGCCGTTACCGTCGATCGCGGGGCGATAGCGGAAACGCTCGATCACCAGCTGGCACGTGATGCGGTCGACTTCGGCATTTCCGCTGGACCGGCGGACGCGGCAGTCGCGGGTCGTGCCATCGGGATTTACCGTAAAATGCACGATGACATAGGCGCCGTCGCGGTCCTGCACGCTGCTGCGCGGATAGTCCCGGGCCCGGATCTCACCGGCGATCTTCTCGGCATGGCGTGCAAAGGGAACGCCGCCAGAACCGGTCCCCTGCCCGCCGCTGCCCGTGCCGACACCCGGACCGCCACCGCCTGTGCCCGCACCCTGCTCCGCCGCGCCGGATCGGGTTTCGTCGCCGGTTGAGGAGACCGGCGGGACGGGATCTTCCTTTTTCGGAATGCGCGCAGGCGGTGCGCTAATTTCCTTGGGCGTCGCTTCGGCCGCTTCTGCGCCTGACGCACCTTCGGGCTCTATCTCTTCAACCTTTTGCGGCGGTTCTTCCGGCTCGCTCTGAAAGGGTATCGAGAACGAGGTCACGGTGTCCTTCACCGCCTCGGGCACGAAGTCGATGTCGAACGCGCGCAAAAGGCCGAAAACGGCGCCGACATGGATGAGGGCAACCACGATCAATGTCGCCAGCTTGCGCCCGCTCATACGAGAGCGAGCCCGGCTGGCGATGGTTTCGCGGCGGGAAAATGTACCTTGCGGGGCCTGATCCATGGGGCTCAAACGAACGCCTCCCCCGCCCCGTTCCCGCGGGCCGACCGCTTTGCCTTGCGACTGCCTATCATGGATGAGGCAAGACGGAGGGATTGATGGCCTATATCCTCGTGGCAGACGATGACGAGATCCTGGCGGAAATGGTGCGGCACCGGCTGGCGACCGTGGGGCACGAAGTCGTCGTGGTCGAAGATGGCGAAGAAGCGCTGCAGTGCGTGGGCAAACGCCTGCCCGACGCGATCCTGCTCGACTGGATGATGCCGGTGCGCTCGGGCATGGACACACTAGTCGAATTGAAGAGCCACCCGACGCGGTGCCATGTGCCCGTGGTCATGATGACTTCGCGTCGCAGCCAGGCCGACGTGCTCACCGCCTTGCGCGCAGGGGCCTCCGACTACATGACCAAGCCATTCTCTCCCGAGGATCTTGCACTCCGGATCGAGGGCCTGCTGGAGCGGAAACGTTACGTCGCAGACGATGGCGGATTGCGCCAGAGCCTCCACTGACAGGTCAGTACGGCAGCAGTCCCACCGCAGGATTGGATAGCTGCATGATAATGCCGCCTGCCGCGATGGCGACGCCATAGGGCATGACCTTGTCGCCCTTCGAAATCTTGCGCTTCGTCACCTTGAAGATGATCAGCCAGACGATCGCGACGACAAGCCCCGCCAGAGCGATCGACACGAACAGGCCCAGCGCCTCGGAAATCGGGAACCACGCCGCGCTCGCCGCATAGAATTTTGCGTCCCCACCGCCCCACAGCTTCATCGCGAAGATGATCATCGCGACAACCAGCGCGCCGGCAAAGTGGCCGAGCGAGGACAGGCCCAGTTGCCATCCGTTCAGTGCAGTGACGAGCACGAGGCCTGCCACCAGCATTGCCGCGTTGAGCCAGTTGGGAATGCGCCGCGTACGGATATCGGAAACCGCCCCGACAAGAGCGAAGATGGTAAAGATCGCGGCGAGCGCGATAGCAGCCGTATTCACGCGGTATTATTCCTGGATTGTTGGGGGATCAGTTCCGCCGGTCCGAACCCGCCTCGTTCAAAACGATGCGAATCGGATAGGATGCCTTGCGAGCCATTCTGCTGCGGCGGACCGTCTGGGTGACGCGCAAGGCAGAACGCTTGGTTTCGACGCGAACCGGCGAATCCACGTCCGAAAGCGCCATGCGCACGACGGGTTCGGCCTGCTTGCCAACGGCGACCTGCCCTTGCGTGACCCGCGCAACGCGGGTCTTGGCGCGGCTTTCGACAGTAACTGCGCCGGCGACATCGACCGGGCGGGTTTCGACCGTTACGGGACCATGCAATTGCGGCTTCGAAGCTTCGCGAACGGCAAGTTCGATAGGCTCAAGCTCAGGATAGACTGGCGCCATCACAGGACCGCGCCCTTCAAGGCGGGCAAGGTTGCGCGAGAAGCGATCGTCCTGCGGCGCGGCAGCGACGGCGCGCGCAAAGTAACGCTGCGCAAGGTCGGGGCGGCCGATACGGTCATAGGCGATCGCCATGCCGTTGAACGCCTCACCGGCATAGCGCGGATGGTAGGAAGCCTGGCGGAAAGCAGTGATCGCCTTGGTGGGCCGGTTCGCTTCGAGGTGCACCTTGCCCATGGCGAGACGGCTTTCGAAGTAATCGCCCATATCCACCGTCGACGGATCGACCGACGCAGTGTTTGAACCGAAGACCGACTGGCAGCCCCCCAAAGTGGCCACAGCCAGAACCAGGCCGGCGACGTTTGCAATCTTGCGCATGTTTCCCCCCTTTGGAACCACGAACCTTGTCAGCGCTGCATCATCGGGAAGATGTCCCGAACGACGCGGATAGATGCCGGGAGCATCAGGACCCCGATCATTGTCGGCAGCATGCATACCACAAGTGGGATCGAAATGAGAACCGGCAGACGGTGGGCCTTTTCCTCAGCCCGCATGCGGCGCTTTTCACGCATTTCGGATGCATAGACGCGCAGCGTCGAAGACATGCTCGTCCCCAGCTTGTCCGACTGGATCAGCAGGGTCGTGAACGAGCGGATTTCATCGACGCGAGCCATGTCGGCAAGGCGGCGGAACGCCTCTTCACGGCTGGCACCTGCGCGCAGGCGAAGAACGGCGATTGAAAGCAACTGCGACACCAACGGGTGGGAATGAACCATCTCGCGACCAACGCGGTCCATTGCCGCCTCGATACCCAGACCAGCTTCGACACAGACAAGCAGGAGATCGAGACAATCGGGAAAGCCGTTGACGATCTCTTCCTTGCGGCGATCAGCCTTGGCCTGGATGAACAGGTTGGGGAAGTAGAGACCCAGAAGGCCAAGCAGCGAGGCGCCGATGTAGATCGTGAAGAAGCCCGGCGGCTCTTCCGAGTAGCCGTACATCAGGATCACGTACATCAGCGGGAAGAACGCCATCGCCCCGATACGCGCCATCGTGAAAATGCGCGGAGCCGAGGGATGCGTATAGCCTGCAGAGATCAGCTTGTCGCGAAGACGCTCGCTCTTGGTATCGGTGAGGTCGAGACCCGTCCGCTCCACCATGTCGGCAAGCCGGGCCCAGGCATTCTGGTTCTCACGGTGTCTAAGCGTCGCCCCGGAAAGTTCGCCGCCCGCATTCGTCGGCGTCGCGATCTGCTGAAGACCGGCCCGAACTTGCGCGCGGCGGTTCATCACGTTGATCACGATCAGCGCGATGCCGACCACGATGATGAAGATACCGATCAGCGTTGCGATGCGGGTCGCCTGGTTCTGGAGGACGAGATCAAGCATGCGTCAGACCTTCAGATTGACCAGATTTCGGATCCAGAAGAACCCAATCGCGTAGAGCGCCATCAGGCAGATGAAGCCGATGATGAACATCCCCTCACCCGCGACGCTGAGGTAGAATTCGGGGTTCACGGTGAAGAGCCCGATGAACGCCACGATCGGCAGGATGGTAAGCATCCAGCCCGTCATGCGGCCTTCCGAACTAAGCGCGCGGACTTTCATGTAAAGGCTGGCGCGCTGACGGATCACGTCGGAGAGGTTGGCGAGAATTTCGGCCAGGTTACCGCCGGTTTCGTTCTGCACGGAGAGCGAGACCACGAACATACGGATGTCTTCAAGGTCCCAGCGCTCGGCCATGGATGTCAGGGCATCGGTAAGCTCTGCGCCATAAGCGACTTCGTCGGACACGATGCCGAATTCGCTACCGATGGGATCTTCCATCTCGGTCGTCAGCAGTTCGATCGCCGAAGCAATCGGGTGGCCCGCGCGCAGTGCGCGCACGAACACGTCGAGCGCCACGGGGAACTGTTCTTCAACCTTCTTACGGCGCTTTTGCGCGATCGAGGAAATGACCATCAACGGCAGGAAGATCGCCGCACAAGCAGCGATGGCGATCGCCAAGACCAGCACGCCTGCTGAAAATTCGATGCCCGTGCCGCCAATGGCAAGCAGGATCAGCGCCATGATCAGCACGAATGCGCCGATCATCACGAACAGCATCTGGCTGGCCGAAATCGGCAGCGCCGCCGTCATCAAGGTCCGCTCAAGTTTCAGCACCATCCCGGCCAGCGCAGGCGGCAGGTTGGTCATTGTCTTGGGCGTCGCCTTGCGCAGGCGCGCCAGGATTTCCTCGCGCGAGCTGCCTTCGCGGATCATCTTCAGACGCTTGTTCACGGCGCGGGTATGCGCCGTTCGGCTGAAAGTGAAGTCGAGGAAGACCTGCGCGATCAGGAACACCGTTCCGAAAACGGCGATGAGCGTGATGATCTTGAGGAGTGTATCTATCATCGGTTCATATCGAAGTCTGGACGGAACAGTTCGGACGGCAGGTCGATGCCGGCGGAAACCGCCTCGGCATGGAACTTGGGCCGGATGCCGGTCGCCTCAAAGCGGCCGATGACGTTGTTGTGTTCGTCGCGGCCGGAGATCTTGAAGCGGTAGATTTCCTGCATCGTGATCGTGTCGCCTTCCATGCCGGTCAGTTCCGACAGACTGAGCACGCGGCGGCGACCGTCAGCCAGACGGCCAACCTGAACGACGACGTTGATGGCCGACGCGATCTGCGCGCGGGCCGAACGGGCCCCGATCTCGATCCCGCTCATGCCGATCATCTGTTCGATACGCGAAAGCGCGTCGCGAGCGGTGTTTGCGTGAACCGTGGTCATCGAACCATCGTGGCCGGTGTTCATCGCCTGAAGCATGTCGAACGCCTCCCCGGCGCGGACTTCGCCGACGATGATGCGGTCAGGACGCATACGCAGGGCATTCTTCACCAGGTCGCGCTGCGTAACTTCGCCCTTGCCTTCGATATTGGCGGGGCGCGTTTCGAGGCGAGCGACGTGTTCCTGCTGAAGCTGAAGCTCGGCGCTGTCCTCGATCGTGACGATGCGTTCGCGCGAGTCGATGAAGGACGACATGGCGTTGAGTAGGGTCGTCTTGCCCGAACCGGTACCGCCCGAGATCAGCACGTTGCGGCGCGATGCGACGACGGCGCGCATGACATGCGCCATCGGTTCGGGAACGGAGCCCAGTTCGATGAGGCGGTCAATGCCGATGCGCTTCTTCGCGAACTTACGAATGGAGAGCAGCGAACCGTCAACAGCCAGCGGCGAGACGATTGC
The DNA here is from genome assembly GCF_018398395.1 of Croceicoccus gelatinilyticus. Taxonomy (GTDB): domain Bacteria; phylum Pseudomonadota; class Alphaproteobacteria; order Sphingomonadales; family Sphingomonadaceae; genus Croceicoccus; species Croceicoccus gelatinilyticus. Next base: position 53,266 of record NZ_JAHCBF010000006.1, on the reverse strand, counting down.
GTTGACACGCGAACCGTCGGCAAGGCGGGCGTCGACGAAAGGCGAGGATTCGTCGACACGGCGGCCAACCGCGCTGACGATCTTCTGGATGATGCGCATCAGATGCTTGTCATCCTGAAACTCGGTACGCGCACGTTCCAGAAGACCAGATCGTTCCACGAAAACCGTCTTCGGACCATTCACCAGAATATCGGTGATCGAATCGTCCTGAAGCAGCGGCTCCAAGGGGCCGAGGCCCAGCAATTCGTCGAGCACGTCGTCGACGAGCGCGGTGCGTTCGGTCCGGTTCAGCGCCTCATGACGCTGCGAGAGGATCTCGTTGATGATCTCGCTCAGTTCCGAGCGGATCTGTTCGCGCGGCATCTTTTCGAGCGCCGAGAGGTTAATCCTGTCAAGCAGCGCACGGTGGATCGAGACTTTCAGGTCGAGCGCACGTTTCTGCTGCTCGTCCTGCTCACCGTCCAGCGTTTCCAGCTGCATCGGACCATCGGCGACCGGCGGGTCGACCTTTTCTTCGGCGCGCTTGACCGACCACTTCATAGATTACCCCCCAATGGTCCGGTCGCAGATTTCATCCGCAAGCCGGTCGACGTCCTTGACGAACGCGGCCTTGCGATTGTTGTCCGACAGGAGGACACCCTGGTCCTGCGCCATCTGCAGATCCCCTCGATCGCGCGAGACGGTTGCGAATACCTGGCGGTTCAGCGTCTCTGCGACCTCGGCAACGCTGATGGACTGGAAAAGCTTCTTGCCGACGCGGTTGACGACAATACGCACGTTCTCGCGGCTGACGTTCATGACGTCGAACAGTTCGACAACGCGCTTCGTCTGGCGAAGGCCGGTGATCGACTGGTCGGTGACCAGCAGGTTCTCGTTGCACGCAAGCGCGGCCGACAGCGTCCAGTTCGTCCAGTTCGCCGGAAGGTCCAGCAGAACGAAATCAAACGTCTGCCGCGCGATCGTCAGCATCTTGAGCAGGCGATCGACGTCGACATCCTCAAGCGGCGCGATCACCGAAGGCGCGCCAATAACCCAGAAACCCTGCGGCGCGGCGAGAGCGGCATCGCGGACCAGATCGGTATCGAGACGCTCCGACGCTTCGAGCAGGTCGAGCACGGTCGTGATCGGCGTCAGGCCGAGATAGTTGGAAACTTGCCCGAACTGCAGGTCGAGATCGATAACGCACACGTCCATGTGCTCGCCCCGGCAATCGGTAAGCGATGCCGCAAGGTGCGTGATGAGCGTGGTCGCCCCGACACCGCCCGCTGCACGGACCATCGACACCATCGGCGCGAGCGAGGTCTTGCCGGTCGGCGCAACGCTGGCCGAAGCATCGAGAAGCTGCGCGGTCAGTTCCTCTGCATCGAAAGGCAGGGTCGCCACATCTGTCACGCCCTGACGGATCAGGGTACGGGTAAGAGCAAGATCAGCCTGTTCCAGCGCCACGATAAGCGGCAGGCCCGGACGCTTTTCACGAACGGCAGCAACACGGGCCAGCGATGCCTGTGAAGTCGGATCGACTTCCAGCACCAGTACGATCGGACGGGACATGACCTCGTCGGGAAGCGCCGCCCCGGCGTCGAGCGTGACGACATGCACCTCGCTACCGAACTGCGTCTCCAGCGCGGACGCATGACGTTCCTGCGCGACGATGTAGATGCCCGAAGGCAAGTTGCGATCCATCCTGATTCCAGTTTCCGAAGGAACTTCCATTTTGCCCATCATCCTAACTCGCTACTGTCCCGTCCCCGTCCTCGAGCGTAAGCGAGTACGAGAAGTTGGGATAAGGAACATTCACACCGACCAAGGTCAGCGTGATGGGCTGATAACGCATGTTGGTTAAAGTCACGGTAACGATGGGAGCGACGTCTGCCAGCGGTTGACCGGCGTCATCTAATGCCGGATCGGCGACATAACCAAGCCCACTGCCCGCGTAGCTGACGATTACGTCGTCATCAGTCAGTCGTGGGGTGGCAACCCGCATACGGGTAACGATCGCATCGAAGGCGGCCGAGTTGTAGTCGCCGTTATAGCACAGCCCCGACCCGCCGGAGCACGAGCAACTGGTGTCGTTGCAACTTATCGTCTGCATCGCTTCCGCGCAGATCGTGTCGCCGGCTGTTATGTTGACGCCATTACAGGTCTGACCGGCAAAGCTGCCGCTGTTGAGAGCGCCAGGAACAATATCGGTAGCTACTGCATAACGCGCACCAAGCTGAACGGCCTTTTCGTACTGGTTGAGTTGCCAAGCATAGCGGCCCACGTCGATCACGCCAAACAGCAGCAGAAGAGCCGCTGGCAGGACTAGTGCGAATTCGGCAGCACCTGCACCGCGAATATCCTTGATGAACCGCATCATACGCCGATCACCGGAGCATGGCTTTCGGCCGCAAGGCGATAAGAACTGTTAATCACCCCTAACGCGCCGAGAATCGAGAAATAGGGCACACTAGGCGCGGCCACTGTGACAACCGCACCGGTCCGAGCATTACCGCCGGAGTCACTTCCGAGCGTATCGAAGATGCCAGTCGAAACGAAGCCACCGCAATCAACAGAGACAGTGACCTGCGCGTTGGTCCATCCGGGAAGTTCTGCAGGCCCGGTCCCCGCCGTGTTGCCGGTCCGCGTCAGATTCTTGATTTTGGTTTCGAGCGCTGCAGCGATGGGGGCATAGCCCGAACCACTGGGGTTGCAGACCTCGGTATAACTCAGGCGCGCCGCATAACGGGCCCCGTTGCGCACGGATTCGACTAGTTTCTGCTGACTCCAAAAGAAATTGCCAGCCTCCATCGCCACGAAGATCAGCGGCAGGATCATGGGTAGCGAGAGTACAAATTCGGCTGCGGGAGAACCGCTCTCGTCATTGATGAAGTCGCGCAAAGTCATCGGATCAGCACCGCCTTGCGCTTGGAAAAGCCTTGGAATGAATTGTTCGATCCCGGCGGCGTCGCCTCTCCGACAAGTTCGACATAGAAGGCCTTGTCCGCCCCCGACGTCAGGGGCGGCTCCATCAAGAAGACATCGACGTATCGCTCAATATCAACGGGCGACCGTCCTTTCAGACCAGTGCAGTCGACTACCGCCATACTCAGAACCCGACGATCTCGTGCCGTTGTCGGCAAGGTTGTTCCGGCAAGATTGCCGATCGGCTTCGGGTAGGCGCAATAATGCTTATAGGGATTGCTGGTGCCGACACTCTTGATCAGACGAGGTTGCAGGCTTGACGGGTTGTCCCGCTGCCATTTGTAGACGTCATACCGGGTGGCGGTGGCGTCCAGTGCACCACCGGTCACCGAACCGACCGTGGCCGAGGGCCCGTAATTTGCCTGGAAATATCCGGCAATGTTCCAGTTCTTGTTGCCGATATTCCCGTTATGGCTGGTGTCTCGCGGATAACCAGGGTTGGAAGCACCCGCCAGATCAGGATCGCTCATTTCGACCCAGCCTTCGCCGTTACCGTTGGCCTCGGTTGCGGACTTGTTCCCGCTGATCGGATTCGCAGGGCAAGTGAAGCTACCAGGAGCAACATTGTTGCTGATCCGATAGACCCTGTTCTTCGTTGTGTTTGCGGACGGACAGAACGTTCCACCCGCAGTGCAATCGCTGCCGATATCGAAACGGGTCGCAAGCGCGCCAGCCTCCGGCGCTCTGACGCCAGGTTCGGAATCGACATTTTCACCCGTGCAGGAAGGATTGGTAACTTCCCAGCCCAGACTGGTGTTGGGACTTCCACTCACAGGTGACGGATAGGGAAAGTCCAGAAAGCCAAAAATCCCTGGGACCAGATCGACGTCTTCCGCATCACCCGAATCGGGCCCCGACTTGTTGTTCGGCAGCATGTGGAAAATCATGCCCGTGCCGCGGTCTGGCGTTTCACCTGACGAATTCTTGGCGCCGAAATTCGCGTTGGGCGCGCAGAACATCAGCGGCGGAACCTTGCAATACGCGGAATTGAGAGTTGCCATCGCACTGGCCCCTGCATTGCCCGCGATAGCACCTACGATCGGTGTAAGGGCATAGCGAACTTGGCGGTTGCCGATCACGACCTGCACGATCTTCGCCTTTGTCGCTGCATTGCTTGCCGTGCTCTGCTCGCTCACCACCCGGACGGGCGCGTCATCCACGTAATCTTCCCAGAAGGTATATGTGATCTGGGTAATGGGGCGCGTAGAGCCATCGGAATCGTCGTCGATGTTCGAAAGACGCGTGATGTTGACGTAATCGCTGGTCGACGAAGCGAAAGTCGAGTTCGTTGCCTGGATCGCGCGAATGATGGAATCGGTCTTCCCATCGAGCTGGCTGGCCGCCGCCAGCGCCGCTTGGTCAGCAGCGTTCTGCAGCTCTGAATCGAGTGCCATGACGCGGGCGTAGTCGAAACCCACGCCGGCCATGGCAACCAGACCGAACAGCGACAGGGCGTAGAGCGGAGCGATTGCCCCGTTTTCGTCACCCCCGAACTTGCGAATTGCCTTCCCCACCATTGGCAAACAAGCTTTGTCAGCTTCCTCCTGATCTCATATTAATTATTACCGCCAAAATTCAGTCCGTTGCCGGTCTGCTGCTCAGGCTCTTCAACTGCACCTTCACGATAGGCTGTCACGGCATCGGCGGCGACTTCTGCGTCGCCTTCCATCGGACCATCATACTCCGGATCAGGATCGACTACCATGGCCGCGTAGGTCATGCGGTTCGCCTCGCCAAAATCCTCTGGGTCGAACTTCCCGGCTTCCGGGCTGCTATAGGTCGCGCAAGCCCCAAGGGCGAGTAAAGCTGCGCATGCGCCTGCGATCTTAATATTCATATCCCGTCTCCCCTACAGGCATGTTCGGAGCCAAATCGACCGGCTGATAATCATCGCCGACGAGCAGCGTGTCCAGCACGTCCGGATCCTCGACTCGATCAGTCGGCAGGCGAACCTGGTCAGGTCGGATCGGCCGCACAAGGCGCGGCGTCACGACGATCAGAAGTTCGGTCTCGCCCTTCTGGAAGCTCGTCGACCGGAACAGCGAGCCGATGATCGGAATAGAGCCCAGAAGCGGAATCTGGTTCACCGTCGTCTGGTAATCCTGCCGCAACAGACCTGCGATCGCGAAGCTTTCGCCGTCACGCAATTCCAGCGTCGTGCTGGCGCGTCGGGTCTGAAGGCCAGGCACCGCGATGCCGTTGACCGTGACCGAGGCCGAAGGATCGAGCGAGCTCACTTCCGGCTCGACCACGAGATTGATGACCCCGTTACCAAGGACCGTGGGAGTGAAGGCAAGGCCGACACCAAAGTCCTTGAATTCAACCGTGATACCATCGCCGTTACCCTGCGAAACAGGAATCGGGAACTCGCCGCCAGCCAGGAACGAGGCAGGCTGGCCCGAGAGGGCAACCAATGTCGGTTCCGCCAACGTCTTCGACATACCTTTTCGCTCGAGCGTATCGAGGTAGGCATCGATGTCCAGATCGCCGATCGAGAACAGTGTGTGGATCACGCCGAACGCACCGCTGACCGCGTCAACCGCGAGACCGCCCTGATCCGAACTGGCCGAAGCACCCGGGCCAGTGGCGAATTCGACATCGGAGCCGATACCGAAACCGCGCACGCCCAGTTGCTCACCGACCGTGCGGTTCACTTCGGCAAAGCGCACTTCCAGCATGACCTGCTGGCTACCGCGAACGGTCAGCAAGTTGACGACGTTTTCGCCCGCGAAGGCTTCCGCAATGCGAGCCGCACGACTGGCAACGCCCGAATCGGTAACACTGCCCGAAAGAACGATCTTGCCGCCGGAAATGCGAGCATCGATGCCCTCACCCGGCACGAGCGAGGCGATTTCCGAACGGATGCCGTCGACATCAGGACCAACAGTCACGTCCATGACGGCAAGGACCTTGTTGGCCCGATCGTAAAGCGTGAGGCTGGTCGTGCCCATCGCCTTGCCGAGCACGTAGATCGAGCGATCGGAAACGGGCAGCACGTCGGCAATAGCGGGATTGCCAACCATGGCGCGGGCGATTGCGCGTTGCGCAGTGACGACCTCGCTCTTGTTGATGGCGACTTCAAGCGTTCCGGCATGGAGACCGTATCCGCTGTCTGCCTGCGCATGGGCGGTCGGCGCGGTAAGCGCCGCTGCCGCCAACGAACAAGCCATGATGGTTTGCTTCAGCATTGGATCAATTTCCCCCCAAACGATCGACGCTGTAATCTTGCGCCGCCGTCCCGCGGACGACAGTCATGCTGGGCCCGCTGGGCCGCGGCGCAGCTACTCTTCCGCCAGACGGCGCCGGACCGGCCGGTGCGGGAGCGGCGGCAGCCTGCTGACTTACGCCGCCGCCCGAACGCTTGCGGAACGGGCTGACGTCGCGTGTCATTACGGCAACGCCAGGACCTTCTTCGGCATTTTCGACGTTGCGCAGCACTAGGCTCATGTCGCCCATCTTGCGGGCTAGCGTCAGTTTCTGCGCGCCGAACAGGTCGACAAGCACCGTCGCGGTGCCGGCAAGGCCGGGTTCGGTTGCGTTTTCACTTTGCGTCGTGCCGATGGCGAGGACCTGTACAGCCTCCATCACCACTTCGGTAACCTGCTCGTCATCACCCAGATTGCGGGTAAGAAGCACATCGACGATGTCGGCGGGACGGATGAAGCCCGACACGGCGTTCGTCGCGCTGATCGGAATGGACATGGCGCGCATACCGTCGGGCAGCTTGGCAGAAAGGACAGCCCGGCCACTGAGCTTGTCAGCAAGGATCGGTTCACCCGGAACGATCGGGCGCAGCGCGACCTGCCCGCCCTGGAGCAGCTCTTCAATCGAAAAGAAGGCACCCACAGGCACGGAGTTCGACGGATAATTCTGAAGTCGGATATTCTCGGTCGTCAGCGGACTACCGAAGTCGAGAGGCTGGGTGGCGACGACGATCCGCGCGAGCTGCTGCTCTTGCGCCGAACGTTCCTGCCGCTCTTCGATCCCAGAGAAGTAAGAGTTGGCAAGTACGACCGCGACGAGGCCAAGCCCGACAGCGATCAGGATATAGATCAGGTTTCGACTACCCATATTTCCCCCCTTGGCCGCGAAACCTAACAGCATCGCGCTCCGTCGCCAACATACACCATTTGATTCGTAAGGGAATCACCCAAATCGGGACATGTTGATATCGACAGACTTTCCGGCCCCACCCGGAAAAAAAGCCCCGCCGTTTCGGGCGGGGCTTTCTTTAAACTATCAGTAGCTCAATTACGAAGCGGCGGCCGCGCCACCGACGCACTCACTACCGGTGCTCGTCGGCGTTGCAGTGACAGAGCTAGCAGCCGTGGTGTTGCAATTGAATACGTCGGTCGAAGCGCCGTCGACGGCTTGCTTAACGTTCGCACCCAGAACGAGAGCCGCGGCACCGATGCCAACGCCAACAACGGCGATGATCAGGGCATATTCAGCAGCCGATGCGCCGGCTTCGTCAGCGACGAAATTCTTGATGAAGGTCTTCATAGTAATATTCCCCAGTTTCGCATGATCGTCATGCGTGTCCAAATCATAGGGTCCGGCCTCTATTTCCGGCTACCCAAATGACCGAAGTCGAAGATCTGAGACATTCCAGGCCCCACCCGGAAGTTTCCGATGCCCCCCACTCGGCATGGCTTGAATCTGCGGATCGCCACCCGATCCGTCAATTGATTACCAAGTCGTAAAAAAATCGCTTTCACTTCATATATTTATCCTGGAGCAATCCTAACGGGTGCAGTTAATTTCTGTCACAGACCCCGCGAATCGCGGGAATCCCGATAGAAAACGCTCCGAAAACAGCCATTTCGTCACCTTTTTGCCCATTTAGAGGGCAAAGTCGTACCGATACGGAACAGATTATCATGCGGGGGCCGTGAATTCACAAGCGCAGCGGCAAAATGGACTTTCGCTTTCGGTAACAAAGATCCGAAACTGTAACTTGCCTTTAAAACGGTTTTGGCGAAGGTGCCCCCCATGGGGGAAAGAATGCTTTCATTTACGCGACGGCTGTCTACTCACTTCCGCAAAACGGACGCAGCACTCCTGCTTGTTTCCGCGTTTGCTCTGTTTTGCTCGTCTCTGGCTTACTACCTCGATGGCAGACAAATCTTGCAACTGCCAACTCTTGAGCGTGAGCAAGTGTTGCTAATGACGCTGCCCTTTTCCCTATGGCTGGCATCTATCGTCGCCTTAATGATGCGGCGAGGATACGAACGCCCCTTGCGCATTGTACTGCGATTATTGCGCCGCGACCCCTTTTGGCTCGTTCGTGCCGCAGCGCTGCTATTAATCATTTCAGGGACCGCACGCGCTTATACAGCCTTCAAATTACAGATCCCCCAAATCCAACCCTTCTACGCCGATCCGATCATCGCCAACATTGAAGCCACCTTGTTCGGCCAAGACCCTTGGCGTCTGACCCATGCTGTTTTTGGCGTTCAAGGTACCGTCGTGCTCGACCGTATTTACGTAATATGGTTTCCGGTATCCGCCTTTCTCGTGACATGGGCAACGATGACCCGTGATCGCGTTTTTCAGGCACGAGCCGTCGCGGCGATGTTCTTTGTCTGGTTCGTGCTCGGTAACTTCGTCGCATTGGCTTTTTCGTCAGCCGGGCCCGTCTATTACGAGCACTTCTATGGCGACGACAGGTTCGCGCCCTTGATTGAGACACTTCGAGCTTATCACGAACAGGTCAATGTCAGGGCGATAGTCCTTAGTGACTGGCTGATATCTGACGAAGACGCCGGAAAACTCGGTAAGGGCATCTCAGCGATGCCCTCTGTCCATGTGGGGATGACGTTCGTAACGTGGCTACTCGTCCAGTCGCGCCTCGGTTGGAAAAATCCGGTATCAGCCATCGTGGCGATCTACGTCGCAGCGATCTGGGTCGGGTCGGTCCATCTTGCATGGCATTACTGGCTCGACGGGGCAGTATCCATCGCCGCCACGGCCCTGTTCTGGAAAGCGACGGGACTGTGGCTGAAGCCGAAAGCCGCACCCTCTCAATCGGCGCAGCCTGCGCCTCGTGCCGCAAGGCCCGAAACGCCAGATCTTCCCGAAGGCGTGCAGGCAGGCCAAGCGGCACAGTAAGCCAAAGGCCATGTTTCCGTACCGAAAGCACCTCCTGCGCTTTGTCGCGCGTCAGCGGCGGCGGCTTATGCGGCAGAGTCGCAAGTTCGTCGACATGCTGGAGGCGAACCTTTTCCGGGTGACGGTTGGCTGGCTGGCCATCGTCGGCGTCCTCACCGTGCTTCGCCTTTCCGATCCTGCCGCGGCGATCAACGTGCTGGGCGATGCCTGGGCCATGATCATCGGATATGCCATCATCGCGGTCGCGCCGGTGCTGGGCTACCTTGTCGGCGTGGGCGCAGCGAAGGCGCTTGGCCGCGGATTTCGCGTGAGGCACCGTTTCGCGATTGTTGGAAACTGGCACCGGGTCGATCCCGAACATGCGCGTCTTCGCCCCGAATTTGGCCCTTATGGTTTTCTCGCCTCGCTGGTGTTCGGCCTGCTTCTCAACGTCGCGATCCGCACGTTCGAGTTCTTCACCGCGGTCCCGGCGATGAGCGCGAATGCCCCGTTGTGGGCGCAGACGATGTTCGGGGTCATGGCGGTCGATCTTGTCGTGACCAGCTTCTTCTACATGACCAGCCTTGCCTTTGCGCTACGGCTCAACCCGCTGTTTCCGCGCATGCTGTTCCTGGCATGGGCGATCGACATCTACATGCAGCTGTTCTTGGCCCGGCGCCTCACTATCGTCGGCGGATTGCCGGAAATGCTTCACCAGCCGATCCGCGACTTGCTGGACGGGAATGTGACCAAGGTGCTTATCGGATCGGTGATCTGGCTGCCCTACCTGCTGCTGTCGCGGCGCGTGAACCTGACCTATCGCCTGCGTATTCCCGCACCGCGCGAAGGTTGAGCCATCCGATACGCGAAACTGCAACCGCCTAATCAATTTCGCCAATTGTCGATGTCGGGGGTCACTGGTAGAAGCGCCGACCATGGGATCTTGTGAAACTTGCGTTGTCCGCAACCGGGCAATCTGCGCGGACATGGATAGTGACGAGCTGGGGCTGCTCAACACCATCGGTCGTCGCCGTAACCTCGAAGCGGGCGAACAGCTGCTTTGGGAAGGCGAGGACGCGGTACTGGTCGCCAACGTCATCGAAGGCGTCCTGAAGCTTTCGAACTCGATGGAAGACGGGCGCGAGCAGATCGTGGGCCTTGTCTATCCGTCCGACTTCATCGGCCGCCCGTTCGGTGCGACCACACCTTATGGCGTCGAGGCGCTGACCGATTCCCGCGTCTGCGTCTTTGCGCGCAAGGACTTCGACAAGTTCGCCCAGGAACACCCCAAGCTTGAGCACAAGCTGCTGGAACGCACGCTGACCGAGCTGGACCGTACGCGCAAATGGATGCTGTTGCTGGGCCGCAAGTCGGCGGAAGAGCGTCTGGCGACGTTCCTGCTGGAAATATCCCAGCGGCTGGACCCGGAGACCTGTTCTGACCCGGAGCCTGACGCGCACAAGGTCTTCGACATACCGTTTTCGCGACAGCAGGTCGGCGATGTGCTGGGACTGACGATCGAAACCGTCAGCCGCCAGTTCACGAAATTGAAGCGGGACGGGGTCATCGACCTGCCGTCCCGCCGCTCGGTCGAGATCCTCGACCGTTTCGAACTGGAAGCCAGGGCAGGCGGCTGACCGCCCGCCCCGTTTCCAATTCTTACATGCGATAGGTGAGACCGGCGCTCACGACCCACGGGTCGAGATCGTGCTTGGTCGTCAGAACTTCGGCACCGGTGTCGTCGTAGTAGTGTGCGACGGCGTCGATGAAGTAGCGCTTGCCATCGATGCTGAGGCCGAGGCCCGCATCGTTCAGCTTGAAGTCGACGCCGGCCTGCAGGACGAAGCCGAATTCATCGTCGATGTCGACGTCCGAGGCGCCCAGTGCCTGAGCGGTCGGTCCGGCCTTGTCTTTCAGGTAAAGGAAGTAGGCAGGGCCCGCACCGATGTACGGTTTGAACGGACCTTCGGTGAAGTGATACTTCGCCGTGACCGTTGCCGGAACGAGGTAGATGTCGTCCACGATTTCCGCGCCGGCGAGACCTTCGGTGCCGGTCACGTTGTGCTTGGTGACGCAGCAGTAGGTTTCCAGGCTGACGTTGGGCGTCAGGAAATATTCGAACACAAGCGTCGGCACGACATTGTTGTCGGCCTTGGTGTTCGAATTGGCCGGAAGCGCCGCGGCGATCGCGGGATCGGCATAGGGCACGCTGGTCAGTTCACCGTCGGGAAGGACGGCAGTACCCATCAGCTTGACCTGGATCTTTCCGTCCGGACTGCCCGCGTGTGCGGCCGCCGGAAGCATGGCCGCGGCCATGACGGCGCTTGCGGCAAGTGCGAACTTCTTCATCTCGATTACCTCCCTGTCGGGGCTTTCCCCGGTACTTGGCATTAACTCGAAACATGACAGGAATGACTTTACGCATAGAGTTAACAAGAAACTCTTAAAGTCGCCGATCAGGCTTCGCGAAACACTTCCGTTCGTTTCCGCAATGACTTGCTCTATCAACCAATAATCAAGGCAAGTTTTAACGGTCGTTACATCAGAAACTTCGATCAGGCGATTTGGCGAACCGCCTTGACGACTTGCCGTTTGCTCTTGCCGATCGCCCCCCGCATTGATCGAGCGCAAATTCCTGCAACCGCGAAGAAAAAGTGGGTGGACGCGAGTGTATTGACATGCATCAATGCGGACAGGGCCGCGCAGGACCAGAGGGCGACGGGATCAAAAATGCCCTTTGGACAAATGGAAAGGGGGGACGACCGTGGAAACGGTTCTCACTCGCGCGGGTATCTGGCTCGTAGTATTCATTCTCGCAATTGCAGCGATCGCCCTTGCGGCGGACGGTGCCTACGCGATTCACATGGGAATCGTTGCCGTCGCCGCGCTCATCGCGCTGACCGCGACGGTCACCCGGGCCGATTACACGGCCGCGGCCAATTCCATCCTGCGCGCGCCGGCCGATCCGTCGCGCTATGATGACGATCCGGTTCGCTGGGGCGTCATCGCGACGGTGTTCTGGGGCATGGCGGGTTTCGCTGCCGGGCTTTTCATCGCGGCGCAGCTGGCCTGGCCGATCCTGAACCTTGAGCCTTACCTCAACTTCGGACGCCTGCGCCCGCTGCACACCAGTGCGGTGATCTTCGCGTTCGGCGGCAATGCGCTGATCGCGACGAGCTTCTACATCGTCCAGCGCACCTGCCGCGCGCGACTTGCCCTTCCCGGCGTCGCCCGCTTCGTGTTCTGGGGCTACCAGCTGTTCATCGTCCTTGCCGCCACCGGCTACCTGCTGGGCGCGACGCAGGGCAAGGAATATGCAGAGCCGGAATGGTACGTCGACTGGTGGCTGACGATCGTCTGGGTCGCCTATCTCGCCGTCTTCGTCGGCACGATCCTGAAGCGTAAGGAACCCCACATCTACGTGGCCAACTGGTTCTTCCTCGCCTTCATCCTGACCGTTGCCATGCTGCACGTCGTCAACAACCTCGACATGCCGGTCTCGATCTTCGGCAGCCGCTCCTACCCCGTCTTCGGCGGTGTCCAGGGCGCGCTGGTGCAGTGGTGGTACGGCCACAATGCGGTGGGCTTCTTCCTCACCGCAGGCTTCCTCGCCATGATGTACTACTTCGTGCCGAAGCAGGCCGAACGTCCGGTCTATTCCTACCGCCTGTCGATCATCCACTTCTGGTCGCTGATCTTCCTCTACATCTGGGCAGGCCCGCACCACCTCCACTATACCGCGCTGCCCGACTGGGCGCAGACGCTGGGCATGGTGTTCTCGGTCATGCTGTGGATGCCCAGCTGGGGCGGCATGATCAACGGTCTGATGACGCTCAACGGCGCATGGGACAAGGTCCGCACCGACCCGATCATCCGCATGATGGTCATCTCCCTCGCCTTCTACGGCATGAGCACGTTCGAAGGCCCGATGATGAGCGTGAAGAGCGTCAACTCGCTCTCGCACTACACCGACTGGACCATCGGCCACGTCCACTCCGGCGCGCTGGGCTGGAACGGGATGATCACCTTCTCGGCGATCTACTTCCTCGTCCCGCGCCTGTGGAACCGTGAACGGCTTTACAGCCTGCGGATGGTGAACTGGCACTTCTGGCTCGCGACGGCAGGCATCGTCTTCTACGCCGCGTCCATGTGGGTCGCCGGTATCACGCAGGGCCTGATGTGGCGCGAATATGGCGCTGACGGCTACCTCGTGAACTCCTTCGCAGAGACCGTGTCGGCCCTGCACCCGATGTACATCCTGCGTGCCTTTGGCGGCGTGCTGTACCTTGCCGGTGCCGTCCTGCTGGTCGTCAACGTCTGGGCCACGATCCTGGGCAAGCTGCGCCAGGAAAAGCCGATGAACGATGCCGCTTACGACGCAGAGGCCGACCGCCCCTACGTCCCGGCAATGGCAAACTGAGGGTTCCTGCCATGAGCATGACCGAAAAGCACAAGAAGCTTGAAAAGAACGTCACGCTGCTGAGCGTGGCCGCATTCGCCACCGTCACCATCGGCGGCATCGTGGAGATCGCTCCGCTGTTCTGGATCGACAACACGATTGAGGAAGTGGAGGGCATGCGCCCCTACACCCCGCTCGAACAGGCCGGGCGCGACATCTACGTGCGCGAAGGTTGCTATGTCTGCCACAGCCAGATGATCCGCCCCTTCCGGGACGAGGTCGAACGCTATGGCCACTACAGCCTTGCGGCCGAATCGATGTACGACCACCCGTTCCAGTGGGGCTCGAAGCGTACAGGCCCCGACCTGGCGCGTGTCGGCGGCCGCTATTCCGACGAATGGCACGTCCAGCATCTCGAAAATCCGCAGTCGGTGGTGCCTGAAAGCGTGATGCCGCAATACGGCTTCCTCGCCGAAACGCCGCTGACCGTTCACGACATGAGCGCGAACCTGACGGCCCTGTCGCGGGTGGGCGTGCCCTATACCGACGACATGATCGAGAACGCCAATGCCGACATGAAGGCGCAGGCGAACCCGATGGCCGACACCGCAGGGCTGTCCGAACGCTATGGCGAGACGGTCAACTTGCGCGACTTCGACGGCAAGCCGCAGAAGCTGACCGAAATGGACGCGCTCGTCGCCTACCTTCAGGTGCTGGGCACCATGGTCGACGTGAATGCCGCCGCCGCGCAGGAAGAGCTCGCCTCGGAGAAGGGCCGGTGAACGACCACTCCTTCTACGAAACGCTGCGGCATCTCGCCGACAGCTGGGGCCTCCTCATCATGATGCTCGCCTTCCTCGTGCTGGTCGCATGGCCTTTCCGGCCCGGCGCACGCCAGCGCAACGAGGATGCCGCAACGATGATCTTCAAGGACGAGAACGATGGCTGAAAAGCGTCTGGACGAAGCCACGAACACCGAAACCGTCGGCCACGAATGGGACGGGATCGAGGAACTCAACACCCCGCTGCCGCGCTGGTGGCTGTGGACCTTCTATGCAACGATCGTCTTCGCGGTGGGCTATGTCGTCGCCTATCCGGCGATCCCGATGGTGAACAAGGCGACCGAAGGCATGATCGGCTGGTCCAGCCGCGGCCAGCTCGCCAAGGAAATGGACGCCGCCAGCCAGCAGCGTTCCGAAGTCGTGGCAGCCCTTGCCAACACGCCGATCGAACGCCTCAATCCGGAATCGCCGCTTATGCGTGCCGCGATCTCGGGCGGTGCCGCCGCTTTCCGCGTCAACTGCGTGCAGTGCCACGGTGCCGGTGCCGCAGGGTCGAAGGGGTATCCCAACCTCAACGACGACGACTGGCTGTGGGGCGGTGACATCAAGGCCATCGAATACACGCTGATCCACGGCATCCGCCAGCCCGATGCGGACGAAACCCGCTTCTCGCAGATGCCCGCGTTTGGCCGCGACGGTATCCTGAGCAGTGCGGAAATTTCCGACGTCACCAGCTTCGTGCGCAGCCTGTCCGATCTTGAACCGGCCAGCGCCGCCGTGACGCGCGGGGCTGCCCTGTTCGAAGCCAACTGCGCGGTGTGCCATGCATCCGATGGTACGGGCCTGCGCGAATTCGGTGCGCCGAACCTTGCCGATGCAATCTGGCTCTATGGCGGCAGCCGCGAGGAAGTGGCGGCGACGATCACCAACTCGCGTTACGGCATGATGCCCGCATGGGGCGAACGGCTCGATCCGGTGACAGTGAAGATGCTGGCCGCCTACGTCCACTCTCTCGGCGGCGGTGAAGATTTCATCGAAGTCGCCGAAGACCCCGAGGTTGAGGTCGATGAAGCCCCCTGACCCCCAATCCACGCCGGACCCCCTACCTGAAGGTGATCTCATAGATCGCGCGCTCGTTGCCAAGGATGCCAATCCGGCAACGGCGCGCAAGCCTTCCACCCCTCCCCCGGCGGACGTGCCCCTCTCGCTCTACGAGAAGCACACGACCGTCCATCCCAAGCGCATCGACGGCCCTTTCCGCCGCTTCAAGTGGCTGGTCATGGTCGTCACGCTGGCGATCTATTACGGCACGCCTTGGATCCGCTGGGATCGCGGCCCCTATGCCCCCGACCAGGCGGTCCTGATCGACCTTGCGAACCGCCGCTTCTACATGTTCGATATCGAGATCTGGCCGCACGAATTCTACTTTGTCGCGGGCCTGCTCATCATGGCGGGTATCGGCCTCTTCCTCGTCACCAGCGCGGTGGGCCGCGCGTGGTGCGGATACGCCTGCCCGCAGACGGTGTGGACCGACCTGTTCCAGCACGTCGACCGCTTCGTCGACGGCGATCGCAACGCGCGGATGCGGCTCGACAAGGCGCCGTGGGGCGCGGGCAAGGCCGCGCGCAGGTTCTGGAAGTGGACGATCTACCTCGTCATCTCGTTCTGGACCGGCGGCGCGTGGATCATGTACTTCGCCGACGCCCCGACGCTGACCCGCGAATTCTGGGCCGGTGACGCCGCTTTCGTCGCTTATGCCACTGTTGCCGTGCTGACCGCGACGACGTTCTGGCTGGGCGGGTTCATGCGCGAACAGGTCTGCGTCTACATGTGCCCCTGGCCGCGTATCCAGACCGCGATGCTCGACGAAAAGTCGCTGATCGTCACGTACAAGCACTGGCGCGGCGAACCGCGCGGCAGCCTGAAGAAATCGCAGAAGAACCCCGACAAGTTCGGCGACTGCGTCGATTGCAACCAGTGCGTGGCCGTCTGCCCGACCGGCATCGACATTCGCGAAGGCGCGCAGATCGGCTGCATCACTTGTGCGCTGTGCATTGATGCCTGCGACAAGGTGATGAAGGAAGTCGGCCGTCCGCGCGGACTGATTGATTATGCAACGCTCGAAGATTGCGAGCGCGAGGCCGCGGGCCATCCGCCCCGCCCCGTCATCAAGACGCTGATGCATCCGCGCACGCTGATCTATTTCGGCGTGTGGTCGGCGATCGGCGTCGCGCTGCTTTTCGCACTGGGTTCGCGTGAGCGTACCGGCATCACCGTCCAGCCCGATCGCAACCCGCCCTATATGCTGTTGAGCGACGGTTCGGTGCGCAACAGTTACACGGTGAAGCTGCGCAACATGCAGAGCCGCCCGCGCGAGATGGAGCTGTCCATCGTGGGCCTGCCCGGCGCGACGATGTGGACCGATGACATGAACCGCGACTCGGCGGCCCGTGCTATAGTCCGCGAAGTCGCCGCCGACGTCGCCTTGCCGCTTCGCGTCTACGTCATGGCCCCGCGCGGCAGCGAAGAGCAGGACTTCAGCTTCAAGGTCACCGCTCTCGACGCAGAGGGTGAGACCGACAGCACTGAAACCGCTTTCAACGCGCCCGAGGCACCCTGATCATGAGCAAGACCCCCTCTTCTGCAAAACCGCGCTTCACCGGCAAGCACATGACCGCGATCCTCGTCGCAGGGTTCGGCGTAGTCGTTTCGGTCAATATGCTGATGGCGACGCTCGCCAGTTCCAGCTTCGGCGGCGTTGTTGTCGAGAATTCCTATGTCGCCAGCCAGAACTTCAATGAATGGCTGGACAAGGCGGAGGCATCGGACGCGCTGGGCTATACCGTCACGCCGACGCACCGTGCCGACGGGCTGGTGACCCTTGCGACCGATGGCGTTCCGGTCGGATCGCAAGTGACCGCAATTGCCCGCCACCCGCTGGGCCACATGCCTGACAAGGCACTGGTTTTCGTGCTGACGTCGGATGGCACCTGGGCCAGCACCAGCCCGCTTCCCGCGGGCCGCTGGATGCTACGCCTCGACATCACGGCAAATGGCACTGCATGGCGCGGGGAAAGGCCCCTGCCGTGAACGCGGTCGCCCTCTCCACGACCGATGCTGCCGCCTGTATCGACAGCCGCTTTACCGTACCCGGCATGCGCTGCGCCGGATGCATCGGTAAGATCGAGCGCGGCCTTGCCGAAGTGCCGGGTGTCGCCGCCGCGCGCGTCAACTTTTCGGCAAAGCGCGTCGCGGTCAGCCATGCGCCCGACCTTAGCGACGCGCAGATCGTCGATGCGCTGAACCACTTGGGTTTCGAGGCGCAGCCCGTGGCGGAAAACCCGCTGGCGCGCGACGACGTAGAAACAAAGCGCCTGCTGCGCGCCTTGGCCGTTGCGGGCTTTGCGATGATGAACATCATGCTGCTTTCGGTCGCGGTCTGGTCGGGTGCGGACGGCATCACCAAGGAACTGTTCCATTGGCTGTCAGCAGCCATCGCGCTACCCGCAGTTGCCTATGCCGGGCGGCCCTTCTTCGCCTCTGCCGCGATGGCGCTGCGCTATCGCCGGACCAACATGGACGTGCCGATTTCCATCGGCGTCCTGCTGGCCACGGGGATGAGCGTTTATGAAGTCCTGACCGGCGGCGACCATGCCTATTTCGACGGCGCGGTCATGCTGCTGTTCTTCCTTCTGGCGGGCCGCGTGCTCGATGCCGTGATGCGCGACAAGGCGCGTTCGGGCATCGCCTCGCTGCTGTCGCGCATGGGTCGCGGCGCGCAAGTCGCCTATCCGGGCGGCGAGACGAAATGGGTCGATGCCGAAGACCTTGCCCCCGGCATGGAAATGCAGGTTGCCGCAGGCGAAGCGCTGGCCGCCGATGGCGAGATCGTGCGCGGAGAAAGCCGCTTCGACCGGTCGATGCTGACAGGCGAAAGCGTGCCCGAACCGGCGGGCCCGGGCGACATCGTCCATGCCGGTACGATCAACCTCTACGCCCCCGTCACCGTACGCGTAACCGCAGCGGCGGAAGACACCGCCATTGCCGACATCGCGCGCCTGATGGATGAGGCAGGCCAGTCGCGCAGCAAATACGTGCGCGTCGCGGACCGAGCTGCGCGGCTCTATGCCCCTGCCGTCCACTCCCTCGCCGCGCTGACTTTCATCGGCTGGATGATCGCGGGGGCTGGCGTGCACCAGTCGCTGCTGATCGCGATCGCGGTCCTGATCATCACGTGCCCTTGCGCCTTGGGCCTCGCGGTTCCGGCGGCCCAAGTCGTGGCGGCAGGCGCGCTGATGAAGCGGGGCCTGCTGATCAAGGACGGCAGCGCGCTCGAACGGCTGGCCGAAGTCGACCACGCCCTGCTCGACAAGACGGGCACGCTGACGCTTGGCGAACCGCGCCCCTCCTCGATCGCCGCACTGGGCGAAGAAGACCGCGCCATCGCGCTCGCGCTGGCACAGGCCAGCCGCCATCCGCTCAGCAAGGCCCTTGCTTCCACGCTGCGGCAGGCAGGGGTGAGCGCTGCCGACGTCACCGACATCGTCGAAACGCCGGGCGAAGGCCTGCGCGGCCGGTTCGCGGGCCGACCCGTTTCGCTTCTGCGGCCCGACCATGCGGGCGAAGGTCTTGCGGTCTCGCTGCGGAACGAGGAGCGGGAGTTTATCCTATTCTTCACCGATCCCTGGCGCGCCGATACGGCAGAGGCCATCGACGCCCTCGCCTCACTGGGCGTGCCCAGCGCCATTGCCTCTGGCGACACCAGCGACGCGGTGTCCAAGGCGGCATGCGAGTTCGGCATCCCGGCCACCGGTGGGATGTCCCCTGCCGACAAGCTGGCCGAACTGGAGCGCCGCCGCGCCGAAGGGCAGAACGTGCTGATGGTGGGCGACGGCCTCAATGATGGCCCCGCCCTTGCCGCAGCGCATGTCTCCATCGCGCCGGGCGGTGCCAGCGACGTCAGCCAGCAGGCCGCCGACGCGGTCTTCGTGGGCGAGGCGCTGATGCCCGTTGCCCTTTCGATCCGCGTTGCCCGCCGCACGATGAGAACCGTGCGGCAGAACTTCGTCATGGCAGCAGGCTACAACGTGCTGGCCGTGCCGATCGCCATCGCGGGCTATGTTACACCATTGATCGCCGCGATCGCGATGTCGCTGTCCTCGCTGATCGTCGTGGGCAATTCGCTGCTCCTGGCGCGCTCTGCAAAGGACCCGAAATGAACGGGCTGATCTTCCTCATCCCTGTCGCGCTCGGCATGGGCGGGCTTGGCCTTGCCGCGTTCTTCTGGTCGATGCGCAGCGGCCAGTACGAGGATCTCGACGGTGCGGCCCAGCGTATCCTTCTGGATGACGAGGACGCAGCGTGAACGGCCTTCTGACCAGCCTTGCCGCCGTCGCTCTTGTTCCGGCAATGACCGGCGTTCCGCCCGAACAGGCTGGCCGCACGATCACGGTAACGCTTTGCACCGGCGGCACGATGTCGATCCCGATCGACGGGCAGGCCCCGGCCAAGGGAGTCGCCCCCTGCTGCGCCAAGGGGTGCCGTTCGCGCCGCAAATCGAAGGCATCGCAAAGCCCTGATTGATCGAGAGCAATGAAGGTGCGCGGCAAGGCGCGATAGAACCGCCTTCATCATGTGGCCTTATCTTCCCGACCTGCTGGCCGTGCCTGTGCCGCGCTACACCAGCTACCCCACCGCAGCCGAATTCGGCCCTGCGGGAGAGGATGATTTCCTCGCCGCGCTGGACAGCGCCAACGGCGACGTCTCGCTCTACATCCACATCCCTTATTGCCATGAAATCTGCTGGTACTGCGGCTGCAACACCGGCGCTGCGAACCGACAGCAGCGGCTGGCCTCCTACCTGGAGGCCTTGCAGGCAGAGATCGTGATGGTCGGCAATCGACTGCCCGCAGGGGCGCGCGTGCGCTACATCGCGTTTGGCGGGGGAAGCCCCAATGCCATTGCACCCATCGAATTCGTGCGGCTGGTCGATGCGCTGACGCTAGCCTTCCCGCTGGTCGATCCGGTCATCTCGGTCGAGCTTGACCCGCGCACGCTGACCGAACCGTGGCGCGACGTACTAGGCCATGTCGGCGTCGAACGCGCCAGCCTTGGCGTCCAGACTTTCGACCCCGCGATCCAGCAGGCCATCGGCCGCGTCCAGCCGGTTGAGCTGATCGAACGCGCAACAGACATGCTGCGGCGCGCGGGCGTCACTTCGCTAAACTTCGACCTGATGTACGGGCTGCCCGGGCAGGATTTGGAACGCCTGCTGTCATCGGTCGACATGGCAGCGCGGCTGGGGGCGGACCGGATCGCATTGTTCGGGCTGGCGCACATCCCGTCGATGTTCCCGCGCCAGAAGAAGATCGACGGCTCTGCCCTGCCCGGCCCGCGCGAACGGTTCCAGATGATGCAGTCGGGCTACGACCGGCTGGTCAGTCACGGTTACGATCAGGTCGGCTTCGATCACTTCGCGCTGCCTGGCGATCCGCTGTCGCGCGCGGCGTTGAGCGGCAAGCTGCACCGCAACTTCCAGGGCTTTACCGACGATGCGGCCCCGGTCGTGATCGGCATGGGCGCCAGCGCGATCAGCCAGTTCCCGCAAGGGATATACCAGAACGAAAAGGCAGCCGGGCGCTATCGCACGATGATCGGCGAAGGCGTGCACCCGACGATGCACGGCATCGCCCGCTGTCAGGATGACCGGCGCCGCGGGCGTGTGATCGAACAGATCCTGTGCCACGGCCGCGCATCGATGGAAGTCGAAGTCCTGCAAAGCGCGATGCCGCGCCTGCAGCCGTTCCTCGACGCGCGGCTGTGCCATGTGGTCGACGGGCAGCTTATCCTGACAAGCGATGCCCTGCCCTATGCGCGCGGGATCGCGGCCTGTTTCGATCCCTACCGCGAAAAGAGCACGCGCAAGTTCAGCAACGCGGTCTGAGTTACGCGACCGCCTTGGCAATGTAATGGCGCGCCCAGTCGGGCGTTGTCGCGGGCAAGTCGTCGGGCGCGAAAAACCCCACTTCCGCGATCTCGCGATCGTCGGCGACGGGTGTGCCCGAATAGCTGGCGGCAAAGACGCTGACGGTGTTGGTCGCACCATGCAGGTCGATTTCCTCGACATGGACGAGCGTGATCGCGGTGACGACCACGCCCACTTCCTCGCCAAGTTCGCGGCGGGCCGTAAGCTCGGGGTCCTCGCCCGCGCGCACGCCGCCTGTCGGCACGTGCCACTCGTCCCGCTTGCGATAGGAATGGCGCACCATCAGCACTTCGCCCGCATCGTTTCGGGCAACGATGGCACAGCCTCTCAAGCGTGGCTTGCGCCATCCCCACCAGCGCCTGCGCACCAGTTCAGCCACGCGCAGCAGCCTGCGGTGCAAGCCTGCGGGCAGAAGGTTCGCAAAAGGAACGTCAGGCAAAGCAGGTGACTTCGCCCCGCGCATGGCCCAGCAGCCGCGCAACGGGCAGGTCGTTGTCGCCCTTGGCCGCTTCCTCGAAGACGGCCAGCTTTTCTGCGCCGCGGATCACGAACATCAGCGCCTCTGCCGAAAGCAGCTTGGGCAGCGTCATCGTCACGCGGTCGAAAGGCGCCTCGGGCGGAAGCGGATCGGGGGTCAGGCGGCGGACCTGTTTGTCGTCATCCACTTGCGGGTCGGTATTCGGGAACAGCGAGGCAATGTGCCCGTCGCCGCCCATGCCCAGCCACGCCAGCGCGAAATGCGGCGGCTGGCTGCCTTCGTCGAGCGGCGTGAGGCAGGCACCCGTGCCTTCCAGCGTCGCGGCAAGACGGCCGAAGTTGCTCGCCTCGTGATCGGCGGGCACGCAGCGATCGTCGCCCGGCCAGATTTCCAGCCGCGACCAGTCGATATCCTTCTTCGCCAGTTCGGCAAGGATCGGAAACGGGGTCGATCCACCCGGCACGGTGATCGCGACCGTCCCGTCGCGGCGGTCCAGTTCATGGGCAAGGCGCTTGGCCAGCCAGTCGGCGATCTCGGCGTCGCTGGCGCCGTGGTGGAATGCGATTTCGGTCAGCACTGGGGTATTCTCCAAAGGGGTCGTGCAACTGGAACGCACGAGGCTCCCTCAATATCCGGCCGCGATGCCGTCCTTACGCATCTCGGTCGCGCCGGTGTAAACGCCGGTTTCCGGATCGCGGGCGATCGCCTGATATCCTCCGAAGGGAACGCCGGAGTAGTCGTACTCGACCTTGTGCCCCATCGCGCGCAGCTTTTCCGCCGTTTCCTCAGGGATACCCGCCTCGATGAACAGCGTGCCCAGCGGGTCGGCAGTCGGCCCGTCCAAAGCCTCGGTCGGCTGACGCCCGCCGTCGTGCATCAGGCGCGCCGCATCGCCGGCTTCCTGCAGGTTCATCCCGTAATCGACGATGTTGATCAGGATCTGGACATGCCCCTGCGGCTGCATCCCGCCGCCCATCAGGCCAAAGCTCATCCACGGCTTGCCGTCCTTCTTGATGAAGGCGGGAATGATCGTGTGGAAGGGCCGCTTGCCCGGCGCATAGGCATTGGGGTGCTTCGGATCGAGGCTGAACAACTCGCCGCGATCCTGGAACATGAAGCCAAGCCCATCGGGCGACAGGCCCGAACCCATGCCGCGATAGTTCGACTGGATCAGGCTCACCATCATGCCGTCCTTGTCGGCGACGGTCATGTAGGTCGTGTCGCCCTCACCCTCCAGCTTGGGCTCGCCCGGCGCGAAGTCGGCGCTGGCCTTGGCCGGATCGATCATCGCGAAACGCTTGCGCCCGTATTCGTCCGACAGCAGGTCCTGCGGAAACTCCGAGAAGTCGGGATCGGCGTAGAAACGCGCCACGTCGGCAAAGGCCAGCCGCTTCGCCTCGGTGATGTAGTGCAGCACTTCGGCGGACCCGCGCGGGTATTGCGACAGGTCGACGTTCTTCAGGATGTTCACCATCTGCAGCGCGGCAAAGCCCTGCCCGTTGGGCGGCAGTTCGCACAGCTCGTAGCCGTCCTTGTAGGAGACGCACGCAGGCTCGACCCAGTCGCTGTGGTGCGCGGCGAAATCCTCGTAGCGCAGAGCCGAGCCGGTCCGTTCGAGATAGTCCGCCATCGTATGCGCCATCGCGCCCTTGTAGAATTCGTCGCGGCCCTTTTCGCCCAGCGTTTCGAGCGTGTCGGCCAGTTTCGGATTCCTGAATACCTCCCCTGCCTTGGGCGCGCCGTTCGCGAACCAGACGGATCGAGCGTTGTCGAATTCGGGGATCATCGCCATCCGCCGTTCGAATCCCTTGAGGCTGCCGTCGAGATAATAGCCGATGACCGGCGCAATAGGATGACCTTCGCGGGCATAGCGTACGGCGGGGGCCAGAACCTCGCTCATCGGCAACTTGCCGTATTTGGCGTGCATTTCGAACCAGGCATCGACCGTGCCGGGGATCGTGACTGGAAGCGGACCCAAGGGCGGCAACGAAGTCGCATCGCCGAGCTTCGCCTTCAACTGCTTCAGCGTCTGCCCCTTGGGCGTGCGGCCCGAACCGTTGATGCCGTGCATCTCGCCAGTCGCGGGGTCGAGAACGATGGCAAACAAGTCGCCGCCGATGCCGTTTCCGGTCGGCTCCATCAGGCCCAGCGTCGCATTGGCCGCGATCGCCGCATCCACCGCGCTGCCGCCCTGCTTCAGAATGTCGAGCGCCACTTGCGTTGCCAGCGGCTGGGCCGTTGCCGCCATGCCGTTCATCGCCATGACCGGACTGCGCGACCACGCCTCTCCGACAGGCCGCCCGCCGGCGCCGATCTCGTCAGTGGCGGGCTTCTCCTGCGCCGCAGCAGGCGTCGCCGCGATCACAAGGCCAAGAGCGGCGGGAATAAGGGTTCTGATCATGAGGGAAATGCGCCCAGTTGGTTTCAATCGTGACCACGCTATGAGCGCGCAAGTCGCAGGGCAAGGGCATGAAGCTTGCCCCAGACAAATGGAGGCCCCACTTCAACGCGATGGCCAGTCCGACCGTTATCATTACCGCCCTCTTCGTATCGGTCTTCGCGGCGGTGCACCTCAATGTTCACCGGCTTCGCTTTCTCGATGTGAAGCCGCGCAGTGCATGGCTGTCGTTTTCCGGCGGTGTGGCGGTGGCTTATATCTTCCTTCACGTCCTTCCGGACCTTGGCGCGCACCAGAAGACCTTTGCCGCTGAACTGAAGCTCTCCAGCACCTTGGCCGAGAGCCTTGTCTATTCCCTGACGCTGATCGGGCTGGTCTGTTTTTACGGGCTGGAGCGGATGGTGAAGATCTCTCGCAGCCGTTCGCGCGCCAAGGGGCATGGCGACCGGATCGAGGATCATCTCGAATGGGTCCATGCCGGGTCCTACGCGGTGTTGAACCTCCTGGTGGGCTACCTCCTGCTGCACCGGGAGGAGACCGGGCCGTGGTCGCTCGGGCTCTATTTCGTGGCGATGGCGCTGCATTTCCTGACCAGCGACTACGGCATGCGGATCGACCACCCCGAAGCCTACGAGAAACGCGGACGATGGGTGCTGGCGGCCAGTGTCCTCATCGGCTGGGTGCTTGGTCTAGTGGTCGACCTGCCGCCAGTCGGGATCGGATTTCTCTTCGCTTTCCTTGCCGGCGGCATCATCCTCAACACCCTGAAAGAGGAATTGCCCGAAGACCGGTCGAGCCGGTTCTGGCCTTTCCTGGGCGGTGCGCTGATCTATTCGCTGATCATGCTGGGCGAGCGAACCATAGGCTGAGACAGGGAGAGGCAGAACAATGGCAATGGTCAACGTAGTCACGGGCGCGAGCAGCGGGGTCGGGCGTGCGCTTTGCCTGCACTTTGCGGGGCAAGGTGAGCGCGTGCTTGGCCTGGCCCGCCGCGCCGGTGAACTGGCCGATGTCAAAGCCGAATACCCAGACCTGATCGAGGTCGTCGCCTGCGATCTCGCCAGCCCCGACGGCCGGGTCGCGGCGGCAGCGGCGCTTGGCAGGGACGACGAGGTCGGCACGCTCACGCACAGTGCCGCCATCGCCTCGCTCGAGGACATGCGCGACATGACGGGCGCATCGTATCACGCGATGATGGCGATCAATCTGGAGGCGCCGCTGTTCCTGACCCGCGACCTGCTGCCGCGCATGGCGCAGGGCGGGCGCGTCTTGCACCTGTCATCGGGATCGGCGCACCGGACCCTGGCCGGGAACGGGCTCTACTGTATTTCGAAGGCCGCGCTGTTGATGGCCAAGGACGCGTGGAACGCGGACCTTGCGGGCAGCGGCGTTACCGTGGGCTCTGCGATGCCGGGTGTCGTCATCGGCCCCATGCAGGATTCCGCGCGCGAGGGCGATCATCCCTCGGCCAGCGTGTTCCGCGGCTTTCGCGACGAGGGACTGCTGATCCGCCCCGAACGGGTGGCGCAGTTTCTCTACTGGGTGCTGAAGTCCACCGGCGACGAAGCTTTCGCCGCCGGGGACTGGAACATCTTCGACGAGGCCCATCACGCCGAATGGCTGGACGGGCCCCTGTCGGGCTGAATTATGCCGCGTCGGCCTTGCGCTTGGCCTTCTTGCGCTCGTGCGGGTCGAGCAGGGCCTTGCGCAGGCGGATCGTCGCCGGCGTGACTTCGACCATTTCGTCGTCGTCGATATAGGCGATGGCCTGTTCCAGCGTCATCTTCTTCGGCGGCGTCAGGCGGATTGCGTCATCCTTGCCGGTCGAACGGAAGTTGGTGAGCTGCTTCGACTTGAGCGGGTTCACTTCAAGGTCGTCGGGCTTCGCGTTCTCGCCGATCACCATGCCTTCGTAGACCTTTTCCTGCGGGCTCACGAAAAGGATGCCGCGATCTTCGAGTGCGTTGAGCGCATAGCCGACGGCCTCGCCCGTGCAGTTCGAGATCAGGACGCCGTTCTGGCGACCTTCGATCGGGCCCTTGTAGGGGCCGTAGCTGTCGAACAGGCGGTTCATGATGCCCGTGCCGCGCGTGTCGGACAGGAATTCGCCGTGGTAGCCGATGAGGCCGCGCGACGGGGCGAGGAAGCCGAGGCGGGTCTTGCCCGGGCCCGAGGGGCGCATCTCGGTCAGCTCTGCCTTGCGGCGCTGCATCTTCTCGACGACCGTGCCGGAGAATTCATCATCAACGTCGATCACGACGGCTTCGTAAGGTTCGGTGCGCTGGCCGTTCTCTTCGCGCAGCAGCACGCGCGGACGCGAGATGCCAAGCTCGAAACCTTCGCGGCGCATCGTTTCGATCACGACGCCCAGCTGAAGTTCGCCGCGACCGGCAACCTCGAAGCTGTCCTTGTCGGCCGATTCGGTGACGCGGATGGCGACGTTGGTTTCCGCCTCGCGCAGCAGGCGATCGCGGATCAGGCGGCTGGTCACCTTGTCGCCTTCACGGCCTGCGAAGGGGCTGTCGTTGACGGCAAAGCGCATGGCCAGAGTCGGCGGATCGATCGGCTGTGCGGCGATCGGCTCGCTGACCGACGGGTCGGCGATAGTGTTGGCAACGGTGGCCTTTTCAAGACCGGCCAGCGCGATGATGTCGCCGGCGCGTGCTTCTTCCACCGGCACGCGGTCGAGGCCTCGGAACGAGAGGAGCTTCGATGCACGGCCCGTTTCGATAACCTTGCCGTCCATGTCGATGGCGCGGATCGGGTCGTTGACCTTGATCGTGCCCGACTGGACACGGCCCGTCAGAACGCGGCCCATGAAGTTGTCGCGGTCGAGCAGCGTGGCAAGGAACGAGAAAGGCGCGTCGACGTCGAGGCCCGGGGCCGGGACGTGATCGCGGATCAGTTCGAACATCGGCGTCAGGTTACCCTCGCGCGCCTCGATGTCCTCGCTCGCATAGCCATTACGGCCCGATGCGTAGAGCGTGGGGAAGTCGAGCTGTTCGTCATTGGCGCCAAGGTTCACGAAGAGGTCGAACACTTCGTCGAGCACTTCTTCGGGGCGGCCGTCGGGACGGTCGATCTTGTTGACGACGACGATGGGCTTGAGGC
This sequence comes from Croceicoccus gelatinilyticus, assembly GCF_018398395.1. GTDB lineage: Bacteria > Pseudomonadota > Alphaproteobacteria > Sphingomonadales > Sphingomonadaceae > Croceicoccus > Croceicoccus gelatinilyticus. The sequence continues at coordinate 26,059 of NZ_JAHCBF010000006.1, read as the reverse complement.
CCAGCGCCAGCGCCTTGCCCGTCACGAACTTGGTCTGCGGCATCGCGCCTTCTGCGCTGTCGACCAGCAGGATAACGCCGTCGACCATCGAGAGGATGCGTTCCACCTCTGCACCGAAGTCGGCGTGGCCCGGGGTGTCGACGATGTTGATACGCAGGCCTTCCCACTCGATCGAGGTAGGCTTCGCAAGGATGGTAATCCCGCGTTCCTTTTCCAGATCGTTGGAATCCATCGCGCGTTCCTCGACACGCTGGTTGTCGCGGAAAGTGCCGGACTGGCGGAACAGCTGGTCAACCAGCGTGGTCTTGCCGTGGTCGACGTGGGCGATGATAGCAATATTGCGCAGCTCGGCGGACATGGTCGAAAGCCTCGAAAATTCGTGTGTTTTATCGGGTATGTGCAACGCGGGCCGAATATCCACCGGCGAGGCGCCGCGCGCCCTACCGAAAATGATGCGATGCAGCAAGCAAATAAGGGCGTGGCAGCGAAGCAACGCATTCCCCGATTTCGCTAACGAATACGTAAGGCAAGCGTTGCCCATGCGCAAATTGTCGCTTAAGGCATGATCAGGAGCCGCCGGTCTTGTTATTCAAAACCAAATGAATCCGGCTGGTTGAGAGAAGAGGATAATTGCCGATGAAACCGATTCGGAACGGCCGTTTCGCCGTTCGTACCGCTTTGTCGTCCACTTCCGCCCTGGTCGCATTCGTCGCCGCCCCCGCCCTGGCACAAGATGCCACGGACGAGGTCGAGTACGCCGAGCCGGCCACCGACTATGCGGAACCGACGAGCGACAGCAACACCATTATCGTGACCGCCACGAAGCGCGAACAGACGCTTCAGGACGTGCCGGTCGCCGTCACCGTGACGACCGAAGAGGATATTGAGCGCGCCGAAATCCGCGATCTCAAGGACCTTACCAGCATCGCGCCTTCGCTGAAGGTGACGCAGCTTCAGTCGAGCGCGAACACCAACTTCATCATCCGCGGCTTCGGCAACGGCGCGAACAACGCCGGTATCGAACCGTCGGTCGGCGTCTTCGTCGACGGCGTGTATCGCTCGCGCTCGGCCGCGCGCATCAACGACCTGCCCGACCTGCAGCGCATCGAAGTACTGCGCGGTCCGCAGTCGACGCTGTTCGGAAAGAACGCCAGCGCCGGCGTCATCTCGGTCGTGACGGCAGAGCCGCGCTTTACTTTCGGCGGTGAAGCCGAAGTAAGCTACGGCAATTACGACGCGATCGTCGCCAAGGCCAACATCTACGGCCCGCTGACCGACACGATCGCTGCCTCCATCGGCGGCGGCATCAACAAGCGTGACGGTTACGTCACCGACCTCGGCACCGGCGGCAAGACGAACGAGCGTGATCGCTGGTTCACCCGCGGCCAGCTGCTTTACGAACCGGGCGGCATCTTCAAGGTCCGCCTGATCGGCGACTATGAAAAGACGGACGAGAACTGCTGCGCCAACGTGCTGCTGCAGGAAGGTCCGATCGGCGCTGCCATCACCGCGCCTGCCCCGTTCGGCCTTGGTGCCGGCAATTCGGACCCGAACGATCCGTTCGCGGACGTCATCTACTCGAACTTCCCGAGCTCGAACGACATCGAGAACTGGGGCTTCTCGGGCCAGATGGACTTCGGCTTCGGCCCGTTCAAGCTGACCTCGATCACTGCCTATCGCGGTGTCGATGCGATCACCAACCAGGACTCCGACTTCACCGGCGCAGACCTGATCAGCCGCAACTTCCAGGACCTTTCGATCCGCACGTTCACGCAGGAATTCCGCGCGAACGCCTCGATCGGTCCGGTCGACCTGCTGCTGGGCGCGTTCTACTTCGATGAATCCATCGACCAGGTGAACCAGCTCTACTACGGCGACGACCTGCGCCAGTTTGCGAACATCGGCATTTCCGGTCTTAGCGGCGGTGCCTTCAACGTTCCGAGCCTGGAACAGTTCTTCGGCCAGTTGGCCGGTGCACCGGGCGCGTTCGACAACCAGTTCTTCATCGGCGGCCGCGGCCTCGACGAAGCCTACACGCTCGACAACGAGGCGCTGAGCCTGTTCGGGCAGATGGACTTCTACGTCACCGATCGCCTGACGCTGACGGCTGGCATCAACTACACGAAGGACAAGAAGAAGTTCTCGACCAACGTGGTCAGCTCGGACGTCTTCTCCTCGCTCGATCTCGACGCGTTCGTGACGGGCGCGACGCAGGCCGGCATCAGCCAGACCATCGGCGGCATCCTGGGCGTTCCGGGCGGTTTCGCCACGGCCGACCAGATCGCGGCCTTCGCAGGTAGCCAGCCTGCGCTGTACCAGCAGATCGCCACGGGCGCCGCTGCTGCGGCCGCGCCGATCGGCAACCTGGCTGCGCTTCAGTACCTGCCGCCGTTCCTCAACGTTCCGAACTCGGTCGAGAGCGGGAAGCTGAGCGACGACGACATCTCGTACACGCTACGTCTGGCCTATGACGTGACCGACAGCCTCAACGCCTACATCTCGTACGCGACGGGCTACAAGGCACCTTCGGTCAACCTGTCGCGCGACAGCCGCCCGGCGTTTGCCGACCAGGCCGCGATCGAGGCAGCGGGTCTCGACTTCCCGACGCAGACCTACGGCAGCCGCTTTGCCGATGCAGAGGATTCCAAAGTCCTCGAACTCGGCCTGAAGGGCGACTTCGGTCCGGCGAACTTCACGTTCGCTGCGTTCAAGCAGTCGATCACCGGCTTCCAGTCGAACATCTTCACCGGCACCGGCTTCTTCCTTGCCAACGCAGGCAAGCAGGAAGCCATCGGTTTCGAATTCGACGGCTCGGTCCGCCCGGTCGACGCCCTGCTGCTGCGCATGGCGGTGACCTACCTCGACAGCGAGTACAAGGACTTCCCGCTCTCGGGCGTGGGCGATCTTTCGGGTACGGCCGTGGCCGGTGTTCCGGCGATCTCGGCGACGTGGTCGGCGCAGTACACGCATGAATTCGGCAACGGCGATGCGATTATCGCGCGCGGCGATTACCACCACGAATCGTCGGTGCAGATCGTCGAAGGCCTGCCCGGGTTCATCGAATTCGGCCAGGACGCCGCAATTGGTGCGGCTGCGCAGTTCCAGCGCGAAGTGAACGAAGTGAACGCCTCGCTCACTTACGCGATGCAGAACGGCCTGCAGCTGTCGGTCTGGGGCCGCAACCTCACGAACGACCGCTACCTGCTGTCGATCTTCGACACGCCGATCCAGCCGTTGAGCATTTCGGGTTATCCGAACCAGCCGCGCACTTACGGCGTGACGGCACGTTACAAGTTCTGAGCCGCTTGAAAGCTCAGGGAGGGAAAGGGGCTGCACCGCAAGGTGCGGCCCCTTTTGCTTTTCGGTAAAGTTCAGGCAATAAGTCGTTCAAGGGACTTACAGACAGGGGGTTTTTTCATGGAATGGATGCTGATGCCGTATCGGCGCTACTTCGAGTTTTCGGGCCGTTCGCGGCGCAAGGAATACTGGATGTTCGCGCTGTTCAACTTCCTCGTCTATCTCGCCTTCATGTTCCTGATCATGGCGGTCGGCGGCACGATGGAATACGGCGAGCAACCTGAAATGGGCCCGCTTGCATCGGTCGCGATGATCGCGATGTTCGTCTGGGCGATCGCCACGATCATTCCGTCTCTCGCCGTCACGTTTCGCAGGCTTCACGACACCGATCACTCGGCATGGTGGATCCTGATCGGTTTCGTGCCCATCATTGGCGGACTGGTCTTGCTCTACTTCTACCTGATCGAGGGAACACGCGGCCCGAACCGCTTCGGCCCCGATCCGAAGGAAGGCGAAGCCCGCGGCGTCTAAGGCGCATCACGAAAACGACAACCGGGGGGATTGTCGATGAATCTGATCCTTGCGCCATATCGGCGCTATTTCGAGATTGCGGGACGGTCCAGCCGTACCGAGTACTGGGGCTTCATGGCCCTGATACTCGTGCTCTGGGCCATAACCGTCCTGCTGGGTTATGCCTTCGGCGGAAGGCTGGAGGACGGCGCACTCGTCGGCGGCAGCGCGATGGTCGATGTCGTGAACATGGCCTACACGCTCTTCGTCATAGGGTCGTTTATCCCGTCATTCACGGTTTCCGTCAGGCGCCTGCACGATGCCGGTCATTCCGGCTTCTGGCTGCTGATGTACTTCATCCCGCTGATCGGCGCGCTATTCATGCTCTACATGATGCTGAAGACCGGCGACCTCGGCTCCAATGCCTATGGCCCCGATCCGCGCGTCTCGTTCTGATCGCTAAAGGCTCCTGAGCGCGCGGGCAGGCCGCGCGCTCAGGACCGGCAGCGACGCCGCCACTGCGGCCAGCACGACCAGCAGGACGCCTCCACCCAGTACGGCAAGGACAATCGGCAGATCGGGTTCGTAAGGGAACTCGAACAGCTTGGTCATGACGAGCCAGCCGGTCCCAAGTCCGATACCGAGGCCAATCGCACCAAGCACGGCGGCAAGGATCAGGTATCGCGTCAGCAGCGCGCCCAGCAGTTGCCCCTGGCTCGCCCCGAGTACGCGCAGGACAACCGTGTCGTAAGTCTCCCGCGCCCGCGCCGCGGCGATCGCGCCCAACAGGACGGCAAGCCCTGCCAAAACCGCGACACTGGCAGCAGCAAGAATGGCAACGGCAAGGCTGGACAGGATCTCCCGAGCCTCGGCCAATACGCCGCCGATCTCGATCACCGAAGTCGTCGGGAATGCGCGGACAAGCGCGCCCAGCAGAGGGCCTCCGTCGGTGCCTTCGGTCAGAATGACCGAGGCCGAGAGGTTGTGCGGCGCATCGTCGATCGCACCGGGCGCAAAGACGAGGACGTAGTTGAAGCCCATGTCGTCCCACTCGATCCGGCGGAACGAGGCGATGGTCGCCTCGCGCTCCACACCCAGCAACCCGATGGCAAGCTTGTCACCGATCTCAAGGTCGAGCGCATTGGCGAATTCCTCATCCACCGAAACAAGCGGCTCGCCGTCGTAGTCGGCAGGCCACCACTCGCCCTCACTGACGACATTGCCTGCGGGAAGTTCACCCGAATAGGTCAGCCCGCGCTCTCCGCGTAGCGCCCACGCCCCTTCGGGTATCTCCTCAAGGTCGGACACACGCGTCATCGCGCCTTCGGGGCCGTAAGCGAGGATCGCTCCGCGCAAGGCAGGCACGGTGCGCACTTGCGAGCCCGGAGCCTCGCTCTCGACGATCTGGCGGAACGAACCTTCGGCATCGCGCGGCAGGTCGAGCACGAAATAGTCCGGCGCCTTGTCGGGTACGGTGCCCGCGATATAGGCATCGAGGCTGGTCTGGATCGCGGCAATCGCGGCAAAGGCCGACAGCCCGAAACCAAGCGCGGTGACGAGCGCGATGGTCGGCGAACCGGGCCGGTCCAGCGCTGCAAGCCCCATGCGGACAGCCAACGACCCGCGAGAGCGCGGCACGCGCGAGACAAGCTTGCGAATAACGAGGCCCAGCAGTGCCAGAAGCGCCAGAACGACCGCCGCCCCGCCAAGAAAGCCTGCCGTCAGGAACGGCTCATGCGCCGTCAGCAGCGCAAGCGCGACGATGGCAACCAGCCCTGCCGCGACCGGCTTTGCAGCCTTGCGCCAAAGCCCCGCAGGCAGCGTCACCCGCGACCGCAGCAGCGCCATCGCGGTAATAGAGCGCGAGGCAAGCAGCGGCGGCGCGGCGAATACAAACGCGACCAGCAACCCGAAAAGCGCCGCTCGCAAAAGCGCCAGAGGATCCAGCACGAAACCGGTCTCCACGGGCAGCAGCCCTTCCAGCAACGCCGACAGAGCCGGCACGGCCAGAACACCAACCACCAGCCCCGCGCCGATACCGATCAGCGCGGCGGCAAGGACCTGCAAGGCATGGATGCGCAGCACGTCATCCGACGTCGCGCCCAGCACTTTCAAAGTTGCGACAGTGCCCCGCCGCGTTTCCAGCCACGACGACACCGCGCCTGCAATCCCGATGCCTGCGATGACCAGCGCCGCCAGCCCGACTAGCCCGAGAAACTGGCCCATGTTCGCCATCAGCCGGTCGGCCCCCGGCGAAGCCCTGTCCCGCGTCCGCGTCGCCCAGCCCGCGTCGGGGAACTGCGCTTCGAATGCGTCAGCCGCTTCCTGCGGGTCGGCTCCGGCGGGTAAGGCCACGCGGTATTTCGCGCGCATCATCGAGCCGAACTGGACCAGCCCGCTCTTCTCCATCGTGGCTTGCGAGATCAGCACCGGCGCGCCGAGCGCGAAGCCTTCGGACAATCTGTCCGGTTCGCGCGCGATAACTCCCGCGATCCGCACGTTCTCCTCACCCAGCTTGATCGTATCGCCAACCTCGACGTCGAGCCGGTCAAGCACGCCGCCATCGACCCAGGCCGCGCCATCGGGAGGAGCCGCAGCATCCTCGCTGCCTTCGATCTCCAGCGCGCCGTAAAGCGGCCAGGCATCGTCGACAGACTTCAACTGTATCGGTGAGACGTTGCCGTTCGCCGCGCTCGCCATAGCCTGCAGGCGGATGCCGCCCGACACCGGCCCGATGGCTTCCAACGCCGCGCGTTCATCCTCGCTCGCCTCGCGGGCGTAGATCGCGAACTCGACGTCGCCGCCAAGGATCTCGCGCCCGCGGTCGGATAGTTCGCCCCGGATCGCCGATTCCAGTGTGCCGATCGCGGCCAGCGCGCCTGCGCCCAGAAACAGGCAGATGACGAGCAGGCGCAGCCCGCGGAAACGCCACGAGAAATCGCGCTTCGCCAGCCGGAAGGCGAGCGCCCAGCGTCCCTCGCCGCTCATCCGTTCAGGCTGTCCGAAACGATGCGTCCGTCGGCGAGCTCGAGCACCCGCTCACACTTTTCGGCAAGCGACGGGTCGTGCGTGATGAGGAACAGCGTCGCCCCCGTCTCTGCACGTCTGCCGAACAGCAGGTCGATGACCTGTGCGCCGGTTGCGCTGTCGAGATTGCCGGTGGGTTCGTCGGCAAACAGCAGCGGCGGGCGCGGAGCCAGCGCACGGGCAATCGCCACGCGCTGCTGCTCACCGCCCGAAAGCTGCATGGGATAGTGATCGAGCCGGTGCCCAAGGCCGACCGCCTCAAGCTCTGCCCGTGCGCGCGCAAAAGCATCGCCCTCGCCCGCCAGTTCCAGCGGTGTCGCCACGTTCTCGGTCGCCGTCATTGTCGGCAGCAGGTGAAAGGCCTGAAGCACGATGCCAATCCGCCCCCGCCGCGCGCGGGCCAGCGCGTCTTCCGAAAGGCCGGAGAAATCCTCTCCCGCCACGTCCAGCCTGCCGCTGCTGGCGCGTTCCAGACCCGAGAGCACTGCCATCAGCGAGGACTTGCCCGAACCCGACGGGCCGAGCAGCGCCACGGTCTGCCCTTCCGGCACGATCAAATCGATGCCTTTCAGGATCGGCACAGGGCTGCCCGTGTTCCCCAGTTCGAGGGTCAGGCTTTCGGCGTGGATTGCAGGGCGGGCGGCAACGTCAGGGGGGCTTTGCATGGAACGCCCAAGATTGGCATGGATGGGGCAAGCTGCAAGGAATTTGATCGAAATGCGTAAGTTGATCGCGGCAATCGCCGCACTCGCCCTCTCGGCCTGCGGACAGGCAGAGGGTAACAAGGCCGATGGCGGCACGGCAGAAGTCGATGCGCCGGTCGGCCAGCCGACGATGGTCCTTGCCTTCGGGGACAGCCTTTTCGCCGGCTACAACCTCCCCCGTTCGGCGGCCTATCCGGCACAGCTGGAACAGGCCTTGCGCCAACGCGGGATGAACGTGCGGGTGCAGAACGCGGGTGTTTCAGGGGACACGACGTCGGCCGGTCGGCAGCGGCTGTCTTTCGTGCTGGATTCCATGACAGTGAAGCCGGACGTGGCGCTTGTCGAACTGGGCGCGAACGACATGCTGCGGGGGCTTCCGCCTGCTCAGGCGCGACAGAACCTCGACGCGATCATGGCAGAACTGGACCGGCGCGACATCGACATCGTCGTCATGGGCATGAAGGCCGCGCCGAACCTTGGCGGCGACTACGCTGGCGAGTTCAACGCTATCTTCCCCGACCTTGCCGACAAATACGATGCCGAGATCGTGCCCTTCTTCATCGAGCCGCTGATCTTCAACCGATCGCTGGTGCAATCCGACCAGATCCACCCGACAGCGGACGGGGTGAAGGCGATGGTCGAGGAGTCCGTCGATACGATCGAGGACGCGCTGGACTAAAGCGGTTCGGCAAAGCCCGCCGTGACCCGCCACGCCGCGGGGCGTTCGGGCAGACTGGCGAAAGGTTCGGTCTCCGTCCCAGTCATCCAGACTTGCGCTCCGGTCGCGGCGAGCCGCTCGTAAAGCACTGCGCGGCGCACCGGATCGAGGTGCGCTGCAACTTCGTCCAGCAGCAGGATCAGCGGGCGCGACCCTGCGGCCAGTTCGGCATGGGCCAGCGTGATCGCGATCAGCATCGCCTTCTGCTCACCGGTCGAACATTCCGCCGCAGGACGTCCGGTGCCCGCCATCGTGACCGACAGGTCATCGCGGTGCGGCCCTGCCAACGTGCGCCCCGCCCCGCGATCCGCGCCGCGACCATTGCGCCAAAGCTCCGCCAGTTCGCCCGCATCAACGGGTGCCGCCGGATCAACGCTCAGATCGGGCCGCGCGAAGGGGCCATCGGGCACAGCGGCAATCGCTTCTGCCAGCCGCGCCACGGTTTCGGCGCGGCCTTGCGCGATCATCGCGCCAGCCTCGGCCATTTCCTTTTCCAGCGCGTCGAGCCAACCCGCATCGGGCCGCGCGTCACCGCTCATCAGCCGGTTCCGTTCGCGCAGCGCCTTGTCATAGCGGCTCGAATGGGTCGCGTGGTCGGGGCGAAGCGCCAGTACCATGCGATCGAGGAACCGCCGCCGCGCGCTGGCGCTATCAGTAAACAGCCGGTCCATCGCGGGCGTCAGCCAACCGACCGAGAGCCATTCGGCCAGCCGCGTCGCCGGAAGCGGCGCACCGCTGGCCTGGACAATACGCCGCCCCGGATTGTCCGCGCGAAGGGCCGTGCCGATGCGTACCGGCGTCACCCCGCTGACGAGATCGGCCCCGACCGCAAAGCCGCCATGCGCGCCCTCTCGCGGGATGTCGGAAAGCTGCGCGCGCCTGAGGCCCCGCCCCGGCGCCAGCAGCGACAGCGCCTCGAGCACGTTGGTCTTGCCTGCGCCATTCGGTCCGATGAGCAGGTTGAAACGCCCCGCCCCCTCAAGCCGGGTGGCGGCGTGATTCCTGAAGTCTGCAAGGCGGATACGGTCCAGCGCCATCGCCTATGCGCTTAGGGTCGGGCCGCTTGCAGGAAAAGCGGGAAATAGCGAAACCAAACATTGGTGGAATTTCCCAATTCGCGGTTTTGTGAACAGCCGTTCATTTTCTGCAATGCGATTAAATGTATGATTTTTATACATTTTCAAAACTGGCACGGTTGCTGCAATGTATCTGGCATGAACGGCACGACGCCGCTTCAACAACCAGACAAGGGGAATTAAAATGATGAACTTCTCGCAGATCTCTTCGAACGTGACCGCCGGTCTCGCCGCTCTCGCCGTTTCGCTCTTCGCGATTTCCGCAACGGTTTCGCCGGTCGATTTCGCCGCTCCCACCGCTGTTGCTTCGGACATGCGCGCATGAGCAACCTGACCAATCCCAACGGAGGTTCGCCGCGCAAGTTTCACCTCGACAAGAGGCGCGGCAAGTTGATGGGCGTGTGCGCCGGCATCGCCGAATACTTCGGCATCGACGTCACGCTCGTCCGCATCCTGGTGGTCGTGGGCACGCTGGCCGGCTTCGGCTCGCTGATCCTCGTCTACCTGCTTATCGGGCTGATCGCGGACTAACCCTCCGCGATCACGCTCCCTCAATCGACTTTCGCAAAGGGCGAGAAGTCTGTGTCTGTATCGTAGACATCGACCCCTTCCCGCCGTTTCAGCCATCCCACGACGACATAAGTGACAGGGGTCAGCAAAGCCTCCCAGCTCACTTTCAGCACCCACTGGGTCACCGCGACCCAGAAGACCTGCTCTCCGGTCCAGCCCATCGTGCCAAGGAACGCCAGCGGATAGAAAATTGCGCTGTCGACGCCCTGGCCCACGACGGTCGACCCGATCGTCCTGCTCCACAGCGCCTTGCCCTTGGTCCAGATCTTCATCCGGGCAAGGACGTAGGAATTGACGAACTCACCCGCCCAGAACGCGATGATCGAGGCACCGGCAATGCGCCAGGCCTGTCCGAACACGTTTTCGTAGTCCGACTGGAACGGCCAGCCGTCCGCTGGCGGCAGTGCCACGACGACTTCGGCCATCACCACCATGAAGATCAGCGCACCGAATCCTGCCCAGATACAGCGGCGGGCATGGGCATAGCCGTAAACCTCGGTCAGCACGTCGCCGATAACGTAGGAAATCGGAAAGAACAGCACGCCCGCGCCGAAATACCATTCGCCCAGCACCGGCAATTCGACGACCGAGCGTTTCGAGGCGCCGATGATATTCGAGAGCAGCAGGACGGTGACGAAAGCCGCCATCACGAAATCGAAATACCGGAACAGCCGGTGCCCGGCCGCCTTGCCCTCGACCCGCGCGGGCCCTGTCGTATGTTCGCTATCCACGCATCAGGGCCTATCGCGATTTGCGCCCCGCGAAAAGCACGCTATTTGCAACCCCCACGCGCCCTTAGCTCAGCTGGATAGAGCACGGGACTTCTAATCCTGAGGCCGCAGGTTCGACTCCTGCAGGGCGCGCCACTTCCCGCCCGCTGGCGAAAAGCGCAGCGGTCGGGTCATGGTTTTCAAGTTTTGGCGCGTTGCTATCCGCGGCAGGCCTGTCCGGGATGGAAGTCATCGCCCGGCATGATAAAGCCAAAGATGTTCCAGAATGTCTTGAAGGTCTGGACAAGGCCCATCGGGTCCCACGGCGTGTCGTTGAGGCCTGAATAGGCGCATTCGGAGGAAGCATGGCTTGCCCCTTGTGCCGGACCGCCATTGCCGTTGATCTCGCCCGCCATGGCTGGTGTCGCCATGATGAGGACTGCTGCTGCCAGCGCTGTTATTGCCTTACGCATCTCGAACTCCCCACGTTCGGATAACGCGACCCTGTCGGGCATTATCCGCCCCGAATATGGCGAAGCTGGGGCGGGCTAGGATACCGCTGCGATCCAGCCCTCTTTGAGCCAGCGGGCCAGCAAGCCGCCAGCCCCTGCGATCGCGGCTTCTTCGCCGGCCACGTGGACGAGTGCCTCGCACATCGCGCCGTACGTCGCGCCATCGGTCATCTGCGTCAGGGCAGCGAGTTCCAGTTGTCCGACCGTCAGAAACGCGGGCGTGCGGTCTTCGCGACAGACGACGGCGCCCATCGCGGGCTCGACGGTGGGTGCGCTTCGTGCCGCAGCCAGGTCACCGCCCTCGCCCAGCATCGGCCAGAGCGCGGACCACTCTCGCGTTACGGTGCGCACGGCGAAACCGGGCACGAAGGACAGGCGCATCGCGTGCCAGTCCTCGTCTGCGAACCGGGCGGTGGCCTGCGCGAAACCGGCGGCGTCGAGAGGTGTGCCCTCAGCCGCCACGAGCGCCTGCCCCATCGCCCATTCGATCCACGCGCATTCGGCAACGTCGGGGTCGGCGGAGAACAGGGCGGCGAGCGTGACGTCGAACCCTCGGCCCGCATCGTCGATGGTCCAGCTCGATGGCGGCTCCTCTATCAGGTGATGGATCGCCGCGGTCGTGAACGCATCCTCGCCGACGAGGCGGCGCGTGCGGGGAAAGGCATTTTCGAGCACTTCGACCAGCCGCGTGCGATAGGCGTTGCGATAGATCGCAAAACCGCGCTCCTCGCGTTCGGACCATGCCACGGGCAAAGCGGCCTCGTCGCAGCGGAGCGCGTCGAGGAAACGGTCCTGAAATGCGGCGAGCGTCATGCTGCTATCGCCCTGCGGCGGCGCTCCACCACCTCGCGCGCGATGTCGAGTTCCGCGAGCAGTTCGGGCAGCGGCGGAATGGCGTCGTCACGCTCGATCATTAGCGCAATGGGCCCCAGCCTTGGCGCGACGTCCGAAAGCAGGGACCAGACGCCGTCGCAAACTTCCCGGTCATGCGTGTCGATCAGGATCTCGCCCGGCATATGCCCGGCGAGGTGGACCTGCCGCACCCGCTCCAGCGGCAAGGCATCGAGATATCGTGCGGGCGCAAAGCCGTGGTTGTGCGCGCTGACGAAGACGTTGTTCAGGTCGAGGAGGAGATAGCAGCCGGTGCGGCGCACGACTTCGGCCAGGAAATCCCACTCGGCAAATTCGTCCTCGGGGAAAGTCATGTAGCTCGACGGGTTTTCGAGCAGGATCCGGCGGCGCAACTTGTCCTGCGTTCGCTGGACATTGGCGCAGACGACATCCAGCGCCTCCGCCGTCATCGGCAGGGGCAGGAGATCGTGGCTGTTGTGCGCGCTCGACCGGGTCCAGCACAAATGGTCGGAAACCCACAGCGGCTCGACCCTGTCGACCAGCGCTGAAAGGCGGTCGAGATAGGCCATGTCCAGCCCGTGGGCCGAACCGGGCGAGAGCGAGACGCCGTGCATCACGACTTCGTGTCTCTCCCGCACCGCGTCTAGAACGTCGAGCGGGCGGCCACCGTCGACCATGAAATTTTCCGAGATCACTTCGACGAAATCGACCGGCACGTCGTTGTCGAGAAAATCGCGGTAGTGCGGTTGGCGCAGGCCGAGGCCATAGCCGCCGAAAGGTTCGATGGTGGTCATGGGTGGTGCGCCTCCTGAAGAAAAACGAAGCGGCCCGGCGGATGGGGGACGGGAGACCGGGCCGCTTCGGGGCATTTGATCAGCGGTTGGGGATCAGCCCAGATCGCCGATCGTGCCGCCCTTGGTGAGGCACTGGCCCGCGCTCATCGCCTTGAAGCCGTGGCCCTTGCAGGCGTTCATGCCCTTGCATTCGTGCGCGGTGGTCTTGCAGTCGGCCGTGCCCTTGCACGAATTGACGCCGTAGCAATGCACGGTGTCCTCGCTGCCCAGTGCCTTGCCGGTGCTGCCTTCGGGCGGCGTGGCGGCAAAGGCGGCGGTTACCGACAGGGCGAGGCTGGCTGCGGCTGCGGCGATGGCGGTCTTGTTGGATAGAGACATCTGGATAGCTCCCGAATTGGATGTGGCCTGCAACGGGCAGGCATGGGTCCATTCGGGGAGCCGGCTGGGCCGGTTACACGCACCTGAAATTTCGCAGGCTATTCGGGCCGCTGTAACCGCAGCGGGAGGCGGGACGAATGGCCCTCACGAGGTCCCGCATGTCGCGGATGGCCCTAGCTGAAGGAAACATCGTCCCATGACCAATCGCCCGCTTGCCGCGCTTGCCGGTGCCGCGCTGACCGGCGCCATCGCCGCCAGCCTTGCCGCCCCCGCCACTGCCGCCGAACCGAAAATGGAAAAGTGCTATGGTGTCGCCAAGGCAGGCCAGAACGACTGCGCCGCAGGGCCGGGCACGAGCTGTGCCGGAACGTCGACCCGCGACTGGCAGGGCAATGCGTGGAAGCTGGTCGAGAAAGGCACCTGCACCGCAATCAAGACGCCCAAGGGCATGGGCTCGCTGACGCCCGTGAAGCGCTGAACCGGCGAAGGGGGCAAAGGCGATGCGGATGATTGCAAGCCACTGGCATGATGCGACCCGCCTGCTCGGCTCGCGCTGGGTGGAAGGCGTTGCGCTGCTGTTCGCGCGCGTCGCGCTCGCCGGCGTGTTCTGGCGATCGGGGCGAAGCAAGGTGGTGGAAGGCACGTGGCTGCAAGTCAGCGACGCGACCCGCTACTTGTTCGAATACGAATATTCGTCCGTCCCCCTGCCCCCCGCCTTTGCCGCGCAGATGGCGACGCTGGCCGAGTTCTTCCTGCCGGTCCTGATCGTTCTGGGCCTTGCCACGCGGCTGTCGGCGCTGGCGCTCTTGGGCATGACGCTGGTGATCCAGATCTTCGTCTATCCCGAAGCGTGGTGGACGGTGCACGTGATCTGGGCCGCGCTCGCGCTGGTGCTTGTCTCGCGCGGGGCAGGACTGTTTTCCCTCGACGCGCCGCTCGCGCTATGGTCGCGCCCGTGACGGGGGACGAGGCCACTCTGGCGCGGTTGATGCGTGCGGCCCAGACGGGCGACAAGCGGGCCTATGCGGCCTTGCTGGAGGAAGTCGCGCGCTGGCTGCGCCGCTATTTTCGCAGGCGCATCGCGCCCGAACGCATCGACGATCTCGTGCAGGACGTGCTCGTCTCGCTCCACACCAAGCGCGCGACATATGATCCTGCGCGCGCGTTCTTTCCGTGGCTGGCGGCGATCGCGCGCTATCGCTGGCTGGACCACTTGCGCGCCGACTATCGCGGCCGCACGTCCGAACTGCACGAGGACAGCGCAGCCGAAGAAAGCGACGAGGATGTGGTGATCGCGCGCGTCAGCCTCGACCGCCTGTTCGAACAGCTTGCCCCCGCGCAGGCCGAAGTGATCGAACTGGTGCGGATCGAAGGGTGCTCGATCGCCGAGGCATCCGAAAGGACCGGACAGAGCCAGTCGCTGGTCAAAGTGAACATACATCGCGGGCTGAAAAAGCTGTCCGCGCTCGTCGAGAAGGCAAATTGAGATGAATACCCCCGACATGCGATCGCTGATCGACGAACTTGCCGAAGACAGCGCGCCTGTCCAACCGATGCGAAAGGGCCGCGGGCTCGCTCAGGCGCTGGCGGCCTTCGTCGTTACCGTCGCCGTCGTGCTTGTCCTGCTGGGCGCGCGGTCGGGACTGATGGAGGGCGAGTTTTCGGCCTTTTTCGTCGTCACGAACCTGCTGCTCCTGCTGCTCGGCATCGCCTGCACGCTCGCCGTCGTCGCGATGGCCTCGCCGCGCGTGGGGGCAGAGCATGACGGGCCGCGCTGGGCGATGGTGATGGCCGCCGTCATTCCCGTGGCAGGCGTCGCCGCAGTGGCCGGGCACGCGGGGCCAGTGCCCTATCACTGGGACGAGCCGCTTTGCGTGTTGTTCGGGCTGATCGCCGCGATGATCGCGGGTTCGGTGCAGTTCCGTTGGCTGAAGCGCGGCGCGCCGGTATCGCCGGAACGCGCCGGACTGATGCTTGGCACGGGCGCGGGCGCGCTGGGCACGGTGGCCTATGGCCTGTCGTGCCCGTTCAACTCGGTCATCCACCTGGGCCTATGGCACGCCGCGCCAGTGATCGTCGCGGCGCTGGTCGGGCGCTTCGTCCTCGCCCGATACATGCGCTGGTAGTTATTCGGCAGCTTCGCCCGCGAAGACCCAGTCGAGATAGGCGGCAAGGCGGATCCCGCCCTGCGAGAGGCGGTGTTCGGCAACCGGACGCCACTTCCACTGGTAGAAATAGCCGATCGAGGGCGTTTCGCCTTCGGGATAGATCTGGTCGCGCAGTTCGATGCTTTCGGCCATCCACGTCTCGGGGCGGGCATCCCACCACACGATCCTGTCCTGATCGGTCATGTGCGCTTCCAGCCGGTCCGAATATTCGGTGAAGGAGAGGCCGTTGCCTTCCAGCAGCGCCGTATCCCAGACCGAGTGCAGGTTGGTATCGTCCCCAAACCACTTCAGCTTGAACTGGTTGCCGCCGCGATCGGTGCCGTTGCCGTTGTGCAGCGGTTGGTGAAGATCGCCGACGATGTGGACGATAAAGCGCAGGGCCAGCGCCTTGTCCTCACGCGAAGCTTTGGGATCGCGCAGCGTCGCGGTGAATTTCCGGAGCGCGGTGTAGGCATCGCCTTCCTCCGGCGCACCGACGTCGTGATAGTGCTCGCCAGCAGGCACCGTTACCCAGTGCCAGGGATAGGACGTCTTCTGCCAGTACTCGGACGGATCGGACTTCTGCTCGTCCGGGTAAGTCGCGCCTTCGGCCAGCGTTTCGCCATGGCCAAGGATGAGCGCGATGTGCGCCGCAGTCCGCCCGTCGATATTGTCTGCCGCGATCTGGCCGACGATGCGGTGGCCAAGCTGGCCCCATGCATGGGCGGTCGTGGGCAGGGAAAGGGCGAGGCCGATTGCGGCGAGAATCATGGGCTTGCGCATGGATGATGCTCCTAACTTTCGCACGCGCCGTGCGCAAACACGAAGGCGGCGACATCCCGGTGGAATGCCGCCGCCCCATTACTTCTTGCAGACCGGGCCCCGATGCGTCGAGGCCCGCCCCTCTTCGATTAGTAGCCGATGATCAGCGAGATGCTGCCGGCGCGCGGTGCGCCGATCTGGGCAAAGCCGAAGTCATCCAGCGAACCACCGAAGTAGCCGATGTAGTATTCATCGAACAGGTTGGTGATGTTCAGCTGAACCGCAACGTCACCACCGGTCGGGAATTCGGCGATCGTGTAACGAGCGTCGAGGTCGACCAGCGTGTATGCCGGGGTGCGGGCTTCGTTGAGGTCGTTGACCCAGCGCTTGCCGGTACGCTTCGCCTGGGCACCCAGTTCGAAGTCGCCGAACGCGATCTGGCCGCGTGCACCGAACGAGTAGTTCGGAGCGCCCGATTCGGTGTTGCCACCGGTTGCCAGCACACCGTCGTCAGTGACGATGTCGTCCTTGATCTCCGATTCGTTGAGCGAGCCGAAGACATAGAGCAGCGTGTTGCTGGTCGGACGGAAAGCGATCGAGGCGTCGACGCCGTACTTATCGACACGGCCGAGGTTACGATAGACGTACGCACCTTCGCCGTTGTTCGCATTCGGGTCGAACGCGGTGGCGAGACGGTTGTTGTAGCGGGTGTACCAGCCAGCAACCTGCGCGGTGATCTTGCCCTGCTGGAAGCGGAAGCCGAGATCGAAGCTGTCGGTCGTTTCCGGAACCGGACGCGCGAAGTCGTCGTCGGCCAGGTAGAGCGAGTCGTACAGCGGGTCCGTGCCGGGGACCGAGAGGCCCTTGGCGTAGTTACCGAAGACCGACGCGCTGTCGACGAACTCGAACGTGAAGCCGAGGTTCGGGAGCAGCTTGTCGTACTTGTAGGTACGCGACTGCGGGAGGGCGTAGTCCGGGTTCAGCGCTTCGTATTCGCTGAGGTCCTGACCCGGGTTCGGACAGTCGACGAAGCCGTTGATCGAGGTCGTGTAGCAATTCTGGTTCAGCTCGCGCTTGAAGAACGGCGCACGCAGACCGAGGACCGTGGTCAGACGATCTTCGAGGAAGCGGCCACGATATTCACCCGAAACCTGGTGAAGGATCGCGTACGACAGACGGTCACGCTTGTTCACTTCCAGGCCGTTCACGTCGAGCAGCGGGTTGTCGATCGCGAACACGTCGCTGATCTCGCCGTTGCCCTTCATGTAGGTGATCTGACCGGTCTGGCGGTGACGTGCACGGTCCCAGGTGTAGGCCAGACGCACGCGGTGTTCGGGCGCCAGGTCGTAGATCAGGTTCGCGACGACGCCGTAACGGTTCGTGCGGGTCTGGCTGGGGTCGTTACCGGCGATTTCGTCGTCCATGTCGCCGTCGCCGTTGAGGTCACGGCCGAAGTAGTAACCGCCGTTGAACGCACCGGTCAGGCCGGTCGTGCCGCCCCAGGGGGTGAAGAACGATTCACGAAGATCGTCGGGGCCGCCACCGTTTGCCTTAACATACTGGTAGCTCGGGTCGAACGTGAACACGAGGCCGTCGGCCAGCGTAAAGCGCGACGAACCGCGGATGTTGCCCGTGTCCGACGGGTTGTAACGGCGGTAGAATGCAGCGCCGCAACCGTTGCGGTCGTCATAGTCGACGCTGTCGCCCGGCGAACCGGTTGCATCGCCGCTTTCGACGGCAAGAACGTCGGTCCCGACCGAGCACGGATAGACACCCGAACCTTCGTAAACGTTGAAACGGTCAGCCTTGGTGAAGGTGCCGTCGTAGTAGCCGAGCAGATCGCTCAGGCTTTCCGAACCGGCGAAGTTGTTGCGGTTCTGGTTCCAGTGACCGGCAACCGACACGAAGTCGCCGTTGTCGCCCAGGTCCTGGAAGATGCGGCCGTTGAGCTGCGTCTTGTTGACGCGGCCATACGGATTGTAGGGCACGCCATAGGTGGTGTAGCTGGCCGAACCGAAAGCCTTCAGGCCCGAACCGGTGATGTCGCCGGTGTCGAACATGAAGAAGCCGCGGGTGTAGAGGCTGTCCGAGAAGTCGTTCTTGGCCAGCACGTCACCGAAGGTCATCGTCGCCATGATCGCCATGTCGTCACCCGGTTCGCGGGTACGGATGTTGATCGTGCCGCCTGAAGCCGATGCGGTCGGGCTGTCGACGTCGGTCGTGCCGAGGTTGACGTTGACCGATTCCAGCACTTCGGAGTCGACCTGCTGGTTGGTGTAGAGCGCGTAGTTGCCCGAATCGTTCAGCGGCAGGCCGTCGAGGGTCTGCGAAACGCGGTCGGCGCCGAAGCCGCGAACGGTAAAGCCACCGCCCGACGAACCCCAGGGGTCGTTGTTCTGGAAGCTGACGCCCGGGACGAGGTTGACGATGTCGTTGACAGTCTGGCCGGGGCGCTGGCGACGGATGACTTCCTGCTCGAGGACCTGCTTGGCCTTCGGGGTATCCGGAATTTCGACGCCGCCGACGTTGTCGACGCGGAAGCCGGTGACGATGATTTCGTCCTCGAAGTCGACAGAGCCGGTCGACTGGGCATGGGCAGTGGCCGGGATCGCAACAGCGATCAGCGCAGCACTGCGAAGCAGCATGGTCTTCATTGGAGAGAGTCCCTGAATTGTGATTCGATCCCGACGGTAATTTCCCTCGGACGAGGGCCGCTTAGAAGCGCGATGCGTCGTTATTTTTTCCGTTTCGCGACTGCAATGTGACATCACGCGAAAAGGCCCTCGCCCCGTCGCCGCAACGCAGCACGAAATGCCTGTTTAGAGGCCGAAAACCGCCGTTTTCCTACGGTTTGCAGCCGGTGTTGCTGCAATGCCACATAAACCAGCTATTTTGATTTCAACAGAAACCTAAGGTGCGACAGACCGTGCTTGGCAAGCTGCAAGCCGAATCACCTGTCACATCAAGCCGATTTCCTTGAGGCGGATTGCCAGGAAATCGTGTGCCGTCAGCGAGTCCGGATACTGGTCCGGATGCTCTTCATCGATGCACGAAGGCAGCGTCTCGATCAGGAAGTCGGGACGGAAGTGCAGGAAGAACGGCATCGAATAGCGGGAGTGCTGCGCACGCTCGCCCTCGGGGTTGCGGACCTGGTGGATGGTGGAGCGCAGCTTGTCATTCGTCAGGCGGCTGAGCATGTCGCCGATGTTGACCGCCAGCGCACCCTTGGGCGGCTGGACCGGGATCCATTCGCCCTGCTTCGACAGCAGCTCAAGGCCCGCTTCCTCTGCGCCCAGCAGCAGCGTGATCGTGTTGATGTCGCCGTGGGGCGCTGCACGCACCGCGCCGTCCGCATTCTCGATCGGCGGGTAGTGCAGCAGGCGCATGACCGAATTGCCCTTCTCTACCGTGGCATCGAACCAGTTGGGATCGAGCCCAAGGTGGACGGCAAGCGCGGACAGGATCTTGGCGCCGGCCTTCTCGAACTCGGCGAAGAGCGTCTCGAACGTCTCGCGGAAATCCTCGACTTCCTTGGGCCAGACGTTCGGTGCCATGTAATCGGCCAGCGGATCGCCTTCGGGCAGGGTGCGCCCGATGTGCCAGAATTCCTTGAGGTCCTTCTTGTCGTAGCCCTTGGCCACTTCGGTCTTGAACGGCGTATAACCGCGCGCACCGCCGCCGCCGGCGATGAAGTAGGACCGCTTCACGTCTTCGGGAAGCGCGAAGAAGGCGCGCGAAAGCTCTTCCGCCTTGGCGATCAGGTCCTGATCGATGCCGTGATCCTGCACCACGGCAAAGCCATATTCGCCGAAGCTTGCGCCTAGCTTGTCGGCAAGATCCTCGATCGGGTCGGTCAGCGAGACGGCGGCAATCGGGCTGGTCATGGGTATTACCTGTCGATTCGTATCAGTTGAAACTATTGCCCGCCCTTAGCCAGCGCCTCAGGCGAGGAAAAGCCCCGCAAGAGCCGCGCTCATCAGGTTGGCGAGCGAACCGGCGGCAAGCGCGCGAAGGCCCAGCTTTGCAACGACCGGGCGCTGGTTTGGTGCCAGCCCGCCGATCACCGCGATCTGGATGGCGATCGAGGAAAAGTTGGAGAAGCCGCAAAGCGAGAAGGTCGCGATGGCGCGCGCCCGCGGGCTGAGCGCCGATGCGTCGAGCGCGCCGAGGTCGATGAAAGCGACGAATTCGTTGAGCACGATCTTGGTGCCGAACAGCCCGCCCGCGATCTGCGCCTCCTGCCACGGAATACCCAGCAGGAACATGACCGGCGAGAATATCCAGCCGAGGATCGCCTGGAACGTCAGCCCTTCGAGACCGACGAGTTCGCCCGCACCCGAAAGCAGGCCATTGGCCAGCGCCACGAGCGCGACGAAGGACAGCACCATCGCGCCGACGGCAACGGCGATCTTCACGCCCGTTTGCGCGCCTTGGGCTGCTGCCATCAGGATGTTCGCGGGTTTTTCCTCGTCGTCATGCGCGTCGGGAACGTCGTCGCTCTGCTTCCCGCCTTCGGGCATCAGGGCAGCAGGACCCTCACCACTACGCCGGCCTTCGGGAAGGTCCAGCTCGCCTTCGGCGGCGGCACCCGGTTCGTCCGTGTCGGGCATGATGATCTTGGCCATCAGGATGCCGCCCGGCGCGCTCATGAAGGCAGCGGCCAGCAAAAACGGCAGGTATTCCTCCCCCAGCAGCGAGGCATAGGCGGCAAGAATCGTACCCGCGACACCGGCCATGCCCACGCACATCATCGTGAACAGGCGGCTGGGAGCGAGCCCTGCGAGATAGGGACGCACGACCAGCGGGCTTTCCGACTGGCCAACGAAGATGTTGGCCGCCGCTGCCAGCGATTCGACGCGGCTGATGCCCGTAATCCACGCAATCGCACCGCCGACCCAGCGGATCACGAACTGCATTATGCCGAGGTAATAGAGCACGGAGACAAGGCTGGCGAAGAAAATGATGACCGTCAGCGCCGCAATGGCAAAGCTGTTGCCGCCGATTTCCGGGCTGGCCAGCGGGCCGAAGATGAACTTCGTGCCCTCTCCGGCATAGCCCAGCAGGTTCGACACGCCCCGGCTCATCGCGCCGATCGTGGCAACACCCCACGGCGTGCGCAGGACGAGCAGCGCCATCAGCGCCTGAAGCGCAAAGGCGGCCCCAACGACGCGCAGGCGGATACGGCGGCGGGCCGTGGAAAGGGCAAAGGCAATGCCAAGGATGACGGCAATGCCGGCAAGGCTGATGAGCTGACTGGGCATGTGAAGGAGAGTGTTCCCGCGAAGTAATTGGTCGCGGGCGAAACCTTTAGACACAAGTTTGCCGCGATGCAAAGCGGGTGTGACCGCCGATGCCCGGCACCAGATCGCCAGTTGCGCGTTATCAGGCGAAGACGGGGCGATCGGTGCCCTTGGCGGCAGGGGATTACGATGGCGAAGAACCCGCACAGCGTGTGCGAGATTCTGGATTGCCTCGACGAGGTGGCGGAACAGAACGACGAGGTCTCGATCGGCGACGTGCTCGATGCGATTGGGAGCCGTAGCTACGGCCCCTTCATCCTGGTGCCCGCCCTGATCGTTGTGACACCCATCGGCGGAATACCCGGCGTCCCGACATTCTTTTCAGCCGTCATCGCATTGATCGCGGTGCAGATCCTGTTCGGGCGCGATCACATCTGGTTGCCCGGCTTCGTGAAGCGCCGTTCCGTCAGCGCCGAAAAGGTCGAGAAGTCGAGCGAGAAATTGCGCAAGATCGCAGGCTTCCTCGACAAGTGGTTCCATGGCCGGCTGGAAGTGCTGACCAAGGGTATCCCGGTGAAGATCGCCGCCCTGCTGATCATCGGGCTGTGCGTCCTGACCCCGCCGCTTGAATTACTGCCATTCGCGGCGGCAGGTCCGATGCTGGCCATAGCCGCGTTTGGCCTTGCCCTCATGGTGCGCGACGGCCTGCTGATGCTGGTCGCAATCGGGCTCAGCCTTGCCGCGTTCGGCATAGGGTTTTCGATGATGGGCGGCGAGGAAAGCTCAGGCGGCTAGCCCTTCCCCCGAATGATCAGCCCCGTCCGCGATAGGACGCGACGCCCTGATCGGGCACCCACAACCCTTCGGGCGGTGTGCCGGTCTGCCAGAAGACGTCGATGGGAATGCCGCCGCGCGGATACCAGTATCCGCCGATGCGCAGCCAGACGGGCTTCATCTCGTCAGCCAGCCGCTGGCCGATACCCACGGTCACGTCCTCGTGGAAACCGCAGTGGTTGCGGAACGAGCCGAGGAACAGTTTCAGCGACTTCGATTCCACGATCGTTTCGCCCGGCGCATAGTCGATCACGATATGCGCGAAATCGGGCTGGCCGGTCACGGGGCACAGCGAAGTGAATTCAGGCGCAGCAAAGCGCGTGAGATAGAGCGAGCCGACACGCGGGTTCGGCACGTAATCCAGCACGGCCTCATCCGGCGAGGCGGGAAGTGCGCTGGTCTGCCCCAGATGGAGCGGGGAAAGCTGTTCGTCTGACATGGGATGCGCCTTTCGCACGCGGGGGCAATTCGCTCAAGCGCCTTGGCAAGGGGCGGGGGCGAAGGCTAACCCCGATGCAGACCTGGAGATTGCCCGCGATGAACATGCTCGTTTCGACCCAGTGGCTTGCCGATCACCTCGACGAAGTCGTGCTGCTCGACGCGAGCTATCACCTGTCCGACACGGGCCGCGATGCGAAGGCGGAATATGCCGCGGGGCACATCCCCGGTGCGCGCTTCGTGGGCTTCGGCACGATTGCCGATCCCGACAGCCCGCTCGACAACACGGTGCCCAAGGCGGATGCGTTCGCCGCGCGTATGGGCGAACTGGGCGTTGGCGATAACAGCACGGTCGTAATCTACGATGACAGTGCGCTGCATTCCGCGGCGCGGTTGTGGTTCCTGTTCCGCATGTTCGGTAAGGATGTCCACGTGCTCGACGGGGGGCTGGCGAAGTGGAAGGCGGAAGGGCGCGCCGAGACGCAGGACGTGCCCTCCCCCGCGCCAGCGACATTCACGCCCAGCGCCGATGACAGCCTGCTGCGCGACAAGGCGGCCATGCTCGCCAACGTCGAAAGCCGGGCCGAACAGGTCGTCGACGCACGCGGCGCAGCGCGCTTTACGGGCGAGGCAGAGGAAATCCGCGCAGGCCAACCGACGGGCCACATTCCCGGTGCGCGCAACCTGCCTATCGGGATGCTCTACGAAGAGGACGGCACGATGAAGGACGCCGCCGCGATCGAGGGCGAGTTTATCGGCGCGGGGCTGGACCTGTCGCAACCCATCGTCACTTCGTGCGGGTCTGGCGTAACCGCGGCGGTGCTGTCGCTGGGGCTTGCGCGGCTCGACAAAGCCAGCGCACTTTATGACGGCAGCTGGAGCGAGTGGGCGTCCGACCCCGCCACCCCCAAGGCCACGGGCGCGGCCTGATGGCGAAAGGCGATGGCAAGGACCTGAAGACCGGCACGAAGGTCGTCACCGCCGGTCGGCGCGCGGAGTGGACCGGCATTCCCGGCCAACCGGCGAGCGTGGTCAATCCCGCCGTCTGGCGCGCCAGCACGCATCTTTACGAAGACAGCGCCGCGCTGGCCGAAGGTCCGAAGACGAACGAGGACGGCAAGTTCTTCTATGGCCGTCGCGGATCGCCGACGCAGTGGTCGCTGTGTGAAGCACTCACCGCGCTCGAACCCGGCGCGCATGGGACGGTGCTTTATCCGTCCGGCGTTGCCGCGATTGCAGGCGCGCTGCTGTCGGTCGTGAGGCCGGGCGACACGCTGCTCGTCACCGACAACGCCTATGACCCGACGCGCAACATGGGTATGGGCTTGCTCAAGACCTTCGGCGTCACGACGAAGTTCTTCGACCCGCTCGATATCGATACTTTCCGCGCGCTGATCGCCGACGGCGCGCAAGCGTTGTTCCTCGAAGCACCGGGCAGCCTCTCGTTCGAGGTCTGCGACATTCCCACGCTTGTCGCCATCGCCAAGGAGGCAGGCGCGTGGGTGCTGATCGACAATACCTGGCCGGGGCCGACAGGGCTGCACGCGATCGAGCTTGGCTGCGACGGGACGGTCAATGCGCTGACCAAGCATGTCGGTGGCCATTCCGACCTGATGATGGGCGCGGCGACCGGGACCGAACGGCTTTACCGCCGCCTGCGCCGCACTGCGCAGCAGCTGGGGCAAGTCGTCTCGCCAGACGACGCTGCGCTCGCCTTGCGCGGCCTGCGCACGCTGGAAGTCCGGCTGCAGCGCGAAAGCGAAAGCGCGCTCGCCATCGCGCAGTGGCTGTCCCATCGGCCCGAGGTCGAGGCGGTGCTTTGCCCCATGCTCGAAGGCGCGCCGGGGCACGAGCTCTGGAAGCGCGATTTCGTCGGCGGGTGCGGGCTGTTCGGCTTCGTCCTCAAGACCGCCGATCCCGATGCGCGTGCCCGTTTCATCGATGCGCTGGACCTCTTCGGCATCGGCTATTCGTGGGGCGGGTTCGAAAGCCTTACCCTCCCCACCAATCCCGCCAAGGACCGGTCGGTCGCAAGCTGGCCGCCCGCGGGGGTAGACCAGGGCTGCACCTTGGGGGTACGCCTGTCCATCGGCCTTGAAGATCCCGCCGACCTCATCGCGGATCTGGAACAGGCATTCGAGAGGATGGACCGCGCATGACCGTAACCGCCGAAACACCGGCACCTGAAACGACAGAGACCGCAGCCTCTGTCACCGATCAGGTCGCGGCGACGGCGACGCAGGCGGCCGACACGGTCGAGGCGACGGACCCGCTGAAAGGCGCGGACCAGATCAAGGAAGCGGTCGCCGAACAGTCGATGACGATCGCCCAGATCATCGAGCAACTCGACAGTTTCGGCGTGACGGTCGGGGACACGCGTTTCTCGCTCTGGACCGTGCTGGTCGTCGTCCTCGTCATCGCTTTCGTGCTGATCCTTGCCCGCGTTGGCAGCAAGATGGCGCATGCGGCCCTGAAACGCATGACGCGCCTTTCGCCTACGCAAAGCCTGCTGGCCGAAAAGCTGACGACACTGGCCGTCTGGGCCTTTGCGATCCTGATCGGCATCGACCTGCTCGACATCGACCTGACCGCATTTGCCGTTTTCTCCGGCGCGTTCGGCCTTGCCATCGGTTTTGGTCTGCAGAAAACCTTCGGCAACCTGATCGCCGGCATGATCCTGCTGATGGACCGTTCGATCAAGCCGGGCGACGTGATCGCGGTGTCGGACATGGCAGGGAACGAGACGTTCGGCCAGATCCGCAAGATCGGCATACGCGCGATTTCGGT
The DNA here is from genome assembly GCF_018398395.1 of Croceicoccus gelatinilyticus. Classification (GTDB taxonomy): domain Bacteria; phylum Pseudomonadota; class Alphaproteobacteria; order Sphingomonadales; family Sphingomonadaceae; genus Croceicoccus; species Croceicoccus gelatinilyticus. The sequence continues at coordinate 703 of NZ_JAHCBF010000006.1, read as the reverse complement.
CACCACGCGTGACGAACGTGAATACCTGATCCCGAACGAAAACCTGATGGTGAACCAGGTCGAAAACTGGTCTTATTCCAGCAGGAACGTGCGCATGCAGGTCGCGGTCGGCGTTTCTTATAACTGCGACATAAAGCTTGCTGAAAAGCTGATGCTGGAGGCTGCGAAAAGCTGCAAGCGCGTGCTTGAACTGCCACCGCCCAGCATCTGGCTGTCTGAATATGGCGACAGTTCGGTCAACTTCGTCATTCATTGCTGGATACGCGATCCGGAAGAAGGTGTCGGCAATGTCCGGTCCGAAGTCCTGAAGAAACTTTGGGACCTGTTCCAGGAAAACGACATCGAAATCCCGTTCCCGCAACGCGATATAAACCTGCGCAGCAATGAACAGTTCGAACAGCTTATCTCCGCCATTGCGCAACGACTGGAAGACAACAGCAAGGACAGGGGCAAAGACTAACCCCGATGATCGCTTGACCGCCCTTCAGCGTGGTGCAACCTTCCCCGCGGTTTGAATACCAAGGGGGAATATTCAATGAAATTTACAGTTGTTCTTACTGCCGCTGCCGGCACACTCGCACTTGCCGCCTGCTCCGAACCGGCAGAAACGCCCGCGGAGACTGTCGTAGGCTCAGGACTCGTTGATCACAGCCAGAAGAGCACTGTTGCGGCCAGAGTGAGTGCGGAAAAGAAGACGGTTGGG
>NZ_JAHCBF010000005.1 GCF_018398395.1 Croceicoccus gelatinilyticus | reverse complement strand
GGTGGAGCAGTCCGGTAGCTCGTCAGGCTCATAACCTGAAGGTCGTTGGTTCAAATCCAACCCCCGCAACCAAAAAAGCCCCCTAGGCCATAACGCCAAGGGGGCTTTTTGTGTTTGGATCGGGCAGATCCCTGCGAGGCCGCTTAGCCTTGATGTTTGGTGACCGAGTGTCTGTCAGTTGGTTGATGGCTCTTATATTTCTGCGCGGAATTAGGTCGCTGAGGGGTGGACATGTCTCCGCTTGGCTGGTCTCGTTGACGGATATCGCAACGTTCCGAGTAATTTCATGGTGCAGACTTTTTCGCAGAAATCGACAACTGACGAGGTGCTTTCCGGGCATGAACTTTCCGGCAAGCGCTTTCTGGTGACCGGAGCATCTTCGGGGCTTGGTATCGAAACTTGCCGTGCGCTGGTCGCCAGCGGGGCTCATGTCGTCGGCACGGTTCGTGATTTCGCAAAGGCGAAGAGCAACACGGAAAGCGTCGTGGAGGCTTCGAGTTCGTCGGGTGGTTCTTTTTCGCTGGTCACACTGGATCTGGCATCTCTGGAAAGCGTGCGTCGATGCGCCGACGAGCTTCTCGAGGAGGGTACTTGCTTCGACGGGATCATTGCGAATGCCGGTGTCATGGCTACCCCGTTCGGCCACACCGAGGACGGATTCGAAACTCAGTTTGGCACTAATCACCTAGGGCACTTCTTGCTGATCAACCGGCTTGTTCCGTTGTTGCGCAGTCCGGCCCGCGTAGTCTTGCTTTCCTCGCTTGCGCACCGGTTCTCTGACGTTGACCTTGATGATCCGAACTTCGCCGACAGCAAATACGATGCAGGCGTCGCCTACGCCCGTTCGAAGACCGCCACTATATTGTTCGCGGTCGAATTCGACCGTCGCCACCGTGATGCAGGGATTCGCGCCACGGCAGTTCACCCCGGCGCGATCATGGATACGGACCTTGCTCGCCACATGGACGAAGCCGCTTTTCAGGCGATGATGGACAACGCCAACAATGCCAGTGGTGATAATCCGCTAGTCCTCAAGACAATCCCGCAAGGTGCCGCGACCTCCGTCTGGGCCGCGGTTGTCGCACCGGCTGATCGTGTTGGTGGGGTTTATTGCGAAGATTGCAGCGTTGCCCCGGTGCGAGATGATGAGGAATTGGTGGGTGTGCGCTCCTATGCTCTCGATGCTGAACGCGCCAGAAAGCTCTGGGCGGTAAGCGAACAGATGGTCGGGGAGACTTTTTAACCAAGCTTATCCGACCTTTTCGTTCAAAAGGGGTAGTTTGCCCAGGATAGGAGCTTGGCCGGTTTTTGAGCCCTAATTAGCCCAGAATGATTAGTGTTCGCCCCTGACAATCGCGCAATCCACGCGATTAGCCCTAATGCGCATATTCAAAAATTTTCCAACTGACTCATAACGATAGGCAAGCCAAAGGAATTGCCCATCGTTCGATCAATCGCCAAATTCGTGTGGAGGCACTTGGGCTTCCGTACGCGTTATCTGAATTGGAAAAGCAGGCGGCTCATCACCGAATGGGAAGGTCTGACGGTCGACACTGCGAATTGCGGTGACGCAGACCGCACTGTCCTGATAATTCCCTCTGATCCGGTGCTGATATCGAGCTCCACGGGTGATCAGGCCATGATCGGCGCGATCAAGGCGGAGTGGTTCCGCCGCATGCCGCAGGCTACAATCTACATCGCAACCGCTGGCGGAACTTCAGACGATGCAGCCGAGAAGCTGGACCTTGCACCACTCGCCATTTTGGAAGGTGGCAGTAGTCTGACCGAAAGCTACGCCGGAGCGCTGGCCATTCGCCCTGATGTCGTCATTCTGATGGGCGCGGACGGTATCGATGGCAGTTATGATCCATCCTTCTCTGTTCGCAACGTCGCACTGGTCGATCTGCTGTCCCGTTCCGGGGCCGAAGCCTACATCACCGGCTTCAGCGTCAGCCGAGACATCCATCCGATGGTCACGACCATTTTCGACAAGCTGGACGAGAGCGTCGCTGTCAACTTGCGAGACCCGGTTTCGTACGCCCGCTTTGCAGACGCAAGCGAGTGTTCGGCGCGCGAGGTCGCCGACGTAGCCTTCCTGCTAAAGCCACGGGAAAGCCGTTCCGTTACAGAGCTCGAGCAATGGATCGAGGAGCAGCGATCGCAAGGTAGGACGGTGATCGGCCTGAACTTCCACCCGCTTTTGCTCGAACTCGATCGCCGAACGGCCTTGCAGGACCTGATCCAGGCCATGGGAGAGGTTGTCGAGGGGCTATTGCAGACCGGCGACATTGCGATCCTGCTGATCGATCATGATGAGCGCGGATCGTCATCTGACGCGCTTTGCCTGCGCCCCCTGTACGAGCAGCTGACCTCCCGGTTTCCGAACAGGCTGCTCTATCCCGATGCCCGGCTGACCGCTTCGGAAATCAAGGCGCTTTCCTCTCACCTCGACGGTGTCATTTCCGGACGAATGCACCTGATGATCGCTTCCATCGGCGCGGCAACGCCGACATTCGGCATCGATTACAAGGACAAGATGGAAGGCCTGCTCCAGCTTTGTAATCTCGATTGCGACAACCTGACGGATGCCAGAAGCGTCCTGGCGGACCCGGGCGTGTTTCAGGAGCGAATCGTCACGTGGATATCCGACCTGGATAGACAGCGCCGACAAGTGACGGCGGCGCTGCCGTCGGTCCGTGAATCGGCAATGCAGAATTTTGCACCCGCAAATTGAACTCCCCCCTCTCGGCTCAGTTGCGCAGAACTGGAACCTTCACCATGGACAAGCCCAAGGAACATTTCCTCTATCTCGACATGCTTCGCGGCGTGGCGGCCATCGCGGTCGTGCTTCTGCATTGGTTCGCTGGATTTGGATACACACCGTTCGGATCCGGAGGGCTGGCCGTCGACCTGTTCTTCATGTTGAGCGGTTTTGTCATCGCTCATTCCTATGGAGATCGCTTGCTGGCGGGCTTCAGTAAAAAGACTTACCTCGTCTCACGCATCATCCGGCTTTATCCGATGATCATCCTGGGCGCGGTGCTTGGCGTTGCCCGTGTCATCGGGGCAGGGGTGCTGAAAGGCGATCCTGTAAGCAGCACCGATCTGATCGGCCAGTTCGTGAAGAACCTGTTGCTCCTGCCGAACACCGGGACCGATCTGGCGGCAATGTTTCCGCTTAACGGGCCAATCTGGTCGCTGCATTTCGAAATGCTGGCCTATCTCGCTTTTTGCCTGTTTCTGTTCAAAGTGAACTCGAAGTGGATCCTGGCCATCCTGCCCGTTGCGGCGATTGCCGTGTTCGACTGGGCATCGGTGATATTCGGCGCGGGTTTGAGCGCTTCAGATCAGAGCACTAGCATTCAGGTCTATCTGCACGGACTGGGGCGCGTCACACTGGGCTTCGGAACTGGTGTTCTTGTTTACCGATTTCGCGACCGCTTACTGACCGCAGTTCGCTATCATGCGCTCGTCCCAATTGTGCTCCTGACGGCGATTTTCTTCGTGCCGAAAGCGACCATGCAGCCCTTGCTTGCCGTGTTCGTCATTTGCGCAGTTTTTCCGATGATCGTGCTTGGTGGCTCTCGCGTTCCCGTCAGTGGCAGGTTCGAAGGATTGGCCAAGGCGCTCGGCGACTTGTCTTATCCGCTCTATGCGATCCACGTTCCGCTTTTGTGGATCGTGGCAGGCATGTGCAAATTCGCTGGCATCGCGATCGGTGGCGCGGAGGTTAACAACGCGATCTTCGTCATCCCGGGCGTCGTGGTCTTGTCGCTTTTCGTTTTTCGCTGCGTGGATCGTCCGACGCGTATGCTGCTGGCAAAATCACGCAGCGCGGGCCCCATACATGCTCGCATAACGGGATAGTGCGGCTAACGTACCGGCGGCGGACTGGCCCCCTTAGGGGAGCAGCCGCCGCATAGTTCGTGCAGCAGGAAAACGCCTATGCATGATTCTCAGGGCAGAGGGTGCATTCGAGACTGTCTCTGGCAAACGCCACGGGCTTCCCTGCCAGCCTTACGCTTGGCTCACTGCGACAGACATTCGGCAGGATTGGACCTTGCCGCGATCTGGCAGTTCCATCTCGCTTGCTCGATGCCAGCCTTGATGTCCTTGTGGAGGGTGAAAGCGGGGCGGCGCTGTGACGCTTGCACGCCGACATCTGCCTGCATTGCAGCCTGGCTTGTGTAAGCGAAGACTTCGCACACAGAACGATCGGCGCAGCTATTGAGCGCGGTTACCGCCCAGCGACCCGAAGGTACGGACGGGTCGACAAGCTGAAAGATGGCGGCATCGACGTTGATTGCCTTCACCTCGTCCATTGCGCTGACGGCGGTGATACTCGTGGTAACGGTGTTCTCGGCCACCAGTTGCGCCTCGGCGTCGCCATGATTGTCCGCAGCACCCGGAATAACAGGTTCATTCCGGCCGCCACCGGCACGGAAGTAGGCCCGCGAGCCGGCTCTGTGAGGGAACGTGTAGAAAAGGTGCTGCCCAACGGCCGCGATCTTTGCCAGCGACCCGCTCCAGTAGGGTACGACATAGTCCGCGTGGTAGTGCGTTGCGGTGCCAACGGCCTTGTCGACGTAACCATCCAGCGCTGCCGCCGCGAGCTTGCGCGCGCGCTTCACGCCGGTATCCGACCAGCGCCGGTCGCGCGAACCGTCACAGGTGAACGTGAACTGACAGCCGGTCTTGCGGGACGAGCCTTCGAACACCACACCGCATACCGTCGACGGATAGACTGGGTGCCGCACACGATTGAGAACGACCTGCATGACCGCGCGCTGGCCCTCGATATCATTTCCGGCCTCGAAATAGGCCGCCTCGGCGAGGCACTGGATCGCCCGGTCGCGGTCGGTCTGCCCGCCCAGAAAGCTGAAGCTGCTCATCGCGGTCGGTGCCCTGTCGAATGCGCGCGCAAGGTTGATGCGCGTGGCATCGGCCTGCCCAACCGGTTCAAGAGCTTTCGACATGACGGATTCCGCAGCCAGTTGGCGGATTTCCGAAATCTCGCTTTTGGGATCGACGCGTGCGGGCTTTGGCGCATTCACGGCCTGCACGTCAGCGGCATTCATCATCGGAACGGCGATGGCCATGCATGCTGCCGCGGCACACAGCGCGGTTCGCGGGGCCTGTCGCGGATCTCGCTGCAAGGCTGTCAGGCAGGCACGGATTTTCATACCGCTATTGTGCGAAGGCGTGCGTGTCATTCCAATTGCGATTGGGGACTAGATCGGCGAGCCAGCGGAAATCCTTCGCAAGCCCCTAATACTTTGGAGGTGCTACTCAATCGAGAGCGCCATACGGAATGCCGATTGAGTGCCGCGGGCCCAAAAGCGCACGATAGTGCACGACGGGTACCGTTGGAGTCGCACATGAAAGTTTTGGTAACCGGACACCGGGGGTATCTAGGCTCGACCCTGATCGCGAAGCTCAAACGTGACGGGCATGAAGTGATTGGCCTGGACCAGCGCACGTCAATGCCCGGCTGTCCGCTTTTGGCACCGGACGCGGTCGAAACGATTTCCCGCGAGCTTGGCGACTTTCTCGCCAGCGAGGAATCGCTCGAGCTGTTGAGCGGGTTTGACGCGGTGATCCATCTCGCCGCGCCAGAACCTGACTGCGGCTCTGCCGCGGCATTCGACAAGGACCTGTCGAACACGCTTCGTCTTGCCTTGCGGGCATGTCAGGCGGCGGTTCCGCGCTTTGTTTTCGCTTCGTGGGCGAACTACCAATGGGCGACGGAGGACGATTGCGTCTGCGAGAACGGCGAGATTTATGCCGGCACGCATCATTACCGATCCAAGGTCAGGGCAGAGCTCGCGATCTGCAGCCTTGCGTCTTCAACCTTCAGCCCCACGATCATGCGTCTGCCCGATGTCTATGGCCACGGTGCGAACATGCACTTTCGCGGGTTCATGAACCGGCTTGCGGCGACGGCCTACTCGCTCGGCAAGATCCCGCTGAACAGCGACGGATCGGGCCGGCACGCTGTCTTGCACGTGGAGGATGCGGCAAGGGCATCCGCGGCCTTGCTCAAGGCGCGCCGCGATCTGGTCCACCGCGAAATTTTCAACGTGGGCCGCGTGCGCGAAAGCCTGAGCCTTGTGGAAATAGGCATGGCCCTGAAAGCAGTGCTGCCGGGTGCACGGATCGACGCGGCCCATCTTCCCGCGATGGATCATTGCCGCCATGACATCGATTTCGGCCGCCTGGCTCGCCACGTTCCCGATGCCTTGCCGACTCGGCACTTGCGGGTCGGCCTTAGCCAGTTGGTGCAGAACCTGGATTCCATGCCGATCCGGCGGCCTCCACCGAAATCGCGTGATCGCAATGCGCTGCCGAGCCTTGGCTATGTGCCGAACATGGCGGGCTGAATGATCACGACCAGAAACGCCCATCCCGTCCTGCTCGTACAGTTGTCCGCTGATGCTCGCTAACAAGGTTTTCCGGTCTTCGGCGATATTCGCCTCCGCACGCCTTGTCGGGCGCGGTCTCGACATCCTTGCGGCGCTGGTCATCGCGCGTTTCCTGACGCCAGCCGATTTCGGCATGGTCATGATTGCACTGGCCACTTTGATGGTTCTGGAGGCAGCGACCGAACTGCCCATCGTCGATGCCCTGATCCGGGAAAAAGAGGTCAGGCCCGGTGACGTGGACACCGGGTTCACGCTGTCATTCCTGCGCGGCACGATCATCGCCGGCGCCATGCTGGCGCTCTCGGTTCCGATCTCGATCATTTATGATGATCAGCGCCTGATATTGCTGATCGCGCTGCTTGGCCTTGCGCCATTCATCACGGGCCTGCGAAGCCCGATGATGGTCATGTTCGCGCGCGAGGTGAATTACGCACCGACCGCGACGATCGACCTGATTGCCCGCATGACGTCTTTCGCGACTGCGGTCGTGATCGCGTGGCAGACCGGGTCATACTTCTCGCTGCTGATCGTATCGATCATGCCTCCGATGGTCATAACCGCGCTGACTTACATTTGGGCACCGTACCGGCCGCGTTTTTCGCTGCTGAACTGGAGCAGGCTGCTGACCTTCGCGGGCTGGATGTCGATTTCGCGAGCCTTGGCCACCGTCAGCCAGGAAGGTGATCGCTTCCTGATCGGCGGTGTGCTTGGCAAGGCGCCGTTGGGCTTCTTTTCGATGGGGCGCAGCGTTGCCACGACGGCTAGCTGGGCGATCGGGATGCCGCTTGTCAGCGTGATGTACCCAAGCCTCGTCAAGATCCGCGAGAATACCGAGCGATTGCAGCAATCGTACTTGCGCGGGCAATCGATGGTGGCGGCTGCCATCATGCCGATTTCCGTATTCCTCATGTTGATGGCCGAACCTCTGGTCCGGTTGGGGCTTGGGGAGAAATGGCTGGCAGTCGTGCCGGTAATCCAGATCCTGGCTCCGGCCAGCGCATTGGCGACACTTGCGATGCCGACACAGGCACTATTGCTGGCGCTGGAGAAACCGCATCAGCTCGCAAAGCGCGAGATGCTGGCAGCCTTGATCGCGATTCCGGCGGTGGTGATCGGCGCGATCACTTTTGGCCTGATGGGTGCCGTTATCGGCCGCGCGCTTGCGAACATCTTTCACACCGCGCTCAGCGTGGAGATCATCGTGCGGGTTGCGGGTATTTCATGGCGGCGCCAGTTCCTGTTCGTCTGGCGCTCAATCGCGGCGAACGGGGCGATGGCCCTTTTCCTCTACGAAAGCCTGTCGTGGTTCAACGACGCCAGCGTTGCTTCCGAGATATTGTCGATCGCACTCGCCGGAGCAGGGGGGCTGGCTGTCTATGGTGTCACACACCTGGCCCTGTGGCTGCTGTCGGGACGGCCTTCAGGTGCGGAGGAGTACATCGTCAGCAGGCTTCTGGCGCAGATGGCGCCGAAGCTTGCCCGATCATCCAACTGAAGTAGAACCCCGATCAGCGCTTGGCTGCGGCGTTGCGGACGGCCCAGTGTGAGGTTGAGGAATCGATCAAGGGGATCGGACGCTCTGTGTGGCCAAAGGGGCGGATCAGCAAATTGACCGCAAGACGCTTGATTGGCCGAAGTACCGCACGAAAGCTTTCCATCGGGGTCGGATTGGTCGGCCTGCGTTTGCCGAGGCGCGTATCGGCGCGCTGGCCCAGCGCTTCGATACCGCTGGAAAGATAGGGGGCCTGTACCGCGATGCCGGGCACGAGTTCTGCCTGCACGCAAATAGCCGGGACAAGTTGCAGCATGTCCAGCCGGTCTACGACGGAGCGACGCGGATTGAACATCTCGACGTCGACGGCCTGTTCGAAATCGTTGACGTTCGCCAGAAGGCGATGCGCGCCACGGCGCGAAATGACGTAGCCGCCCGTGCGCGTCGCCCCGCGTAGCAGCTTGTGCACGCGGTGTCCGGCCATTTCCAGCTCGCACTCCTGCCGGAACACGATCGGAGAGCGGTCGGTCTCTATCCGCAACAGGTCGAATTCAGGCAACTCGCCGATACGCAGCAGAATCTGCCGGAACGTGGGCGCGATGACGAGGTCGTCTTCAAGGACTATCGCATGGTCGATCCCTTCGCGCACGATCCTTTCCCAGACCGAGACGTGGCTCAACAGACATCCAACTTCGCCAGCATTCAGAAGCGCTCTTTTTTCAGTGCGCCTCCATGGCAGCAAGTCACTGCTGCTGAGCTTGCTGCCGTCGACCGCGTCCACGAAGATGGGCTCGACGCCCGCTGCCGTGACAAGGGCATGCATCCGCCTTCTGCGTTCAACCTGTCTTGCCAGGTTGATGACAAAAGTGGGCGGAACGGTTCCGGCGGGGCGTGTCATGCGGCCTGCGACAGGTAAGGCAGGACAATCGAATTTGCCCTGTTCAGCGGGATCTTGCTTCCGGCCAGCTCGCACACGGTAGGTACGATGTCGTACCCGCTGCACTCGCCGTAATCGCCGCGCGCGATGCTCTCGCCCGAGATGAACAGCGCGCCAAGACCGCCGGTATGAGCCCCTGTCCGCCTGAACGGCGCGGGGCCGACGGTGCCGATACCCGGATGCTCCAGCGCAAGAGGCGTGCCGTTGAACGAGGCAACGATATCGGCCTGATTGTCGCTTGCCGAAAGCGGATCGGAAAGAACGGGCGTATAGATCGTGCCGATCGCAGCCTCGCCCGTGCGGGGGTCCTTCAGGGTTTTCAGCATGGCGACGTATTCGGACACGACCGCTTCGTATTCGGCCGGCGAAACGATGCCATGCTTCTCACGGCCCTTCAGATTGATCCGGATGCGCCCGTCATGGAACGTCGGGAACCCAAAGGCCCGCATCTTGGGCCAGGCCTTGGCATAGCGGGTTGCCGCCATCTTCAGCGGGAATTGATAATCCCGCTTTTCGGCTGCCCTGCTGGATGAAGTCCCCGTCAGCTTGCGGCGCAGCTTTTGAACGTCGCGCTGGATGCGATCACGAATGCGCATGACCTGCCCGCCACGCATCGACCCCAGAATTGCCCTGTCCCAAGGGACACCGGGCGGAATGATCGGAACGCCATCAGCCGCCGCTTTCCACTCGGGCTGAGGCTCGAACAAGGTCTTTCCGGTTTCGAGCCGGTACATCATTTCGGGCAGCAACAGCATGGCCGGTACATCCGAATTGTTCGCCCCCATGCCGTGCATCGTGAAGCATACGATGGTCGCGTCCGGCGCGATTTCGCGGATCGCACCGATATGGCGGTCGATCGCCTCGTAGATTTCCTCAAGGCACTGCCGCGCAACGGCCGCACTGGGATGGGAATTGAGCGGGTGGCTTTCGTCGATGCCATGCCACATCGGTTCCGTCGCCGAATGGGCCGCTGCAACCACGCTGATGGCGAGATCCCAGTCGGTAATCCGCTCTCCGAACAGCCAGCGGACAATGCGGGTCCGCTGATCCACGCCGTCGCGCAGCAACCTGCCGGCCTTTAGCGTCAGGTCCGCATCGGGCCAGAGGAATCCGTAGATGTAATCCTTCGCCGCATAGTCACCGAACCGCGACACGACTTCGTCGGCAAGCGATGCCGGGCGGGACTGCAAGCCTTCGCCAAGCCCCGGATCATGCGCGCCCCAGCCGACGACGCCGCGCGCGTTTGTATCGCGCGCGATGTCGAAATAGGGGGCATCGAAGACGACGGTCTTGGCATCGAGCGGTGCCGTAAAGGGAGGATTGGCAGCGCCGGCCTGCACGGCGGCATAGCTTTCCCGGTCGAACTCGACGGCGGACCAGCGCTTCGATTCATCGGGGCGCAGGCCGGAGGATATCTGCTCGTAAGTCAGGTTCGCATTGCGGAACTGGCTGTCGTCGACCAGCCAGCGTGCGCTTTCCTCGCGCAGTTTGGCCAGGTTCGGCATGCGCCCTTCGTCCATCAGGCGTTCTGCAAAGTCTATCGTGAAGCCATCGAGGCCCACCATAACCGTTCTGGATTTCATGCTCCGCTGCCCCGTTGATGATCTTTGACGAGATTTCTATTCGCCCGAGGATACCGATCAGACGAGGCGGCGAAATTGTCCGTCGTGGGGCATTTGCTGCCATTTGGGGTTATCGCGGGATGAGGGCATTCGTTACCTAACCACTACGGATGACCCCCGCATGGGCGCTTCGCCAGAGGTGCCGAAAACCGTATTTATTGGTCTCTAATCAAGACTTAAGAGGCCGTTTCAATGCGCATCCACGTTGCTATCGCCACAACTGGCCGTGCACCGGTTCTACGCAAGAACATCGAACGCCTTAACGATCAGACGCGCAAGGCTGATGGTATCGTGATTGTCGGCCACGATGAAAGCGATGTCGAAGGCGTTGCCGGAATGCCGGGGGATCCCTTGGTCTTGCTTGCCCCCAAAGGTGCCTGCAGCCAGCGGAACGCCGCTCTTGAACAGCTCGATGGCAAAACGGATGTCATCGTGTTCTTTGATGACGATTTCGTCGCTGCCCCGGACTATCTCGCCAACGTCGAACACATTTTTGAAAGCGAACCCGATGTGGTCGGATTGACCGGTCATCTGGTCGATGACGGAGCCAAGACGGGCGCGATCGATTTCGAAGACGCCGTGTGGCGGCTCGACACACTGGGGGAACGTGCCAGACTTCGCAGCAAGCCGGCGCAGGCGCTTTACGGCTGCAACATGGTGTTCCGCTCCGCCGCCGCAGAAGGCTTGCGGTTTGACGAGAACCTGCCCCTTTACGGCTGGCAGGAGGACATCGACTTCACCACAAGGGTCGGGCGCAATGGCAAGCTTGTCCGCTCCCGCGCTTTGACCGGCATCCACTTGGGCAGCCCCGCGGGCAGGACTTCGGGTTTGCGGCTGGGCTACTCGCAAGTGGCGAATATCTTCTACTTGCGCAGCAAGGGCACGATAGGCCGCAACCACGGCTGGGGCCTTCTGTTCAAGAACCTGCTCGCCAATATTGTTAAGAGCGTTCCCCCGCCGAACAAGATCGACCGCCGCGGAAGGCTTCGCGGCAACATGGTCGCATTTCGGGACTTGCTGCTGCGTCGCCTGCATCCGCGCAGGATCACCGAACTGTGATGCAGAGCGCTGTCGATTTAGCAAGCTGGGGGCTGGCCGATGGCAACCGTTCCTGACAATCCGCCAAGCACCTTTGCGCCGCATGGCGTCGCCGATCTGTTACGTCGCTGGATCGCTCCGCGCCCGCTCGCGTACGAGCGTAGCTGCCGTTCCGTCCTGATAAACGGCAAGTTTCTAAGCGCGCCCAGCACGGGTGTGCACCGTGTCGCGGCGGAATTGATCCGGCACTGCAACCATCTGCTGCGGACAGATCCGGCGTGGAAGGGCAAGCTGCGTCTCGATCTTGTCATTCCGTATGACGCAGAGGATCGGGCGAAAAAGCTGGGCGTGCCCTATCGCGTGGTCGGGCCGTTCCGGGGAATTCCTTGGGAGCAGCTGACCCTGCCGTCAGTGGGCGGGGGCAGCACTATCCTCAGCCTTTGCAATGTCGGGCCGGTTACCTCGCGCGATGCCGTCACCATGTTTCACGATGCGCAGGTCCGCCTGACGCCGAAAAGCTACTCGCTGCCGTTCCGCCTTTGGTACCGGTTCCATCAGTTTTTCACGGGGCGTCGCCATCAGCGCATACTGACCATCTCGCAGTATTCGCGGCAGCAATTGTCACGCTTCGGACTTGCCAGTCGCAGCCGGGTCACGGTCATCCCGAATGGTGTGGACCATTTCGCGACTGCTCAGGCGGATGACCGGATCATTGCGAAACTGGGACTGGACAGCGGACATTACGTCGCCGCGCTTGCCAATACGCAGTCGCACAAGAACATCAGGGTCCTGATCGACTGCTTTGCCCGGCCGGACATGGCGGACAAGAAACTGGTCTTGTTCGGTGCGGCGACAGCTGCTGATTTCGAAGCGATAGGGGCCGCGCCGGGGCCGAACGTGATCTTTGCGGGCAAGGTCTCTGACGAGGAGCTGCGCGCGATTTATGAAAACGCGCTTTGCTTTGCCTGCCCCTCGACAACCGAAGGTTTCGGTCTGCCCCCGCTGGAGGCGATGGGCGCCCGATGCCCTGCGGTCGTTGCGCCGTGCGGGGCCTTGCCCGAAGTGTGCGGCGAGGCCGCGCTCTATGCCGATGCGCATGCCCCGGAAGAATGGGCCGAGGCGATCTGCGAGCTGGAGCGGAACCCCGCCTTGCGCCGGAAACTCGTGACCAAGGGCGATGAGCAGGTCGCGCGCTTCACGTGGGACGGGGCGGCGCGCTCGCTACTCGCCACGATGAACGAATATGCCCGGTGACGAGGTCCAATCCGGCCCCGTCTTTACCTGACATGGTCGACCATCAGCGAACGATTGTTTTTCGCGCCAGTCCCAAGACCATCTTCCTATGGTTGATGGCAGTCATAGCCGTGCTAGTCGCGCTAAGCGTCGCGGGCATGGTGTTGCGGTTCGGCATGGGCTTTTCGAAAGGCCTTGGCGCGATTGCGCTGATCGACCTCAACAGTGAAACCAATTTCCCGACATATTTCAGCGTTGCGCTGCTGGCTTGCTGTTCCCTGCTTCTGGCGCTGATCGGTATCGCTCATCGCCAACTGCGCATGGGGTGGCATCGCCATTGGATTTTCCTGGCGCTCGTATTCCTCGCGATGTCGATGGATGAATTCATCCAGCTTCACGAAAAGACGATGGAGTTCATTTCCGGCCATCTCGGCATCGTGCCCGGAAGCATCCTGACGAATTCGTGGGTGGTCCTTGCCTTCGTGTTCCTGCCGCTGCTGGGGCTGGCCTACCTGCGGTTTCTCATGGCGATGAACAGGCGTTCCGCGGCCCTGATGGTCGCGGCTGGCATCGTCTATGTTGGCGGGGCGGTCGGCGTGGAAATGGTGTCGGGCATGATGAAGGGGACCTACGGGTTCGGGTCGCTACCCTTCATGATCTCGACGACCATTGAAGAGACGCTCGAGCTCGTGGGCCTGGCGATCTTCATCTATGCGCTGACCAATTACGCGGCGCGGATGGGGCTGTCGTGGTCCTTCGAACCTGCGTGACAGCCGCATCCGTCGCTACATTATCTTCAGGCGGCTTTTGAAGAGATCAGCGGAACCGGGAAAGGTTCGCCCGACGGGGCGACGAAGGCCGGGTCCAGCATCTTCCCGACAGTCGCGACGATATCGAACGCGCTTTGCGTGCCGTAGTCTCCCACCACGACATCACCCTGATGGATATAGAGCGCGCCGGCACCGCCCGTGTGCGCGCCGGTCCGGCGGTAGGGGGCAGGGCCCACGCTGCCGAGAACCGGGTGGCCAAGGGCTACGGGAACGCCTTCGAATTCGGCGACGATGTCCGACTGGTTGCCGGGGCAGTTCAGGGGATCGTCCAGAACGGGCTTGGTGATTTTGCCAATCACCGGCTTGCCGGTTCGCGGATCGAACAAGGCGCGCAGCATTATTTCGTATTCGTCGAGAAGCGCCGCGTAATCTTCCAGTTCGACAACGCCGTGTGCCTCGCGCCCTTTGAGGTTCACCCTGATCCTGCCGTCATGGAACGACGGATATCCAAAGGCCCGGGTCGTCTTCCACGACCTGGAATACCGCGTCGCCGACATCTTGAGCGGAAAGCGGATCGGTTCATCAGAGCCTGCATCGGCCGAATCCGAATGGGTCAGGCGATGTTTGGCACGCAGGTACCCTCTCTCAAGCTTGTCCACTGCGCGCATGATCTTGCCGCCGCGCATCGCGTTGAGGATCGCACGGTCCCACGGAACGCCGGGTGGTACGATCGGAATGCCGTTTTCGGCATCTTTCCATTCGGCCGGGGCATCGAAAAGTTTCTTGCCGGTTTCGTAGCGGTACATGACTTCCGGCAGCAGCAGCATGGCCGGAACGTCGGACCCGTTGGCGCCCATACCATGCACGGAAAAGCAAACGATCGTTGCATCGGGGGCGACTTCGCGCATGGCCCCGATATGGCGGTCGATGGCGTCGTAGATTTCCTCGAGGCACTGTTTCGCAACGGGCGCGCTTGGATGACTGTGCAGCGGATGGGTCGGGTCCACGCCGTGCCACATCGGTTCGGTGGCCGAATGGGCATCGGATACGACGGTGATCGCAAGATCCCAATCGGTAATCCGTTCGCCGATCAACCAGCGCATGATGTCGGTGCGCTGGTCGACACCCTTGCGCAGGGCCACGCCAGCCTTGCGCATAAGCTCGGGGTCAGGCCACCAGAAGCCGTAGATGTAATCCTTGGCGGCGTATTCGCCGAACTTGTCCGTTATTTCTTGCGCCAGGGACGCAGGCCTTGCGTGCAATCCATCGGGCATTCCGTGCCCGTGCGCGCCCCAGCCGACCATGCCTTCGGTGTTGGCGGCCTTGGACAAGTTGAAGAACGGGGAATCGAAAACCACGGTCTTGCCGTTCAAACCGGACGTGAACGGCGGATTATCGGCGCCTGCCTGTTTAACGGAATAAGTCGCGGGATCGAATTCCACCGATGAAAAGCGGCCCGAAGTCTCCGGGCTCATGCCGGAGGAAATTTGTTCATAGGCAAGATTGGCGTTGCGGTAAGGCTCGTCAGTCACTTTCCATCGCGCGCTTTCGGCCCGCAGCTTGGCAAGGTTGGGCATGCGACCTTCGGCGATCAGGCGATCGGCAATTTCAACGGTGAATCCGTCCAGTCCGATCATGATGACACGTTTCGACATGGCTTCGTTTCCGCAACGTCGGGTTACCGACAACTATGGAAAATAACCTACCAAACGCATGGTCACGCTGTTTAGTGAGCATTCTGCGAAGAAACGCGATCTTTGGTACTAGGCGATCAGCAAAAGGGATTAGTCGGCGTCGCAGTCTTTTCGATCGAACGCCATGACAAGCGGGAAGTGATCGGACCCGACATTCGGCCCAAGCTCGACCGAGTTCGCGCCAATGCACGGCGAAACATAGGCCTGATCAAGCGGGAGCAGCGCGATTGGCGACCATGCAGGCCATGTTCCCCGCGATCCGGTGACAAGCCTGAGCTGGGCTGCGGAGGTCATTCGTGACTGGCCAACGGTCCATGGGGCGGAATTGAAGTCGCCGGTAAACAGGATGGGCGGCTTCGCCACGCGTAAGGCTTCCGCCATCAGATCCAGGCGTTCGCCGCGTTGCTCAAGCGGCCAGGGCCGGTCCATGTGGGCTGCAACGATGGTGACCGGTCTCCCCGCTACGGAAAGCCGGGCCGATAGGGCGGAAAGACCGCGCCTGTTTTCCGGGTCCTGATCGGCATGGTGATGAACGGCGAGGGCAGGCCACTTCGAAAGGATGCGGGTCGAGCATCGCCCGCTTCGCGTGCAGGCATATTGATACGGATACTGATTGCGCAGCGCGTTATCGAAAGCTTCCGATCCGATCGGTGCCTCCATCAGGATCACCACATCGGCATCCTGTTCGTTCAGCCAGCTCGTGACGAAGGCCCTGTCTTCGTTGTCCTTCCACATGTTGAGGGAAATCACGCGCAAGTCCGGTTGCTGCCGGCTGGCCGACTTGGCTTGCTCGACCAGGGGCGCCAAGAGGACGATCAGGCGCACAGCGACGACAAGGGCCAAGGCGAAGCTGATCGCGCGCACAATTCCGTGAGAACGGATGGCGATCAGGCCAAGCGAGAGGATGGCGGCACCGCCCCACCACGGCGCGAAGACGTTCACGATTTCCAGAACCGGCCAGAACGCTTCCGCAATCGATGCGGCGGCAAGGGCTGCGCTGAGACCGATGACGAGGAAGATCACTAAACGGCGAATCGAACTGTCACTCCGGGGTCGGCACCGGTGGCAGTCTATATTGTATCACCGAGGCCAAGGCACGCGGCCCGTTTGCCGCGCTGATCAAGGGCAGGCGACGGAGCCGGCTTGTCCTTGCAGGTAGATGCGCCCGCGGAAGCTGAAGTCATCGCCGCCATAAGTCTGGTTGGGGCCGACGATGAATTCGACGCGGTCGCCTTCGCTCAAGGAAAGATCGGTGCGCAGGGTTCTCTCACCGCTGGACACGATTTCGGATGTGCTGACACTGCCGTTGCGTGAAATTGACACGTCGATGCCATCACCATTGGACGACTTTGCAAAGCAGCTCATCGCCGTGACCTGCATCGCCTTGGGCGCGGTATAGCGCCAAACGACGCGCATCGGATCGGCCCCGGTACGGGCCGGAACACCCCCGGTTGCTTTCAGTGCAAGGGTTCCGTCCCAATCGCTCATGAACAGGCTGTCGTACCAGCGCGACCGGTATCCCAGTTCATCGTAAGCGCCGTCCGCATTGCGCGCGAAATACTGCCACGCATCCCGGCCGTATTGCATCACCGTATCCGCAACCATTCCGCTTGATCCCGTGCGGATCGCGATATCGCCCATGATCACGACCGGACGGGGCGAAATCTCTACGCTGGTGCTGCTGGACAGCGCCTGTCCCTTGTAGTCGTAGACCGCGGTCGCGCCGGAGACGGAAAGCGTCTGCGGCGCGCCCCAGACGACGGTTGCGTCCGTGCCGAACCGGTATGCAAAGACCATGTCGTCGCCGACGTCGACCTGTTCTGCGCGCCCGCGCGTGAGGAGAGAGCGTTGCGCAAAGTCGATCGTATGGGCTATCGGACGCTTGGTCCCGCCACTGTATAGGCCGAAGTTGGGATACCACTGTTCTTCCAGCAGGGCGTACCAGACCGCGACGTCGACATCGGCTGCGGACATGAGAGTGACCGACTTCAGCGTCTGTGCTGCCGCTTCTGCGAAGTCGGGTGTGTCATGACCGAATTCGGTCGCCCAGATTTCGGCGTCGCTGCCGTAGCTTTCGATAGTGCTGCGCAGCTTCGCCAGTTCGAGCGGCAGGCCATCTGCGTGCCGCGAATAGGGATGAACCGCAACGCCATCGACGTATTTCAGCATTCCGGCATCGAAAAGGTTTTTCTGGAACCCTGTGCCGATCATGTTGGTCGACCCGCCAAGGAGCGCGATACCGGGGTGTGATGGTTTCACCGCATCGTGGACCGCCTTCATCAAGGCGACTACGGTTTCGTCCGGGTCGTAACCGGACGGGAATGAAAGCTGATTGCCGCCGTTGATCTCGTTGCCGATCTCGAAAGCGACGATGCAATCGCCCCAACGGTCGGCGACCGCTTTCACGTACTTCGCAAACGCACTCTGCGCTTCGGGAGTGTAGGCGAACGATCCCCCGTCATACGCGTCGTGCGTGGGAATCTGGGTCAGGATCAGTTGGAAACCGCGATCGCAGGTACTGTCGAGTTTCTGTGCGGTCGCATCGGTAAAGGCGATGGCGCCCTTGGTTTCTTCTCCAAAGGACCACGGCATTTCGTCCCTTAGAAGACGCGTGCCGATGTCATCCGACTTGTCGAGTGAATCGAGCCCCCAACCCTGGCTGAAGTGCGTCTGGACACCCAGAACCATCTGGCCCGTCGCCGTCTGGGCGGGGGCGGTGCTGGCAGGCGGTGTCGGGGTGGGCGAAGGCGTCGGCGTCGGGGACGGGGTCGGCGTAGCGCCGATCTGCACGGGCTCGTTCGTGGATCCGGCGGAATCTCCGCCACCACAAGCGGCCAAGGCCATGAGCGTGCACAACATCAACGCCGAGTTTGCCACAGGGCGAGCCATCATTCCAAGTGTCCCGTCTTTGTCCGACCCACGGGCCACTGCGACACAAGGTGCTTTCTTTCGGGTTAACGGGATGGCCGTGCCGCGACTGTAAAGGGCAGGGCGACGGTCCGTTGCGATGAACCGCGCAAATTCGCGGAGGGCGGGCCAAAGAGTCCGTGCGCCGCCCCATTTGGACACACGCCTTGTTTTCAGCTTGCGGCGCGGAATTGTGGCCCTAATAAGGCCGCATGCGCGTCGATTGCCCGCAATGCAGTGTCGAATATCGGGTCCCCGATGAGCATATTCGGCAACCGGGCCGATGGTTGCGCTGTGGGCGCTGTGACTGTTCGTGGTTCGAATTTCCGCCCGAGCGGCTTGAGGGACCAGCAGATGCCGATGCATCCCCGGCCACGGCGCTTGTCCCGGTGCAGCCGGAACAGCCAAGCGGGCATGTGCCAGCGCCAAGACCGGCTGCGAACATCGCGATCGATATTCTCGATGCTTCTTTCGCAACGATCGGGAAGAACAAGTCTTCGCCGAAATGGTTCGGCAGGTTGCGACGGCGCGGGCGATAATTCGGGGAAAAATCCCCGAAACCGGCCAGCGATCATCCAAGCGGGTTAGTGGTGCGCTTTATTGGCAGCCCCCGGCACGGCGGGATTAGCCGCCTTCCATTACCGTGATGGCGCGATCAGGGTGGGAACAGCCTATTCACCCCCTCGATCCCCCATGGGGCCCGGAGCGCGAACTTGCCACTCGATAAAGTCTCTGGCCCGCCCGACCTGCCATCTTCGGATGCATCGTTGCGGGCGTTCATGAACACGTCGCAAAGCTTCATCGACAGCTATACGACGCTGACGTTGCATGGTTTCAAGCCGGAAGACGTCGCGCGTTCGATGCTGGCCGCCGCGATCAATTTCTACCAGATCTTCGACATCCACCATGCACTGCCGGAAACCTTGCGGTTGCTGGCAGACAGCCTTGAAGACAGTCATAACTGACGGGTGAGGAAGCCTTGGAGTGCGTCAGGACGTTGTAGGGGATACGTCCTGACGCACCTGCCGCCGCGAGCTCGCCAGCGACAGTTGAAAATGCGGGCGCAGTGCAAGCGAAGCGCCGGCCAGCAAACCGAACATGAAATCCGGCACCGGCGAAGGCGCCGTGAAGAGGCCCGGAATGAGCGAGAGGATCGCAGCCGTTCCGCAGGCACCAGACAGGCTTGCCGACAGATCGGATGAATTGCCCCAGGTCGATGCCCGCGCAGGCCGAAATACCCAAAGCACATAGGCGCCGATTGACAGGATTCCGACAACACCCATCGAACCGAGAATGGCGGTGAGCAGGCTGGAAGACCGGAAGCTGCCCGGCCCGATGCCCAAGCCGCCCGAAGCGAGCATCGCATCGAGCCCCTGGGCCATCCAGAACCAGCGCTGCTTGCCCGACACCGTTTCGGCCTTCGCAAAGATCATCTGGTCGATCACCCGGCCAGCGGTATCGACATAAGCCGGTAGCGCGACCAGCGCCGCTGCGACGGCAATAACGCCGATGATGACCGCGATGCCGGCCTCGTTCACGCGTCGGTGGTTGGCAAGGCGCCAGAAAACGGCGAGGCGGCACAGGAAGAAGACGCCATAGCCGGCAAGCCCCAGATATCCGGTCGATGCCGTGCTGAAAAGCAGGGCCAGCATAAGCACGATTGCCGCAATCCCGGTGCGTTTGGGTAGGACCGAACGATACCAGCACTCGGCCATGAAAACGAACAGTCCGAAGCCGAACGCGGCATAGGCCGAAGGTTCGGGGAACAGCCCGTTCATGCGGGCCACGCCGCTGACGCTCTGGCTCAATTGCTGGTATGAACCGTTACGCAGGCTTTCGAATACCAGATCGACAGCCGTGCCGCGTGTCACGACTTCGATGATGCCAGTAAGGGCATGAAGCCAGGCTACGACGACGCCCCCTTTCACAAGCGCTTCTGCGCCGCCGCGCTTACGGCAAAGGACTGTCATGGCGACGGCAAGCACGGCGACCCCGATCAGGTAGACCGAGGTGGTGATGTTCTGTGAACTCGGCCTCAGCGGCTCTGTATAGTAGATCATCTTCGACACCTCGTTCCGCAAAGGCGTCACGTCGATGGTGCCGTGAAAAAGGCGCGGACCGATGAAGGCCATGAAGACGCCGTAGGCGACGAAGATGCAAAGAAACACGTTTTCACGCAAAGCCGCCATGACTAGCGGGGCGTTGCCCGACCCCGGAATGGCGAGACGCGCGATCACGAATACCAGCGCGAACTGCACCGGCGGAATGGACGATCCGCCAAGCGCGGGCAACTGGATCGCTGCCGACCCGCCGAAAAGGGCCGAGACGAGCAGGAACCAGACGCACTGCCGACTGGTGCCGCCGATAATCAGGAGGGTGCCGAAGAGCAGCTGGATCAAGCCTATGTAGGTCGGGATCATGGTCTTGCTGCTCTTCGGCACAGGCAAGGATAGACAGTCTGGCTGGTCATGCCGAAATGAGGTCCATCAGCTTGCGGTCGAAATGTTCTGGCGCGAACTTGCGCGCGTGTTGCATCGCGTCGCCCGGCGCAAAGTCCCGCAGGAACGTTTCCATGCGAGCCACCCCGTCGATCAGGGATTCGGCATCCTGCCGGTTGAAGAACAGTCCCGAGACACCTTCGTTCACGCTGTCCAGCGCTCCGCCGCGGCCATAGGCAAGGACCGGCCGTCCCGAAGCCATCGCTTCTACCGGAACGATCCCGAAGTCCTCTTCGGCCGTGAAAACAAGGGCCTTTGCGGTCGAGTAAGCCCGCCGCAACTCGTCGAAATTCATGCGCTCTACGAAGCGGATGTTGCCCTTTGCCCGTGCCCTCAGGCTCTTCAGCATGCTTCCGCTTCCCACCATGGTCAGCGGCAGGCCAAGGGCATTGAACGCATCCACGGCAAGATCAGGGCGCTTGTAGGGAACCATCTGGCCGACCCACAGATAGGCATCCGAAATGTCATCGGACTTCGAGAACAGGTCTGTTTCCACCGGCGGATGGATCACGTCTGCTTCGCGGCGCCAGAACTTGCGGATACGGCTCTGGATGAAGTGCGAATTTGCCGCGATGCGGTCTACCCGCGCGCTTGAACTGACGTCCCATTCACGGAGGCGATTGTACATGACGGGCATGGCCATCCGGGCCAGCGGGTTCGCCTCTTCCCGATAGTGGTGATAGTGGTCCCAAAGGTACCGCATCGGTGAATGGCAATAGCAGGCGTGCGTGGAGCCAGGGTCGGTGATGACCCCCTTGGCCGGTCCGGATTCGCTGCTGATCACGATGTCGTATCCGCGCAAGTCCAGTTGTTCGAGTGCCATCGGCATGAGTGGCAGATAGTATTGATAGAACCGCCGCGATCCGGGCAGCCGGTCAATGAAGCTGGTCGTCACTTTCCGGCTACGGATTTTTTCCGAAACGGCGGCAGGATCGTAGACATTGGTGAAGATGTCGGCCTGCGGAAACAGGTCCAGCATCCGTTCGATCACACGCTCACCGCCGCGCATCGACACGAGCCAGTAGTGCACGATCGCGACGCGCGGCTGCGAAAAGGCGGCTGGCCGCGCTGCCGCGGCATCGGCCACGATCTGCGGCGAGAACGAATTCAAGCGTAATATTCCTTGTACTGCTCGAAGTAGTAGTACGGATCCTCGCGGCCGAACCGGCCCTTGCGCTTCATGTCGACCTGCGTGATCGCGATGCCGGCAACGCTTATCCAGCTGCCGCTCATCAACCGCATGGCCGCTTGCAGGGCATCGACCGGGGTCTTGCCGAAACGGGCCAGCATGATCGTCGTGTCTGCCTTGGCGGCGACCGACCGGGCCGATGCGATCGGCAGGACCGGCGGCAGGTCAAGCACGATGTTGTCGAACCGGCTGCGCAGGCCTTCCAGCAAGGCGGTGAAGGCATCGCCGCTGATCAGGCTTTCGATATTCTCGCTGTCGCTGGTGATCGGCAGGATGGCGAAATTCTCGCCATCCCAAAGCAGCGCGTCCTCGATCGGGGCTTGCCCTTCTAGGACTTCGCAAAGGCCGGGTCGGTCCGCGATGTTCATAAGCTGTGACACGCCGCGGCGGGCATAGTCGCAATCGATCAGCAGGGTGTGGCGGTGGCCCGTCGACAGGACCTGGGCAAGGCTGGTGGACGTGACCGACTTGCCTTCCTGGGGAAGGGGGGACGTGATCGCGATGACCTTGGTGGGGCCGTCGGCGTTAAGCTCTACCGAGGTGACGAGTGACCGGAAGGCCTCGACGAACGGGGATCGCGGCTCTTCGAAGACATAACGAACGCCGCTGCCCTTGTGCTCCAGCTTGGGGATAGAGGCGAGGTACCGCTGACCAGTGGCGTGTTCGACCTGGCGCGGTGTCGCGATCGTACGGTCAACCGAGTCGGTGATGAAACCGGCAAGCAGGCCAAGGCCAAGCCCTGCGAACGTCGCAAGCAGGAGATTGATCACGATATTGGGTGAGCTGGGCTTGGATGGCAGCGCCGACAGGGTCAGAATGCGGGCATTCGGACGCTCGGTCCCTTCGCCAGCCACCAGTTGCTGGTACGAGGCAAGATAGGCCTCGTAGAGCCCCTGCGAAACCTGAGCGTTGCGTTGCAATTCATCGAGACCGGCCAGAGCCCCGTTCGAGACCGCAAGGTTCGAACGCGCCCGCGAAAGGCTGCCCGAGAGCGACGAGAGCCGCTGCTGCGAGACTGCCGCCTTCGCCTCGAGGTTCGAGATGACACGGCCGATTTCCGCCTGGATGCGCTGCCGCACTTCGGCAAGCTGGTCCTGCGCGGCGATCAGCGCGGGGTGGTTGGGGCCGTATCGCGAAGACAGGTCGGCGACTTGCGCCGCGATCGTCGATTCCTGCGCGCGAAGGTCCGAAACCACGTTCGAGCCAAGGGCCTCGCCGACGTCGTCGCCGCTCGAACCGGAACGAAGCTGTCGCCGTGCGGTGGACAGGCGTGCCTGGTCCTCGGCCGCGGCGGCCCGGGCCGAGGTCACAGCCTGGTTGTAGCTGGAAATTTCCTGTTCGGTCAGCGACGCGCCCGAAGTGCTCAGCAGGTCGTTGCGGATGCGATAATTCTGCAAGGCGACCGTGTCGGCCTGCGCCTGAGAGCGAAGTTCCTCCAGCCTCTCGCGGATCGCTCCGATCGATTCCTCGGTGCGCTCCTTCGTGGAAAGCAATTCCCACTGCACGAACTGGCGCGCAAATTCGTTGGCGCGATCGGCAGCTTCCTGCGGACTGTCGCCTTCGTAGGCGATCGTGATGGCATAGCTTTCGCCGCTTCGCGTGGCCGAAACCCGATCGATGAGAGCATCGATCACATCCTCGCGCTCATTCGGGCTCTGGCCGTTGAGCAGGCCCGCTGCTGCCGCGACGCGCGTGGCCATCTCGCGGGATTCGATGATCTCGATTTGCGTGTCGACAAGTGCGCTGTTCGGCAACTGGTCCGGATTGCTCGCCGCTGCGCCAGGGCTTTCGGGCGACGGCGATTCAAGGCTGACGACCGAGCGCGCCGTGTAAGAGGGAGGCATGATCAAGGTGATGACAATGCCGAGCGCCAGAACGGCCGCGAAAACGGCTGCGATCAGCTTGAAACGGCGCCTGATGAAGGAAAGGCTTTCCGAAAAATCGATCGCGTCGGCTTCACCGATGGAGCGACTTCCGATCTCGGCGAGAGACCCATGGGATGCGCCGTGTACGACGAGACGGGTGCCGTGCATGTCACTCACCTTCTGATGGACCTGATGAAATTGGATAGGTCATATGACGACTGCCAAACCGATGCGGACCGTCGCGCCATCGTATGCGCGACCCCCACCGGTCTCGGTTTGCTTGCGATATCCGGCCCCGCCGGTAAGCCTCAGCATCCGTGCGAGCCGGACGCTCAACGATCCGTCGATGGCGTATCGGGTCTCGCGGACAGGGCTGTCCTGATAGTTCCATCGTGCGACATCGGCGGAAAGCGATGCGATCATGCGCGATCCCAGGCTTTGGCGCGCTTCAAGCTGAAAACGACTTTGCACCACGGCCGGAATGCCAACGGACGGCGACCTTTCGATGGTCCGGCGGCCCACGGCAGCGACCTGCAGGCGCGGGGTGGGGCTCCAGCGACCAAGTACCCTGAAGTCCAGTCCGTTGAACGAACGGATCGTCGGATCGTCATAGCTGCGATGGACATAACCGGCGGCAACTTCCGCCTCGATCAGGTCGGACACATCGAAGCGCGCACCGGCGAGCAGCGAGTAACCGTCGGAATCGCGGTCCCTGACCGGATTCACGTCATAGCTTGTCGCTTGGTACGAAGCCTCGCCAAATGCCCGGACGCCGGGAGACAACCGGACGCTGCCATCCACGAACGCACGCTTGTCCGTTACGTCACGGAAGGACAGGTCAGCGTCCACGCCGCCGATCGACACGTCGGAATAGCTGCGATGGCTTATCTGGGCCCCGGCACCGAGTTCGAGGACACCGCCGTAACGCCCCACGCTCAGGCCGCCTGACGCCAGCGTGTATTCGATCGGGCTGTCGCTCAACGGATTGTCGCCGAATTCGCCGCGGCTTTCCACGCGCCGTGCAATCTCGGCCGTCCCGCGAACGACCATGCGTTCTGCCAGATCGAGCCGGGTCCTTGCGCGAAGTCCGTACTGCTCGCTGTTTTCCGAAGACTCTTCGAAATAACGGCGTATCTCGCCGCTCGCAGTGACATCGATCTCATGCCGGGCAAGGTTGGGGCGGTAGCTTACGCTCGGGCGCACTGACACGAAGGTGTCCGCGATCTTGTTCGTGTCGCGATCATAGATGTTGCTATCGCGAGCGAGGTCGAAATCGATCCGCGGGTAGAAGGCCTGGGGGCCGGACTGCAGCCCCTGAGGGGTCTGGTCGATCAGGAGGTCTTCCGGGTTCTGTATGCCGAACGACTGGGCAAAAGCCGTCCCCGGCACAGTCATCGCCAGCGATGCGGCAGCGGCCAGGCACATCGTCTTGACGGGCCCGCCGATTGCCCTGCTGCGCGGTTTACCAGTTGTTAACGATAAGTGGGGATAAGCTAGGTCCTCACGGATTGAGAGCTTTTCCGTTTTGCTATTATGCGCACACTCATCCAAAAGAGGTAGATGGAGGGGTACGATGGAACTTGCCTTGTCGTCTGGCATAACAAAATCTGCGGAGAGCATCTTGGGTAAGCCGACGCGGCCGCAGCGTTCTTTCGGGCGCGGACTGCTGTTTGCAGCACCTGTTGCCATTGCCGCATGGGCGCTGCTTTTCTGGCTTCTGTAACCTTTCATCAGACCGCCCCCCTGCGGAAAAGTACGGCCGGAACGGTCGCCGCCAGTATCCTCAAATCCATCCCTACGCTGCGCGAACAGGCGTAATATCGATCGGTGGCAACGCGCCGCCGGTATGTGGTCCCGCTTCTGCCGGTGACCTGCCAAAGCCCGGTGAGTCCGGGCTTCGTCGCATGATAATGAACGATGAAACGGCCATAGCGCGCGACCTCGTCACGCACGATCGGACGCGGGCCGACAAGGCTCATGTCACCGCGTATAACGTTGAAAAGTTGCGGTAATTCATCAAGGCTGGTCGCGCGCAGGAAGGCGCCTAGTGGCGTGATGCGCGGATCTTTTGTCAGCTTCTGGTTGAGCTTCCACTCGGCAGCGGCCTTTGCATCGGTGTCGAGCAGGATGCTGAGCACTTCGGCGCTGTCGCAGCGCATCGAACGAAATTTCAGGCAGTCAAATTCCGAACCGTCGCGCCCGATCCGTGCCTGCCGGTAAAGGGCCGGGCCGGGATCGAAAACGCGGATTGCGGCAGCGACCATGATCATGACCGGCATCAGGAAAACGAGGAGAAGAACGGCGCCGGCGACGTCGATGCAGCGTGTGGTCCAGGCCTGCGGCCGGGCCAGCAAGATGACGCTCTGTGCAGTCGGGATGCCGCTAGCGGCTGCGGTTGATATCGCGGCCGACGCGCTGAGCGGGGCGACGCCAACGCCTTTATCGCCGTCTTTCTGACGGACACCGTTCGGCGCGCTGCTGCCCGGATACGGCCGGTTGGCGGCGCTGTCCGGCCAGGCCAGATCAGGACGTTTCAATTGGTCGTTGTTGGTGGCTAGCAAAACTCGCACTCGACATTGTTCGTGACTGCAAGGGGCATGTCCTGATGGGCACGGCCTCTCGACGTTGGCGATATTGTCAGGCTGTCAGAGGGTTTTAGGCAAACGGGCATAAGGTCTAGAGCACCTACCCGCAGGGGCTAATCTTTCTGTTCCCTTGGTCCCCTTGTGGGGCGCGCCTTACAATCCTCGGCAATATTGACGTGCGCGAACCAGACTGTCCGCGCGTCCATCGCTTACGAGGAGCTCTGAAATGGCTATCGACAAAATGAACGCAGCAAAAATGTCGTCGATGCGGATCCGCCCCGCACTTGTGCTGGGGCTAGCGTCGGCCCTTGGCCTTGCCGGTTGCGCGTCTAGCGATTACGGCACCGTTTCTGCATCGTCGGCCAACAGCGCGGTCGAACGTGGGTATGCGCTGGCCGCGGGTGAAACGGTGAAAGTCGGCGTATTCAACGAACCTACCCTGACGGGCGAGTTCATGATCGGGCCGGACGGCAATCTGGCGCTTCCCCTTATTGGCACTGTCGAAGCGGCTGGCCACACATCAAGCTCGCTCGCAACGCTGATCAGCACTCGGCTGAGCGAAGGCGGCTATGTCCTCGATCCGAAGGTCAACGTCGAAACGCTCGCCTATCGTCCGGTCTATGTTCTTGGGGAAGTCCAGAAGCCTGGGGAATACGCCTACTCGACCGACATGACGCTGTTTCAGGCCATCGCAAAGGCAGGCGGATACACACCCCGCGCGGCCAAAAATTACGTGGTTCTGCAAAGGCCGACATGGGATTCGCCGAAGCGCGTGGACCTCAAGGAAAGCGTGCTTCAGATCGCCCCTGGCGATACGATCATGGTGTCGGAGTCGTTTTTCTGAGGGCTCAAAATCTGTCCCAGAATGGAACAGAAACGCAGGTATAACAATTATTAACGGAAATTTACCTTTTTTTTACCAAGATTCTTGGCACTCTATCGCAGTCGCACAAAAATCGGTGAGTCGGGGTGTTTGTTAGGTCTGCGCACACCGATGGTGTGTCGCGACCCTCACCTATTGCTGTGCCTGTTCATGAGTGGGGTAAGACATGCGCAGTTCCGTTACACTGATATGCCAGAACGCGATCGCTCGCGAAGGCCTCGTCCGAATACTTTCGGCCGAAGACTTCACCTCGGTAGAAGCGGCTTGTGAATACGATGCGGTAAATTGGCCCGCATCGGATGAGACCGGCCTTGTCGTCATCGACGTTCCCGAGCACGACAAGCGTGACGAGATCCTCGACAGTATCGCATCGGGCCGCCCGTCGGCGCGACCGGTGATCCTGGCCGACTCGCTCGAACTGGGCGCGATGCTTTCCTGTTTTCGCAAGGGCGCGCACGGGTACATTATCAAGGACCTCGACTGCGATGGCCTTCTGGCTTCGTTGAGGCTGATTGCGGCTGGTCAGAAGATTGTGCCGCCGTCGATCATCGAAGAGTTCGAGAACCAGGTGCCTTCGTTCGAAGGGCACGACGCGTCCGAGGAATCGTTGAGCCGCGCAAACCTTTCCAACCGTGAAACGGATGTGCTGTGCTGCCTGATGGCCGGTCTGTCCAACAAGCTGATCGCGCGGAAACTGGATGTCAGCGAAGCGACGATCAAGGTTCACGTGAAGGCGATCCTTCGCAAGATCAAGGTCGGCAACAGGACGCAGGCAGCCATCTGGGCAACGTCGAAGGGCTCGGCACTTACGTCGACGCACAACTGGGCCCGGCGTCAGGCCGACGTCGCGGCCGAAGCGGTCGGCTCTGCCTGAGCTTGGATTGTAAGCAGGTGGGAAACGAAAAAAGCCCCTTCGGCGAGAGTCGAAGGGGCTTTTCTTTGTGCGCATGAGATGGCGCGCAGGACCTTCCGATCAGGCGGCTTCTGCAACGGCGGCCGACCAGGCGGCGGGGGCAAAGGCCCGGTCCAGTTCCGTGACGGCCACATGGTTCGTGTAGTTCGACATCACCTTGAGCGCCGTGCCGAGAATGACTTCGAGAATGGCCTGCTCTGAATAGCCTGCGCCGACGAAGGCCTGTACGTCGTAGTCCGTGGGCCAGCCGCGGGTCTCGTTGATGACCGCAGCGAATTCGCGCAGTGCCTCAAGTTTCCGGTCGGCGATCGGGGTATTTGTGCGCAGGGCGTTGATAACGTCATCGGGAACACCTTCGGCGCGTGCGATCATCGTATGCGCCGCCATGCAATAAGTGCAGTTGTTGAGGCGATTGTTCGTCATCAACACGATCTGTCGCTCGGTGGCTGTCAGTTCGCTTTTGTCGAAAATTCCGGCGAGCGTGAGGTAACCTTCGAGAAGGGCCGGCGCTTCGGCCATCGTGCCCAAAAGGTTGGGCACGAAGCCGAACTTGCCTTTGGCCAGATCCAGAAGCGGCTTCGCTTTTTCAGGTGCGGTGTCGATTGTGTGGGTTTCGAAATAGGTCATGATTTCCTCCTTGGTCTTGGTTCAACAAGAAAACGCTGCGCCATTTTCAGGGGCTCGATCGGCCAGCATCGGCTGACGGTTGGATGATCGTTCAGCGCAGGGTCTGCGGTCTTGTTCGCGGGTGCCTAGTTTTTGACGCATGGCGCCAAACCGAATGCCCGTCCTATGCGCGGCGCGGGCTGGGTGATGGTTGTTCAAAGGCCGGTTTCAGGCCTTGGCCGGCAGCTTCGGCCATCGCCTCCAGCAGTTCGATATCTGCCCAGGTCCAGCCGACGGAAAGGGCCGCGATCCGGGCTGCGGTAATCGACCCCGTTTCACGAGCCTTAAGCGCACAGGCCAGTTCGATCAGCGCAGAGGTGCGTATGTCGAAACTGCGGTGATCGAGGGCAGCCCGGATTTCCGCTTCGGTCAGGCCCGACCGGCTGGCCTTGTGACGGATTGCGCCGAGCGTTTTCTGACAGCGGCAATCGCTCGACAGGGCGAGCTCCAGCTGGCTGACGATACGGCCTGTGATTGGGCTAGGCATGGCATGGGGGGCAGCGCCGCATCCCGAACAGATTGGGAAACCAGTGCGCCAACCCGTTCAGCATGCCAATCGCAGCCAGATTGAGCATGGCGGTGGTGAGCGATCCGCTGGCCATTGCCGGGTTCACGATGAGTTGAAGTTTCAGCACCGGGGTACGCAGGTCGCGCGGTGGCGCAAAGGCGGATAAGAAGTTCATGCGAATTCTCCGGGCGTCAGGATGCCGTGCCCGGTGGCGGGGCATCGGCATCGCTGCACAATTCAGAAATTGTAGGAAATACCGACGAGCGACTGGTGCCGGTCGTAGCGACCGCCGTTGTCGCCAAGGTCGCTGTAACGATACTCCAGACGCGTAGAGATATCGTCAGTGATCGCGCGCTCGACGCCGCCGCCGACAAGCCAACCGTCCAGATTTTCGGAGCTTCGGCTGATGCCGTTTTCGATCACGACGTCCGTGCGTAGGCGGGTGTTCGTGTAGCCTGCGCGGACGTAGGCGAGGGTCTGGTCGCTGATGACGAGCCCGGCGCGAGCGGTCAGGTCGAAGCTGTAGCGCGGATCGATCATCAAAACGCTGCCGTCAGCCGACCCGCGTACATCGTCATCGAACGCGCCGCTGAAACCGGCTTCGGTGCCGATGACCCACTTGTCCTCTATTTTCCAGTTGTAACCGGCATAGCCGCCCAAGGCGAAACTATCGCGCGAAAGCTCGCCATCAACGGGCGCGTTGCCGCTTGCCTGATCGGCGATTTCGGTACGGCTCCAGCCGCCTTGCACACCGAAATAGGGACCGTCGAAGCTTTCGGCCGAGACAGGCGATGCGGCAAGGCCGATTGCTGCCGTGACGGCTGCGATAAGCAGTTTTGAATTCATTTTTCGTTTCCATTCCAGCCCCGATTGCGGGGACGGCGTGGAGATAGGGCCCGGTATCAGACGTGATAATCAGCGTAAAATGTAAAAGATTGTTTTGAATTATGGAACAATCATCAGTTGATGAAACGGTTCGCGCGGAGCCTTTCAACCGCAAGATCGACGAATGCCCTGACTTTGGCCGATGCATTGCGACCTTCGGGGTGCACGACGTGGACCGGCAAGGATTCCTCCTCGAACTCTTCGAGGACGGTCTTGAGTGCGCCGCTCTCAAGGTCCGGTGCCACCTGATAGGAAAGCACCCTGGTCAGGCCCCAGCCGGCGCAAGTTGCATCGATCGCGCTCTGGTTCGAATTGGAATAGAGGGAAGGTGAAACGCGAACGGTTTCTTTTGTCGCCTGCCCGAACCTCCAGTCGAGCGAGGACCATGCGCTGGATGCGGCGATGATCCTGTGTTCGGTCAGGTCAGACGGTTTTGCCGGTACGCCCGCGCGTTCGAAATAGTCAGGGGAGCCGCAAATCACCCGGCGCACCGATCCGACCCGGATCGCGCTGTAGCTGGAATCCGGCAAGTGCCCGATGCGGATCGCGACATCGATCCCTTCGTCGACAAGGTTGGTGACCCGGTCGAGGAACAGGAGCCGCCCGGTCACTTGCGAATGCAGGTCGAGAAATTCGGTCATGATCGGCAGGATGTATATCTGGCCGAACAGTACGGATGCGGTCACGGTCAGGCTGCCCGTGGGCCTTGCGAAAGAACCGGAAGCCGCAGCCTCCGCCTCCTCGATCGAGGCGAGTATCTCTCTGCAATCCTCGACATATCTGGCGCCGACCTCGGTCAGCTTTACCGAACGGGTCGTGCGCGTCAGCAGGCGGGCGCCGATCAGGTCTTCCAGTGCGACGACGGCGCGGCTGGCTGCGGGGGGACTCATGTTCAGTTGCCGTGCTGCTTCGGCAAAGCTGCCGCTGTCCGCGATCCGCACCAGAACGCGCATTGCATGAAACCTGTCCATCATGTCCCTCCTGCGCCGTCTTAACTTGGTGCGGGATGCATGTGGCTCAATTATTCCGGAAACTGCAACACTGAAATGAATGCTTTGACGGTTCTTCCAGATCGCGACCCGATTTATTTGTGTGACGCCGGAAATCACCGGCAGAAGCCATGAAGGATCAGCCGATGAAGCTCTATCACTTACCCCTTTCAGGTCACGCGCACCGGGCACGCCTGTTTCTGTCACTGATCGGTGTGGAGGCGGAGATCATCGACGTCGACTTCGCCGGTGGTGAGCACAAGCAGCCCGAGTTTCTCGCGCTGAACCGCTTCGGGCAGGTGCCCGTACTTGTCGATGGCGATACGATCATTTCCGATTCCAATGCGATCCTCGTCTATCTGGCGAAAAAGGATGGCCGGACGGACTGGCTGCCCGAAAGTCCGAAGGAAGCTGCCGCCGTTCAGCGCTGGCTGTCGGTTGCGGCTGGTCAGGTCGCTTTCGGTCCGGCTGCGGCCCGCCTGATCACGGTCTTCGGCGCGGATATCAACGCCGACGAAGTCATCGCCCGCGCCCATGCGGTCCTTGCCGTGATCGATGCGGAACTGGGAACGCGCGACTGGATCGCGGAAACCGCCCAACCGACGATCGCCGATGTCGCGCTTTACAGCTATATCTCCAGCGCGCCGGAGGGGAACGTCGACCTGACGGGTTACCCCGCAGTGAACCGGTGGCTTCGCCGTATCGAGGACCTGCCCGGTTTCGTCGCCTTCCCGAAATCGCCCGTAGGCCTGGCGCAGGCGGCCGCCTGAAACCGCAGTCGTGGCATCGCGGCTGCGCTCAGCACTGCTGCCACGACTTCATAAGGACCGACCGACATGGCGCCCCCTGAACATGCGAACGAAGACATCTTCCATGAGGGCGAGCTTGCCATGCAGCGCGCAGCAGGTGTCGCCGACCGGATGGCTATTGTCGGCCCGAAGGTCATCCGAACCTTTATGCCGGACCAGCATCGCCAGTTCTACGAACAGTTACCCTTCCTTGTCGCCGCGTCAGTAGACGAGGGCGGAGACGTCTGGGCCACGCTGATGACCGGAGAGCCGGGCTTTATAAGTTCGCCTTCGCCGACGGACCTTTCCGTAAGGGCTACCCTTCATGAGAGCGATCCCGCGCTGGACGGACTTCGGGAAGGCGGTGCAATCGGCCTGCTGGGGATCGAGCTGCACACCCGGCGCCGCAATCGCGTGAATGGCCTGATCGACAAATTCGGCCCCAACCAAATGCAAAT
Source organism: Croceicoccus gelatinilyticus (assembly GCF_018398395.1). GTDB lineage: Bacteria > Pseudomonadota > Alphaproteobacteria > Sphingomonadales > Sphingomonadaceae > Croceicoccus > Croceicoccus gelatinilyticus. Next base: position 325,137 of record NZ_JAHCBF010000005.1, on the reverse strand, counting down.
CCGCGTTCGCCATGCCTTTGGAAATTGTCCGAAGCACGTCCGCCTCAGGCAATATGCGTTTCATCGCAATCCATCTCTGGCTTCGGCCGAGTCCGCGGTCAGGACGACAAGTCTCGATGCGGCGGCAGTGGCCATCATCGAGAATGCCGATACATTTTTCGTAGCATCCTATGCCGACACCGGCGGCGAGCGGCTGGTCGATGTGTCCCACCGCGGCGGGTTGCCGGGGTTCGTGAAAGTGGAGACGGACGGTACGCTCACCGTCCCTGACTTTGCGGGCAATCTCTACTTCAACACGCTTGGCAATTTCGTGGTGAATCCACGCGCGGGACTGCTGTTCGTCGACTTTGCGATCGGCGACTTGCTGCAACTGACCGGTAAGGCGCGGATCATTCATTCCGGGCCACAGGTCGAGCAGTTCGAGGGGGCGCAGCGACTGTGGAATTTTGCGCCGGACAGGATCGTCTTGCGCCCTGCTGCTTCCCCGCTGCGCTGGACCACTGTCGCTGATGGAATTTCGCCCCATTCGCGCAAGACCGGGACATGGAGCGATGTCGCCCAAGGCGCGCCGGGTCAAATAATTGACGGGTCCGAACAAGAACGCGGCACCGGGCGCCGGTAATTCCAAGGGGCCAACCGGCTTTCGACAGGAACTGCCCGCACAAGGAGGACCCGGCTCATGAATTCGCACACCCATCGCTTCGCCGACAGGGCAATCCGCCCGCTGAAAGACCAGTTCGACTTTGATGTCGCGATCATCGGCGCCGGTACTGCTGGCATGTCGGCCTATCGCGAAGCGTCGCGCTATACCGACCGCATTGCCCTTATCGACGGCGGGCCGCTCGGCACGACTTGCGCGCGCGTGGGGTGCATGCCGTCGAAGCTGCTGATCGCAGCAGCCGAAGCTGCCGAAGCCGGTCGGCACGCGGCGATGTTCGGCGTTACGCATGGGCCGGCGATCATCGATGGAAAGGCGATCATGAACCGCGTGCGTAGTGAGCGCGATCGCTTTGTCGGCTTTGTCGAGCAGGCGATTATGGCTTTCGACCGGTGCGAACTGATCCGGGAGTATGCGCGGTTCGAGGACAATCACACGCTGCGTCTTTCCAGCGGTCGCACCGTTACCGCGCGCACGGTCGTTATCGCCAGCGGGTCGAGCCCGGTCATTCCCTATACACTTCAGGCGGCTGGCGACCGGCTCATCGTCAATGACGATGTATTCGACTGGCATGATCTGCCCGGCTCTGTCGCGGTCATGGGGACGGGCGTGATCGGGCTGGAACTGGGGCAGGCCTTGCACCGTCTTGGCGTGCGGGTGAGGCTTTTTGGCCGCCGTGGCCGTGTCGGCATGATAACCGACCCCGTGGTCAGAGACTATGCCGCAAAGTGTCTGGCAGACGAGAATCCCATGACGTGGGATGTCGAGCCTGCCGTATCGAGAGAAGGTGACAAGGTCGTCCTGAATTGGGGGCCTTCCGCCGAAGAGCAGGAGCAATTCGACTTCGTCATCGCAGCGGCGGGGCGCCGCCCGAATGTCGCCTGGCTCGGCCTCGAAAACACCAGTCTCGCGCCTTACGAGAAAGACGTGCCGCCGTACGATGCGCTGTCCGGACGGACGGCGGCGAAGAACATCTTCATCGCAGGCGACGCCACCGCGCAGCTTCCGCTTTTGCACGAGGCTGCGGACGAAGGGCGCATCGCGGGGGAGAACGCGGCGCTTTATCCCGATTTCTACCGCCGGGTCCGTCGCACCCCGATCGGCATCGTCTTCTCCGATCCGCAGATCGCCGTGGTCGGTGCAAGTCACGCGGCCCTGTTGTCCGACCGCACAACCGATTTTGCGGTCGCCGAGGTTTCGTTCGAGGACCAGGGCAGGGCGCGGGTCATGGGCGTGAACAAGGGACTCCTGCGGGTCTACGCAGAGAATGGCACGGGCCGCTTTCTTGGGGCCGAGATGTTCGGTCCGGCGGCGGAGCATATCGCGCATCTGCTGGCCTGGACGATCGAGGCCGGAATGACGGTCGAGCAGATCTTGCAGATGCCGTTCTACCACCCGGTGATCGAAGAAGGCGTGCGAACCGCGTTCAGGCACCTTGCCGAGGCCTTAGGCGGACAAGCCAATCCGCCTCTGCGCTGCATGGAACGCGATGCAGCGTCGCGGCCCTTGTCAGTCACAGCGCCCGTGGCCGCGATGCTGCCCGCTGCCACGGAGATCCGGGCATGACGCGGAAATATATCTCCCTGATTGTCGTCATGCTGCTGGCTGGCATGCTCTGGACCGGACTGGTCTTTGCCGGGTTGAGCGAGGGCTGGACCCGCGCCGCGATTGCGCCACCGGATGATGCAAAGGCGTTTCTGGCTGCAGCACAAGACAAGGCGATGGAGCGTAATCGCGGCAACGTCGCGCTGATCCTGATTTCCAAGGGCGAGGAAGCGGGCAGCTTTGCTTTCTCCGAAGGAGAGGCAGTCGACCGGGATTCCGTGTTTCAGGTCGCGTCGCTGGGCAAGTGGCTCACGGCATGGGGCGTGATGGCCTTGGTCGACGACGGTAAAATCGATATCGACGCACCCGTTTCGGATTATCTCACGCGCTGGCAGCTTCCGCCGTCCACATTCGACAACGACGGCGTCACCGTCAGGCGGTTACTCAGTCATACTGCCGGCCTTGAAGACGGCCTCGGCTATGACGGCTTCGCCTCTGCCGAGGAACGTCAGACGCTGGAGCAATCGCTGACCCGCGCGGGCGACGCAGCGCCGGGCAAGAGCGGAGAGGTTCGGCTGGGCAGGGAACCGGGTAGCGGCTGGCAATATTCGGGCGGTGGCTACACGCTGCTGCAACTGCTGGTCGAAGAGGTGTCCGGCCAGTCATTCTCCGAATACATGGACAGTGCGGTTTTCGCGCCCCTTGGCATGACGCGCACGACATTCGACCATGATCGCGCCATCGAACTTGGACTGGTCCAGAACTTTCGGCCGGACGGCACGACCGAACCGTTCCGCTGGTACACCGCCAAGGCGGCGACATCGCTTTTCACGACGGCTGGCGACCTGTCGCTATTCGTGAAGGCACAAGGACCGGACGGGCGGCAATCCGTTCTTTCAAAGGGCTCGCGCGACCTCGTCATGGCTCCCCATGCCTCGCAGCTTGGTGCCGAAATCTGGGGCCTTGGCGCGATGCTCTATGCGCCCAACAACCGGGGCGGTTTCATCATTGGCCATGACGGTCAGAACGGCCCGGCGATCAATACCGCTGCGCGGCTCGATCCGGCGACTGGCGACGGGATCGTGGTTCTTTCGACAGGAACGCCTTTGCTGGCAACCGACCTGGCAGGCGAATGGGTTTTCTGGCGGACAGCAAATGTCGATGCTCTCGACTTCGCTTCGGCCCTGCCGGATGCGCTGCTCTGGCTCGCCGCCGGATGGCTGCTGCTTATTATCATTGCGATCATGGTTGGATATCGGATGCATGTCCGCAAAAAAGCGGGCTCGCCGGCGTCGTGAACGGGCTGTGTGAAATGGTCGCGGCGAAGGGAGCCCTTCCGTCTGGTTCAGGCCCGGAGCGTGCCGTTCCGATGCAATGCTTGGGCCGAGGCAATTGCAGGAGCGCGCGGGGCCTCTTCCCGAAAGGCACGAGGTGTCTTGCCCGACCAGCGTTTGAAGGCGCGCGTAAACGAACTTTGTTCGGCAAAGCCGGTCAGGAACGCCACTTCGACCAAAGACTGTCTGCCTTCGGCCACGAGGCGAAGGGCAACCTCGCGCCGTGCTTCGTCCACAAGGGACTGGTAGCTGTGACCGCGTTCGGCAAGCCGGCGCTGAAGCGTTCTGCTGCCGATGCCCAAATCGCGGGCGACATCCTGAAGTCTGGGCACGCCGTCGCTCAACGCGTTGGCGACGCAGATCACGACTTCGCGATCGACCCCGTCCTCCTCGGTCACACCAAGGCTTTGTTCGAGGTTCGCGCGCAAAAAGTCCCAGATATGCTGATCGCCGACCCGGTTCTGCCGGTCGAGATCCTCTCCGCGCAGAACGATCGCATCGAACGGCGCGCCGTACGTGATCGGGCACCGGAAATGGGCTCTCAGCGGCTCAATCGAGCCGACCGGCTGGTGCATGAACTGAACCCTTGCAGGGGTCAGGTCCGACCCGTTGGCATCGCGCCACAAGGTCAGCAAAGTTCCAAGCGCGGCCTCGTTCGAAAGGCGTCCCCCTTCCGTCGCGACCGTACGAGTGTTGGTCCACCAGCCGTCCGTCCCATGCTCTGCAAAAGCGAAGACCGAGTAGGGATTGAACAGCCGGGCATAGCGATCCAGCCGCTCGATCGATCGACGGAGCGTCGGTGCCGAACGCATGGTCAGACCCAGCAGTCCGAAGTCCTCAAGCCGCATCGAACCCGATGTTCGCATGTGAAAGGAAATGTCGGGCTGTTCGGTTTGGGCCAGCGCTTCGAACAGGGCGTGGTGCTGTTCGACGGGTACCCGATTGGCAGGAGTGGTTATCACCTCGCGATCGAGCCCGAGTTGCCCGAGCGCACGTTCCGCCAGATCGCCATCGACCTGTGCCAGGGCCTTGGCCGAGAACAGTGATGAAACTTCCAACTGTTTCCCCATCGATGCGGCGTCATCGCCGCGCTGAAAGCGACCGGCTGTTCGGTATCAGGATACCCCGCAAATGGCACGCGGCGTCAAGATCGGGACGCGCATTGCCACCGCGTTCCCGCAAACCAATCAAGAGGAGGCAAAGATGACCGAGCGTCAACCGCTACCACCGTTCACTCGCGAAACGGCGATCCGCAAGGTGCAGATTGCCGAAGATGCCTGGAATTCGCGCGATCCGCACAAGGTCGCGCTGGCCTATAGCGAGGACACCCAGTGGCGAAACCGGGCGGAATTCCTGACGGGCCGCGAAGCGGTGAGGGCGTTTCTGACCCGCAAGTGGACGCGCGAGCAGGAATACCGGCTGGTAAAGGAAATCTGGGCCTTCGAGGAAGCCCGCATCGCGGTCCGTTTTGCGTACGAGTACCGTGATGGCAGCGGACAGTGGCACCGCGCCTACGGCAATGAGAACTGGGAATTCGATGCAACGGGCCACATGCAGCGCAGGATCGCCAGCATCAACGAGCACACTATCGATGAAACGGAACGAAAGCTTCTCTGGCCGCTCGGTCCGAGGCCCGACGAGCATCCGGGACTGACCGAACTTGGCTTCTGAAGGTCAGTCTTAGCGGTCCGCGGGATAAGCTCTAAGCGTTTTCGAGCGCTTCCAGTTGCTCACCCAAATCCAGCCATTCTGCCTCGGCTTTTGCCAACCGCTCGCTCACCTCGGTCCGGCGGATGAGCAAATCTCCCATCGCAATGTCGGCGAGATGCGGCGGCGCCTTTGCCGGGTCGCACATCGTCTCGTCGATCTCGTTCAAGCTGGATTCCAGCCGGGCCATGGCCTTCTCGGCGGTTGCCAGTTCCGACTTGAGGAAACGGGCCTTGGCGCGCGTCTTCGATGAATTGCCGGACGCGGTCTTGCCTGCGCTTTGTTTCGCTTCCTTTTTCGGCTGGTTCCGGCCCAGCACAAAGTCGATGTAGTCGTCCATGCTGCCGGAATATTCGCGCGCCGTTCCGCCATCGACCAGCATCAGGCGATCCGCGGTTAGTTCGACCATGTGGCGATCGTGGCTGATCAGGATGACCGCGCCGGAGTAATCGTTTAGCGCCTGGACCAGCGCTTCACGCGCATCGACGTCGAGGTGGTTCGTCGGCTCGTCAAGGATCAGCAGATGCGGCGCATCGCGAGTGATGAGCGCAAGCGCCAGCCGCGCGCGCTCTCCGCCCGAAAGCTTCTCAACCTTCTGCGTCGCGCGGGGGCCGGAAAAGCCGAAGCGGCCCAGTTGCGCGCGAACGGCGGCGGGGTTCTTGCCCTCCATCGCCAGCGTCATCAGGTCTAGCGGCGTCGAATCTGACGACAGTTCCTCGACCTGGTACTGCGTGAAATAGCCGACCTTCAGCTTGCCCGGCGCCGACATCTCGCCTTCCACGGCCTGAAGCTGGGCCGAGAGCAGGCGAGCCAGCGTCGTCTTGCCGTTGCCGTTTCGGCCCAAGAGCGCGATCCGGTCATCCGCGTCGATCCGCATGTTCAGGCGCTTCAGGATCGGCGGCGCATCGCCATAAGCGACGGCAGCCCCGTCGAGTGTGATCATCGGAGAGCGCAATTCGCCGGGCGAGGGAAATTCAAAGCTGAGCGAGGGGTCTTCCATGAGCGCGACGATCGGCTGCATCTTGGCGAGCATCTTGGCACGCGCCTGCGCCTGCTTTGCGGTCGATGCCCGCGCGCTGTTGCGGGCGACGTAATCCTCAAGCCGCGCACGCTGCGCATCCTGCGCCGCCTTGGCCGAAGCCAGCTGCGCCGCGCGTTCGGCGCGCTGCTTTTCGAAGGAATCGTAGCCGCCGGAATAGAGCGTCAGCTTGCCGCCCTGAAGATGCAGGATGTGATCGACGACATTGTTAAGCAGGTCGCGTTCGTGACTGATGACCAGCAGCGTTGCTGGATAGGACTTGAGGAAATTCTCCAGCCACAAGGTCGCTTCGAGGTCGAGGTGGTTCGACGGTTCGTCGAGCAGCAGCACGTCCGGTTCTGAAAACAGCAGCGCGCCAAGCGCGACGCGCATTTTCCAGCCACCGGAAAAACTGCTGAGCGGTCGGCGCTGCATTTCCTCGTCAAAACCCAGGCCGTTGAGGATCTTGGCCGCACGCGCCGGGGCGCTATAGGCGTCGATGGCCAGCAGTCGTTCGTGTACTTCGCCAAGCCGGTCGACGTCGGTGCATGTCTCCGCCTCGTCGAGCAGCTGCGCGCGTTCCACGTCGGCGGCCAGCACGGCCTCTTCCGGCGTGATCGCGCCATCGGGGGCTTCCTGCGCGATATAGCCGACGCGGGCCCGCGAAGGTCTGCCGATGTGGCCGTCGTCAGGTTCGATCTCGCCGATGAGGGTCTTCATCAGCGTCGACTTGCCGGCCCCGTTACGCCCGATCAGTCCAACCCGCGAACCTTGCGGAATTGTCGCGCTGGCGCGTTCGAGAATGGGCCGACCGCCAAGCCGGACAGTGATGCCATCGATAGTAAGCATGCGCGGCCCATAGCAGCACCGCACGGCAGGCCCAACGATTTGAATGGCTAGAGACCGAAGATCGGCAAATCTTTCACGAGCCGGTCAGTTCTCCTTCCGGTTCGGCGCGCCAGAACAATGAGGTCCGGCACGCCCTCAGGCGCTCTGATCCGAGTTCTTCCTGATCCAGTAATTCAGCTGAGACCGCGACATCTTCAATAAACGTGCCGCTTCCGACACGTTGCCAGCGCTGCGTCGCAGGGGCAAGTGAGGGTGCGGGTATCACCGGCGCGATGCCTTGCCCACGAACCGCGCGGCGAGATTGCATCACAAGAGGCCAGCGGCTTGATTGCGCGCGAAAGGGAGAGCGCGACGATGGCACGCCGTGAAATCGATGGCTGGAGCATTCGCTGGGACGAGGACCGCGCCGTGCAGGCCCGCCGCGATGGCTGGTGGGGAAGGGAAACCCTGTCCGACATCCTGCCGCGAATAGCCGGCGATACGCCTGACCGCGTGATGATCGTTGATGGCGACACCCGCCTCACCGCTACGCAGCTGCATGATCAGGCGCGACGGCTTGCGAGCTGGCTTCGGGGCAGGACCACGCCGGGGGATGTCGTGTCGTTCATGCTGCCCAACTGGCACGAGGCAGCCGTCGTCTATTTCGCCGCGACTTACGCAGGGCTTGTCGCCAACCCGATCCTGCCCAGCCTGCGCGAGCGGGATACCCGCTTCATCGTCGAAGACTGCAAGAGCCGCGTCGTCTTCGTGCCGGAGACTTTCCGTAAGTTCGCCTATGCCGAGATGCTGCGCGGCATCGCGTCGGACATGGATGACACGTTCGAAGTCGTGGTCGTTCGCAGCGATGGCAGGAGCGAGGATGGCGGGCTGGCCAAGATCCTGCGTGCTAGCGAGCCGGGATGGTTCGCAGAACCTGATCCGGATGCGGTGCGGATGGTGATGTACACCTCGGGCACGACTGGTAGGCCGAAGGGGGTTCTTCATACGCACAACACGCTCAATGCCCTTTTGAAGCAGATAGGCGCGCACTGGCTGGTGGAGGAGGGCGATCGCTTTCTCGTCCCTTCACCGATCAGCCACATTGGCGGTTCGATCTATGCATTCGAGGGGCCTGCATTGCTGGGTACGACTGCGGTCCTGATGGACACCTGGGATGCGCTGGCAGCGCTTGAACTGATGCGTGAAGAACGGATTACCCACATGGCCGGGGCAACGCCGTTTCTTGAACACCTGCTGGCGGCTGCGCGCGCCGCAGACGAGCATCTTCCCGAACTCAAGGTCTTTATCTGCGGCGGTGCCTCTGTCCCGCCCGGGCTGATCGAGGAAGCAAACGACTGGTTCGCCAATGCGCGCGTCAGTCGCGTCTATGGCTCGACGGAGGTGCCAGTCACCACGGTGGGGGCATTGACCGACAAGGGCATGGTCCAGGCTGCGCATTCCGACGGCAAGGCAGGCATTGCCGATGTCATTCTTGCCGAAAACGGCGAAATCCGCGCCCGCGGGCCACAGATGTTGGCAGGCTATATCCGTCAGGCAGACGAGGCTGACGCCTTCGATGCCGACGGCTTCTATCGAAGCGGCGATCAGGGCGCGCTGGACGATGCGGGTTTCCTGACCGTCACGGGCCGCATCAAGGACCTGATCATCCGCAACGGCGAGAATATCGCGCCCAAGGAGATCGAGGACCTTCTCATCCGCCTGCCGGAGATAGAGGACGTTGCGATCGTGGGCGTCCCCGATCCGAAGACCGGAGAGCGGGCCTGTGCGGTGATCGTGCCTGTCGCGGGTGCCCGCCCAGATGTGCCCATGTTGGCCGAATACCTTTCTGGCCTTGGGGTCACGCGCTTCAAGTATCCAGAGCGTGTGGAGCTTCGCAATTCCCTTCCCCGGAACGAGGCCGGCAAGGTTTTAAAGCACGTTTTGCGCGCCGAACTCGCCTGATCAGCGTGTCCGACATCGCCCCTGCGGTTGTCCGGGGCGGTCCCTTCGAGATTGCCTGTCGAGGCAATAAGACCGGGAAAAACCCGTATCGAGAGGACTTCCGCAATGGCCGAGGCCGATCCCGCAGCCCGTTTCGACATTCCGCATCTCGTCGACAATCCCGAGCGTATTCCCGCCCCGCGCTATTATGACGAGGCCTTCTTCGAGGCCGAGAAAAAGGACCTGTGGCCCCATGTCTGGCAGATGGCGACGCGGCTTGAGCTGATCGAAAATGTCGGTGACTGGATCGAATATTCGAACCTGGGCCGCTCGGTCATCGTCGTTCGTACCAAGGACGGGGTGAAGGCCTATCACAACGCCTGCCGTCACCGGGGTGTGCCGGTCGCACCGCCGGGCGGGCATGGCAATTGCAAGTCGGCTGGCTTTATCTGCCCGTTCCACGGCTGGCGCTGGAACCTCGATGGTGAGAATACCTTCGTCTACGGCAAGCACTTCTTCAGCGAAGATCAACTGGACGCCGCTGACCTAGCGCTGCGCCCCTGCCGGGTCGAGACCGCGATCGGCTGCGCTTTCATCAATTTCGATGACGACGCGCCATCGCTGCGTGACAGCATCGGCCCCATGCTGGAAGCGCTGGAAATGCGCGGCATGGACAAGCAGCGCGCCGAATGGTGGTACGCGACCAAGCTGCCCGCAAACTGGAAAGTCGCGATGGAAGCCTTCATGGAAGGCTACCACGTCATGAAGACGCACCCGCAGCTTCAGCAGATGCTGCCGCAGCTTTACAACACGATGTACGGCATGGACACGGGCGGCATCGGCGTTCCGATCAACCCGAACCTGACCGTCCGTCAGAATGTGCAGGCCCAGTTCGAGCATATGAAGCTTTTGAACGAGGGAATGGCCGGCATGGTCCACGCCAAGGAAGTCGAAATCGCCAGCCACCTGCTGGACGTGGAACTTCCCGAGGATCCGGCCCAGGCGATCCCGATGTGGTATGGCATCGTTCAGCACCAGGTCGTGGAACAGTTGCGCGCACGGGGCGAGGATCTGCCCGATCTGAATGCGGTGGCGCAATCGCACCCGGTTCAGGCAGTGGAATTCATCTTCCCGCACTATTTCGTGCTGCCGACGATGAGCAGCGCGTCCGCCTATCGCATCAGGCCGCTGGGGCCGGAGGAATGCCTGTTCGAAATCTGGTCGCTGACCCAGTTCGCCGAAAGCGACGAACACACGGCCGTGACGGAACCGACCGTTCTTCCGTTCGACAGTGATGAATTCCCGCCTATCCCGCGGCAGGACTACGCCAACATTCCGATCCAGCAGCAGGGGCTGAAGGCCGAAGGCTTCGACTACATGCGACTGGGCAAGGGGATCGAGGGCCTGATCAGCAACTATAACCGTATCATCGACGGTTATCTGAAGGGCGCGGACAGCGACAAGCTGAAGGCGGCGACGAATACGTTGCAGCACAACTTCGACGGCCAGATTCACGAGTACGATTTCTGACATGACGAAGTGTGCGATTATCACGGGCGCCGGTAGCGGCATTGGCCTGGCGACAGCGAAGATGCTGCACGATGCCGGTTTCGGCATCGTCGGCGTCGGGCGGAGCGAGGACAAGCTGGCGACGCTGGCCGCCGAGCTGGGCGATACCGACAGGCTGGTGACCGTTGCCGTCGATGTCACGGCGGACGACGGCCCCAAACAGATCGTGGAGGCAGCGCTTTCGCGGTTCGGCAGTATCGATGCCTTGATCAACAATGCAGGGCTGGGCAGTCCGACACCGCTTCACGAAACCGACGACGCGACTCTGGACCGGTTTCTGGATGTCATGTTGCGTGCGCCGTTCCGGCTTTGCCGTGAAGCGATCGGCCACATGAGCGAGGGCAGTGCCGTCGTGAACGTCACCAGCACGTTCGCCATGATCGGCGGCAAGCGTGGCGGTCCTTACTCGGCAGCCAAGGGCGGCTTGCGTTCGCTGACCGAACACATGGCAGTTGAATATGGTCCGCGCGGAATTCGCTGTAACAACGTCGCACCGGGGGTGACGATGACCGACATGGTCCGCCACCGTTTCGAGGATGAAACCTTCAAGCGCGTGAACGTTGAAACGACGCCTTATCCGCGCCTTGCCGAACCCGAAGACGTGGCGAGCGTGATCGCTTTCCTGTGTTCGCCCGGCGGCGAGATGGTGAACGGCCAGTCCATCGTGGTGGACGGGGGCTGGACCCGCACGAAGTACTTGTCGCCAAGGGCGCTGACTTCGGAATGGGTCGACCAGTAGGGGGCGGTAACCCGCCACTCTACCGGCTGAAAGCTCAGGCGACGAACCCTGCCAGCCGCTCTTTCACGATGGCTTCGGCGTCGCTGACGATGCGTTCGACAAGCTCCTTGCAAGTCGGAATGTCATGGATCAGCCCCTGTATCTGGCCGGCCCAGACAAGCCCTGCATCGACATTGCCGGTTTCCAGCGCTTCGCGGCCCTTCATGCCCGATACAAAGGGCTGAACGTCGGCAAATTCCGCATCCTCGCGGTTGCCGATCTCCACCACCTTGTCGGACACGCTGTTACGCGCCACGCGGCCGGTATTGCGGAAGCGACGGAAGATGAGGTTGGTCGCCCGCTCGTCATTTTCGACGAGGAACTGCTTGATATTGTCGTGGATCGGCGCCTCGACCGTCGCGCAGAACCGCGTCCCCATGTTGATGCCTTCCGCGCCCAATGCCAGCGCCGCGGCAAGCCCGCGCCCGTCGCCGATGCCGCCTGATGCGATCATCGGGATCTTCAGCTTGTCGGCTGCGGCGGGGATCAGGATCAGGCCCGGAATGTCGTCTTCGCCGGGATGCCCGGCACATTCGAACCCATCGATCGAGATGATGTCGACGCCCATCCGCTCTGCCGACAAGGCGTGGCGAACCGCCGTGCACTTGTGCAGGACGGTAATGCCGTGGGCCTTGAAGTCGTCGACATGTTCCTGCGGCTTGTAGCCGGCAGTTTCGACGATCTTGATGCCGCTATCGATGATCGCCTTGCGATATTCGGCATAGGGCGGCGGATTGACCGATGGCAGGATCGTCAGGTTCACGCCGAAAGGTTTGTCGGTCATCGAGCGGCAGCGCTCGATCTCGCGCCTGAGATCATCGGGTGTAGGCTGGGTGAGGGCAGTCAGGATTCCGAGGCCGCCCGCATTCGAAACGGCAGCAGCCAGTTCTGCCCGGCCCACCCACATCATGCCGCCCTGGACGACTGGATGTTCGATGCCCAGCATCTTGGTCACGCGTGTGCGAATAGCCATCAGAGCACCTCCACGATCGTGACATTGGCGATGCCGCCGCCTTCGCACATGGTCTGAAGACCATACTTCTTGCCGCGTGCTTTCAAGGCATGGATCAGTGTCGACATCAGCTTGGTCCCGCTTGCGCCCAACGGGTGGCCCAGGGCGATGGCACCACCATTGACGTTTAACTTGGCCGGATCGGCGTCGAGGGCCTCCATCCACGCCATCGGGATCGAGGCAAAGGCCTCGTTCACTTCGTAAAGGTCGATGTCCTCCAGCTTCATACCGGACTTTGCCAGCGCCTTTCGCGTTGCAGGGATCGGTTCTTCCAGCATGATGACCGGGTCACCGCCGGTTACGGTCAGGTCCACGATCCGCGCGATCGGCGTCAGGCCGTGGCTTTTCAGCGCGCGCTCCGACACGATCAGGGTGCCCGATGCGCCGTCGCAGATCTGGCTGGCATTGCCCGGAGAGATCACGCCGCCTTCGTTGAGCGGATCGAGCCCGGCGAGACCTTCCATCGTCGCGTTGAACCGGATACCTTCATCGACGGTATGCATACCGTCTTCGGTGGCGATCGGGATAATCTCGCCCGCAAAGGCTCCGTCCTCGGTAGCGCGGGCAGCGCGGCGGTGACTTTCCAGGGCATAGCTGTCCAGCGCCTCGCGGCTAAAGCCGAATTTCTGCGCGATCATTTCCGCGCCGGTGAACTGGCTGAACGTCGGGACGCCGAACCGGTCCTGTATCCTCTGGCTGAACGGCCCGGTACCGATGTGATCGCGTTCATGCAGGGTGATGTTGGAGAACATCGGAACGCGCGTCATGGATTCGACGCCCGCGGCGATCACCACGTCCTGCGTTCCCGACATCACGGCCTGAGCCGCGAACTGCATGGCCTGTTGTGACGATCCGCACTGGCGATCGATGGTGACGGCCGGAACGGTCTGCGGCAATTTCGATGCAAGCACGACATTGCGGCCGAAGGCAAAGCCCTGTTCGCCGGCTTGGGTGACGCAGCCGATGATGACGTCGTCGATGGCGTCGGGTGCGATGCCGCTGCGCTCGACGATGGCGTTCAGGATCTCTCCGCCAAGGTCGGCGGGATGCCAGCCGGCAAGCCGCCCCTTGCGCCGTCCGCCTGCGGTGCGGACGGCCTCCACGATGAATGCGTCTGCCAAGTCGCGATACTCCCGTTCATGTCCCGTTCGGCCCTTGGGCCGGTTCGCCGGAACAGTCGGGAATGCACCGCTTCAAGGCAATCGGCGCGCCTTCATATCGCTTCGCCGATGCAGCGCGATCAGCGCAGTCACGCGCCCCTGCTGACGGGGACAAGCGCGCCGTTGATCGCGCGGGCCTTGTCGGATGCAAGGAACATGATGACGTCCGCGATGGCTTGCGGCTTTACCCATTCGGAAAAGTCGGCATCGGGCATGTCCTTGCGGTTCGCCTCTGTGTCGATGATCGTGGGCAGGATCGCGTTTACGGTGATGTCCTTGCCCGACATCTCGGCGGCGAGGCTTTCGGTCAGCTTGTGAACCGCGCTTTTCGATGCGCCATAGCTGCCCATGCCGGCATCGGCGGCCAGCGCGCCTTTCGCGCCGATATTCACGATATGCGCGCCCGATGCTTTCATCAGTTCGGGAAGCGCGGCCTTGCACATGTTCGCACAGGTCATGGCGTTGAGCGCGAACATGCGCTGCCACGTTGCAGTATCCCCGTCGTCCAGCGTTTCCCAGACGAAGCCGCCTGCAATGTTCACCAGCACATCGATGGAGCCTAGCTTTTCAGCGACTTCGGCGACGACTGCCTTTGCCGTATCCGCATCGCTCAGATCCTTGCCGCCAAGATCGATGCCGCCGTCAAGCGGCTGGTCGGGCGCTGGCGCGTAATCGACGCGGGCAACTTTATCGCCGGCATCGGCGAAAGCCGTGGCGACCACGCTTCCCAAAGTGCCGAATGCTCCGGTGACGATGATGGTCCGTGCGCTCATTTCTGTCCTCGATCGAATGCGGAAAATGGATTTCGCCCCACCTTGCCGATGTCGCGGCCAAGGTCAAAGCGCCGGGGCGATTGTCCGCATCAGGCAAGCGCCAGAACGCCGGTCAGGATGTGGCGGACAAGGTCGACCTGGCCGCGTGCGCCGGTCTTGGCGTAGATCTTTTTTGAGTAGTTGCGCGCCGTTTCGATCGTCAGGCCGTGGGCCTCGGCCGCCTCTGCAATGGTCATGCCCTGTGCCATCGACCATGCCAGCCGCGCTTCGGTAGGCGTCAGGTCGAACAAGTCGCAAAGCTGTTCCTGCCGGTCGGAACTGGAGGTCCGGTCGCTACGGAAATAGATCACTGCGACAGTGGTGTTGTCGCTGGACAGGCCGCTGATCCGCACCGGAGAGACCAGCATGTCGATCCACGGGTCGGCGCTTAGATTGATGGCGCGCGGACGAGCGCGCCGGTCGGCGGAAAACTCGCGCAGCAGTGCGGTCAGTTGCCGGTCTATCGCCGGCGATTGGGGCGTGAGCCTGTCATAAGGGCCGCGCCGCAGGACCGATGACTGGCGCAGCATCGTTTCGGCCTGATCGTCCATGTCGACGATCCGGCCTTTTGCATCGACCGAGATCCAGCCGAAATTCATGCGACGAAAAGCCTGTGCGCTGATCATGGACCGCGCCCGCTCCCGCTCCAGCGTGGCAAGGACCCGCAAGGCCGCGCGCAAGTGCGGGGTCAGCGCGACGAGCAGATTGCTGACGTCGGCACCGATCGGCTCCGATGCTGAGATTATCAGCCACGCGTCGATGCCGCTTTCGTCCTGCAGGCGCATTGCGCGCAGGTGCGAGATGCCGAGCGGCGAGAGGAATTCTTCGAAATAACGAAGATCGTCCTCTCCCCCCATTTCGAGCAGTTCTTCCAGCGCATAGACCCGGCCTTCGCGCATCAGGCGGCTGAGCAGCTGGTCGTTGCGGTAGCGTGCTGCGAACAGGTCGATCAGGTTGGCGGGAATGTCGCCCGAAGAGGATGACAGCGGCATTGCCTCCTCGCTGTCGCGTGACCGCAGGACCAGTGCCGCAAACCGTGTGCCCGTCGTCGCGCGAAGGCGATCAAGGAAGGTGCGCCAGACGGGCTGCTCCAGAAATCCCTCGTGCAGGGGGACCAGCAGTTCCGTTTCACCGAGATTGGGGACGCGCATGCTTCTGTCTTGCACTCCCGTATGGGAGGGGCAAGTACGATCCCGATCAGTTCACTAGGGCGATGACCGTCTGGCTGCATTCTGCGCGGATTTCGGCCATGCCTTCGATCGCGGCGACCCCGTCCGGCATGGTGATCGTGCAGGCCTGCCCCTGTCGCATCTCGCCGCGCAGGGTCTTCGCCGGCGACAGTGCGTTGTAGTCGATCAGCCCGTCATAACCGACCATGTAGCTTTCGCCCTTATTCGACTGGAGCATCATACCCAGCGGCAGCGGCTTGCCGTTGCTGTCGATCACGCGGACGGGAAGTGAGCGGAACGCGCTTATGTCCATTTCCACCCGGCCCACCGAACCGCGCGCCACCGCGACGCGGCGGTAGGTTGATCCGCTGACGACATCGGCGGGCAGTTCGTCGGGGTCGATATCGAACTGGGTCGGCACCAGCGGCGTGACCTGTTCGACCAGCACGCGGCCCTTTTCGTCGGAGACACCGGCAAGGCGGTTCTCGCGCATCACGGTGACGCCGCCGACATTGCCCGTCTGGACAAAGGCATAGGCCCCGCCGGTCTGGTTGCGGGCAAAGACGGTGCCGCCCGTCGCGATCAGGGTGCCGCGAACGCCGGTGCGCGCGGCAAAGCGGCCCGAGACGTATTCGGCCTGCATCTCGGCGCGGGTGTTGGGCGTGCGATAGCTGCCGCGCCCGCTCAACCGGTCGGTGATCGCGTGGGTGGCCTCTACCGCATAGCCGTAGTCGCCCGGCTGCACGTCGGGGCGCTGGATGCTGGCCTGCATCGACGTGCGCGATCCGTTGCGCGAGACATTGCCCATGGCCTGCGTACGCTCGCCAAAGCGGTACATGATGCCGATCATCGCGCTGATCCGCGAATTGTCGCTCTTGCGCCATGCAAGGTCGAGCCCGACGTCGAGCCGGTCGGCCAGCGACTTGCGGGCATTGGCGCGCAGGATCGTGGTGCTGCCGGTCAGCGTGGGATAGCGCGGGTCCTTCTGCCGCGTGATCCGGCTGGCGCTGACGAGGAAGCGGGCGTCGTATTGTCTTAGGTCGAAATTAACCATCGCGTTGATCTGCGAAACGGGCAGGGCATCGCCCGATGCGGCTGCCAGATCGCGGTAGCCCTTGGTGGGAAACACGCCCTCGATCCGGCCTGAAAGGCCGCGCCCGAAGGATTCGACGCCCATGCGGACAAGCGCGCCAGACGACCCGCCGCCCGTGCTGCCTCGTACTTCCGCCGTTGCCAGCGCGACGCCGCCCAGCGCCACTTCGCCATGTGCGCCGATATTCGCGATCCCTGCACCCACTTCGCCCGATGCGCCCAGCGAGAGCGTGTCGGAAAGCCCGCGGCGGGCAAGAAACGTGGCGGCAAGATCGCGGTAGTCGGCATTGCGCTTGCCGAAATTGCGACGGATCGTCCCGATGTTCACGCCGCCTTCCCAAAGCCCTTTGCGCAGCAACTCGCGCGAGACGTAGAGCTTGGTGGTCTGCACGACCTCGCGGCCCAGTTCGTCGCGCAGGACGACCGAGACTTCGCCGCGCCCGGGGCTGACCGGCACGTTGCGGACCGCAAATTCGCCCGCTTCCAGTTCGCCTGCCGAAAACCGCTTGTCGTTGATGATGAGATCGATGCCCGTCGGCACCGCGACCTGCCCGTCGAAGGCTGGAAGGGGATAGGACACGATGCCGGGGCGCAAGGCAAAGTCACTGGCGATCTGGATGCCTCCAAAGCGCAGCGGGCGCTGGCTGTTGCTACCGACCGAGATGTGATCGCCGACCGTGACCGTCACGCCCTGCGCGCGGTCTGCCATCTGCAGCGCGGTGTTGAGGCGGGTGACCGTGTTGTATCCGGTAGCCGGATCGGAAAGCACGCGGAAATTGGTGCCCAGCCGCTCGTCCCCGCGGGCAAGGCGCGCATCGAAGGCCCCTGCGGCGTAGCTTCCGCTCGCCCCTGCCGAGGCGGTGAGGTCGTAGTCCATGAGGAACGCAGCCATCGGGCGGAACTCGGCCGGATCGCGCATAGGACGGCCCATGTCCTTGTAGTTGACCCCGTCGCTTTTGCGGAACTTCTTCACGATCAGCGTCTGGTCGAGCTGGCTGAAATCCCATGTCGCCAGAACGAAACTGTCGAGCGGGACGTAGCCGCTCGTTTCCATGTCGCTCGCGTCTTCGGGAACGGGCAGGCCGACCATGCGGGCGTCGTCTGCGTCGATGTGAAGCGTACCGTCGATCCACGCGAGCCGGACGAGCTTTTCCTGATTCTTGCCGTCGATGCGGATCGTGGAAAGGCCGGGGCCGGACAGGTCCACGGCATCGGCAATGGTGACATCGCCGGGCAGCGCGAAAGGGTCGGCCGATTGCGCCGCTGCCGGTGCGATCGACCCGGCCAGCGCCGCGATCAGCAGAAACGTCGCAGCGAGGAGATCAGCCGCAGTTCGGTTGCGCCTGGACACGGGTTTCTTCCCCGTCGACGAGAGCCGCGATCTCGATCGGGCCGGACGGGCATCCGGTCCCGATGGTCCATTCCGCGCTCGTGCTGCCCATGACATAGCGCAGCCCGCTGCGGTCGAGCGGAAGCGCCTCGCCCGTGCCGTCGTTCATGGCCACGGCGGCAATGCGCACCGTCTGGCCGCCCGCGTTGTCGAGCATGAGCTTGTCGCCCGCGACCTGCCACGCCAGCTGTGCAGGCTGTGCGGTCTGGCGATCGACGAAAAGCGGAAGGGTAAAGCGAAGGCGCGGCGTAAATTCGCCGTGCCGGTTCAGTGAGGGATCGGGAAGCTGGTCGATCGCGACGCGATAACGCTTCTCCGCCTCTCCCGCCTGCGTGGTACGGACCACGCGGAAAACCTGAGTGTCGCCCGGCTTGATCTGGATGATCGAGGGCGAGACGGTAACGTCGGTCGTGGGTGAGTAGACGTCCTTGCCGTCCACCTGGTCCCACGCGAAAATGCGGACCTGTACGCCGATCTTGCGCGTGGCCGGGTTGCGCAGGCGCAGGGTTTCGGCGGTCTGAGCGCCGTCGAGTTCAAGACGCAGCGGTGCCACCGAGATGTTCGCACCCCTGTCCGAAGCCGCGCCCGCTGGGGATGCAGGCGCGTCGGACGTTTCCGCTGCCAAGGGGCTGGTAGCGGCCAGGAGGGCGAGCAGGGCGATGGCACCGTTACGCATGTCAGATTGCTCCGATCAGAAGGTGACCGTGACGGTCACGGTATCTTCGTAGGAGCCTGCAACGACCGGAGTGGCCGAAACGGGGATGCGGCCATAGGCCGTGATGTCGACGAGACCGGTGGTGGCGACGCCGCCTACGGTGTTGCCGGCCGTGTTGCCCCAGATCGAGCTGCGAGCCGCATCGGTGTAGATCTCGTAGGGGATCACGTCCGCTGCACCAGCCGAGTTGCCGAGGTAACGCTGGGCGCCGCCCGAAGCGTTAAGGCCGACGTCCATGGAAACGTCGTAGTTGGCGCCGACGGTGCAGAGCAGCGAAACGGTCGCCTGCGCGTCGATGTCCTGCGAACCGAGCACGGGGATCGTGCCGAATGCCATCGGGGTTGCGCTGACTTCACATGCGTCGAGCACTTCTGCCGTAACCGGCATCGTCGTGTCGTCGGTCGCGGCGTAGGCCGGAGCCGCGATCAGCGCCGCAGCAACGCCGCCGATCTTCAAAATGGTCTTCATGGGGTGGTCTCCCTGTTATGCTGACCCGAAAAGGGTAAACAGCCATCTAGGGGGAAAACCTGTATTGTTCGTAAATTACGCATTTACCTTTTGGTAATTCTACGCATTTTCCAAGGGGATAGCGGTTAAGCGCGCAGTAACCCCTCCGGCGCCGGGGCGTCGGTCGTTGCGGCCCGAATCTGATCAGAAATTGACGGTGACGACGACGTAGTCGGAGTACTTGCCACTGCGCGCGGTCTGCGTTGTCGACTTGATCTTGCCGTATGCGGTGATGACCGTCGCCCCGCCACGGCGCGAACGGCCGCTGACGGTATTGATGCCGCTGCGATCGCCCCACTGGGCAGTCATCTTGGCATTCGTATAGACCTCGTAAGGCAGGTAAGTGCCTAGAACGGGGTCGAACATATTGCGCGTCTGGCCCTGGGGGTGCTGCCCATTGTCCATCGCGATGTCGTAGTCGACGCCCGGCGAACAGTTGAGCGTGATGTCGGCCGTAGCCGTCGCATTGCCGCCGCCGCCGGGCGTGGTGATGGGGAAGGCCATCGTCGTCGCCTCGATCGAGCAGGCCTCTGCCACTTCGGCCCCGATGGACATCGTCGTCGATTCGCTTTGCGCGCGTGCAATACCGGGCAGCCCCGCAAAGGCGAGGCCACTGCCCAAAATGCATAATATGGCGCGCAGCTGATCCATAACGTTACCCTGCAGGTAACCATCAGCCTTTAACAAATCGTTTTTCCACCAATCCGGATGCTGTCCAGACCCGGAACAACTGCGCGCCCAATAGGGTGACGGCTTACTTCGGGGCCATGCGGATCGCACCGTCGAGGCGGATGACCTCGCCGTTCAGCATCGGGTTGGCCATGATCGATTCGACCAGCATGGCGTATTCCTCTGGGCGGCCAAGGCGGCTGGGGTGCGGGACCTGCTTGCCAAGACTTTCCTGCGCCGCTTCGGGCAGGCCGGCCAGCATGGGGGTCCAGAAGATGCCCGGGGCGATCGTCATGACGCGGATCTGGTGCTGCGACAGGTCGCGCGCGACGGGGAGCGTCATGCCGACAACGCCGCCCTTGGACGAGGCATAGGCCGCCTGGCCGATCTGTCCGTCATAGGCCGCGACCGAGGCGGTGTTGACGATCACACCGCGTTCCTCACCAATCGGATCCAGCAGGACGAGGCGCGCGGCGAACTGCGCGATCATGTTGAACGTGCCGATGAGGTTCACCTCGATCGCCTTGCGGTATGCGCCAAGCGGGTGCGGCTCGTTATCGCGGCTCACGGTCTTGATGGCGGGCGCGATGCCGGCACAGTTGATAAGGACGCGGGCCGTACCGTGCGCAGCTTCGGCTGCGTCGAGAGCGGCCTTCACGCTTTCCTCGCTCGACACGTCGACCTTCTGGAAAATGCCGCCCAGTTCCTTGGCCACGGCTTCGCCCGCTTCTTCATTCATGTCCAAGATCGCGACCTTTGCGCCAGCGCCTGCCAGCATTGTCGCGGTCGCCTTGCCAAGGCCCGATGCGCCGCCGGTGATGATTGCGGCCGTGTCCTTCAGTTCCATCTCGCTATCCTTCTTTCCTTGCGGCCAACCGCGCTTGCGGGGCCGATGAAAACTCGTGAGTGTATTGCTATCTGCGCCGTGTTCTGTCAATCGAGGGACAGCATATGACCGACGCATCGCCCTTCAGAACGGCCGAGCAGAAAGAGGCCGAACGCGCCGCCAAGCGCGAGGCCGTGCTTTCGGCGGCGGCGCGGATGTTCAACGAACGCGGCTTTGCCAATACCTCGCTCGATGACGTTGCGGCGCAGCTCGGCGTGTCGAAGCGTACGATCTATCATTACTATCCAACCAAGGACCGGGTGCTGCTCGAATGCCTGAAGAAAGGGCTGGGGCAGTTGCTGGACGCGGCGGACCAAGCGCGCGTTCGCGACGGTAGCGGGCGTGACAGGCTCGCCTATTTTCTATGCCGCTATGCCGTGATCACGATGGAGGATTTCGGTCGCTGCGTAATCCGCACGGGGGTTGAGCAGCTCAAGGCCGAAAGCATGCCCGAATATCGCACGCTGAAACGCGATATCGACGCGGCGATGGGAGAGTTCCTGCATGAAGCTGTAAAGGACGGCTCTGTTGCTTGCGAGAACGAGAAGCTTGCCGTCTTCGCGCTGGCGGGGGCCCTGAACTGGCCCGCGCGCTGGCACGATCCGGAAGGTGCGCTTTCGAAAGAAGAGATCGCGGGCCAGCTCGTCGAATTTTTGATGCAGGGGCTGAACCCCCGAACCTGATTGCCCGATACATGAAATCGCCCGGCCTTTGCCGGACAAGGAGAGAGATATGACCACTGACCCGATCGTCATCGCCAGCTACGCCCGCACTCCGATGGGCGGGATGCAGGGCGTCTTTTCAGAAGTCGCTGCGCCGACGCTGGGTGCCGAAGCCGTTCGCGCCGCGGTTGAACGTGCGGGGATCAAGGGTTCGGACGTCGACCAGATCGTCATGGGCTGCGTTCTTCCGGCAGGGCAGGGGCAGGCACCGGGTCGCCAGGCCGCGATCTTTGCAGGGCTGGGCGAACACGTGACGGCGACGACCATCAACAAGATGTGCGGTTCGGGGATGCAGGCGGCGATCATGGCTCACGATGCGCTGCTGGCCGGGACTTCGGATATCGTCGTTGCCGGCGGGATGGAGAGCATGACCAACGCTCCCTATCTGCTGCCTAAGCATCGCGGCGGCGCGCGTCTGGGCCATGACGTGGTCAAGGACTCGATGTTCCTCGACGGTCTGGAAGACGCCTACAATCCCGGTCGCCTGATGGGCGCGTTCGCAGAGGACGCAGCGCAGGAATACCAGTTTACGCGCGAAACGCAGGACGAATACGCGATCCGCTCCCTCACCCTTGCGCGCGAGGCGGGCGAAAGCGGCGCATTCGACCGTGAGATTACGCCTGTCACGGTCAAGACCCGCAAGGCTGAAGTCACGATCGACACTGACGAACAACCCGCCAAGGCCAATCCCGAAAAAATCCCCTCCCTCCGCCCCGCCTTTGCCAAGGACGGCACGGTAACCGCGGCGAACAGCTCCTCGATTTCGGACGGCGCGGCCGCGCTCGTCATGTGCCGCGCATCGACCGCTGAGAAGATGGGCCTCACCCCCGTCGCCCGCGTTGTCGGCCATGCCAGCCACGCGCACGAACCCGCGCGCTTCACGACTGCTCCGGTCTTTGCCACCAAGAAGCTGTTCGAAAAGATCGGCTGGGGCATGGACGATGTCGACCTTTTCGAAGTGAACGAGGCATTCGCCGTCGTGGCCCTTATCGCCGAACGCGATCTGGGGATTGAGCGTGACCGTCTCAACGTCAACGGCGGCGCTTGCGCGCTGGGCCATCCAATCGGCGCATCGGGTGCACGAATCATGACGACGCTGCTGGGCGCGATGGAAAACCGCAATCTGAAGCGCGGCGTAGCCAGCATCTGCATTGGCGGCGGCGAGGCGACGGCCATCGCGCTCGAACGCTTCTGACACTGCTTGAGTCAAAGGCCGGTTGAGGACGGCGGCGTTCCTGCCTAAAGCGCCTCGGCGCGCGGCTTTCGCGCCCGATGGCCGCGCGGTTCACGCGCCCGATGGAGATGCGACCCTTGGCGAAACGTTTCGTCCTCAGCCTGTCCTGTCAGGACCGTCCCGGCCTTGTCGCCGGGGTGGCCGGTTTTCTTGCCGGGCAGGGCGGCAACATTACCGACGCGCAGCAGTACAACGACCCTGATACGGAGCGTTTCTTCATGCGGGTCGAGTTCGATCCGGGCGATGTAACGCTCGATGCCTACCGTGCCGGTTTTGCCCCGGTGGGAGAGGAAGCGGGCATGGACTGGAGCCTGCGCGACCGGGAAGAGTGCAAGAAGGTCGTGCTCATGGTCTCGAAGTTCGACCACTGCCTTGGCGACCTGCTCTATCGCAATCGTATCGGGGAACTGGCAATGGACGTCGTCGCAGTGATCTCGAACCATCCGCAGGAAGCACTGGCAGTTACGCTGCTGGGCGATACGCCGTTCCATCACTTGCCGATCACCAAGGACACCAAGCCTCAGCAGGAGGCCGCGGTCCAGAAGGTCATCAACGAAACCGGTGCCGAACTGGTCGTGCTGGCCCGCTACATGCAGATCCTATCCGACGACATGGCCGCATTCCTGTCAGGTCGATGCATTAACATCCACCACTCGTTCCTGCCGGGCTTCAAGGGTGCGAAACCCTATCACCAGGCCCATGCGCGCGGCGTGAAGATGATCGGCGCGACCAGTCACTACGTGACGGCCGACCTCGACGAAGGGCCGATCATCGCGCAGGACGTCGAAGCCGTATCCCATGCCGACACTCCCGAAGCGCTGGTCGCCCGTGGCCGCGATGTCGAACGCCGCGTGCTGGCTCGTGCGGTACGTGCGCATCTTGAAGACCGCGTGTTCCTGAACGGTGAAAGGACCGTCGTTTTCGACCGCTGATCGGGCGCTTGCATAGTTAAGCGAGGGCTACCGTCGGGCAGCTTTCCGACCGGCCCGACGCTGATGGCGCGTTTACCGGTTATCAACCCTGTTTCATGTACCCCTGATGTCATGTTGGGGTCTGTACTCAAGCGCAAGGGCGGCAATTCGACGCCCCCGTCAGCGAGCGAAGACGCTTTCGTGCCCGAGTCGCGCGATGGCATGGCGAAACGCGTCATGGGCAAGCTGCGCCGCGGGGAGGAAAGACCCGGCCGCCTCGTTGGCCTGCAATATGGCGCATTGGCACGTGGTGCCTGGCTGCGCTTTGCGATCTTCATTGCCGCTGCTCTTCCCGCCATGGTCGTTTGGACTTCGGCTGCGGGCGGGATGATCGTGGGCGGCTGGTTTGCGCTTGTCGTCATGATGGCGCTGGCCATGATGCGGATTGAGCGGACCTTCACCGATGCCGAACGCCGCCAGCTCGGATCCGACGAACTTCGCACCCACCTAGCCACCGTCGGCCTTGCCGGTGCGCTGTGGGTTGCGCCCATGCTGATCTTCCCCGAAGTGCTGAGCACCGGCAGCGCGCCGCAATATGCGGTCATGGTCATGTTGATCGGCGTTTTCGTCCTTTCGCTCTCGGTCGTGCCGACGGCGGCCATGGTCTTCATCGGAATATTCGGGATCGGCGGTGCAATCGGTCCGGCGATCCGCGGCGACTGGGTCGCGGCCATCGCGCAGCTTGCCTTTTCGGGCACCATTGCCGGCGGCGCTCTGGCGCTCTCGCGGCTCTACCTGCGCCTGCGCATTACCGAGGCGAGCCTTGCCGAAAAGGCCGAGACCGTTTCGCTCCTGCTTCACGAGTTCGAGGAAAATAGCGCCGACTGGCTGTGGAGCGTCGACAGCTCCCGCCGGGTTCGCGGTGTTTCGCCCCGTTTCGCCCACGCCCTGCAGATGCAGCCGCACCAGGCCGACGGTCAGCCGCTGCTGCGCCTGATTGCGGGTGACGGCTGGGAAAGCGGCTCGCTGCCGTCGTCCCTGCGCGACCTTGCCGAGCGCCTGAAGCGCCGCGAGAGCTTCTCCAACCTAATGGTCCGCGTGAACGTCGGCGGCCGCAGTCGCTGGTGGGAACTGTCGGGCACGCCCAAGCATGACGAGCACGGCCAGTTCTCCGGCTTCCGCGGTGTCGGCTCTGACGTTACCGAACAGCGCGAAAGCGCCGAGAAGATCGCGCAGCTGGCCCGTTACGACCAGCTGACCGGCCTGCCGAACCGCATGATGCTGACCGAAGCACTGGGCACTGCGCTCCAGCGGGCGGAACAGTGGCGCACGCGCTGCGCCTTCCTGATGATCGACCTCGACCGCTTCAAGGCCGTGAACGATACTCTTGGCCACCAGATCGGTGACGAACTGCTGGCACAGGTTTCGCGCCGCCTGCGCGTCTTGATGGGCCAGCACGATACTTGCGGACGCCTAGGCGGTGACGAGTTCGCCGTCGTCATGGCCGACGTCAACGATCGCAACGCCGTCGACCGCATGGCCCATGCCATTATCGACGTGCTGTCCAAGCCCTACGACGTCGACCACCACACGCTTTACGTCGGCGCCTCGGTCGGTTCCGCCATCGGCCCGCGCGATGCGCGCACGGTCGAAACACTGATGCGCAATGCCGACCTCGCGCTCTATCGCTCGAAGGACGAGGGCGGCGGCAGCCACTTCGCTTACGAGCCCCAGATGCACGCCCATGCGGAAGAGCGTCGCAAGCTCGAATTTGCGCTGCGCCACGCGCTTGAGCGGGACGAACTGACGCTGGCCTTCCAGCCCGTCGTCGATGCCGAGACCGAGCAGGTCATGAGCTTCGAGGCGCTGCTGCGCTGGAATTCGGCAGAGTTCGGCCCTGTCAGTCCGGCAAAGTTCATCCCGATTGCAGAGGATACGCGCCTGATCGTGCCGATCGGCGAATGGGCCCTGCGCCGCGCCTGTGAAGAAGCGGCGCGCTGGCCCTCCAACATCCGCATCGCGGTGAACGTCTCGGCAGAGCAGATGCTGGACGCCAGCTTTGCCAGCACCGTTGTCTCGGCGCTGGCCAGCAGCGGCCTTGCGGCTGAGCGGCTGGAGCTCGAAGTCACCGAATCGATCTTCCTGCGCGATGGCGGGGCGGCTCAGAACACGCTCAGCCAGATACAGTCGCTGGGCTGCGGCATTGCGCTCGACGATTTCGGTACCGGCTATTCGTCGCTGGGATACCTGCGCAACAACCGCTTCACGACGATCAAGATCGACCGTTCGTTCGTGACGGGCGCGGCCAAGGACAGCCCGGAATCGCTGGCCATCATCCGCGCCGTCGTCGCCATGGCCGACGCGCTCGACATGACGACCACGGCAGAGGGCGTCGAAAGCGAACGCGAACTCGACCGTATCCGCCAGCTCGGCTGCACCAAGATCCAGGGCTTCCTGTTCGGCCGTCCCATGGGTGCGATCGAGGCGGCAGCGCTGCTCGCACGGGATGCGGACCGCAAGATTGCCTGAGGTCTAAACTGTCGCACTGGGTGACAAAGGTGACACCCTGTCACCCAAGTCCAACACGCCAAAACTGCGTATTTCTGCGCCTTTCGCCTGCATAGGGCCGGGTGACACATTGCGCGGGAGCGGGGCCGACGATTTGAAAGAGCGGCGCTCACGATGGCCACATCGGGGTGTGTAGGACAGCAAAACCCTGCTCATAGGGTCAGTTCGGTGAAGGCTGGCGCCCCGCTAGCGTCGCGCCATGCAGACAGAAACCGACAACGCATCCGAACTGTTCGACAAGGTTCTCTCGCCCGGCGGTCGCACGCTGGGCACGAAGTTCATCGCCTACGATACGGATGAGCGGAAAGTGACCCTCTCGTTCGAGGCTTTGCCCGAATTCACGAACATCCTCGGCAACCTCCACGGCGGTTACGTGACTGCAATGCTGGATGAGGCAGCGGGGATGGCGGCGAAGCTTTCGCTCCCACTGACGAAGGCGGTGCCGTCGCTGAGCTTCACTGTGAACTTCCTGTCCCCAACGCCGGTGGGGACGGTGATCGGTGAAGCGCGGGTTATCAAGCTGGGCCGGACGACCGCCGTTCTGGAGGCGAGCCTTCAAACGCCAGAGGGAAAGATCTGCGCGATGATGACGGTGACGGCAGCGGTCATCGATATCTGATTATCAGCCACACCCCGCCGAGCGCGACAGCCCAGATCACGATCACCGCGATCAGCCCCGCGGTAGAGCGCGGCTTTGCCATCGTTTCGGCTCGTTTGCGCAAGTCCGCCATCACTGGCGCGGGTATCAGGCGTAGCGCCAGCCAGATGCCCGCAGGGACGATCAGCAGGTCGTCCAGCAGGCCCAGCACGGGAATGAAATCGGGGATCAGGTCGACCGGCGACAGGGCATAGGCGGCGACCGCGCCGGCCAGCACTTTTGCGCCCATCGGCACACGCGGATCGCGCGCGGCAAGCCAGAGCGCGATCACGTCGCGTTTCAGCGCCTTTGCCCAATGTTTCAGCCGGTCCAGCATGCCGGCGGCCGGTTTACGCGACCGAGAGCCCTTCGAAAACGCCTTCGAACAGCGCGCGGCCATCATCGCCGCCCTGCGCTGCCTCGATCTTGCGTTCGGGGTGGGGCATCATGCCCAGCACGTTGCCCTTCGTATTCAGGACGCCTGCGATGTCGCGGGCCGAACCGTTCGGGTTGTCGGCATAGCGGAACGCGACCTGGCCTTCGCCTTCAAGCCGGTCCAGCGTCTCATCATCGGCGTAGTAGTTGCCGTCGTGGTGGGCGACGGGGATGACGATTTCCTGACCCTTGGAATACTTCGCGGTGAACAGCGAGGTATCGTTGCCGACGATCAGCGGCACTTCGCGGCAGACGAAGTGGATGCCGGCATTGCGCATCAGCGCGCCGGGCAGCAGGCCGGTTTCGGTAAGGATCTGGAAGCCGTTGCATACGCCCAGCACCGGCACGCCGCGTTCGGCTGCTTCGGCAACGGCGCGCATCACGGGGCTGTTCGCGGCCATCGCGCCCGAACGCAGGTAGTCGCCATAGGAGAACCCGCCCGGAACCGCGATGAAGTCGAGGCCTTCGGGCAGGGCGGCATCGCCGTGCCAGATGCGGGTTGCAGGCTTGCCCGAAACCGCCTCGATCGCCACCGCCATGTCGCGGTCGCAGTTGGAGCCGGGAAAGGTGATGACACCGGCGGTGAAGGCCATGGTCAGCCCACCTTCTCGATGCGGTAATTCTCGATCACCATGTTGGCGAGCAGCTTGCGGCACATTTCGTCCAGCGCCTCGTCACTGGTGTCGTCGGCGACATCCAGTGCGATCAGGCGGCCTGCGCGCACGTCGTTTACGCCGGAAAAACCCAGTCCTTCGAGCGCGTGGTGGATCGCGCGGCCCTGCGGATCGAGCACACCGGGCTTGAGGCTGACGTGGACGTTGACCTTCATCGAAGGGCCTTTCGAAATGGCTGACTTGGGATTCGTGGTGCGCCTATGCCGTGATTGCGCCGCGCCCGCAAGCAAGCCGCCCCCAATACCACGAAAAAGGCCCCGTCCTTGCGGGCGGGGCCTTGATCTTGTGCGTATCGCGATAAAGCGATCAGCCGCCGACCTGTTCTTCGGTCTCGGCTTCGGCTTCGGCAGTCGCGGCAGCAGCCGGGGCCTCGGGGGCCGGGCGGCGGGCGAACGCTTCGGCAACGCGTGCCTTCATGGTTTCGTCGGTCTGCGACTTGGTCGCGATCTCGTTGAACATGTGCGGGTCGAGGCCCGAACCGCTCACGGCGGCGACCATGGCGGCCTGCTTTTCTTCAGCCGACATCGTCGCGTCCTGGGCGACTTCGTTCACCTTGATGGCAGCGGCCGCGAACTTGTCGAGGTCGGCATCGGTGACCGGCGTTGCTTCGGGGGCAGCAGCTTCTTCAGCAGCGGCAGCGGCGGGTGCTTCGGCTGCGGGCGCTTCGGCTGCAGCTTCGTCCTGAGCGAGTGCGGGAGCGGCGGTGAGGGCACCGGCCAGCGTCGCAACAGCGAGGAATTTCTTCATCGTCCAAGTATCTCCGTTTGGGTGATCCGGCGGCCTTGTGTCGGTTCAACCCCATTGGTCGCAAGGACGGGTTCCACGAAGCGTTCTTCATGCACGACGAGCCGTTAAGGCGTCATGAATGGCCGCTTAATATCCGCAAAGTCCAAGTGCGGCCAAAGAACGAACAAGTAGCAATGTGATGCTTACTTGCGCCGATGAAAGCCTCGCTCATGAGAGGTTGGAGAACAAGCGAAAGTACAATCGACAAGTATAATTACGATGAACTTTCACTTATTCTTCATTGCTTCACAGGCTCGGCTCTGTCGCGCCCTCTGGAATGGCGATCATCTCGACCGCGCCGCCGGCCGGCAGCCACTTGCGCGCCGCCTGCTGAAGCTCTTCCGGCGTGATCGATTCGAGCCTTCCGCGATAGGCCGCGAACCTGGCGAGCCGGTCATCCTGGCTCTGCGCGCGGTCGACGAGGCCGAGCCAGCCCGCGTTCGACTTCAGCGCGTTGTCGTACTTGTCGAGCATCGGCTGACGGGCGCGCTGGACGAGATCGGCGGAGATCGGCTCGTCCCGCAGCTTGCGCATCGTTTCCTCGATCGCCTCAACCGAAGGCGGGATTTGCGAGAGATCGACGCCGACGTTCAGCAGGAAGAGGCCGAAGCCGGGGTAGGTCTGGCTCATCGACGACGCCACGCCCGGCGAATAGGCCTGGCCCAGACGTTCGCGCAGTTCTTCGGTCAGCGCGATGTCGACCACGCTCTGCAAGAGTTCCAGCCATGCCGTCAGGGCCGCGTCGCTGTCGTCCGTCGTCGGGAAGAAGTAGCGGATGACGGCCTGGTCCTCCTGTCCGCCGTGGCGCACGAAGACAGGGCCGCGCGTTGCGGTGAAGCTGCGCTGCCGGGCGTCGGTGCGGGGCAGGAAGGCCGGTTCGCGGGTGGGCAGGGCGCCGATAGTGCTCCCGACCATGGCGATCGCTTTGTCCTCGTCGATGGCACCGACGATCCCGATCTCGATCGCGCCCTTGGCAAGGCGGTCGGCCATGGCTGCGCGCAAGTCCGCAAAGTCCAGCGCCTCGTAAGCCTCGATCGACTGGATCGTGTAGCGCGGATCCTTGTCTGACAGGATTTCCATCTGGCGCGTGGCAAGCGCCGCGTTGGGCGTTGCGTCCATGCGGGCGAAGCGGTCGGGCAACTGGCGGCGATAGGCGGAGATCGCCTCGCTGCGGTAGCCCGGATCGGTCAGGTAGGCGGCAACCAACTGCAGTTGCAGGCCAAGGTCGCGCGGCGTGGTCGTCCGGGTGGAAGTAAACACCTCACCCGATGCGCCAAGCCTTGCGCCGACGTTGCGTCCGGCAAGGATGGTCTCAAGTTCGTCCGCGCTGTGTTCGCCAAGTCCGCCTGCAGGCAGGGTGGGGGCGAGTTCGACCGCGAGAGGGTTGTCCTTCGTCTTGAGGAGGTCGCCGCCATCCAGCGAGACCCGGACGATCACCTGGTCTTCGGCAAGATCGGTCTGCTTGATGTTCAGGCGGACGTTGTTGGCGAAAGTAACGCGGCGGATGTCGTAAACGGGATCGCGTCCGTCGCTCACCACCGTTCCGGCGGGGCCGAAGTCGGTATAGGCGAACTCGGTCACTTGTGGCGGTGCGGTGTCGGCCAGCGGGGCGTCCATCGCCTCGTCCCATGCGGCGCGCAAGGCGGCGGTGCCGCCTTCCGGTTCGGTCCGGCCCGAATAGCGCAGCATGGCATCGTCCAGCGGCACCATTTCTTCCTTCAGCGCGGCCAGCACGGCATCGGGCGTGATCTGGCTTTCCATTGCGCGCAGGCGTTCAAGGCTGGCGCTGGGCAGCGTCGGAATTTCGCCTTCGCCAAAAAGTTCGAGAATATCGCCCGTCAGCGCCGCATTGGTGCGCGTGGTTTCGCCGGCGGCGGCGTCTTCCTGTGCGGTGATCAGCTTGGCGAGCTGTTCGGCGACTTCGGCCTCGCTGAACCCGCCGGCAAGCGCGCGGCGATATTCGGCGACGGCGGCATCGATGCCGCGCTTCCATTCGCCCTCTGTCGTATCGACGACGAGGCGCGAGATGCGGCCCATGCGGAACATGTCGCTGGTGCCGATGCCGGCTGATTTGAACGGCGGGTCATCCTGCCTTGTCAGGCGCTTCAACCGGCGGTTGACGATGGCATATCCGACCCAGCGCAGAACGGCCTTTCGGCGCGATGCGGCCGTGTCGGGCGCAAGTTGCGGCTGTCCCTGACGCGTGGCGGTGACGCGTTCGGGAAGGGCAGGGTGGATGTAGATGTCTTCGGCAGGCGCGCGGGTCAGGTCCACGGTGCCATATACGCGATCGGGGACCGACTGGCTCTTCGCCTGCCAGTCAGAGAACTTGGCCTTGATCTGCGCCTCGACCTCTTCGACCGGATAGTCGCCGACAACCGTCAGCACGGCGAGTTCTGGCCGATAGTTGCGTTCCCAATATGCGCGCAGCGCTTCGCCATCGGCGGCGTTCAGCGTTTCCAGCGTGCCGATCGGCAGGCGGTCGGGATATGTCGCGTCGGGCGCTTCGAAGGCGAACCGGTCAACCACGTCCTGGAACTGATAAGTATTCCGGTCGCGGCGTTCGGAAAGAATGATGCCCTTTTCGCGCTGCACCGCTGCGTCGTCGAACAGCAGCTCGCCCGCCGTTTCGCGCATCAGCATCAGCGCGGTGTCCAGCAGGTCGGGCGTGTTGGTCGGCAGGCTCAGCTTGTAGATCGTCGTATCGAAACCTGTCGATGCATTGGTGTCCGCGCCAAAGGCCAGCCCCTTGCGTTCGAGCAGGGCGACCATCTCGCCTTCGGGCACATTGGTCGACCCGTTGAAGGCCATGTGCTCGACATAGTGGGCATAGCCCTGTTCGGCGGCGGTTTCGTCCAGCGAGCCTGTGTCGAAACGCAGGCGCACTTCGGCGGTGCCTGCGGGCGTTGCGTTGTGGCGGATGACGTACGTCATGCCGTTCGCCAGACGACCGATGCGCAGTGCCGGATCGGGCTGGAGATCGCTTGCGGCCAACATCGCCTCGTAAGGCGGCAGGCCGGATTGCGATGGTCGCGCGCTGGCCGGGATCGCCGCATCGGGTGCGGCGGCCGGCTGCACGACGGCGACGTCAGCGTCGTCGTACGCCGTGGTGCAGGATGTCAGCAGAAGGGCGGCTAGTGCGACCCAGGTTCCCGTAACGCGCTGTTTTTTGATTATTTCTTTCCTCTGAGCTTCCTGTGATGCGCGATGTCCGCGACTTCACTCGGCCCATCTTCCTGCAACACGCCAAGGCGGCGTGCCACTTCCTGATAGGCGTCCTCTTCTCCGCCAAGGTCGCGGCGGAACCGGTCCTTGTCCAGCTTTTCGTTGGTGGCCATGTCCCACAGGCGGCAGCCGTCGGGGCTGATCTCGTCTGCAAGGATCACGCGGCTGTAGTCGCCGTCCCAGATGCGGCCAAATTCCAGCTTGAAGTCGACAAGGCGGATGCCGACCGCGGCGAACATGCCGCACAGGAAGTCGTTGATGCGGATTGCCATCGCGGACATGTCCTGCATCTCTTCGTTGTTCGCCCAGCCGAAGCAGGCAATATGCTCTTCCGCGATCAGCGGATCGCCCAGCGCGTCGTCCTTGTAGTAATATTCAAGGAGAGTGTGCGGCAGCGGTTCGCCTTCTTCCAGGCCGAGGCGCTTGGAGATCGAGCCGGCGGCCACGTTGCGCACCACGACCTCAAGCGGAATGATCTCGACTTGGCGGACGAGCTGTTCACGCATGTTGAGGCGGCGGATGAAGTGCGTCGGGATGCCGATGTGCGACAGGCGGGTGAACACGAACTCGCTGATGCGGTTGTTGATCACGCCCTTGCCATTGATCGTGCCCTTTTTCTGGGCGTTGAACGCGGTGGCATCGTCCTTGAAGTACTGGATGATGGTGCCCGGTTCGGGGCCTTCGTAAAGGATCTTGGCCTTGCCTTCGTAGATCTGGCGGCGACGCGACATGGGCTGGACTTTCTTCGCAAAAACCAAGCCCCGGCCTTGCCGGCCGCCGTTTGAAAAGCGTCTACCGGAAACTGCCGGGGCGTCTTGCCCGCCCTATAAGCGAACGAGGTGCAAAAGCAAAGCCGATGCGGCTTGTCCTTGCGCCTTTGCCCCGCTTAACCTGCGCGGCAGGGTTGCAAGGGGCGTGACGGACATGAACGAGGCGGGGGGACAGGTCTGGCTGACCGACTGGATGGAGGTCAGTTCGGACATGGTCGAACAGTTCGCCGACCTGACCGAGGACTGGAACCCGATCCACGTTGACGAGGACGCGGCCCGCGCATCGGGCCTGCCGGGGACGATCGCGCACGGTTTCCTGCTGATCTCGCTGCTGGCGCCCCTGCTGTCCGATAGCGGGCACCCGCTGGGCGATACGCCGAACCTGTTGAACTATGGCTTCGATAGCCTGCGCTTCATCGCGCCGGTGCCGAGCGGCAGCCGCATCCGCGCGCATTTCCGCGAGGCAGGGGCCGAGCGGGTGAAGCTGGGCACGCGCTATGCGATGGACGTCGAGCTCGAGGTCGAGGGCGGTGGGCGGCCCGCGATGGCCGCGCGCTGGATCATGCTGAAGCGGGGCTAGGAAAGCTCGACCACTTGCGAGGCGAGTCGGTCGACTTCGGCGCGGTCGTGGCTGACGTAGAGAATCGGCAGGGCGAGGTCGTCGCGGATGCGTTCGATAACCCGCAGGATGCCGTCGCGCCGGTCTGCGTCGAGAGATGACAGCGGTTCGTCCATCAGTAGCGCGCGGGGGCCGGACAGCAGCGCCCGCCCGATGGCGACGCGCTGCGCTTCCCCGCCCGACAGGTGCCGGACCGAGCGGTCGAGCAATGCGCCGATGCCGAGAAATTCGGTCGCCTCGCCAAGGTCCATGAAGCGGCGATCTTCGGGTGCAAGGTTCCAGCCGTAGAGCAGGTTGTCGCGCACCGACTTGTGCGGGAACAGGCGGCCATCCTGGAATACGTACCCGCAGCCGCGCTTTTCAGGTGGGAGGGCAATCCCCGCATCGGCATCGAACAGCGTGACGTCGCCGATGCGGACGTGGCCTGATGTCGGGCGCACCAGTCCCGCCACTGCGTCCAGAACCGTCGTCTTGCCAATGCCGGAGGGGCCGAACAGCGCGGTGATCCCTGCCGCCGGTGCGATGCGGACCGATACGGTGCGCCGCCCGCGCGGGACCGACAGGTCGATGTCAAAGGACATGGCTGCGCCCTCCCTTGCGGACCAGCCATTCGGACACGAGCAGCGCGGCGAGCGAGAGCACGACCGAGGCGATTGCCAGCCGCGTGACGCTGGCCTCTGCGCCCGGCACTTGCAGCGCGGTGTAGATGGCCAGCGGCAGGGTCCGCGTCTCGTCCGGTACGTTCGAAACGAAAGTGATCGTCGCGCCAAATTCGCCCAGCGAACGCGCAAAGCCCAGCACGACGGCCGCGCCGATACCGGGAAGGGCAAGGGGTAGCGTGATCGTGGCAAAGGCGCGCACGGGCGACGCGCCCAGCGTGCGCGCGGCGGTTTCAAGCCGCGTGTCTATCGCTTCCAGCGACAACCGGATCGCGCGCACCATCAGCGGCAGGGCCATGATTCCCGCCGCTAGCGCCGCGCCGGTCCAGCGGAACATCAGCGTCGTGCCGAACAGTGCGGAAAGTGTGCGTCCACCCCATCCGCCCGCGCCAAAGAACAGCAGCAGCAGCCAGCCCGTCACCACCGGCGGCAGGACCAACGGCAAATGAACCAGCGTGTCGAGCAGCATCCGCCCATAGAACCGCTTGCGCGCCAGCAGCCATGCCAGCGCGAAGGCGATAGGAAGCGTCAGGATGATCGCAGCGGCCGCGACCTTTAGCGAAAGGCCGACGATCGCCCATTCGGCAGGCGACAGCATCAGGCCTCCGGCTCTTCTTCCCCGGTCTCGTCCGCCATCGGCGGCGGACCGAATCCGTATTTTTCGAAGATCGAGCGGCCTTCTGCCGACAGCAGGAATTCGCGGAATTCCTCAGCCCCTGCGGTCTGCGACCGTTCGGGAATGGCGATGGGGTACGTGATTGGCGCGTGGCTTTCCTCGGGGAAAAGACCCACGATCTTCACGTCCTGATCGGCGATCGCGTCGCTTCCGTATACCACGCCCAGCGGGGCATCGCCGCGGCTGACCAGGGCGAGCGCCGCGCGCACGTCGGCCGTCTGTGCGATATGATCCTTCACTTCGCCCCATGCACCGATCGAGATCAGCGCGGCCTTGCCATAGCGGCCCGCGGGGACGGCAACGGGATCGGCCAGAGCAAGGCGTCCCTCGCCAATGGCGTCGGCCCAGCCACCGGCTTCGGGAAAGGCGGCGTCGCTGTCCTTGGGTGCGATCAGAACCAGCGAGTTGCTGGCAAGAATGTCGCGGGTGCCATCGCGCAGCGAAACGTTCTGGTCGAGCCAGTCCATCCACCGCGTGTCGGCGGATACGAACAGGTCCGCGGGCGCACCGGTCGCGATCTGGCGGGCCAGCGCGCCGCTGCCTGCAAAGGATAGCGTGGGTTTCAGATGACCCTTGGCCGCCCAGGTGTCGGCCGCTTCGGTCATCGCCTCCTGCGTGCTGGCAGCGGCAAGCACCAAAGGCGCGCGCGGGGCAGGGTCCGCACCGCAAGCGGTGAGAGAGAGGCTGGAAAGCAGGGCGAGAACGGCAGCAAGAAAGCGCATGACGTCACGCATAGCGGTTTAGCATTTGATATAAAAGGATGAGACCGCCGCCAGTCAGGGTGATTGACCGCATACCGGAGACGGGAAGGGGCCTGCTTTTTCGCTTTGGGAAAAGTGGTGCCCGGGGACGGAATCGAACCGCCGACACTGCGATTTTCAGTCGCATGCTCTACCAACTGAGCTACCCGGGCATTGCCTTGCGGCAGGCCGCGTCGCGGAACGGACAACCATGCTGTCCGGCGACGGGAGCGGCGCATATGGCCAAAGCCGCGCCGCCTGTCCAGCCCCTATTTCATCAATATTCTTCATCCTCTTCGCCGGTCGGCACGCGGGCCGGTTCGCCGGGGATCGCATAGCCGTCGTCCAGCCATTTCGCGAGATCGCGGTCGCGGCAGCGGGGCGAGCAGAAGGGGGTGTGTTCCTCTTTGCGCGGCTTGCCGCACATCGGGCATTTCTTCGCAGTCGTCATGGCTGGACCGCCTGCGCGAATCCGGCGTGAGGCGCAAGGCCGCCATCCGATTCGATCCGCACCTGTCTTCCGGTCCGGCGGGTGAGCTGCGCTTGCCAATCGTCCGAAATGAAGCTGGCAACCCCGGGATGACAGTGCAGCACCAACGTACCCGGTTCGGTGACGCCCTCTGTTCGGCGCACCAGCATCCGTGCGAGCGATGCCATGCGGTGGCGGCGATAACGGTGGAGGATCGACGGGCCGGTAAGGCGCGAGACGACCTGCACGAAACCGAACCCGTTCATTGCGGTGCGTTCGTGCGGGAAAGCGGACAGCGCAGCTTCCAGCGCCTCGTCCACTTCGCGGCGGTCTGCCTTCGCCTCGATCGTCGGGAAGTCGATGCCGATCGAACCGCCGATGTCGAAGCGGTGCAGCGCATCGGCAATCGCGGGCACGGCGGCCAGCGACAGCGGTTTGGGCGCGAGCGCGCCGTCGATGTCGATCAGCGTCATGGCAGGTGTGGGTGACAGGAGCAGCGAGCCGCCATTGAACGCGATCACGCCGTCAAGCGCATCGGTCGCCAGTTCGTCCCAGCCTTCGACCGGAAAGCGGTGGACCATGCGGACCGGGTGACCCTCTGCCTTGAGGACATCGGCGAGCGTCGGGGCGGGGCGCAGCCGCTTGTCGCTCGGGCGGCCCTGTGCGCGCTTGATGCGGCTGCCTTCGCCGATTTCAGCGCGGGTGATCTCGATGCGGATCGCGGCGCCTTCGCTGGCCTCTTTCGGCAGGCGGTCGACGAGGACTTCGGTGCCGTCATCCAGCCTTGCCGTCCCGCGCTTCGATCCGGCGCTGCGCGAGGCTAGCTTTGCCTTCACCACCGCGCCTGCGGCCAGTTCGTCCGGCCAAGCGACTTTTGCAGCGACGATTTCGCCGGATTCGACAAGGATCGCGCGGGTCTCGCCGATCCCGTCCTCGATCAGCCATTCAGCCAATCGGGAAACCTGCGGATTTCAGGAGGGCGCGGGTCTCGAACAGCGGCAGGCCGACCACGCCCGAATGGCTGCCCTCGATCCAGGCGATCAGCCCTTCGGCGCGGCCTTGGATGGCGTAGCCACCGGCCTTGCCCTCCCACTCGCCGCTTTCGATGTAGGCCTCGATCTCTTGCCGGTGCAGCGGCTTGAAACGCACGACCGTTTCGGACAGCCGTTCGCGGATCGTGCCGTCGGGCGCGCGCAGGGCGATGGCGGACAGGACGCGGTGGCGCCGCCCGCTCATCAGGCGAAGGCACTCGCGCGCGGTGTCGGCATCTTCCGCCTTGGGCAGGATGCGGCGACCCACGGCGACCACGGTGTCGCCTGCAAGGACATGCGCTTCATCGCTGGCCGCGGCCTCTGCCTTCTCGCGCGCCATCCGCGTGGCATAGGGGCGGGGCAGTTCGCCTTTCAGCGGACTTTCGTCGATGTCGGCAGGGGATACGCCGTCAGGTTCCAGCCCAAGCCGCGCGATCAGGTCGCGGCGGCGCGGGCTGGCAGAGGCGAGGATGAGGCGCGGGGGCGCCATGGCCGCAGGTTACTGCGGCCCGGGGCCGCCGCGACCGGGCATGAAGCGGTAGGTGATGCGACCCTTGGTAAGGTCGTACGGCGTGAGTTCGACCAGCACCTCGTCGCCCACCAGCACGCGGATGCGGTTCTTGCGCATCTTGCCGGCGGTGTGGCCGAGGATCTCGTGATCGTTTTCGAGCCGCACCCGGAACATCGCGTTCGGCAGCAGTTCGACAACCGTGCCGCGCATTTCGAGGAGTTCTTCTTTGGCCATAAGGGGCTGCTTGCGCCCTTCCTTTCACTTCATCTTGTTATGAAAAACGTGCGCGCGCCTTTAGCCGCACCTGCGGGAAATGGGAAGCCCAAGCCGCTTTTTCAATTTGGCTGTACCCGACTGGAGGGCAGTTTGCCCCCAATTCGCCGTAATCACAGCGCGATGCGACAAAATGATACGCGGCGCGACTTGTGACACAATGCCCCCGTTGCCAGCTATGGGGCCATGAAATTCAGCCCCCTCCTGACCGGCACCGCAGTGCTGGCCGTAACCCTTTGTGCCAGCCCTGCTGTCGCGCAGGACGCCCCCGTCATCGAGATGGAGGACAACGAGATCGTCGTCACCGCCGAACGCATCCGCGGACAGGTGGAGGCACCGCAGGCCCCGATCGCGGTTCTGGAAGAGGACGAAATCGCCAGTTACGGCGTCGCATCCCTTGCCGAACTGATCGACGAACTGGCCCCGCAAACGGGTTCGGCCCGTGGTCGCGGTGGCGGCAGGCCCGCGTTTCTGGTGAACGGGCGGCGCGTCAACGGCTTTCGCGAAATGCGCAACTATCCGCCCGAAGCGATCCGCCGTGTCGAAATCCTGCCAGAGGAAGTGGCGCTTCGGTATGGTTTCCGCCCCGACCAGCGTGTCGTGAACTTCATCCTGAAGGACAACTTCGTCTCGGTCAGCGGGGACCTTGAATACGGTTTCCCCTCGGGCGGCGGCTATGCGACCAACGAGATCGAGGGATCCTTCCTGCGCATCGACGGCGATAACCGTTTCAACATTGCGTTCGAGGCGGAGGACAGCTCGATGCTGACCGAGGCGGAGCGTGACGTATCGTCGGTTTCCGCCACGCCGCTAACGGGCGATGCCGATCCGGCGGCCTACCGCTCGCTCGTGGCCGACAGCCGCGACCTGCAATTGAACGCCAACTGGACCAAGAGCCTTGGCGAAGGCGGGCTTGGCGGGGCAATCACTTTGAGCGCCACGGCCACGCGTTCGGACAGCCTGTCGTGGCGCGGGCTGGACGCGGTGACGCTGACCGACGGCGACGGCAACAGCGCCTATCGCACGCTTTATGACGAGGATGCAGGCTTTGGCCCGCGCATCCGCGATACGAAGAGCCAGGGCTTTGAACTGGGCGCAAGTTACGACACGCGGCTGGGCGATTGGGGCCTGACGGCGACGACCAACTGGGCGCACGACGAGACCCGCACGTTCACTGACGCCAGCGCCGATGCAAGCGCATTGCAGGCCGCAGTGGCGGCCGGGACGATCGCCTACGACGCGCCGGTGGCGACCCTGCTGTCGAGCGGTCTGGTCGAAGCGCGCGATACCTATCGCGCCGATACGAACACCGAATCCGTATCCTCGCTTGTCACGCTGACCGGACATCCGGTGGTTCTGCCTGCAGGCGAACTGTCGCTGGTGCTGAAGGCCGGATACGATTGGGACGACATCGACAGTTCCGACACGCGCAATCCGCTTAGCGATGCGAAGCTGACCCGCGGCGATGCCAGCGGTGGTTTCTCGGTCGGCGTGCCCATCGCCAGCCGCCGCGAAGGGTTCCTGTCCGCCATCGGCGACCTGACGCTCGACCTGTCGGGCGGTGTCAATCACCTCTCCGACTTCGGCACGCTGTTTGATGGAAGCGCCGGTCTTAACTGGGGCGTGACCGAGAATCTCGACCTGCAGGCAAGCTATATCTACCGCGAAGCAGCCCCGACGCTGAGCCAGCTAGGCGCGCCGCAGGTCATTACCACGGGTTCGACCGTCTATGACTTCACCAACGGGCAGACCGTGCTGGTCGACATCCTGTCGGGCGGTAATCCCGACCTCGTCGCGGAAAAGCAGAAGGACTGGAAGTTTTCGCTGAACTGGGACCTGCCGGTACTCGACCGTTCGCGATTCATCGTCGAATATTACGACGAGAATTCGACCAACGTGTCCTCCTCATTCCCCGTCCTCACCCCTGCGATCGAGGCCGCGTTCCCCGACCGCGTCGTGCGCGATGGCGACGGCAACCTCGTTTCCATCGATCAGCGCCCGGTGACTTTCGCCAGCGAGAATGGCCAGCGCATCCGTTACGGCCTCGACATTTCCGATCGCATTGCGGGCAATGAAGAAGAGGGCGCAGACGGCGGAAGGCGCGGCGGCGGCGGACCCGGCATGCGTCCGGGCGGCCGCAGTGGCGGGCGGTGGAGCGCCGCCATCTATCACACGTGGCGTCTGCAGCAGGACGTTCTGATCAGCGAGACCGGCCCGTCGCTGGACCTGCTCGACGGCGATTCCCTGACCAGCAGTCCCACCGCACGGCACGAGGTCGAGCTTCAGGGTGGCATCTTCTACAACGGCATCGGCCTGCGCCTGTCGGGCAATTATTACGGCGGTTCCAGCGTCGACGGCAGCACCGCGACCGGGTCCACCTCGCTCGACTTCCACCCCTATGCCACCTTCGACGCCCGCCTGTTCGTGGACCTCGAACGGCAGTTCAAGGACGTCGACTTCCTCAAGGGAAGCCGCTTCTCGATCCGCGTCGACAATATCTTCGATGCGCAGCAGCGCGTGACCGATGAATTCGGCGTCGTGCCGGTCAGCTACCTGCCCGACTTCACCGACCCCAAGGGCCGCTTCATCGAGCTCGATTTCCGCAAGCGGTTCTAGAAGGCCGCGCCGAGGCTGACGCGGACCATCCCGTCGGCCTCGTAGTCGGAGAGCGGGACCAGAAAGCCGAGCGTCGCTTCGAGGCTGTCGCCGATGGCCAGCGATGCGGCGGGGCCGGCGAAGTGGGCGTCGTCGACAAGGAAATCGCCGGTCGAGCCGAGATCTCCGAACGCCTCGAAGCCGAGGCGCAGGCGCTCGCTCGCCGCATAGTCGGCCAAGACAGCGTAACCGAACGTCACCGGTTCGCCGCCCGCCAGGTCATTGGCTGCGACTAGATCGACCAGCACCGCGACCGGCCCGCTTTCGTGTTCGAGCAATAGTGAGAGCGCGGTCGCGTCCGTGCCGTGCAATACCGCGACATATTCGGCCTTCATCGCCAGATCGACGCTACCCAGCGAGCCGAGTTCATAGACCCCCTCGATCGCCACCGCATCGGCATCGCGGCCTTCGCCGGGGACGCGCACGAAATCCGCTGCCAGCGTAATGCCGAACCGGTCGGTCACGCCATAGCCAAGCTCGCCGCGCAGCACGTCCTCGCCGCCGAGGTCATCGCCGACCAGCCGGTCCCAGCGGGCCAGCACGCCGATCTCCCCCTCCTCGACATTCGCGCCTGAAGCCGCCGCGCCAAGGCCGGGGGCGGCAAGGGCAGGGGATGAGCCGAATATTGCGGCAAGCGTCAGGGTGAGGGCGAGCGGTCTGGCGGTCATGGATCCTCCGGCGAGTGCTGTAGATCATCAGAATGACGGCACTGCCGATGCGCAACCGAACGCGGTGCCATCGGCCCTTCGCAGCAGGAGGTCGGCCCGAAACCGGTCCCCCGCGCCGAAATACAGGGCGAAACAGGCGGATGACGGTTCCCTTTGGTCGCTGCGATTCCTATCTGGAACGACCATGTCGCGCGCCAAAGCCGGAACCCCGCCCACACCCACGGGCAGCGAACGCTTTCTTGAAGAGAAGGCGACCGCCGCAGTGCGCGGGTCGCAGCCGGATATAGAGGCAGGCGTCAACGCCATCCGCGAAGTGCAGCGCACGCTGAAGCCGAAACCGGGTGTCTACCGCATGCAGGATGCGCGCGGCGACGTGCTCTATGTCGGCAAGGCGCGTGCGCTGAAGAACCGGGTGGCGAACTACACGCAGGTCGAACGCCTGCCGCTGCGCCTCAAGCGCATGGTCGCGCAGACGCGGTCGATGACGATCGTGACGACCAACAGCGAGGCGGAAGCGCTGCTGTTAGAGGCACAACTGATCAAGCGGTATCGCCCGCCGTACAACGTGCTTCTGCGCGACGATAAAAGCTTCCCCTTCATCCTGCTGCGGTCGGACCATTCCTACCCCCGCATCATGAAGCATCGCGGGGCGCGGCGGGCCAAGGGCAATTACTACGGCCCCTTTGCCAGCGCCGGTTCGGTCAACACCACGATCAATGCGCTGCAGAAATTGTTCCTGCTGCGGTCCTGCACCGACAGTTTCTTCTCGCGCCGTGACCGGCCCTGCCTGCTCTACCAGATCAAGCGCTGCTCGGCCCCGTGCGTGGGCCGCATAGACGAGGCCGGCTATGCCGAACTGGTGGGCGAGGCGAAGGACTTCCTTGCCGGCAAGTCCAGCGCGGTCCAGGCCAAGATCGAGAAACAGATGGCAGAGGCCGCCGAAGCGCTCGACTTCGAAACCGCTGCCATGCTGCGCGACCGTCTTCGCGCGGCAACCTTCATCCAGGGCAGCCAGGCGATCAACGCGGCGGGCGTCGGCGATGCGGACGTTTTCGCCATGGCCACCAAGGGCGGGCAAGTCGGGATACAGGCGTTCTTCATTCGCGGCGGCCAGAACTGGGGCCACCGCGCCTTCTTCCCGCGCCATACCGAGGGGCTGGAGGAAGAGGCCGTGTTCTCCGCCTTCCTTGCCCAGTTCTACGAGGAAGTGCCGCCGGCCAAGACCATCCTAGTCGACCGCGAATTGCCCGACCGCGAATTGCTGGAAGAAGCCTTTTGCGAAAGCGCAGGCCGCGCCGTCGCGATCAGCGTGCCGCAGCGCGGCGACCGACGCCGTTTGCTCGAACAGGCCAGCCGCAATGCGGTAGAGGCGCTGGACCGCAGATTGGCCGAAACCAGCACGCAGGCGGCGACCATGCGGGAAACCGCCGAATTCCTCGACCTGCCGGACATTCCGCAGCGGATCGAGGTCTACGACAACTCGCACATCCAGGGGACAAATTCGGTCGGCGCGATGATCGTGGCCGGGCCGGAGGGGTACCTGAAGAACCAGTACCGAAAGTTCAACATCAGGAAGGCCCAGTCGAACGACGACTTCGCGATGATGCGCGAAGTGATGGAGCGGCGCTTTTCCCGCGCGATGAAGGAAGACCCGGATCGCGAGGGCGGTATGTGGCCCGATCTGGTGCTCATCGACGGCGGGAAGGGGCAATTGTCCGCCGTGATGGACACGCTGGAAGAACTGGGGATCGAGGACGTGAATGTCGTCGGCGTCGCCAAGGGGCCGCACCACGGCCGCGACGGGCGCGAGGTGTTCCATTTCCCCGACGGACGCGAAAAGACGCTGCCGACCAATTCTCCGGTGCTGTTCTACCTGCAACGTCTTCGCGACGAGGTTCACCGCTTCGCCATCGGCGCCCACCGCGCCAAGCGCAGCCGCGCCATCCAGGCGAGCCCGCTGGACGAAATTCCCGGCATCGGCCCTGCGCGCAAGCGGGCGCTGCTCCTGCACTTCGGCACGGCCGGAAAAGTGCGTGCGGCGGGGCTGGAAGACTTGCGCCGCGTGCCCGGCGTTTCCGCTGCGGTGGCGCGGCAGATCTACGATTTCTATCACCCCAATGGCTGAACGACTGGCAGAGCGCGACAATCGTCCCTACCTGACGGGCCGAAACGGAGAAGATGAATGAGCAGCCTCGTAGGCCCTGACGAAGACAACCCGCTCGGAAAGCCGCCGGTGCCCGACGATGTGCAGGACGCGATCCGCACGCTGATCCGCTGGTCCGGTGACGATCCGGAGCGTGAGGGCCTGCTCGACACGCCCAAGCGCGTGGCGCGCGCGTGGAAGGAATATTGCGTCGGGTATCAGGAAGACCCCGCGATCCACCTGTCCCGCGTGTTCGAGGAAGTCGGCGGCTATGACGAGGTCGTGCTGCTGAAGGACATCCCGTTCCAGTCGCACTGCGAACACCACATGGCCCCGATCATCGGCAAGGCGGCGATCGCCTATCTGCCCAAGGACCACGTCGTCGGCATCTCGAAGCTGGCCCGCGTGCTTCACGGCTATGCCCGCCGCTTGCAGATCCAGGAAC
The DNA here is from genome assembly GCF_018398395.1 of Croceicoccus gelatinilyticus. GTDB lineage: Bacteria > Pseudomonadota > Alphaproteobacteria > Sphingomonadales > Sphingomonadaceae > Croceicoccus > Croceicoccus gelatinilyticus. Next base: position 281,496 of record NZ_JAHCBF010000005.1, on the reverse strand, counting down.
GCCTCACCGCCGAAGTCGCGCAGTGCATCTGGGACCACTTGCAGCCCCACGGCGTCGCCGTCGTGATCGAGGCGAGCCACGCCTGCATGACCGCGCGCGGTGTGCGGACCCCCGGCGTCGCGATGACGACCAGCCGGATGATGGGCACGTTCCTTGAAGACCAGCGCAGCCGGAAGGAAGTGCTCTCCCTGATGGGCTACTGATTTCAGATCGTCTTCGGACCTGTGCTTGGCTGCAAATCGCGGATCGATGCGCTTCCGGTGCTCACGTACTAAAGTACGCTGCGCTCCGGGTCACAGCGATCTACGATTTTCGCTGTCGCCCAGACCCGAATCCGACCTGAAATCTTCAGCGCGATACCCGTGCGCCGCCAAGCTCTCCCGCACGCGGGCGAGGGCGGCGCCTTGGGGGTCGGGTTCTTCCAGCAGTGCGAAGCTGCCCGACACCACGAAACTGCAATGCCCGTGCACGACCGCGACGAGCGAGCGGGCGAGCCGCACCAGATCGGCATCGGTGCCCGCCGGCAGGACGGCGCGAATCTCGTCCTCGACGATCTGGGTCAAGCCGGCGCGGCGGGCCTTGTCCTCGTCGGGCAGGTCCAGTCCTTCGGGCAACCGGTGCGCGTAGATCGCCGACCAAAGTTCGGGCGACTGCTGCGCAAAGGCGAAATAGCCATCGACCAGCGCGGCAATGCGGTCGCCATCCGCGCTTTCCAGCCGGTCGCGCAGGATTTGCGCCCAGACTTCGAAACTGCGCGAATTGATCGCGACGATCAGCCCGTCGACCGATCCGAACAGGTTCGAAATCGTGCCGACCGAATAACCGACGCGCTTGGCCACTTCGCGGCCGGAGAACTTCGCAAGCCCCACCTGCGCCAGATGGGCGTGCCCTTCGCTTATGAAGAGCGCGCGCAGTTCTTCTCTCGTATGGTCTGACCTGCGTCCCATGAAGGGCGGTCTAACCGAACAAATGAACACTGTCCAATAAATATATTGAACACCGTTCAGTAATCGGTTATCCCCGCCGCGACGAAGGGGAAGGACATTCGCGATGGAATGGATTGTCATCATCGGATTGGCCGTGGCGCTGTACCAGTTGTGGCGCAGGGTCGAGCGGCTGGAGGAACGGCTCTCGATGCAGGAAATGCTGGGCCGCCGCCCTGTCGTTCCGGTCGAGGAAGTGCCTGTCCCCGTGGCCGAACCGGCTGCGGAAGTCCCTGAACCTCGCGAACCGGCGGTGGCAACGACGGTGCCGCGCGTAAAGCGGGCCGTTGCCCGTGTGACCGGCGCCGCTTCCGCGATCGCCGCGCCCTCCAAAAGCGATGAAGCACCGCGCGAAAAGGCTGGCATCGCTTTCAATTTCGAGGACCTGTTCGGTCGCCAACTGCCGATCTGGGCGGGCGGCATCACGCTCGCCATCGCGGGCTTTTTCCTTGTCATGTACGCGATCGAACTGGGTCTGCTGTCGCCTGCCGTGCGCGTGCTGCTTGGTTTCGTCTTCGGCGGCGTGCTGATTGGCGGGGCTTTCGTGGCCGAGAAGATGGAAGAGCGTATTGCCGACATCCGCGTGCCGCAGGCGCTGGCGGGTGCGGGCATCGCGACGCTCTATGCCTGTTTCTACCTTGCGGGCACCGGATATGGTCTGATCGGGGCAGGGTTCGCCTTTGCAGGGCTCGCCGCCGTGACGGCGGGCGCGATCTACCTGTCGTTCCGGTTCGGACTGCCGTGTGCGGTGCTGGGTTTGCTGGGCGGGTTTGCCGCGCCGATGCTGGTGTCGGCTGAAGAGTCCAACCTGCCGATCCTGTCGATCTATCTCGCGCTCGTGTCGGCGGGGCTGGTCCTGACCGGCAATCGTCAGCAGCGTCCCTGGCTGGGTGCTGCGGCGATGGGCGGCGGCTTGCTTTGGGGTCTGCTCCTGCTGTTCTCGCAGGACCTGACCTTTGCCGACCAGCTTTTCGTCGGTTTCTACCTGATCGGTGTCGGTGCCGTGCTGCCGACGGCGCTGGGCGAAGTGCCTTTCCGCCACTGGCTGCGCGCAGGGGCAGGGGCTTTTGCCGCGCTGCAGATGGCGATCCTGATCGATCAGGGCGGATACTCGCTGCTGGCATGGGGGCTCTACGTCCTGCTTGGCGGCGCGTTGGCGTTCTTGGCTTGGAAAAAGCCCGAACTGCGTGATCCGCAGGCGCTTGCCGCTGCGATTGCGGTGTTCATGCTCGCATTCTGGCCCAACCCGGAAGAAGCGGAATTCGCCCTGATCGGCGCGGCGATGGCAGCGATTTTTGCCGTGGTCCCGCTATTCCACATCTGGCGGGGAGAGCGCCTTCGCGCCGACGTCGTGCAGGTCGCCGGTTTCGCACCCGGCCTCGCACTGGCTGCGCTGTGGCATTATGGTGATGTATTCCATGACTTCCTGCCGGTGATGGGCGCGGTATCGCTGGCGTTGGCTGCATTGCCTGCGCTCGCTGCCTCGCGTCTTGCGCCCGACAGGGGCTGGAAGGTCTGGCTGCTGGAAACTTCGGCAGCGCTGACGACGGTCGTCGCGATTTCGCAGGTGCTGGACGTCGACTGGGGCGCGATTGCCTGTGCGGCGGCGGCCATCGGCCTGGCGTTCGGCCTGCCGCGCCGTGTCGCGGCGGCGCGGGCGTTCGCTGTTGTGGCTGCGGTGTTCGCGTTTTTCCCGACGATGGCGTGGTTCGACATCGGTATCGAAGCGATTGCCGGTGAGCCGTTCTACCTTTCCGATCTGGAAAAGTGGGAAGACACGCTGCTGTACCTCGTCCCGGGCGTACTGGCGTTCCTCGTCCTCGCATGGCGACAGGCGGGCATCGGATCGCGCCATGTCGTGCGCGGTCTCGCGGTCTTGGGCGGGGCAGGGGCGGTGATCGCGCTGCACAGCATCTACAAGCTCGGCTTCGCGATCGAAGGCTACACGCGCTTCATGAACTACGGCCTTGCCGAACGAACTGTCTGGGAAGCGCTGCTTGTCGCGGCTGCCTTCGCGCTGACGCAAGTGCAGGGTCGGTTTGCCTGGGCGCGGACGGCGGCGATTGCCTTGCTGGGCGCGGCGCTGGCGCATTTCGGGTGGTTCACGCTGCTTTGGCACAACCCGCTTTGGAATGCGCAGGCCGTTGGGCCCGTCCCGGTCGCAAACCTTGCGCTGGCGGCCTATGCCGTGGCGGTGGCGGCGCTCGCCGTCCTCAAACCGCTCGGCAATGCGGCATGGCGGCGTGCGGCGGATATCTCGATCATGGCGCTGCTGCCGGTGCTGGCCATCACTCTGCTGCGGCAGGCGTTCAGCGGATCGATCCTCACCGCCGTGCCGATGGGACAGGGCGAGGACCTGCTCCGCTCGCTCGCCGGGATCGTGCTGGCCATCGGCTACCTGCTCTGGGGTGCGCGGGCAGAGGACCGGACGTGGCGCATCGGCTCGCTCGTCCTGATGATCCTTGCGGTGGGCAAGGTGTTCATCGTCGATGCCGCCGTGCTGGACGGGCTGGCCCGCATCGGCAGTTTCCTTGCCCTCGGCTTCAGCCTGATCGGGATCGGCTGGTTCTACTCGCGGATCCTGTCGCGGCCCAAGCCCGAGGGCGCGACGCCTCAGCCCTCTGCGGGCTGAGGCGCGGCCAGCGCGATCAGGCCGTCGATGACCGAGGGGTCCTCGATGGTCTGCGGCACGACGATCTCGTCGCCGTTCAAGATCGCGCGAAGCAGGTTGCGCAGGACCTTGCCCGAACGCGTCTTGGGCAGGGCATCGGCGAAGAAAACGTCACGCGGGGACGCGATCGGGCCGATATCCTCGCGGATGGTGCGCACGATGTCCTTTTTCACCGCGGGCAGGTCTTCGGTGCCGGGGCGGGTGATGACGAAAGCGACGGCCATCTCGCCCTTCAACTCGTCAGACGCGCCGACGACGGCGCATTCGACGACTGCGGGGTGATTGGCGACGACTTCCTCCATCTGGCCGGTCGAGAGGCGATGTCCGGCGACGTTGATGATGTCGTCGGTACGGCCCATGATGTGGATGAAGCCGTCCTCGTCGATCATGCCGGCATCGCCCGTGGTGTAGTGGCCGGGGAAATCGACGAAGCCCGACGCGAACTTTTCGGGGTTGTTCCACAGGGCGCGAAAATTGCCCGGCGGCAGCGGCTGTTCGATTAGCAGCGTTCCGACCTTGCCGGCGGCTGCATCCTCGCCCGCTTCGTCCTTCACCTTGAAGCGATAGCCCGGAACCGCGCGGCCTGCGCTGCCCGGCTTGATGTGCGTTTCGCCAAGCCCGAAGCAGGTGGCGATGGCGGGCCAGCCCAGTTCGGTCTGCCACCAGTGATCGATCACCGGCTTGCCAAGCTGCTCCGCGATCCATAGCAGCGTGTCGGGATCGGCGCGTTCACCTGCAAGGAACAGGGCGGTCAGGCTGGCGAGGCTGGCCTTGGCAATGAAGTCGCCATCAGGATCGGCGCGGCGAATGGCGCGGATCGCGGTGGGGGCGGTGAAGAGGACTTTCACCTGGTGCTTGTCGATCAGGTTCCAGAAGATGCCCGCATCGGGCGTGCCGATGGGCTTGCCTTCGAACAGGATCGTCGTCGCGCCAGCCAGCAGCGGGGCATAGACGATGTAGCTGTGCCCCACGACCCAGCCGATGTCAGAGGCGGCCCAGAAAACGTCGCCCGCCTCGATCCCGTAGATGTTCTTCATCGACCATGACAGCGCCGCGGCATGGCCGCCGTTGTCGCGCACCACGCCCTTGGGCGTGCCGGTCGTGCCCGAAGTATAGAGGATGTAGAGCGGATCGGTGCTCGCCACCGGAACCGGATCGACGGGGCTGGCCGCATCGTAGGCCGCCTGCCAGTCGATGTCGCGATTGGCGACGAGATCGGCGTGAAGCTCCTCGCGCTGGAGGATGATGGCGACGTCGGGCTTGTGCGAGGACAGCTCGATCGCCTTGTCGAGCAGGGGCTTGTAGGCAATCGTGCGCCCCGGCTCGAGCCCGCAGGACGCCGACAGCACGGCAGCAGGTTTGCAGTCGTCGATGCGCTTGGCGAGTTCCGGCGCGGCGAACCCGCCGAACACGACCGAATGGATCGCGCCGATGCGTGCACAGGCAAGCATGCCGAAGACCGCTTCGGGCACCATCGGCATGTAGATGACGACACGATCACCGGTCTTCACGCCCGCTTCGGTCAGCATCCCTGCCGTGCGGGACACGCGTTCGAGCAGTTCGTCGAAGGTGTATGTGGATGATTTTCCGGTGATCGGGCTTTCGTAGATCAGCGCCTGCTGGCTACCGCGCCCTGCCGCGACGTGGCGGTCGACCGCATTGGCGCAAGTATTGATCTTGCCATCGGGAAACCAGCCGTCGGTGGCCTCGTCATGGGCGGTGGTCGGTTCCACGTCCCACTCCAGCGTTTTCGCGACGTCCATCCAGAACCCCTGCGGGTCTGCGTGTGCCGTTTCGAAAGCCTTTTCGTATGCCACCTGGAGTCTCCCTCAAGACATTTGCGTTACTTCACATTCAACGATCTTCGGAGGCACCTGTTTCCAAGTGCCTCCGTCGATCCCGTCCAGGCCGCGGCGTGGGGGCCGGCGGCCGTGCACCATTGGTGCCCCGTCAGAAGCTGTACTTGGCGGAAACCTGCACCTTCTGCAGATTGCCGTCGAGGCCCGCTTCGTTTTCGCGTTCGACGTACATGTACTCCACACCCAGATCGAGTTTCGGGACGGGCGTGTAGATGACGTTGGCCAGCGCGTTCCAGACCGTGTCGGTCGGCGATGTCGACGTCAGCGCGACCGGGTTGTCCGCCTTGAAATAGCTGCCCGCGATGGTGGAGCGCAGCTTGTCGCCCCAGACATGGCGGTAGGCGGCAAAGCCCGAGTAGCTGGCAATGGCATCGAGGTCGCCGGTGGCCGGATCGATCGCGGCATCGTTGACGATGTTGAGACCGATGTAGCGGCCCAGACCTTCGCCGGCGTTGACCATGAACCGGAAGTCGTCCTTTTCGCCGATGCCGATCTTGCCCGACACGGACACGCCGTAACCCAGCGTGCTGTCGCTGCCGAGGCCGAAGTCGTCGTTCGACACCTTCAGCTGGCGACCGATCGCGGCGATCGAGAACGCGCTCTTGCCGGCCTTCTTGTCGAAGCGCAGCACGACATCGGGCAGGGAATCGTCACCCGGCGTCACGCGGCCGCCGGTGGCGGTAGTGACAGTCGTTTCAGGCTGTTCGACCGCGATCGAGAAACCGCTCTTGGTGGTATAGCGGACGAGCGGCTGACGGATGAAGACGGTGCCCGGTGTCGTGCCGATGAAGTCGAGCGTGTCGGGCAGGGCGCCCACGTTGAAGAACGTGCCCCAGGTCTGGCCGATGGTCCAGCCGTCATAAGTAACGAAGGCATGGCGCAGGCGCGGCGTGTAGGAGTTGGTGATACGCTCGTCGCCGCCGCTGGTGACCATGAAGTCCATTTCCATGGTCGTGCCCAGCGTCTTGCCGGCAACCGGCGTCGCGGTCTTGATGGCAAAACGGGTCTGGCGGGCGTTGAAGTCGGTATCCCAACCCGAACCGGCGCCGGTGCCAACGGGCACGGTGCTGGGGATCAGGAAGTCCCGAAGGAACGTGTCGCCGCCAAGCTGGCCGGCGCTGGTGCGCGCGGTAATCGCGTCCATCTTCACATAGCCACCGATGGTGACTTGCGTATCGCCGATGTGGAAGCCGGACTTGTCCGAGGTTTCGACCGCGGCGACGCGGGTTTCCAGTTCGCCCTGTTTCGCCGCCACGGCGCGCGTTTCGGCAACGGCGGCGCGCATTTCGGTAACGGCTGCCTGGGTCTGCGGATCGGCGGGGGCGCTCTGCTGCGCGTCCATCCGCGCCTCTAGCGCCATGATCATGGCTTCCAGCTTGTCGAGACGGTCCTCTACCGAGCTCTGTGCATGGGCTGCGGCCGGAGCCATCGCCGTGGCGGCCAGAAGGCCGGCTGCAATGGAACGACGCAACGCTTTGCCGGACGTATTCTTGTACATCAGGTACTCCCCTCCCCATCTATCGTGGATGTGGGGCGCAAGGTCGCAGTTTCGCGTGCCTGCCTCTATCGGCAATACGTCTATAAGACTAAGGTCGAGAAGCAAATCAGGCCGCAAGACGCTAGGAAATGCGCGACTTTTCGCGGTTGCAGCGAAATGCGGACAACACCAGACCTCGGGGGAGTGCCATGCAGGAAACAATCGAACGACAGGGCGATATCGTGCCCGTTCCCGCAAGTGCGAAGGAAGGGACTTCGTGCACGCTTGAACAGTACAACGAGATGTACGCACGCTCCGTCGATGATCCCGACGGTTTCTGGATGGAGCAGGCCGAACGCCTCGACTGGATCGAGAAGCCCACGAAAGTCACCGACTGGTCGTTCGACCCGGTCAACATCAAGTGGTTCACCGACGGCAAGCTGAACATTTGCGCCAATGCGCTGGACCGCCATGTCGCTGCCGGCAAGGGCGACACCGTTGCCCTGATCTTCGAACCCGACAGCCCCGACACGCCCGACCGCAAGATCACCTATGCCGCCCTGCTGGCCGACGTCATCAAGATGGCCAACACGCTCAAGAAGATGGGCGTGAAGAAGGGCGACCGCGTCACGATCTACATGCCTATGATCCCCGAAGGCGCGGTGGCCATGCTGGCCTGTGCGCGCATCGGCGCGATCCACTCGGTCGTCTTCGGCGGCTTCTCGCCCGATGCGATCGCGGGCCGTATTGAGGACTGCAAGTCCGACTACGTGATCTGCGCCGACGAAGGCCTGCGCGGTTCGAAGCGCGTTCCGCTGAAGGGCAACGTCGACGAGGCGTTGAAGAAGGTCTCGGTAAAGTCGGTGCTGGTCGTCCAGCATACCGGCGGCGACGTGACCATGACCGAGGGTCGCGATCACTGGTATCACGAATATTCCGAAGGCGTGGACACTGAGTGCGCGCCCGAGCCGATGAACGCGGAAGATCCGCTGTTCATCCTCTACACCTCGGGTTCGACGGGCAGCCCCAAGGGCGTCGTTCACACCACTGGCGGCTATGCCGTGTGGACGGAAACGACCTTCCGCTACACTTTCGATTACCGCCCGGGTGAGGTTTACTGGTGCACCGCCGACATCGGCTGGGTCACGGGGCACAGCTACATCGTCTATGGCCCACTTCAGGCAGGCGCGACCGCGCTGATGTTCGAAGGCGTGCCCAACTATCCCGACCATGACCGGTTCTGGGCCGTGTGCGACAAGCACAAGGTCAACATCTTCTACACCGCGCCCACCGCGATCCGCGCCCTGATGCGCGAAGGCGATGCCCACGTGAAGAAGCACGACCTGTCCACGCTGCGCCTGCTGGGCACGGTGGGTGAGCCGATCAACCCCGAGGCATGGCGCTGGTATTACGAGGAGGTGGGCCACAATAACTGCCCGATCGTCGATACCTGGTGGCAGACCGAAACCGGCGGCCACATGATCACCACGCTTCCGGGCGCACACGCGATGAAGCCGGGCAGCGCGGGCAAGCCGTTCTTCGGCATCTGCCCGCAGCTGGTCGACAACGACGGCAACGTCCTTGACGGCGCGACCGAGGGTAACCTGTGCATCACGCGCAGCTGGCCCGGTCAGGCCCGCACAGTCTATGGCGATCACGACCGTTTCGTTCAGACCTACTTCGCCAACTACAAGGGCAAGTACTTCACCGGCGACGGCTGCCGCCGCGACGAGGACGACTATTACTGGATCACGGGCCGCGTTGACGACGTTATCAACGTGTCGGGTCACCGCATGGGCACCGCCGAGGTGGAGAGCGCGCTCGTCCTCCACGAACTCGTCGCCGAATCTGCGGTCGTCGGCTTCCCGCACGACATCAAGGGGCAGGGCATCTACTGCTACGTCACTCTGAACGCGGGCGTCGAAGCGAACGACGAGCTGGCCAAGGTCCTGCGCAACTGGGTCCGGACAGAGATCGGCCCGATCGCATCGCCCGACCATATCCAGTTCACGCCGGGCCTTCCGAAGACCCGTTCGGGCAAGATCATGCGCCGTATTCTGCGCAAGATTGCCGAGAACGATTTCGGCTCGCTGGGCGATACTTCGACACTTGCCGATCCTTCATTGGTTGACGGGCTTATCGAAGGCCGTTTGAACCGCTAAGGTCCCGGCCCTTGAGGGAGGGCCTTTGACCATGGTGGGATGCCAATGACCGGGCGGGTAGTAATCGCCGACGACCATCCGCTGCTGCGCGCAGCGGTGCGCGGATGTGTCGAACAATCGTGGCCGGGCCGCGACGTGGTGGAGGTGGCGGACGCCGCCTCTGCCCGCGCCGAGGCCGGGAAGGGCGGGGTCGAGCTGCTGACGCTGGACCTGCACATGGCGGACAGCGCCGGCTTGCAGACGCTGATGGCGTTCCGGCAGGACTTTCCCGCGATACCCGTCGTGGTCGTATCGGCGAGCGAGGACGCCAAGGTACGGCGCGGCGCCCGCGAACTGGGCGCGGCTGCCTTCATCCCGAAAAGCGCCCCGCTTCCCGTGATGCGCGAGGCGCTTACCGCTGTTTCCGAAGGGGACTACTGGTTCCCAGAGGAAGGCGAGGTGACCGAGGAGGATGCCAGCAATCTTGAAAAGCTGGCCCGCCTCACGCCTGCGCAGCGGCGAATCCTGACCCTGGTGTCCGAGGGTAAGCTCAACAAGCAGATCGCCCACGAAATGGACATTTCCGAAGCGACGGTGAAAGCGCACATGACCGCGATCTTTCGCCGGCTGGGCGTGGTCAACCGCACTCAGGCCGTGCTGATCGCCAAGGAACTCGACGCAGCGCTGCCGTCCGCCGGGGCGTAACGCTTCAGCCCCCGATCGTATCGGCCAGCATCGCCTCGGTCTCGGCGTTGGACCAGTCGTGCCCGCCGATCATGCGCCATACTTCCTTGCCGTCCGCGTCGTAGAGCACGGTCGTGGGCAACATGCCGGTGTTGTACGAAAAGCCGAGGTCGTTCTTCGGATCCATCCACGGTTCGAGATGTGAGAATTCCTTCTCCGCGAACCACGGTTCGACCACTTCGGCCCCGCCCATGTCCTGCGACACGACGATCACTTTCAGCTTGTCCGGATAGCGACCAGCCAGTTCGTCCAGCATCGGCATTTCCAGCACGCAAGGCCCGCACCACGTCGCCCAGAGGTTGACGAGCAGGGGCTTGCCCTTGAAATCGCTCAACTTCTTTGACGTGCCATCGGGCAGTGTGATCGCGAAATCGGGCATTTCCTGCCCGCTCGTCGAAGTGTCCAGCGTGCCGTTGAACTCGTCATCGCCGCTTTGCGTGGCGGCTGTGTCATCGCTGACCGATGCTTCAGGTTGCTCCGGAGCCTCGCTTTGCCTATCGCACGCGGCGATTGCCGGTACGGCGCAAGCCAGCGCGATTCCGGCGAGAAACTTGAAGGGCGGGCTTATTTCGATGACGGGCAATTCGGGCTCCGGTGAAAGCGGCGGTCAGGCAAACCAAATGTGGGGCGGACGCTTCGCCGAAGGGCCGTCCGCGATCATGCGCGAGATAAACGCCTCCATTCCCTTCGACAAGGCCATGTGGCGGCAGGACATCGCCGCCAGCAAGGCCCATGTCGCGATGCTGGGCAAGCAGGGCATCGTGTCGGCAGAAGACATGAAGCTGATCTCGGACGGGCTCGACCAGGTCGCGGCCGAATACGAAGCGAACGGCGTGCCCGAAAACTGGGACCTCGAAGACATCCACATGGTGACAGAGGAACGCCTGACCCAGCTGATTGGTGCCGCCGCCGGACGCCTCCACACCGCGCGCAGCCGCAACGACCAGGTGGCGACCGACTTCCGCCTCTGGGTGCGCGACGCGATGGATCAGGCCGAAGCGGGCCTGCTGCAGCTCCAGATGGCGCTGGTGACGCGGGCGGGCGAAAATGCCGACAGCATCATGCCCGGTTTCACGCATCTTCAGACCGCGCAGCCGGTGACGCTGGGCCATCACCTCATGGCCTATTACGAGATGTTCCGCCGCGACCGTTCGCGCTTTGCCGATGCGCGCGTGCGCATGAACGAATGCCCGCTGGGCAGCGCCGCGCTCGCCGGTACCGGCTTCCCGCTCGATCGCGATCACACGGCAGGCGCGCTGGGCTTTGCCAAGCCTACCGACAACAGCCTCGATGCCGTGTCGGACCGCGACTTCGCGCTGGACTACCTGCAGGCGGCGGCGCAGTGCTCGCTCCACCTGTCGCGTCTGGCCGAGGAAATGATCATCTGGGCCAGCCAGCCTTTCGGCTTCGTGCGGATGCCCGACACGCTGTCGACCGGCAGTTCGATCATGCCGCAGAAAAAGAACCCCGACGCCGCCGAACTGGTGCGTGGCCACGCGGGGCGGATCGTGGGTTGCCTCACCAGCCTGATGGTCACTATGAAGGGCCTTCCGCTCGCCTATTCGAAGGACATGCAGGACGACAAGCCGCCGGTGTTCGAGGCCGCATCGCTGCTCGCCCTGTCAATCGCGGCGATGACTGGCATGGTCGCCGATGCGACCTTCAAGACCGACCGGATGCGTCAGGCCGCCGAGCTCGGCTATGCCACCGCGACCGACCTTGCCGATTGGTTGGTGCGTCAGGCCGACATCCCCTTCCGCGAGGCGCATCACATCACTGGCGCTGCGGTCAAGCTTGCCGAAAGCAAGGGCGTGGCACTGGACCAGCTCTCGATGGACGAGTTGAAAGCCATCGATGCGCGGATCGACGAGCGTGTGTACGATGCGCTCTCGGTCGAGGCATCGGTCGCCGCGCGGTGCAGCCACGGCGGCACCGCTCCGTCCGAAGTGACGAAGCGCGTGGCGGAGGCCCGCAAGGTGCTTGGAGTGGAGCAGGGCGCATGACGATCCGTAACGCCATCATCGGCAGCGCGCTTGCAGTGCTGGCCCTGTCCGGCTGCGCGCGCGAAACCGATCTGCGCCCCGTCGAAGGCGCATCGCTGCCGCCGACGCCTTATGGCGCGGACACGCAGCCCGATGCCGACGACCTGCTGGAACGGCCCGCACAGGCCGCGCCCGAACGCAGCGTCGAACTGCGCACCCGTTCGGAAGAGCGCGAGCAGGACCCATTCGACCTGCCGCCGGAGGGCTGAGATGGACCATTTCCAGATAAAGGACGGCGTTCTCCACGCCGAGGACGTGGCTCTGCCGGCGATTGCCGAGGCAGTGGGCACGCCCGTCTATGTCTATTCCGAAGCGACCTTGCGCCGCCACGCCCGCGTGTTCCGCGAGGCGCTGTCGATCCTGCCCAAGACGCATTTCGCTTTCGCGGTGAAGTCGAACCCGAACCTCGCCGTCCTGCGCGTGCTGAAGGAAGAAGGCTTTGGCGCCGACGTCGTCTCAATCGGTGAGGCGCGCCGCGCGCTTGCTGCGGGCATTCCGGGTGCGGACATCGTCTTTTCCGGCGTCGGCAAGACCGACGAGGAACTGGCCGAGGCGCTGGAATCGGGCATCGGCCAGTTCAACCTCGAAAGTGAGGAAGAGGGCATCGAGCTTGCCCGCATCGCGCATGAAAAGGGCCTGACCGCGACCGCTGCGCTGCGCGTCAATCCCGACGTTGATGCCGGAACGCACGACAAGATCAGCACCGGCAAGGCCGACAACAAGTTCGGCGTGCCCTATTTCGCCGCGAAGGACATCTTTGCACGCCTGTCCGCATTGCCCGGTATGAGCCTGCGCGGTCTGGCCGTCCACATCGGCAGCCAGATCACCAACCTCGACCCCAGCCGCGCCGCATTTGCCAAGATGGGCGTGATGCTGGCCGACCTTCGCGCTGCGGGTCACACGATCACGCACGTCGATCTGGGCGGCGGACTTGGCGTGCCCTACCGCGTGGGTGAGCAGCTTCCCGGTCCCGATGATTATGCCGCGATGGTCGCGGACGTGACGAAGGACTGGGACGTTACCGTCATGTTCGAACCGGGCCGCGTCATTACCGGCAATTCGGGCGTTCTGGTCAGCAAGGTCGTGCGGGTAAAGCGCGGGGCCAACAATCCTTTCGTCGTGGTCGATGCCGCGATGAACGATCTGGCGCGCCCTGCCATGTACGATGCCTGGCACGATTGCGTGGCCGTGTGCCCCAATGGCGAGACGATGACCGCGAACGTCGTCGGCCCGATCTGCGAAAGCTCGGACACGTTTGCCAAGAACCGCGAGATGGACGCGGTCCAGACCGGCGATCTCGTCGCGTTCCGCACGGCGGGCGCCTATGGCGCGACGATGGCGAACACCTACAACTCGCGCCCTCTGGTGCCCGAAGTGCTGGTGAGCGGCGACAGGTATGCCGTTGTCGCCAACCGCATCGAACCGGCCACGATCCTCGCGGCCGAGCAGGTGCCGGACTGGCTGAAGTGATCGCCTGATGCAGTCGCTCCCGCTCTTCTTTCGCATTGCAGGCCGCAAGGTCGTCGTGCTGGGGCAGGGCGAGGCCGCTGATGCCAAGCGCCGCCTTGTCGAACGCGCAGGCGGCGAATGCGTGGGAGAGCCCGAGGCGCACCATGCCGTGCTCGGCTTCGTCGTGATAGAGGATGACCGCGATGCCGAGGCTGCGGCCATCCGGCTGCGCTGCAAGGGGTTGCTCGTCAACGTCACCGACAAGCCTTCGCTGTGCGATTTCACAGTGCCGTCGATCGTGGACCGCGATCCGGTGCTGATCGCGGTCGGCACGGGCGGGGCCTCTGCAGGCCTCGCCAAGATCCTGCGTCTGCGGATCGAACGTCTGCTGCCGCAAGGGCTGGGCATGCTGGCCGATGCTTTGCGCGATGCGCGGGCGGCGATGAAGGATCGCTGGGCGAAACCTGCCGAACGCCGCCGCGCGCTCGACGCCGCGCTGGACGAGGGCGGGGCGCTCGACATCATGGCCGCGCACGGGCCCGATGCGGTGTCGGGCTGGATCTCCACCAGCGCCGAAAGCGCACCAAGCGGGCTTCACGAGATCGTCCTGCGCTCCACCGATCCCGACGACCTGACGCTGCGCGAGGCGCGGCTTCTGGGCAGCGCCGATGTCGTCGCGCACGATCCCGCCGTGCCCGAAGCCCTGCTGGTCCGCGCCCGCGCCGATGCGGTCCGCACGGGACTCGATGACACCGCGCATGACGGGCTTGTCGTAGTTCTCAGACTGTCTTGAGAAATTGCGCTGCAGGTGCAGGGGTTTGGCCGCTTTGCAGCGTTAACCGCTTTTCAAGGTTCCTGACATATCTCGTCACTCGCAAGTAAGATACCAACCAGGAGACCAGTCATGATCGTAGCAATGGCAGCAGCCGGTGTCGGCATCAGCTTCGCAGCTTCGGTTTGGGCAACCAAGCAGATCGCTGCCCAGGACGAAGCCAAGGCTTAATCCCTTTCGCGTGATCCCTGCCCGCATCAACCGGGCAGGGGGATCGCACCCTTATCCCAGCCCGTCCTGAACCAGCGCGTCGAGCGCGCCCTGCAGGATGACGGCTGCCGCGTGAGAGTCGATGCGTTCGGCCCGTTTGGCGCGGCTCATGTCCTGTTCGATCATCGCGCGCTCTGCGCCGACCGTGGACAGGCGTTCATCCCATAACAGGATTGGCAGCGCGAAAGCCGTATCGAGATTGCGGGCAAGCGCCCGTGTCGCCTGCGCACGCGGGCCCTCGGTGCCGTCCATGTTCCGGGGCAGCCCGATCACCACGCCCTTGACGCTGCGTTCGCCGACCAGCGTTTCCAGCGCGGCTTTCAGCGGCCCGAACTTGCCGCGCGGCAGCGTTTTTCCCGCCGTGGCAAAGCGCCATCCCGCATCGCAGGTGGCAACGCCAACGGTCTTCGTGCCGGGGTCCAGCCCCAGCAGCACGCCGCCTTCGGGCAGAAGGTCGGCAAATTCGCGCGCGTTTTCGAGGATCATTGCGCCTCTGCGGTAGCAGGAGCGCTAGGTGCCGCGCCGCCATGCGTCTTCAGCCAGCCGGCCTCGCGCTTTGCGAAGTCCTGACGCACGTTCATCCAGAACAGAGGGATGTCGTAGACGTGGTAGTTGTTGCCCGGCAGCACCGCGTTGCCCATTTCGGGCGGGTCGCCGATCAGCAGCAGGTTGTCCTCACCGCAGCGCGCCGGAACCGCGCCGACAACGATTTCGCCGCCCGTGAAGTTGCCGTTGGGCACCAGCGTGCCGAGGTTGTCGCTTGCCGGAGCTTCACCGCCAACCGTGCCCAGAATCGGGTTGGTGCAAAGCGTGTCGGCCTTCGTCAGCGGCTTGCCGTCCAGCGTCGGCCCCCGTTCATAGGCATCGAAAAGCTGTTCCGCATCGGCAGGCTCGGCATAGCTTTGCCAGCTGAGAACGCAGCCCGACTGGCTGTCGGTGGCGCAAGCGGGCAGGCCCATGGCGGGCAGGTCCCGCTCCATCGAAACCGGCCAGCCGGCGATGTAGGCAGCAACGACGCGGTCGGCGAGCGGCGTGCCTGCGACTTTCTCGGCCAGAAGCCGCTTCAGGTGTAGCGCGCCCTGGCTATGACCCGCCAGCACGATCGGCACGTCCTTTCCCGTCGTCGCGATGAAATAGTCGAAGGCTTGGGCCAAATCGTTGTAGGCCAGATCGAAAGCGTTGGTCGTATTTTCGCCCGAGGCAAGGAACGCGCCAACCGCGGCTTGGCGGTAACGCGGGGCCCAGATCTCGATCGAGCGGTTGAACGGGCTGGCCAGCCCGCGCACGAACAGTTCGGCGCCCGAATTGGCGCTCTCGTCATCCAGCGGCGCGTTCCATGCATCGCGGGCGAGGTAGCTGGTCGGGTGGACGAAGAAGACCGCGGAACGCGCCGGAGCTTCGTTCTTCGGCAGGCTGTCCGGACGCCAGCGGGCAGGGTCGGACGAGCTGTTGCCCGGGCGGCTGATCCACATCGCCGGATCCTCGTAGGCGTTACCCGCCAGCGGGTCCTGCGCCACGAAGTCGCCCTTGGGCGTAAAGGCCAGTTCGGTCAGTTCCTTCGACCAGATCGTCAGGACAAACCCTGCGATGATGACCAGAACGATGCAGAAGGCGATGAAATAGAGAAACTTGCGAACCATCAGGCGGGTGTCTCCGCGTCGAGGAAGCCATCGGGGGTGCCCTTGCCGGCACGTTCACTACGGTGTTCGAGCATGACCTTGAACATCGCCACCAGCGGATCGGCCAGCGCAAGGCCGATGATCCCGAACAGGATGCCGAGGATAAGCTGCATGGCTAGGACGAGGGCCGGGGCGAGATCGACGGTCTTCTTCGCGATCATCGGGATCACGACATAGCCGTCGAAGGTCTGCACCACGAGATAGACGCCAAGGCAGTAGAGCGCCATGTCCGTCCCGCCCGAAAAGCCGACCAGAACCATCAGCAGGCCCGAAATGACCGCGCCAATATTGGGGATGAAGGCGAGCAGGCCCGTCAAGAGGCCAAGCAGGGCCGCCAATGGCACCCCGTAAAGGGCGAGTGCGGCCCATGTCAGCAGGCCTTCGAAGACCATTCCGACAAGGCGCCCGAACATCAGGCGGCGCAGCGCATGTGCCATCTTGCCCGCCATTTCGAGGAAACTTTCGCGGCTGTTGTCGGGCAGCATCCATGCGACGCCGCGTTCGTAGAGCCTCGGTTCCAGCGCGATGTAGATGCCAAGGATCAGGATCAGCAGCAGCGTCGTGACGCCGCCGATCAGGCCGCCGACCGCGCGGGTCAGTTGCCCGACGCCGCCAGCCGCCTGCTGTACGATGCCTGACATCGAATCGGCGTTGATGGCAAAGCCTTGCTCTTCAAGCCAGTTGATGACGCGAACGCCCTGTTCCTCGATGATCGAAGGGAACTGTGCCGCCTGTTCGGCAAGCTGGGTTCCGGCAAAAAACGCGACCCAGGCTGCAAACAGCACGCCGAAAAACAGCACGATCGAAATGCGCGCCCCGCGACCCAGCGGCACGACTTTGCCTAGCAGACGCGCCCCGCCGTCGATGATCGCGGCAAAGACCATGCCGCCGAACACGACCAGCAGCGCCTGCGCCATGTAGATCGCGGTGCCGACAAGCACGACGACCAGCGACCAGACGAGCGCCTTGCGCGCCTCGAAGCGCAGCTGGGGGTCGGAAATTGTTGTCGGGCTATGGGTTTGCGGGTGCGGATCGTCGACGTCCATCAGCTGTCATGCTCCCCAGTGACGCCGTTTGCAGGCGTGGACGCGATCGCCGGACCGCGTTCCCTTATCTCGGGCCGCAGACTGCGCCACGCGCGCCCTTCGCGCAAGGCTCCCCACCAGGTCAGCGGGTTCCAACTCTCTGTTCCGTCGAGCGAAAAGGTGATGAACTCTGCCCGCCCGCCGATATTGGCGAGGGGTACGGGACCATTGAGACCCTTGCCCGGGTTCATTTCGCGGCTGTCGGCGCTGTGATCGCGGTTGTCGCCCATCAGGAAGACGTGGCCGTCGGGAATGACGATCTCCGCCATGTCGTCGAGCGGCTGGTTCTCCATGTGATCGATAATCACGTAACTCGCCCCGTTGGGCAGCGTTTCGCGGCGAAGCGGCAGTTCGCAGACTTCGCTGCCCGAAGGCAGCCGCTTGCGAAGGTAGGGGAAGGTATAAGGTTCGCACGGCGCGTTGAGATCGACGGGCAGGTCGACCGGCGGCTCGACTTCCTGCGGGACGGCAACGCCGTTCAGGATTATGCGGCCCTTGTGAACCGCGATCCTGTCACCGGGCAGGGCGACGACGCGCTTGATCCAGTCGTCGGTCGCATAAGGCGGCACGACGATGACGATGTCGCCATATTCGGGCGTGCCGGGAAATACGCGCCAGTCGTCCCGCGGCAGGACGTGGAAGCTCGCCGAGACCCATGAATAGCCGTAAGGATATTTCGACACGATCAGCCGGTCCCCGACCAGCAGATTGGGCATCATCGAGATCGAGGGAATGTAGAACGGCTTTGCGACCAGGCTGTGGAACGCGATCACCGCCAGCAGCATCAGGAGAAGGCCGACGATTTCCTGAAGCCAGGAATGGCCTTCTTTTTGCTTCGTCAGCGTCTGCGGCGATTTGCGCACTGCTTCGCCTTTTCCGAAAAGCGGCATCGCTCAACCCGCCTGCATCAGGGGCCGCGCTTCGATCACAACGAAGGCCTGCGCCCAGGGGTGATCGTCGGTCAGTGTCAGGTGGACATGAACTTCGTGGCCATGCGGCGTAAGCTCGGCCAGCCGCGCCGCCGCGCCGCCTTCAAGCGCCAGCGTCGGCGCGCCGGAGGGCGCGTTCACGACGCCGATGTCCTTCATGAAGACCCCGCGTTTGAACCCGGTGCCGACCGCCTTGGAGAAAGCCTCCTTGGCAGCGAACCGCTTGGCATAAGTGCCGGCGCGGGTGTGAGGCCGGCGCGCAGCCTTGCCGCGTTCGACTTCGGTAAAGACGCGCAGCTCGAATCGCTCGCCAAAGCGTTCCAGCGAGTTCTGGATCCGCTCGATGTTGCAGAGGTCGGAGCCCATGCCGATGATCATTAACGCGCCTCATCCATCAGTTCGCGCATCCGGCGCACGGCGTTTTCCAGCCCGACGAAGATGGCCTCGCCGATCAGATAATGCCCGATGTTGAGCTCGGCCAGTTGCGGGATGGCGGCGATGGGGGTGACGTTTTCGTAAGTCAGGCCGTGACCCGCGTGGGGCTCGATACCATTCTTTGCTGCCAGTGCCGCCATGTCCGTGATGCGCTTCAATTCGCGGGCTGTGCGCTCGCTGTCGCCGTCGATTTGCGCGTGGGCATATTCGCCGGTGTGGAATTCGACGACCGGCGCGCCAAGCTTCATCGCGGCTTCTATCTGGCGTTCCTCGGCCTCGATGAACAAGGACACGCGGATACCTGCATCGGCAAGCCGCGCGCAGATTGGGGCGAGGCGGTTGTGCTGTCCGGCTGCGTCGAGCCCGCCCTCGGTCGTGCGCTCCTCGCGCTTTTCGGGGACGATGCAGGCCGCGTGCGGCGCATGGGCGAGGGCGATTTCCAGCATCTCGTCCGTCGCCGCCATTTCCAGGTTCAGCGGCAGGCCGGTCGCAGACTGGATGCGGGCAAGGTCGCCGTCACGGATGTGGCGGCGATCCTCGCGCAAGTGTGCGGTAATGCCGTCACCGCCAACGGCCGCGACGATTTCCGCCGCGCGCACGGGATCGGGATGGTCGCCGCCGCGCGCGTTGCGGATCGTGGCGACGTGATCGATGTTGACACCAAGGCGGAGCCGTTCGCTCACCACTGCTCTATTTCCTTATGCGGCCTTGCGGCTTCCGGGCTTAACGGCAGGGGTAGCGGCCAGTTCCTCAGGCAGCTCGTCCTCGGCGTAAGTCGGGAAGGTCAGCGAGACGAGCGGCTGGAACGGCACGTCGAATTCGATCTCGCCGCCGGTGCGGTCGACGAGACAGGCGAGCGCGATGACCTTGCCGCCTTCGTCCTCGATTGCCTTGATCGCCTCGCGGCTGGAAAGGCCCGTGGTGACGACGTCTTCGACCATCAGAACCCTTTCGCCCGGTTCTATAGAGAATCCGCGGCGCAGTTCGAAGGTGCCGGTGGGACGTTCCACGAAAATCGCGTCGACGTTCAGTGCGCGGCCCATTTCGTGCCCGATGATGAGACCGCCCATCGCGGGCGAGACGACCTTGTCGATTTTTGAGCGGATGTCGCGCGGCAGCTTTGCGGCCAAGGCGACAGCAAGTCGTCCGGCGCGGTCCGGGCTCATCAATACGCGCGCGCACTGCAGGTAATGTGCGCTGTGGCGGCCCGAAGAGAGCAGGAAATGCCCCTCGAGCAATGCGCCGGCGGCGCGGAATTCGGAGAGGACTTCTTCGTCGGTCATGCGTTTCTTTCCCGGGGCCTTTGGGCCGCTGAACTGGGCCATATTAGTGCCGCTGCGACGGTCTGGGCCAATGGTGCGATGGACCGACTGCCGCGCCGCAGTGCAAAAATATCCCCTAGAGGTGCTTGAGACAGGCCGCAAGCGCGCGTATAGGCCCCCTCGCAAGCGGACCTTCAAGGGGTGTTTTGTATCGCGTTCGGGCGTGGTGCAGCACAGGCGAAGGGGGCTGGAATACAGTTGGAACGACGCAGGAAGGCGACAGACTGGTGATGGGAATCCGCCGCACAGTTCAGTATATTGCAGGGGCCGCGACGACGCTCGCCCTCCTGCCGCAGGCGGCTCTCGCCGCAGTAGCGACCACCGAGGCACCCGTTGCCGAGGCGACCGAGGCCGCGGCCGAAGCAGCGGGCGGTTATGTCCCGATGGCTCCGACCGATGGCAAGGGCATGCCCGTCGACGGCGGCGTCTGGTTCCAGGACCAGTATTCGCCGATCGGCGATTACGGCGCATGGATGCACGATGCGCTCCTGATGCCGCTTATCACGGTTATCTCGCTTTTCGTTCTTCTCCTGCTGCTTTGGGTCATGGTGCGCTATCGCCGCGGCAAGAACCCGAATCCGTCGAAGACCAGCCACAACACGCTGATCGAAGTGATCTGGACCGGCGTTCCGGTTCTCATCCTTCTCGGCATCGCCGTTCCCTCGATCGACCTGCTGGCCAAGCAGTACGAATCGCCGCCGGAAGACGCGCTGACCGTGAAGGTCAACGGCTACCAGTGGTACTGGGGCTACGAATATCCCGATAACGGCGGCTTCGAAGTCATCTCGAACATGCTGCCCGAAGAAGAGGCGATCGCTCGCGGCGAACCCGCCCAGCTCGCCGTCGACAACCGCATGGTCGTCCCCGCCGGCGTTCCGATCCGCATCCAGACCATCGGTATGGATGTGATCCACTCGTTCGCGGTTCCCTCGCTCTGGTTCAAGCTGGACGCGGTTCCCGGTCGCCTGAACGAGAAGGCTCTCTTCATCAAGGAGCCGGGCGTCTACTACGGCCAGTGCTCGGAACTTTGCGGCGTGCGCCACGGCTACATGCCGATCACGGTCGAAGCTCTTCCCAAGGAGCAGTTCGAGGCATGGGTCCTTGAGCAGGGTGGTGAACTCGCCGGCGCCGATGAGGCTGCCGAGGCTCCTGCCGCTGCCGAAGAAGGCGACGCCGAAGTCACCACCGAGGGCGAAGAGCCCGCCGCCGCCGACGTTACGACGGCCTGACCAGATTTCCGCATAGGGTAAGATCATGGCTACCACAGCAACCCCCGAAACGCTGCCGGCACACGATGACGCGCACGATCTGCACAGCCACGCAGATCACAAGCCGCCGTTTTTCCAGCGCTGGTTCATGTCCACCAACCACAAGGACATCGGCACCCTCTACCTGATCTTCGCGATCTTCGCGGGCGTCGTCGGTGGTGCGATTTCCGGCATCATGCGTGCCGAACTCGCCGAACCGGGCATCCAGTATCTCGGCTGGTGGACCACGTTCCTCGGCGGTGACGGTGCCAACTTCGACGAAACGCTGCACCTGTGGAACGTCCTGATCTCGGCCCACGGCCTTATCATGGTCTTCTTCATGGTCATGCCGGCCGTCATCGGCGGTTTCGGCAACTGGTTCGTTCCGATCATGATCGGCGCGCCGGACATGGCCTTCCCGCGCATGAACAACATCTCGTTCTGGCTGACGTTCGTCGCTTTCTGCTCGCTGATGATCTCGGCTTTCGTGCCGGGCGGTACGGGCAACGGCGCGGGTACCGGCTGGACCGTTTACGCTCCGCTCTCGACTTCGGGCTCGCCCGGACCGTCGGTGAACTTCGCCATCTTCGCGCTGCACCTTGCCGGTGCTAGCTCGATCATGGGCGCGATCAACTTCATCACCACCATCTTCAACATGCGTGCGCCGGGCATGACCCTGCACAAGATGCCGCTGTTCGTGTGGTCTGTGCTGGTTACCGCCTTCCTGCTGCTCTTGGCCCTTCCGGTCCTGGCCGCAGCCATCACCATGCTGCTGACCGATCGTAACTTCGGTACGACGTTCTTCGATCCGGCCGGTGGCGGCGATCCGATCCTGTACCAGCACCTGTTCTGGTTCTTCGGTCACCCCGAAGTCTACATCATGATCCTGCCGGGCTTCGGCATCATCTCCCAGATCGTCTCGACCTTCAGCCGCAAGCCGGTCTTCGGCTACCTCGGCATGGCTTACGCCATGGTCGCCATCGGCGTCGTCGGCTTCATCGTGTGGGCACACCACATGTACACGGTCGGCCTCTCGGTGAACGAGAAGATGTACTTCACGGCCGCCACGATGGTCATCGCGGTACCGACCGGCATCAAGATCTTCTCGTGGATCGCGACGATGTGGGGCGGCAGCCTTGAATTCAAGTCGCCCATGTGGTGGGCCCTTGGCTTCATCTTCCTCTTCACCGTCGGCGGCGTCACGGGTGTCGTGCTGGCCAACGGCGGCATCGACGACAACCTGCACGACACCTACTACGTCGTCGCGCACTTCCACTACGTGCTGTCGCTGGGTGCGGTTACCGCTCTCTTCGCTGGCTGGTGGTACTGGTTCCCGAAGATGTTCGGCAAAATGCACTCCGAGTTCCTCTCGAAGCTGCAGTTTATCGTCTTCTTCGTGGGCGTGAACACGCTGTTCTTCCCGATGCACTTCCTCGGGATGCAGGGCATGCCGCGTCGTTACCCCGACTATACCCCGGCCTATACGCTGTGGAACGAGATCGCGACGCGCGGTTATGAGATCATGGCTATCTCGATCGTGATCTTCTTCATCAACGTCTTCTACTCGCTGATCGCCGGCAAGAAGGCTGCCCCGAACTATTGGGGTGAAGGTGCCACGACGCTGGAATGGACGCTGTCCAGCCCGCCGCCGTTCCACCAGTTCGAGACCCTGCCGGTCATCGACGACAAGGCCGGCGCCCACTGAGGCACCGGGACACCGCGATCACCAAGGCGCCCCGGGATCTGATCCCGGGGCGTTCTGTTTGAGGCATGATGTTCGTCCAAGGGCGGGCTTCCAACACCGGACCGCATGGTTCATAGGGCTCCGATGATCACCACCGATCATTCCGTACTGATCCCCAGCGACTGGCGCGATTTCCTCGCGCTGACGAAGCCGCGCGTGATGACGCTGGTCGTCTTCACCGGCTTGTGCGGCCTGCTTGCGGCACCGGGTAGCATTCACCCCGTCATCGGCGCGATCGTGATCCTTTGCATCGCGGTGGGCGCAGGCGGCGCGGCGGCGCTGAACCAGTGGTACGAGGCCGAGATCGACGCGCAGATGAAGCGCACGGCAAAGCGGCCCATTCCCGCTGGGCGCATGGCGCGCACCGACGCACGCGATTTCGGCATTGCGCTTTCGGCGGGATCGGTGATCGTCATGGGGCTGTCGGCAGGTTGGCTTACGGCCGCGCTGCTGGCTGTTTCCATTGTCTATTACGCCGTCGTCTACACGATCTGGCTGAAGCCGCGCACTCCGCAGAACATCGTCGTTGGCGGTGGGGCAGGGGCCTTTCCGCCGCTGATCGGCTGGGTCGCGGTGACGGGTGATGTCACGCTGATGCCGATCGTGCTTTTCGCGATCATCTTCATGTGGACCCCGCCGCACTTCTGGGCGCTCGCGCTGTTCGTGAAGACCGATTACGCCAAGGTCGGCATCCCGATGATGCCGGTCGTCGCGGGCGAGAAATCGACCCGCCGCCAGATCCTGATCTACGCCATCCTGCTCGTGCCCTTTGCACTCGCGCCATGGTATCTCGGCTCGGTCGGCCTGATCTACGCGGTCAGCGCAGCGCTGCTGTCGATCGCCTTCGTCGCGCTGTCGGTGCCGGTCGGCCTTCGCACCAGCGCAGAAGAAGACGCGATGAAGCCTGAAAAGCGGCTCTTCGCCTTCTCGATCCTTTATCTCTTCGCATTGTTTGGCGCCTTGGTTGCCGACAGACTCATCTACAACGCAGGACTGATCGCATGACCCCCGAAGATCAGAAGCAACTCGAAGCGCGCCGCAAGAGCCGGAACAAGGCATTGGGCCTCGTTCTGCTTGGCCTCGTGATCCTGTTCTTCGCGCTCACCATCGTGCGCTTCCCCGACAAGGACGACATCGCGGCCTATCAGGCGGAGCAGGAGGCTGCGCGGTGAGCACGGCAGACGCAACCGTGAGCGGGGACAATCCTGCACCGAAGAGCAACCTTCGCGTCGGCATGTTCGCGCTCGGCATCGCGGTCGCCATGCTGGGCCTCGGTTATGCCTCGGTCCCGCTTTACCGCATCTTTTGCCAGGTCACTGGCCTTGGCGGCACGACGCAGCGCGTGGACGAGGCACAGGCGGCCACCGTTCAGGCCGCGACCGGCAAGATGATCACGGTGCGATTCGACGCCAACACCGATCCGGGCCTTCCGTGGGAATTCCGGCCCGAACGTCCCAAGCAGAAAGTAACGATCGGCCAGCGCGACATGGCCACTTTCGTAGCGCGCAACGATTCCGACAAACCCGTTACCGGCACGGCGACCTTCAACGTCACGCCGACGCAGGCGGGGATCTATTTCAACAAGATCCAGTGTTTCTGCTTTACGCAGCAGACGCTGAAACCCGGGCAGGAAATGCGGATGCCGGTGCTTTTCTACATCGATCCGGAATACCTGAACGACCCGGATACGAAGGATGTCGGGGCGGTCACGCTCAGCTATACCTTCTACGAAAGCGCGGATAGCTGACCGCTAACCGGCGAAAAGGCGCGCAAAGGCTCTGGACCGGGCGCGCAGGCGGGGTTAAAGGCCCCCTCAAACCGATTGGGCGGAACCGTTCGCGGATCCGCAGTGCTCAAAGGCTGGAAACTCAGGGGACCGTATAATGGCCGGCGCTAAGAACCACGATTACCACATTCTGCCGGCAGATCCCTGGCCGCTCATCACTTCGGTCAGCGCCTTCGTGATGACGACGGGTCTTGCCTTCTTCATGCACGACTACCCGTTCGGCACCTACCTGCTGATCGCCGGTTTCCTCGGCCTGATCATCTCGATGTTCAGCTGGTTCGGCAACATCATCAAGGAAGCGCACGCGGGCGATCACACCCCGGTGGTGCAGCTTCACCAGCGTTACGGCATGATCCTGTTCATCGCTTCGGAAGTGATGTTCTTCGTCGGCTGGTTCTGGGCATTCTTCGACTTCTCGCTCTTCCCCTCGGCCCTGACCGAGGTTGTCGACGGCCAGTGGCCGCCCAAGGCGATCGAAGCCGTGATGAATCCGTGGGACCTCCCGCTGCTCAACACGCTGATCCTGCTCTGCTCGGGCACGACCGTTACCTGGGCTCACCACTCGCTGATCAACGGCGACCGTGATGGCCTGAAGAAGGGCCTGTGGGCGACTGTCATCCTCGGCGTCGTGTTCTCGTTCATCCAGGCTTACGAATACATGCATGCGCCGTTCCCGTTCGGTGAGAACACCTACGGCTCGGCCTTCTACATGGCGACTGGCTTCCACGGCTTCCACGTGATCGTCGGCACCATCATGCTGGTCGTGTGCCTCGTGCGCGCCTACAAGGGCCACTTCACGCCCAAGCAGCACTTCGGCTTCGAAGCGGCTGCCTGGTACTGGCACTTCGTCGACGTCGTGTGGCTGTTCCTCTTCGTCGCGATCTACATCTGGGGCGGCGCGGGCGCCGAATACCACTGATGACTGACGGCCCGGATGGCGGAGAGGATCGCAAGGTCGAACTTCCCGCTTCCGCCAATCTCATGAAAGCCGCGGCGATGGGCGAATGCCCGCGCTGCGGCTCTCGTACTTTGTTCAAGAGCATCGTGAGCTTTGCCGACCGGTGTTCGTCGTGCGGGCTCGACTATTCCCGCTTCAACGTCGGAGACGGCCCTGCCGCGTTCCTGACGCTGGCCATCGGCACGGTGCTGGCGATCCTTGCCATCGTGGTCGACCAGTCGTTCCACCCGCCATTCTGGGTCCACGTGATCCTCTGGGTTCCTTTGACGATCGGCATGGTGCTCTATGGCCTGCGCATCGCAAAGGGCATGCTGCTGATCGTCGAATACCAGCGCAGCGCGCGTGAGGCGGGCAGCCTGGAAACCGACGGCACCCGCACTCCGCACGATGAGGACCAGTGAGCCGTAAATTTCCCCTGATCCCGACGGTCATCGTTCTGGCTGCTGTCGCGACGATGATCGGGCTTGGCCTGTGGCAGCTTGACCGCAAGGCCGAGAAGGAGGCGCTTCTCGCCTATTACGACGGGGCCTTGGATAACCCGGCTGCTGTGAATTTCCCGCTGACCGATGCCGATCCGCAGCGCTGGCTCTATCGCCAGTCCACGCTCGAATGCCGCGAAGTGCTGTCGCAAGGGGCGATGAGTGGGCGCAATACTTCGGGCGAGGCCGGATGGGCGATGGCCGCGCAGTGCGCCGTCGACGGGGGCGAGGCGGAGATCGCGATCGGGTGGAGCCGTAATCCCACGCCGCCCGAATGGAACGGCGGAACGGTCACCGGCACCATCGCACCGCTGGGCGAAACCGTCCGCCTGGTGGCGAATGAGCCGCAGGCTGGCCTTGAGCCGCTGGCAAAGCCCAACCCGTCGGAAATCCCGAACAATCACTGGGCCTATGCGATCCAGTGGTTCTTTTTCGCAGCCACCGCGCTCGTGATCTACGCGCTTGCGCTCAAACGGCGTCTTGCGCGCAAGGGCTAGCAGGGCTAGGCGCGCGCCCCATGGAATACGTTTCGACGAGGGGCAGCGCACCGGCGCTCGATTTCCGCGGGGTCACGCTGGCAGGGCTTGCCAGCGACGGTGGCCTCTATGTGCCGCGCGCATGGCCTAGCTTTTCGAAAGACGAGATCGCCGCGCTCGCCGGCCTGCCCTATGCCGAACTGGCCGCCAGGGTCATGCAGCCCTTCATCGGCGAATGCATTGCGCCCGATCGCCTGCTTGAACTGACGACGCAGGCTTATGGCCGCTTCGCGCACAAGGCGGTCACCCCGCTCAAGCAGTTTGACGAGACCCAGTGGCTGCTTGAGCTTTTCCACGGCCCGACGCTGGCCTTCAAGGACGTCGCGCTCCAGCTGCTCGGCCTCCTGTTCGAGGAATTCCTCAAGAACAGCGATCAACACCTGACCATCGTCGGCGCGACCAGCGGCGATACGGGTTCGGCCGCGATCGACGCGGTGGCGGGGCGTGACAAGATCGACATCTTCATGCTGCACCCCAAGGGCCGCGTGTCCGAAGTGCAGCGCCGCCAGATGACGAGCGTGATCGCGCCCAACGTCCACAACATCGCCATCGAAGGCAGCTTCGACGATGCGCAGGCGATGGTGAAGCGGATGTTCGCGGACACCGCGATGACCGACCGTTTCCGCATCAGCGCGGTGAACTCGATCAACTGGGCGCGCCTGATGGCGCAGGTCGTCTATTACTTCGCCGCCGGCGTCCAGCTTGGCGCACCGTATCGCAAGGTCGCGTTCTCGGTGCCGACGGGCAACTTCGGCGACGTCTTCGCAGGCTATGTCGCGGCGAAGATGGGGCTGCCGATCGAACGCCTCGTCGTTGCCACCAACGTCAACGACATCCTGCACCGCGCGATCTCCACCGGCGACTATTCGGCCCACGGCGTCACGCCGACCGATGCACCCTCGATGGACATCCAGGTCTCCTCGAACTTCGAACGCCTGCTCTTCGATGCGGGCGGGCGCGACGGTCTGGCCATGGCGGACCAGATGAAGGGCTTCGAGGCATCGAAGGCGATGCAGCTTACCAATACGCAGCGCGACGGCGCCGCCGCCCTGTTCACCAGCGCGCGCGCCGATGCCGGGCAGACCGCCGATGCCATGCGCTGGGCATGGGACAATTGCGGCGAAGTCATCGATCCGCACACCGCGATCGGGCTTCACGCCGCGCTTGAGACCAAGCTTCCCGCAGGCGTGCCGATGGTGACGCTGGCCACCGCGCATCCGGCCAAGTTCGGCCCCGCGGTCGAAAAGGCGATCGGCGAAAAGCCCGTCCTGCCCCCGCGCGTGGGCGACCTTTACGAGCGTGAGGAAGCCTTCAGCGAACTTCCCGGCACTTACGAGGCCGTTGCCGAATTCGTCGCCGAACGGGCCACGCCGAGCCCGCTGTAATGGCGGAACTGGTCGAAAACCCGATCCTGCTCGCAGGCGAGGGCTGGGACGGTTACCGCCTGCTCGACAGCGGGAACGGTCGCAAGCTGGAAAGCTACGGCCCGTTCCGCTTCATCCGCCCCGAACCGCAGGCGATGTGGACGCCGCGAACGAAGGATTGGCAGGCCGACGGCGAGTTCATCCCCGCCAGTGACGAAGATGGCGGCGGGCGCTGGCACTTCAACACGAAAGTGCCGCGTGATGGCTGGCCGCTGTCGTGGCGCGAGGTGAGCTTCACCGCGCAGTGCACGCCTTTCCGCCACCTCGGCTTCTTCCCCGACATGGCGCCGGTGTGGGACTGGATGGACGCTCAGCTTGAAGGGCTGGTCGATCCGCACGCGCTCAACCTGTTCGGCTATACCGGCGTCGGATCGCTGAGCCTTGCCCGCCGTGGCCGGGTTGCGCACGTCGATGCCAGCAAGAAATCGGTGGCCCAAGCGCGCGACAATGCCGCCGCGTCGGGCATGGACGATGCGCCGATCCGCTGGCTTGTCGACGATGCCGCGAAATTCGCCGCGCGCGAGGTGCGCCGCGAACGCCGCTATGACGGCATCATCCTCGATCCGCCGAAGTTCGGTCGCGGCCCGGGCGGCGAGGTCTGGCGCATTGAGGACGGCTTGCCCGGCCTCGTCACCGACTGCCGCAGCCTGCTCGACGCCGATTCGCGTTTCCTCTTCCTCACCGCCTATGCCGTGCGGATGAGTTCGCTTGCGCTGGCGGGCCTGCTGGCCGAGAAATTCGCAGGGCTGCCGGGCCGGATCGAACATGGTGAGCTTGCCGTGCGCGAAGTGGGTGAGGGCGGGCGCATCCTGCCGACCGCGATCTTTGCGCGCTGGGTCAACGACGGGAACTGATGATGAGCGACAGCCTGACACTCGAAGTCGAGGATTTCGTCGTCGACGTCCTGACCGGGATCTACTCGGAAGAAACCGGCAAGCCGCAGCCGCTGCGCATCTCGATCGCGGTCGATCTGACCATGCCCGAACGGTTCGACCCCGATACCCCGCTGTCGGCCAGCAAGAACTACATGGACCTCAAATTCGCGGCGAGCGGTGCCTTGCCCGAAGGCGTCCACTTCAAGCTGATCGAGGCCGTGGCCGAGCATATCTGCGAGACGCTGTTCCTGCAGGACGACCGCGTGAACCAGGTGAAGGTGAAGATCGTGAAGCTCGCCATTGCCGAGGCGGACGAGAAGATCGGCATGACGCTGGTGCGGAACCGGCGTTGATGCCTGAAAGGGCGATCCCCCTGCGTGTGATCCCCGTGCCTCTGGGCGATGCAGAGCCGCTGGCCGCCGCCGCCCGCTTTCATGCCGAGTACCTGCCGGGGATCGAGGATGCCCTTGCCGGTGGCTCGGGCGTGATCCTGCAATTCGGTGCTGCCGAGGAAAAGCCGCACCGCTGGCGCAAGGAGGCGCTTGCCGCGCTCGCCCGCAAATATGCGCCGCTGCGCGTCAACGGCGTTTCGCGTCTGGCTGGCGGGGATGATGCGGCGCTTCAGGCCGCGATCGATTTCCTGTCGGGTAACGAGGGCGTGACCGGCCAGCTCGTCATCGCGGGCTGATCAGCGGCCGCGCAGGCTTTCCAGCACCGCGTCCTCTGCCGCGATCAGGCCTTCGACCTTTTCGCGCAAGGTGACGATTTGCGGCAGGCCGGCAGGGTTGCCGCTGTCGGCTTCGTCGACCGCGCCCACTGCCAGCAGCGAATCGAGATCGGCCAGTGCGAACATCGTGTCGCTGCGCGCGGATTCGAGGCTGGAGAGCGCGACTTCCGCATCCGACCATGCCAGCGTGCCCGGAGCCGCACCCGAGGCAGAGCGCGCCTTGGCACGGGCGGTCGCCTCGCGGGCAAGGAACGTCTCATGCGAGGCGTAGGCCATCTTCTCGATCGCGGCGAGGCGGCCGGGAAGGTCAGCGGGCGGGGCAGGGGGCGTGACCGGCGCGGTCACGTCGGGTTCTGCAGGCTCGGCGCTGCCGGTCATCCGCTCTGCATCGCGCACGGCGAGCGAGGGGTACTTCGACGAAGTGCTGGCACAGGCCGAGAGCGCGGCACTTGCGCAGGCGAGGACGAGCAGGCGGGCGGCGTGGTTGCGAAGATGCGACATCGCCTCTCCCATAGCAGCTTGATTTCGCGGTGCCAGCCACCACCTTGCATGGCACCGGACAAAGGTGGCCCCGGATGGCCGGAAACCGCCAATCGCGCGTTGACAGCGGGCGGCTTCTCCAGTAACGGGCACCGCTCAATCCGGCACTGGCTTCGTTTTTTCGCCTTGCCGGAAATAAACGCCCGCAGATCGGCACGGATACAACATCGGCGCATTGACGTCGGGTCGTGGCTTCGCGGCAGAACAGACAGGTGAACAATGTTCGCAATCGTGCGTACAGGCGGCAAGCAGTATCGCGTTGCCGAAGGTGACAAGATCGCAGTCGAGAAGCTGGCAGGCGAAGCCGGCGACACGATCACTCTGGGTGACGTGCTTCTCGCAGGCGAAGGTGACAAGCTCGAAGACGCCTCGAAGGTTACGGTCTCGGCCGAAATCATCGCTCAGGCAAAGTCGGAGAAGGTGATCGTCTTCAAGAAGCGTCGCCGTCACAACTACCGTCGCAAGAACGGTCACCGCCAGCAGATGACCCTGCTGCGCATCACTTCGGTCGGCGCTGCCAAGAAGGCACCCGCGAAGAAGACCGAAAAGCAGGAAGACGCGGCCTAAGCCGCCCAACGAATTCGGAGCACTAAACCATGGCACATAAAAAAGCAGGCGGTTCGTCGCGTAACGGTCGCGATTCGGTCGGCCGCCGCCTTGGCGTGAAGAAGTTCGGTGGCGAAGCCGTCGTCGGTGGCAACATCATCGTGCGTCAGCGCGGTACGAAGTTCTACCCCGGCGACAACGTCGGCATCGGTCGCGATCACACGCTGTTCGCGCTGACCGAAGGTCAGGTACGCTTCCATGAAGGCAAGCTCGGCCGCAAGTTCGTGTCGGTCGACGCTCTGGCGGAAGCCGCCGAGTAATCGGATGGTCGATAAAGGGCCATCCTTCGCGGGATGGCCTCGCCGACACCTGATGTCGGCCTGAAAAGGGAGAGGGGTCACCCCGCTCCCTTTTTTCGTTCTGCTCTCCCTGAACGCGCATTCGGTCCCATGCGGGGGCCGGTTGCCACCATATTGCAACGCATCGCTGCTATCGGCGCCTTGCGTTCCCAGGGAGTGATTTTGCGATGTTCATTCGCAGTGAAAACCTGTTCGTCCGCCCGGCCTGGCCCGAAGACCGCGTCCGGCTGTCCGGGCTCGACGTTCCTGCGCGCCACGATCCCTTGAAGACCGAAGGTGAGGGGTTGGTCGTCACCTTCCCCGGCGGCCAGGGGCCCGAGGGGCAGGACCTTGCCGGTGCGCGCCTGATCGGCACGGCCGGTTTCCGTGTCATCCGCCGCAAGTGGGAGCCGGTTCTATGGCTCGCGCCTGCGTGGCGCCATGTGGGCCTGTTCGATGAAGCGGAAGAGTCGCTGGCCCGGCTTGCCGAACAGCTTCCCCCGCCGCACCCGGACGGCGGGATCGAGGAAATGGCAGCTATCGCCGCCTGACCGGCTCGTGAGAATTGTCTGAAGGAGCGTGGCCTCATGGGCTGCGCTTCTTCAACCCTATGCTTCGATTCGTCGCTGGGCCGCTGATGTGCTAGGCATGGCGCATAGGGGTACGGGGTAACTTGAGTTTGACGACGATACGAAAACGTCTCAGCCCGGCTGACAGTCGCCGCATGGCGCTCGATGCGGCGCTTGAAATCTTGATCGAACACGGGCCGCAGGCTGTCACGCTCAAGGCCGTGGCGGGTAAGGTCGGTCGCACCCATTCGAACCTCCTCCACCATTTCGGCAGCGCGGACGGATTGCAGAAAGCTTTGGCCGGCCACCTAGCTGGTGCGGTGTGCGAAACCATCGGCAAGGCCGTGCAGGCTCGCCGCGCGGGGCAGGGTACCGCGCGCGAAATCGTGGACCTGGTCTTCGACGCGTTCGGCGTTCAGGGCGCAGGCGCGCTTGCGAACTGGATGGCGGTGACAGGCAACCGCGACGCGCTGGACCCGATTTTTGACGCGATCCACGGGCTGCTCGACCAGATCGGTCCGGCGGGAGAGGACTGGCAGAAAGTGCGCGAGGCGACGATGACGCTCGTCCTTCAAGCGCTGGGCGAGGCGATGATCGGTAATACGCTCGCGGATTCGCTGGACTTGCCGCACGGCCATGCTCGCGATCTGGCAACGCGCCAACTGGTCGCCATCCTGCCGCGCGGCGAAGGGACCGGCGGCGAGGAAGAGGCGCTGGCGGACTAGTCCTCGGCGCTGGTCAGCGCGCCTTGCAGCCATTTCGGGAATAGCGAAGGATCGGCATCGGCCACGCGCAAGTGATCGATGGCAAGACCGTGTGCGTCATAGGCGACGCGGCGGCGTTTTTCGTCCGATTTTTCAAGCGGCACGACGACAAGGCGGCGGTTCACTTTCTGCCGCCAGTTCATGCGGGCGGTGTTTTCCTGCCCGATGTAGCAGCCCTTGGAAAAGCTGACCCCGTGCAGTTCAACCGCGTTGCATTCGAGCCAGAGCGTCTGGTCATGGCCGAGTTCCTCGCGCCCCTCGACAACGCCCAGCGACAGGCGGTGCTTGCGATAGGCCTCATCCGCGCAGTCGGTGGGGTCGTCCTCAACCGGTTCCAGCCAGCGCTGGCCCAGCGCCGCCATGCGCGGATCGTCGCCGCCGCCGTCGCCGCGATGCGCGGTCCAGTGGACGGCGACCTTGGGGTCGATCGCGATGTCGATCTTGCGGCGCAGGCGATATAGTGTGAGGCGCTTGGCCAGTTCCTCGGCATGGGCAGCCTCGCAATCGATCAGCAGTGCGTCTTTCGCAGGCCAGACGAAGAAATCGAACAGCGCCTTGCCCTGCGCGCTCAGCAATGCGGCCCAGACCGGCAGCGCGCCTTTCACATCATTGGTGACGAGGCCTTGCAGGAATTCCGCAACGTCGTTGCCGCCTGCGCCTTCCTCTCCGGTCAGCCGGATGATCGCCCTGTCGCACAGTCGTGTCGAGGTGAAGCCGTCGCTCATGCAAGTCCCTTTGCCAAATGGCCTGCGCCCTCCTAGATGAAGGACCATGACTGATACGCACCAAACCCCCGAGTGGGTCCTGAGCGGCGGCACCGTGCACACGCCGTCCGGACCGGTCGAAGCCGAGGTCGCCGTTGCAGGTGGCCGCATCTTTGGAGTTGGGCATTATCCCGGCGTTCGCAAGGTCGATTGTACCGGCCTAGACATTCTTCCCGGCGTCATCGACAGCCAGGTCCACTTCCGAGAACCGGGGCTGGAGCAAAAGGAAGACCTTGAAAGCGGCAGCCGCGCGGCGGTTCTGGGCGGCATTACCGCCGTTTTCGAGATGCCGAACACCAACCCCAATACCGACACCGAAGAACGTATCCACGACAAGCTGAAGCGCGCCCATCACCGCATGTGGTGCGACCACGCCTTCTATGTCGGCGCGACGGCTGAAAACGCCGAGAACCTTGCCGAGCTGGAGCGCATTCCCGGAACGGCGGGCGTGAAGATCTTCATGGGCGCATCGACCGGCAGCCTGCTGGTGGCAGAGGACGAGAACCTTGCCCGCGTGCTGGCATCGGGCCGCCGCCGCGTCGCCATCCATGCCGAGGACGAGGAGCGCATGAACGCGCGCAAGGGTGAGCGGGTCGAGAACGACCCGTCGAGCCACCCGGTCTGGCGTGACGACGAATCGGCGATGCTGGCAACCCGCCGCATCCTGCGCCTTGCGCGCGAGGCGAAGCGTCCGATCCACATCCTGCACGTGACCACGCCTGCCGAACTGGAAGTCATCGCCCAGCACCGCGACGTGGCGACATGCGAAGTCACGCCTCAGCACCTGACACTGAATGCCGAGGATGCCTATCCGCGCCTTGGCAGCCATGCGCAGATGAACCCGCCGATCCGCAGCAAGGCGCACGTCGATGGCCTCTGGCACTGGCTGCAGCAGGGCGTACCCGACGTGATCGGTTCCGACCATGCGCCGCACACGCTTGAGGAAAAGGCCAAGCCCTATCCCAACAGCCCCAGCGGGATGCCGGGCGTGCAGACGCTTCTGCCTTTGATGCTGAACCACGTCCTCGAAGGGCGCATGACGCTCGAACGCCTGATCGACATGACCAGCGCGGGCGTGCAGCGCGTGTTCGGCCTGGTCGGCAAGGGGCGCATCGCCACCGGCTATGACGCGGACTTCACGATTGTCGACCGCAAGGGCAGCTTTACCATCACCGACGAATGGCTGGCCTCGCGCTGTGGCTGGTCGCCGTTCACGGGGATGGAGCTGAAGGGCCGTGTCGTCGGCACGATCATTCGCGGCAATGTCGCGATGTGGGATGGGCAGCTTGGCGAAAGCGCGCAGGGCGAACCGTTGCGCTTTGCTTTCTCGCTCTGACCGGACGGGCCTGATCTAGACGGGGTCAGGCTGCAGCCGCCGCCTGCGCCCCTTCATCACGATATCGGCGCAGAACAGCGCGACGGCCGTCCAGATCAGGGCGAAGCAGATCGCCTGCGCCGTCACCAGTTCCTGGCCGAAGATCAGCAGGCCCGAAAGGAACACCATCGTCGGCGCGAGGAACTGCACGAAGCCCAGCGCCGAATAGGTCATGCGCCGTGCCGCCGTTGCAAACAGCAGCAGCGGCACGCCGGTCATGACGCCTGCGCCCATGAGGAGGAGCGACATCGAAACGCTCGTCCCGAAATCTTCCGCCCCTTCCGGCACGACAGCCAATGCCACGAGCGCGAGCGGCGCGACCAGTAGCACTTCGACCGTAAGGCCGGGCAGGGCGTCCACCTTCACCTGTTTGCGCACGAGGCCGTAGAGCCCGAACGAGAACGCCAGCGTAAGGCTGATGTAGAGCGTGCCCGCTGCCTCGAAGGCTAGGATGCCGATGCCCATCGCCGCGACCGCGACGGCTAGCCACTGCAGCCTCGAAAGTTTCTCGCCCAAGAAAAGCGTGCCGAGCAGCACGTTAACGAGCGGGTTGATGTAATAGCCGAGGCTGGCCGCATAGAACTGACCCGCCTGTACCGCGATGATATAGGCGACCCAGTTTACCGTAATCAGCAGCGCGCTCACCAGCAGCAGCCCGATGGCTCGGCGATTGGCAAAGGCCGCCTTCAGCTTGTCGAAATTGCGAAACAGCGCGAGAGCGGCAAAGCAGATCGGGATCGTCCAGAGCACGCGCCATGCGACGAGCCGGTACGGATCGACCGGATTGAGCCAGACGAGATAGAGCGGGAGCAGACCCCAAAGGGTGTAAGCGCCCAGCGCAAAGGGCAGGCCGCGTTTGGGCTGCGATTCATTTTCGGTAGTCACGCGCTGCGCCCTAGGCCCGAAATCGGGGCTCCGATAGGGCGTGTCTGCAATTCGACGGGGCGAGGGGATCTGTTTTCTTGGCGTTCAGGTTAGGGGTTCTATTCCTGAATGGGCGATCAAGATACAGATTTGAATTTGGAGTACCCCGCAATGTCCCGTTCCCCTATTTTCCGCACCGGACTCATCCTCGCCGCCGCGCCTGCTCTGGCCGTTGGCGCAGTTCCTACCGCGCAGGCTGCTGCCTTCGATCACCCCGTCGCGTCGACTTATGAAGTCGAAAGCGCCGCGCACAAGCGTGATCGTCATGACCGATACGATCGCTACGACCGCTACGACCGCCGGGGTGAGCGTTACGGCAGCCGCGACTATTACCGTGGTGATCGCGTGACGCGGAACACCCGCGTGTGGCGCGGCAACGATGGCCGGTACTACTGCAAGCGCGACAACGGCACGACCGGCCTGCTGATCGGCGGCGCGGTTGGCGGCCTGATCGGTAACGAGGTTGCCCGCGACAAGACGCTTGGCGCGATCCTTGGTGCGGCGGGCGGTGCCCTGCTGGGCCGCGAGATCGACAAGGGCAACTCGCGCTGCCGCTAGGTTGCTCGCATGAGTGAGAGAGAGGGACGCCGCGCCGGGGTGACCGGCGCGGCGTTTCGCGTTTCTGGCCCTTACTTCAGGCCGACACCGATGCTGGCCTCGATCTCGTCCCCTTCGGCAGAAGCGACGGGGTATGAGCAATAGTCGGCCGCGTAGAATGCGCCCGGGCGGTGGTTGCCCGAAAGCCCCGTGCCACCAAAGGGAGCGGCGGACGATGCGCCGTTGGTCGGCTTGTTGCGGTTGACGATGCCGGCGCGGCTTTCGCGCCAGAACCGCTGCCATTCCTCTTCGCTCCCGCCGACGAGCGAGGCCGAGAGGCCGTAGGCGGTGTCGTTCGCGGCCTCGATCGCCGCGCCGAAATCGGGCACGCGCACGATCTGCAGGACAGGGCCGAACAGTTCACGGTCGGGCACGCCTTCAAGGCCGGTGACATCGAGGATGGCGGGCGTCAGCAGAGGCAGGGCCGGATCGGGCCGTTCCAGCGGACGCAGGACCTTCGCGCCCATTTCGACCAGCTGTTCATAGCCGCGCTGCAACCCGTCAGCCGCGTCGTTGTCGATTACCGGACCCATGTAGGGCTGAGGATCGTCGAACGGCGCGCCGACGCGGATGCGGTCGACCAGCGGGAGCAGTTCGGCCAGCAGCGCGTCGGCCATGCTGTCCTTCACGATAAGGCGGCGCGCGGCGGTGCAGCGCTGGCCGGCGGTCGTGTAGGCCGATTGCACGATGATCGTCGCAGCCTCTGCCAGCTTGTCGGTATCCCAGATGACGAGCGGGTTGTTGCCGCCCATTTCCAGCGCGCAAATCACGCCGGGGCGCTCTGCCAGCGCCTTTCCGATGGCGATGCCGGTGTTAGACGAGCCGGTGAAAAGCACGCCGTCGACGCGCGTGTCGCTGGTCAGCGTGCGGCCCACGTCGGCGGCGCCGACAACGCACTGCACGACATCTTCGGGGACGCCCGCGCGGTGGTAGAGCTTCACGAGGTATTCGCCCACCGCAGGTGTCTTCTCCGACGGCTTGAACACGCAGACGTTGCCCGCCAGCAGCGCAGGGACCATGTGGCCGTTCGGCAGGTGCGCGGGGAAGTTGTAGGGGCCAAGCACCGCCATCACACCATGCGGCTTGTGGCGCAGGGCGGACCGGCCACCGGGCGCATCGTCGATCCGTTCGCCCGTGCGTTCTTCGTGCGCTCGGACGGAGATCGCGACCTTGGCGGCAACGGCGGCGACTTCGGTCTTCGCTTCCCAGAGCGGCTTGCCGGTTTCACGCGCGATCAGTTCGGCAAAGGCGTCGGCGTCCTTCTTCACTTCCTCTGCAAATGCCTCGAGCAGGGCCTTGCGCTCTGCCAGCGGGCGTGCGGCCCAGGCGGGGAAGGCGGCCTTTGCGCGGCCAATGGCGGCAGCAGCGTCCCCATGTTCACCGCGCCAGAGTTCGGCGCCGGTAGCCGGTTCGGTGGAAATCAGGGTCACGGGGGTCATCCTCCTGTCACTGGCCGTTTGGCACGGCCATGCATGAATATCGTGCGCCCCATCTAGGGCTTCGTGGTTGCAATTGAAACCACCTCTAGGGCTGCGCGGCAGGCTTGGGTGCGGGGCCATGCGCTTCGCCCATGCGGCGCAGCGCCGCGACCTTGGCGTCGAGCACCGCCCAGTCGTTTTCGAGATCGACCGCGTTGAGGATCTCCTCGACTTCCTCGATCAGTAGCGACTGCGGCGCCTCGTCCGACCAGTATGCATGCGTATCAGCTACGCGGGGCCCATCGTTGAGCGCCGCGCGGAATGCGTCCATCTCCGCGCCTTCGGGCAGGCGATCGCTGCGCGCGGCGAAGAAGAAGGCGTCGGGCTGCATCCCGCTACCAGTCAGCGCAGCCTCGCCGGCCTGGACCAGCAGCGCGGCCTGTTCCGGCGTCGCTTCGGGCGCACCCAGCCGCCATGCGAAGCGGCGCGCGACGTGGGCGGTAAACACCTCAGGAAACCGCTCCAGCGCGGCGACAAGCGGCGGCGCTTCGCAGATCGGGCGCAGTGCGATGCAGAATTGCGCCGCGTTCCAGTGCATCGCCTCGGCCTGTCTGCCGAATGCATAGAGGCCGGAATGGTCGAAATAGGCGGCAGTGAAAGTCGGGTCCCACTTCGGTAGCCAGCGCCACGGGCCATAGTCGAAGCTTTCGCCCGACACGTTCATGTTGTCGGTGTTGAGCACGCCGTGGACGAACCCGGCGGTAACGTAGGACGCGGCAAGGTCGGCCATCCGCTCGACCACGAGGTGCGCGAGCCGGACCGGCGGCAAATCTCGTTCCGGCGCGTCCTCGGGCGGCGGCGGGCCGGGATAGAGGTCGAGCGCATAGTCGACCAGATCGGCCAGGTGGTCATTCTCGCCCAAAGCGGACAGCCGCTGGAAACTGCCGATACGGACGTGGCCATGGCTGAGGCGCACCATGACGGCGGAGCGCGTCGGCGAAGGTTCGTCGTGCCGCTGCAGGTTCTCACCGGTCTCGATCACCGAGAACGTCTTGGACGTATTCGCGCCCAGCGCTTCCAGCATCTCGGTCGCCAGGATCTCACGCACTGCGCCGCGCAGCGTCAGCCGCCCGTCGCCAAAGCGGCTGTAGGGAGTCTGCCCCGAACCCTTGGTACCAAGGTCAAGCAGCCGGGCCCCACCGTCGCGCATCTGGGCGAAAAGGAACCCGCGCCCGTCGCCGATGTCGGGATTGTAGTTGCGGAACTGGTGCCCGTGATACCGCATCGCCAGCGGACGGGGCAGGTTGTCGGGCAGGGCTTCGAAGCGGCCGAAGTGGCGCAGCCAGTCGTCGTCGCTCAACGTATCCAGCCCGACCGCCTTGTCCCACCGGTCGTTGCGGAAGCGCAGCGTGGTCTCGGGAAAGTCGGCGGCGTCCACCGGGTCGGCGATCCAGTCGGCAATCCGCGTGATCTGTGTGTCGGGACGATAGCGGGATGCTTGCGGTTCGCTTGCCATGTCGCGATAGTGGGGGCCGTCCGACCGGTCTGCAAGGCGTGTCGGGACATAGACCCGAAACGAGCAGCAGGGGCGCTTTGCACGAATGACTGGTGAAAAGGCCGCCGCAAAGGCGTGGCGCGATTCCTTCTGGCGCAGCGAGGACGGGCTCGAACTGCATTACCGCGACTATGCAGGGCCGGAGGGCGGCACGGCCATTCCGGCGCTGTGCATTCCGGGGCTGAGCCGCAATGCGCGCGATTTCCACGATCTTGCGCTGCATCTCGCGCATGACCGGCGGGTCATCGCTGTGGACCTGCGTGGGCGGGGCGACAGCGAATATGCCAAGGTCGCCTCGACCTACACCCCGCTGCAATATGCGCAGGACCTGCAGCGCCTGTTCGTTTTAGCCGGATTGGAACGCGCGGTTTTCATCGGAAGTTCGCTGGGCGGTATGGTCACGATGATCATGGCCCTGCTGGAGCCTCAACGCATTGCGGCGGTTGTTCTGAACGACATCGGCCCGGTGATCGGTCAGGCCGGGCTTGAACGCATTGCAGATTACGTCGGACAAGGGCGCAGCTATCCCACGTGGATGCACGCCGCCCGCGCGCTGCAGGAAACCCATCAGGACACCTATCCCGACTGGAAGCTGGAAGACTGGCTGGCCGAAGCGAAGCGGGCGATGGAGCTGGGCAATAACGGACGCATCACCTTCGATTACGACATGCGGGTCGCAGAGACGTTCCAGCAGGGACTGGCCGATGCGGCCGAGACCGATATCTGGACCGGGTTTGATGCGCTGAAGGGCAAGCCGGTTCTCGTGCTCAGGGGCGAGCATTCCGATATCCTGACCGGCGCGACCGCGCGCGACATGGTCTCGCGCTTTGATGGCGTTGAACTGGTCACCGTTCCGCGCGTGGGGCACTTGCCGATTCTGTCGGAGCCTGTCGCGGTGGAAGCGATCGACCGGCTGTTCGACGAACGGCTGCCACTTGCGATCAAGGCTGGCCCTGACGCCGAAGGCTAGGTAAGCGGCGCAGATGGCTGCGAAGAAGACCGTAAAGAAGATCAAGGTGCACCGCGTACGCAAGGTGCTCCATGTGGGGATCGACCTTGTGAAGGCACCGTGGACGGGTACGCTCGTCAAGGCGATGCCGATCAACGTCGAAAACCACGGGCCGCATACGGACGATTCCACCGCCTCGGTGCTTCAGCTTTATCGCCCCGAATTTCCGCGGCTGCAAGAGCGTGCGGGACCGGGGCCGATGAACCGCATGGCGCGCGTAATGCGCAATTACGAACTCGTCATCACGCACGGCGACCGCGCCTTTCCCGCCGCGATGGGGCATACCCTGTTCGGCCAGGCGCTGAATCTGCCGCCGCTGGTTCACTATTACCACCGCGTAGGTGAAGTGCCGAAGGGCTGGTGGACGCGTTTTCGCCACCGGCTGGGGCTGGCCCGCACGCCGCTGGTGATCGTCCCGACCGAGGCTGCGGCCCGTTCGGTGACGGCGGATTGGAACGTGCCCGGGCAGCGGATCCGCATCCTTCCCCCGGTTTTTCCGAAGCCCAAGGGCGGGGCGAACATTCCGCGCCTGATGAAGCGCGATGGGGAGAAATGGCTGGGCCTGTGCGCCGCCGATGCGATCGCCTATCTGGACCAGATCGTCTCGGCCATGATCGAGATGGACAATGCGTGGCACATGGTCGTCTTCGGCTCTGCAGAAGAAACGAACCACGTGCGCGCCGCATTCGATGCAAAAGACATTGTCGACAGGCTGCACGTGACGGACCGGTTCCACGGGCCGGGCGCGGTTGCGGCGCTGTTCGATCTTGCGCTGCTGGATGGCAGCGATGGGCATATCCCGTCCGACATGCCCGCCCTGATGGCGGCTGGCGTTCCGGTGATTGCCTTGGCGCCCGACGGTCTGGGCGAACTGCTGCCGGAAGAAAGCCGGTCCATGCGGATCAGTCCCGGTGCAGACCTGGCGTCGCGACTTTACGAGCTTGCGCAGGATGATGGCTTGCTGACCCGTTCCGGCAAGGCGAACGCCGCCTTTGCCGACCGGCACAACGACCCTGCGCCGCATCTTTCGGCCCTGGCACAAGTGCTTGGCCTGATGTCTTTGCAGGACCGTTGACCCACCGGTTTCAGCCGCCGTTCACCCGCCTGCTGCTTGATGACGGGGGATGCCGGTGCACGAAGGCTGGCTTTGCCGTTGAAAAGGCGCTTTCCCGCCCCTAAACCGCACGCGTTCGAATATATCAAAGCCCGAAAGGCACTGGACTTGGCGCTTCGCCCTAAATCACCGAAAACCGATCTCGAAAAGGCAGCCGAACGCGAAGACGCGCGCAACGATGTCTTCATGCGCGAGGTCGATGACGCTGTCCGGCAGGACCAGATGGCAACCGCTGCCAAGCGTTTCGGCATTCCGCTTGCGATTGTCGTCGTGCTCGGCCTTGCCGGGCTGGGTGGTTACTTGTGGTGGGACGCAGAGCAGACTGCCAAGGCAGAAGAAGCCGCCGTTGCCATGACGCTGGGCATCGACAGGCTTGAGGCGAACCAGCCCGATGCCGCACTCGAAAAGGTGGCACCGCTGAAAGACAGCGAAATCGCGGGCTTTGCCGTTCAGGCCAAGCTGCTCGAAGCTGGCGTTGCCCAGCAGCGCGGTGAGACCGAGACTGCGGCCAAGCTGTTCGGCGAAGTCAGCGCCGATGCCGACGCGCCCGCGCCGATGCGCGATCTTGCCACGCTTCGCCTCGTCTCGCTCCAGTATGACGAGATGGAGCCGGCCGACGTCGTTGCCAAGCTGAAGCCGCTGGCCGTTCCGGGCGAACCGTTCTTCCCCAGCGCCGCCGAAATGGTCGGCATGGCCTATATCGAACAGGGCAAGCCGGAACTGGCCGGTCCCCTGTTTGCCGAAATCTCGCGCGATGAAACCGCGCCGCAGGCGCTTCGCGCGCGTGCCCGCCAGATCGCGGGTCTCGTCGGGACCGATGCGGTCGACGACGTCGACGAAGTGATGGAACAGATTGAGCGCAACAGCGCAGCCCGCGCCGCAGCACAGCGCCAGCAGGCGGGGCAATAGGGAGCATGAAACTGATGAAGCATGATCGGGTCTCGCAGGGCAAATTCCTGCGCACTGCCGCGCTTGCCACTGCCGCTGCGGCCACTTTGGCCGGTTGCGGCGCGTTCAAGGGCGACGGTCCGGAAAAGACCCCGACGCTGGGCGAACGCGTTCCGATCCTCTCGCGCATCGAAAGCGGTGCGAAAGTCGATCCGGCGCTGGCCAGCACGCCCGTCACGCTGCCCGCGCAGCAGGTCAACGCCGAATGGGCGCAGGCCGGCGGTTCGGCTTCGAAAAGCTACGGCCATCTTTCGCTCGCCGGCAGCCCGGTGCGTGCGTGGACGGCATCGATCGCCGGTTCGACCGCTAAGCAGCGCCTTGCCGCAGCCCCGGTCATCGGTGGCGGCCGCCTTTTCGCCTACGACACCGACGGTATCCTGCACGCATTCGACGCGCAGACGGGCGGCAAGGCCTGGACTCGTTCGTTCGAAGTGAAGGGCGACGGTTCGTCGTCGGTCTATGGCGGCGGCGCCAGCTATGACGCGGGCAAGGTCTATGTGACGACCGGCGTTGGCGAAGTCGCGGCACTGGACGCTGAAACGGGTTCGGAAATCTGGCGCATCCAGCTTGCCAGCCCCCTGCGCGGTTCGCCGACGATCGCGTTCGGCGCGCTCTACGTGATGACGCAGGACAACCAGGTCATCTCGCTTGATATCGCCACGGGCGCGACGCAGTGGACCGAGGCGGGTTCGACTGGCCAGTCGGGCGTGTTCGGCGTGGCTGCTCCTGCCGCAGGGCAGGGCACCGTGATCGCGGGCTTCAGTTCGGGCGAACTGATCGCCTACCGCTATGAAAACGGTCGCAACCTGTGGGCCGATGCCCTCGCGCGCACCAGCATCTCAACCTCGGTCGGCACGCTGACTGACGTCGACGCCGATCCGATCATCGATTCCGGCGCGGTCTATGCACTGGGTCAGGGCGGCCGCATGGCTGCCTACGAACTCGTGACCGGCCAGCGGATCTGGGAACTGAACCTTGCCGGCATCTCGACCCCCGCGGTCGGCGGCAACTGGATCTTCGTCCTCACCGACGATGCCAAGGTGCTCGCCATTGCGCGGTCGTCGGGCAAGGTGCGCTGGATTTCGGAACTTCCGCAGTACCGGAACGTCGAAGACGAAAAGGGCGAGCTTTACTGGTCGGGCCCGGTCCTTGCCGGTGATCGCCTGTGGCTCACAAATACCAATGGCGACGTCTATTCGGTGGACGTGGCAAGCGGGCAGGCAAGCCCCTTTGCCGATCTGGACGAGTCGATCAGCCTTGCGCCGGTCGTTGCGAACAACACGCTCTACGTGCTGGACGACAAGGGCAAGATTACCGCCTGGCGCTAAGCGCCAAGCGGTCTTGCGAAGGTTTTTTGAAGACCTGGCCGGTCAGAAGCTCTTGAGCTTGTAGAGACCGGTCACGTCTTCGTCCCAGTCGTTGTAATAGTGATCGAGGCAGACCTCGGCCGGGGTCTTGCCGCGGTCGACGATGTCCTGCAGCGGGCGCAGGAAGCCGGTTTCGTCATCGCCGATGGAATTGAGCTGGCCGCGCGCGGCAAGGCCTGAACGTGCGATCGACAGCACTTCGCCGGCAATGTCCTGCAACGTCCCGCCGCCCGCGATGGGCGCCTTGAGGCCAAGCTTCGGTACCGAATCGCGCAGCGTCTCACGCTCCGCCATCGTCCAGTCCTTCACGACATCCCATGCCGCATCCAGCGCGGTCTGGTCGTAAAGCAGGCCGACCCAGAAGGCGGGCAGGGCGCAGATGCGGTTCCACGGACCGCCATCGGCACCGCGCATTTCAAGGAAGCTTTTCAGGCGCACTTCGGGGAAGGCGGTCGACAGGTGGTCCTGCCAGTCGCTTTCGGTCGGCAGTTCGCCGGGAAGCGCGGGCAGTTCGCCCTTCATGAAGTCGCGGAACGACTGGCCTGCCGCGTCGATGTACTTG
This sequence comes from Croceicoccus gelatinilyticus, assembly GCF_018398395.1. Lineage (GTDB taxonomy): Bacteria > Pseudomonadota > Alphaproteobacteria > Sphingomonadales > Sphingomonadaceae > Croceicoccus > Croceicoccus gelatinilyticus. The sequence goes on along the minus strand of NZ_JAHCBF010000005.1, from coordinate 237,472 downwards.
CCGTCGCGGAAAACGAAATACATCGGCACGTCGAGCATGTAGTCGACATAGCGTTCGTATCCGAAGCCGTCCTCGAACACGAACGGCAGCATGCCGGTGCGGTCGGGATCGGTGTCCGACCAGATGTGGCTGCGGAACGAAAGGAAGCCGTTGGGCTTGCCTTCGGTGAACGGCGAATTGGCGAAAAGCGCGGTTGCCAGCGGCTGCAGCGCAAGGCCGACGCGGAACTTCTGCGCCATGTCAGCTTCGCTCGAATAGTCGAGGTTCACCTGGATCGTGCAGGTGCGCAACATCATGTCGAGGCCGAGATTGCCGACCTTGGGCATGTAGTTCGCCATGATGCCATAGCGGCCCTTGGGCATCATCGGCAGTTCTTCGCGGGTCTTGTCGGGCCACATGCCCGCGCCGATGAAGCCGACGCCGAATTTCTCGCCAATGGCCTTCACTTGCGTCAGGTGCCGCCCGGTTTCCGCGCAGGTCTGGTGAATATTGATCAGCGGTGCGCCCGACAGTTCCAGCTGGCCCGCAGGTTCAAGGCTGACCGTGCCGTCGGGGCCGGCCATCGCGATGACCTTGCCGTTCTCCTCGACCGGCGACCAGCCATATTCGGTCAGCGCCATCAGGATGTCGCGGATGCCGCCGGGTTCGTCATAGCTGGGCGCGTGATAGTCGGCCTTGGAATAGACGAACTTCTCGTGCTCGGTACCGATGCGATAGTCGGCGACGGGCTTCTCGCCCTTTTCCATCGGCCGGATCAGTTGGTCGCGGCTCTCGATCAGCGGGTCGTCCTTGGCGGACTGGGTGCGAGTAGACATGCCGCGCGAGTTAGGGTGCCGCGCGGCCGGATGCCAGCGAAATTTCGCGTCAGTCCACCGCGCCCCAATCGCCCATCGCGCCCATCCATACCGCCGTCGCGGCAATCGCCGCCGTTTCAGCACGCAGGATACGCGGGCCAAGCGTGACGGGGCGGGCCTGCAGGAACCCGCGCACGTCCTCGCGCTCGCCATCGTCGAAGCCGCCTTCGGGGCCGATCAAGAGGCCTGCAGGCGGCAGGCGTTCGGCGAAGGCGGTCGCGGCGGGCGGGGCATCGCCCATCTCGTCCGCGAACCACAGGACGGCATCCTCGGGCCAGTCGCGCAGGAGCTGCGCAAGGCTGACAGGCTCGAACAGTTCGGGAAGGGCCGTGCGCGCGCACTGTTCCGCCGCCTCGGTCACGACGGTCCGCGCTCGCTCCATGTTGAGCGAATCGGCGACGCAGCGGCGGGTGACGACGGGGCGGATCTTGGCAACGCCAAGCTCGGTCGCTTTCTCCAAGACCTGGTCGAAACGAGGCTTCTTCAGGAGCGCGGGGCAGAGCGTGAAGTCGGGCACGTCCTCGCGGGGGCGCAGCATCTCCACCGGATCGAGCACGATCTCGCGCTTCGAGGCAGAGACGACGCGCGCTGCCCATTCGCCGGTTACGTCGTCGCACAGGATCACGGCATCGCCTTCGCCGACACGCATGACGCGGCCAAGGTAATGCGCCTGCGGACCGTCCAGCACGCGCTGTTCACCTGCGGAAATCGCGCCATCGACGAAAAGCCGCGGCGCGCTGCGCGGGGGCCATGCGGGGGTCGCGGCCATCAGTCCCTCAGCACTGCGCGCGTGGCGATATAGGGGGCGAAAAGCTGCGGCGCTTCGCCTTCGGGTTCGAAATCCTCGAACAGGTCGGTCAGCATGAAGCCTGCCGCCATCTGCCCGCCAAGCTGCGTTTCCAGCGTGTGGCTGAACGATGCCGTGTGATCGCGGGCCAGGAGCGGCTCCAGCTCTTCCTTCGGCAGGTCGAAATCCGAATAGGGCAGCTTGTGCTTTGCCACGAGTTCGCCGCGCTCCCACGGTTCGAGATCGAAGATGAAGACCTCGGGCTTGGTAATGCCGACGAGCAGCACGCCGCCGGGGCGAAGGACGCGCGCGCATTCCTTCCAGACCGGCAGGACTTCGGGCGCGTAGGAGTTGGAGCAAGGGTGGAAGATCAGGTCGAAGCTGTCGTCTTCCAGCGCCGAGAGGTCGTGCATGTAGCCCTGCACGGTGCGGATGGTCAGTCCCTCGCGTTCTGCCACCATGCGGTCGGCGGCAAGCTGCGCATCGGAAGCGTCGAAGCTGGTGACGTTGGCCCCGGCGGCGGCGAAGATCGGCACCTGCTGTCCGCCGCCCGAAGCGAGGCCCAAGACATCCTTGCCCGCGATGTCGCCGAACCATGCGCGCGGCACGGGGATCAGCGGGGTCAGCACGACTTCCCAGTCGCCCTTTCGCGCCCGTGCGATCGTCTCGCTGTCGAATGGGCGGGTCCAGATGTCCGCCTCTTCGGCGCGGCGGTTCCAGCCTTCGCGGTTGAGTTCGTTGACGTTCATGGCCTGCTTCCTAGACGAGTGACGGCGCGAGGCAAAGCGGGTGGGATGGCCCAAGTGCTGGCGCGGCGCGGGAAGGGGCGCTAGACCGGCGTCCATGACGGCAACTGCAACTCCCGACACTCAGTATCGCGGCCTCGTCGGCAGGCTTCCCGCTTCGCTGCGGCCCTATGCCCTGCTGGGCAGGTTCGACCGCCCGATCGGCTGGTGGCTGCTGTTCTGGCCCTGCGCATGGGGCGTGTGGCTGGCGGGCGGGGCAGAGCGTTGGGGGCTGGTGCTCTGGCTCCTGCTCGGCTCGATCGCAATGCGGGCGGCGGGCTGCGTCTATAACGACATCATCGACCGCGATCTTGATCGGCAGGTTGCGCGCACCGCGGCGCGTCCGCTGGCGAGCGGGGCCGTGTCGCTGAAGAAGGCATGGGCCTGGCTGCTGCTGCTCTGCTTCGTCGGCCTGGTCGTGCTGCTCCAACTGCGCTGGGAAGCGCAAGTCGTGGCGCTGGCCAGTATCCTGCCCGTCGCTGCCTATCCCATGATGAAACGCATTACGTGGTGGCCGCAGGCGTGGCTGGGCATGGTCTTCAGCTGGGGCGCGCTCGTCGGTTGGGTCGAGATTTCTAGCGCGAACCTTGCCGTTCTGGCGGCGCTCTATGCGGGCGCGATCTGCTGGGTCATCGGGTACGACACGATCTATGCGCTGCAGGACCGCGAGGACGACGCGCTGGTCGGCGTGCGGTCGAGCGCGAGGGCGCTGGGCAGCAAGGTGAGGCCGGGGGTCGCGGGGTTCTATGTCGGCGCGGTGGCGTTCTGGATGCTTTCGTTCTGGCTGCTGCGTGAGGACTGGCTCGCGCTCCTCGCGCTTCTTCCCGCGGCAGGGCATCTCTTGTGGCAGGTCGCGACGCTTGAGCCTGACGATGGCGACAATGCGCTGGCCCGTTTCCGGTCCAACCGGACGGCAGGGTTCCTTGTCGCGCTGGCCTGTCTCGTCGTCGGTAACGCGGGGCTCTAGGCGCGATGTGCAACCTCTACCGCATGACGAAGGCTGCGGACGAGGTGGCGCAGATGTTCGGCGTCGACGCTCCCGCACCCGGCAACGCGGGCGGAGAGGTCTATCCCGGCTATCCCGGCTGGGTGGTTGCCGACGGGCGGATGAGCAGCATGGCCTGGGGCTTTCCGCTGGTGCTGAAGGGCAAGCAGGGCCAGCCGCTGAAGCCCAAGGCGGTCAACAATGCGCGGACCGACAAGCTGGGCTCCCCCTTCTGGCGCCATGCCTTTGAACATGGCCGCTGCCTCATCCCGGTCGAGGCCTTTGCCGAAGCGGCCGGGGCGAGAGGCGCCAAGACCCGCACCTGGTTCTCCGTGCCCGACCAGCCGGTTTTCGCGGCGGCCGGGCTCTGGCGCAATTCGGCCGAGTTCGGCCCCTGCTACACGATGGTGATGACAGAGGCCTGCGTCGACATCGGCGACCTCCACGAAAGGATGCCGGTGATCCTCACGCAAGAGGAAGCGGCGCGCTGGGTGGAAACGTCCAGCCGGGAAGAGGCGCTTTCGCTCTGCCGCCCGTGGCCGCACGGTCTGTGCGTGGATCATACGGACGAAGCCTGGACCAGATCCGCCGCATCCAGCCGGTGACTTGCGCCACGGTCAGATAGGGCGGGGCAGCGAAAGGCGGGCGGTCGCGGAACTCAGGCATAGCTGATGACCTCCCACTCGATCCCGTCCCAGTCGAAGAAGTAGAACCGGCGGCCGGGTTCGTAGTCGCCGTGGTTGAACGGCTCCAGTCCGGCGTCGACGATGACGCGTTCGGCGGCGTCGATGTCGTCGACCTCCAGCCCGATGTGGTTCAGCGGCTCTCCCTTGGCAAAGTCGCCCGCGATGCCGCCCTTGGGCGTGTAGAGCGCGACATAAGTCCGGTCTGACCCGAAGTGGATCGAGTGTCCGCCGTTCAGCGAAGGCCCCTCCCACCGGCGATGCCATCCGCACAGCTTTTCCAGCAGGCCCGCCATGCGGGGTCCGTCGGAGGTGGTGATGTTGACGTGTTCGATACGGGCGATTGCATTCATGCGCTTGTCCCCTTGTTGGCGTTGATCTGCAGGTTCATCGCGAATCACTGCTTGCCCTATCCTGCAACCTCAAGCTAACTTGAGGTCAAGCTTTGAATTTTCGCGTCCGAGAGGTGCTTCGTGGTAGATGGTAACCAGCTGATTCCAATAGGAACTCTCGCCAAGAGAACGGGCGTCGCGGTGTCGGCAATCAGATATTACGAGAGCAAGGGATTGCTGACCTCTTTGCGCACGAACGGCAATCAGAGGCGGTTTCTGCGCTCCGACATTCGCCGGATCAGCTTCATTCTGATTGCTCAAAAGCTGGGTCTGGGCCTGACAGAGATCGAGCAGGAGCTTGCCGCGCTGCCGCAAGGTCGCACGCCGACGGTGAAGGACTGGCAGAAGCTCAGCCGGTCCATCCGCAGCCAGCTTGATGCCAAGATCGAGCTGCTTACGAAGACGCGCAACAAGCTCGACGGCTGTATCGGCTGTGGATGTCTCTCACTGACCAAATGCAAGCTCTACAACCCCGAGGACAGGGCAGGGGCCGCCGGGCCGGGCCCCCGCTTCGTGCTGGGATCAGCGGGGTAGGGCGGAGTAGTCGACCGCGTCGATGCTCTGCAGCACCGCTTCGCGCAAGCTGCGCGCTTCCTCGACCGGCAGTCCGCGAAACAGCAGGACACCGCCCGCCAGCCCGAAATGCAGCGTGGCATAACCGCGAAGGCGAGCAATCGGCCCCTGCACGATCTGCGCGGATTGTAGCCTGACGCGCGGTGCGGTCATCGTGCGCGGGGAAAGCAGGCCTGCGCGTGCATGGATGCGGTCCGGCTCCAGCGCGTGGCGGTGGCGCAAGTAGCCGGTCAGTGACGAGAATACGATCATCAGGACGAGCGCCATCGGGATAAGTGCTGGCACCCACCGTTCCATCCAGATCGTCACGCCCAATGCCAGCAGGGCTATCGGCAACCAGATGATCGCACGGTCGATCCAGTAGGCGCGGCTGGTCCGATGCCAGTCTACCTGTTCGGGAAGCGCAATGCCCGCCTGCCGCGCGATTCCGGCGATTTCGTCCCAGCGGGCGAAGGGGGCGACATCGTGGCTTGCCTTGCCGCCATCGCTAGCAAGCGAGATGAAAGACAGCGAATGCCAGCCCAGAAACCGGCGGATCACGCCGGTCTCGGTGGCGACCGCCTGCACGCGGTGGCGCGGCATGACGACATCGGTGCGCGTGAACAGCCCGCGACGGCGGCGAAAGCCCTTGTCGGTCCGGTCGAGCCGGAATCCGTAGTCGCGCAGTAGCGTCTTCACCACGCCGCTGACCACGCCGATGACAATCACGCTCAACACCGCGACGATCGCGCCGCCGATCTGCCCGATCCTGCCTAGCGTACGGATGCGCTCACCCTGTTCGGAAAAGAGCAATTCCCAGAAATCGCCGTCCCATATGCTGATCGGCAGGAGGAAGTCGATCTGGTCGATGGCCGCGAAAAGGACAGCGAAAATCACGAGGCTGAAGCTGAAAACGCCGGAGAGCAGAACGCGCTTCAGGTCCATCGCGAAGATCGGCGTGCCTTCATTTTCGGCTGCGTCTTGCGTGACGGTTTCGACTTCTACGCCTTCATCTCGCCGCGCACGGACAAGATCGCGAAGCCGCGCGCCTTCTTCCTTGGTGAGAAAGGCAAGTGTCAGGTCGTCCTTTCCGCCCGCGCCGGTCTCGAACCGCACTTCGACCAGCCCGAACAGGCGGGAAAGCAGCGTCTCGGACAGGCTTACGTCCTGGATACGCTCATAGGGTACCGACCGCGCCTCTCGCGACAGGACGCCACTTTCAACGCGAATATCCTCTGGCCCCGTGCGATAGCGGCGGAACCACCACTTCGCGAAAGCGGTGACCGGTGGAAGGACGAACAGCGCCACGATCAGCAGCGGGATCGCGAAGATCGGCACGTTGTCGCGCGTAGCCAGGCCGATCAGGACTGCGATTCCAGGGACGATCCCCTTGATCAGGTCGTTCAGCGCACCGACGACGACGCCGATAGAATCGGTTCGACGGAATTCCTCGTTTGGAAGCGGATTGCTCACATCGTGTCGCGACGGATACGCGCGGCAATCGCCTCGCGGACTTCGACCGCCGTTTCCCGCGACAGGCCCGGCACCGAGACCGAGGCGTTATGCGTGCCTGCCGTATGCACGACCAGCGTGGCGAGCCCGAACCAGCGTTCGACCAGACCCTGCTTGACATCGATGTGCTGGACGCGGCCAAACGGCACGACAGTATCGGACTTGCGGAACCAGCCCTTCACAAATCGCAACCGGTCCATGGTGGTCGAATAGCCCTTCCGCCGATAGCGGCGTTTGGGCAGCGGTAACGTCACGACTGCCGTCAGCAGCAGGGCCGGCAGGATCACCACGCCCGTCGGCAGGTCCGCCGCCAGTTCGGCGATCACCGCCCCGATCAGGATCGGCACCATGCCAAGCAGTGCCTCGATGCGCAGCACGGTTACGTGGCGCGGGTCCAGCGCCGTCAGGTCTTCGGGTGTATCGGTCATCACTCTGCCGCGAGAAGTTCCTCTGCCCCGCCGAGATCGACGCTGACGAGGCGGCTGACACCCTGTTCGACCATAGTGACACCGAAGAGACGGTGCATCCGGCTCATCGTCACGGCATTGTGCGTGACGATGAGATAGCGGGTGTCGGTCTGCTTGCTCATCGCGTCGAGCAGGTCGCAGAAGCGTTCGATATTCGCATCGTCCAGCGGCGCGTCGACTTCGTCCAGCACGCAGATCGGGGCCGGGTTGGTCAGGAACAACGCGAAGATCAACGCGACCGCGGTCAGCGCCTGCTCGCCACCCGAAAGTAGCGTCAGCGACTGCAGCTTCTTGCCCGGCGGCTGGGCGTAGATCTCAAGCCCCGCTTCGAGCGGATCGTCGCTGTCTATCAGCGCAAGATGTGCCTGGCCGCCACCGAACAGCGTGGTGAACAGGCTCTGGAAATGGGTGTCGACCGCCTCGAACGCAGCGCGCAGGCGTTCGCGGCCTTCGCGGTTGAGGCTGCCGATCGATCCGCGCAGGCGGTGGACGGCCTCGGCCAGTTCCTGCTGTTCGGTAAGGCTTGCCCCGTGTTCGGCTTCTGCTTCGACCAGTTCATCGGCAGCGACGAGGTTGACGGGGCCAAGCCTCTCGCGCTGGGCGATCAGGCGGTCGGCGTCCTCGCCCTCGGCCTCTGCGCCGCGCACAGTGGCGGATTCGAACTGCAGGCGTTCGGGCAGTAGCGGGGGCGGGCACTGGAAACGGTCGCCCGACTGACGCGCCATTTCTGAGCGGCGGGCTTCCTCGTTCTCGGCGCGGGCCGCGGCACCGGCACGGATTTCGCGGGCACTGGCCAGCGCCTCGTTCGCGGCGGTGAAGGCGGTGTCGGCTTCCTTGCCCGCGGCTTCGGCGGCGGTGTGGGCGGCCTCGGCCTCGGTCAGTTCGCCGGCCAGCCTGTCGCGTGCCTTGTCGGCCAGTTCGATCTCGCGCATCAGCGCTTCGGGGCGGGCGGCCGTGACGGCGCGCTCTTCCTCGATCTCCTCGCGGCGGCGGGTCATGTCGGCAAGCCGCTTGGCCGCGTCGCCCGCGCGTGCTTCCCAGCCCTTCATGTCGCCCTGCAGCGCCTTGGTCCGTTCGCGCCCGACGGCAAGCGCCTGGTCTAGCGAGGCGAGCTGCGCCATCGCGGACTGTAGCGCGGTTCGCGCGGCATCGTTGCGGCTGCGCGCGGTTTCCAGCGCGGCCTGCTGCGCCGAAGGATCGGGTAGGGCGCGGCGGCGTTCTTCGGCCTGCATCACGTCCTGCTGCGCGGCGGCGAGGCGGGCGTGGAGATCCTCCATCCGCTCGGCCAGTTCCTCGCGGGCGCGGGCATGACGCTCGACCGCGTTTTCGGCTTGGTCACGGGCGCGCAGGGCGGCGCGTTCTTCTTCCGATGCAGTGTTCACAGCCCGCTCTGCCGCGATGCGGGCATCGGTGGCGGCGGACAGGTCTTCGTTCGCCGCTTCGACTTGCGCGGCAGCGGCATCGACCGCCTCGCGCAGCGCGGGCAATTGTTGGGCCAAAGCCTCAAGCCGGTTTGCCGCTTCCAGTCGCGCCGCTTCGGCAGCCCCTTCGCCGCGCGCGACAAATCCGTCCCAGCGGCGCAGGGCACCGGCCTTCGTCACAAGCCATTCGCCGGGGGCGAGTGCCTGCCCGTCGTCGCTCTCGACCACGCGCACCATGGCGAGGCGGGCGGTCAGTTCTTCGGGCGCATCGCGGACATGGGCGGCAAGGCTGTCGGCAACCGGCTTTGGCGCATCGGCGCCGGTCCAGAACCGCCCGTCCTGCCCCTGCTCGGGCTTGCCCAGCGGTGCGGCGGCATCGCGTCCCAGTGCGGCGGCCAAGGCGCGTTCGTAGCCCGGCGCGGCCTTGACCGCGTCGATGGCGCGCTTGCGGCCCTTACTACCCTTGTCGGCCTTTTCGCGGGCGCGGCGGTCGCGGTCGAGCGCGTCGTGCTCGCGTTCTACCCCGGCAAGCTCGGCCTTGGCAGCGGCGAGCGTGCTCGCAGCCCCGTCGCGGCGGTTCGATACGGCCTCGCGGTCGGCACGCGCCTTTTCCAGCGCCTCGCGGGCCGTAACGACAGCGCCTTCCGCCTTGCCGCAACGCGCCTGCGCACCCTGCAGCGCCAGATCGAGTTCGCGAGCATCGCCAAGCGCCGCGTCCTGCGCCTCGCGCGCGGTCAGTTCCTGTTCGAGCCGCGCCAGCGCCCCGCGTGCCTGCCCGACGGCAGCCTCTGCCACGCGCCAGTCGGCCTCGACCCGCGCCAGTTCTGCCGTGGCCTGTGCCAGCGCCAGTTCGCCGGTCCGCTGCGCGCTTTCGGCCTTTTCCTGTTCGTTGATGAGCGAGGGACGGCGCTGCTCGTCTTCGGCAAGCCGCTTTTCCGCCTCGCGCACGTCGCGTTCCAGCCGCGATAGCGCCTCGGCCGCGTCCTTGGTCGTCCGGTTCGCATCGCCCTCGTCGCTATCGAGCCGGGCGCGCTGGCGGTCGAGATCGGCGAGCTTTTCCTCGGCCGCTTCCAGCTTGCCGGTAAGTACCGCGAGCATGTTGGCCTGCGCGTTCAGATCGTCGCGCCGGTCCGCCATTTCCTCGCGCGCTTTGGCCAATGCCTCGGCGGCAGCGCGCTGGCGGCCCTGTGCCTCGTTCGTCGCGGCCTGATTGGTGAGGACTGCTTCCTCGGCAGCCTTGGCCTGAGCCTTGGCGGCATCGGCGGCGGCGGCGGCCTCGCGCCACTTGGCATAGAGCACCCGCGCTTCGGCAGTGCGGATCTGGGCGGAAAGTTCCTTGTACTTTTCCGCCGCCCGCGCCTGCCGCTTCAGCGCGCCGATGCGCGTGTCGAGCTGTGAAAGAATGTCGTCGAGGCGGGCAAGGTTCGTCTCGGTCGCGCGCAGCTTCTGTTCGGCGTCCTTGCGGCGGACGTGAAGACCCGCGATGCCCGCTGCCTCTTCCAGCATCTGGCGGCGTTCGGCGGGCTTTGCGGCGATGACCGCGGCGATGCGGCCCTGGCTGACGAGGGCGGGGCTATGCGCGCCTGTCGCGGCATCGGCAAAGACCAGCGCGACGTCCTTGGCGCGGACGTCACGGCCATTGAGACGATAGGCGGAACCTGCGCCGCGTTCGATGCGGCGAGTGACTTCCATTTCCTGTCCGGCATCGGTTTCGGCCAGCAGGACGACCTCGGCGAAAGAGCGGGCCTTGCGACTTTCGGTGCCCGCGAAGATCACGTCCTCCATGCCGCTGCCGCGCATGGACTTCGGGCTCGATTCGCCCATTACCCAGCGGATCGCTTCGAGAAGGTTGGACTTGCCGCAGCCGTTGGGCCCGACAACGCCGGTAAGACCCGGCTCGATCAGCAGGTCTGCAGGCTCGACGAAGCTTTTGAAGCCCGAGAGTCGAAGCCTGCGGAACCGCATCAGGCCCTCCCGGGGCCCTGACCGAGCCGGAGACGCGCCATTACCGCGCGCCGGCCCGCTGCAGGGCGGCCTCGACCTCCGGCCAGGTCAGGCCGTCGATCTTGGTGTTGTTGATGAGGAACGTGGGCGTACCCGTGATGTTGTACTGGGCGCTCGCCTCGCTCGTCGCGTTGGCAAGGGCTTCTGCCTCTGCGCCCTTCGACAGGCAGTCGTTGCCCTGATCGATGCTGACGCCGCGGGCGGCGAAGAATTCGGTGAGGCCCGTGATCTGACCAAGGTTCACGAAACGCTGGTCGGCAGGCGCGCTTACGGCCTGCTGATAGGCGCCTTCGCCGCCATCGCGGATCGCGTCGAAGAACTGCTGCTGGTTCTCGAAAATCTGGCCGGTGAGGGCGAAGTAGCTTTCCGGTGCCGAACAACGCGACAGCATCGCGCCGGTAATGTCGATCGGATCGCGCACGAAATTGCGGAATTCGAAGCTGACACGACCGGTGTTCACATAGTCGGCGATCAGATCACGTTCGGCGCTTTCATAGAATTCGGCGCAGTGCGGGCAGGTCAGCGATGCGTATTCGACCAGTTTGATCGGCGCGTCGGGGTTGCCCATCAGGTAACCTTCCTGATCGGTCTGGGTTATGACCTCGGACCACTGCTGCCCTTCGGGTGCGGCGACGGCTTCCACCGGTTCGCCCGACGGGCCGCTGCCCGCGGTGGCGGCCGTGTCATCCTCACCCCCGCAAGCGGAGAGCGCCAGCGCCAGCGGCGCGGTCATCAGGGCAAGGGCGAGGCGGTGCGAAAGGCGGGTCATGACTAAGTATTGGCTCCTGTAGAGAGGGAGGCTAGCCCAGCGAACGGGCAAATCGGGAGGGTTTCGACGGTGTTTTGCACAGTCGTGATCATTCGTCGCCTGCCAAAGGCGGGTTACAGCCTGAGGTCGAGCTGGAATTTCAGGCTTTGCCAGTCGCTTGTCCCGGCCAGCAGGACGTCGTCGATCGCAAAGCTGGGCGTGCCGCGAACGCCGAGTTCGGAGTAACCTTTGGTCTTTTCGGCGAGTGCGGTGGCCATGGCATCGTTCGCAAGGCACTCGTCGACCTCCGCCCGCTGATATCCCAGCGTACGCATCATGTCGTAGAAGCCGGCGTCCTGCGCGATGGCGCGGCGGCGGGCAGAGTACGTGCCGCTGTTATAGCGGTTCTGCTGCGCCTGCGTCGCCTTCACCAGCTTGCCCAGCCATTTGGGCTGTTCGCGCATGAAAAGCGAGTGGTTGCGGTTGAACTTCGTCGGCGATCCGCAGTTCGTCAGCATCGCGGCGGTCAGGTCGAACGGGTCGCGCACAAGGTGGCGGACCTCGATCTTCAGCTTGTCGGTTGAGGCATAGATGCTGCGCAGGACTTCGCCGCCCTCTTGCTCGAAATGCGCGCAGTGGGGGCAGGTATAGCTGACGTATTCGGTCAGCTTGGTCGCACCCTTGCCGATGACGTGCACGCCCGGTTCGGGGTTGGAAACGGATTGCGCCATGACGGGCGCGGAGATCATGGCGATCACCAGCGCGATTGCGCCTGCAAGGCGGGATAGGGCCGACATCAACTGAACAATTCCCCGTTGCTTACTTGCCGTTCTGGTTGCCCATCGAACGCGCCAGCGATTCCAGCACCGTCCGCAATTCCGGATCACCAATGTCGCGCAGCGAATTGCCAAGCTCCATCGGGATCGGTTTCAGCGAGGGCGGTGCCTTCGGCTTCTCTTCAGCATGGGCAGGCTTAACCTGTCCTTGCCGCATCCGAACTTTCGCCACCGCGCGATAGCCGAAGAAGCGGTTCACCCGCTCGATGATCTCGGGGATGACGTGCTGGATCAGCGGGGCATGCGCAGGCATGACGACGAGGTTCAGGGTGCCTTCCGATTTCTCGCCCGCCGGAAAGCGGATCGATTCGGGGGCGGAGACCTTGGCGTGGTGCGGACCGACGATTTCGGGCCAGCGGGTCACTACGCTCGACTGCACGAAGCCGAAACGGCGGAAAGCCGTGCGACCGACCTGCGGCATCAGGTCCGAAATCGCTTTCGCCTCTCCTCCGCGCGGCATTTCGTAAGGCTTCGGCTTGGGCGTTTTGCCCTTCTTCGCCGGCTTCTTTTCGTCGTCGCTTTTCATCCTGCGCGGACCCATGCCATAGGCCGGCTCGTGAAAGCCAGCGACAAGATCGACGATGCGGCTGCGCGCCTGCTCGCGTGGTATGACGGACACGCCCGCACACTGCCGTGGCGCGTGCCGCCCGGAAGCGGGCAAGTGCCCGATCCCTACCGCGTCTGGCTGTCCGAAGTGATGCTGCAGCAGACAACAGTTGCGGCGGTGAAGGACTATTTCGCGAAGTTCACCGCGACGTGGCCGACGGTGCATGATCTTGCCGCTGCCGAGGATGCCGATGTGCTCTCGGCATGGGCAGGGCTAGGTTACTATGCGCGGGCCCGCAACCTGATCGCCTGCGCGCGCGAAGTTGCGGGGAAGGGCGGCGTCTTCCCCGAAAGCGAGGAGGCCTTGCGCGAGCTTCCCGGGGTGGGCGCCTATACTTCGGCCGCCATTGCCGCGATCGCGTTCGGCAGGCGGGCCGTGGTGGTCGACGCCAATGTCGAGCGTGTGATCGCGCGGCTGTTCACGATCACCGATCCGCTGCCCGGTTCGAAAGAAGAAATCCGCGACGCTGCCGATTCGATCACGCCCGATGAGCGGGCTGGCGACTTTGCGCAGGCGATGATGGACCTTGGCGCGACGATCTGCACCTCGCGCGATCCGAAGTGCCTGCTCTGCCCGCTCTCGGACATGTGCACCGCGAGGCAGGCGGGCATCGCGGCAGAGCTGCCTCGCAAGACCCCGAAGAAGGCTCGACCCGTGCGGACCGGAACAGCCTTCTGGATCGAGAGCGACGACCATGTCCTGCTGGTGAAACGCGAGGGCAAGGGGATGCTCGCAGGAATGCGCGCGCTGCCCGACGACGGGTGGAGCGCAAAGGCCAGCGGCGATGGCGCGCCGCCACTCACTGCCGACTGGACCGAAGTCGAAGGCATCGTCGGCCACGGCTTCACGCACTTCTTGCTCGAACTCTCGGTCCAGCGCTGCGAAGTGTCGGCGCGCGAGGCGGAAGGCGAGTGGTGGCCCATAGACCGCATCGGCGAAGCGGGGCTGCCGACGCTGTTCGAAAAGGCGGCGAAGCTGGTTCTGGGGACCTGATGGTTACGCGCGTTGCGCGGGGGCCGATGCATCCGTAAGCCCGTCGCATCAGGAGACGATGACCTTGTCACAAACCGGCCAGCCGACTGCCCTTTTCGAACTCGATCGCGCCGATCACGTGCGCGCCGATCCCGACGCCCTGTCCGAATTGATGGGGATGCGGGCGCGGCTGATGAAGCTGCACGGGCTGACGCCGGAACTGGACGACAGTGGCTGCATCAAGTGGGGCTCGCTGACCGATGCGGAGCCCGATGCGGAGCTGGTGTTCCTTGGTATCGATGGCGATCGCGGTTGCTTTGCGGCCGTTCCGAAACGTCCGGTGCCGATGGTCCGCGGCGAATTTATGGCCACGATCACGAAGCTGCATGACCGTCAATTCGGGATCTATGCAGGCGCGCGCAGCATGGTCGACTGGCATTCGCGCCACCGCTTCTGCGCGCAGTGCGGGTCGCACACGACGTTGGGCAAGGGCGGCTGGCAGCGCAATTGCGTCAACGAGGATTGCGGGGCGAGCCATTTTCCGCGCACCGATCCGGTCACGATCATGACCATCGAACGTCGCGAAGACGATGGCAGCCGCCGTTTGCTTCTGGGGCGCGGGCTGGGCTGGCCGGGCAACATGTATTCCGCGCTCGCCGGATTTGTCGAACCGGGCGAAACGATCGAGGAAGCCGTTCGGCGCGAAGTGATGGAAGAGGCGGGCTTGCCGATTGCGCAAGTTCGCTACCTGTCGAGCCAAGCCTGGCCGATGCCGTCGCAATTGATGATCGGCTGCCACTGCATCACGTTCCACGAGCACATCGTGGTCGATCGCACCGAACTGGAAGATGCGCGCTGGTTCAGCGAGGAACAGGTCCGCGAGGTCATGTCGGGCCGTCCGGGCCTGTTCGAAGCGCCGCCGCGTTATGCCATCGCGCACCGCCTGATGCGCATGTGGCTGGAAAAGGTCTAGACCAGACCCAGCTTCGACAGCTTGCCCAAAAGCTTTCCGGGCAGGACATCGCCGCCGTCCTCACCCTCGGGCAGGTCGGGTGGGGCGTCCGCGTCCTTCAGATAGCGCCAGCCCTGGTGTGCGCGTTTCGGGCGGCTCTGCACGCGGATCAGGCGCGGTTCGAGGTTGATGAACCAGCGGCCATTGTCCTGCTGTTCGAACCCCATGATCGGGCTGCGTGCGACGATGGCGTGTTCGTGGATCCAGAACAGCGAGCCGCCTTCCATCTCGTCCACCCGCTTGGGGCAGTATCGCGTGTTGACGGCAAGGCGGGGCCGGTTCTCGAACCACTTCTCGATATCGGCATAGCTTTTCGCGCCGAATGCGATCTTGGTGAGGTGGAGCGGCCCGTCGGTCATGACAGGCCATATGGGGACTGATCCTTAACTGACCAGTCCGGATGCCACGGCAAGGCCGAGGAAGGCGAAGAAGCCCATCGAATCGGTGATCATCGTGACGAAGACCGAGGACGCGACTGCCGGATCCTGATCCAGCCGGTCGAACAGGACCGGCACGGCAACGCCCGCCAGCCCTGCGGTGATAATGTTGATGACGACCGCAATCGCGATGACGACGCCCAGCATCGGCTGGAAGATGATCGCCGTCGCCCCGCCGATCAGCGCCGCGACGGTCACGCCGTTGAGCAGCGCCACGCGCATCTCGCGCCACAGGACGCGCACGGTGTTCGACTGGGTCAGCTGGTTCATCGCCAGCGCGCGGACCGAAACGGCCATCGTCTGTGTCCCCGCATTGCCGCCGATCGAGGCGACGACCGGCATCAGCACGGCAAGCGCGACCAGCTTTTCGATCGCCGCACCGAACGCCGCGATGATCAGCGAGGCGATGAGCGCCGTGCCAAGGTTCGCGATCAGCCAGCGCACACGCTCGTAATAGGACTCGCGGATCGGCTGGTTGATGTCGCCTTCGCCGGCACCGCTCATCAGAAGGGCGTCCTCGCTCGCCTCTTCCTGGATGATATGCACGATATCGTCGGCCGTTATCTGGCCGATCAACCGGCCCGAGGCATCGACGACGGCGGCGGAGATCAGCGCGTATTTCTGGAAGCGCAGGGCAACCTCTTCCTGGTCCAGCGTCGCCGGGATCAGGGTCTGGTCGCGCTTCATCACGTCGGAAATCGGGATGTTGCGCGGCGTGCGCAGGATCCACGAAAGCTGGCAGGTGCCAACGGGGCGGTGCGCGGGGTCCACGACGAAGACTTCCCAGAATTCGGTCGTCAGGTCGCCGTTATCGCGCAAGTAATCGATGAGGTCGCCGACCGTGATGTGTTCGGGCACCGCGACCAGATCGCGCTGCATAAGACGGCCTGCCGATTCTTCCGGGAAAGAAAGCGCGTCCTCGATCGCGGCGCGGTCTTCGGGATCAAGTTCGGCAAGGACGGCGCGCTGTTCGTCGTCGTCCAGATCCTCGATCAGCGCGACGGCGTCGTCGGTTTCGAGCTGTTCGGCGATCTGAGCGACGGCGTCGGGGGACAATGCCTCGAACAGTTCGTCGCGGACGTGTTCGTTAAGCTCGGTGATGACCTCGCCGGTCATCAGTTCGGCTATCGCCTTGCCGAGGTCGGGGCGTTCTTCTGCCGGGACAAGCTCGAACAAGTCGGCGATGTCGGCGGGGTGGAGCGGTTCGACAAGGTCGTAAACGCGCCCGTCATCGCCTTCCTCGACCGCGTCGCGGACCGCCTCGACATATTCGCGGGTCAGGCGGTCATCTTCGTCGAGATGCTCGATTTCCGGCTCACCGTCTGCCGTGTCGGGGCCGGCGGCGGGGACGATGTCCTCCTCGCGGTCCTCTTCCAGCAGGGTCGGATCCTTGCCGTCCATGTTGCCCCTTATGGTTGGCGATGCGGGATAGAGGCGCGGCCCCTTACCGACGTAACTACGTTGCTGCGCTGCAAAAGCAACTGGGAAGGGCGAATGTTCCCCGCTTGGCAGGGGCGGGGCCGGATCGGGCACATCTGGGGACAGCTTGTGGACAACCCTGTGGGCAGGTCTGGGGAGCGATCCGGCAAAGGGCGGGGATGACTTTGCGCGGGCAATGCCTATATCCCGACCACTGCCACAAAGCGCCGGGCCATGTCCGCCGCACAATCATGACTTAGGGAGCACCCATGTCCGACGAAAAACTCACCCTCTCCATCGACACCGGCGACGGCGCTGCCAAGGACGTTGTGATCAAGCTGCTTCCCGACCTTGCCCCGGGCCACGTCGCCCGCATCAAGGAACTGGTCGGCGAAGGCTTCTACGACGGCGTGAAGTTCCACCGCGTGATCCCCGGCTTCATGGCGCAGGGCGGTTGCCCCAACGGCACCGGCATGGGCGGTTCGGACAAGCCTGACCTGCAGGCGGAGTTCAACGACCACCCGCACACCCGCGGCGTCTGCTCGATGGCGCGCACTAGCTATCCGCACAGCGCGAACTCGCAGTTCTTTATCTGCTTCGACGATGCGCGCTTCCTCGACCGCCAGTACACCGTCTGGGGCGAGGTCGAGAGCGGCATGGACGTGATCGACGCGCTGCCCAAGGGCGAGCCGCCGGCAAATCCGGGCAAGATCGTCAAGGCGACCGTCGCCTGATCGACCGACTGACACGGGGCATGGCCGCGTTGCCGCAAATGGTGCGCGGCCGCCTCGCATTTCTGTTTCTGTTGCTATGCCTGCCCGCGCTGGGCGGGTGCAGCTATACCGTCACCCGGCTGGGGCAGGACTGTTCCGGGCCGGGCGGCTACTGCCCGCAGACACGTGAAGTCGCGGGCAAGACCTGGCGCTATGCGCAATTGGCGCAGAACGCCTATTGGGAAAATGGGCTTACCAGCGACAGGCCCGATGACGAACTCTACGTCCTCCCCGAAGATCTGAAGGAACGCTTTGCCTCGGTCGATGACAAAGTGGGCTTTGCCTATAGCGTGTTTGACCGTTTCGAGGATGAGCACCTTAAAGAAGTCGTTCTGGTCTATCGCGGTACCGAGGGGCCGAAGGACTGGTATTACGGCACGCTGCTGGGCCAGCAGGCCCCGCGTGGCCTCAGCATCTACCGTCAGGTCCGGCAGGGACTGGACGAGGCGGGCTATGCCGACATTCCCGTATCGCTGACCGGCCATTCGCTGGGCGGGCGCATTGCCGATCACGTGCTAAAAAAGGTCGAGCGTGAGGACGGCGCCTTGCCGGAAACGCTGAGCAGCTACCTCTTCAACCCGAACGCGGGCGGCTGGGCGCTGGGAGAGGGGCTTGAGGGTGAGAGCATTCACACCTCCGTTTCCGAGACTGCCGACGTTGCCGGATGGGTACGCTTTGCCGCCAATGACAGGCGCTGGGACGGCTATACGATCGACTGCCAATCGACGATCAATCCCGTCGCCAGTCACTTCATGCGTCGGTTGGCCGATTGCCTGACATGGATCGCCGCGCTCGACAGCGAGGCGGCGAAAAAGTCGGTCATCAGGAACGAGATCGACCCGCCGGTGACGGCCAAGATCGAAAACGACGTGCTCTGATCAGAGCTGGGCGTTTACCAGCCAGTCGTGGAAGATACGCACCGGACGACTTTCCAGCGCGCGCGGTTTGCACACGAACCAGTAGCTGTACGGGCTCTTCACCTCGATATCGTAGAGCGTAGCAAGGCGATCGTCGTTCGAACGGGCGAGGTGATCGCCATGCAGGATCGCGATGCCCAGTCCTTGGGCTGCAGCTTCCAGCAGAAGCGGGCCGCTGTCGAAGCTGTCGGCCATGAGCTCGTGACGGCTGTTGAGACCGACGGCTTTCTTCCACGCCTCGAAGCTCAGCTGCATTTCCGAATGAACGAGGAAGTTCTGCTCGGCCAGCCGGTCCGGATCGGGAAAGTCACCCAGCTGTTCAACCAGCGCCTTCGATGCGATCGCGTGAACGCGGTTATGGTCCAGCCGCACGTGATGCAGTTTCGGATCAGGCTCGTCCGCCAGCGTAATCGCGGCATCGAGTGTATCGCCCAGCTTCGGAATCGGGTGAGCCGAGGAATCGATGTCGATGTGCAGCGTCGGATAAAGGCTGCGCAGTTCGGGCAGGCGCGGGACAAGGCGCTGGCTGCCGAACAGCGGCATGACGCCAAGGCGCAGGCGCATGATCTTGCTGTCGGCCATCTGCTGGCCGATCTTTTCCGCCAGTTCGTCCAGCGTCGGCGCGATCGCATCGAACATCGCCTCGCCATCATCGGTCAGCGTCATCGCCTGGTGCTTGCGATGGAACAGCTTCCGGCCTGTGAAATCCTCCAGCGCAGTGACGCGGCGGGACAGGGCAGACGGGCTGATCGCAAGCTCCTCCGCAGCCGCCTTGGCAGAACCGAGGCGGGCAATGCGGACGAAAGCCTCCAGCGAGCGGAGGGGAGGGAGACGCTTGGGGACCATCAGGCCGCTTCTTCCTCTTCCGCTTCTTCGGCGGCGACGGGCGGGTGGAGGCGCAGGCGTTCGACGTGGCGTTCGTTGCCCGCGATTACTTCCAGCTTCCAGCCGCTATCATGGTCCATGATCTCGCCGACCACGGGGACCTTTTCGGCCAGGACGAAGGCAAGTCCGCCAAGCGTGTCGACCGATTCTTCAACCTCGGCAAGGCGGGGATCGACGCGGCGGGCGACTTCATCGAGTTCGGTACGGGCGTCGGCGTCCCACATGCCGTCGTCGATCGGCACGAGGAGCTGGACCGGCGCGTCGTCGTGCTCGTCCTCGATCTCCCCGACGATTTCCTCGACCAGATCCTCGATCGTGATGATGCCGTCGGTGCCCGAATATTCGTCGACCACGATGGCAAGGTGCACGCAGCGCGCCCGCATGTCGGCCAGGACGTCGAGCGCCCCGCGCGCCTGCGGCACGTAGAGCGGCTGACGCATCAGCTTGGTCCAGTCGGAGGGCGGCTCCTTCTTGTTTGCCAAGAAGGGGAACACGTCCTTGATGTGCATCATCCCGATCACGTGATCGAGCGACTCGGCATAGACCGGCATGCGCGAATGGCCATGTTCCGAGAACGTCGCGACCAATTCGTCCCAGCTTGCGCTGCGGTCGATGGCGATGATTTCGCCGCGCGGGATCGCCACGTCGTCGGCATCGTGTTCGCTGAAGTGGAGGAGATTGCGGAGCATCTGACGCTCCAGCATGGTGAGATCGCCGACAACGCCTTGCGGGCCGTCGCGCTCTTCCTCTTCCTCGTGTTCGTCGATGGCTTCCTCGATCTGGGCGCGAAGCGACTGGTCGCCTTCGTTCCCATCGAAAAAGGTGCGGATTTTATCCCACAGGAATCGCTTTTCGCCCCGTCGGTCAGGCTCCGGGTTGCGAGCGTCTTCTGATCTATCACCGTCCGACATTGTCGGGCCTCAAGGTCCTTTCAAAACCTGGGTTTTCAAACCGGGCCACGGTCCCCGTAAGGATCCGCGATGCCAAGGTGGGCCAGAATGCGAATTTCCATCGCTTCCATCGCCTCGGCGTCCTCGGTGCTCGTCTCGTGGTCGTAACCGGCGAGATGAAGCAACCCATGGACAAGCAAATGGGTCGCATGCTTCGCAAGTGCAACAGATTTCTCATCCGCCTCACGGCTACATACGCCGTGAGCGAGGATGATATCGCCCAGCATAATCGGCGCGCCGGGGCTTTTGCCGGCGGCCAGAAGCTCCTCACGGCTCAGCATAGGAAAGCTCAAGACATTGGTTGGCTTGTCTTTTGCGCGCCACTGGCGGTTGAGGTCGTGCACTTCTTCGTCATCGGCGAAGACGACGCTGACGAGGATTTCCGAATGCGCCAGTTCGGGCACTTCGGCGGCGACCGCTTCTGCCGCATCGGCGCAAAGCGCGTCCCAATCGGTCGAATCGCCCCAGATGGGGTCTATGTCGAGTTCCAGTACGGGGGCAGTCATGGAATTGGTTGTCATCAGGAAGGCGGTTTTTCCGCATTCGGTCCTTCGTAGGCATCGACGATCCGCCCGACGAGCGGGTGGCGAACGACGTCTGCGGCGGAGAAGCGTGACACCGCAATGCCTTCGATGCCCTCAAGCCGGCGAACTGCATCGGCAAGGCCCGAGTGCATGACTCCGCCCGGAATATCGACCTGGTTCGGGTCTCCGCACACCACCATCCGGCTGTTCTGGCCGAAACGGGTGAGGAACATCTTCATCTGCGCCGCCGTAGTGTTCTGCGCTTCGTCGAGGATGACGAAGGCATCGCCCAGCGTGCGGCCGCGCATGAAGGCGATTGGCGCGATTTCGATCTCGCCGCTGGCGATGCGGCGTTCGACCTGCTCTGCGGGCAGACAATCGTAGAGCGCATCGTAAAGCGGCCGAAGGTAGGGATCGACCTTGTCCTTCATGTCGCCGGGCAGGAAGCCGATGCGTTCACCCGCCTCGACCGCGGGGCGCGACAGGATAAGGCGCTGCACGCTGCCGGTGATGAGCTGCGCCACGGCCTGCGCCACGGCAAGGTAGGTCTTGCCGGTACCTGCCGGGCCGAGGGCGAAGATCACCTCATTGTTGGTCAGCGCCTGCATGTAGTCGATCTGCGCGGCAGAGCGCGGCACGATCGTCTTCTTGCGGGTACGGATCATGATCGGCGGGCATTTGTCGTCGCCGGTGATGATGCCTTCGAGCGTGGGCTCGTTACTCATCGCGATAAGCGATTCGACGGCGCCCTGATCAAGCTCGAAACCCTGTTTCAGCCGGGTGTGCATGCCCGACAGAACCTCACGGGCGCGGGCCACCGCCTCTTCCGATCCTTCGATCTGGATGCGGTTGCCGCGGGCCGAGATATAGACGCCGAGGCGGTTCTCTATCTGGACAAGGTTGGCATCGAACTGGCCGAAGAGCGTCCCGAGAATCTCGGGATTTTCGAATTCCATTTCGGTGCGGGCCCGCGTGGGGGCCGAATTGCCGGGAAGGCCTGCCGGGGGGCTGCCTGCCGGGGCGGAAGTCTGTACGCGCGCCTGCTTGCGGCTCACACGATGTTCCCCACGAATGCTCCTTCGTTCCTGCCGACCGGGCACCGGCCCGGGGCGACTCGGGTATGTGTTGAAGATAGGACACCGCGGGCCGGTGGCAAGGTTTGCAAGTGCGCTATGCCCCGCGCAGATTTCGTCCCGTCTATACCGTTGGCTCTACTTCAGCGTGTGCACACCCGCTGGGGTCGGGATGGCACTGCTGACCCAGTATGATCATGTCCCCGTCGCTAAGCATCAGTTCGCCGTTCGGGCCGCGCGCGATGGCGGGTGAGCCCTTGAAGAACGTCTCCAGCGTGCGGCGTGCGGTCGGGCGATGCGTTTCGCACTGCGTAACCTCGACCTTGCCGGTGCGCATGCGGCCATTGCCGACTTGCGCCTGTCCGGTGATCGCGCCGTGGCAATCGAGCCAGATCGCAAAAGTACCCCCTTTGAACGACAGCACGGGCGGGTGCGTCCCGCTTTCGGCTGTCGTCAAACGGAACGGTCCGGCTTCCAACGGGGGAGCGGCCGGTTCGTCATAGCGCTTGTCGATCTGCGACAGGGTCAGGCTACGGCCTTCGACGGCGAGTTGCAATTTGCCTTCCGAATTGCTGCCGATCAGCGGACGTCCGCCCAGCACTTGCGCCATGGCGGGATCGGGCGTGCCATCGGGGCAGGCGACTTGCGTTGCGACGGCGCGACCCACGGCAAAGCTCGTCCGGCTGCGGACATAGAGCCCCTCGTGATAGTTGCAGCCTTGCCAGTGCAGCATCGACTGCGTGAAATGCACGGTGGCAGGATCGGAATAGCTCTCGGCCAGCGGCTCTCCGTCGATGGCGATTACCAGCCAGCTTGTTCCCGCCAAGTCGAAAGCGATCGGCGCGAACCCGTCTTCCAGCAGGCCGCCGCCACCCTTCGGCGCGACAGGCACCGGCGTCGGCGTGGCGATAACTGTCGGTGCGGGCGACGGTGCCGCGGTTTCCGCTTCGCCGGAATCGCACGCCGCAGCCGCAAGAGCGGCGACAATCGCGATATATTTCAGTGATTTGGGGCGGGACATTGCCCGCCCATAATCGCACAATTGCCGCCCCTTGCAAGGCGGGTAACCACCTATTTCAGCAAACGCGTGCCGAAAGCGAGTTGGGACCGGCCTCGAGCAGTTCGACCTCGACCAGATCGCCGACCGCATAGTCGCCGGTAAAGTGCGCCGACTGCAGCCACGGTGTCTTGCCAAGCCACTGCCCTTCGCGGCGGCCCTTACGTTCGACGAGGACTTGGCAGGTCTTGCCGACGCTCGCCCTGTTGAAGGCCAACTGGTCGCGCGTGATCGCGGCCTGAAGGCGCTGCAACCGCTCGTCCATCACTTCGACTGCGATCTGGTCGTCCATCGTCGCCGCCGGAGTACCGGGGCGGGGCGAATACTTGAAGCTGAAGGCGGCGGCATAGCGGATCGTGTCCACCATCTGCATCGTCGCTTCGAAATCGGCATCGGTCTCGCCGGGGAAGCCGACGATGAAATCGCCGCTGATCGCGATGTCGGGGCGGGCTTCGCGCACGCGCTCGATCAGGCGGATGTAGCTTTCGGCCGTGTGGCTGCGGTTCATCGCGGCAAGGATCGGATCGCTACCGGCCTGCACGGGCAAGTGCAGGTAGGGCATCAGCTTGTCCACTTCGCTATGCGCCGCGATCAGTGCGTCGGTCATGTCGTTGGGGTGGCTTGTGGTGTAACGGACGCGCGCCAGATCGGGCAGCTTCGCCAGTTCGCGGACCAATCCGTCAAGGCCGATGTCACGGCCCTTCGCGTCCTCGCCGGTCCAGGCATTCACGTTCTGGCCCAGCAGGGTGATTTCGCGCGCGCCCTGCTCAACCAGTTTCTGCGCTTCGTCGATCAGATCACTGAACGGACGCGATATTTCGGCGCCACGGGTGTAGGGCACGACACAATAAGTGCAGAACTTGTCGCAGCCTTCCTGCACCGTCAGGAATGCGCTGGGCGCGCGCTTGCGGCGGGCGGGGAGGGCGCCGAACTTCGCCTCTGCGGGCATGTCGGTATCGGTCACACGCTCGCCCGCGCTGGCCTTTCCGATCATTTCGGGCAGCCGGTGATAGGCCTGCGGGCCAACAACCATGCGCACGTCCTTCGCGCGCTTCATGATCTCTTCGCCTTCGGCCTGTGCGACGCAACCGGCGACCGCGATCAGCGGGCTGGATCCGTCCTCGCGGCGCAGGCGGCCGATGTCGGAATAGACCTTTTCCGCCGCCTTTTCGCGGATGTGGCAGGTGTTGAGCACGACGAGATCGGCGTCTTCGCCTTCGCCTGCCGCGTCCATGCCTTGCGCACCCAGTAGTTCTGCCATGCGCTCGCCGTCATAGACGTTCATCTGGCAGCCGAAGCTCTTTACGCGGAAACTTTTCGGGATGGAGACCTTGTTCATGGCCGCGCCCTTACGCGCTTTCGCCGCGCATTTGAAGATCGCGCGAGGGGTAAGTTTCTACCGGCCCATCGCCTGTTCAAGCGTGCGGCGGGTGGCCGCGGCAATCGTCTTGCGCCCGGCAAGGCTCTCACCAGTCAGCGGCGGGAGGAAATGGACGGTGACATTCAAGGGTGCGGGCCTGCCCAGCACCTTGAAGAAGTTGTCGAGGCCCGGTTCGTCGCCCACCCATGCGATTTCCTGCGCAGCAGGGCCGAAGTCGAGAAAGACCGGCTGGACCGCGACGCCTTCGGGCGCAGGGTCGATCGCCGAGAGCAGCGAGCTCTTGAGCGGGAGCAGGTCCGCGCCGTCGTTCGTCGTCCCTTCCGGAAACAGCGTCAGCACGTGGGAAATGTCGAGAGCGTCGCGCACCTGTTCGATCTGGTGCGTGACGGTCTGACGGCGAGTGCGGGCGATGAAGACGGTGTCGTTCATCTCGGCCAGCCATTTCAGAAACTTGCTCTGCGCAATGCCGTCATGGCCGACGAAGGCGCTGCCGGTGCAGGCGGCGATGATCGGGATGTCGAGCCAGCTGAGATGATTGGCAAGCAGGATGGCACGCGGCTCCAGCTTGCCGGTCGTCGCAATCCGCACACCCATCATGCGAGCGACACCGCCCAGGAAAATTCGCGGCACGATGCGGCGGCGCGTGACCAGGCGGGACAGGATATAAGCGGGAATGCAGAGCAGCAGCCAGCCGATCAGCAGGGCCAGCCGGACCGCTATCCGCAGCCGGCGCACGGGATCAGTCCCGTTCCAGCTTTACGCCGTAAAGTTCCATCCGGTGGTCGACGAGGCGGAAGCCGAGGCGTTCGGCGATCTGGCGCTGCAGAGCCTCAAGCTCGGGATCGACGAATTCGACGACCTTGCCGGTCTCGACATCGATCAGGTGATCGTGATGAGCCTCTGGTGCGGCTTCGTAACGGGCGCGACCGTCGCCGAAGTCGTGGCGATCGAGAATGCCGGCTTCTTCAAACAGGCGGACGGTGCGATAGACCGTGGCGATCGAGATGCGCGGATCGATGGCCGATGCGCGCGAATGCAGCAGTTCCACGTCGGGGTGGTCTTCACTGTCGGACAAGACGCGTGCGATCACGCGGCGCTGGTCCGTTATGCGAAGGCCGCGTTCGGCACAGATTGTTTCGATGTCGATACGATTGGGCACCGGTCGGTCAGTTCTTTCGATTTACGCCGGTCGGCGGTTGCAGGCGGTTGGCTGAGGCGCGGACCATAGTCCGTTGATCCGCAAAAGCGCAACCGCCCGAAACCTCAAATCCCTCAGGATTTCTTGGCAGCGCCCTTGCGGCGACCCGGCTTGCGACCCAGGCCGATCTTCTTGGCCAGTTCGCGGCGCTTTTCAGCGTAGTTCGGGGCGACCATCGGATAATCGGCAGGCAGGTTCCAGCGCGCGCGATATTCTTCCGGCGTCATGTTGTAATGCGTCATCAGGTGACGCTTCAGCATCTTCAGCTTCTTGCCGTCTTCGAGGCAGACGATGTAGTCAGGCTTGACCGAAGAGCGGATAGAAACGGCCGGTTCGGGCGGCGTTTCTTCTTCGGCCGGTTCCGAACCGAGACCTGCAAGCGCATTGTAGATGTTGTTGATGAGGGTCGGCACTTCAGCCACTTCGACGGCATTGTTGCTGACGTGCGCGGCAACAATGTCCGAAGTGAGCGTGATGAGGGTTTCCGTCATGTCCGGGGCGGAATTGTCCATTTTGGTGTCCTTTTGCGATCACGGATGCCCGCGTTGCGCCGATCGGCAGCGGGGGAAGTAATTGGCGCGAGTGTCCGTCTCACATCCACCTATATGCCCCGTGTTCCGAGACAACAAGTCCCTGTGGGCCACTCTTAAGTATCAATTCGGTACATCGTGCCCGAATGATGTGCGAACTCGTCAGCGCTACTCTTGGTTATTGTGCGCTGCGCAATTCAATTACTTGATCGAGTATCCGCGCAAAGGTCTTTGCATCGCGAAGCCGGCCGTCGGCGCCGCGATAATAGTCGCGCCGCAGGCCCACCTGCTCAAAGCCATAGCGGCGGTAAAAATGCTCTGCCGGATTATCGGCGCGCATTTCGAGAAACAGGCGCGCGGTTCCTCTTTCCGGTGCGTTTGCAAGGAGATGCTCAAGTAACCGCGAGGCAAGACCAAGTCTTCGATACTCGGGATCGACTGCGATGAGCAGTAGCTCTTCCTCGTCCACCACTTGCCGCGTGAGGTAGAACCCTGCGGTCGGCACGGAAGGAGAGGGCGGACCGATCACGCCGTGCGCATCAATCATGGCAAAGCGCGTGCCGGGGATGAGCATCGCCGAGGCCAGTTGCCGCTCGTTCCATGCCTCGCCAAAGGCGGGGTCGAAGGCGGAGAGCATGACCGACATCATGCCGTCCATTTCGGGGCCGGTCGGTCTCATGGCATTTTCCCGCCGGGAAGCTTGGCATCGGGCGCGCGGCCATATGCCGGGCGCACGTCGCGCGTAAGCGCGCTTTCCGGCAGCGCAGCGAAACGCCGCGCGTCGGGCAGCATGGCCTGCGCCGTGCCGGTGCCGCGAAAGTCCACCAATGCCTCGGCCTGGCTGCCGACGACGAGGTCGGCGCCGATCTGCGATGCCGCGTCGTCGGGGCGAAGCGAACGGACCGGCGCAAGGCTGGTGCCGTCGGCTCCGAACTCCTCCACGAACCATTCGCCATGCCCGCCGGTATTTACGACCGCCACCGGCTGCGCGCCATGTTCGGCCCGCGCCTGCGCAGCAAGCAGGGCAGGGGTGTGATAGCCAAGCAGGTCCGCCTTCCACGCCATCGCCAGCGCCTTTGCCGCAGCAAGCCCCACGCGAATGCCGGTGAAACTGCCCGGGCCCAGCGCCACGACGACGCGATCGGCGCGGCCCTTGTCGGGCAGCGCACCGATCATCGGCACGAGGCGTTCGGCATGGCCGCGACCAAGCTGCAACCATTCACCCGCAAGGCATTCGCCGCCTTCGAAAAGGGCGGCCGAACAAGCGTCGGTCGCGCTGTCGATCACGAGTGTCCGGTTCATGACGTCAGCAGGCTTGGCCGGTCAGGCGGCGCGAACCTCGGTCACCTCGGGGACGTAGTGCTTCAAGAGCCCTTCGATCCCCTGCTTCAACGTCTGGGTCGAGGATGGGCAGCCCGCGCAGGCGCCCTGCATCGTCAGGAACACGACACCTTCACGGAAACCGCGATAGATGATGTCGCCGCCATCGCCGGCCACTGCGGGGCGCACGCGGGTTTCGATCAGTTCGCGGATCTGCGCGACGACATCGGCATCGGCCGGATCGTCGCCCATGTCGGCCTCTTCCGCCGGAACCGCGATGTCAGCCGCATCGCCGCCTGCGAATAGCGGCGCGCCCGACACGAAATGGTCGAGCAGGATGGCCACGACCTGCGGCTTGAGGTCCGCCCACTGCACGCCCGGTGCGACGCTGACCGACACGAAGTCGCTGCCCAAGAACACGCCGGTCACATCGCCCAGCGAGAACAGGGCAGAGGCGAGCGGCGATATGTCCGCAGCGTCGGGATCGGTGAATTCGCGCGTGCCGCTCGGCATGACCTGCCGTCCGGGCAGGAACTTCAGCGTGGCGGGATTGGGCGTGGTTTCGGTTTCGATGAACATGGCGACGATTTAGCCCCCTTGCGTCAGGGTTCAAGCGTTCATTCTATGCCTTTTGTGCGCGGCATGACAGCCATGTTCACTGGCGCTTCACGCTGGCAGCCCATATATCGGCCCCCATGACCTTCCTGAAACGTGCCGCACCTGCCTGTGCGCTGATCTGCTCGCTCCTCGCCACGACCGCCATTGCGCAGCCCGCACCATCTGCCGAAGCGCAGCGCGAATGGCCCCAGATCGAACAGGATCGCCCGTGGATCTATCGGGGCAGCGACGTGCCGCCCGATACCGAGTGGACGTTCGGCGAACTATCGAACGGCGTGCGCTATGCAGTGCGCTTCAACGAAGTTCCGCAGGAGCAGCTTTCGGTCCGCGTGCGCGTCGACGCTGGCAGCTTGCATGAACAGGACAGCGAGCGCGGCTTTGCCCACCTAATCGAACACCTCGTCTTTCGTGAGTCTCGCTACCTGAAGGAAGGGGAGGCCATTCCCCGTTGGCAGGAACTGGGCGCGACTTTCGGGTCCGATACCAATGCGGAAACGACGCCGACGCACACGGTTTACAAGCTCGATGTTCCGGGCATCGACCTTGCCAAGGCGGACGAAACGTTCCGCCTGCTGTCCGGCATGATCGAGGCGCCTACGCTCTCGGAAAAAGGCGTGCGGACCGAAGTGCCTATCGTTCTGGCCGAACGCCGCGAACGTGGCGGTGCGGGAAAACGCGCGGCAGACGCGACGCGTGAGACTTATTTCGCCGGCATGGGCCTTGCCGAGCGTAGCCCGATCGGCACGGTCGAAACGCTTCAGGCCGCCAACCAGAAGAGCGTGCGCGCATTCTACAAGCGCTGGTATCGCCCCGAAAACACCGTGATCTCGGTCGCGGGCGATCTTGATCCGGCGGTCATGGTCCAGCTTCTGGAAAAGCATTTCGGCGACTGGGACGCGAAGGGCGAACCCGTGCCCGCGCCGGACTTTGGCGCACCGACGCCTGGTCCTGATGCCAGGGCGGCGGCCGGCGCGCTCGCTCCGGTCGACAAGCTGACCGTTCTGACCGAACCCGATCTGCCGATTTCGATCAGCTATACGATCATGCGCCCGTGGGAGAAGGTGGCCGACACGATCGTCTATAACGAAGGCCTGCTGACCGATCAGCTTGCCATGTCGATCATCAACCGCAGGCTTGAAAACAAGGCCCGCGCAGGCGGCAGTTTCCTTGCCGCACAGGTCGGGCAGGACGACGTCAGTCGCAGCGCCGACATGACGTTCGTGTCGATCACCCCGCTCGGCAACGACTGGCGCGCGGCGCTGGCGGATGTGCGCGCGGTGATAGCAGACGCGCTCGCTACGCCGCCCAGCGAAGCGGAGATCACACGCGAGTTGAACGAGTTCGAAAACGCATTCTCGATCGGTGTCGAGACGCAGGCCGTGCAGCAGGCGACCGACCTTGCCGACAACGTAGTGCAAGCCGTCGATATCCGCGAAACCGTGGCCGCGCCCGATACCGTGCTCAACGTGCTTCGCAGCATGAAGGGCAAGGTTACGCCTGCCATCGTGCAGGACCACACCCGCGCGCTGTTTACAGGTTCGGTCCTGCGCGGCGTGATGAACGTGCCCGATGCCACTAGCGGCGACGAAGCCGCCTTCCGCAGCGCCATGCTCGCACCGGTAGAGGCCGATGCCTCGGCCCGGCTTGAGGACAAGCAGGTATCCTTCGCGGACCTACCTGCCATCGGTACGCCGGGCGAGGTGACTTCGGCCGCGCCTATCGGCGTGCTGGAGATCGAGACCGTAAAGCTGTCGAACGGCGTCAATGCGCTCGTCTGGCAGAGCGATGCGGAACCGGGCCGTGTCTCGGTCCGCGTCCGCTTTGGCGAGGGGTATGAAGCTCTTGGCGAAGCTGACACGCCGTACATTTCGCTTGGCGAATACGCCCTGATGGGCACCGGCATGGGCGAATTGTCGCAGGACGATCTCGACCAGATTTCCAATGGCCGGAAGATGGGCCTCGACTTCTCGATCGAGGACAATGAATTCGTCTTCGGCGCGGAAACGCGTGCCGCCGACCTTGAGGACCAGCTCTACCTTTTCGCGTCGAAGCTGTCCGACCCGCGTTGGGACGCGAACCCGGTCCTTCGCGCCAAGGCGGCGCTCGAAATGGGGTACGACAGCTTTGCCACCAGCCCCAATGGCGTGCTCAGCCGCGATCTCGAACAGATCCTGCGCGGCGGCGATCCGCGTTTCGCCACGCCGACGCCCGAGGAGCTGAAAGGGGCCGACATGGCCGGCTTCCGTAAGGTGTGGGAGCCGATCCTTGCCAGCGGGCCGGTACAGGTCGAGATTTTCGGTGACATCCAGCGTGACGAGGCGATTGCCGCGCTGACCCGCACGTTCGGCGCACTTGCCCCGCGTGAAGAGGCTACTGCCGACATTGACCTGTCGAAGGAACCTGCACCCACCAGTGCCCCGATCGTGCTGACCCACCGCGGCGATGCCGATCAGGCTGCGGCGGTCATCGGTTGGCCGACAGGCGCAGGGCGCGAACGAATCCGCGTCTCGCGCCAGCTCGAAATCCTGGCGCAGATCTTCAACAATCGCCTGTTCGACGCGATGCGCGAACGGCTGGGCGCCAGCTATGCGCCCAATGT
Source organism: Croceicoccus gelatinilyticus (assembly GCF_018398395.1). Taxonomy (GTDB): domain Bacteria; phylum Pseudomonadota; class Alphaproteobacteria; order Sphingomonadales; family Sphingomonadaceae; genus Croceicoccus; species Croceicoccus gelatinilyticus. The sequence continues at coordinate 207,174 of NZ_JAHCBF010000005.1, read as the reverse complement.
CGGATCGCGCTGGCCGCTCGACCGCAAGGACGGCGGCATGATCCTCGCCATGGCGCAGCTGACCCCTGACGCGGTCCCCGCCTTCTTCGAGGAATCGCGTAAGATCGCCGCCGACCTTGCCGCCGCACCGCCGAGCGAGGAGGAAATCTCCCGCGTGACCGAACCGCTGCGCCAGCTGATCAGCCGCGCGTCCAGCGGCAACGGTTTCTGGCTGCGCGAACTGGCGGGCACTGCCAACGATCCGAACCGCGCGCTGGACGTGAGGACGATCCTCAACGACTATTCGCGCACTTCGCCCGAAACGATGCAGATGCTGGCGCAAGGCTTCCTGCTGAACGACGAGGCGTTCGAGGTCGCGATCGTGCCGGAGGGGTACGAGTTGCCATAACCGCATGAACCGATCAGTGAGATCGCGATAATTGCGTCTGAAACCTTTGCAATGCACGGGCAGGCGGCGTATTGCGCCCCTATTCCGACATTTTCGGACATTATGAAGCGCCGCCCGATGGGATGGCGGCGAGCGAGTTTCGGAGCAGAAAAGTGGCGAGCAAGTGGAGCCCGGATAGCTGGAAGTCCTTCGAGGGCAGGCATCTTCCGGAATATGCGGACAAGTCGGTATTGGCAGACGTGGAGCAGCGTCTCTCGACCTTTCCGCCGCTCGTCTTTGCAGGCGAGGCGCGCGCGCTGAAGGCGGAACTTGGCGAAGTCGCCAACGGTCGCGGTTTTCTGCTTCAGGGCGGCGACTGTGCGGAAAGCTTTGCCGAATTCCACCCCGACAACATCCGCGACACGTTCCGCGTCCTGCTGCAGATGGCCGTCGTCCTGACGTTCGCCAGCAAGCAACCGGTGGTGAAGGTCGGCCGCGTCGCCGGACAGTTCGCAAAGCCCCGTTCGGCCCCGACCGAGAAGCAGGGCGATGTCGAACATTCGAGCTACTTTGGCGACATCATCAACGATATCAATTTCGACGGTGAGGGCCGCAAGCCCGATCCCGAACGCATGGTGCGCGCCTACAGCCAGTCGGCTGCGACGATGAACCTGCTGCGCGCTTTCGCGACCGGCGGTTATGCGAACCTGCGCCAGGTGCACCAGTGGACGCTGGACCACATCGGCCGCAGCGCATGGGGCGAACGCTTTGCCCAGACAGCCGACCGCATCGGCGAAGCGCTGGACTTCATGGAAGCCTGCGGCGTCGACCCGTCCGAGGTTCCGCAGCTTCAGGGCACCAGCTTCTACACCAGCCATGAAGCGCTGCTGCTCCCGTACGAGCAGGCGATGACGCGCCAGGATTCGCTGACCGGCGACTGGTTCGACACCAGTGCCCACATGCTGTGGATCGGCGACCGCACCCGCTTCGAAGGTTCGGCACATGTCGAATACTTGCGCGGTGTCGGCAATCCGATCGGCATGAAGTGCGGCCCGTCGCTCGAACCCGACGCGCTGCTCAAGATGCTCGACACGCTGAACCCGTCGCGCGAAGCTGGCCGTATCACCCTGATCAGCCGCTTTGGTCACGAAAAGGTAGAAGCTGGGCTCGCCCCGCTGGTCCGCGCCGTAAAGCGCGAAGGCCACCCAGTCGTGTGGTCGTGCGACCCGATGCACGGCAACGTCATCAAGGCGGCATCGGGCCTCAAGACCCGTCCGTTCGAACGCATCCTTTCCGAAGTGAAGGGCTTCTTCGCGGTCCACCGGGCAGAGGGCACGCACGCCGGCGGCATCCATATCGAGATGACCGGCCAGGACGTGACCGAATGCACCGGCGGCGCAATCGCCATCACCGACGAAGGTCTGTCCGACCGCTATCGCACGCACTGCGACCCGCGCCTCAACGGTGCGCAGTCGATTGAACTGGCGTTTCTGCTGGCCGAAGAGCTCAACGCCGAAGCTGCCGTTCGCAAGGCGGAAGCGGCCTGATCCATCACGGTTAATCGCGGTTGCGGGGCCTGATGCGAGGTTAATTCGCATAGCCTCGCAACCGTAATGCTTCTCATGCATTATGAGAGGCATGGAGAATGCCCACCGCAAGGTCGCCGGTGACATAACAGGGCAGGCGACCCTTACGCTGGCAGAGCGGTTCCGGCGCACCCGTGCGTTGAGCGAGGCTCTGGCCGCTCCGCTTTCAGACGCCGACGCCACGATCCAGTCGATGGAAGACGCGAGCCCCGCCAAGTGGCACCTCGCGCATACGACCTGGTTCTTCGAGACTTTCCTGCTGCGCGACCATCTGGACGGCTATGCGCTGTTCGATGAGCGGTATCCGTTCCTGTTCAACTCGTATTACGAGGCCGAAGGCGCACGCATCGGGCGTTTTTCGCGCGGGATGCTGTCGCGCCCGTCGCTGGAAGAGATTATCGCCTTCCGCCATGCGGTGGACGAGGCGATGGAGGCTCTGCTGGGGCGCGAGGACTGCGCAGACCTGATTGCTTTGGGCATCGCGCATGAACAGCAGCACCAGGAACTGCTGCAGACCGATATCAAGCACGCCATGTTCCAGAACCCGCTGGGTCCGGCGATCTATGCCGAACCGGCACCAGCGTTTCAGGACGTGGACGAAGGCTGGACGGAATATCCCGGCGGCATCGCCCAGATCGGCCATGACGATGATGGGTTTGTTTTCGACAACGAAGGCCCGCGCCACCGCGTCCTGCTAGAACCTTTCGCACTTTCGCGCAGCCTCGTGACAAACGGACAATGGGCCGAGTTCATCGCCGGCGGTGGCTATCGCAACCCCGCGCTCTGGCTCTCGGACGGCTGGGCCTGGGTGCAGAGCGAAGGCATCGAGGCGCCGCTTTACTGGCACAAGGACGAACAGTTCACCCACGCCGGATGGCAGAAGCGCGACGCGCATGCTCCGGTGACGCACATCTCCTATTTCGAGGCCGACGCCTTCGCTTCATGGGCAGGGCACCGTTTGCCGACTGAATTCGAATGGGAAGCGCTGGCCGCAAGCGAGGATGGATCATCGGGCGACCAGCTTGACGAGGCCGGTCCCGTGCTGCCGCGCGCGACGACTTCGCTGTTCGGTTCGGTCTGGCAATGGACCCGAAGCGGTTATCTGCCTTACCCGCGCTACCGCCCCGCAGAGGGCGCGGTCGGCGAATACAACGGCAAGTTCATGAGCGGACAGTTCGTCCTTAAGGGCGCGTCCTGCGCCACGGTGCGCGGCCATTCGCGGGCCAGTTACCGCAATTTCTTTTATCCGCACCAACGCTGGCAATTCACCGGTCTGCGTCTCGCGAAGGATATCTAGGAGCTTCGATGCCCGTACAAGAAGCACTTCGCATTATCGACGAGGATGACAGCGGCATAGACCGCGCTTTCAGGAACGACGTGCTGCAGGGCCTGTCTCATGAGCAGAAGGCGATCCCCGCCCGCTGGTTCTACGACGAGCGCGGCTCGGAGCTGTTCGAGGAAATCACCAAGCTCGACGAATACTACCCGACCCGCGCCGAGACCGAGATCCTGAAAGGTAACGGCGCAGCCTTCGCCGAGGCAATCGGGGCAGGGGCGGCAGTGGTCGAGTTCGGCTCGGGCAGTTCGGCCAAGACGCCGCTGCTTCTGGAGGCGATCGATCCGGCGGCTTACGTGCCGATCGACATCTCGGGCGACTTCCTACGCTCGTCGTCTGAGCAGCTTGCCGTCAAGTTCCCATCGATCCCCGTCTGTCCGGTCGAGGCCGATTTCACCAAGAAGGTCACGATGCCCCGCGCCATTGCCGGGATGCCGCGCCTCGGATTTTTTCCCGGATCGACCATCGGCAACCTCGTGCCGCGCACCGCCGTCGACCTGTTGCGTGAGATGCGCGAGACGCTGTGCGACGGGGCGGACCGGCCTGCCAAACTGCTGATCGGGATGGACCGTGTAAAGGACACCGCGGTCCTCGAAGCGGCTTATGATGATGCGCGCGGGGTAACCGGTGCGTTCAACCTGAATGTTCTCGACCGCATCAACCGCGAACTGGAAGGGACGCTTCCCGTCGACGACTTCGTCCACCGTGCAATCTGGAATGATGACATCGCCCGGATCGAGATGCATCTGGAAGCCCGCCGCGACTTGGCCTTCACGATTTGCGAACGTCGTTTCACGATGCGCAAGGGCGAGACGATCCATACCGAGAACAGCCACAAGTACACCCGCCGCAGTGCCAATGCGCTGCTTCTGGCCGGCGGCTGGACGCCGGTAACCCATTGGCGCGACGCGCAAGATCGTTTCATGTTGATCCTTGCAGAAGCAAGCCCGTTTCGCATGGCGCCATAACCTGCGCAATTGAGACAAACCTATTGCAGGTGCGAACTTGCGCTCCGGCGCTATCGCGGCTAACGGCAGCCCTCCCTTAGCGGCCCCGCAATCCTGCGGGTGTTTCCGCGCGAACAAATGCAGCGAGTAGTTGAAATGGGTTACCGGGTAGTCGTCGTCGGTGCGACCGGAAATGTCGGTCGCGAAATGCTCACCATCCTGGCAGAGCGCGAGTTCCCGATTGACGAGATCGCCGCCGTCGCGTCCCCGCGTTCGACGGGCACCGAGATCGAGTTCGGCGAAACCGGCAAGATGCTCAAATGCAAGAACATCGAGCATTTCGACTTCACCGGCTGGGATATCGCCCTGTTCGCCGCGGGCTCGGGCCCGACGGCTGAGTATGCGCCCAAGGCGGCGGCTGCGGGCTGTGTGGTGATCGACAACTCGTCGCTCTACCGCATGGACCCGGATGTGCCGCTGATCGTGCCCGAAGTGAACCCGGACGCGATCGACGGCTACACCATGAAGAACATCATCGCGAACCCCAACTGCTCAACCGCGCAGATGGTCGTGGCGCTCAAGCCGCTGCATGAAGCGGCGAAGATCAAGCGCGTCGTCGTCGCCACCTACCAGTCGGTTTCCGGCGCGGGCAAGGCGGGCATGGACGAGCTGTTCGAACAGAGCCGCGCGATCTTCGTGGGTGATCAGGTCGAACCCAAGAAGTTCACCAAGCAGATCGCCTTCAACGTGATCCCGCACATCGACGTCTTCCTCGACGACGGTTCCACCAAGGAAGAGTGGAAGATGGTCGCCGAAACGAAGAAGATCCTCGACCCCAAGGTCAAGGTCCACGCGACTTGCGTGCGCGTGCCGGTCTTCGTCGGCCACTCCGAATCGCTCAACATCGAGTTCGAGGAAGAGCTGTCGGCAGAGCAGGCCCAGAATATCCTTCGCGAAGCGCCGGGCGTGATGCTCGTCGACAAGCGTGAGGACGCGGGATACGTCACCCCGGTCGAATGCGTGGGCGACTACGCAACGTTCATCAGCCGCGTCCGCGAAGACCCGACGGTCGACAACGGCCTTGCGCTGTGGTGCGTGTCGGACAACCTGCGCAAAGGCGCTGCCCTCAACGCGGTGCAGATCGCCGAACTGCTGGGCCGTCGTCACCTCAAGAAGGGCTGATGACCGCTCCGATCCTCGAACACGTCACGGCGGCGGACGGCACCAGGCTTGCCGTCCACCGCACGGGCGCGGGAAAGCCGATCGTGCTGCTGCACGGGCTGTTTTCCAGCGCAGAGGTGAACTGGATTAAGTTCGGCACGGCGCAGATGCTGGCCGATGCCGGGTTCGACGTAATCATGCCGGACTTGCGCGCGCACGGGTTGTCGGAAGCTCCGCATGGGGACTACGCGCATAACGTGCTGGTCGACGATCTGCGCGACGTGATCGCACATTATCAGCTTGGCACGTTCGACCTTGCGGGCTTCTCGCTCGGCGCGCGCACATCGCTCAATGCCGTGCTCGACGGTGTGCGGCCCGAACGGCTGGCGCTGGTCGGCATGGGCTGGGAAGGACTGGTCGGCTGGGACAAGCGGATCGGGTTCTTCGTCGATGCGATCGACCGCTTCGATGACATCCGCATGGGCGACGCCGCGTTCTTCGCCAAGAGCTTCATGAAGACGCAGAAAGTGGACCGCGTCGCGGCCCGCGCGCTGCTGACTTCGATGGAGGGCACCGACCTGTCGAACCTCGACGCCGTAACGATGCCGACGAAGGTCATCAACGGCGACAAGGACAACGACAACGGCTCTGCCCAGACGCTGGTCGAAAAGCTGCCCAATGCGACATTTGCCGAGATTCCCGGCACGCACATGAGCTGCGTTTCCGAACCCGCGCTGGGACAGGAACTGGTCCGTTTTTTCGCGGACTGATCCCTAGCGGAACGGCGGCTCATTAAAGGCGCGCAGCTTGCGGCTGTGCAGCCGGTCGCCTTCCGCCTTCAGCAATTCGCACGACCGGATGCCGATCTGAAGGTGGCTGGCAATCGCTTCCTCGTAGAAGCGGTTGGCCTGTCCGGGCAGCTTCAGCTCGCCATGGATCGGCTTGTCCGACACGCAAAGCAGCGTCCCGTAAGGCACGCGGAAGCGATAGCCTTGCGCAGCGATCGTCGCGCTTTCCATGTCGATCCCGACCGCGCGTGACAGCGACAGGCGGTGGCCGGTGTTGGTCACCTGCAGTTCCCAGTTGCGGTCGTCGGTCGTCACAACGGTGCCGGTACGCATCCGCTTTTTAAGGTCCGCACCTGCCGTGCCGCTGATCTCCTCAGCCGCACGGGCCAGCGCCTGCTGAACCTCTGCAATGGCGGGAAGCGGGATTTCGGGCGGCAGGACCGCATCCAGCACGTGATCGTCGCGCAAGTAGGCGTGAGCCAGAACGTAGTCGCCGATCTTCTGGCTGGGGCGCAGGCCGCCGCAGTGGCCGATCATCAGCCACGCTTCTGGGCGAAGCACGGCGAGGTGATCGGTGATCGTCTTGGCGTTCGACGGGCCGACGCCGATGTTGACCAGCGTAATGCCCCCGCGGTTCGGCGCAACGAGGTGATAGGCCGGCATCTGGTGCCGACGCCACGCCGTGTCGGACAGCCGGGCCCGCGCGTTCTGCGTTTTTTCGGTCAGCATCAGCCCGCCAGCACCCGCCAGCGCGGAAAAGCCACCTTCGCCAAGCTGCTCACCGGCCCAGTCCACGAACTCGTCGACATAGCGGTGGTAGTTGGTGAACAGGATGAAGCGCTGGAAATGGTCGGGGTTGGTGCCGGTATAGTGTTCCAGCCGCGCAAGGCTGAAATCGGTGCGCAGCGCGTCGAACAGCGACATGGGCATGGGCCCACTGCCGCCGATGTCGATGCCGTCGGCCAGTTCATCACCGATCAGCGACAGTTCGGTCGCCGGGAAGTGGCGCGCCAGTTCCAGCGGGCTGACCCCGGCAAGAACCGCGCCGGCTTCTCCGTCCACGACGTAGGGGAAGGGGATTTCCTGCCGCGAAGGGCCGACCTCGATCTCGACGTCGTAGTCGGCCATGATCAGGCTGAGCTGTTCCGACAGGTATTCGTTGAACAGGCGCGGGCGCGTGACGGTGGTGGCATAAAGGCCGGGCCGCGTCAGGCGGGCGAAGGCGCGCGTCACGCTGGCGCCGACGTCGGCTTCGCGAAATTTCAGGCGCAGTTCGGGATAGGCATATGACCCGTCGGTACGGCGGCTTCCGGCCGGCTTCGTGCCGTCGGTGGCAAAGGCCAAGAGGTCTGCGCGAAGAGTGGCACGGGCCTCGTCATAGATGCGGGTGATTTCGGAAAGGATTTCTTCTGTTGTTTTCATGGACAGGAGTTAGCGCCTGCCAGGTTACAATTCAAAGGCCCGATGCAATTTTCACGGCCCAGCGTGTCCGGTCGGTTACGCTTCGCACTTCGGACAATTGTCGTAGGGCCTGTTTTTCCCGCTTGGCGGCGCGGGACATCGGCGCTAGCGGAGCGGCCGGCATGCGACGTTTCTTCCGCCTCTCGCGCCCCGGTGCCTGGGTCTGGCTGCTTCTGGCAGCAGCGCTCTTCATGCGCGCGGTCATGCCGCAAGGCTACATGGCCGAGGCGAAAGGCGGCGTGCTGATCGTCGACATCTGCAACAGCGACGCGACGTGGACCATCGAACTGCCGCCCAAGAAGGGTGAGGTGAAGGAGCACGAAAAGCCGTCGCCCTGCGCCTTTGCCGGTTTCGCCGCCGCTGCCACGACGCCCGACATGCCAATGCTGCCCCAGGTGCTTCCGGCCCGCGCGGTTCAGCCGACGCTGGCGGCCAAGGCGCTTGCCCTGCGGCCGGCCCACACGCTGCCCCCGTCCACGGGGCCACCTTCCATCGCCTGATTTCCCGTTCGGGCCGCTCTGGCCCGGCTTCAACGATTTCAGATTGATGGACTTTATAGATGAAAACCGTACTTGCGGGCGGCGCATTCGCGCTGCTTCTGATCCTTGCCGCGCAGCCTGCGCTGGCAGAGACGACTGACGATGCCAACGAGATCCGCGTCGAGACTGCCCTGCTGCATCCGTCGGCAGGCCTGATGAACGATCATATGCACGACGGGGACGAGGTCATGGTCGGCCTTCGCCTCGAACGTCGTCGCTATTCGGGGCAGAACGTCAGCGGGACCGACAAGATCGACGATGCCGACGTGCTTGCCGCCGGATACTCCGTGCGCGCCCAGTCCATGGAAATGGACATGGTCATGCTCGACCTGATGTATGCGCCCAATGATGATGTGACGTTGATGGTGATGCCGCACTACATGTGGCACCGAATGACGATGGTCGGCATCAACCCGATGGCGGGCGGCATGGACATGTCAGGCGATAGCATGGCGGGCCATTCTTCGATGCTGGGCTACGGCGAGACGCATTCGCACGGGGCCGAAGGCTTTGGCGATACGCTCGTCTCTGCCTCTTACCGGCTGGCGAAAGGCAGGGCGCTATGGGCCCATGCCACGTTGGGCGTCTGGGTGCCGACGGGTTCGGACGACCTCACCAATCCTGATGGCACTTTCGTCCACTATGGCATGCAGCCGGGCAGCGGGACTTGGGACATAGAACCTGCGGTCACCGTCTCCGGCTCTGTCGGTCCGGTCGGCTGGGGCGGACAGGCATCGTACAAGTGGCGTAGCGAAAAGCGGAACGACGTCGGCTTCTCCTTCGGTGACAAGCTGCAGACGAGCGCATGGGCAAGCTATCGCCTGACCGGCCGCCTCGGCACGACGGCGCGCGTCGAATATGTCCACGAAGGGGCGATCCAAGGTGAATATAACGGTCCGCACAAGACCGCTTCGCCGTCCGACGGACGAGGCAACTACGGCGGCGACACGGTGTCGCTGGGATTGGGCACCAACTGGTTCCTGCCGATCTCTGCAGCCAACCATCCGCAGCTTTCGGTCGAGTTTGCCTTGCCGATCCATCAAGACCTGAACGGTATCCAAATGCCTCAGGACTGGCGCGTTTCGATTGGACTTAGCCAGACATTCTAGGATTTTGCGCCCGGCAGTTGCGAAAGGCTGTCGGGCGCGTATCCTGCCAAAAAACATCGGGTCGCACGGGAGAACCGATGATGCCAATCGTGGTGGATAAGGAAGAACGCCGCGCTGAAGTCGAGGCCGTCGCTTTCGACATCGTCGCCGAACGCGGGATCGGCGCCGTTACGACAAGAGAGGTGGCCAAGGCCTGCGGGTGCAGCACTTCGATCGTGTCTCACTATTTTGAGAGCAAGGAAGAACTGCTCTTCAACATCTATCGCCGCGCGAACATGCTGGCGCGCGAACGGCTGCTTTCCATCGCCGGGACTGATGCGCCGCTGGTAGAATGCTTCTGCCAGATTCTCCCCATGGACGATCTCTCCCGCCGGATGTGGCAGGTATGGCTGGCCTTCTGGGCGCAGGCGCATCTCGATCCGCGCTATGCCGAGGAACGCCGCCGGTCGGCAGAGGACGGGCTGGCCGTCCATCGTGTCGTTATCGCCTCGCGCTATCGTGAGCCGCCGACTTCGGCGCAACTGACACTGAACGCCCGCTGTCTGATCGCGGCAGTGACCGGTATCGCTATGGAAGCGTGTTTCGCGCCAGAGGACTGGACGCCCGCGCGGATGCGGGCGGTGCTGGCCGCGCAGTTCAAGGCTATCGGGCTTCCCGAAGACGCCTGACGTAGCGGGCGAGCCCTGTATGACAGGCAAAGAAAAAGGCGCGGCAGGTAATCCCGCCGCGCCCTTTTTTCATGCCTTGTCGGCGTGAAGAAGCTCTCAGGCTTCCTCTTCGCCTTCGGCTTCGGTCGCCTCTGCGTCGTCCGTGGCGATTTCGCCCGGTTCAGCATTGGGATCGAATGCTTCGGTGAAGCCGCCCTTGTCCTGCGATTCTTCTTCGAACATCGCAGCGAGGACGTCGACGCCTTCGCTCTGCAGTTCGGCTTCGTCGTCCGAACGGGCAACGTTTGCCTTGATCGTGACGCGAACTTCCGGGTGCAGCGCGACGGTGACGTCGAACATGCCGATGGTCTTGATGGGCGAGCCCATGATGACCTGCTTCTTGTCGACGTCGAAGCCCTTGTCGGCCAGAGCCAGGGTGACGTCACGAACGTTGACCGAACCGTAGAGCTGGCCGGCGTTCGAAGCGGCGCGGATCAGGACGATCTCGGTGCCGTCGATCTTTTCGCCAGCGGCTTCGGCGTCGGTGCGACGCTCTGCGTTTTCCTTCTCGAGGCGGTCGCGGTTGGCTTCGAAGACCTTCTTGTTGGCTTCGTTCGCGCGCAGGGCCTTCTTCTCGGGGAGAAGATAGTTGCGTGCGTAGCCGTCCTTCACGGTGACGACGTCACCGATCGAGCCGAGCTTCTCGATGCGTTCGAGCAGAATGATATCCATGGATCCGCTCCTTACTTAACGACGTAGGGCAGCAGGCCAATCTGGCGTGCGCGCTTGATCGCCTTCGACAGCTCGCGCTGCTTCTTGGCGGAGACGGCGGTGATGCGCGAAGGAACGATCTTGCCACGCTCGGACATGAAGCCCTGGAGCAGACGGACGTCCTTGTAGTCGATTGCCGGAGCGTTCTTGGCAGAGAACGGGCACGACTTGCGGCGACGGAAAAACGGACGGGCCATTAGCGATCTCCCCGACGGCCGCGGCGTTCGCGGTCATTCTTGCGCATCATAACCGAGGGGCCTTCCTCGTGCTCTTCAACGCGGACGGTCATGTAACGGATGACGTCTTCGTTGATGCGCGTCTGGCGCTCGAGCTCTGCAACGACGCCGGCGGGGGCATCGATGTTGAGCATCACGAAGTGAGCCTTGCGGTTACGGTCGATCTTGTAGGCGAGGTTCTTGAGGCCCCAGGTCTCCATCTTGGTGACCTTGCCTTCGTTTGCCTCGACGATTTCGGTTGCGGTGTTCGCAAGCGCGTCAACCTGAGCCTGGCTCAGGTCCTGGCGCGCCAGGAACACATGCTCGTAAAGCGGCATGCGTAGCGTCCTTGTACTTACTGCCGATCGGCTGACCTTTGCACCGGATGTGCAAGGCCCCTCCGGCCTTCTGCTTTCCCGTACCGGACAGGCAGGGAAGCGCGCCCCTTACAGCGTCTGTCCGCAAATGCAAGGCCAAAGGGCGTGAAACCGCGCCTGTTTGACCGGCGCACCGGCGGGCCTAATGTCCTGTCCGACGACGAGTCGCAACCATTCGCATTGGGGGATGCGTATGACCAGTGCCGTGCCGACAGACGTGATGGACGTGGCTGCTACGCCCGACGAACCGGCGCCTGCGGGGCGCATCCAATCGCTGGATCTTGTCCGCGGGTTCGCGGTGCTGGGCATTCTGGCGGCGAACATGGTCGCCTTTGCCTTGCCGGGCAGCGCCCACCGCGTGCCGACCATGATCGAGGACACCTTTGCCGAAAAGCTGTTCTGGCTGATCAATCTGTTGCTGGTCGACGGCAAGATGCGCGGTCTGTTCACCGTTCTGTTCGGGGCGGGCGTGGTGCTGTTCCTCGAACATGCGCGGGCCAAGGGAGGGAAGGGCTGGTGGCTCCAATACCGGCGGCTCTTCTGGCTTTGGGTCTTCGGGTCGCTCCATTTCGTGCTGTTCTTCGAGGGGGACATCTTGCTCGACTATGCCGTCGTCGGCGCGTTTCTGGTGCCGATCTTGCTGATCCGGCGCATTCCGAACTGGGGACTGGTCGCGCTGGCCGCGGCGCTGCTGATCTGGGACGGATGGGCCGTCACGACTTATTTCGACCGCAATCACCAGAAGGAACTGGCGGTCTCTACCGGAACCGCCGACGTGCAGACCGCGCACGACTATGCCGACTGGCGCGAGGAATTCGAGAGCGAAACGCGCGAAGCGCTGGAATTCGATCGCGGCGCGAACTTCATTGAGATGGCGCAGGACCGGCACAAGTACGATACGCCGATCAGCCGCACGACGTTCGTCATCATGGCCTATGGCGCAGGCTATCTTGGCCTGATGCTGATCGGTGCGGCGCTTTACAGGGCAGGCTTTTTCACGGGCAACTGGAACGCCCGCAAAGTCACGCTTTGGTCAGGCGTGGGTATCGCGTTCTCGCTCGTGGTGGCGCTGGGGTTGGGGCTGACCATCTGGCAAAGCGACTTTGCGCCCGCGACGACCTATTTCTACACTTATGCATGGTCGCCGCAGTACCGCCTGCCGATGGTGCTGGGCATGGCGGGCCTGCTGGTGGTGGTGACGCCTAAGCTGGGGCCGACATGGTTGGGCGAGAGGTTGTCTGCCGCCGGGCGCATGGCGTTCACGAACTACATCGCGATGTCGGTGATCTTCCCGGGGTTGTTCCACGGCTGGGGCTTCGGCCTCATCGCGCAAGTCCCGCGCTGGGGCATCTGGCTTTTCGTCTTTGCCGGATGGGCGTTGATGCTCGGCTGGTCGAAGCCCTGGCTCGAACGCTACCGCTTCGGCCCGCTGGAGTGGCTGTGGCGGTGTCTGACGTACTGGAAGCTGTTCGCCTTCAGGCGTTGAGGTCGTGCTGTCGGGACGGACGCAGCCATCCGATCCTGGCGCCTGAACCCTGACGGGCCCTAAGAGCTCCACCCACCGTCGATATTGTAGGTCGATCCGGTGACGAAGGCGGCGTCTTCCGAGGCCAAGTAGGCGACGAGGCTCGCCACCTCATCCGAGGTTCCATGCCGGGGAATGGCCAGCGGTCCGCGATTGGCAGCGGCATTGGGGCCATCTGCGGGATTGCGTTCCGTATCGATTGGTCCGGGTTGTACAAGGTTGGCGGTGATGCCGCGCTCACCCAGATCGCGGGCCAGACCGCGTGTCATCCCGCCAAGCGCTGCCTTGCTGGCAGCGTACAACGTTCCCCCGTAACTCGGCATCCGATCCGCGACGATGCTGCCGATGGTGATGATGCGTCCACCTTCCTGCATCAGTGCCGCAGCCTTCTTCGACGCGACAAACGGCGCCCTGACGTTCAGGGCGAATGTGCGGTCGAACGCATCTTCGGCATAATCATCCAGCGGGCCCACGATCGCCACGCCGGCAACGTTCACCAAAATGTCCAGCCGGCCGAAATGTTCGGCAACCTTGTCGATCGCTTCACTAAGAGCGCGCTGATCACTGACGTCTGCCTGGGCAAGAAAGACCTTCGTTCCCTGGCTTTGCAGTTCTTTCCCAAAGTCTTCCGCTTCCTGGGAGCGGCTGAGATAAACTATCGCGACCGATGCACCATCAGCGGCCATCCTGCGGCTGACGGCCGCGCCGATGCCGCGCGATCCGCCGATTACCAACGCTACTTTATCACTCAGCGATCGCATATTACCTCCTGAACCCGCTCTTCGGGTCTTTTCGCCGAGGCTGAAGACGAAAGGTCTTTTGCCGCTGCGTTGTCAGACCTTTGCTAGTTACTGCCAGCTCCATTTCAACTGTTGCACTTCACGCAACCGCGTTTTCAAAATGGGCAATCATGCGCTTGCGACAGATCAATTCGCAGATGCAGCAAGGCGCTTATTCTCCTTTCCATGGCCGGCGAGGGTTCCGGCGCAAGGATCAGGAGAAAGCCGATGAACGTGATGGCCGCCCAGCGAACCGTCCTTACCCGCGATGCCGTGCAGCTTACCGTTCGCCCGGTCGAGCCGCGTGACGAAGCGCTTCTGGAAGACTTTTTCGAGAACGTGCGCGAAAGCGATCGCCGCTTCCGTTTCCTTAGCGCGCAGGCGCATATCGGGCATGACCAGATCGCCCCGCTGGTCGAGGTTGACCACTGGCAGACCGAGAACTTCCTTGCTTTCGACACCGGCAATGGCGCGCTTGTCGCGACGGCCATGCTGGCCTGTGATGCGCGGATGGACGTGGGGGAGATCGCCGTATCGGTCCGTTCCGACTATCGCGGACGGGGCGTGGGCTGGGCCATGCTGGACGTACTCGGCAAGGCGGCGCAGGAACGTGGATTGAAGCAGGTCATCGCCATCGAGGACCGTGACAACCACGCCGCGATCGAGCTTGAGCGCGAGAAGGGTTTCGAACCGCGGCCCTTCGCCGGTGACAATTCGCTGGTTGTCCTGACGCGGACTTTCTGAAGCATTGCAACAAGTTGCGGGGTGGGTGGCGATGCTGCCTGCCCCTGCTGCTTTTAGCCGTTTGCATTTTATGCAAGAGGCAACTGCCAATTAGCATGTGCTGCAACGCAACAATTCTCTTCGCAAACGCAGCATAATCACTATCTGCCCCGCCATGGCCGGCACATGTTCCGGCGACGAAACATGGAGAATGGCAGTGAACGTGATTACTTCCGACCTTACCGTGTCGACGCGCGACGATGTTCAGCTTTCAGTTCGCCCCGTCGAATCCGGCGACGTGGAGATGCTGGTCGATTTTTTCCGCAGCGTCAGCGTTGATGACCGCCGCTTCCGCTTTCTGAGCGCGCAGGCCCACGTCGGGCTCAATCAGTTGGCCCCCCTGATCGAAGTCGATCACTGGCAGTCTGAAAACTTCCTGGCCTTCGACGCCGATACCGGCGCGCTTGTCGCCACCGCGATGCTGGCTTGCGATGCCCGCATGGAATTGGGCGAAGTGGCCGTTTCGATCCGCCACGACTACAAGGGCCGCGGTGTGGGCTGGGCGATGCTTGACCTGTTGAGCAAGGCTGCGCAGGATCGCGGGCTGAAGCAGGTCATCGCCATCGAGGATCGCGAAAACCACGCGGCGATCGAACTGGAACGCGAGAAGGGCTTTACCCCGCGCCCCTTCGCGGGTGATCCGGGTCTCGTGGTGCTTACCAAGACCTTCTGAACAGACGAAAAGTCTATCAAATAGACGAAAGGGCGGCCCCTATGGGTCGCCCTTTTTCGTTTCAATCATCGTAAATACATGGAAAGTCCCGTTAAAATAAACTTTCGCCGCAGGGGTTGTGCCGACTCGACTTTGCTTGATCTATTCCCGTTCATCCCAAGTGGATGAAGGGGGAACATCATGAAGCTTATGAAGACTGCCGTCTTGGCGACTGTTACGCTTGGCCTTTCCGTCTCTGCGCATGCGCAAGTAGAGATGAAGGAAGATCCAGGCCGTAGTGCGTACCGCATCCTTTATCTCGAAATCGAAGACGGGAAATGGGACCGTTTCGAAGAGATCGCGAAGATCATGAACGAGATCAGCGTCGAAGCCGGTCAGAAGCCGGCTACGATCATGCACATGAATTCTGGCGACTGGCCGGTCATGGTCATGATCCCGATGGAAGGCGGTATGGCAGAGATGGATTACAGCATCTCTCCGACCGGAGCGGCATGGCGGAACGCCGGCATCAAGAAGCTGGGCTCGAAAGAAGAGCTCGAAGCGCTCGACAAGGAAATGGGCGAACTGATCGCCTCGTCGACGAGCGAACTGGGCCACACGCACGCGCCGAAGTAAGCTTCGGACACGATTTGTGGGGAGCGGGGCGTCCGGTATCCGGGCGCCCCGTTGCTTTTTGGGGCTAGGCCACCCGGTCGAGAATGCCCTTGGCAAAAGTGCTGAGCGTATCGTCGCGCGCGCCCATCACGACGATGCGGTCGCCGGTCTGAGCGATCTCGACAATCCGGTCGCCGCAGCCGTCGCGTGACGGGATGTGTTCGGCTTGTTTTCCGGCCTCGGCGATCCATCCGGCAAGTTCGGTACTGCCGACGCTCTTGTCCACGGTGCCGCCGAAATAGACCGGATCGCACAGGATCACGCGGTCGTCTGCCTCAAGCTCTTCGGCAAAGACTTGCGCCAGTTCGCGGCCCATCTGCTTCAGCGGCCCGAAGCCGTGCGGCTGGAAAAAGGCGATGACGCGGCCTGGATGGCTGCGCAGCGTACGAAGCGTGGCGCGGACCTTATCGGGGTTATGGCCGAAATCGTCGATGACCGCGATGCCCGACGGGCTGATGCCGACAATGTCGAATCGGCGCGCAAGGCCGGTAAAGCTGGCAAGAGCCGCCACCGCATCGCCAACCGCAACCCCCGCGGCGACACAGGCGGCAATCGCGGCCAGCGCGTTCGAAAGGTTGTGACGGCCCGGCACGTTCAGGACGAGCGGATATTCACTGCCATCATGTCGGTCGATCAGCGTCGCAGCCTGCCGTGTCGGGCCGTCGGCGATGGAGCCGGGCACGATGCCGATCTGCGCCTTTTCCTGCTCGATCCCGAAAGTCAGCGCCTGCTTGGCGCGCGGCAGCAGGGCCAGCGCCTCGGCATCGTCGGCATTGACCGCCGCGACATCGGCAGCGGCGAGGAAATCGCCGAAGAGGATGCGCAATTCGTCCATCGACTTGTGATCGAGCGTCACGTTAAGCAGCACCGCGACCGACGGTTGGTAAAGCGCGATGGAGCCGTCGCTTTCGTCCACTTCCGACACGAAGACCTGTCCGCGCCCCGCACGTGCACTGGCGAAAGGGATGTCAGGCGCGACGAAGTTCTTCATCACCGCGCCATTCATGATCGTGGGGTCGGTGCCCGCGCGGTCCATGATCCAGCCGGTCATGCCCGTCACGGTCGACTTCCCGCTCGTCCCGCCAATGGCGATCGAGGTTGGCGCGGCGTTGAACAGAGCCGACAGCAATTCGGCGCGGCTGGCGCGCAGGCAGCCCAGTTCTTTCGCGCGGGCGACTTCGGGGACGGTATCCTCGATCGCGGCGCTGGCGACCAGAACCCGATCGCCACTGGTGATGCCGCTGCCGTCCTGCGGGAACAGTTCGATGCCCTGAGCCTCCAGCCATGCGAATTTCTCCGCGCTGCGCCCCTGGTCGCGACTGCGGTCCGATCCGGCGATCTTCGCTCCGCGCGCGTTCAGGATGCAGGCGAGCGGCAGCATCCCCGACCCGCCGATCCCGCAGAAAAAGAACGGGCGGCCGGTAAGGTCTTGGGGGACGGGGCTTTGCGAAATCGGGGTGTCGGTCATCGCCCCTGTGGCTATTGCCTGTGGTGACGCTTGGCAATCGCGGGTGCGACGGATAGCCACATGCATATGGCCATACGCATCGCCATCTGCGCCCCATCGGCAACGCTGCCACGCGAACTCGTCGCGCCGGTGCGCGAAGTCGCCTCGTGCTTCGAAGGGGTGGATTTGCATTTCCACGAGCAGTGCTTCTACGAGGCAGGCCATTTCGCAGGCACGGACGAACAGCGGCTTGAGGCCCTGCTCGACTGCGCGAACGACCCGACTATCGACGCGGTGTGGTTCGCGCGCGGCGGTTATGGTTCGAACCGCATCTGCGAGGCGGCGCTGGCCTATCTTTCGCGCGATGCGGACAGGAAGGTGTTTCTGGGCTCGTCCGACGGAGGCTACCTGCTCGGTTCGCTCTACAAGGCGGGGATCGGCAGGCCGGTCCATGCGCCCATGCCCCTCGACGTCAAACGCCACCGCGGGACCGAGGCGATCGAGCGGGTTCTCGCCTGGATGAAGGGTGATGCCGATACTCTGGAACCTACGTTGGATCACCGCCCGACGGTGGCCTTCAATCTCACCACGCTCGCCATGCTGGCAGGCACGCGGTTCATGCCGGACCTGCGCGGTCATGTCGTGATGGTCGAGGAAGTGAGCGAATATCTCTACTCGGTGGACCGGCTGTTCTTTCACACGGTCGAAGTGCTGAAGGGCATGGACATTGCAGGGCTGCGGCTTGGCCGCGTGTCCGACGTGCCGGAGAACGACCGCGAATTCGGCGCCGATGCAGAGACTATCGCAAAAGACTGGTGCGCAAGGGCCGGCATCCAGTACCTTGGCCGTGCGGATATAGGGCACGACCACGCGAACCGGATCGTGCCGTTCGGTCACCAGCGCGACTTCGTGCCCGGTTGACGGACCGCGCGAGGAGGAGAGACAGATGCCAGAGGCGCTGCCCGTCAGGCAGATCGCGTATTTCGTGCCCGATGTCCGCAAGGCGGCGACCGAGCATCACACCCTTTACGGATCCGGCCCGTTCTTTGTGGCCGAGAATATCCCGCTGGGCACGGCTACGCACCGCGGCAATCCGGCAACGCTCGACCATACCAGCGCCTATGGCCAGTGGGGTTCGGTGATGGTGGAATTCGTTCAGCAGAACAATGCCGGCCCCTCCGCCTTTCATGACATGTATTCCGAGGGTTCGGGGGAGAGCGGACTGCACCATATCGCGCTTTTCGTGGAATCGATCGAGGACGAGATCGCCCATTACGCCGCAGCCGGATATGAAGTCGCGTTCGACGCGCTGATGGAAGACGGCTTTCGCTTTGCCTTCATCGACACGGTGAAGACCCACGGACACATGATTGAACTTTACGAACCAACCGACTCGCTGCTCGGCTTCTACGGCTTGGTCGCCGACAAGGCGGGCCGGTTCGAAGACGGTCTGCTTATCGACATTTCGCTGGGTTGAGGGCTTGCCCGTGGGCAAAGGCATGCCTAACCCGCCCGGCAACAGGAGACTTGTATCATGAAGGCATTCGTTTTCCCGGGGCAGGGCAGCCAGAAGGTCGGGATGGGCATGGACCTTTCCGCCGCCAGCAGCGCGGCTCGCGAAGTGTTCGAGGAAGTGAACGACGCGCTGGGGCAGGATCTTGCCAAGCTGATGGCCGAAGGGCCCGAAGACCAGCTTACCCTTACCGAAAATGCACAGCCCGCGATCATGGCCAATGCCATGGCGGTCGTGCGTGTGCTGGGCCGCGAATTCAATGTCTCGCTGGGCGAAAAGGGCGATTACGTCGCTGGACACAGCCTTGGCGAATATACCGCGCTTTGTGCCGCGCGCGCGTTCTCTGTCGCCGATACCGCGCGTCTGCTGAAGCTGCGCGGACAGGCGATGCAGGCCGCAGTGCCGGTCGGCGTGGGCGCGATGTGCGCGCTGCTGGGTGCCGACATCGAGAAAGCGACGCAGCTGGCAGAAGCCGCTGCCGAAGGGCAGGTCTGCACCGTTGCCAACGACAACGATCCGACGCAGGTCGTGCTGTCGGGCCATGCCGAGGCGATCGACCGCGCCATCGCGCTGGTGAAGGAGTTTGGCATTAAGCGCGGTGTGAAGCTGCCGGTTTCGGCACCGTTCCACTGCCCGCTGATGCAGCCCGCCGCCGACGCAATGGCAGAGGCGCTGTCCGCCACGCCGCCGAGCGCGCCGATCCTGCCGGTATTTGCCAACGTGACGGCGCAGCCGGTCGCCGACCCTGCCGAAATCCGCCGCCTGCTGGTCGAACAGGTCACGGGCCGCGTCCGCTGGCGCGAAAGCGCGATCGGCATGGGCGCGATTGGTGTGACCCACTTCTACGAACTGGGCGGCAAGGTGCTGGCGCCGATGATCAAGCGTTCCTTCCCCGACGCGGTCGTCACCAGCGTGGTAACGATGGAAGACATTGAGGCGCTGGCTAAGGAACTGTGATGCGCTTTCCGCTCAGCGCCTGTTTCGCCCTGATTGCGGGCGGGGTGGCCATTGCCGCGCCTGCCGCTGCGCAGGAAGCGGACGTGCCGCCGAACATTGCGTGCATGCGCGATGCGACCGATGCTGAGAACGCGGCCTATATCTCGTTCTACACCGATCATTTCGACTATCAGCCGGGAGGGCCGATCCCCGATCCGACCGAGGCGTTGTCGAACGCGCTGGCAAGCCACCTCTACCGTTGTATGGCCGAACTCGACTGGGACGATGCGACGATGTCTGCGGCGTTCGGGGCTCAAACCGGCTATCTGGTCGAGATGGGGATCGTGAATTCCATGCCGGTCTCCACGCCCAGCAGGCTGGAAGTGCAGGAAATGCTGAACCGCATCTCCATGCGCGACCTTCGTATCTTGTCGGGCGAACTGCAGGCCGACGGCGTGGAACGGGCCCAAGCGATGCAAGCCATGACCGGTGGCTTTGTCGTCTCCATGGAAGAAGGCGCCATCGCCACTATCGAAAATTACGCCCCTCCGCTTGCCAAGGCGCGGCTTATCCGCATCGAGGGGCTTCATAGACTGCGTGAAGAAGGAAACGTGGAATGAACAAGATGTTCGACCTCAGCGGTATGACCGCGCTTGTCACCGGGGCCAGCGGCGGCATCGGTTCGTCCATCGCGGTCGCGCTCGCGAAGCAGGGCGCACGCCTCGCGCTTTCGGGCTCAAACGGTGACAAGCTGCGCGCGTTTCGCGAACAGCTGAACGAGGAGATTGGCGGCGATCACGTCGAGATCACCTGCAACCTGTCGGACACGACGCAGGTGGAGGAACTCGTCCCCGCAGCGATCGACACGCTGGGCAGCCTCGATATCCTCGTCAACAATGCGGGCATCACCCGCGATGGCCTCATGATGCGCATGAAGGACGAAGACTGGCAGCAGGTGCTGGACATCAACCTGTCGGCGGCCTTCCGCCTGATGCGCGCCGCGACCCGTCCGATGATGAAGGCCAAGTTCGGCCGCATCGTTTCGATCACCAGCGTCGTGGGCACGACCGGCAATCCCGGCCAGATGAACTACGCCGCGGCCAAGGCGGGTCTTGTCGGCCTGTCGAAGAGCCTTGCGCAGGAACTGGCCAGCCGCAACGTCACCGTGAACTGCGTGGCGCCCGGCTTCATCCGCACGGCGATGACCGACGTCCTGCCTGACGCGCAGAAGGATGCGCTCAACGCACGCATCCCGATGGGCCGCATGGGTGAGGGCGAGGATATCGGTGCGGCCGTTGCTTACCTTTCATCAAAGGAAGCGGGCTACGTCACGGGCCAGACGCTGCACGTCAATGGCGGCATGGCGATGATCTGATCAGGGTAGGGGCCTGCTCGCATGTTCACGATACGCGAAGACGATCTGGGCGGTGAGCAGACCCGCCGCCTGCTGGCGCTGCATCTTGCCGGGATGCAGGCCAATTCCCCGGCAGAGAGCGTATTCGCGCTCGACCTGTCGGGGCTGCAGGACCCGCGCGTGACGGTCTGGTCTGCGTGGGATGGCGACACGATCGCCAGCATCGGCGCGCTGAAGGCGCTTGGCGACGGCACCGGCGAAGTGAAGTCGATGCGGACGGCTCCGGGCTTCGAAAGGCGCGGTGCCGCGGCGCAGCTCCTTGAAACGATCATCGAAGCGGCCAAGGCGCAAGGCATGACGCGACTGAGCCTGGAGACCGGCAGCGGTTCGTCTTTCGAACCGGCGCTTGCCCTTTACCGCAAACGCGGGTTCGAAAGCTGCGGTGCCTTCTCTGACTACGTGGCGAGCGAGTTCAACCAGTTCTTCTGCCTCGAACTCGATCGCGGCGAGGTCTGAGAATTACTCCTCGGCGATCCGCACCATCAGGTGCCGATAGGGCGTGTCCTTCCACATGACATAGACCGGGTCCGCCGGATCGGTCGAAATGCCTTCCAGCATCGCCGCGTCCGGCAGGATGAGCATCATGTGCGGGCCGTCCTTGATCCAGTCGTTGTCTGGTGTCGGTTCGGTTTCTGCCGGGCTTATGTTGCTGACGCCCGGTGCGGTGCCTTCGCCGGCGAGCATGTAGGACACGCCGAAGCCGGTCGGGACGTAGGGCTTGCCCGCCATCAACGCGCCCATCAGTGCTTCCCACTGCGCGTCGTTGCACATGGGACCGGTCATGGCCGACTGCGGGTGGCAGGTGTAACCGTTGGTGCCTTCGCGAATGACGTTGCCGTCACCGTCGACGAAAGTGGCCTTGTCCGTCACTGACGCCGGGGCGGCAGTGCTGGCATTGGCGATCAGGGCCGCCGTGTCCGTGTCCTGCGCCGTCGCACCGATGGGCACGACCGAGACAAGGGCGGCAATTGCGATTGAATGTCGCATGAGTTCCTCCTTTTTCGCTTCAGAAGGATCGTGGGCGCGACCGCGAGGGGTAAGATACGCCTCTTCGCCCGGCCTTTCCACCGGCCTCTCGAGGCGCCTTCCACGCGCCATCGGGCAGGCCAAGTGACTTCTTCCCCGCCTTTTATCCCCAGAATCGACCCGTTCCCCTTTCGTTCGCCTTGTTCGGTCTCACCCATCCGCTAGGAAAGTTTGACCGTATTTCATGCCTGGTCGGTCCTCTCGACACGGTCGGGCAAAAGGGGATCTGATTGAAATGAAGGCGACGATCGAACGGGCAACCCTGCTGCACAGCCTGTCTCACGTGCAGTCGGTGGTGGAACGCCGCAACACGATCCCGATCCTGTCCAACGTCCTGATCGAGGCGAAGGCCGACGGCACCGTCAAAGTGATGGCGACCGACCTCGACCTGCAAGTGGTAGAGGCCATGCCCGCCGCTTCGGTCGAAAGCCCGGGCGCGATCACCGTTTCGGCCCACCTCTTGTTCGACATCGCGCGCAAGCTGCCCGACGGTTCGCAGGTCAGCCTGGAAACCGCGGACAACCGCATGGTCGTGAAGGCCGGGCGCAGCCGCTTCCAGCTTCCCACTCTGCCGCGTGACGACTTCCCCGTTATCGTCGAAGGCGACCTGCCGACCACGTTCGAGGTTCCGGCCCAGACACTGGCGCAGCTCGTCGATCGCACCCGCTTTGCGATCAGCACGGAAGAAACGCGCTATTACCTCAATGGCATCTTCTTCCACGTGGCCGACGATGGCCCGGGCGGCCAGCCGGTTTTGAAGGCAGCGGCCACCGACGGTCACCGCCTTGCGCGCTTCACGATCCCGCGCCCCGACGGCGCAGAGGGGATGCCCGACGTGATCGTGCCGCGCAAATGCGTCGCCGAACTGCGCAAGCTTCTCGAAGAATCGCTCGATTCCAACGTCCAGATCGACCTGTCGGCCAGCAAGATCCGCTTCACGCTGGGCGGAGAGGGCGGCATCGTCCTCACCAGCAAGCTGATCGACGGCACGTTCCCGGATTACAGCCGCGTCATCCCCACCGGTAATGACAAGCTGCTGAAACTTGATCCCAAGTCGTTCTTCGCCGGCGTCGACCGCGTTGCGACCATCGCGACCGAAAAGACCCGCGCCGTGAAGATGGCCGTCGATACGGACCGCGTGACGCTTTCGGTAACGTCGCCCGACAACGGCACCGCGGCCGAGGAAATCGCGGCCGCCTATGGCAGCGAGGGGCTGGAGATTGGCTTCAACGCCAACTACCTCAAGGACATCCTCGCCCAGATCGAAGGTGACAACGTCGAACTGCACCTTGCCGATGCCGGTGCGCCGACGCTGATCCGCCAGAACGATGCGAGCCCGGCTCTCTACGTCCTGATGCCGATGCGGGTCTGACCCGCATTTGCGAGGAGGTTTGCCGTCTCGGGCACTTTCTCGGGTCCAAAGGCGTTATGACGTAACATGCTCGAACGCCTGAAAGTCCTGCCGCAGTACCTGATGCCCAAGCGGCGTCTGACCACGTTCGCCGGCCGCGTCGCCGGTGCGCGGGGCGGCGCGATGACGACGCGGCTGATCGGCTGGTTCGTCGGCAAGTATGGTGTCGACATGGGGGAGGCGGAAAACCCCGACATCGCCAGCTATGCGACGTTCAACGACTTTTTCACGCGCCCCTTGAAGGCCGGTGCGCGGCCCTTGGCATCGGCGGACTTCATCAGCCCGGTCGATGGCGCGATCAGCCAGTTCGGGTCGATCGATGATCACCGGATATTTCAGGCCAAGGGGCACCACTTCACCACCGCAGAACTGCTTGGCGGTGATGAAGACCTGGCGGTCGGCTTTCGCCATGGCAGCTTTGCCAACCTATACCTGTCTCCCAAGGATTATCATCGTCTCCACATGCCATGCGACGGCAGGCTGCTGCGCATGATCTATGTGCCGGGGGCGTTGTTCTCGGTAAATCCGACCACGGCCCGCGGTGTGCCGAACCTCTTCGCCCGCAATGAACGGGTCGTCTGCGTGTTCGATTCGCCGACACATGGGCCGTTCGTCATGGTTCTGGTCGGCGCGACTATCGTGGGCAGCATGGCAACCGTCTGGCACGGAGTGGTCAATCCGACGCGGACCGGCAAAGTCTGCGAATGGACTTACGGCGATCAGGCAATCGAACTGAAACAGGGCGAGGAAATGGGCCGCTTTCGGCTGGGCTCCACGATCGTCATGCTGTTCGGGAAAGACACGATTACGTTCAACGAAGACTGGGCTCCGGAAAGGCCGGTTCGGCTTGGTGAACTGATGGGCAACCGGCTTTCTGCGGCCACTTAGGCAGCCGGCGTCCTGCGAATGCTGCACGTCGTCCATCATCCCGGCTATGCGATCGCGATGAAGAGTGGCGGGACGTTCCCGCACGACAAGTACGCGCTGGTCATGCTGTCTCTTGGCGAAAGCGGTGTGCCGATGACGGTGCATGAGCCGGAGGTCATGCCGAAAGCCTGGTTGGAGGCGGTGCACGATCCGGACTACGTCGAGGAAGTCGTTACCTGCACCGTGCCGCACGCGAAACAGCGTCGGATCGGGTTCGCGATCGATGAGCGTGTTTCCCATAGGTCGCAGCTTTCGCCCGGCGGCACATGGCTTGCGGCCAAACTTGCCCTGAAGCACGGCTTTGCCGCCAACAGCGCAGGCGGAAGCCACCATGCCCTGGCCGACACCGGGGCAGGGTACTGCGTCTTCAACGATCTTGCCGTTGCCGCGAACCGCTTGCTGGCCGAAGGCGATGTTTCGCGCATCCTGATCCTCGACCTCGATGTGCATCAGGGGGACGGAACGGCGGCATTGACGGCGGGACGCAGCGATATTTTCACGCTTTCGCTTCACGCGGAGAAGAATTTCCCGACGCGGAAGGCGCGCTCCTCGCTGGATATCGCACTGCCCGATGCAACGGGCGACGATGCCTATCTGGACGCACTCGGCAAGTCGCTGCGGCAAGCGCTCGACCAGTTTGCGCCGCAGTTGGTGCTGCTGCAGGCGGGCGTCGATGCCCATGTCGATGACAAGCTGGGGCGGCTGGCGCTAAGCGACGGCGGCCTTCAGGCGCGCGATCGCATGGTCGCTACAGAGGCGCGCCGCCGCGGGATTGCGTTGGCAAGCACGCTGGGCGGGGGATACGGAGCCGATCGCATGGCCGTGGCATCGCGTCATGCACGCACGATCCTGACCCTTTCGGAAACGATCGGACAGGCGTGAGGCCACAGATTACATGACGCGAAGGCTCCCTTCATCCTGCAGCAAGCCCGTTTCGTCCATCGCACCGGGCGATGGGTTGGCCTTTGCGCGCCGTGCGCGTTAGGGGCCGCCCAAACGGGAGTATTACTATGATTGCCAAGTACGCATCCATCGCCGCTGCCGCTGCGCTCGGCCTGTCCGCGCTGCCTGCTGCCGCGCAGGACGCCGCGCCCGATCCGGACCTGCGTTGCGCAACCTGGGCGCTTGTCGCCGGTTCGCAGGAGCAGGACGAGGGCCGCAAGCGCGGTCTAGGCTTCATGATGAGCTATTTCATGGGCCGCTACGAAGCGCGTACGGGCGGCAAGGTCGAAACGAAGATCAACCCGCAGACGGTGCAGAGCCTGCTCGGCAACGTCGAGGAAGCGAACAAGACCTGCGCCCCGCAGGCGCAGAGCTTCGGCGCACGTCTGGCCCAGACGATCGACGGCCTTCAGCCGCCGGCACCGGCCAATGCGCAGGCTGGCGAAGGGCGCTGATCAGCCCCGGCGGCTGACGCGGAACTTGCGCCAGCCCTGAATCGCCGCGAGTAATGCGAACGAGATGGGGACGAGCCACGCGGTTCGTCCCCATCCGTTTGTCCTTACTGCGCTGCCCGGATCATCGCTTCGATATCGGCGAATTTCTCACGCGGAGCGCCGTCGCGGGCGGCCGAGGCTTCTGCTTCCTCGATCTTTTTCCAATCGCGGAAAGTGACGATGTCGAGCCCGCGCGCGGCTGCTAGTTCGTCAAAGCCCGGGCGGCCTTTCTTGCTGCCATTCCCCAGCAGGCCCGCCTCCATATCCTCGGCGACCTTCTCGACGATGGCGAAACCGTCGGGCTTGTTGGTGCCGATCGTCCCCGAAGGTCCGCGCCGTGCCCAGCCGACGCAGTAAAGCCCCGTCAGGATGCGGCCTTCGTCGTTGGCGAAGCGGCCAAGGCGTTCATCGAACGGCACGCCGGGAATGTTGGCAGTGTGATAGCCGATGCAGGTGACCACGAGGCCGCAGGGGATCGTGTAGGTCTCACCCGTGCCGACGGCGCGGCCGGTCTTTACTTCGGTCCGCTCGACCTCGATGCCGGTCACCTTGTTTCCGTCGCCAAGGATTGCCTTGGGGCTGGCGAAGAAGTCGAACTCGATCTCGATCGCCTTGTCGGCATGAATGTGTGCAGGGATCGCGGCAAAGCTGCGCAAGTGGTTCACCGACTTGCGCAAGCCCGGCTCCAGCATCGCGTCGTCGCCTTCTGGCGGAAGGTCCGCGTTGTCGACATGCGGGCTGGCGCGGTCGAGCTTCATGAGTTCGGAAAGCTCTTTGGGCGTCATCATGATCTGGTGCGGCCCGCGCCGTCCCAGCAGGACGATGCGCGAGATGTTCGAGCCCTTCAGGATGTCGAGCGCATGGGCGGCGATGTCCGATCCCTCGAACTCGGCCTCGGTCTTGGACAGGATGCGCGACACGTCGAGCGCGACGTTGCCCATACCGATGACAACGGCGGTATCGCTCGAAAGATCGGGGTCCAGATTGCGGAACTGCGGGTGCGAATTGTACCAGCCGACGAAAGCCGCGCTGCCATAGACGCCGGTCTGCTCCTCGCCATCAATGCCCAGTTTCCGGTCATGCGGCGCGCCGGTCGCGACAACGACGGCATCGTAAAGGCCGCGCAGTTCATCGACCGAGATGTCTTTGCCGATCGAGATATTGCCGACGAAGCGGACGTTTTCGGTCAGCGCCGTCTTTTCATAGCGGCCCGACACGGCCTTGATCGTCTGGTGATCGGGGGCAACGCCGGTGCGGATAAGGCCATAGGGGACGGGCAGGCGGTCGAAGACGTCGACGCGCACATCGTCGCCCCAGTGCTTAATGGCGGCCTCCGCCGTGTAATATCCGGCCGGGCCCGAACCGATCACCGCGATGTGGCGCATTGAAGTCCCCCGCAAGCTGCTTGTCTTGTCGGGTCAGGCTATCGAACGGACACGAAAAGGGAAGGGGTGGCTGCGTCTTAGCAGTTCACAAGCGCTTCCTTGCCTTCCAGAAACTCGGCAAGGCGCGGCGCGATGCGGGTAGGGACGGCGAGGGGAAGCAGGTGCCCGCCGGTGCGGACCTCGAACGTTTCGGCCTGCGGGATCAGGCAGGACAGCGCCCGCTGATGCGCAATGGGGACGACGGCGTCCTCGGTCATCCCGGCGAGCAGCACCGGCATTCGCAGGAACGGCAGCATCGGTGCTGCGGTCCAGCTGGCCAGCGCGGCGACCTGGCAACCGACGCCAGCTGGCGTCGGCGTCTTGAAGCGGCGCAGCAGCCCTGCGCTCGCCCCGCCTTCATGCAGAAGCGCGAGGAAGTTTTCCGACAGGATGGCCGGATCGATGTACTCGGTCGGGTCCAGCAGGCGGCGCAGAACCTCGGGGTTTGCGATCGGCAGCGGTAGCCCCGACGTCGTCGCGACAAGGGCAAGCCGTTCCACCTTGCGCGGCGCGGTCACCGCGATCTGCTGAGCCAGCGCGCCGCCCCAAGAGAAGCCGAGGACTGCGAAGGGCCGACCGGGAAATTCGCGCTCCATCATCGCGGCCATGCCGCGGGCCATGCGCTGCATCGTGTAGGGCAGCACCGGATCGGGCGATTTGCCGCAACCGGGCATGTCGGGACAGACGATCGGCCGGTTCGGGAACTGGCGCGACAGGTCTTCCATCAGTTCCGAATTGAAACCGATGCCGTTCAGCATCAGCAGCGGCACTGCGTCGTGCGGGGATCCGGCCCCTTTTCTGCCGATGCGCAGGGTCAGACCCTCGACCGTGGATTTGCGATAGGTGAATGGCATGAGATGATCGCGCTAGCAGGTTCCGGCCCGATGGAACAGCCGACTATTGGTCAGGTGCGCGCATCTTGCGACCGCCAATGCGTGTTCCCTGCTGACACGGGCACAGGCAACCGCTAATGGCGCGCACATGACCGAACTCGCGAACATCCGCAACTTTAGCATCATTGCCCACATCGACCATGGCAAGTCGACGCTGGCCGACCGCCTGATCCAGTTCACCGGCGGCCTGACAGAGCGTGAGATGAGCGCGCAAGTCCTTGATAACATGGATATCGAGAAGGAGCGCGGTATCACCATCAAGGCGCAGACCGTGCGCCTTAATTATACCGCCAAGAACGGCACAACCTATGAGCTGAACCTCATGGACACGCCGGGTCACGTCGACTTCGCCTATGAAGTGTCGCGCAGCCTTGCCGCCTGTGAAGGCGCGCTGCTGGTCGTGGATGCGGCGCAGGGCGTCGAGGCTCAGACGCTGGCCAACGTTTACCAGTCGATCGAGCATGACCACGAGATCGTGCCCGTGATCAACAAGATCGACCTTCCCGCCGCAGAGCCGGAGCGTGTGAAGGAAGAGATCGAGGACATCATCGGCATCGACGCGAGCGATGCGGTGCTGGCCAGCGCGAAGTCGGGCATCGGCATCGAGGAGATCCTCGAACAGATCGTCGAGAAGATCCCGTCGCCCGCCGGTGACCGCGAAGCACCGCTGAAGGCGATGCTGGTCGATTCGTGGTACGATCCCTACCTCGGCGTCGTCATCCTGGTCCGCGTCATGGACGGGGTCATCAAGAAGGGCCTGAACGTCAAGTTCATGCAGGGCGGGACCGAGCACCTGATCGACCGCGTCGGCTGCTTCACGCCCAAGCGCACCGACCTTCCCGAACTGGGGCCAGGCGAGATCGGTTTCATCACGGCGCAGATCAAGGAAGTCGAACAGGCAAAGGTCGGCGACACAATCACGACGGTAAAGAACGGCGCGGCCAAGGCGCTGGCGGGCTACAAGGAAGTCCAGCCAGTCGTGTTCTGCGGCCTCTTCCCGGTCGACGCGAATGACTTCGACAAGCTGCGCGAATCGATCGCCAAGCTGCGTTTGAATGACGCCAGCTTCTCGTTCGAGATGGAATCGAGCGCGGCGCTGGGCTTCGGCTTCCGCTGCGGTTTCCTCGGCCTCTTGCACCTCGAGATCATTCAGGAACGCCTGAGCCGCGAATACGACCTCGACCTTATCACCACGGCGCCGTCGGTCGTCTATCGCATCGACCTTGCCGCCAGCCGTACCGACGAGGCGCGCGAGATCTTCCTGCACAATCCGGCGGACTATCCCGACCAGAACCGCATCAAGGTCATCGAGGAGCCGTGGATCAAGGCGACGATCTACACGCCTGACGAATACCTCGGCTCGATCCTGAAGCTGTGTCAGGACCGTCGCGGCATCCAGGTCGACCTGACGTATGTCGGCGGGCGTGCACAGGTGACTTATGAACTGCCGCTCAACGAAGTGGTCTTCGACTTCTACGACCGTCTGAAATCGATCAGCCGCGGCTATGCCAGCTTCGACTATGAACAGATCGGCCTGCGCGAAGGCGATCTCGTGAAGATGAGCATTCTCGTCAACAACGAGCCGGTCGACGCGCTTTCGATGATCGTCCACCGCGGCGTTGCCGAGGAACGCGGACGCGGCATGTGCGAGCGTCTGAAGGATCTCATCCCACGCCACCTGTTCAAGATCCCGATCCAGGCGGCCATCGGCGGCAAGGTCATCGCGCGCGAGACGATCAGCGCGATGCGCAAGGACGTGACCGCCAAGTGCTACGGCGGCGACATCACGCGCAAGAAGAAGCTTCTCGAAAAGCAGAAGAAGGGCAAGGCCCGTATGCGCGAATACGGCAACGTCTCGATCCCGCAGGAAGCTTTCATCGCTGCGCTGCGCATGGGCGAGGAATAAGGCGGGGCACGCCCGTGTCGCGCCTCATCCTGCTCAACAAGCCATTCGGCGTCCTGTCGCAGTTCAGCGCCGGACGCGATGAAAGCCCGCATCCGACGCTGTCGGAATACGTGAAAGTCCCCGGCGTCTATCCCGCCGGGCGGCTGGACCGTGACAGCGAGGGGCTGCTTTTGCTGACCGACGACGGACGGCTGCAGTCCCGCATCGCCGAACCGCGCCACAAGATGCCCAAGACATACCTTGCGCAGGTAGAGGGCGAGCCGGACGGCGCGGCGATAGCGGCGCTGTGCAAGGGCGTGCGGCTGAAGGATGGAATGACCGCGCCCGCGCGTGCGCGCGTGATCGACCCGCCAGACCTGTGGGACCGCGATCCGCCTATCCGCTTTCGCAAGTCGGTGCCCGATGCCTGGATCGAACTGACGATTACCGAAGGCCGCAACCGCCAGGTTCGTCGCATGACCGCCGCCGTCGGCCACCCGACCTTGCGGCTGGTGCGCTGGAGCATCGGGGACTGGACGGTCGAAGGGCTGGGCCTTGGCGAATGGCGCGAACTGCGGGTTTGATCGGGATCATTTAGCGTCGCCGTCCGAAGTGCGATTGTTGCAGTTCCAGAGGAGAAGGAGTCGGCAACAATGCCTGTCAACGAAGGAAAACTTGATCGCATCCTGCGCGTCGTCGTGGGGCTGTTCGTCATCGCGCTGGTATTCGTGGGGCCGCAGACGTCGTGGGGTTGGCTCGGCCTGATCCCGCTGATTACTGGGCTGGTCGGGTTCTGCCCGCTCTACCGGATCGTGGGCCTCAACACCTGCCCGATGCGTTGAGCACCTAGCTTTCGGGGCGGGACCAGATCCAGCTTCCGCCCACGACCGCTGCCATCAGGGAGATCAGCGGCGCAGGCATCGGCGCGAAGGCGAAGGACAGGATGACGCTGGCGGCAAAGGCGGCCAGTGCGGCGGTCTTGCCGCGGCGGCTGATCGCGCCTTTTTCGCGCCATGCCGTGATGTGCGGGCCGAAGTGTTTGTGTTCGACCAGCCACGCCTCAAGCCGTGGGCTTGACCGGGCAAAGCAAAACGCGGCAAGGATCATGAAGGGCACCGTAGGCAGCAGGGGCAGGACGATGCCGATGCCGCCAAGCGCCAGCGACAGGTAGCCAGCCCCCAGATAGAAATACCGTTTCATGCCTTGGTCGCGCTCGATGTTACTCGGGCGCGGGGCCAGGGCCGTTTTCTGGCGGCGCCGCGGGCTGCCCCTGCGGCGGAGTGGCCGGCACCTGCATGTCAGCTTGCGGCACTTCGGGCTCTAAATCCTCGGCACCGGCTGATGAAGGCATATCGCCAAAGCCTTCCGGCAGGTCGGGGATGCCCTCGGGAACTATGATGTCGATGTCGCCTTCATTCATGTCACCGATCTCGATCGTGCTCATGTCGGCATCTTCCGCGCTCATCGTGCGGCGCGGGGCAGGGCGCTTGATCTGGTTGATCTTGAGCGGAAGCTGCAGCGGCTCCAGCTTCACCCCGCTCATGAACTGCTTCCAGATCTGCGCCGGATTGCCGCCGCCGTGGTTGCCGGGGATCGGCTTGTTGTCGTCGCGGCCGACCCAGACGGCCGTCACCATGTTGCCGGCAAAGCCCACGAACAAGGCATCGCGCCCTTCCTGCGTCGTGCCGGTCTTGCCGAAAGTCGGCTGACCGTCGATCACGGCAGCGCGGCCCGTGCCGCTGTTCGCTGCGCCGTAAAGCAGCTTGAGCATCGGCGCCCATTCCCGCTTAGCATCGAGACTGCGCCAAGGCGTCGCGGCCTCTTCCGCAAGGCCATAGGGTTCGACCGGATATTTGCCGAGGGCAAAGGCAGCATAGGCGGCGGCCAGTTCCTTGAGCGTCAGGTTTGCCGTGCCGAGCGCCATGCTGAGATTTTCGGGGATCTCGGATTCGACGCCCAGATCGCGTGCAGTGTCGATGACTTCATCCGCGCCGACATCCTGCGCGACGCGGATCGCTGCGGTATTGCTCGAAATCGCAAAGGCGCGGGACAGCGGGATCTGGCCGTAATAGCCCGAATAGGCGTTTTTCGGCTGCCACCCGTCGATGTCGATCGGGCCGTCCTCGATCAGCGTGTCGGCGGTCGCACCCTCGCGGATCGCGGCGAAATAGTCGAATAGCTTGAAAGTCGAACCCGGCTGGCGCTTGGCGGTCGTGGCGCGGTTGAACGCCTCGGGCGTCCACTTCTTGCCGCCGACCATCGCAGCGATCGCGCCATTGGGCCGCATCGCGATCAGCGCCACTTCCGCCCCGCCAAGCCGCGCATTGCGCACGACGCGTTCGGCCCGGGCCTGTGCGTCAGGCTCCAGCGTGGTCTGGACCGAGCCGGAGAAATCCTCGGGAAGTTGCGGCATGAGCCAGTCGACGAACCACGTCCCGCTGGGACCTTCGTCGTCCTCCGCGCCCGGCGTCACCTTGGGATCGGGCTCTTCCTCAGCCTGTTCTTCGGTAATGAAACCGGCATAGGCCATCGCGCCCAGCACGACGCGCATGCGTTCGAACGATGCCTCGCGGTTATCGATCGGCGAAAGGCGGGAAGGGGCCTTCACCATCCCTGCCAGCAGAGCGGCCTGACCCAGCGTCAGTTCCGAAGGCGTGCGGTCGAAATAATGATGCGCGGCTGCGACGAGGCCGTACTGACCTTCACCGAAATAGCAGAGCTCGAGATAGCGCGAGAGGATCTCGTTCTTGCTCATCCACATTTCGGCCCAGTCGGCCAGCAGCATTTCCTTGCCCTTGCGCACGAACGTGCGGTCCTGCGTCAGGAAGGCATTCTTCACGTACTGCTGCGTGATCGTGGAGCCGCCCTGAACGACGCCGCCGGCTTTCAGATTGGTGACCGTGGCGCGGGCAAGGCCGCGAAAATCGATGCCGCCATGTTCGTAAAAGCGCCGGTCCTCGATCGCGAGGAAGGCCTGCCGGACGTGTTCGGGCAGTTCCTCGGCATCGATCGGGACGGCGGATTTCGGCCCGCGATGCGCGATGACGGTGCCGTCGGTCGCAAGGAAATCTATGCCCTGCGGCGGGGGCGGGCCGCCCAGCTTCCATGGCGGTGCGGCATAGACTTCCCATCCGAAGAACAGGACAAGTGCGGCGAGAAGGCCCTGAAACCAGAGCGGCCAGCTGCGGAAAATATTGTAACCCCGGCCCGCCGCGTCGGCGTATCGGTTATCTCTTAAAGGCTGCGTGGCCATCCATGTGTCCGCAAATTGGGGGCATTCGTGTCACAAACGCGCGGGGTAACGATTTGAGCCCGACATTAGCGCTGAAAACCGGGCTGACAAACTGCGCAGGCGAGAACCTGTGCAATGTCTGATTACTGGCAATATGGGGTATGATGTTGCTTGGGAGTACTGCCTAGTTGAGCTTGTGAAAGACATAACGTTTCATCCCGTAATTTTCGAAATCCATCCAATGTGTTTTTTGATCGGTTGCCAATTCATGTAGGCGTACCTGTTATAAGTAAATTTGCATAAAAAATATGTAATTTATGCAAAATATGTATTGGTTTTTGAATTATTTTCCGGGATTGAGCGTTCATTAACTTGCTACTCTTTGGGCTATAAGGGGAATGCCGGGGAATTTTACTGCAATTATTATTTTCGAAAGCATCCGGTTTAACCGTTAATTAGGCGGACCTGCCTTAGTCAGTGTTCCTGGCGGCGCGATCCAAATCATCCCGATCTGGTCGTGCCGTGTGTTGGAGCGGCAAGGCAATGGGTTTGATGACCAAAGCGCGGCACAGTCTGGGGCTCGTCGGTCTTTCGCCGATCGAATGCGCGAAGATCGCGACATTCATCGAAAGCGAGGCTGAAGCGGCCGGTTGCCCGTGGCTGGTGCTTCACTCCGATAGCTGCGATGCACTGATCGTCCCCTCGGACGTCGAATTCAGCGCCGATCCCTACCAGGTTCTTATCCGCCTCGTGCGTTTCGGCAATCAGCCGATCGAAGGCGAGCTGTGCATCACTACCCCGCTGAGCGCGGCGGAACTGATGGATGTCTTGAAGAAGGCGCAGGACAATCTTTCGACGCGGTCGCGTTCGGACGACGTCACGCCCATGAAGGTGAAGATGGAAGACTGGGGTGCGGTCCCGGCCAACGATCGCCACCATGTCCCGGCCGGCTTCGGCACGCCGACCCCGCATCACCTGACCGACGGTTCGGCCGCCCTGAAGGCAGAGGCCTGGCCCGTCACCGCAGACGGAAGCCCCCATCCGGCAACCCAGCCAAGCGCGATGCACGCACCGGTACAGCAGCCCCAGCCAGTCGCACCGCCGCAGCCTGTCAGTTCCGACGCAAGCCATGGCGATGCCCACGAATTCGCTGCCGCATGGGACCAGATCGCCGTCGCGCTCTATTCCATCGTGCAGAATTCGGCTCCTGCGGTCGCGGAAATCCGTGTCGAGAACCTCGACATGATCCGCATCGATTTCCGCTTCCGGGCCTACAACTCACGCATTCCGCTGGAACAGGTGGCCGCCAACGGCAGCCGCATCGCGATCCGTTCGACGCTGGTCGAGGCGTTCCGTCCGCCCATCGTCAACCTGCCGGGTGAATCGCTGGACAAGCTGTTCTGGTTCATCGGCAGCCAGGCCTTCCACGGCACCGGTGCCCCCTGGCTGAAGCCTGAGGACCGCTATCGCCTGCGCCGCTGGCCCAACTTTACCGAGCTGAACCACGCGGTCGCCGACATGCGCGCCGCAGCAGCCATCGGGAATTGTTTCCTCAATGCCGCCGAACTGGCTTCGGCAGCGGGAATCTCGGTGGAGAGCGCGACACGCACGCTCAACGCCTATTCGCTGATGGGTCTCCTCGAGATCCAGACCGACAAGACGGCAGCGCCCGTAACCTTCACGCCCCCGGCGCAGAAGGAAAGCGGCGGCGGTCTCTTCTCCAAACTTCGCACTAAGCTGGGGCTCTGATCGATGGCTGAACACGTCATACTTTTCGCGGGACCCATGGGAGCGGGCAAAACGACGGCGATCGAAAGCCTGTCGGAGATCGAGACGATCCGCACCGAGGCGACCAACACCGATCGTGAAACCGCCGACAAGGACACGACCACGGTCGCGCTCGACTACGGCGAGATTACCGTCGGCGACGAGGACAAGGTGCGCCTTTACGGCGTTCCGGGACAGCGCCGCTTCAACTTCATGTGGACCATCCTGAAGGAACGCGCCGTCGGGCTCGTCCTACTGGTCAACAATGATGCGGCCGATCCTATCGAGGAGCTGGACGCGTTTCTCGAGGAATTTGGCGAGCTTCACGAAAAGGGCGGCATCGTCGTTTGCGTCACGCGCAGCGACGTCGCGGCAACCCCTTATCTCGACAAGTACGCCGAACGCATTCGCGAAGTGATGCCGGGGCGCATGATCCCCGTCTTCACTGCCGATGCCCGCAACGGCGATCAGATGCGCACCGCACTCATGAGCCTGATCGCGAACATCGAAATGACGGCGATGATCGCCGATAGCCAGGAGCGCGCGGCATGACCGAGCAAGTTGGCGCACAGCCAGTCAGTGCACACAAGGACCCCGTCGTCATCGCGTTCGCGAACGAGGTTCTGGATGGATTTTCCGACGTCTGCAGGTCGCTGCGTTACGCAACGTTCCTGACCGACGACGGCTTCGAAGTCGCCAGCATCGCGGGCGATGAAAAACAGAATCGGCGCGTCGCCTCGATGGCCTCCTCGATGCAGGCCCTGGGCGATGCCGTCGCCAAGGACCTCAGGATCGGGGGCGCCGAGTACATCATTATCGCGGCGGAAACCGGTTACGTGATCCAGATGCGTGTCCCCGAGCACGCAATGGTGTTGGCCGCGCATTTCGACGCGGCCGAAACGGTGGGCAAGGCGCTCTCCGTAGCGCGGCTCGCCGCTTCCAACATGCGGACCCTGGTCCAGGAAAAGGCAGCTTGATTTAACGGTCACCGGATTTGGCGGGACGGAGACCGGCACAGATAAACCGCTTTAAAAAAGGAAGTGAAAAAATGGCTAGCATCAACGAAACTATGGACGACCTGATGACCATCGACGGCGCGAAGGCCGCTGCGGTTGTCGATTCTGACTCGGGCATGGTCCTGGGCAAGCTAGGCGGCGGCATCGACCTCGACGTTGCCGGCGCTGGCAACACCGAAGTGGTTCGCGCCAAGCTGAAGACGATGAAGGCTCTCGGCCTCACCAAGGATGCGATCGACGACATCCTGATCACGCTGTCGTCGCAGTATCACATCATCCGTCCGATGGCTTCGCGCCCGGCCGTGTTCATCTATCTCGTCCTGGACAAGAGCAAGTCGAACCTGGCCCTGGCCCGCATCAAGACGGCCGAGTGCGAGTCGAACCTCGCTCTCTGATCGGAACTGAAAAGGCGGGGTGACGATCGCACGACGCACACCGCCACTTCACCCGAAGGACGGGGTGGCCCCACAAGGGCCGCCCCGTTTCCTGTTGAAGTGCCCCGAAATCGCAATGGCGACCTTTCGTGGACAGAGGCACAAGCTTCACTTGGCGTTCAGTATGGGCGAGGCTATAGGCTCCGGTCATGATCGCAGCTTCGTCGGCCAGCCGCCCCGTTCGCACCCTTGCCCTTGCCCTCGCTTCGGGCTCCATGTTGCTGACCGCCGCCTGTGCAGGCGGGGGCGGCCGTCCCGACGACACGGCCTATGTCGCGCGCGACGTGGAATCGCTTTACTTCGCGGCGAAGGAACGCCTCGACCGCGGCCAGGTGAAGATTGCTGCCGCCCTCTTCGACGAAGTGGAACGTCAGCACCCTTATTCGCCGTGGGCCCGCCGCGCACAGCTGATGAGCGCGTTTTCCTACTACGTCGGAAAGAACTACCCGCAGGCGATCCAGTCGGCCCAGCGCTTCCTGTCGATCCACCCGGGTAACAAGGACGCACCTTACGCCAGCTACCTGATCGCGCTTTCGTACTACGAACAGATCAGTGACGTGCAGCGCGACCAGCAGACGACGCTTCTGGCGAAGACCGCGCTGACCGAAGTCGTGCGCCGCTATCCGGAAAGCAGCTACGCCGCCGATGCCAAGCTGAAGCTCGACCTTGTCAACGATCACCTCGCGGGCAAGGAGATGACCATCGGCCGGTTCTACGAAGACACCGGCAAGTGGCTGGCCGCGACGATGCGTTTCCGCAAGGTCGTCGATGAATACCAGACCACCAGCCACACGGCAGAGGCGCTTTACCGCCTGACCGAAACCTACCTCGCACTCGGCATCCCCGAGGAAGCCAAGAAGAGCGCGGCCGTTCTCGGCGCGAACTATCCGGGTAGCGAGTGGTACGAAAAGGCCTTCGAACTGATGCAGAAGAAGGCCCCCGAATACGCGAGCTGATCGCGCCGGGGCGCATTTCGCGCATTGGTATAATCGACAGGTGTAGGGGCTGAGATGCAGCCCTAGTCTCCCTCCCGAAGCTTCTTGGGAGAGAGCGCAATGGCAACAGCCGCAGTCCGTCCGGACAATGTTCCGGCCGATCGCATCATCCATTTCGACATCTTCGCCCCGCCGGGGATCGAGGATGATTACTTCGCCGCCTGGCAGACGCTGCAGGCGCCGGACGTGCCCGCCTTGGCCTGGACTACGGCGAACGGCGGCCACTGGATTGCGACGCGCGGCGATCTCATCCGCGAGATGTGGGGCGATGCCGAGAACTTCTCGAACGAGGCGCTGGCCGTGACGCCGGGGCTGGGCGAAGTGATGGAATTCATCCCGCTTCAGCAGGACCCGCCTGAACACAAGCCGTTCCGCAACGCCGTCATGCGCGGATTTGCCAATGCGCACATTGTCGCGCTGACCCCGCTGGTGCGCGACGTGACGCAGCAGTTGATCGCCGATCTCAAGGAACAGGAGGGCTGCGAATTCATGCAGTCCTTTGCCGAGATCGTGCCGATCCACGTCTTCCTGACCCTGATCGACGTCCCGACCGAAGATCGCGCAAAACTGCGCCCGCTAGGCGCGCAACTCACGCGGCCCGACGGTTCGATGACGGTCGAGCAGCTGCGCGATGCAGCCGACGAATACCTGCGCCCTTACGTTGAGGCGCGGCTGGCCAATCCGGGCGAAGACCTGTTCAGCCGTATCCTTTCGGTTCCCATTGAAGGCAGACCGTGGACATTCGAAGAAGCGCAGCGGATGTGCCGCAACTTGCTGTTCGGCGGGCTCGACACGGTGGTCGCCATGTTCGGCAACATCGCCGCGCATCTGGCCCGCTTCCCCGAAGACCAGCAGGCCCTGCGCGACAATCCCGACTTTATCCCGCAGGCGGCGGATGAACTAATGCGTCGTTATCCGACCGTGTCGGTGACGCGAAACCTCCTCGCCGATGTCGAGGCGGACGGCGTTACGATGCGCAAGGGCGATCTGATCTATTTGCCGAGCGTGCTGCACAATCTGGATCCCGAAAGTTTCGACAATCCCGAGGTGGTGGACTTCGAACGCAAGCTGCCGCCGATCCGGCATACGACGATGGGCAATGGCCCGCATCGCTGTGTCGGCGCTGGGCTCGCGCGGATGGAGGCGATCATTTTCCTCGAAGAATGGCTCTCCGCCGTGCCCGAATTCCGGCTGGACCCCGACAAGCCTGCAAAGATGCGCGGCGGCAATGTCGGCGCCTTTACAGAACTGCATCTGCTCTGGTCCTGAATGCAGTTGAAAAGGGACGGCGGGGCCGTCAGGGTCCTCTCTCGAAGTTTTCCGGAGAAGTCTTGATGAAACGCGCCGCCCTTTCCGTTGCCTCCGTCCTGGTCCTTTCGCTTACCGCCTGCGGGGCCTCGGGTGACACTGCCCCCGAGGCTGCGGCCACCACCGAGGCGGCCAGCGATTATGCGTTTCTCGACGATACCTCGCGCACAGAGGACGACCGCGCCGCCGACGCGCTGCGCAAGCCTGCGGAAATGCTGGAATTCGCAGGTCTGACGTCCGGTCAGACAGTTTTCGAGATGCTGCCCGGCGGCGGCTATTTCACTCGTATCTTCGCACTGGCAACGGGGCCCGAAGGCAAAGTCGTGCTCTATGCGCCCGACGAGATGGCGGACAAGCCGTGGAAGCCGATCGAAGGGGCTGAAGAACTGGCCGCCGAACTGGGCGACCCGCGCATCACCGCTACACATTTTCCGGTCGCGGGGCCTGTGCCCGAAGGAATGGCAGGCACGGTCGATCTTGTCTGGACGTCCCGCAATTATCACGACTTCCACAACCTGCCCGATTTCGACCCCACGGACTACAACGCCATGGTACTGGACCTTCTGAAGCCGGGCGGCACCTACATCGTGCTCGACCATTCCGCGCCAGAGGGCAGCGGGGCAAGCGCGACCGATACGACGCACCGGATCGACGCGGAATTCGTGAAGACAGAGATCGAGGAAGCGGGCTTCGAATTCGTCGGGCAAAGCGATGGGCTCGCGAACCCGGACGATGCGCGCGATCTCAATGTCTTTGACGATGCTCTCAAGGGCCGGACGGACCAGTTCGTGCTGAAATTCCGCAAGCCGGCGTAAGGCGTTCGGTTAGGCGGCGTTTAGCGCCTCGTCCTCCAGCGCGCCGGCCAGCGCGGAAACGAACTGGTCGGTCGCGGCGTCCCAGCTAAATTCCGTGCCGTATCGCGCGCAGTCCGCGCGACGGGCGCTAAGCGCGCGGGCGATGGCGTCAGACAGG
The DNA here is from genome assembly GCF_018398395.1 of Croceicoccus gelatinilyticus. GTDB lineage: Bacteria > Pseudomonadota > Alphaproteobacteria > Sphingomonadales > Sphingomonadaceae > Croceicoccus > Croceicoccus gelatinilyticus. Next base: position 167,420 of record NZ_JAHCBF010000005.1, on the reverse strand, counting down.
TTCTCGTCAACCGCCCCCACGGTGTCGAGCAATTCGTTCGATCCGCCGCGTCCCACCGGACCGACGATGTCGATCGGACCCTGCACGGGGTAACCCGCCACCGGAACGCCGCAGGCCAGCGCTTCGACCATGACGAGCCCGAAGGTGTCGCTACGGCTGGGAAAGACGAAACAGTCGGCAGCGGCATAGGCACTGGCGAGCGCCTTGCCGGTGATGCGACCCAAAAAATGCGCCTTAGGATAGCGGGCCTTCAGCGCCGACAGCGCCGGACCGTCACCGACGACGACCTTGCTGCCCGGATGGTCGCAGGAAAGGAAATCGTCGAGGCCCTTTTCGGGTGCGACGCGGCCCACATAAAGCAGGACAGGGCCGGGAAGGGCGGCAATCCGTTCGTCCGGCACCGCATCGGCGCGAAAAGTGCTGCTGTCGATCCCGCGCGACCACGGCACGACAGGGCCGATACCGCGCCCGACCAGTTCGTGCCGCAGGCTGGGAGTTGCGGCCAGAACCGCGCGGCTCGGCGCGTGAAAGCGCTGCATCAGCGGCCAGAACCGCTCCGCTGAAAGGCCGGTGCGAACCGAGACATAGTCGGGAAAGCGCGTGTGGAAGGCGGTGGTGAACGGCACGCCATGCTTCAGGCACCAGCGCCGCGTGGCCCAGCCGATCGGGCCTTCGGTGGCGATGTGGACGATGTCGGGGCCGAACTTCGCCAGCTTCTTGGCCACGCCGCGATGCGGCGCGAGGGCCAACCTGATTTCGCCGTAGAACGGCATCGGGAGGCTGGTGAACTGGTCGGGCGTGATCATTTCGACCGCATGGCCACGTTCGGTCAGGCGCGACACGGTTTCGGCCAGCGTGCGGACTACGCCGTTCAGTTGCGGTTTCCACGCATCGCTGGCGATGCAGATGCGGCGGGGGAAGACGGTGCTCTCGAACATCATCGAGTCCCTCAGGCCGGTTGCTTTGCAGGAGCGGGGGCGGCGACTTCCGCCGGTTCGAACGTGCCCTTGCCCTCGCGCTGGCGCATTTCATTGGCCCAGTGCAGGATCTCGAAATTGCCGAAAGCGTCCTCGGTCAGCGCGGTGCAGCTTTCGACCCAGTCGCCGTCGTTCATGTATTCGATCTGGCCGATCTGGCGGATTTCCGCGCAGTGAATGTGGCCGCAGACCACGCCCTCGACCCCGCGATCGCGCGCGGCGTGGGCGACAGCTTCCTCGAAGTCGCAGACGAACTGAACGACGTTCTTCACGCGGTGCTTGAGGTAGGCCGAAAGCGACCAGTACGGCAGCTTGAAGGCCTTGCGCGCCTTGTTGAACCAGATGTTCGCGCGCAGCAGCAGTTCGTATGCCTGGTCACCCAAGAAGGCGAGCCAGCGGTGATAGAGCACGACGCCGTCGAAGGCATCGCCATGCGTCACCAGAAGACGGCGGCCGTCGGCGGTAACGTGGATCGCCTCGAACGCGATCTCGATACCGCCGAAGTGCATTCCGGCGTAGGAGCGCAGCATCTCGTCATGGTTGCCCGCGACGAGGATGACCCGCGTGCCGCGATGCGCCATCTTGAGGATGCGGCGGACGACTTCGCTATGCGCGTCGGGCCAGTACCAGCCCTTCTTCAGCCGCCAGCCATCGACTATGTCGCCGACGAGGTAGAGCGTCTCGCACTCGATCGAGTGGAGGAAGTCGAGCAGCATCTCCGCATTGCATCCCTTGGTGCCGAGATGCGTGTCGGAGATGAAGACGGTGCGGAATTTGCGCTTGGGAACGAATCCGCGCGGTTCGGGAAGATCGAGCCATTCCGGGACCCGTCCGGGCACCGCGAAAGCGGCGGTTTCCTGACCTAGATGCGTGAACATCATGTTCTTCACGGGATCGACTTTCATTGCTCAAACCCCCATTTCCTGCCCTGTACTGTCTCCCTTTTCGCAGGTGCGTGTTGCGGTTCGGCGTCCGTGTGACGGGCTGGTTACAAGCCGGTGCGCAAGTCTGTGGATAAGGCGGGGACGGGCTGTGCGCTTCTGTGGGCGAAATCGCGCGCGGGGCTGACTGGCGCGGCGCGGCCAAGTAGGACATAGAGCGAACATGCTAACCAACCTGTCCATCCGGAACATCGTTCTGATCGAGGCGCTCGACCTTGCGTTCGCGCGCGGACTGGGCGTGCTGACGGGTGAGACGGGGGCGGGGAAATCGATCCTGCTCGACGCGTTGGGGCTGGTTCTGGGCAACCGCGCCGACAGCGGGCTGGTCCGCGCGGGCGAGGACAAGGCCAGCGCAACCGCGACGTTCGAATTTGCCGAAATGCCTGCGGGCATCATCGAGGCGCTGGACGATGCGGGCGTCGAGATGGAGGCGGGCGAGGCTCTCGTCATTCGCCGACAGTTGAAGGCCGATGGCGGGTCGAAGGCATTCGTGAACGGGCAGCCGGTGGGCGTCGCGACGTTGCGAGCGCTGGCGCCTTTCCTGGTCGAACTGCACGGGCAACACGACGATCGCGGGCTGGTTAACCCGCGCGGCCACCGCGCACTGCTGACGCGCTATGCCGCTGCGGACGAGGCGGGTGTCTCCAGTGCATGGCGCAAGTGGCAGGCGTCCGAAGCCGCGCTGGCAGAGGCGCGCGAGGCCGCCCAAAGCGCGGCGGCAGAGCGCGAGCTGGTCGAGGCGCATCTGGCCGAGCTTGAACGGCTTGCCCCGCAGGAGGGTGAGGAGTCAGACCTCGCCGGACAGCGGGCCGACATGCAGAAGGGTGAGCGACTTTCCGAAGACCTTGCCAGCCTGCAGCACCTTTTCGCCGGATCCGACAGCGCGCTGGCGCAGCTTCGTGCCGCTGCGCGCAGGCTGGACCGCATTGCGCCCGAGCACGAGGCGCTGGGCGATGCGCTATCCGCGCTGGACCGCTGCCTGATCGAGGGCGGCGAGGCCGAGGCCGCGGTCGATCGCGCGCTTGAGGCATTGAGCTTCGATCCGGCGCGGCTGGATGAGGTGGAGACCCGCCTGTTCGACCTGCGGGCCGAGGCGCGCAAGCATGGCTGCCAGGTCGATGATTTGCCGGCAAAGCTGGCCGAACTGCGCGGCAAGCTCGACGCGATCGAGGGCGGTGAAGGACGCATAAAGGCGCTGCAGGCCGATGCGTTCGAAAAGGGGTCGCACTACCGCGCGCTGGCCGAAACGCTTTCGGCGCAGCGGGTGGAGGCGGCCAAGCGGCTCGACAATGCGGTGGCGGCAGAGCTTGCGCCGCTCAAATTGGACGCGGCGAAGTTCAAGACGCTGGTCACCCGCACCGACGAGGACAAGTGGGGCCCTCACGGCATGGACGCGGTCGAGTTCGTGATCTCGACCAACCCAGGGGCGCCATTCGCCCCGCTCGCCAAGATCGCGTCGGGCGGCGAACTGTCGCGCTTCATCCTCGCGCTGAAAGTGGCCTTGGCGGAAGAGGGCGGGGCAGCCGTCATCATCTTCGACGAGATCGACCGCGGCGTCGGCGGCGCGGTGGCAAGCGCGATTGGCGAACGCCTTGCGCGGCTTGCCAGTGCCAATGGCGAAAACGGACAACTGCTGGCCGTCACGCATAGCCCGCAAGTCGCGGCGCGCGGCAACGTGCACTTCATGATCGCCAAGTCGAGCGAGGGGACCGTGACCCGCACTTCGGTTGGCCAACTGGATGCCGGTGGCCGTCAGGAAGAGATCGCGCGGATGCTTTCTGGCGCGGAAATCACGCCCGAAGCGCGGGCGCAGGCCGAAAGGCTGCTCGAAGGGGTCTGACCCCTAATCCGCGAAGGCGTTGGCGAACAACGCTTCGACCAATTTGTCGCCATGTGCACTGTCCTGAAACGGATAGCTGGCCCTGACCTGTTCGCGCGTCGGCGTCGCGCCGACTTTCGCCAGCATCGCCGCATCGGCCCGCGCGCCCGCCACGTCGCCAAGGCTCGACCGCACGGCAACCCGCCGCTGCAAGGCGCGCTGGTTTGCGGGATTGTGGCCGAGCGAGGTGTCGAGGTGCGCCAGCGCCTGCTCGTAATCGCCCAGCAGGAAGCGCCAGAGGCCAAGGTCCGCCTCGATCACCGTGGCGTGGCGGTATGACGGGTCGACCGAATAGACCAGTTCCTGGATCGCGATGGCCTCTGCCGGATCGCCGCCAAACCCGACGATGCAGCCGGAGAAATGGTGCGCCATCCCCGCGCTGGGGTTGAGCCGCAGTGCCTCGTCCGCGTGGCGGCGGGCGGGGACATAGGCACCGGCTGCGAAGAGTTCGCCCGCGCTTGCCAGCGAGTGGCCCATCCAGCCGCGCGGGTCGAGGTCGATCGAATTGCGCGCCGCGTCCAGCATCTCGTTGAAACAGCCGCGCGCCATCGTGACGTTGCCGACCAGCCAGCCGTTCAGCCCCATCTCGAAATAGGCCTGCGCCTTCAGGCTCCACGGCATGGCCGAGCCGGGGTCAAGACTGATCGAGCTTTCTATGTCCTGCAACGCATGGGCCAGCGTATCAGGCGAAGGGCGGTTCAGCGCCCAGAGCGCCTTCAGCGTCAGGTCCCATGCCGACAGGTCCGACGGGGGCGCACGGACGATGCGGCGGCGCTCGGCCCCTTCGACCTCGGGCGCGATGAGGTGCAGGATGCGCGCCGCGATCTCGGACTGGACGGCAAGGAGGCTGGCCAGATCGTCCTCGAACAGTTCGGTCAGCAATGTCTCCCCGCTCGGCACGTCGAGCAGGTCGATGGCAAGCCGCGCCTTGCCGCCCTTGCTGGAGATCGACCCGCACACGGCATAGCGCACGTTCAGCACGCGGGCCTGCTGCAACAGGTCGCCGCCCGCGCGGCCCATCGCGAAAGAGGCATGGCGCGACAGGACCGGAAACCAGCGCCACGCGGCCAGTTCGGCGATCAGCGTATCGGCCAGCCCATCGACGAGGTATTCGGCTTCCTCGTGGTCGCAGCTGAAGGGGAAGACGCCGACTAGGGGCCGCGACATGACGGTCGAGACGGTCGTCTTTACCGGTTCGACGGGCGCAGGGACGGGCGAGCTCTGTTCGATTTGCCCTACGAAGCGGAAGCCTTCGCCGCGCATCGTGCGCACGTATCGCTGGTTCGCGCCGTCGTCGCCCAGCGCCTTGCGGACCGACTTGATCCGGCTGGACAGCGCGGTGTCCGACACGATGCGCCCCTTCCAGATCGTTTCGAACAGGTCGTCACGCGTGACCAGCCTGTCGCGCGCCTCGATCAGGAACAGGAGTATGCGGAAGACCTGCGGCTCCATCGGCACTGGCACGCCGTTATCGCGCAGCTCGAACTGCGCGGCGTCCACCTCGAACCCGTCAAAGGCATAGACCGTCATCGCATGCGTCCCCCCGCAATGGCGCAAAGCCTAATCGCGATGCGCCGGAACGTCGAGAGGCGCGTTTCTCCATGTTCGGGGGCAAATCTCCACGCAATCTCCACGCAGGCTCCAAGCAGGGGCGGGAAGGGCGGGGTATCCAGTTGTTGTCGCCGGATGATCGGCGTCACTCAAAAACCGGAAAGGAATTGAATATGCCTCTCGTTGATATCCACCTGATCGACGGCGTTTTCGATGGTGAACAGAAGCAGCAGATGATCAAGGACGTGACCGACGCCATCGTCGCCATCGAAGGCGAAGTGATGCGCGGCGTGACCTGGGTCCGCGTTCTCGAAGTCGAAGGCGGCCACTGGGCCATCGGCGGCCAGCCGCTGGCAGCAGCCGACATTCACGCGATGCAGAAGCAGGCGGCGTGACTTGCGGGATGCACGGGACGGCGGCCAATGGCCCCTCCCGTGCATCGTCGTTTTTCAAGCCGTGACGAGGAACGAGAACAGCAGGATCGTCATCCCGCCGATCAGGACCATCCAGCGCAAGTTGTAGTCTGCATGAGGCAGTTGCATGACGCCCTCCTGATTGCATTGCACAGGATCCGCGGCTCATGCGTTCGCAAGGAGTCGCGAACTGGGCGCGATTATACTCTTTTTGTAAGAGCTTTCCCAGTGAGCCCAGATCATTCTTGCGTGTCTGACGCAGCTTGCGATGCTGTCGTTTCTGTTGTCTTTCGCCTGCGGTTCCAGATGATAAGTGCGATGAGCAAGACGAGTGCGCTGAGCGGGATCGCGATTTTAGCGAGCTTTGCCAGAAGCAAGTCCCTCCGCAGTTGTTCAGTGCTGCGAAGCTCGAATTCCAAGTCCATATCCGGTCCATCCGGAACGGACGGATCGACCAAGTAACTACCATCACCGTCGAGAACTTCTCGCCACGCAGTTTCCCGTTGTAACGACCATGCATCGATGTAAGCGGCCGAGCAGGACTGGCGAGCAACACCCCATTCCGCCTGATTCCACAATTCGCGGTCTGGATCGCGGAACCGTTCCTCAGGCTTTCTGACGGGATAAGCTGCGAAGAGTATCGTTTGTTTGCCAACACCTATGGGCGCTCTGGCATTCAAAGAGTTTGTCCAGACGAGACGGATCGTTGAATCTGCTTCGCCTTTGAGAACTTTATCGATGACCACTTCCATCACCACATATTCGTCAAATGTTCGGTCCTTGACCGGATCATAAGTCGTAAAACCGGTAACTTCGCCCACTGCTACGAGCTGAGCATCGCGAATTGTGCGAAGGTCGGGACGCGGCATGTCTATGCACGCATGCGCGGTTGCCGACGCCAGAAATAGAAACAGCATCAGAGGAAGTCGCAGAAGCATTACGGAATGTTCTCCTCGCGCATCGAGATGTAGATCAGGCTCATCATCGCCATCGCGCCGAATACCCACGATCCGTGGTCGGGGCCACTGCCGTATTCCATCTGCCACAACTGGTACCCCGCGACCGCGATGCCCTGGAACAGGCCCCACCAGTTCAGGACCGCGCAGCCCATCGCGATCTTCGACCATTTCTTGCCCGCTTCGAACTTCGCCGCATCGTGGTGGCGCAGGCCGAACAGTACCCATGCGCCGTAGAGGCCGAGCACGCCTGCGGCTGCCTCCAGCGCGAAAACCAGCACCATGGCGACGACGATCAGGAACGATGGCGGCACGGGCAAAAGCGTGACCGGATAGGCTTCCTGTCCGGCGTGGCTGGTCGTGTAGACGAAGAAATCGTAGGCCGCGCCGACGTTTGCGATGTTGTGCGCCACATAGAGCAGCGCCATCAGCCCGATAACGGCGCTGACCACCGCCTTCAAAATCCTGTCGGTCATTCAGGTGTCCCCCTGTATTTCCGCGCCCCGGCGGCTAGATACCATGAAAATACATGACGGGGAAAAGCGTGACCGATCCTGCCGAGATGAGCGAAGCGGATGCCGCGAACGAACTGATGCGGCTGGCGCGCCAGATCAGGAAGCATAACAAGCTCTACCACGCAGAAGACGCGCCGGAAATTTCGGACGCGGAATACGACGCGCTCGTCCGCCGTAATGCCGCGATAGAGGGGGTTTTCCCGCATCTGGTTCGCGATGACAGCCCGTCGAAGGCTGTCGGCCACGAAGTCGCTGCCTCGCCGCTTTCCAAGGTTCGCCATGAGGTTCGGATGATGAGCCTCGACAACGCGTTTTCGGACGAGGAAGTGGCCGATTTCGTCGCGCGGGTGAGGCGTTTCCTGTCGCTGGCTGCGGACGAGCCGGTCGTGTTCACGGCCGAGGACAAGATCGACGGGCTCTCGTGCTCGCTTCGCTACGAGCATGGCAAGTTGGTCCGCGCCGCGACGCGCGGCGACGGGCAGGTGGGCGAGGACGTGACCCCCAATGTCGCGCAAATCGCCGACATTCCGCAGGAATTGAGCGGCACGGTGCCCGAGGTATTCGAGATCCGCGGCGAGGTCTTCATGGCCAAGGCCGACTTCCTCGCGCTGAACGAGGCGCAGGAGGCAGACGGCGGCAAGATCTTCGCCAACCCGCGCAATGCCGCCGCCGGATCGCTGCGCCAGAAGGACGCGAGCGTTACCGCGAGGCGCCCCTTGCGCTTCTACGCCCACGGCTGGGGCGCGGCGAGCGAGGTGCCGGGAAGCAGCCAGTTCGAGGTCATGCAGGCCATCGCCAACTGGGGCGTGCCGATTTCCGCCGCGCTGATCCGGTGCCGCACGCTGGACCAGATGCTGGCGCACTATCGCCAGATCGGCGCGATGCGGGCGGACATGCGCTATGACATCGACGGCGTGGTCTACAAGGTCGACCGGCTGGACTATCAGCAGCGGCTGGGCTTCGTGGCCAAGGCTCCGCGCTGGGCGATGGCGCACAAGTTTCCGGCTGAACAGGCCGAGACCACGCTGGAAGGCATCGACATCCAGGTCGGGCGCACCGGCAAGCTGACGCCGGTGGGCCGGTTGAAGCCGGTGACGGTGGGCGGCGTGGTCGTCTCGAACGTCACCCTCCACAACCGTGACGAGATCGAACGTCTGGGCGTGCGCATCGGCGACCGCGTCGTGATCCAGCGCGCCGGCGACGTCATCCCGCAAGTGGTCGAGAACCTGACCCGCGAGGAAGACCGCGACGCCTTCCACTTCCCCGATCACTGCCCGATCTGCCACTCCGAAGCCGTGGCCGAAGAAGGCGAAGTCGACGTGCGCTGCACCGGCGGGCTGATCTGTCCGGCCCAACGGACCGAGCGTCTGAAGCACTTCGTCAGCCGCGGCGCGCTCGACATCGAGGGACTCGGCGAGAAGACCATCGATGAATTCTTCGCAAAGGGCTGGTTGGAAAGCCCTGCCGACATCTTCCGCCTGAAACAGCGCAAAGAGGATATCCTCGCGCTCGAAGGGTGGAAGGAGAAGTCGGTCGAGAACCTGCTGGCCGCGATAGAGGCCAAGCGTGAGCCAGATGCGGCGCGCCTGCTGTTCGGGCTGGGCATCCGGCACGTCGGCGCAGTGACGGCGCGCGATCTCCTGAAGCACTTCACCACCCTTCCTGCCCTGCGCGATGTGGCAGAGCGGGCGCGAAACGGCGAAGTCGACGTGGCGAGCGAGGCGGTGACTGAACTGACCGCGATCGACGGGGTCGGCCCTGTCGTGGTCGAGGCGCTGGGCGACTTCTTCCACGAAGACCACAACCGGCAGGTCTGGGACGATCTTCTCTCAGAGATTTCGCCGCCCGATTATGTCGTCGAAACGAAGGACAGCGAAGTCGCGGGCAAGACGGTGGTCTTCACCGGCAAGCTTGAAACGATGAGCCGCGACGAAGCCAAGGCGCAGGCCGAAAGGCTGGGCGCGAAGGCGGCGGGATCGGTGTCGGCCAAGACCGACCTCGTTGTCGCCGGACCGGGTGCCGGATCGAAGCTCAAGAAGGCAGCGGACCTCGGCATCGAAGTCATCGACGAGGCCGCCTGGGCCGAGATCGTGAAGGCGGCGGGTTAAGTGTGATGCAAAAGGAATTTGCATCGCTCTTTGGGATGCTCTCAATACCCTTTTCAATTGGCCAGTTTGTCATCGAGTGGAATCAGACAGAACGAAATTTAATCAGATTGATGGCGATGCTTGAGGAAAAGCCGCCAGGAAGAATATCGGATGAGGCCTACTTCGCAGCCCGCGATAAATGGCTCGATGTTCACTACACTGAATGGATGAAGCACCTTGATAAACTGTGTGCTGAGTTCAAAGACACCGATATTGAAAGCGATCTAAAGAGTATCGTTGGCCATCTACCAACCGCAATCAAAGTTCGTCACAATGTCGTGCACGGTTATTATGGCGGGACATTTGAGGACGGCTCCCGTGAGTTTAAGCGTAAGCCGCGTAAGGCAGAGCACACTTCCGATAAGATCACAGTTCAAATGATTTGGGATTGGATCGATCAAATCCGCGCTTTGAATTCTGTCGCCGGAAAGCTTGAGATACGACTCAAAATTGACGGGCCAATTCGTCCAATCAACTCGCAGCTATAGGCGCACGTCCCGTCGCTGAACTCGTGGTGAATTCCGCGTTAAGCCCCCGCTTTAATAAGGGATTAATGCGGGGGCACCCACCCTGTCCTCATCAGGGGAAAAATGGCGCATGTCAGGGACATGCGGGGACATGAGGACATCATCATGAAAAAGATCATGCTCGCGGGTGCATCCGCGATTCTGGCCGTTTCGGCCATGACCGCCTACGCGCAGGATGCCGAGAGTGGCGACACGCCCGAGGACGTCGAAGTCGAGGAAGCCGGCAAGCCGATGGAGCCGACCGCCGGGGGCAACGGCGCACAGGTGCTTCGCGAAGAGGGCGACATTCTCGAACAGGCTCTCGATGAAAACGGCGAACCGGTGACCGACGAAAACGGCGATCCGGTCATGAACGTCGTCGGCACCGCCTATACTCAGACCGTCACGACGCCGAGCGGCAACGTCAACACGCTGACCAAGACGGTCGATGCGGACGGCAACAAGATCACCACGGTCGAGCACTTCCGCCCCGAAAAGGCAGAGCGCATCGCCAAGGCCGAAAAGCCCGAGCGTCCCGAACGCCCGGAAAAGCCCGAGAAACCGGAAAAGCCCGAAAAGCCCGGTCGTCCCTGAGCAACCGCACTTTGCTCATGAGGGGGAGGGGCGCGGCTGCCATGGGTGGTCGTGTCCCTTTCCTACTTTCCGTTATGAAACAAACTGAAAGAAGGGATCCATGAAGGTCTTTCTCAAGCGCGCCGCGGGCTGCGCGGCGCTGGCGGTCTCGCTGTGCTCCGTGCAGGCGAGCGCGGACGAATACTGGCAGTTCAGCCTTGGTGCCGACTATTCGACCGGCGACTACGGCGACGTGATCGATACCGACATGCTGGCCGTGCCGGTCGGCGTGAAATATCAGGGCGACGGCTTCTGGGCTCGGGCCTCTGTGCCCTATGTCCGTGTCACTGGCCCCGAAGGTGTCATCCCCGGCGACGGCGGTGTTACGCGCGGCAACGGCAACGGCAACGGTAATGGCAATGGCAATGCGGGTGGCGGCACCGGGGACACGGTCGTCAGCGATACCCGCAGCGGCATCGGCGACGTGAACCTTTCGGCTGGCTATACCCTGCCCATCGGCGACCGGACGTGGTTCGACGTGATCGGCAAGGTCAAGCTGCCCACCGCGTCGGAGGCCAAGTATCTCGGCACCGGCACGACCGACTTCACCGCGATGGGCGAAGTGCTGCACAGCTTTGGCAATGTCTCGGTCGCGCTGAACGGCGGGCGCCGGTTCAACGGATCGAACGACCTCTACCAGCTCGACGATGTCTGGCTGGCAGGCGGCGGCGTCTATGCCGTTGCGGGCGAGGGGCTGACGCTGGGTCTTGGGTACGAGTGGCGCGAAGGCGCGCTCGATACTTCGCCCGACCGCAGCGAGGCGACCGCGTCGGCGACCTTCAAGGTCAATCCGTCGCTCCTGCTTCAAGGCTATGGCTATACCGGCTTTTCGGAAGGCAGCCCCGACGTTGGCGCAGGCGTGCAGGTGCTGTACCGAATCGGCGCGGACTGAGGCGGGCCGGATGGGCATCGCCGATTTCCGCACCAAGGAGAGCGATGCCCATGACGGTCGAAATCGTGCCGCTGACGCCTGACAGGGCGCACCTGTTCCTCGAACTGTTCGACGGCGAAGGTTTTGCCGACAATCCGGGGTGGAGCGGATGCTATTGCCGGTTCTACCACTACGACCACGATGGCGGAGACTGGGAGAACGTACCGGCGGCAGAGAACCGCGCGGGCGCGTGCGACCTCATCGCGGACGGCACGATGCGCGGCTGGATCGCGCTGGACGGGCAGCGTCCGGTCGGCTGGCTCAATGCCGGGCGCAAGGACGGCTACTGCGCGTTTCGTGGAGAGGATGTGCCGGGCGAGGCGGGTGACGCGACAGGCATGATCACCTGCTTCCTCGTCGCGCCGAGTGCGCGGGGCAAGGGCGTGGCGCGGCAGTTGCTGGAGACCGCGCTGGATGATTTCCGCGCGCAGGGCCTGTCATGGGTGGAGGCGAAGCCTGCCAAGTCGCCCCAAACTGCGGCCAGCAATTACCACGGGCCGCTGTCGATGTACCTGAAGCACGGTTTCGAGATGGCGGGCGATTTCAGCGAATACCAGCACCTGGTGCGGCTGGCGCTCTAGGCGGTCAGGTCTCGGCGCTGTCCGCTTCGGGGGCGTCGTGCGCCATCGGTTCTTCGCTGACCGGCAAGTCTTCCTGCTCCACCACTTCGAGCGAGCGCGGATCGTGTTCGCTGCCGCAGATCGGCGCCATCGCGCCGCCGCGGGCGCGGTGGGCTTTGCGGACGGTGTTTGCGGCGATGCGCGACTGCTCCATCGCGGCGGGGGTGTTGTTGAACGACGGCGCGATCTGCTGCGGCAGGACGCAGTCGCGCGGCGCTTCACGGTCTCGCACGGGCATCTCCTCCTGCGCAGAGGCGGGCAGGGCGAGGAGGGCGAGAATCGGGACGAGGGCGTAGCGCATGGGGCGGATTTTCGCCCGGGCCTATTGAATGGGCGGTGAACCGGGCTGTCGGTAAGGCGGAACCCACTTCATCACGCTTCCGGCAAAGGGCGTCCATGCGCCGGTTTCGATGCCTGCCATGCGCAGCGTCTCGCCCGTCCATTCGTTGCAGGTCTTGTAGACCGTGTAAGTCCCGCGCGCGTCGTAGAAGACGTCCTGATCGGTATATCCGGCATAGACCGCGCGGTCCGCCGTGCGTTCGGGCAGATTGCGCAGCAGGGCGCGGACGAGGGCGCGGTACTGTCTGTGAGTGATCCGGATCGTTCGGAAATCGGGCGAGGGGGCGGGCCGGACCCAGTGTTCTACGTGGTAGAGCGCATCACCGCCGACGCTCATGACCCGCAGCACTGTTAGCGGTGAGAGATCGCCCCACGTCGGCGTGTCGAGGAAGACCGCCCGCTCGCCCCAGCTGATCGCGACGTGGGTATAGGGACGGAACGGATTGGCGGTTTCGGACGGCGGGAACACGCGGGTCCAGTCCATGTCCTCGCTGCGCAGCGGGACCGCGATCGAGGTGTGCACTCCGTTGGTGGCGACGATGATTTCGACGCCGTTCGGGGCCTCTACGAAGTCGCGGTTGGCAGGGATCGACGACCCCACCCAACCGGCAAGGAAATAGCAGCCCACGGCCAGCGCCAGCCAGCCGAAGACCGCTCTTGCCAGCTTCAGCGCGCGTTTCGCCGGCGTAGCCACAAGATCGACCAGTCGCCGTTCGTCATACGGCGGGCAAGGCGGAAACCGGCGCGGAAGTGCGCGCGGCGTACAGCTTCTTCTTGCGTCGTCAGAAGTCCCGCCAAGAGCAGGTTGCCACCCGGCGCGACGGCCTTGGCGAAATCGGGTGCGAGTTCGACCAGCGGCCCGGCAAGGATGTTGGCGATGAGCAGGTCATAAGGCGCGCGGTGCCGGATCAGAGGATTGTCCGTCCCGGCCGCCACGGTCATCACGATCCGGCCCGGACCGTCGCCCAGAGGAACGCCGTTCATCGCGGCATTGTCCTCGACCACGCCGACGCAGACCGGATCGATGTCGCTGGCGATGCCCTGCGCCTGAGGCCAGAGATCGCGCGCGGCAAAGGCGAGCAGACCCGTGCCGGTGCCGATATCGGCATGGTTGCGTACGGTGATCCCTTGCGCCTTCATCTCGGTCAGCATGGCAAGGCAACCTGCCGTCGTCTCATGCTGGCCGGTGCCGAAAGCTTGGCTGGCCGGAATGCAGAAATCGGTCACGCCCTCGCTGTCGTCGGCGGGGAAGTCGGGTGTGTGGACGTGGAAACGGCCCGCGCGGATCGGGGTCACGTCGGCTTGCGACAGGCTGACCCAGTCGGCGTCGGGCAGCTTCTCGGCCGCCAGATCAGGCGCGCTATCGACGAACAGGTCGGCCAGCGCCTGCTTGTCGGCCTTCGTCGGTTTGCGCGGATAGTATGCCTCCAGCACCCAGTCGTCGGGCTTGTCCTCGGCGATCTCGCTGCCGGTCAGCACAACTTCGTAGTCCCAGTCGAGCACGTCCTCGTGCGCGACGAGGGCGGCCTGGATCAGCTCCTTCGATCCATGGGCGACGATCTTCCAGCTCACTCGGCAGCCTCCTTGGCAAGACGCGCATCGAGGCGCTTGCCGATCCCTTCGGCATAAGTCCGGCAGGCGTTCTTATCCAGAAGATTGCCACTTTCCAGCCGCTTGCGCATCCCGCTTGCCGAAGGGTGCGGGGTTAGCAGCAGGTCGCAGTCGCTGTCGGCGAGATATTCGATGCCGCGGCGATAATCGTCGAGCAGTTCGCGGTGTTCGGAGAACCTGTATCCGTCCGCGCTGATGGGCGACATGGAATCGGCATAGACGATTGTGACGCAATCGCCGTCCTCGCCGGAAATCCACTGCCACGACGATGCGCCGGGCGTATGGCCGGGGGTGGGCATCTGCATGAAGGACAACTTGCCCTGCTTCACGAACTCGACCGCGCCGATGGTCTCGTCGACGCGCGCGGCGGGGAAGGGATCGATGACGCCGAACTGCGGGTCCTCTTCGGACGGCAGGCCGGTCCCAAGCACGTCGGCAGCAGGGCCAGTGGCGACAAGGCGCGCGCCGCTTAGGTCCTGCACCATGGCGGTTCCGGCGACGTGGTCGAAGTGTTCATGGCTGACCAGCAGCAGCGCTATATCGGCAGGGTCGAAGCCCAGCTTGCGGATGTTATCCAGCACGTGGGCTGTGCCCGCCACGGTGCCGGTATCTATCAGCGCATGCCCGTCATCGCCGGTGACGAGGATCGCCGAAATGCCGCAAGTGCCGACGTAATAAGTGTCGCCGTGGATGCGGAAGGGCGGGCCGGGCTTGTCCCATTCGTCCCAGTCCTCGCAAGCCGCGACCCATTCGGATGTGGATGGCGCGTTTGCCACGGGCGCGGCACTCGTCGCAGCGCATGACGCAAGGGCCAGCGTGGGCAACGCATAGAGGAAGGTCTTAGCGGACAAAGCTCGCTCCATTCGCGTCGATGACGGCGCCGGTCATGCTGGCAGGTGCGTCTAGCGCACAGAACGTGGCGATCCGGCCGATCTCCTCCGGCTCGGCCACGCGGCCCAGCGGGATGTCGGCCAGGAGAGCAGGTCCGCCGCGCGTCGCCAGATAGTCGCCCGCCATCGCGGTATCGACAAAGCCGGGACAGATCGTGAAGCAGTAGATGCGTTCGTGCGCGTAGTGGCGCGCGATCGTCTTTCCCATCGCCACCATGCCGCCCTTTGCCGCGGCATAGTGCCAGTGATCGGGAGAATCGCCGCGATAGGCCGCGCGGCTTGCCACTTGCACCAGCCGCCCGCCGCTGCCGCGTGCCTCCCAGTGGAGGACCGCCACCCGCGACAACTGCGCCGCGGCGGTGAGGTTGATCTGTTGGCTGCGCTGCCAGTTTTCCAGCCAGGCATCGTCTTCAAGCGCGATCGGGCTCGCCTCGAACACGCCTGCGTTATTGATGAGCATGTCGATCTGGCCATCCGCCATGGCCAAAGCCTCGTCCCACAGGGCGGGGGCGCCGGCCGTATCCGAAAGGTCCGCGCCGATCGTGCCATCGGCCGGTTTCGTGCCTTGCCGGATCACGCGAACGCCCCGGCTTTCAAGCTGCGATGCTATCGCAGCCCCGATGCCGCGCGTGCTTCCTGTGACGAGCGCCGTGCGCCCCTTGAGTGCATCCTTGTCCATAAACGGCTCGATTAAGACCGGGGCGAGGGCGCTGCAAGCGGGGGAAAGGCACCATACCTAGACAAAAAGACTGTAAATGCCCTCTTGCCCTTCGGCGCGCTGCCTGCCATTCGCGCCCGCAGCACGCCTTTTGCGACCGGCCCTCTTTAACCGGACGCTATGGCACGAAGACTACGGGGACACGTAATATGGCGAAGGCAGCGAACAGGCCTCTCTCTCCGCACCTCTCGATCTGGAAATGGGGTCCGGCCATGGCCGTCTCCATCCTGCATCGCGTTTCTGGCAATGGCCTTGCGGTCGCGGGCCTGCTGGTCCTGCTCTGGTTCCTCGGCGCGATTGCCGGCGGGCCGGAGAGCTACGTTTCCTTCATGCGCCACGCGGATACCTGGTACGGCATGATCGTGCTGATCGGCATCTCGTGGGCCTTCTTCAACCACCTGTCGAGCGGCATTCGCCACCTCGTGCTGGACGCCGGCGCGGGCTTCGAGGTGGACAGCAACAATTCCTGGTCGATCATCTCGATCCTCGTCGGCGTCCTGCTGACGGCGGCCTTCTGGGCCGTGATCCTGCTGGTCTGAGGAGAGACTTAAATGGGTAACGGAACTCGCATCGGCCAGGTTCGCGGCCTCGGCTCGGCCAAGCACGGCGCGCATCACTGGCTGGTCCAGCGCTTCACCGCGATCGGCAACCTCGTTCTCGTCCTGTGGTTCGTGTTCAGCCTTATCATGCTGCCCGACTACAGCTTCTCGACGGTCAGCACTTGGCTCGCTTCGCCATTGGCCGCGACCGCGATGGTCCTGATGATCATCTCCACCTTCTGGCACGCGCGCCTCGGCATGCAGGTCATGATCGAGGACTATGTCCACGGCGCCAACCGCTTTGCCGCGATCGTGCTGCTGAACCTCGTTTTCCTCGCCGCCGGTGTCTTCGGCGTCGTTTCCGTCATTCGCATCGCGCTGGGAGCCTGATCACATGGCCGAAGCAAGCACACAGCCTGCCTACAAGATCATCGACCACACCTATGACACCGTCGTCGTGGGTGCCGGCGGTTCGGGCCTGCGCGCCACGATGGGCAGCGCCGAAGCCGGCCTGAAGACGGCCTGCATCACCAAGGTCTTCCCGACGCGTTCGCACACCGTTGCAGCACAGGGCGGCATCGCCGCCTCGCTCGGCAACAACACGCCGGACCACTGGACCTGGCACATGTACGACACCGTGAAGGGGTCGGACTGGCTGGGTGACCAGGACGCGATCGAATACATGGTCCGCGAAGCGCCGCAGGCCGTGATCGAGCTCGAACACGCAGGCGTTCCGTTCTCGCGCAACCCCGAAGGCACGATCTACCAGCGTCCCTTCGGTGGCCACATGCAGAACATGGGCGAAGGCCCGCCGGTGCAGCGCACTTGCGCCGCCGCCGACCGTACCGGTCACGCCATGCTTCACGCATTGTACCAGCAGTCGCTGAAGTACGACGCCGACTTCTACATCGAATACTTCGCAATCGACCTCATCATGGTGAACGGCGAGTGCAAGGGCGTCATCGCCATCTGCCTCGACGACGGTTCGATCCACCGCTTCCGTGCGCACTCGGTCGTGCTGGCAACGGGCGGCTATGGCCGTTGCTACTACACCGCGACTTCGGCCCACACCTGCACCGGCGACGGTGGCGGCATGGTGCTGCGCGCAGGCCTGCCGCTGCAGGACATGGAATTCGTGCAGTTCCACCCGACCGGCATCTACGGCGCGGGCGTGCTGATCACCGAAGGCGCACGCGGCGAAGGCGGCTACCTGACGAACTCGGAAGGTGAGCGTTTCATGGAACGCTATGCCCCGTCGGCCAAGGACCTCGCCTCGCGCGACGTCGTCTCGCGCTCGATGGCGCTTGAAATCCGCGAAGGCCGCGGAGTGGGCGCGGAAAGCGACCACATCTTCCTGCACCTCGACCACATCGACCCGAAGGTGCTTGCAGAACGTCTTCCCGGCATCACGGAAAGCGGCAAGATCTTCGCAGGCGTCGACCTTACCCGTCAGCCGCTGCCGGTGGTTCCGACCGTCCACTACAACATGGGCGGCATCCCCTGTAACTACCACGGCCAGGTCGTCACCATCGGTGCCGACGGCGATCCGGAAACGGTCGTCCCGGGCCTCTACGCAGTCGGCGAAGCGGCCTGCGTGTCGGTCCACGGCGCGAACCGTCTTGGCTCCAACTCGCTGATCGACCTTGTCGTGTTCGGCCGCGCAACCGGCCACCACCTCAAGGAAAACATCAAGCCGGGTACGGCGCACGACAACCTGCCGAAGGACAGCGCGGACTTCGCCCTGTCGCGTCTGGATCACTTCCGCCACTCGAAGGGCGGTTCGCCCACGGCGGAAATCCGCACCGAGATGCAGCGCACGATGTCGGCCCACGCCGCCGTGTTCCGCACCGACGAATCGATGGCCGAAGGCAAGGAAAAGCTGACCAACGTCTATGCCCGGATGGAAGACATCTCGGTTGCCGACAAGTCGCTGATCTGGAACTCGGACCTGATCGAAACGCTGGAACTGGACAACCTGATCAGCCAGGCGACCGTGACCATGCATTCGGCCCACAACCGCAAGGAAAGCCGCGGCGCCCACGCGCACGAGGATTTCCCCGAGCGCAACGACGCCGAGTGGATGAAGCACACCGCGACTTGGTTCGAAGGCTGGGGCGGCAAGGGCGGTGCGGTGAAGATCGACTATCGACCGGTCCACGAATTCACGCTCACCGACGATGTCGAGTACATCAAGCCGAAGAAGCGCGTGTACTAAGCTTTCACCGAAATGGTGTTACAAAGGGGCCCGGCTGGTTGCAGCCGGGCCCTTTTCGTTTGGGCCGATCGCTCGCTTTGGGGGAGAGCAGGAATGCCGTTCGAACCACGTCCCGACGGATCGTTGAAGCTGGCCATGCACCAGCCGCTCTACCAGGTCATCGTCGTTATCCTCGTCGCTTTCGGGATCGGCGGGTTCTTCCTCTACGGCCTCGTCTATTCGGAAGAGACCGGGCTGGTCGTGAAAGGATACGACACCGGCTACGACCTGCCGATCTGGCTCTGGCGCGCAGGGTTCCTGGCCGGATCGGTCGTCGGGTTCGGAGTGGGGCTTTTCATCCTGCTCGGCCTCGTGCGCGGGAACCAGCCACATGTCCGGCTCGAGCCGCAGCGCCTTGTCGTTGCGGGCTTCGCGATGCGCGGGGACACGGCGATGCGCTGGGACGAGGTCGAGAGCGTGAAGCGCTTTCGCATCATGCATGACGACGCGATCACGCTGAAGGCAAAGTCGGGCAAAAAGCTCCAGCTGTCGGGCCACGTTTTTCCGCACAAGGGCGACTTCCAAGCACTGATGGCCGAGATCGACAGCCGCATCGCTGCCGCCCGCACTTGACGGATAGCGACGTTGGCGTAGCTTTCGCGCCATGGGGGATCTTCGCAAACTCGTTCGCGGCGCGCTGGCGGTTATCGCCGGCTGTGCCTTTGGCTTTACAGCTCAGGCGAAGCCGCCGGAGCAGGGGATGGCGGCGCTGGTCGGTGTCGATGTGCTGGACGCCGATTTCGCGACGATCCTGCCCGATCGCACCATCCTGATCGATGATGGCGTAATCGTCGCGATCGGTCCTGCAGACATGGCCGTGCCTGATGGTGCGACGGTCCACGACCTTGCGGGCAAGACGGTCATCCCCGGCCTTTGGGATGCCCACGTGCACAGCCGTTACCTCGGCATCGATCATCCGCGCCTGATGATCGTCCACGGCATCACGACTATCCGCGACCTCGGCGGCGGGTGGGAGCATCAGCGCCGCATCTTCGACTGGCGAGAGAAGATCGAAAGCGGCGAGATGGCCGGCCCGCGCATCTGGAGCGCCGCGACCGTACTCGACAATTCCGGTGCGGGTTGGTCGCACATCGGGCTGGTCCATTCGCCTGAGGAAGCGCGCGAACAGGTCCGCCGCCTAAAGCGCGAGGGTGCGGACTTCGTGAAAGTCTATTCGAACCTCACGCCCGAAAACTACGACGCGATAATCGACGAGGCGAGCAAGGTCGGCCTGCCGGTCGACGGCCATGTCCCGCTCTCGATCGGCGTGGAGCGCGCTATCCGTTCGGGCCAGCGGGTTATCGAGCACGCCGAGGAGATCGCCATCGCGCTTGCCGATCACGAGCCGGAGAAGAACGCCGATGGCTACCTTCTCTGGACCGATCTGGAGGGGCGGTTGAGTCGCGACAAGGCGGCGGAACTGGCCGCGCTGATGTTGGAACACGGCAGCTACCTGTCGCCCACGCTGAACCTCGGGCCGCATTTCAACTCGCTGAAAACCGATACCGAGGCGGC
The DNA here is from genome assembly GCF_018398395.1 of Croceicoccus gelatinilyticus. Taxonomy (GTDB): domain Bacteria; phylum Pseudomonadota; class Alphaproteobacteria; order Sphingomonadales; family Sphingomonadaceae; genus Croceicoccus; species Croceicoccus gelatinilyticus. The sequence continues at coordinate 147,485 of NZ_JAHCBF010000005.1, read as the reverse complement.
GCTGGCGAATCCCGCGCTGCGCTTCATTCCGCCACCCTATCTCGTCGCGTGGAAGCCGCGACTCGACCGCCCGCTCTGGCCAAGCGCCTTGCCGAGCGCGCGGGTGGAGAAAGAAGCCATCGGCCTGCTCCACGAAGCAGGCGTGCGGATCATCGCGGGGACTGACACGGTTAAGCCCTATTTCGTGCCGGGCCACGCGCTTCACGACGAACTCGTAGCGCTGGTGGGCGCGGGGCTAAGCGAAGGCGAAGTTATCCGCGCCGCGACGCGCACCCCTGCCGAAATGGTCGGGGCACTGGGGCAGGGCCTGATAGCGAAAGGGCAGGCGGCGGACCTGCTGGTGCTCGACGCCAGCCCGCTGGAGGATATCGCAAACACCCGCCGCATCGCGATGGTCGTCGCGGCAGGGCGCATCTACGACCGCGAAGCGCTCGCCGCGATGCGCGAGGACGTCGCCGCCAAGGCCGCTGTCTGGGACGGAGAGCCTACGGGGCGCTAACGCCTATTCGGCAACGCGCTTCACGCTGACGATCTTGATCGGATCGGCCAGCATCTGGCCCTTCAGGAACCCTTCGCCCTTGTCGGGATCGGTCGGCGCGGCGTGGATCGCTTTCACCACGTCCATACCTTCGACAACGTGGCCGAACACCGCAAAGCCTGACTGCTGGTCGGGATTGTCGCTGTCGGGCTTTGCGTCGAGGCCGGTCATGTCCGTCGCCATGATCGAGAAATCGCCCGTCGCGCTGCCCGGCTCATACCGCGCCATCGAGATCGCACCCTCGGTATGCGACAGGCCCGTCTTGCTGGTCGGCTCATGCGCGATGGGCGGCAGGATACGCTTGGGGTCGTATTGCGTGCCGCCTTGGATCAGGCCTGCAACCTTGTCGCCCCAGTCCAGCCGCATCGTGCGGTAAAACACCGTCCCGTCGAAGCGCCCCTCGTCGGCGTACTTGAGGAAATTCGCGCTGGTGACCGGTGCGCGCTCCGTTTCAAGCACCAGCACGATCGTGCCTGCCGTCGTCTCCATCGCGACCGTCGTCGTCTCGAACGTCTCGGCCACTTCGGGCTCTGCCGGTTCGGCGGCCTCTTGCGCGAAGGCGGGAAGGGCGGTGAGGGCGAGGGCGGCCACGGGCGCCGTCCAGAGCGAGCGGATCACGAATCGACGTTTCATGCCTGCACCTTACACCGCCAAAGCTGAACGTCATTCGTCGGTGTCGGTATGTCGTTCGTCGAACGGGACGGCGTCATTGTTTACAGTCGTAATCGTTTCGACTACGCCTGTAATCGTAATTTAGGCCGAACGAACGCGAGACATGACCAAGCAAGCCGCCAATCCCGACCGCATCTCAGACGCCGAACAGGCCGTGATGGAGGCGCTGTGGACCCGCTCGCCGCTGACCGCCGCCGAAGTGGCCGACAGCGTGGGCGAGGAGCGAGGGTGGAGCCTTGCGACGGTCAAGACGCTGCTGTCGCGGCTCGTTGGCAAGAACGCCATCGCGGCTCAGCCTGATGGCCGCCGCTTTCTCTATTCGCCGGTGATCGCGCGGGCCGATTTCGTCGGCCACGAATCGCGCCGCCTGGTCGATCGCCTGTTCGGCGGCAAGGCCGCCTCGCTCTTCGCGCATCTGGCTGAGGCCGAGGCGCTGAGCGATGCCGATATCGAGGAAATCGAAGTTCTGCTGAGGGAGCTGAGAAAATGATGGGGGACGTGACGGGGACGGTCATCTCCTGGGCTGTCGATACCTTCCTTTATACGGGGGTGCTGATCGCCGCGGTGCTGATCTTGCGCAGGCCGGTTGCCAAGGCTTTTGGGCCGCGCATCGCCTATGCGCTGTGGCTGGTGCCGCTGGCGCGCTTCGTGCTGCCGCCGGTCGTGCTGCCCGCGTGGATGAAGCCGGTTGAGGCTGCGCCTGCCATCGAGGGCGCGCCGATCGTGTTCGAGACGGTCGAAGGCCCCGTAGTCGAAAGCACGCCCGAAATCGCGACTTCGACCATTCCCTATGACCTCTTGCTCAACATCGGTATCGCCTTCTGGCTGATCGGCGCGGTGGCGTTCCTTGCGTGGCGCATCGGGTGTTATCGCGCGATGACGCGGCACTTGCTGGAAAGCGCGGTGCCCGTGGGCGATGCTGGGCCTGTCCGCCTTGTCGAAACCGCCGCGGTTGCCGCGCCCGTTGCCTTCGGCGTGCGTGAGCGGGTCATCGCCCTGCCGCCGGGCTTCATGGCGAACGAGGACCTGACTGCCCGCGATCTCGCCATTGCGCATGAACTGGCCCACCACCGCGGGCACGACCTGCTGGCGAACCTTGCCGCGCAGCCCGTGCTGGCGCTCCACTGGTTCAACCCTGTCGCATGGCTGGGCTGGCGCGCGATGCGCCGCGACCAGGAAGCGGCCTGCGATGCCCGCGTCATGACCGGACGCCCGCAGGAAGACCGCGCCCGTTACGGCGAAGTCATTGCCGCCTGCAGCCGCGACCAGAACCTTGCACTTGCTGCCCCCATGGCCGGTTTCCGCGAAATCGGTCCGGTGCTGGGCGAAAAAGCCATTGTCCACCGCCTGAGGAGCCTCGGCATGAACACGACTACCCGCCGCCATCGTACCGGTCTCCTGCTTGTCGGGGCCGCCGGCCTTGTCGCCCTGCCGCTGACCGCATCGGTTTCCTATGCCGAGGGCGAGAGCGCGGTCGAGACGACCGATGTGCCCGCATCGAGCGCGGTGGCTGAACCCGATGTGCAGAAGCGCGTCTGGGTCGTGAAGGACGAGGACGGCCAGATCGAGGTCGAGACCGACGAGGACATGACCGAGGAAGAGCTGGCGCAGATGGAAGCGGAGATCGAGCGCGAGGTCGAACTGGCCGAGCTCGAAGCCGAGCGGGCGGAGCGCGATAGCGAACGCATGGAAATCGAGATCGAGCGCAAGATGGCCGAAGTCGAACGCCACGCCGCCGAAGTCGAGCGCCAAGCCGCAGAAACCGAGCGCCGCGTCCACATGATGGTCATGAAGGACATGGCCGAAGTCGAGCACGAGGTGTCGAAGGACGGCAAGGTCCACGTCATCCGCATGAGCCAGGTCGAAGGTGACGGGAAGGCGAAGAAGCGCGTCGTTCGCAAGATGGTGATCGACAGCAGCTGCGAGGTCGGGAAGAACCAAGACAAGGGTGAGAATGTCAGCCACATCTGCACCGGCGTGCCGCATGACATGATCATCAACACGCTGACGCAGGTCCGCTCGACCATTGCCTCATCTGTGGACCTGAGCGCCGAGGACAAGGCCGAGGCATTGTCCGAAATCGACGCAGAGATTGAGGAAATGAAAGCTGCCCGCCGCAAGGGGTAAGGCTCTCTCGATCCAATTAACACTCGGTTCATCGCTGTAGAGCCACGTTTCGTCGCAGCGTTGAACTGGGGAGTTACATCATGGAAAATCCGGTCAGGCGACAAAGATCGCCTGGAATCAAGTTTTTGGGCACCGTGCTGCTGGCCGCAGCGCTCGCGGTGCCCTTGTTCATGGTCTACGCGCTGGTCTGGGACCGGCAGGACCAGTCCCGCACCGCGCGCGCGACGATAACGCAGGGGTGGGGCGGTCCGCAGATCGTGACGGGGCCGGTGCTAGTCATCCCCTATGAAGAAAACAGCGTCGAGACGACGGTGACCAACGGGCAGGAAGTCCGTCAGGTCAAGCGCGTGACGCGCAACCTCTACCTCTCGCCCAAGAGCCATGACGTCGCCACCGCGATCGAGCCTGAGCGCAAGAAGAAGTCGATCTACGAATCTGTGATCTACGACGCCAGCCTGTCGGGCAAGGCGAGCTTTGCCATGCCCGACGACCTCGACCGGCGCGGGATCGAGACCGAGAACATGAAGTTCGACCGCGCCGAACTGCACTTCGGCATTTCCGATGCGCGCGGGCTTCAGAACGACAGCCGCGTCGTAGCGAACGGCAAGGCGCTGACGACGAAGCCGGGTGCGGGGCTTCAGGCCAGCGGTAATTCGGGCTTCTTCACCTTCGTCGACTGGGACGGCACCGGAACGCTCGACGTCGACTGGTCATACGGCCTTCGCGGCAGCGAAACGCTGAGCCTTGTCCCGCGCGGGGCGGATACCGAGTGGAGCGTGACCTCACCGTGGCCGCATCCCAGCTTTTCGGGCAGCTTCCTGCCCGCGACCAGCGACGTGCGCGACGACGGTTTCACCGCGACTTTTGCAGTTAGCGATCTGGCGCTGGGCGAAGACCTGCTGTCCAATACCAATCCCGGTGCGCCTCTGATCGGCGGTCCTGACATCGTGCCGGTCTACGAGCGCGGCGGCGTCGGGCCCAGCATGGCGGCTTCGGTCGGGTTGGTCGAACCGGTCGATCTCTACAGCCAGATCGACCGGTCGGTGAAGTACGGCTTCCTGATCATCGGCTTCACTTTCCTCGCCTTCCTGATGTTCGACATCGTCGCAGGGGCCAGCGTCTCGGCGCCCGAATACCTGCTGACGGGTGCGGGTCTGGTGCTGTTCTTCGTGCTGCTGCTGGCGTTTGCCGAAGTAATCGGCTTCGCCGCGGCCTACGCGGTGGCCAGCATCGCGATCATCGGGCTTGTCACCGCCTATAGCGCTGCGGTGCTGAAAAGCTGGAAGCGGGCGAAGTTTATTGGCGCGCTGCTTGTCGGGCTCTACGCGCTGCTCTTCGTGCTGCTCAGCCTCGAGGCGCTGAGCCTGCTGATCGGTTCGGTCCTGCTGTTCTTCGCGCTGGCGGGGACGATGTACGCGACCCGCAATGTCGACTGGCAGGGCATTGGACGTAGCAGCGGCGAGGAGTTCCGTCCCTGACGCAGCGTGCGGGGCGTCTTAATCGACGTCCTGCACCCGCGGGGTGGACCTGCGTTTCGGAGTGCCGGGGGGCGTTTCGCCTTCCGGCACTTTTTCGCGCACGAAAGGCGCTTCGTAAGTGCCGGGCTCGGGAAATTCGGGCAGGTCCGCGCTGGCCTTGCCGGTTTCAACGTCGACGATGGGCCGCGCCGGATAAGCACAGCCGCGCGCAAGGCCGATGCCTTTCAGGAATCCGCGCCGCACCATTGCGGCGTTGACCATGACGCGCAGGCGGCGTTCCTTGCCTTTCGCACCTGAAATTTCGCGCACGATGCCGCGAAACGGTATGATCCCGCCGACAACCGAACTGGCGATGCGGCCTGCGCTGTTCGCACCTTTCTGAAGATCGGACCGTTCCTGCGGATCGTCGATATCCGCGCCCAGCATCAGGTCGATGTCGGCGATCGCCTGTTCAATGTGATGGCAAGAGGTAAGTCCGCCCGTCGCATAGGGATCGTTCCCGATGTCGAACAAAAGCGGGGGTACGTCTTCGCTATCGATGTTGAGGTCCCGAAGCGGCTGCATCGGGATATCCTCTGCCTTCACGTTCGGATCGACCGGACTTTGCGCGCTGGCCCCCGCAAGCGGGGCGAGGGCGAGCGTCAGCGCGCTCAGCCCCGCAAGTCGGCGAAAGTGTCGCATTGGTCTTCATCTCCGGTACGCAGGCCCTTTTGCAGCCACTGCATGCGCTGCTGGCTGGTGCCATGCGTGAAATTGTCGGGCGAGACACGGCCCTGCGTCAACGCATCGTCGCCGATGGCGCTGGCGGCGCGAAGGCCTTCCTCGATATCGCCCGGTTCGATCAGTTGCGGGTTCTTTGCCGCCCAGACACCGGCATAGCAATCCGCCTGCAGTTCCATGCGGACCTGTAGCTGGTTGGCTTGCGACCGGTTCTGCTGTTGTGCCTGGCGAACCATGTTCGAGGTGCCGGTCAGCGTCTGGATGTGGTGCCCGTATTCGTGACCGATGACATAGGCGCGCGCAAAGTCGCCGCCTGCGCCAAGCTGTTGGTCAAGCTGGTCGTAGAAACTGGTGTCGATGTAGATGCCCTGGTCCGAAGGGCAGTAGAACGGCCCCATCGCCGCCTGAGCCGCGCCGCAGCCCGACTGGCCGCGACCGTCATAGAAATTGAGCGTCGGCTGTTCGAAGCGGATACCGGCCTCTGCGAAAAGCGGTGCCCACGTTTCGTCCAGCGAAGAGAGGGCCGAGCATGTTTCAAGGCTATAGGCGTTGACGTTGCAGCTTTCCTCGACCGTGCGGCCGCTGGCCTGCGGCGAACCACCCTGTGTCTGCTGAACCTGATCGACCACGCCCAATGTCGTCATCGGGTCGATACCGAAGACCACCGCGCCCAAAATGGCGATTACGACAGCGCCGCAACCCAGCTTTCCGCCGGTGCCACCCATGCCGCGCTGGTCACGTACGCGAATATTCTTGGAAAAATCGTTGAGCCGCATCGTTTGCCCTCCATATAGCGGGCATTAGGGCCCCGTCCTGACAATGCGCAAGGAGACGCGAATGTTCCTTTCCGGTAAAACCGCCCTCATCACCGGCTCAACCTCCGGCATCGGCCTTGCCTATGCCAAGGCGCTGGCGGCCGAAGGCGCGAACGTCGTCATCAACGGTTTCGGTGATGCCGACGAGATCGAAAAGGAGAGGAAGGACCTCGCCGAAAAGAGCGGGGCCGAGGCGATCTACATCAACACCGACCTGACCACTGCCGAAGGCTGCGAAGAGCTGATGCAGGGCGCGTTCGAAAAGTTCGGCGCGGTCGATATCCTGATCAATAACGCAGGGATGCAGCACGTTGCTCCGATCGAGGAATTCCCGGTCGACAAGTGGGACAAGATCATCGCGCTGAACCTCGGTTCCTCGTTCCACACCTGCCGTCTTGCCGTTCCCAAGATGAAGGAAAAGGGCTGGGGCCGCATCATCATGACGGCCAGCGCCCATTCACTGACGGCATCGCCCTTCAAGTCGGCATACGTATCGGCCAAGCACGGTCTTGCGGGCCTGACGAAGACTCTCGCGCTGGAACTGGCGCAGGAGAACATCACGGTGAACTGCCTCTCGCCCGGCTATGTCTGGACCCCACTGGTCGAGGATCAGATTCCTGACACCATGAAAGCCCGGAACATGAGCCGCGAGGACGTGATCAACGAAGTCCTGCTGGAGCGCGAACCGACCAAGAAGTTCACGCAGCCCGACGATCTGGCCGCGCTGGCCCTGTTCCTGTGCCGCGACGTTGCCGACAACATCACCGGCACCAATATCTCTGCCGACGGCGGCTGGACTGCTCAATAAGGAAAAGAACGGACTGCGATGGGGGTTAGAGGGTTTTTGCGGGCGATGGCGGTCGGCGCATTTGCGCTGCTGGCCGCCTGTGCCCACGCCCCCGAGCCGCCGCGCGAGGTGCTTCCGGCGCGGGAGCTTTCCCCGCTCGAACAGGCGCTTCATACCCATGTCGCCGAACTCGCCTCCGACCGTTACGGCGGGCGCGAGGTCGGTACCGAGGGCGAGGCGCTGACGCTCGACTACCTTCAGGCGCAACTGGAAGCGGCAGGGCTGGAATCGGGTACGCATGATCCGGGGCACGATTGGCGCAAGCCGTTTTCATTCGAGGGACGGCGCAAGAAGACGGTCCAGACCCATAACATCATCGGCAGGCTTCCCGGTACGGGCCCACGTTTCGGCGCGGTTCTCCTGGTCGCGCATTGGGATCATCTTGGGCAGGGGCGCGAATGCCGTCGCCATCGCGGCGACCGGATCTGCAACGGCGCGATCGATAATGCCAGCGGTCTTGCCATGATGATCGAGATCGCGCGCCAGCTGGCCAAGGGGCCTCGGCCTGTGCGCGACATCTATTTCCTTGCATCCGGCGGGGAAGAGGCAGGGCTGAAAGGCGCATACGATTTCACCGCCGATCCACCGGTGCCGCTCGACAAGTTCGTTGCGGTCTTCAACCTCGATACCGAAGGGCTGTCCCCGCCAAGTTCACCCGCCGTGGTGCTGGCAGGACCGCGCACGGAGGGGCTGATGGAGCTGATCGACAAGACCGCTAACGATACCGGCGTCACCCTTGTCGCACCGAACGAGCGCAATCTGGCTTTCCTGAAACGGCAGGACGGTTGGGCTTTTGCGGTGAACGACGTGCCCGCCGTGATCGTCAGCGCCGCCTTTGCCGACGATGCGCGTTTCGCCGCTTTTCTCGACCGCGACTATCACCGTGCGAGCGATGGGGTGGAGCATGTCGAACTGGGCGCTGCAGCCGACATGGTGGCCTTTCACGTGGCCCTTATCACGCGCGCAGCGAGCCCTGCGACACTGCCCCAGGCACCAAGGGATGAAATTAGCGCAAACGACCCCTAGCGGCGAAGGCGCTTGGTGGTTACATGGGCCGCCACGATTCTCCCTCTCCCCATCTCTATCGGCAGGGCCCATGGCAAAACGTTTTTCCGCTAACGACATTCCCCTCGGCCTGACGTTCGACGACGTCCTGCTGCGGCCTGCGGAAAGCTCGCTCGTCCCCTCGCAGGCGGATACGCGCACCAAGGTCAGCCGCGAGATTTCGCTGAACATCCCGATCATCTCCAGCGCGATGGACACCGTGACCGAAGCGGACATGGCGATCGTCATGGCGCAGATGGGCGGGCTTGGCGTCCTGCACCGCAACCTCACGATCGAGGAACAGTGCGCCGCCGTCCGCCAGGTCAAGCGGTTCGAAAGCGGGATGGTCGTGAACCCGATCACCATAACGCCCGATGCCACGCTGGGCGAGGCGCGCGCGATCATGCAGGCAAACTCGATCTCCGGCATTCCGGTGGTCGAGGCCAGCGGCAAGCTGTGCGGCATCCTCACCAACCGCGACGTGCGCTTTGCCGCCAACGACGCGCAGCCGGTGAAGGAACTGATGACGGCGGACAACCTCGCCACGGTCAGCGCCGGGATCGGTTCGGACGAAGCCCGCCGCCTGCTGCACCAGCGCCGGATCGAAAAGCTGCTGGTGGTGGACGATGCCTACAAGTGCGTCGGCCTCATCACCGTGAAGGACATCGAGAAGGCCGTTCTCTATCCGGATTCGACCAAGGACGGCTCGGGCCGCCTGCGCGTGGCTGCGGCCTCGACCGTGGGTGACAAGGGCTTTGCCCGCACCGAGGCGCTGGTCGATGCCGAAGTCGACATCATCGTCATCGATACCGCCCACGGCCACAATAAGGACGTGGCCCTGTCGGTCGAGCGCGCGAAGAAAATCTCCAGCTCGGTTCAGGTCATCGCCGGCAACGTCGCCACGGCAGAGGCGACGAAGGCCCTGATCGACGCAGGCGCGGACGGCATCAAGGTCGGCATCGGCCCGGGCTCGATCTGCACCACGCGCATCGTCGCAGGCGTCGGGGTGCCGCAGCTTACCGCCGTGATGGAAAGCGCCGAGGAAGCCGAGAAGCACGGCGTTCCGGTAATTGCCGACGGCGGCATCCGCACTTCGGGCGACGCGGCGAAGGCCGTTGCCGCCGGTGCCTCGACGATCATGGTCGGCTCTATGCTGGCCGGAACCGAGGAAGCGCCGGGCGAGACGTTCCTGTATCAGGGCCGCGCCTACAAGTCGTATCGCGGCATGGGCTCTGTCGGTGCGATGGCGCGCGGCAGTGCGGACCGTTATTTCCAGCAGGACGTTAAGGAACAGATGAAGCTCGTGCCCGAGGGTATCGAGGGTCAGGTTCCCTACAAGGGTCCGGCGCGTGACGTGATCCACCAGCTTGTCGGCGGCATCAAGGCGGCGATGGGCTACACCGGCTGCGAAAGCATCGATTCGCTACGCAAGGATGCGCAGTTCGTGCGCATCACGAATGCGGGCCTGCGTGAAAGCCACGTCCACGACGTCGCCATCACGCGCGAGGCGCCCAACTACCCGACTCGCGGCGGTTGATGTCGCGCAAGGCCGGGACGGACCCGGCAAAGCTCGCCACCGACGCCATGTGGCTCTGGGCGGAAAGCTGGTACGTGATCGCCATGCGAAGCTGGATGATCATGGCGGGCGACCCGCGCGCCCAGCGCGAGGCGAACCGCATGGTCGCCGAAAAGGTGCGCGCTGCTGCCGAACTGTCGTTCATGGCGATGACCGGTTCGCTCGGCGTGGGCGACAAGGCGGTCGAACGCACGATCGAACACGTCGGCCGCAAGGTAACGGCAAACCGCCGCCGCCTGTCGAAGGGCAAGTAGAGCCATGCGCCCCGCAGCCCGCGTCCAGGCCGCGATCGAGATCCTTGACCAGATTATCACCGCCGCACGCAACAACGGGGCGAGCGCGGACCGTATCGTTGCAGAGGGGCTGAAGGCGCGCCGCTATGCCGGTTCGAAAGACCGCCGCGCCATCCGCGAGCACATATACGCCGCGATCCGCGCTTGTGGGCCCGTCCCCGAAACAGGCCGCGCGGCGATGCTGCGCCTTGCCGAAATAGAATCTGAAATCGCCGACCTGTTCGACGGGTCGGATTATGGCCCTGCCGCCATCACTGAGGGTGAGCCTATCGCAAAAGGCGGCATCGCGCCCGAATGGCTGGAACGGGCGCTGGCCGATAGCGGCGTTGCGGGCAGGGCGGCCAGCGCGCTGCTCGAACGCGCGCCGCTCGACATCCGCGTCAACACGCTGAAGGCAGATCGCGATACGATCGAACTGCCCGAACAGGGCGATCCGCTCGCCGCGCCGCAGGCCTTGCGCTTTCCGGTCGGCACGCCCGTCGAACGCTGGGATGCCTTTTCCAGCGGCGAGATCGAGGTTCAGGACGGCGGTAGCCAGCTTGCCTGTTCGGTCGTCGAGGCGAAAGCGGGCGAGACCGTTATCGATCTTTGCGCAGGCGCCGGGGGCAAGACCTTGGCACTTGCCGCCCAGATGGCGAACGGCGGGGCGCTGATCGCGGCGGATACCAACCGCGACCGCCTGTCGCGCCTTGCTCCGCGCGCCGAACGTGCGGGAGCCGAGATCGCGCATACCGTGCTGCTCAATCCGGGGCGCGAGATGGACGCGCTGGCGCCGTGGGAAGGCAAGGCCGACGCCGTGCTGGTCGACGCGCCTTGTTCGGGCACCGGCACGTGGCGCCGCAATCCCGAAGCGCGCTGGCGGCTAAGCGAATCGGAAGTGGCGAAATATGCCGCGACGCAGCTGCGAATCATCGAGATCGCGGCCCGGCTCGTGCGTCCCGGCGGGCGTATTGTCTTAGTCACCTGCTCGCTTCTGGATGCCGAAGGGGCACAGGTTCTCGATCTTTTTCTTGCGCGAAATCCGCGATTCTCAGCAGGTAATGTCAAGCTTTCCGCCGGTTCGCCGCGCGGCAAGGGCTGGCGTCTGGCACCCTATGACGATGCCACCGACGGATTTTTCATCGCGCGTATAGATTTGGTCTGGTAGGTTAAGCCCACCATGGCAGTTGTTAACCAACGATATTCCGCTGCCAGTTCTGAACGGACCAGGGAGCTGCTGATGCGCTATACGCCGATCGCCGCCGCGATTTCCCTTTTTGTCGCAGTGAGTGCGAGCAGCAGTTTCGGACAAGCCCCGACGACCACCAACCCGCAGGCCGCAGAGCTTATCGACTCCGGCCGCACCGCGCTTGCCGCGGGCGATCTGGATGCCGCGACAGACCGTTTTGAGGCGGCTTTGGCCATCGACCCCGCCAGCACGCACGCCTATCTTCAGCTTGCCGAAGTCTCTCGTGCAAAGGGGATGCAGGGCCAAGCGATCAAGTATTACCGCGAGGCGCAGGAACGCGATCCCGGCAACCTCGCCGCGATTTCGGGTGAGGGCGCTGCGATGGCCGAAAAGGGCGCCGTCACGCAGGCCGAAGGCAACCTTGCCAAGCTGCAGTCGATGTGCGGCACGAACTGTTCCGAAGCCGCCGAACTGGCCAGCGTAATCGCGCGCGGGCCGCTGCCCAAGGTGAAGTCGGCCGAAGCCGCGCCGACCACGACGGAACCCGCCGCCCGGAATTGAGCGGCGGTCCCGCGCCTTCAAAGGTGAGGGCGGAACAGTTCCAGCACGCGTGCGTAGACGTCCCGCTTGAACGGGATGATCAGGTCCGGCAGCAGGTCGGCCTCGGTCCAGCGATAATCGTTGAACTCGGCCGGATCGTGGACGTTGAGGTCAATGTCGCTTTCCGCGCCGGTGAACCGCATGAGGAACCACGACTGGCGCTGGCCGATGTACTTGCCCTTCCACAGCTTGCCCTTCAGCTCATCGGGCAGGTCGTAAAATAGCTCTTCTTCGGTTCGCGCGATGATTTTCGCCTTGTTGCGGGCGATGCCGGTTTCCTCGTGCAGTTCGCGGTAGGCCGCCTCGACAAGATCTTCGCCCGGATCGACGCCGCCCTGCGGCATCTGCCACCAGTCACCTTCCTTTGTGTCGATCCGCTTGCCCACGAAGACGCGGCTTTGTTCGTTGACGATCATCAGGCCCGCGCAGGGGCGGTAAAGGGCAGGATCTGGTGTCGACATCAAGGGTCCTTGTGCGTTCGGGGGCCGTTGCGGGCCTATGCTGCAGTGCGAAGACAACGCCGTGCGATGCCCGCCTTATCATCCCCAATAGTTTTTCTGAATTGAAACGCGCAAGTTGGAGGCCTAGGTCCCCCCAACGATTTTCGGCTATTCGTGAGCGAAAGCCACTGCAAGGATAAGTGAATGGCGTCCGATAAAACCACCGCCCCAGAGGCTGTCGTCGTCCGGTTCGCGGGCGACTCCGGCGACGGGATGCAGCTGACGGGGGGACAGTTCACGCTGTCGACCGCGCTGGCCGGTAACGATCTGGCGACGTTCCCCGACTTCCCGGCAGAAATCCGCGCGCCGCAGGGCACGCTGTTCGGTGTTTCAGCTTTCCAGATCAACTTCGGTTCGACCGCCATCGAAACCGCGGGCGATGCGCCCGATGTCCTCGTCGCGATGAACCCGGCCGCGCTGAAGGTGAATCTTGCCGCGCTGAAGCCGGGCGGGCTGATCATTGCCGACACGGGCGAATTCACGAAGCGCAACCTCGACAAGGCGAAGTATGACGCCAACCCGCTCGAAGGCGACGGCCTTGCCAAGTGGGACGTGCTGGCCTTCGACATCAGCGAACTGACGCTGGAAGCGGTGAAACCCTTCGGCCTCGGCAAGAAGGAAGCCCTGCGCTGCAAGAACATGTGGACGCTGGGCCTCGCGCTCTGGATGTTCGACCGTCCGCGCGAACCGATCCACGACTGGCTGAAGCAGAAGTTCGCCAAGGCACCTGAACTGGCAGATGCAAACATCGCCGCGCTGGACGCGGGGCACGCCTATGGCGAAACGGCGGAGATTTCCGGCCCGCTCAAGCAGGTCCACGTCGATCCCGTCGCGTCGGAACCGGGCCTCTACCGCACGATCACCGGCGCTGAATCGATCAGTCTCGGCCTTGTTGCAGGTGCCCAGCTTGCCGAACTGCCGATGTTCTTCGGCGGCTATCCGATCACGCCCGCATCCGCGATCCTGCATCACCTCGCGCGCCTGAAGGAATTCGACGTCCAGACCTTCCAGGCCGAGGACGAGATCGCCGCGATCTGTTCGGCGATCGGCGCGTCCTATGCCGGACAGCTTGGCGTCACCTCGTCGTCGGGTCCGGGCATCGCGCTGAAGGGTGAGGCGATGGGCCTTGCCATCATGACCGAGCTTCCGCTCGTCATCGTGAACTCGCAGCGTGGCGGCCCCTCGACGGGCCTTCCGACCAAGACTGAGCAGTCGGACCTCTATCAGGCGATCTACGGCCGCAACGGCGATGCGCCGATGCCGGTCATCGCCGCTCGCAGCCCTGCCGACGCGTTCGAATGCGCGATTGAGGCCTGCCGCATCGCGGTCGAGTACATGACCCCGGTCATGCTGCTGACCGACGGTTACATCGCCAACGCGGCAGAGCCGTGGAAGGTGCCGAACCCGGCCGACTACAGGCCGTTCCCGGCCAAGTTCCTGACCGAAAAGAATGCGAAGAACGCCGAGGGCGAAGACGAGCTTCTTCCCTTCGCGCGTGACGAAAAGGGCGCTCGCCCGTGGATCAAGCCGGGCACGCCGGGCCTGATGCACCGCATCGGCGGTATCGAGAAGGCGCAGGGCACCGGCCACATCGATTACTCGCCCGACAACCACCAGGCGATGACCGATGCCCGCAAGTCGAAGGTCGATGGCGTCGCGAACTCGATCCCCGATCAGGACGTGTGCCTCGGTAACGAGAGCGGCAAGCTCGTCCTCGTCGGTTGGGGTTCGACGTATGGCCCGATCCACCAGGCCGTGCGCCGTGCGCGCAAGCGCGGGCTGGACGTCAGCCACGTTCACGTCCGCAATGTCTGGCCGCTGCCGAAGAACCTTGGCGATCTGCTCAAGGGCTTCGACAAGGTGCTGGTGCCCGAAATGAACGCGGGCCAGTTCAAGACCGTCCTGCGCGACCAGTATCTCGTCGATGCGCAGCCGCTGACCAAGACCAGCGGCCAGCCTTTCGCCATCGCCGAGATCGAGGACGCGATCTGCGACGCCCTTGGCGAACCGCGCCCCAGCCAGATCGGCGGCGAAGTCGATGTCAACGAAACCCAGCTTCCGAGCCCGGAAGCGGCCAATCCTTAAGGTCCGCGAACAATGAACGACATGACCCCCGTGCAGACCACGCTCAAGGACTGGGAAACCGACCAGGAGGTACGCTGGTGCCCCGGTTGCGGTGACTACGCGATCCTCAAGGCGGTGCAGCGCACGCTGCCGCAGCTGAACGCCGATCCGGCCAAGACCGTTTTCGTGTCGGGTATCGGCTGTTCAAGCCGCTTCCCCTATTACGTCGAAAGCTACGGCTTCCACACGATCCACGGCCGCGCGCCCGCGTTCGTGACCGGCATCAAGCTGGCGAACCCGGAACTCGACGTCTGGATGGTGACGGGCGACGGCGACGGGATGTCCATCGGCGGCAACCACACGATGCACATCCTGCGCCGTAACATCGACGTGCAGATCCTGCTGTTCAACAACGAGATCTATGGCCTCACCAAGGGCCAGTATTCGCCGACCAGCCGCCAGGGCACGAAGAGCCCGTCGGCCCCCGGCGGTTCGATCGACCGTCCGGCACAGCCCTGCGCCTTCGCGCTGGGTTCGGGCGCGCGCTTCGTGGCGCGCGGCTTCGACGTGTCGAAGAACCTGCCCGACGTGCTGAAGGCAGCGCACGCCCACCGCGGCGCCGCCTTTGTCGAGATCTTCCAGAACTGCATCGTCTACAACAAGGACGTCTTCAACGACTTCGCCGCGCCCAAGGGTGCGGAGGACCAGCAGCTCTGGCTCGAAGACGGTCAGCCGATGCTTTTCGCCAAGGGCACCAAGGGCCTTGCCCGCGATGTCGAGAACATGACCCTTAAGGTGGTCGATGTCGTCGACGGCGACTGGGAAGGAGCGGGCGTCATGGTTCATGACGTGAAGAACCGCACGCTGGCCCACATGCTGGTGGAATTGCCGTTCGGCCCGTTCCCGATGGCACTCGGCGTGATCTACGATGATCCGCGTCCGGCCTATGATGCTGTTGTCGCAGAGGAAATGTCGAAGGCCCGCACGGCCAAGGCAGGCAACCTCGGTGCGCTGCTTTCCAAGGGCCAGACGTGGACAGTTGACGGGACCGCGCAAGACCCCATCTGACGGGGCATGAGCACACTCTTTTCCCCGTTCACAATCCGGGGCCTGACACTGCCGAACCGCATCGTCATGGCCCCGATGACCCGCAATTTTTCCGACAACGGCGTGCCTACCGCCGAGATGGCGGAATACTATCGCAAGCGCGCCGAAGGCGAGGTCGGGCTGATCCTGTCCGAAGGCACGGTGATCGACCGGCCCGAGGCGCGCAACGATCCGGGCATCCCCTACTTTCACGGCGAAGCCGCATTGGCCGGCTGGAAGAACGTGGTCGACACCGTCCATGCCGCCGGCGGCCTGTTCGCGCCGCAGATCTGGCATACCGGACTTGTCCGCAATCAGTTCCCCGACAAGCCGCGCCCCGGTACACCGGAAGGCCCCTCTGGTCTGTTCAAGCCGGGCGAGCCCTATGGGCAGGCGATGACGCGCAACGACGTGATCGACACCATCGATGCTTACGTCGATGCCTGCCGCGCGGCGGTCGAGATCGGCTGCGACGCGATCGAACTGCACGGCGCACACGGGTACCTCATCGACCAGTTCTTCTGGGACGGCACCAACCAGCGCGACGATGAATGGGGTGGCGCCACGCTGGCCGACCGCAACAGGTTCGCCACCGATGTTGTTTCCGCCGTGCGCAAGGCGATCGGCGATACGCCACTGTTCCTGCGTATCAGCCAGTGGAGCCAGCAGGACTATACCCGCCGCCTTGCCACTACGCCCGACGAACTGGCCGCGTGGACGCAGCCGCTGGTCGATGCAGGCGCGGACATGCTGCACTGTTCGCAGCGCCGTTTCTGGGAGCCGGAGTTCCCCGCGCTTGACGGCGACAAGGGCCTGAACTTCGCAGGCTGGGTCAAGAAGCTGACGGGCGTTCCGACGATCTCGGTCGGCTCGGTCAGCCTGTCGCAGGACTTCTTCGGCGCGTTCGCCGGACAGGAAACCGATGCGACGAGCGATCTGGGCGATCTGGAAGAACGGCTGGACCGCGGCGAGTTCGACCTTATCGCCGTCGGCCGCGCGCTGATCGCGAACCCCGATTGGGCAAAGCGCGTGCGCGAAGGCGAGATCGCCAAGCTTGACGGGTATAAAACCGACATGCTGGGCGAGCTGGTCTGATCCGACCGTCCGCGCGATGAAGAGGGGAGCCTGCCACCTGCAGGCTCCCCTTTTTCTTACCCGTTGCCGCGCGGGCGCTTTGTCTGCATGACGCGCGCCAATGGACAATCTTACACATAGCCTCGTCGGCGCGCTGCTCGGCCAGGCGGGACTGAAGCGCCGCACCGGCCTTGCCATGCCCGCGCTGATCTTCGGGGCTAACCTGCCCGACGTCGACGCGGGCTGCGTCGTCTACGGCATGGAAAGCCTCGCCATGCGGCGCGGGCTGACCCACGGGCCGATTGCTTGGGTGCTGCTTCCGCTGCTGCTGGCTGGCTTCCTCTGGTGGTTCGACCGCTGGCAGGCGAAGCGCGGGACGAGGCCCGAGGACAGGCTGCCGGTGCATTTCGGCTGGCTCTACCTGCTGGCGTTTGTCGGTTGCCTGTCGCACCCCGCGCTCGACTGGATGAATTCCTACGGCATCCGTTTGCTGGAGCCGTTTTCCAGCCGCTGGTTCTATGGCGACACGCTGTTCATCATCGACGTGTGGATCTGGGCGGCGATGATCCTCGCCTTCGTGTTCTCGCGCCGGATCGAGAAGCGCGGGACAGGAAACTGGCGCAGGCCCGCGCTGCTGGGGCTGGTCGCGGTGCTGGGATATATCAACTTCAACATGGTCGTGACCGCCACGGCCCGCGCGCAGACGCCGCAGGCCGAGGCGATCGCCAGCCCCGTGCCGCTGGCATTCTGGGCGCGCGACATGATTATCGAGGTCGACGGCCCGATCTATCGCGGCAAGGCGAAGCAGCGCTGGACGCTGGGGCAGGGGCTGGCGGACGATCAGACTTTGCTGACCGACAAGCCTGCCTGCATTCACCCGCTGCAATTGCCGATGTTCGCGTCCGAAAACGCGGAACTGCGCGCCTTTCTGTTCTGGTCACGCGCGCCTTATGTGGAACGGGAAGAACGCGACGGACGCATGGTCGACGTGCTGAAGGATGCGCGCTTCGACGGCCGTTTCGAAGTCGTGGTCGACGTGCCGGCAGAGGCGGAGGAGTGCTATTCCGAGTAGGCGTCGGCGGCCCTGTCGGCAGGGCGTTGGAGGAGCGCGGCGGCGGTAAAGGCCCAGGCCGCGCCGCCCAGCCATCCCGCAATGGCATCGGTCGGCCAGTGAACGCCCAGCCACACGCGGCTCCACGCGATGGCCATGCTGGCCAGCATCGCTACGCCGATGAGGGTCAGGCGAATTGACTGCCTTGCAGACAGCGTCGCAAAGGCCAGCGCCATCGCGATATAGACCACCGCCGAATTGAACGAGTGGCCCGAGGGAAAGCTCATCCCGCCAGCCTCGGTCAGGTGCGGCACAATTTCGGGACGCGCGCGGCCGACCAGTTGCTTGATCCCGCTATTGACCAGCCAGCCGACGATGACCGTCGCGGCAAACAGCGTCGCTTCGCGCTGCAGCCTCAGGAACAGCAGCGCGACGACCGCGCCCAATGCAAACACGTTGCGCAGCAGCACGCCGCCCAGCGCCGTCACGTCGCGCACCATTTCCAGCAGCTTTTCCGGCCCGCGCGGCACAATGCCGTCCGCCCCGCGCCAGAACATCAGACCGAAGCGGTCGATCGCCTGCGTATTGCCGGTCTGTACCGCGATGGCGATAGCGGCAAAGCCCAGCCAGCAGAGCAGCGCGACGACTAGCGCCTTGCGCTGATCGATGCGCCAGCCGCGTTCGGGCAGGACGACTGTCTTTTGTGGAACCGTCATGGAACGGGAACCCGCAGACGCCGCCCCCCGTTCCCGAAGGGAGCGCCCCGCACAAAATCGGGCGTGTCCTGCTTCCGGGAGATTGAATGACCGCCCCCCGCATTGTCTGGTACCGCCGCGACCTTCGCCTGTCCGATCATCCCGCGCTGTGTGCCGCGGCTTCCGAAGGGCCGGTGATCCCGGTCTATGTGCTTGACGAGGAAGGGCCGGACCATCACGCGATGGGCGGGGCGTCGCGCTGGTGGCTGCATCATTCGCTGGAATCGCTCGATGCCTCGCTGGGGCGGCACCGGTCGAAATTGGTCCTGCGACGCGGAGACGCGGCGACGGAGATCGCGAAGCTGGTGGAGGAGACCGGCGCCTGCGAAGTCCACGCGATCCGGCATTACGAACCGTGGTGGCGCAAGGCGCAGGGGAAGCTGGCGAAAGAAGTCGAGCTTTGCCTTCACGACGGTAATTATCTGCTGCCGCCGGGCACCGTCACGACGGGATCGGGCGATCCCTACAAGATCTACACCCCCTTCGCGAAGGCAGCGCGGCAGTGCCTGCCCGCGCGCGAAGTGCTGGACGAACCTTCGTTCTCCAACTCCGATAGCTGGCCGGAATCCGACAAGCTTTCCGACTGGAACCTGCTGCCGACAAAGCCCGACTGGGCAGACGGCTTTCGCGAGGCATGGGAAGTCGGCGAAAAGGCCGCGCACGACCGGCTGGAGGAATGGACCGACCATGTGAAGGACTACGAGGATGACCGGAACCTGCCTTCGATAGATGGCTCGTCGCGCCTGTCGCCGCACCTCCATTTCGGGGAGATTTCACCGACGCAGGTCTGGGACCGGCTTTCGCGGCATACGGGGGCGGGGGCCGATACCTATCGCGGCGAATTGTTGTGGCGTGATTATGCGCAAAACGTGATCTGCCAGTTCCCCGACTATCCGACGCAGTCCTACCGCGATTACGACAACTCCTTGTGGCGCAATCCCAATCGCGGGCACCTGATCGAGGAAGACCTGAACGCCTGGCAGAAGGGGCAGACCGGCTATCCCATCGTCGATGCGGGGATGCGGCAGCTCTGGACGACGGGCTGGATGCACAACCGCGTGCGGATGATCGCGGCCAGCTTTCTTGTGAAGCACCTGCTGATCGATTGGCGGCTTGGCGAGAAGTGGTTCTGGGACACGCTGATCGATGCCGACTATGGCAATAACGGCGTCAACTGGCAGTGGATTTCGGGCAC
This sequence comes from Croceicoccus gelatinilyticus, assembly GCF_018398395.1. Classification (GTDB taxonomy): domain Bacteria; phylum Pseudomonadota; class Alphaproteobacteria; order Sphingomonadales; family Sphingomonadaceae; genus Croceicoccus; species Croceicoccus gelatinilyticus. The sequence continues at coordinate 127,882 of NZ_JAHCBF010000005.1, read as the reverse complement.
CGGCGTCGACAGCAATATGTTCAGCCGCATCATGGCCCCGCTCAGCCAGTCGGAGAAGTTCGATGCCGCCGCCTATATCCGCGAATGGGTGCCCGAACTGGCGGATCTGCCGGACGACCAGATCCACGATCCCGACGATGCGCACAGGCCCGATGGCTATCCCGAAAAGCTGATCGGCCACAGGGAAGCGCGCGAGCGGGCACTGGCTGCCTACAAGGAGATGAAGTCCGGCGGTTGAAAGGCGGCGCGGCGCGTCGCATAGATAGCCTTGATGGGACAGGGAAATACGCGCGGACGGCATCTTCTCGACGGCGGCTTTCGTTTCGGCGACGGCGGCGGGCTGATCGCGCGCCTTGTTGCGGGCGGTGTCGACAAGGTGGTCGAAAAGATCGATGCCGGCCTCGAAACGGGCCGGATCGAGGCACGTCTGCCCGATGGTTCGACCCGCGTGGTCGGTGGCCGTCGTCCCGGTTTCGATGCCCGCATCCACATCCGCGACTGGCGCGCCATCGTGCGGCTCGTCACCGGCGGTTCGGTCGGCTGGTACCGTGCATGGGAAGCGGGGGAGTGGGACAGTCCCGACCCCGTGCCGATCTTCGCGCTGTTCATGAAAAATGCCGAAGGGCTGGGGTCTGTCGGGCGCGCTAAAGGTCCGTGGCGCATGGCATCGCGGCTGGCGCACTGGCTGAACCGCAATACGATCAGCGGGGCCAAGGCCAATATCTCGGCCCACTATGACCTCGGCAACGATTTCTACGCCGCGTGGCTGGACCCGACGCTGTGCTATTCCAGCGCGCTGTTTTCAGGCACCGACATTCCGCTCGAACAGGCGCAACAGGCGAAAGTGCGGGCGCTGGCGAACCGGCTGAACCTGTCGGACGGCGCAAAGGTGCTCGAGATCGGGTGCGGCTGGGGCTATCTGGCGCGCACGTTGGCGAACGACTTCGGCGCGGATGTTACTGCGATCAGTCTGTCGGACGAGCAGCTTGCTCATGCGCGCGAGGCGAACGCTGCCGATGCCTGCAAGGTTGATTTCCGGCATCAGGACTACCGCGATACGGCGGGTAGCTACGACGCGATTGCCAGTGTCGAGATGGTCGAGGCGCTGGGCCGCGAATACTGGCCGACCTACATGGACTGCATCGCCCGCAACCTGAAGCCGGGCGGGCGCGCCGCGATCCAGTATATCTCGATCCGCGACGACTTGTTCGACGCCTATGCCGGTTCTGCCGATTTCATCCAGGCGTTCATCTTCCCCGGCGGCCTGCTGATCCGCACCAGCGAGTTCCGGCAACTTGCCGAAGAGCGGGGGCTGTCATGGGAGGACCAGACCGACTTCGGCCTGGATTATGCCGAGACGCTGAAGCTGTGGCGCGATGCGTTCGACCGCGCGGCAGCGGAAGGAAAACTGCCGCGCGGTTTCGACGACCGCTTCGTAGAACTTTGGCGGTTCTACCTGATGTACTGCGAAGGCGGCTTCCGCGGCGGCGGGATCGACGTTCACCAGGTTACGCTGGTGAAGAACGCCTGATTCTGCCTCTGCGCGAAACTACGTATCAGACCCGGCGAGCCGACGCGTTGCGATAGCGGCTGACGATGTCGTCATAGACGATCGGGCTCAGCAGGTTCTGGAAGGCACAACCAACCAGATTGTTCTGCCACCAGATCACTTCGCACTGCAGGGCGGCAAGGCCCGGAAGTTTGAGCCAGCACAGCGTGCCGACGGCGAGGCGATTGACGCACTGGGCCGAAAATCCGCCGAGCGAGAGGTCCTGGACCTCGCTTGAAAAGCCGTGTCCGCCTGCCGGGCGCAGCGTCACCGGAATGGTGAGCTGAAGACGCGGCGAGCTGCGATCTTCCTGCGACGCCTTGAAATAGCGGTCGGAGAGGAAAAATTCGGTCATGGCACACGTTCCCTTGCAAAAAGAGACGCTCCACAAGGGGAGCAACCATAGCCGATTTCGCTTTTGTGGCGGGACTCGGCCGTTCCTGAGTTCGGCCAATGTGCCCTGAACGCGGTTAGCGCGAGGTTCCTAAACGGGGTTAACGGAAAGTATCTCGCCGTTAGGAAGCTCTTCACCAAGCATGTTTGCAATGAATTGTGCCACCACTTCGGGCGGTTTCACCGTTGACGGGTCTTCGCCCGGATAGGCGCGGGCGCGCATTTCGGTGCGGGTCGCGCCGGGGCTGACGAGCACGGTGCGGATGCGGCTCGTGTTCGCGTTTTCCAGCGCGTAGCTCTTGAGAAGGCTGTCAAAAGCCGCCTTCGTCACGCCGTATCCGGCCCAGTAGGCACGGGCGTTCGCACCCACTCCGCTGGTGAGGCCGACGACCTTGCCGGCATCGGCCTTCTTCAGCATCGGATGGAACGCGGCGAGCAGCGTTTGCGTGGCCAGCACGTTAACCGTGAGCGCGTTGCTGAAGGCCTTGGCATCAAGATCCTGCACCGGCGTATGGGGCAGGAACACGGCCGCATTGATGACCAGAACGTCGAGCGCATCCCAGCGTCCGGCGATTGCCGTGGCGAGTCGCGCGACCGAGTCGGGCTCCGCCAGGTCCATCGGCGCGATCGTCGCGCTGCCGCCAGCCTTGTGGATCGCTTCCTCGACCTGTTCCAGCTTGCGGTCGTCGCGCGCGGTCAGGATGACGTGCGCGCCGCGGGCGGCCAGTTCGATCGCCGTGGCAGCGCCGATGCCCTTGCTCGCCCCGGTGACGAGCGCCAGCTTGCCCGCAAGGGGCTTGTCGCCAGTGCTGTCCGTCATCACGCGGCCTTTTCGCCGAGCAGGGGAAGCTGCGGGGTCTCACGCTCCGAAAGGTCGGTAAGGCGCGTGGGGTAGTCGCCGGTGAAGCAGGCGTCGCAATACTGCGGGCACTTCTTCTTGCGCTCGTCCTCGCCCACCGCGCGGTAGAGACCGTCGATCGACACGAAGGCAAGGCTGTCGGCCTGGATGAATTCGCGCATGGCCTCGACGTCCATCTGCGCGGCCAGCAGCTTGGACCTCTCGGGCGTGTCGACGCCGTAGAAGCAGGAATGTTCGGTCGGCGGGCTGGCGATGCGCATATGGACTTCGCTGGCGCCTGCCTCGCGCATCATCTGCACGATCTTGAGCGAGGTTGTCCCGCGCACGATGGAATCGTCGATGAGGATGATCCGCTTGCCTTCGACCAGCGCGCGGTTCGCATTGTGTTTGCGCGCGACGGAGGACGTACGCTGACCGTCCGACGGCTGAATGAACGTACGCCCGACATAGTGCGAACGGATGATGCCCAGTTCGAAGGGTACCCCCGATTCCTGCGCGTAACCGATGGCGGCAGGCACGCCCGAGTCGGGCACGGGAATGACGAGGTCGGCTTCTGCCGGGCTTTCGATGGCGAGCTGCGCACCGATTTCCTTGCGAACCGAATAGACCGAGCGGCCGCCGCTGATGGAATCGGGGCGGCTGAAATAGACATGTTCGAAAATGCACGGGCGTGATGCTGGCGTGCCGAACGGGCGGTGGCTGCGCACCGAACCGTCGAAGTCGACCTCGATCAGTTCGCCCGGTTCAACCTCGCGCACGAACTTTGCGCCCACGATGTCGAGGGCAACCGTTTCGCTGGCGAAGACGGTGGCATTGTCGATCTTGCCCATGACGAGCGGACGAATGCCCAGCGGGTCGCGGCAGGCAGCCATGCCGTTGTTCGTCATCACGATCAGCGAATAGGCACCTTCGACAAGGCGCAGCGCATCGACAAAGCGGTCCAGCATCGTCGGGTAACGGCTGGTCGCGACGAGGTGGATGATCACCTCGGTATCGCTGGTCGACTGGAAGATCGCGCCCTTGCGGACGAGATCGGCGCGAAGGTGCATCGCGTTCGAGATATTGCCGTTGTGCGCGATGGCGAAACCGCCGCTGGCGAGATCGGCATAGAGCGGCTGCACGTTGCGCAGGCCCGAACCGCCGGTCGTGGAATAACGAACGTGGCCCGCGGCCATTTCGCCGGGAAGTTCGGCCAGCGCCTCGCCGGTCGAGAAATTCTCTGCCACGTGGCCCATGCCGCGGCGGGTGAAGAATTCGGTCCCGTCGAAGCTGGTGATGCCGGCGGCTTCCTGGCCGCGATGCTGCAGGGCATGAAGGCCCAGAGCCGTGACCGCCGCCGCGTCGCGCGCGCCGATGACGCCGAAGACGCCGCACTCTTCGCGCAGCTTGTCACCATCCGCGTCGGTGAAGGGATGGAGGCCGAAATCCGTGGACGCCATGCGTATAATGTTCCGCTGTGTTGCCTTGGTTGGCTTGCGCGGCGGCCCTAGCAGAAAGGCCCCGACGCGTCACGCGCGCCTTTGCCGATGTTTCATCCCGATTACAACCGCCGAGTTCCCGCGGGCCTTGCCGTCTCGCCGTCTGGCGGTCAGCTTCGCAAAGCTTGCCAGTCGTGGAACCGCCCCCTACTCAAACGGTTCATGACGAAGTCAGGGGCGGGGCAGCATCAGGTTTGCCGTATACCGCCCGCATAACAGGCAGAACCTTCAACTTGCTTCTCTCCCCTTTCGAATGGACCATCGCCAAGCGCTACATGCTGCCGGGGCGGGGCGAGGCGTTCATCGCCATGGTCGCCGGTATCAGCCTTGCGGCCGTAATGCTGGGCGTCGCCGCGCTCGTCATCGTGATGAGCGTGATGAACGGCTTTCGCGCCGAACTTCTGGACAAGATCGTGGGGCTGAACGGCCATGCGGTGATCCAGGCCTATGGCGGGCGGCTGAACGATTGGGAAAACGTGCTTGAGGAAGTGCGTGAGACGCCGGGCGTCACCGATGCGTCGCCGCTGATCGAACAGCCGCTGCTGGGTACCTACGAAGGCCGGGTCGAGGCCGTGCTTGTGCGCGGGTCCACGGCGGAATCGATTACCGAGCTCAAGGAAAAGCAGGTCATGGGCAACCTTGATCTGCTCCAGCCGGAATCGGGCCGCGTCGCGATCGGTTCGCGCCTTGCCCAGAACCTTGGCATCCGCATCGGCGACGTCATCACTGTCATCAACCCGCAAGGGCGCACGACCCCGTTCGGCACCGTCCCGCGCGAAATCGGCTACGAAGTCGCCGCGATCTTCGAGATCGGCATCTATGACTACGACAACGCCTATGTCGTAATGCCGATACAGGACGCACAGACCCTGATGCTGATGGGTGATACCATCGGCATGATCGAGGTCATGACCGAAGACCCCGACACGGTGGGTGAGACACTGGCACCATTGGCGCAGAAGCTTGCGGGCAGGGCGGTCGTCAACGACTGGAAGACGATCAACGCATCGCTGTTTGAGGCTTTGGCGGTCGAACGCGTGGCGATGTTCGTTGTGCTGTCGATCATCGTGCTGGTCGCGGTGTTCAATATCCTTTCCAGCCTGATCATGCTGGTGCGCGCCAAGACGCGCGACATCGCGATCATGCGCACGATGGGCGCGACGCGGCGGTCCATTCTCAAGATCTTCGTGACCGCAGGCTTCCTGATCGGCGCGCTGGGCACGATTGCAGGCCTGATCCTTGGCTTCGTGGCGCTGGAATTCCGGCAGTCGGTGGTGAAGCTTGTCGAACTGCTCACGGGGCAGGAGCTTTGGGACCCTTCAATCCGCTTCCTGTCCGAACTGCCCGCGCGGACCGATCCGGGCGAAGTCGTCGTCATCGTCGGCATGGCGCTGGTCCTGTCGTTCCTCGCCACGCTCTATCCCGCGCTGAAGGCGGCGAGCACCGATCCCGTGCAGGTGCTGCGTTATGAATGAGACCGCAACAATGCCCCCCGTCGTCGAACTGAAGCAGCTGACCCGTTCCTTCACGCAGGGCGGCGTCACGATCGATGTCCTGCGCGGTATCGATCTGACGATCATGCCCGGCGAGATCGTTGCGCTGCTCGGCCCATCGGGTTCGGGCAAGTCGACGATGCTGCAGGCGGTCGGCCTGCTCGAAGGCGGCTTTGGCGGAGAGATCGCGATCTGCGGCAAGCAGGCGGAGAAGTCGAACGGCGATGCCCGCACCGCGCTGCGCCGCGATCACCTGGGCTTCGTATACCAGTTCCACCACCTGCTGCCCGATTTCGACGCGAGCGAGAATGTCGTCCTGCCCCAGCTAGTGGCAGGCGTGCCGCGCGCAGAGGCGGAGGCGCGGGCCGAGGAACTTCTCTCGGCGCTCGGCCTCGGCCATCGTCTGACCCACCGGCCCAGCCAGCTTTCGGGCGGCGAACAGCAGCGCGTGGCCGTGGCCCGCGCTCTGGCGAACAAGCCGCAACTGGTGCTGGCGGACGAGCCTACCGGCAACCTCGACGAAGTGACGAGCGACCGCGTGCTGGAGGAATTCCTGCGCCTCGTGCGCGGGCAGGGCAGTGCCGCGCTGATCGCGACGCACAACGAGCGGCTGGCAGCGCGGATGGATAGAGTTGTGCGGTTGCACGAGGGCAAGTTAAGCTGATCTCCGGTTTGTCGGGAGAACGGGGATGTCTTCAGTAATAGCGATCCTCCTGCTGACGGCGGTAGCTCCCGAAGGAACTGTCTCGCCCGACGATCCAATGGCATTGGCGGCAGACGCGGCGGACGGTATCGCCGCACCTGCCTGTGCCGGTGGCCATTTCCGCGATTTCGATTTCTGGCTGGGGGAATGGGATGTCTATCCCTTCGGCAAGGACGAAAAGATCGCCGAGAGTTTGATCCAGCGCCTCCATTCGGGCTGTGCCATCCGCGAAAGGTGGATGCCGCTGAAGGGCGAAGGCGGTTCGAGCCTGTCCGGTTTCGAGCCTTCGACCGGACAGTGGCACCAGACATGGATCGGCTCTGCGCCCGGCAGGGTTGAATTCAACGGCGGCTCCGAAAAGCCGGGCACGATGGTCTTGACCGGCTGGTGGCCCGGCGCGGGCGGACCGGGGCGCGATGGCTGGATCAGGATGGAATACACGCGCCAGCCCGACGGTTCGGTACGCCAGCGCGGCACGTTCTGGCCCAAGGACGGACCGGCGGAAGGAAAGGTGTGGGAGCCCTCGTTCGATTTCCTCTATCGCCGCAAGGACCGGGATTGTGCCGGGGATTGCCCGCAATAGGCGCGTTTGATCTGGAACAAGGCACGCGTGCGGCGCGTTCTTTAGACAAACTTCACTTGCACTCAGGAGGGCCCCCATGAGCGAACATCCTTCAACCATCCAGAGCGAACCGTATGACCCCTCCGAAAAGGAATGGGACGATCATGCCGCGCTCCACCGCCGTGAAGACGGCGTCGAAAGCAACATGTTGCGCGGGCTGAACATCATCCGCGACGGCACTTTTGCCGAAATGATCGCCTTCGTGATGAGCCTTCCGGAAAAGGACCGGGCAGGCCTTGTCATTCAGAAGTCGGGCGACCGCACTTTCACTCTTGGCGAGATCGAGGCGCTGTCCCGGCGTGAGGACTTTCCCAAGGCCTGACGGAGCGATCCGCCAGCACGCACCGACAACCCGCCCCGAACGGGCGACAAAACAGGGGACACCCCTGTTGAAACGGCCCGCCACGCCCTCGCGCTTGGCGGGCCGTTTGGCTATTTTACTGGCATGGCCTTCGCTCCCTTCGTCCCGCTTCGCGTCTTTTCCAGTTTCACGATGCTGGAAGGCGCGATCGATCCGAAGAAACTGGCAAAGCTTGCCAAGGAACGCGGCTATCCCGCCATCGCCATCTGCGACCGCAACGGGCTCTACGGCTCTATTGCCTTTGCCGGCGCGGCGAAGGACCTCGGCGTGCAGCCGATTGTCGGCACGTTTCTTGCCGTAAAGCGACCGAACCGTGATGCTATCGACTGGATTGCGCTCTATGCTCAGGACGAAACCGGCTGGGACAACTTGTGCCACCTCGTATCGCGCGCACATCTCGATCGGCCGCTGCATCTCGACCCGCATGTCGAGATGGAAGCGCTGGAAGGTCACACCGACAGCCTGATCTGCCTGACCGGCGCGGGCGAGGGCGCGCTGGCCCGCCTCTACACCGCCGGACAGAACGACGAGGCCGCGGCCTATGCCGACAGGCTGCAGGCGCTGTTCCCGGGCCGCCTCTATGTCGAGATCGCCCGCACCGGCGCGCCGGACGAAGCGGAGAGCGAGGAAGCGCTGATCGATCTGGCCTATGCGCGCGACCTGCCGCTGGTCGGCACGAATCCCGCGCAGTTCGACGAGGCGAGCTTTCACCCCGCGCACGATGCCATGCTCTGCATCGCGAACTCGACTTACATCGACACCGCCGACCGCCCGCGCGCGCCTGCCGATGCCTGGGTGAAGCCCGCAGACATGATGGCGCAGATCTTCGAAGACTTGCCTGAGGCGATGGCCAACACGATGGTCGTCGCCCAGCGCTGCGCCGTCATGCCGCCCTATCGCAAGCCGATCCTGCCCAGCCTCGCCGGCGATCTGGAAGGCGAGGCGCGCATGATTACCGAGGACGCCAAGCGCGGCCTCGAAAAGCGGCTCGAAGTCTATGGCGAGATGGACCCCGAAGAGCGGCAGAAGTATTTCGACCGCCTCAAGTTCGAGATCGACATCATCGTCGGCATGGGCTTCCCTGGCTACTTCCTGATCGTTGCCGACTTCATCAAGTGGGCGAAGGATAACGGCATTCCGGTGGGGCCGGGCCGTGGTTCGGGTGCAGGCTCGCTGGTCGCCTGGGCGCTGACGATCACCGATCTCGATCCGCTGCGGCTCGGCCTGCTGTTCGAACGTTTCCTCAATCCCGAACGCGTGTCGATGCCCGACTTCGATATCGACTTCTGCGAAACGCGGCGCGGCGAGGTGATCCGCTACGTTCAGAAGAAATACGGCCACGATCACGTCGCGCAGATCATCACTTTCGGCAAGATGAAGGCCCGCGCCGTGCTGCGCGATTGCGGCCGCATCCTGCAGATGAGCTATGGCCACGTCGACCGGCTGACCAAGATGGTGCCGAACCTTCCGGCGGACCCGTGGACGCTGGACCGCGCGCTGAACGGGATTGCCGAGTTCGCGGGCGAGTACAAGCGCGACCCCGAAGTGCGCCGGTTGCTCGACCTTGCGATGCAGCTGGAAGGCCTGCCGCGCAACTCGTCCACCCACGCGGCGGGCGTGGTGATTGGCGACCGTCCGCTCTCCCAACTCGTCCCGCTCTACCGTGATCCGCGTTCGGATATGCCGGTGACGCAGTTCGACATGAAGCACGTCGAAAGTTCGGGCCTCGTTAAATTCGACTTCCTCGGCCTGAAGACCCTGTCGGTGCTGCGGAAGGCGGTGGACCTGTTGAAGCGGCGCGGGATCGAGATCGATCTCGACGGCCTGCCGTGGGACGATGCGGGCGTGTTCCAGCTTCTGAAGCAGGGCAATACCGTCGGCGTGTTCCAGCTGGAATCGGAAGGCATGCGGCGCACGCTGGCCGCGGTAAAGCCGACGCGGTTTGAAGACATCATCGCGCTCGTCTCGCTCTACCGTCCGGGCCCGATGGACAACATCCCCCTGTTCGGCCAGCGCAAGAACGGGCAGGCGGAAATCGAATATCCGCACCCCAAGCTCGAAGGCATCCTGGCCGAGACGTACGGCATCTTCGTCTATCAGGAACAGGTCATGCAGGCCGCGCAGATCCTTGCCGGATACTCGCTGGGCGATGCAGACTTGCTGCGCCGCGCGATGGGCAAGAAGGTGCAGGCCGAAATGGACGCGCAGCGCACGCGTTTCGTCGAAGGCTGCAAGGAAGTCAGCGACATCGACGCGAAGAAGGCGAACGAGCTGTTCGACTTGATCGACAAGTTCGCAGGCTACGGCTTCAACAAGTCGCACGCCGCCGCCTACGCGCTGCTCGCCTATCAGACCGCGTGGCTGAAGGCGCATTATCCGCACGAATTCTACGCCGCATCGATGTGCTTCGACATGCACCAGTCGGAAAAGCTGTCGGTCTTTGTCGACGACATGCGCCGCTATCCCGGTGGCGGATTGGAATGTGCGGGACCCGACATCAACATGAGCGAGGCCGAGTTCACGGTCGAACCGACCGACGAGGGGCACCGCGTCCGCTATGCGCTGGCGGGCATTCGCAACGTCGGCGAAAAGGCGATGGACGCGATCGTTGCCGAGCGTGAAGCTCGCGGCAAGTTCGAGAGCCTCAAGGACATGTTCGAGCGTCTGCCAGCAGGCTCGATGAACCGCCGCCAGCTCGAAGGGCTGGCCTGTGCGGGGGCGCTCGACAGCCTTGAACCCAACCGCGCCAAGGTCATCGCCAATGCCGACATGCTGCTCGCCGTGGCCGATGCCGCCGTGCGCGAGAAGGAAAGCGGGCAGGCGGGCCTGTTCGGCGGAGAGGAACACGCCAGCGCCGATCTGCGGCTGGTCGAGGCACCGGCATGGGCGCGCAAGGACCAGATGGAGAAGGAGCGCGAGAACTTCGGCTTCTACTTCGCCGCGCACCCCGTCAGCCAGTGGCGCGCCGTCGCCAGCGCACAGGGCGCACGTTCCTACGCCAGCCTGATGGCCAGCGGCTCCGAAGGTGGAGCAGGCGGGCGCACGAACGCGGTCATGGCCGTGCTGGTCGAAGGGGCGAACAAACGCCAGACCCGCAAGGGCAAGGACTTCGTCATGGGCGACTTCTCCGACCAGTCGGGTCAGTTCAGCGCGTCGTGTTTCGAGGAAGGGCTGGTCGACAGCTTCCGCGAATGGGCGAAGTCGGGCGAGTGCGTCCTGCTCAATGTCGAACTCGACCGGCCCAGCGCCGATGAACCGCCGCGTGTCACCGTTCGCGGGGCGAGGGCGCTTTCGGCGGTGAAGGGTTCGGCCCGCATGGAGCTGCGCCTGACGGTCGACCGAATCGATGCCTTGGCAGAGCTCGCTTTGGCGCTGCCGCAGTCCGACGAGGCGACCGGCGAGGTTATCGCGCGTCTGCTGCTGGGTGAGGGGCGCGAGGCGACGATGCTGCTTGGCCGCAAGTTCGCACTAGACGGCGAACTCGTTGACCGGATTGCAGAAATTGCCGGGGTTAGTGAAACCGCGCTATCGGCCAAATCGACGAAGGCACTGCGCCTGGTTGCGTGAGGTCTACGCAAAATCCCGAAACGGGACGCAATTTTACTACTTAAAATGCATATTTTCCAATCGATTTGATCTTTATCAAAGGAATTGAGATAATATTGGGATAGCCGGCATCTGGGTATGGTCGCGCGATAAGTGTTCTTGTTGGAGAACGGCTTTGGCCGATCGTGATTTTGACGACCCCAGTTACCCCCGCAAGGCCGAAGACCCCCGCTCGGCCTATGCCAGTGTCGCACTCGAATTCATCAATGCCGCCCGCAGTGCCGTGCCGGAACCGTGCGAAAGCGATGGCGGATGGCGGGTGCGGCTTGCCCAGGCCCTTGTCGGCGCACTGAAGGGGCAGGGGCGTAGCCTGGGCGAATTTGCGCCCAAGGATTTGCGCCACAGCGGCGGCGACTGGATGCCGACGTTGGAAGTTCACACGGACTCGCTGATGTTCCGTGACGGTATCGTCCGCTTCGGATCACCCAAACCCGCTATCGAAGATTACAGCGCGATCGAGGAAGTCGCCAAGCAGGCGGCGGAACATCTCGCGCTGCTTGCCGAACTGCGACCGCACTTGCAGGCGCAGTTGGACGAAGTGCGCCGCAAGATCGTGGAGGAAACCTCGGCTTGCGGCGCGTTCTGTATTCGCGACCTCGTGTTCGAAGAAGTGCGCATCGTGCCCGATCCGGATGATGACTCGGCCAAGCCGGACGTCATCCTATACGTCGATGTCGCGTATGATTTCGGGCTCTGCGACAATCAGGTCCTGCGGGAGACCTGTCCTGTGCAGACCACACTGGGCAAGTCGCCCAACCTGTCGATCCTGCAGCGCCGGCTTGGCCGGTCCGGCTGCTCGAAGGCGGGCAATTGCGACAAGCCCTGCGACTTCTGACCCCGGCCTGTCCCCCACTCACACGCGGCCGGGGTCAGAAACCTCGCTTTCGCGTTTGCGGCTGGGTTGCCGTCTCTCAATAGTCGGAGACGTCGCCTTCCAGCCACGCGCGGTCTTCGCGGTCCAACTGGTCCTGCTCGATCTCGCGCTCCATCTTGCTGAAATCGCTCTGCATCTTGAGCGCGTCGCGCTGCATCTGCGGCAGGTTCTTCATCACTGCGCCCGAGTTCTGCATTTCGACTTTCGCGCGATCATAGGCACGGCCCTGCAGGGTGGAATGGACCAGTTCGTTGAACGCATTGTTGGTGATTTCGACACCAAGCTTGGCGGCTGCGCCGTCAGCCGCGGCGCGATCGCACGATGTCAGTACCTGTATCGCATCTGAGCGAGCATCGTGAACGCTCGCCTTGCAGGAGATGCGGGCGTGCGAACCTGATGCCTCGTAACGCACCACGCCTTCTTTGCGGCTGGTGACCTTTACGTCGAGCGTTCCGAAAGGACCGGCACTGCCGGGGAGCGGGGCCTTGGTCAGCTTTTCGGATACTTGCGCAGGCGTCAGCGAATAAAGCGGGCCATTGGCCGGATCGACGCGTTCCATCGTGCCGAAATTCATGTCCGGCGCGAAAAAGACGCTAAGACCGACAGCAGCGACAACTACGCCGCCGATAAGCATTTCCTTCATGACAAGTATCCCCCTGAATATGGCGGGAAATACTTAGGCGTGACTTGGTTACTTGCCGGTAAACCGTTCAGGAATTGTCACAAAAGCCGCAATTGTCCGTCAACCGGCGGCGGTGTGAAGGCCGAACAGTCGAGCTCCAGCCTTTGCTGCGGCAGGCCCGATCGCTTGACGGCGAGCGCGAAGCGTTGGCGGAACAGGTCGGCCCAGGCACCTGTGGGGCGAAAGCGCGAATGAAAGCCCGGATCGTTGTCCCGCCCGCCGCGCATTTCCTGCACGAAGGCCATGACCTTGCCCGCCCGGTCCGGGAAATGCGTGTCGAGCCATTCGCGGAACAGCGGCGCAACTTCGTGCGGCAGGCGCAGCATGATCCAGTTCGCCGCGCGCACACCTGCCGTTGCCGCCTCGTCGACGATGGCTTCCATGTGGTGATCGGTGATCGCGGGGATGATGGGCGAGATCATGCAATGCGTCGGAACGCCCGCCGCCGCCAGCCGGGCCAGCGCATCGACGCGGCGCGCAGGGGAGGACGCACGCGGTTCGAGGATGCCCGACAGCCGCGGATCGAGGCTGGTGACCGAAATGCTGACCGCGACAAGCTGCTGCTTTGCCAATTCGGACAGCAGGTCGATATCGCGCAACACGCGGGCCGATTTCGTGGTGATGGCGACGGGGTGCTTCGCTTCGAGGCAAACCTCGAGGATCTCGCGCGTGATACCGTACTTACCCTCGATCGGTTGGTAGGGATCGGTATTCGTGCCCATCGCCATGATCTCGGGCGCGTAGCCGGGTTTCGCGAACGTGCGGCGCAGGATCTTCGCCGCGTCGGGCTTGGCGAACAGCTTGGTTTCGAAGTCGAGGCCGGGCGACAGGTCGTGATAGGCGTGGGTGGGCCGCGCAAAGCAGTAGATGCAGCCATGTTCGCATCCCCTGTAGGCATTGACCGAGCGGTCGAAGGGAATGTCGGGCGACTTGTTGAATGTCAGCACGGCGCGGGGATGTTCCTCGGTCACCGTTGTCCGCAGCTTGGGGGCGGGGCCGTCTATCGCCTCTGCATCGTCCAGCCAGTCGCCATCCGCCTCGCGCTCGGCAAGGTTGAAGCGGCGCGACAGCGCGCCCGATTGCGCGCCGCGCCCGTGCGGTGCGGGTGGTGTCGGCATGTTCGGAACATAACTAGAACAAAAGCAATGTGCAACGATTCGACGCGCCGAGTTATCCCAGCGCGATCTGGAGCCCCGCACCGCCCAGCCATAGCGTCAGCAGCAGCGTCGATTCCCAGCCGATGCCCGCCGGTCCCTGCCTCTCGCGTCTCAGAAGGCCAAGCAGCAGGATCGCCGTCATCACGACGACCAGCGCCATCCAGAATACGGCACGGTCGCTGATCGCGTGATAGATGCTGCCCTCACGATAGCCGACGTCGCTGGCCGCAATGAACAGCGCGTCGAACATGTTCCCGCCGATGATCCCGCCGATGGCGAGTTGCAGCGCGCCGTTGCGCACGGCAGCAACGGTCGTGACCAGTTCGGGCAGCGAGGTGACCACCGCGGTCAGCAGCGCACCGACAACGCCCTGCGAAATGCCATAGCGCGACGACAGTTCGACGCCCGCTTCGCCCACGACCCAGCCGCACACGCCAACAACGGCGACAAGCGCCGCGAACGTGGCGAAGAGCATCCTGGTCGATCGGTCGTCCTCGCACTCGTCATCGTCTTCGTTGCGCGTCGCCTCGGTCTTGCGGGGAATCCACATCGGTTCCTGCCGGATGCGGTGCGCGTTGTGCAGGCCGACGAGGTAGATCGCGACGAGCAGCGGGCTGATCGGGTGGATCGAAAAGACCGTCACCGCAGGGCTGGCCCATGCGAGAATGGGGAGGGCGGACAGCATGATCAGAACGCCTGCCTGCCCAAGGTTCACTGCGCTTGCCGCCGCGTGTTCAAGGTTCACCTTGCGATAAGCGATGTCGGCAAGGGCAAGGAACATCGTCTGCGCCGCGATCCCGCCCAGCGCGTTCGACACGCTGAGTTCGGGGTGCCCGCTGGCCGCCGTGCTGATCGATGTGACGATGCCGGAGATCGACGTGCCCGCGCCCAACAGGACCGATCCGATCAGCGCTTCGCCAAGGCCCGTCCGGTCGGCCAGAACGTCGGCGATGTTGGCCATGCGGCTGCCCAGCACGGCGATGATGAGAGCGGCCCCCGCAAAGGCGGCCAGCAGCAAAGTATCGGAAGCGGCTGCGATGTCCGGCAAATTGATCTCCCCTGTATGTCACCTGCGAACACGCGAACGCGGCGCTTCGTTCCGCGCGGCTTGCAATGCGGTAACCTTTGCGGCCTAAACGAACATGATGGAGACGAAGGGACCTTTCAGCTTCACTGTCCGCGAGGAACAAGTCGTCGCCGCGATGAAGCGGTTGATGCTGGCGCGCGCTTGGAAAGGGCCGATCCGCTGGATGCTGATCCTGATCGCCGTGTTGCTGGCGTTGCTGGTCGTGCTGGATTTCTCGATGACGGGCGAAGTGTCGGGGCAAGCCCTTGCCTTCCTGATCGCGGTGCCGGTTGCGTTGGCCATCGTCTATTTCTGGATGGCGCCAATGATGGGCCGCCGCCAATACCGGCAAAGCGCGGCGCTACGTGCCGAAAGCACTATCGCGTGGGATGACGAGGCGGTGATGTTCAGCGGCGAACGCGGCCATGCGCGGATGCCGTTTGCAGAGTTCCATCGCTTTGCCGTCAGCGGTGATATGCTGATGCTTTACCAGACCGAGATGTACTTCAATCTCTTGCCTCTGGACGCCGTGGGCGATGCGGCGGCGGACCTGATCGCAAAGCTGGAAGCGGCGGGCGTGAAGCGGGTCTGAGCCCTTATTGCTCCCGCAGGCGGGGCATCAGTTCCACGAAATTGCAGGGCCGGTTCCGGCTGTCGAGTTGTTCGGCAAGAATGCCGTCCCAACCGTCCTTCACCGCGCCGTTCGATCCCGGCAGGGCGAAGATGTACGTGCCCCGCGCCACGACTGCACAGGCGCGCGACTGGACCGTGCTGGTGCCGATGGACTGGAAGCTGATGAAGCGGAACAATTCGCCAAAGCCCGGGATCTCGCGCGTTTTCACACGCTCCAGCGCCTCTGGCGTGACGTCGCGGCCGGTAAGTCCCGTGCCGCCTGTGGTGACGATCGCGTCGATGTTTTCATCTTCGATCCATGAATGAAGCTGGGCGACGATACGGTCGGCGTCGTCCTTCATGATCGTGCGATCGATAAGGGTGTGGCCCGCGTTGTGGATGCGGTCGGCAAGGATGTCGCCGCTGGTATCGTTATCGGGCGTGCGCGTGTCGGACACCGTCATGAGCGCAATCCGGATCGGCTTGAACTTGCGTCTTTCGTCGATGGCCATGTGTGGTTCCCGTCAGCGTTTCAGTTTCGACAGGACCGGCTTGCCATGCCGCGCCACCGCGCCCGCGCCTGTGGGCGAGGGGAACGTCGGCCACAGGTTCTGCGCCAGTGCCTGCTGCACATCGTCGTTCGCGCCTTCCTGGCGGCGGTACATCAGGTAGTTCTTCGTCACGATCGCGACGTAGGAACGCGTTTCCCAGTAGGGGATGGATTCGATGTAGAGCAGCGGATCGCCGAAGTCCTTCACTTCGCTGTTCCAGCGCGTGATCGGCGAAAGCCCTGCGTTATAGGCCGCCATGATCTTGGGCAGCAGCCCCTGCGTCCCGCCGCTGTCGCGCAGCATCTCAAGGTTGCGCTGGCCGAAGCTCATGTTCGTGGACGGATCCTTGAGATCCACGCCGTCGGCATTCATGCCCAGCGAGGGCGCGTGCTGGCGCACCGTAATCGGCGTGATCTGCATCAGGCCCACGGCATTGGCGGGGCTGACCGCTTCGGCGCGGAAGTTCGATTCCTGCAGCGTGTGGGCATAGGCAAGCGCGGGGTCGACCCGCCAACCTTCGCGCGGTGCCCAGCGCGTAACGGGATAACGCGTCGCCGGATCGGGCTTTGCCCCGCGCGGCGCGTTGTAGGCCATGTAAAGTTGCGTCGAGGGCAGGCCCAGTTCGCGGGCGAGACGCGTCAGGCTGTCATATTCGTTCGGGTCGCCGATCTGAGCCTGATGGCGCAGGACTTCGTCGGCAAGGCCTTCGCGTCCAATTTCGACCAGGGCGATCGCGGTGCGCACGTTCTCGTCATTCGAAAGCGCGCGCCAGTCGCTGGAAGAGAACGACTGCCCGACCACGTGTTGTGGCGGGTCCATGCCAAGCTGTTCGGCGGCGATCATGCCGTAAAGCGTTTCGGAATAGCCCGCCGCCGCACGCAGGGCAGGGTCTGCCAGCTCGGGCTGACGGCAACGGGTATAGGCGCGCGCCGCCCAATAATAGGACGCGGCGCGCAGTTCCTCGTTCGCGGCGCTGCGCGATGCCTTGTCGAAACCGTCGGCGGCAAGCGCGCAATCGCCAAGGCGCCATGCGGACAAGCCTGCAACCCACCAGCCTTCGCCGACCCATGCGCCGCTGCCGCCGCTGGCGACGGTGCGCGCCATGGCGAGCGCGGCGCGATCATCGTTCTCGATATAATAGGACCATGCGACGCGCTGGCGCCATTCGGCTCGGGCCTGCGGCGAAAGCGTCGCGTCCACACCGTCCAGCAGGATGCGCGCGCCGTTGGGATCGTCGTTCTTGATCCGGTCGAGGATCGCGTTCGACACTTCGGCGGGCATTGACGCATCGCCGGTGCCGCGCGGCAGGATCCGCTTGGCTGGGCTGCGCAGCGAAACGAGGCGCTGCGTGCCGGGAAGGCTGGGCCCGTTCTCAAGCCCGCGCTTGATCGCAAGGCGGCCGATCTGGCCCGCCTGCGGCAGGTCGCGGCCCATCGCCAGCCAGTTGTTCAGCGCGTCCAGCTCGATCTTCGGGCTGTTGGGGTGGAGGTAGTATTCCGCCAGCGCCAGCTGCTTCAGGCTGTCGTTCGGGCGGGCGGCCAGCATCTGTTCGACCGCGCCCCAGTTCTGCGCATCGATCTGCGCGAAGACGCCCGAATAGAACGCGCGGTCCTGACCGGAAAGCTGGCCGGGGATGCCCGCACTGCGCGATGACGGCAGATTGGCGCTGTCCGCAAGGGCAGGTGTTGTCGCGACGGCGGCAGTGCCGACCGACAGTGCGAGGAGAAGCGGGCGCAACCGGGAAAGAGGGTTCGAACGCGTTTTTGCCATGACCGGCCCTTTGTGAGGCAACTGGGTAAAGATGGCCTGAACGCGCCAACACGCGAACGGCCCCATCATGACGACGATGAATCGCAGGTGGGTTAGCGTCAAGCGCCCGAAACGAAGGCAAGCCAGCGTTGCCAGAAAATCCTTTTATATCCGACCCTTGCTGCCATCTGGTCGAGTGGATAAGCGGCAATCAGCGGGATTTTCCTGTCGCCGATGCCTAGGAAACCCGTGCCGTCACGCTCGAACGTGTCGGGCGAAAGCAGGGTCAGCGCCTCTCTAGACAAGACAAGCAGACGCTCCGGTGCGACGAGTGACACGTGATGACGCAGCACCGCGCCCATTCCGGCCTGTGCAAGCCCTTCCCAATCCGCGGCAGGCGTGCGGCGGGGCAGGGCCGAGGCGCGATAGATCGCTTGCGGTTCGTATCCCATCGCCCGCTCGATCGCGTCGAGTAATTGTCCTTCGGGGCCGGAGAGCAGCAAATCACGGTCGGCTTCTTCCGGCTCTGCCACGATCACCATCAGCGGCGGGCGCGACGTTCCGCGCGGGGCGACACGGCGGTCGGCAGGTGCATTATCGAGCGAGGCATCTGACAGCCACCAGCCCGCAAAATCTTCCAGTTTTTGCGGCCAGCCATCCTTCGCCTCTTCCAGCTTCGCCTGTTCGGGCGCGCTGGGGCCCAGCGGCTTGGGTGGCGGCGGGGGCGGCATTTTCGGGATCGCGGGGGCGGACGGGTTAGCCTTTTCCTCTGCCTCGGCCAGCCAGTCGCGCGGTTCGTCCGCGAACGCCATGTCCACGCCCGCGTCCTGCCAGAAGGCATTCAACGCGTCGTACATCGTGCGCAAGTCGGGTCTGTCGCTGCTCAAACGGGTGGCTTTCCGGTCAATTTTCGTGGCCTTTGTAGCCATAGCTGTTCTTAGCACCAGTCTTGACCTCGGGCGCTACAGCAATCAAGGGCTTGGAGTTGAAGAGGGACAACTGGAAGACAAGGGGAACCCCCAGAGATGAGCGAACGCGAATCCATGCCGTATGATGTCGTCGTCGTTGGCGGCGGCGTGGCAGGCCTTTCGGCGGCAATCCGCCTGAAACAGGTGAACCCCGAAATCGAAGTCTGCATCCTGGAAAAAGGTTCGGAAATCGGCGCGCACATCCTGTCGGGTGCGGTGATCGACCCGCGCGCTCTGGATGAACTTTTCCCCGACTGGCGCGACGAAGGCTGTCCGATGGCCGAAACGCCGGTGACGGACAACCTCCACTGGGTCCTGACGCGCGGCAAGAAGTATTCGCTGCCGCACATCGCGATGCCGCCGCTGCTGTCGAACGACGGCAACTACACCGGTTCGCTGGGCAACCTGTGCCGCTGGCTCGCCGAAAAGGCGGAAGAGATGGGGATCGAGATTTTCCCCGGCTTCCCCGCTGCTGAAGTGCTCTACAACGAGGACGGATCGGTCAAGGGCGTGGCCACGGGCGACATGGGCGTTGCCGCCGACGGCACGCACAAGGGCGACTATCAGCCGGGCATGGAATTGCACGGCAAGTACACGCTCTTCGCCGAAGGCGCGCGTGGGTCGCTGACCAAGGAGCTGAAGGCGAAGTACGACCTCGAGGCTGATTGCCAGCCGCAGGTCTATGGCCTTGGCATGAAGGAACTGTGGGACATCGATCCCGAACTGCACGTTCCGGGCCGCGTTATTCACACGCAGGGCTGGCCGCTTTCGGAAAGCGAAAGCTGGGGCGGCGGGTTCCTGTACCATCAGGCGAACGGGCAGGTTGCGCTCGGTTTCGTGGTCGCGCTCGATTACAAGAACCCGTGGGTCTATCCTTTCGAGGAATTCCAGCGCTGGAAGCAGCACCCCGAAATCCGTAAGATCCTCGAAGGCGGCAAGCGCGTGGCCTATGGCGCGCGCGCCATCAACGAAGGCGGCTGGCAGTCGGTGCCCAAGCTCGGCTTCCCCGGCGGCGCGCTGATCGGTTGTGCGGCAGGTTTCGTGAACGTGCCGCGCATCAAGGGCAGCCACACCGCGATGAAGAGCGGGATGCTCGCCGCCGAAGCGATTGCCGAGGCGATCGCCGCCGGCCGCGAGAATGACGAAGTGGCCGAGTACGAAGCGAACCTGCGCAGCAGCTGGATCGCGGACGAACTCAAGAAGGTGAAGAATGCAGAGCCTGCCGTCGCCAAGTTCGGCGGCGCGCTGGGTACGGTTCTGGCCGGTGCCGACATGTGGATGCGTACGCTCAAGATCGGTCTGCCGATCACGATGGGCCACCACGCCGACTACGAAAGCACGGGCCGCGCCGATCTTTACAAGAAGATCGAATATCCCAAGCCCGACGGCAAGATCAGCTTCGACCGTCTTTCCTCGGTGTTCCTGTCGAACACCAACCACGAGGAAGATCAGCCCTGCCACCTGAAGCTCAAGGACCCGTCGATCCCGGTCGAGGTGAACCTGCCGGTCTATGGGGGCCCCTCGCAGCGGTACTGCCCGGCGGGTGTGTACGAGTTCACGGGCGTGGAAGAGGGCGAGCCGAAGTTCGTGATCAACTCGCAGAACTGCGTCCACTGCAAGACCTGCGACATCAAGGATCCGAAGCAGAACATCATCTGGACGACGCCCGAAGGTGGCGGCGGGCCGAACTATCCGAATATGTGAGGTGGCCTGAGTGCCGCGAGGAGATCGCTCTTTGACGAAAGGCTTGTCCAGCCTTTCGTTTCTGGGTTTTCTCGCGGCGGTCCCTCTGGCGTGGATGATCGTCAGCGCGGTCGCGGAACATGATCGTAGGTCAGGCCTGCTGCGCGACGGTGTCGTGGTGATGGCGACCGTCGTAGAGTCGGAAAGCTGGGGGCGCAGTTGTCGCTTCGGCTACCGCTTCGAGCATGAGGGTGAACAGTTCGAAGGAGGAGAGGGCGGCTGCCCTCTCGTTCAGGATCATCCCGTCGGCAGCCGGGTGGAAGTGCATTTCGCGCCTGCGGATGCCAGCCAGTCGATTGCGGTAGGTGCTGATCTCTGGCCGGGTTGGGTCGTCGTGCCTTTGCTCATCGGCCCATTGCTTCTCCTCCTTGGCGGGATGCTTGCCTACGCGATGCTCAAAGATAGTCGAAAGCGCGCACGGCGCAGCGCCCTCCGGTTCACGAGGTAATTGATGGGATACTCCGAAACCGCCTACGCCAAGATCAACCTCGCGCTGCATGTCCGCAGGCGGCGGGAGGACGGGTATCACGAGCTTGAAACGCTCTTCGCCTTTGTCGACGATGGCGACAGGTTGACCGCGAGGCACGCCGACGAGGACAAGATCACCGTCTCCGGCGAGTTCGCGGGCGCGCTCGATAATCCGTTCGACAACATCCTCGCCCATACGCTGACCAATTTTCCGCGCGGCGAGGGGTGGCATGTCCATCTCGAAAAGAACCTCCCTGTCGCGGCCGGGCTTGGCGGCGGGTCTGCCGATGCTGGCGCGCTGATCCGCATGATTGCCGAAGCGCAGTCGGTGCCGACCGATGTCATGGCCCGCGCCGCCGCGCTGGGCGCCGACGTTCCGGCCTGCATCTGGTCCGACACGCGGATCGGCACGGGCACGGGGACCGAGCTTGCCAAGGTCGAGAACGACCTGAAGGGCATGGCCGTCCTGCTGGTCAATCCACGAAAGCCCGTCCCGACCGGCCCCGTCTTCAAGGCGTGGAGCGAGAGCGGGGGCGAGGATCTTGGCCCCATGCCCACCGGTTCCGCCCGCCAGATCGCGCTGGAAGGGCGCAACGATTTGGAGCAACCCGCCGTCTCGATCTGCCCCGAAATCGCCGGCGTTCTGGAAAGCCTCAACGGCACCGATCCGTGGCTTGCCCGCATGTCGGGATCAGGAGCGACCTGTTTCGCGTTGTACGAGGAAACGGAGCACCGTGACCGGGCGGCAAAAGCGATTGCCGATCTCCAACCCGGCTGGTGGCAGATGAGCGGAGTATTGCGTTGAGTTTCACACCTTACCGCCAGATCGGTGAACCAAGGACTGGCGGCATCGTCCTCGTATCGGACCACGCCAGCAACGCGGTGCCCGAAGGCATTGAACTGGGCGTCAGCGCCGCGACGATGGAAAGCCACATCGCGGTCGACATCGGGGTGGAGGGCGTGGCCGAACGCATGGCCCGCCGCCACGACATCCCCGCGTTTCTCGCCACGATCAGCCGCCTTGTCGTCGATCTCCACCGCGAAGAAGACCACCCCGGCATGATCCCCGAGGAAAGCGACGGCAAACTGATCGTCGGCAATATTGGTGCGGATCGCGACATGCGGCTGGCGAAGTTCTACCGCCCCTATCACACGGCGATGGAGCGCTGGCTGGAGGCAGCTCAGCCGCGCCTTATCATCTCGCTCCACAGCTTCACGCCCAGCCTTGAGAGCAAGCCCGAACAGGAACGCCCCTGGGAAGTCGGTCTGCTCTACAACACCAATAGCGAACCGGCGCGCCACGCGATCCGGCTGTTCGCTGCGCAAGGGCTGACGGTGGGCGACAACGAGCCATATTCGGGCCGCGAATTGAACGCGACGATGAACCGCCATGCCGAGGCGAAGGGCCGCGATTATCTCGCCATCGAAGTTCGCAACGACCAGATCGCGACAGAGGCAGACCAGGCACGCTGGGCCGCGCTGATCGCGGACGTGGCGCAGCGCACCGTGCTGGCCATGGGGTGATTTGGGATAACGATTAGGCAAAACGCGCCAAGCCTGTTACAAGCCGCGCGCTGACGTCGAAATTTGCGACGGACTTCGGCATTTGACGACCGCCCGACCGCCCATGCGGAACGGCGCAAACCAGACGACGACTTCCTTTCATCGGACGGCCTTACGCATACCGCGCTGCATGTCGCATGCGCGGCAACCTACCGTTCTTGAAAGGAACGCATCATGGCCAAGACTGGCACCGTAAAGTTCTTCAACACCGACAAGGGCTATGGCTTCATCCAGCCCGACGACGGTTCGGACGACAGCTTCGTCCACATCACTGCCGTGCAGGCCGCCGGCATGCAGTCGCTCGATAAGGATCAGCGCCTGAATTACGAAGTCGAGACCGGCCGCAACGGCAAGGCAAGCGCCGTCAACCTGTCGGCTGCCGACTGATAACGCGTTTCTCCCCGCGCCGACGGAGGGTTGGCGCGGGGAGGATTCGTAACGGGCCTGTCGGACGGTTTTGCGCCCTACCGACAGGCTTGTTGAACCCTGACAGCCGTGGCACGTTCCGCCCACCTGATCTGGTGGGGGAAAAGGAAATGCGTTTCAGCCATGTGCTTGCCGGCGGCCTTGCTGCCATCGCCCTTTCCGCCTGCGGCGCTCCTGCCGAAGAGGCCGAGCCTGCTGCGCAAGACGCAGCTGATGAAATGGCCGCGCCCACTGTCCCGCCGCCGTCCGACGCGGAAGAGGACATCCGCCACTTCCTGCTGCAGGAATATCCCGACGCGACCTCGATCTCCTACGACTTCGCGTGGAGCGATCTGAACGGCGACGGAGAGGACGAGGCGATCGTCTATTTGGGCGGGCCCTATTTCTGCGGGACGGGCGGCTGCAACCTGCTGGTCCTGACGCCCGCAGGCCCGATGTGGCGCAAGGTCGGCGATGTCAGCGTATCGCGCACGCCGGTCAGCGTTCTGGAAACCAGCACCAGTGGCTGGCGCGACCTGACCGTCGCGGTATCGGGCGGCGGCGGCTCGTCGGGCACCATGATCCTGAAATTCGACGGAGAGAACTACCCCTCCAACGCCTCGACCGCCCCCGAAGCGCCAGCGGACGCGAAGGGCGAGGAACTGCTGCCCGAAATGCTGAACTTAAAAACGGTAGAGCCGATGGCAGTGCCGCCCGAGGGGTGACGGGTTTGGCCGAGCGGCTGGTTGGTGCAAGTTGCGGCCAAAAGCGGAATTTCAGGTAACGACCGATTGCGGACGTTCATCCCAGCTTCACTTTGGCCGTGTCTGATATTCGCTTCCATTCCAAGAACGGAGGCATTGAGGATTTGGAAGCGTATGAAGAAAACACCGCGAGAGTTTCTTCAAAGTCGAAGATAGTCCTATCGTCCCATCGCGGGCCGCTGCCCAGCCTAAAAGCTCGAACATGTTTGTTCGGACCGCCTTCGCGCTTTTCTATGACATAACCGCCTTCCAGCGAGGCTGTCCGCACATAGGTCTCACCATTCAATCCAAGAATGACGCTAGACCAGTCGCCTAGATTGACAAGTGCATCATAGACCGCTTCCATCGTTACGCCCCGGCGCAGCCCAACTCCATTCACTGTGACCGTATGGGATTTCGGAATTGCTGTTTTTGCAGAAATTTTCCGCAGTGACGCACCAGATGCGGTAACGGTTTGGCGCAGAAAACGGACTAGCGGTTCTCCCTCGTGCCAAGGGCTGCGCGTCAAAAATAATAAAGCGGGTCCACCAAGCAGCGCAGCCAACGCGAATAGTATGGTCTTGCCTGTGCCGGTGCCGACCGTGAATGCACCATAAATCAAGGAAATTCCAATTGGTGCGAAAAGAACGAGATAAAAAAGTGCAGCAAGCGGTGGATTTGTTCGACCTGTTATATGTGTGCCGCCAGCCTCGCTCCGGATGAGACCGAAGAGTTTGGGGCTGCTTTGTCCTAGCGCCTCCCACCTTAGATAAAGGAACGGCCCAACTATAACGCCTCGCGGGCCTGGTGCTTGCTTAAACCACCCCATCTTCCTCCATCTGATTTCAGCCTTGACCTCGGACACAGACGCAGGCGATTTCAGCGAGAATGGGTAACCAAAACTACGGACGGACACCGTGACCTCCATGGCGAAGAGAGGCTAACCTAAAACACCAGCCTCTAAGTTGGTGTAAATATCTATAATGTCCGCTTCCCACCCCATACCCGCCATTCGAAGGTCGATGAGTTTTCCCTGAATCCGGCCGTTCAACCCGCGCCGCAAATCCGCTGTCCTACAGCGCAAAGCCGCGCCATCATGCGCGCCGTTCTTTGCTATCGTCGTACTTCCTGCATAACCTGTCACCCTGCCCGGTGACAGCCAGATGCCAGCTTTCCTGCGGGTTTCGGGCGTGGATGCAGTGGGTGACAGGGTGTCACCTTTGTCACCCGCGGCAATCTTGCGCTGTTACTGGACGTCGCCCGAAAAGGCGATTTCCTGAAGCCTCTCGCGGGTCTGTTCGAACATGACGTCGACGTCGACTTCCTCGCCGCTTTCGAGGCGCTGGGAAATCATCGTCACGGGGTAGAGCACGATCGAGGTGCCCGGCCAGTTCAGCGCGGGCACGCGGCCATATTCGTCGTCGATCGTCACCCAGTCGAGCATCAGTTCATCGGCCAGCGCATCGCCCATCGCGATGCCCAGCGCCTGCAGTTTCCAGGTATCGTCCACGCCTACCCAACCATGTGCAAGGTTGGCCCGGATCACCGCGAGCTTTGCGTCGGTGTCCTCGTAGTTTTCTTCAGCCTTGTCGCTGAAGTGACCCTTGATCCACGATCGCGACTCTTCGAGCCACTCTCGCTCCGGGTCTTCGAGCCGGTAGCGGGGTAAGTCGTCCATCGCCGCAAAGCATAGCACGGGCTGGGGCGCGGGTGAAATCGGTGCTATCCACAAGGTTAAGAGCAGCGCTCGCCGGGGCCGAAAGGCCCGAAAAACCTAGACAGCCGCGCATGTCGCGCTAGGGAGCGCCCCTGAAAAGCTTCATCGGAGTCCATGCCATGCCCGCCTACCGCTCACGCACATCGACCCACGGTCGCAACATGGCCGGCGCGCGCGGGTTGTGGCGCGCAACCGGCATGAAGGACGGCGACTTCGGCAAGCCGATCATCGCCATCGCCAACTCCTTCACCCAGTTCGTGCCGGGCCACGTTCACCTCAAGGATCTGGGCCAGCTTGTCGCGCGTGAGATCGAGGAAGCGGGCGGCGTCGCGAAAGAGTTCAACACGATCGCCGTCGACGATGGCATCGCGATGGGCCACGACGGCATGCTCTATTCGCTGCCCAGCCGCGACCTGATCGCGGACAGCGTCGAATTCATGGTCAACGCCCACTGCGCCGACGCGATCGTGTGCATCTCCAACTGCGACAAGATCACGCCGGGCATGCTGATGGCGGCGCTGCGGCTCAATATTCCGGTGGTCTTCGTCTCGGGCGGCCCGATGGAAGCGGGCAAGGTCGTGCTGAACGGCAAGGAAAAGGCGCTCGACCTGGTCGACGCCATGGTCGCCGCCGCCGACGACCGCGTTTCGGACGAGGACGTGGCCGCGATCGAGCGTTCGGCCTGTCCGACTTGCGGTTCGTGCTCGGGCATGTTCACCGCGAACTCGATGAACTGCCTGACGGAGGCTCTGGGCCTCTCGCTGCCGGGCAACGGATCGATGCTGGCCACCCATGCGGACCGCGAAAAGCTTTTCCGCGAGGCGGGCCGGACCGTCGTGGACCTCTGCAAAAAGTATTACGAGGAAGAGGACGAGAGCGTCCTGCCGCGCAACATCGCGAATTTCGCAGCATTCGAAAACGCGATGAGCCTCGACATCGCGATGGGCGGTTCGACCAACACCGTGCTCCACCTGCTGGCCGCAGCGCACGAGGGCGAGGTCGATTTCACGATGGCCGACATCGACCGGCTTTCGCGCAAGGTGCCGTGCCTATCGAAAGTCGCGCCCGCCAAGTCCGACGTCCATATGGAAGACGTCCACCGCGCAGGCGGCATTATGGCAATCCTCGGCGAGCTGGAGCGGGCAGGGCTGATCAACGCGGAATGCCCTACCGTGCACAGCCGCACGATGGGCGAGGCGCTGGAGCGTTGGGACGTGGGCCGGACCAATTCGGACGCGGTGCGCACGTTCTATGCCGCTGCGCCGGGCGGGGTGCCGACGCAGACGGCGTTCAGCCAGGACCGTCGCTGGAAGGAAATCGACACCGACCGCGTGGGCGGCGTCATCCGCAGCGCCGAGCATGCCTTCTCAAAAGACGGCGGTCTTGCGGTGCTTTATGGCAACATCGCCCGCGACGGGTGCATCGTGAAGACCGCTGGCGTCGATGAGAGCATCCTGACTTTCACCGGCCCGGCCAAAGTCTACGAAAGCCAGGAAGCGGCAGTCGTCGCGATCCTTGGCGATCAGGTGAAGGCGGGCGATGTCGTCGTGATCCGCTACGAAGGACCGCGCGGCGGGCCGGGTATGCAGGAAATGCTCTACCCGACGAGCTACCTGAAATCGAAGGGGCTCGGTGCGGCCTGCGCTTTGATCACCGACGGGCGTTTCTCCGGCGGGACCAGCGGGCTTTCGATCGGCCACGCCTCGCCCGAAGCGGCAGAGGGCGGCGCGATCGGGCTGATCGAGGAAGGCGACACCGTCGAGATCGACATCCCCAACCGCACGATCAACGTCGCGGTGTCGGACGAGGTCCTGGCCGAACGCCGCGCCGCGATGGAAGCGAAGGGCGATGCGGCATGGGCCCCCTCGCACCCGCGTCCACGCAAGGTATCGACCGCGCTAAAGGCCTATGCCGCGATGGCGACCAGCGCCGCGTGCGGTGCGGTTCGCGACTTGTCGGCGATCACCCGCGTCCGCTGATCCCATGCTCGCGCCCGATCAGGTCCTGACCGTCCGGCAGATGGTGTCGGCGGAGGAGCGGCTTATGGCCGCAGGCACTGACGTGCACGAACTGATGCAGCGGGCAGGGCGCGGGGCGGCGGAATATGTCTGGCGCATGGCTGCGGGCGCGCCGGTCACGGTCCTGTGCGGGCCGGGCAACAATGGCGGCGACGGTTATGTGATTGCAGAGGCCATTCGCGAGCGTGGCGGGGCGGTTCAGGTCGTCGCGGCACGCGAGCCTGCGACCGATGCGGCCAAGCGCGCTGCTTCGCTTCACGGCGGTCCGGTGGTCGAGGCGGCGCAGGCGGAAGGGGCGATCTTTGTCGATTGCCTGTTCGGTACGGGGCTGAGCCGTGCGCTTTCGGAGGAAATGAGCCACCTCCTGCTCGACCTCGCATCGCGTCACGAACGCGCCATCGCGATCGACATGCCGAGCGGGATCGAGAGCGATAGCGGCGCTCTCCTCGCCAGCGAATTACCGCACTACGCGCTCTGCATCGCGCTGGGTGCCTGGAAGCAGGCGCATTTCCTGATGCCAGCGATGGCAACTTGGGACATGGCGCGTCTGGTCGATATCGGCGCGGATCGGGAAAATGGCGGTTCTCTTGCCGTCACCAAGCCGCATCTGATCCGGCCCGCGCCCGATGCTCACAAATACCGGCGCGGTCTGGTCGCTGTTGTCGGCGGTGCGATGCCCGGTGCAGCCTTGCTGGCCAGTCAGGCCGCAGCCCATGCTGGCGCCGCTTATGTCAAGCTGGTCAGCCAGCAGAAGATCGCGAACGCGCCCGCCGATTTGGTGACCGTGAAGGCGCCGGGCGATGCCTCTTTCGGCAAGATGGCGGGGGATGAGCGGGTTTCCGCTCTCCTCGTCGGACCAGGGCTAGGCCGCGACGCGAAGGCGAGCGAGCGGCTTGGACAGGGCCTGTCACTGGACCGCCCGACCGTGATCGATGCCGACGGGCTGACGATCCTGCGCGCGGCAATGCTGGACGGGCGCAAGGCCCCACTCGTAATGACCCCGCATGAAGGCGAACTGGCGACGCTGGAAAAGCTGTTCGGCCTTGCCAGCGATGCCGCGAAACACGAGCGGGCGAGGGCGCTGGCCGGGGCTGCCAAATCAGTCGTTATCGCCAAGGGCCCCGACACCGTGATCGCCGCGCCTGATGGCAGGCTGGCGTTTGCAGGCAAGGCGTCGAGCTGGCTCTCGGTCGCGGGCACCGGCGACGTTCTCGCGGGCCTAACCGCAGCGCGTCTCGCCGTGACCGGCGATCCATGGCAGGCCGCGAACGAGGCGGTCTGGCTTCACGCCGAGGCCGCCCACCTGGCAGGCCCCGCTTTCACGGCAGGCCAGCTTGCCGACCATGTCCGATCCGCACTGGAATCCTGTTTGTGAGCGAAACCGAAGTCATCCTGCGCGTCGCGGCCAAAGGCGACGGCGTCACTGCGTCCGGCCGCCACGTTGCGCTGGCCGCGCCCGGCGATACCGTGCTGGCCGACGGCACGGTGCAGCCCGGGCCACATCACGCGGTGCCTCCGTGCCGCCACTTCCCGCAATGCGGCGGGTGTCAGCTTCAGCATCTCGACGAAGAGGCGTGGCGCGATTTCGTGACCTCGCGCGTACTGAACGCCGCTTCGGGACAGGGACTGGAGCCTGCGCAGATCGAGCCTGCGCAATTGTCTCCGCCCGCCAGCCGCCGCCGCGCGACACTGCATGTCGAAGGTCGCGGCAAGTCGGTGCGCATCGGTTTCCGCGAAGGGCGCAGTCACGCGCTGGTCGATCTGGCCGAATGCACGATCATGCACCCTGCCATGTTCGCCATGATCGAACCGCTGCGCCGTCTTCTAAGCAATTTCGCGCGCAAAAAGCTGTCGGCGGACATTCACATGACGCTCGCCGATCAGGGTGTCGACTGCAACGTGAAGGGCTTCACACCTGAAGGGCTGGCAGAGACCGAGGCGCTGATCGCTTTTGCGCAAGAGCATGGCCTTGCCCGCCTGACGATGGACGACGGCTATGGCCCCGAAACGCATTGGGAGCCGGAGCCGGTCACTGTCACGCTGGGCGGCGTGCCGGTCGCGCTTCCGCCCGGTAGCTTCCTTCAGCCGACGGCGGAGGGCGAGGCGGCCCTGATGGCTTCGGCCCGCGAATGGCTGGCGGGGGCAAAGACGGTCGCGGACCTGTTCTCCGGCCTCGGTACGTTCGCCTTCGCGCTTTCCGGCAATGACGGCATCGGAGCGAAAGTCCTTGCCGCAGAGGCCGCGCGCGATGCCCACATGGCCTGCAAGACGGCGGCCGGTGCGGCGCAGCGTCCCGTGTTCGCGCAGCACCGCGACCTGTTCCGCAATCCGCTGCTGCCTGCCGATCTCGACAAGTTTCACGCCGTCCTGCTTGACCCGCCGCGTGCCGGAGCGAAGGAGCAGGTGGGAAGGCTTGCGGCCAGCAAGGTCGAGCGGATCTGCTACATCAGCTGCAATCCGGCGAGCTGGGCCAAGGATGCCGCAACTTTGATCGAGGCAGGTTATCGCCTCGAAAAGCTGCGCCCGGTCGGCCAGTTCCGGTGGTCCACCCACGTCGAACTGGCCAGCCTTTTCGTCCGTTAGTTCAGGACGGAAAGCAGCGACCGAACTGACAGGATAAGCATCACCAGCGTCGACAGGATGAACAGCGTGGCGCGAATTTTCACCACGTTGACCTTGGCCTGATAGACCGAGTGGATCACCCGCAGGACGAGGTACGCCCAGGCCAGCACCATGTCGTACCCGGTCGGCCCGCCGATCGAGAGGATGACAACCGCCGCATAATAGATCGTCGGCTGTTCCATCAGGTGCATGTAATTATGCGCGGGCCAGTCGTTCCGGCCTTCCGGAAGGCGGGCCCAAAGATCCGGCCCCCGCGCGCCGACAGGTAACTTGCCCAGCCCGGTCTTCATGGCAGAGAAAGTCCCCGCCCGGTGGACGAGCATCCACACCGCCATCACCATCGTCCAGCATACGAGCAGCGCCGCCGGTATCAGGATCGCCTTGTCGGGCATCGATTTTCCTTCCCCTGTGAGTTGCGTGCAGTGATGCTTGTGCAGCATCGGATTGTCCAGCGGCCTCTTGCGGTTGCTGCGGGGCGTTCACTGTGCTTGTTCTGTCACGCAAGGGGCCTATATCGCACGCCTGATGCATCGGCTGTCCGCAGGAACGGACGGCCGAACGAAGAATACGGAGACGAGTTTTGAGCAAGGTTCTGGTGATCGGCGCAGGTGGTGTCGGTTCTGTCGCGGTCCACAAGATGGCCATGAATCCCGGTATCTTCTCGGAAATCGTGCTGGCGAGCCGAACCGTGTCCAAGTGCGATGCGATCGCCGAATCGGTGAAGCAGCGCACCGGCCAGACCGTGAAGACGCACCAGATCGATGCCGACGACGTCGCGGCGACGACCGCATTGCTGAAGGCGGAAAAGCCGGAGCTCGTCGTGAACCTCGCCCTGCCGTACCAGGATCTGGCGATCATGGACGCCTGCCTCAACGCCGGTGTCGAT
Source organism: Croceicoccus gelatinilyticus (assembly GCF_018398395.1). Classification (GTDB taxonomy): domain Bacteria; phylum Pseudomonadota; class Alphaproteobacteria; order Sphingomonadales; family Sphingomonadaceae; genus Croceicoccus; species Croceicoccus gelatinilyticus. The sequence goes on along the minus strand of NZ_JAHCBF010000005.1, from coordinate 96,994 downwards.
TACATGGACACCGCGAACTACGAGCCCAAGGACGTCGCGAAGTTCGAATACAAGTGGCAGTGGGAATACCAGGATCGCTTTAAGGAAGCGGGTCTCATGGCGCTGCTGGGTTCGGGTTTCGATCCAGGCGTGACCAGCGTGTTCGCGATGTGGCTGAAGAAGCACAAGCTCAAGACCATCCGCACGCTCGACATTCTCGACTGCAACGGCGGCGATCACGGCCAGGCTTTTGCCACCAACTTCAATCCGGAAATCAACATCCGCGAAGTGACCGCGCCTGCGCGTCACTGGGAAAACGGCGAGTTCGTCGAAACTCCTGCGATGGGCATGAAGCAGGAGTTCGACTTCGAGGAAGTCGGCCCCAAGAACATGTACATGATGTACCACGAGGAACTTGAAAGCCTCGCGCGCTTCGTGCCCGAGATGGAGCGGGCGCGCTTCTGGATGACTTTCGGTGACGAGTACATCAAGCACCTCACCGTCCTGCAGAACGTGGGCATGACCCGCATCGACCCCGTCATGTACGAAGGGCGCGAGATCATCCCGCTGCAGTTCCTGAAGGCCGTGCTTCCCGAACCGAGCAGCCTTGGCGAAACAACCAAGGGCAAGACCAACATCGGCGACATCGCAACCGGTGAAGCGCTCGACGGATCGGGTGAGAAGACGTTCTACATCAAGAACATCTGCGACCACGAAGACGCCTATGCGGAAACCGGCAACCAGGCCGTGTCCTACACCACCGGCGTTCCGGCGATGATCGGCGCGGCGATGATGCTGACGAAGAAATGGCGCGGCGAGGGCGTGTTCAACATGGAACAGTTCGACCCCGATCCCTTCATGGAAATGCTGAACGAACACGGCCTTCCGTGGACGGTCGAGGAACTTCCCGCCCCCCTGCCGTTTTAAGACCTGATGCGCGCGCTTTTCCTCGCCCCGATCCTGCTGCTTGGCGCGGCCTGCACGCAGGCCGTTACTGACGAGCCGGGGGCCGCGGGCGAGGTGGTCGCACCCGATGCGCAGGTCAGCAGTTCGGCTTCGATCGACGGTGATACCTGCACCGCTGCGGGTGGTTTCCTGGACCGGCGGGGCAGGGCCAATACGCTGATGTGCGTGCATCCCTATGCCGACGCAGGCGAAAAGTGCACCGACAACCAGCAGTGCGATGGCAAATGCGTCGCTGCGCCGGATGACGGGCCCGACGGCGAAGTCGTCGGCACATGTCAGGCCGACGATGCGCTGTTCGGGTGCTATGCCGAAGTCGTGGACGGAAAGCTCGTTCGCGCGATCTGCGTCGACTGATGGCAAGGGTACGCACAAGGGTCCGGCCACTCACGGCAACGGCGGCATTTGCCTTTCCCTTGATGAGCGGCTGTGCCGAGAGCACCGATCGCCGAATGGAATTCGCCGACCTGCAGGGCAACTTCGCCGACGGGGCGTGTGGCTCGCTCTCGGTCGATAACGACAAGCTTGTCCTTGGCGGGAAGCAGAGCCGGTTCGACCTACTGAACGTTGACGGAGACGATTTCATCGTTGCCTCGCCAACCGTGCGGTTCAGCGAAGACGGGGCGAACTGCGAGGTCGTATTCGTCGACGAACATGAATACATACCCGTGTTCAAGGATGCCAAAGGGGTGTCCATCGACATCCAATCCGAAAACCGGGTGCACATCAGCCGGTTCTACAAGACAGGTACCTGATCCATGGAAACCCGTGCCGGCGACCCCGGCGCCTTTGCGCGCTTCGACCTGAACCTCGTCGACAGCCCGGCTTTCGTCGTGGACACGGCCAAGCTGCGCGACAACTTGCGTGTGCTGGCCGACATCCGCGACCGGGCGGGCATCAAGGTGCTCTCGGCGCTGAAGGCGTTCTCGATGTGGTCGGTTGCGCCCACGATCGGCGAATACCTCGACGGGGTCTGCACCTCGGGCCTGTGGGAAGCGCTGTTGGCGGCAGAGCACTATGATGGCGAGATCGCGACTTACTGCGCGGCCTACAAGGAAGAGGACATGGAGGAGATCCTGCGCCTCTCCGACCACGTCATCTTCAACACGCCGATGCAGCACGAACGTTTCAAGGAGCAAATCGAACTTGCGCGCAATCGCGGCGAATCCTTCGATGTCGGCCTGCGCATCAATCCGATGCACGCCGAGGGTGAAGTCCCGCGCTACGACCCTTGCGCACCGCATTCGCGACTGGGCTTTCCGATCGACCAGGTGACCGAGGAGCATCTGGAAGGCATCGATGGCCTGCACTTCCACACGCTTTGCGAGCAGGATTTCGAGCCGCTCAAGCGCACATGGGAGGCGCTGCTACCGTGGATCGAGGATGTGATCCCAGATCTCAAGTGGCTGAACTTCGGCGGCGGGCACCACATCACGCGCAGCGATTACCAGCGCGACGAACTGGTTCGTTTCCTGATCGACGTGCGCGATATGACCGGGTGCGAAATCTACATGGAGCCGGGTGAGGCGGTTGCGCTGGACGCCGGTATCCTTGTCGGCACTTTGCTCGACACGCACTGGAACGGGATGCCACTAGGCATCACCGACGTTTCGGCGACCTGCCACATGCCCGACGTAATCGAGGCACCCTATCGCCCCGCGATGCTGGGTGAACTGCCCGAAGAAGCGGGCGTCGAACCTGTTCGGCTGGGCGGGCCGTCCTGCCTCGCCGGTGACGTGATCGGCGACTACCGCCTGCCGTTCAAGCCGGAGCCGGGCGCGCGTTTCGCGTTTCTTGATCAGGCGCACTATTCGATGGTGAAGACCAACACCTTCAACGGCGTGCCGCTGCCCTCGATATGGCTGTGGGACAGCGAAACCGGCATGCTCGAGAAGATCAAGGGCTTCGGTTACGACGCGTTCCGCGACCGGCTGAGCTGACCACGGCGCGGCTTGGTACAGGGCCGTTCATTCTGAAAAGAAAAATTGGCGGAGCGATCTGAAGCACGGACAGCGGCTCGGACAATGCCGCCTTGGCTCTGTATCACTCCATCAAGCGCCGTCCGGACAAACGGCTCTGGTGCGACCCACCAAGTCCATGCCCCGGATCGCTCGCGCCAATTCAAGGCTGGCAGGGCGCGAAGCCGGACCAGACGGGAGTCCGAAGGCTTCGCGGATGCAAAAGCATCACCTGCCGTTCGGCCATAGGCGTTGGAACGGACGCCACGGCCAGTGGCGGCTGATGGAAAGAACGGAGACTTCCCACTAGGCCGCCGTTTTGGCGTTCTTGCGACCCTTTTTAAGGGGTCGAAATCCGGTCGTACCGAACGTAGCCAATCCCCCAACCGGCTACGGAACGTGCTGAAAGTGCGCCAAAACGGGATGGGTGGGGAGTTGCACCAAGCGGCGCATCTTAATGCAACTTTCGTGCAACCCGGTTGCATTTTGGCCGGAAATCGTTAAATGACGCCCGTAATGAAACGGGTTGCCGACCTTTCTTCCAAACTGGACATGCTGCTCAAGGCTTCGTCGCTGAGCAGGGTTGCGCTTGCGCAGCAAGTCGGGGTGGACAAATCGCTGGTCGGCCGCTGGGTCAAGGGCAGCATCCATCCGGGCGAACACAACCTCGCCAAGTTGACTGCCGTGCTCCAGGAAACCTTTCCGATGCTGACGCTGGCGGACTGGTACGAAGATCAGTCCGTTCTCGCCGATCGCATCGGCATCGCCTATCGCGCCGGGGTACCATCGGGCCCGGAAATGCGTGCTGAAGGTCCTTTCGCCAAGATCGTAGAGGCATCGGAGGCCGAGATCGCCTTCCGCGCGGAAACCTACACCGGCTTCTGGCGCACGACGCGTCCTTCGGTGCTGATGCCGACAGAACTCTTTCACGACTACGGCATCTTTCGTCTGACCGACGAGGGCATGATCGAGGTCTCGATGGAAGGTTCGGGACTGAAGTTCGAAGGCTGGATGTTCCCGATGGCGGGCAACCTCTACTTCTTCCTGTTCGATCCGGTGGGTCGCACGCCGCTGATTGCCTTGATGAAGGGCGTCACTTTGCCGCGTGCCATGTCGATGGACGGGATTTTGCTGCTTTCCGCGCTGGATCCGGGCCGGACACCTGCCGCGTTGCCCATCGTGATCGAGCGGGTCGGCGATATTACCGGCGACCGGGAAAAGGACGATGCGCGCCTTCGCGAGATTATCGAGACCCAGCCTGAGCCGCTGCAACCGTTGAGCGAGGAAGAGCTGAAGACCTTGGCCTACCAGAACATCGGCCCCGATGCCGCAGCGGCGGGCGGGCGCTTGTTCATGTCGTCGGTCGGTGCATTCGCGCGCGGTACGACGTCCAACGGGTTGAAGGGTTAGCGCGCCGCTTCGTCCAGCGAACGGGCCAGACCGGCGAGCGAGGAAAACTGCTCGCACGTCTTTGCGATCATCTCGTGATCCTTGTCCGCATCTATCGATCCGCTTTCGAACATGTCGCCGGATTCGATCGCGACAAGCACTTCGCCCCGATGGAACAACGTGCGGATGTTCTTGCCTGAGAAGGCCTCCTCGATCGCGATGATCCGTTCCACATAGGCGGGATGGATCAGGTAGCGTGCCTCGACCTGGTCGGTTGTCCAGGCGGCGAAGGAATCGCCGAACACGGGGTGAACGACGTCGACATTGTCGAGTGTCATCCCGTTCAGCTTGATGCTGTCCTTGCGCCCGCCGAAAAAGCCGCGGTGCTTGTTCGCGCGTTGCAGCAGGGTGGTGCCGTGAAAATCGCGTGAGAACCCGATGGCAATGATCGCGCCCTTGAAGACGGTGACGTAGCGGGTGTTCTTTCCGCTTCCGCGCTTCTGCTCCAGCTTGGCTTCGTGAAGCATGAAGCGCTGTCCGCCGATCTCACCGTGCCACATGTCCTCGAACTTGGACCGGTGAAAGCTTGGCACCATGTCGAAGCCGCGGGCGCGTTCGAAATGCTCGCCCGGCTCCACATCGTGCGAGTAGGCGAGGCCGAGCGATCCGGCGATCGCCTCGTTTATGCCGACCTTCATCGCCTTCTTGGCCTTCGAAATCGGCTGTTGCACCCAGATCAGCGCGAAGAATCCGATGAATGCCGCGATCATCAGCTTGGGTACGAAGTCCATCGGGATCAGGATCATTCCTGCCGCAAACAGCGGCAGTAGAACGATAGCTGCATTCCATCCGCGGCTCTTAGATTTTGCCTTTGCGGCTTCGCGCACGTGACGCTGCTCGCCCAGCCAGTCGCCTAGCGGTCCTGCCATCAGCGCCTGCGGATTGAGATTGTCGATCACGGCTTTCGCGCCCCCCGTTTGCGTTGATTAACATATTGACCGTAAAAGGCCTGTGAAGGCTTCGAAGGGGGATATCTACATGGGCGTTGTCGGGATCGTCGTGCTGGTCATCGTGGTGGTGCTGGCCGTCATCGTGATCGGAATCTACAACCAGCTGGTCGCACTGCGTCAGAACGTGAAGCAGGGCGTGGCCGACATCGACGCGCAGCTGCGGCAGAGGCACGACCTCGTGCCCAATCTCGTCAACACGGTGAAGGGCTATGCCAGCCACGAGCAGGAGACGCTCGACGCCGTGATCTCGGCCCGCAACAAAGCTGCAACGGGCGCGATCGATTCGAACGACGAGGCAGGGCTGCGCGTGGCGCTCGACCGCCTGATGGCACTGGGCGAGGCTTATCCGGATCTGAAGGCAAGCGCGAATTTCCAGGAATTGCAGCGCGAACTTTCCGACGTCGAGGACAAGCTCGCCGCTGCCCGCCGCGCACTGAACGCCGCCGTTTCGCGCTACAACACCGGCGTCGAAAGCTTCCCCGCGGTGGTCTTTGCCGGAATGCTCGGGTTCACCCACGCCGACTTCCACCGGCTGGACGACAGCGAAAAGGGCGTCGTAGACCAGGTTCCGAACGTCCAGTTCTGACCCGCTTTTCCCGACCCGCCGCACAAGCGCCACGGCCTGTGGCGGGTCGCGGAACGCATGGTTGCGCCTGATCGTATGATGGTCATGCTGCAGGGACAAAGCCGCAGCGGAAAGTGCGTGGATGTCATCGTTTTGTCATCCGAAAACGCGTGCTTTCCGGTCACTTTTGGCTTGCAGTTCGCGCGCCTTGCCTTATATGCGCCCCCTCGCTGCCCCAAGGGGACTTCCAAACCGCAAGGCAGCCTTGTTGAACACGTTGTCCTGGGGGTCCCTTGAGTTGCACATCCATCCTGACGCCGCTTCTGTAGTTCGCGACCTCGCTCCGGACGAACCGGTCATCCTCAACCGCCCGCACGCTGCGCGGCGCGCTGCCCGTTTCTTTGTCGAGAAGTTTCCGGGCAAGGTGCTCTACGCGGTAAAGGCGAACCCTTCGGCTGATCTGCTGCGCCTTCAGTGGGAATCGGGCGTGACGCACTACGACGTCGCCTCGATTGCGGAAGTGCGGCTCGTGCGCGAAACGCTTCCCGAAGCGACGCTGTGCTTCATGCATCCGGTCAAGACCGAGCGTGCGATCGCAGAGGCCTACTTCGATCACGGCTGCAAGACTTTCAGCCTCGATTCCGTCGAGGAACTGGAGAAGATCGTCCGCGCCACCAAGGGCGCGACGGACCTGCGCCTGTGCGTGCGCCTGCGCGTCTCGTCCGAGTATTCGGAACTGTCGCTCGCGTCGAAGTTCGGTGTCGACCTGACCGAGGCACCCGCGCTGCTTCAGGCGACCCGCCAGGTCGCCGACTGGCTGGGCGTATGCTTCCACGTCGGTTCGCAGGCGATGAGCCCGTTTGCATACGTGCAGGCGCTGGAACGCGTCCGCGCCGCAATTGCCGAGGCATCGGTCGTCATCGACATGATCGATGTCGGCGGGGGCTTCCCGTCGGTCTATCCGGGCATGGAACCGCCGCCGCTCGAAGATTACTTCAAGATCATCCACCAGCACTTTTACGCGTTGCCGATCGCCTACAACGCCGAACTGTGGTGCGAGCCGGGTCGTGCGCTGTGTGCGGAGTACAACTCGATGATCGTGCGCGTCGAAAAGCGCCGCGGGACCGAATTGTTCATCAACGACGGTGCCTATGGCGCGCTGTTCGATGCCGCCCACGTGGCATGGCGCTTCCCCGTCCGCCGCATCGCGGCCGACGGCACCGCCGGCAATGACGTGGAGAGCGAGAATTTTTCGTTCTACGGCCCGACCTGCGACGATGCGGACTTCATGGAAGGCCCGTTCCCGCTGCCCGGCGACATCAAGGCTGGCGACTATATCGAAGTCGGCATGCTGGGTGCCTATGGCGCGGCGATGCGGACCGGTTTCAACGGTTTCGGTTCGGGCCCGGTCGAGACCGTCACGGACGAGCCGATGAGCAGCCTCTATCGCGGCGACCGCGACGATCCGCGTGTTTCGGACAACGTCGTCTCGCTTCGCTGATTTCACTAAAGCGGTAAGGCCCTGTTAGCCTTGCCGCTTTAGGAAACGGCCCATGTCATCCAAAGCCACCAAGGCCACCGGCACGCTGCTGGCGGCGATTGCTTGCCTGCTTCCGCTCGTCCCCGTGGCGCTTCAGCCCGGTTTCGGCGTGTTTGCGTCGATCGCGCTTGCCGCCATCGGGCTCGTTTTCTTCAAGGGAGCGCGGGCGCCGACGCTGGCGATGGTCTGGAAGAACCGGATCGTTTCCATTCTGCTCGGTATCGCGGTTGGCGCCGGCATGGCGTGGGGCATCGCCAATTTCGTGCGGCCTTTTGTCGAGCAGCAGTTCGGCAAGGGGATCAGCGTCGGCGGGCTGGATCAGGCGGCGGGCAATCCCGTGATGTATGCTTTCGTCCTGCTGATCGCGCTGGGCAGTGCGATCCTCGAGGAGATCGTGTTCCGTGGCTACGTGATCGGCTGGGGTGCAAAGATCTTCGGCAAGGGTTTCGCGCCGGTGATCATGCTGCTCTCGACTGCGGTCTTCGGCTATGCGCATATGGACTACGGCGTATCCGGCGCGGTGGTGACGGGGTTTGCGGGGCTGGTGCTTGGCACGCTCTACCTTCTGTGCGGACGCCGCCTCTTGCCCTGCATCGCGGCGCACATGACCTTCAACTTCATCGGATCGACCGCGCTTTACTTGGCGACCTGATGGCCCGATGCTCGCTCTCGGATAAAGGGGCGAGGGCATCGATGACCACGAAGACCGAACGTATCGTCTGCGGCCTGCTGATCGCGGGCGTTTTCCTGCCCGCTTTGCTGCTGCCGGGGGCGGGCGCGCTGGTATCCGCGATTGTCGTCGCGCTGGCGCTTATATTCTTGTCGAACAGCCGCAAGCCGACGCTGGCTCTCGTATGGCGCTCGGTTCCGGCCTCGATCCTGCTCGGCATGGCGGTCGGCACAGCGACGGCCATCGCGTTCAGCGTGGCGGTAGAGCCGCTGATCACGGCCCTGACCGGGGAGCCGGTGGATCTCAGCGATTTCGATGCGGTGAAGGGCAGCGTGCCGAACTACCTCGTCATGATGGCCGTCGGGCTGATCTTTGGCGGCATATTCGAGGAAGTGATATTCCGCGGCGCGGTGATCGGATGGGGCAGCGCTGCTTTCGGCAAGCACCTGGCATGGCCGCTCGCGATCCTGTCCGCTGTCGTTTTCGGCATCACGCATCTCTACCAGGGATGGTCGGGCGTTATCTCGACGGGCCTGATGGGCCTGATCCTCGGTGCGCTTTACGTCCTGTGCTCTCGCAGGCTCTTGCCATGCATCGCCGCGCACATGACGAACAATGCAATCGGCATCACGGCGATATTTCTCGGTATGGGCTGATGCTTTCCGTAGCGTTCTTGTGAGGGGCAATCCGCGCTGCTAGCCACGGGCAAAATCGGGAGAAAATCGAGCCATGTCCTTGCCGCCCCTGCTTGCCGATCGCCTGCGTTTCCCGGTGATCGCAGCGCCCATGTTCATCATTTCGCAGCCCGACATGGTGCTGGCCGAATGCCGCAGCGGCATCGTGGGCTCGTTCCCGTCACTCAACGCGCGCGGCGAAGGCGTTTTCGAAAGCTGGCTGCAGCGGCTGAACGACGAACTGACTGAGGACGATGCGCCTTTCGCCGTGAACCTGATCGTCCACCGCTCGAACGTGCGGCTGGAGGAAGATCTCGCACTTTGCGTGAAGTACAAGGTGCCGATCGTGATCAGCTCGCTCGGCGCGCGCGAGGAAGTTAACGAGGCTATTCATTCCTATGGCGGCGTGGTGTTCCACGACGTGATCAACGACAAGTTCGCCCGCAAGGCCATCCAGAAAGGCGCTGACGGCCTTGTCGCGGTCGCCGCCGGAGCAGGGGGCCATGCGGGTACCTTGTCACCCTTCGCGCTGATTCAGGAGATCAGGGAGTGGTTCGACGGGCCGCTCGCCCTGTCGGGCTCTATCGCCAATGGCGGCGCGGTGCTGGCAGCGCAGGCGATGGGAGCGGACCTTGCCTATATCGGCTCTGCGCTGATCGCGACGGAGGAAGCCGTGGCCTCGGACGGATACAAGCAGATGATCGTCGACAGTACGGCGGACGACATCGTCTATTCGAACCTGTTTACCGGCGTTCACGGCAACTACCTGCGCGGTTCAATCGTCAATTCGGGCATGGACCCGGACAAACTGCCTGAAAGCGATCCCTCGGCGATGGATTTTGGCGGCGCGAAGGCGTGGAAGGACATCTGGGGCAGCGGGCAGGGCATTGGTGCGATCGATGCCGTGGTGCCGGTGGCAGAACGTATCGCGACGCTGAAGGCGCAGTACGATGCCGCGCGTGCGAGGTTGGCGCTCAGCTAACGGAAGTTGCGCGGCGGCTCCCACAAGTCGGGGTCGAACCACTGGCATTTGAGATCGGGCCGCGCATCGGCGAGCCGCATGAAATCCTCCTTGCGGGCGGCGAAACGCGCGCAGTGGAAATCGGTCAGGTTGCGGCAATTGATCAGCGGGCCGAAGTCCTTGTCTTCAAGCCGCGCATTGGTCATCCAGAACTTGCGGAACACGAACCCGTCCAGCGGTTCGAGGCTTTTCAGTTTCTGCGACGTGTTGATCGACCCGTCGAGGTGCAGCACCTCCAGCCGGTCCTTCAGGGGACGCAGCCATGACAGGTCGTAGAGATGCTTCGCGTTCTCCAGATCAAGCTCGACCAAGTTCGGCAGGCGCGTAAGCGGCGTGAAGTCGGTGACATTGCGCGGACTGTCGATCTGCAGCTTGCGCAGCTTCTTGAGCGCGGTGATCCCCGAAATGTCCGCAGCCGTCGTCGGCCAGGCCATGTAGAGTTCTTCAAGGTTCGTCAGCTGGACGATTTCATTGAAGAAGTCCTGATTGACCGCGCCCGCCCACAAGGCGCGCAAGTTCGTCCGGCGCGAAATGCCGACGTGCGACTTCTTCTCGCGGTTGTGGGTGCCGGACGTCGCGTCCAGCGGGATGCCGACCTTGTCGTCAGGGTCGGCCATTCCCGTCAGGCAGCCAGCTTCATCTCCAGCCGTTCCCAGATCTCGAGAAGGGCGGTGACGAGTTCGGTCATCATTTCCCGCGTATGCGCCGGGCCCGGGGTGAAGCGCAGGCGTTCGGTGCCGCGCGGCACGGTCGGGAAGTTGATTGGCTGAACATAGACGCCGTATTCGGCGAGCAGAATGTCGCTGATCTTCTTCGCGCGCACCGGATCGCCCACCATGAGGGGGACGATGTGCGTGGTCGAATCCATGACCGGCAGGCCCGCATCGCGCATTGCCTGCTTCAGGAACGCGGCAGAGGCCTGCTGGCCCTCACGCTCGACGCTGCTGGATTTGAGGTGCTTCACGCTGGCGAGCACGCCTGCGACCAGAACCGGCGAAAGCGAGGTCGTGAAGATGAAGCCCGGCGCGTAGGAACGCACGCAGTCAATGATCTTCTGGTCGGCCGCGATATAGCCCCCCATCACGCCGAATGCCTTGCCCAACGTGCCTTCGATGATGTCGATGCGGTCCGCGGCCTTGTCGCGTTCCGAAATGCCGCCGCCGCGTTCGCCGTACATGCCCACGGCATGGACTTCGTCGATGTAGGTCAGCGCGTTGTACTTGTCGGCAAGGTCGCAGATCGCGTGGATCGGGGCGACGTCGCCGTCCATCGAATAGACGCTCTCGAAAGCGATCAGCTTGGGCACGTCGGGGTTTTCGGCGGCCAGCAGTTCTTCCAGGTGTTCAAGGTCGTTGTGGCGCCACACCCGCTTCTCGCAGCCGGAATTGCGGATGCCAGCGATCATCGAGGCGTGGTTCAGTTCGTCCGAAAAGATCACGCAGCCCGGCAGCAGCTTGCCCAGCGTCGTCAGCGTCGTGTCGTTCGAGACATAGCCCGAGGTGAACAGCAGCGCGCCTTCCTTGCCGTGAAGGTCGGCCAGCTCGTGCTCAAGCTCGATGTGATAGTGGGTGTTGCCGCCGATGTTGCGCGTGCCGCCAGAGCCTGCGCCAACGTCATGCAAGGCGTTTTCCATCGCCTCGATCACCTTGGGATGCTGGCCCATGGCGAGATAGTCGTTGGAACACCACACGGTGATCGGCTTCGGGCCGTTGTGGCCGGCAAAGCAGCGAGCGTTGGGATATGCGCCCTTGTTGCGCAGGATGTCGATGAAGACGCGGTAGCGGCCCTCAGTGTGGAGGCGCTCGATAGCCTGATCGAAAACCTGGTCGTAATTCACTGTCGCGCTTCCGTTATCCTGCGAATGGTCAGCGGTGCAGCGGTGCTTGATACGGCCAATGACCGTCAGCCCGTTCCGTCCATCGCGCCCATAGTCCATCGCGTCTCTCCTTGCAAAAACTTTGGCCGATCCGTGCCAAAGTCATCGCCCCCGTGTGACCATTTTGGAAAAAGGTTGGTCGCCATCCGGGGCCCCCTCGGCACGGATGACGACCGCGCACCGCTATGGTCGAGGGAAAGTTAGGCCGTCCTTGCGTCAGGTCAAATTGGCCCAAAGCACTAGGAAAAAACCTTACAGGATCTCGATTTCCTCGATCCCGCGCCGGGCGAGGGCATCTTTCAGGCCCGCAAGACCCGCTTCGTTGCGGGTGAATACGGCGCGGTCGGGGCGGCTGCGGGCAAAGGACTGTCCCTGCGTCAGGCTGGCGATCCGGCGGGCGATGCCTTCGGCGCCGTCGATGAGGCGCACATCGGGGCCGAAAGCCTCCTGCAGCTCGGCTGACAGCAGCGGAAAGTGGGTGCAGGCCAGCACCAGCACGTCGATCCTGTTGCCGCTGGCCATCATGGTCAGGCGGCGCGCTGCCTGTTCGATAGAAGCGGAATCGACGGGTTCGCCGCGCAATTTTGCTTCAGCCGCCGCTACGAGATCAGGCGCGGCGAGGCGCAGCAGGGTCTTGCCGTGGGCGAATTCGGCCTCAAGATTGTCGACGTATTCCTGCCGGATCGTCGCTTCTGTGCCGATCAGGCCGATCGTGCCGGTTTCGGTGATCTCGGCGGCCGGCTTGATTGCCGGGACCGTGCCGACGATCGGGATGTGCAGCACCTCGCGCACCATGCCCAGCGCGATCGTGCTCGCGGTATTGCATGCGATGCAGGCAAGGCGGGGACGGTATCGTTCGGCCATCCGGCCCAGCAGTCCGGCGACGCGGGCGGCGATCTCCGCCTCGCTTTTGCTACCGTAGGGAAGGCCTGCGTTGTCGGCGGCGTAGATGATGGGCGCATCGGGCAGCGCCTTGCGCACGGCATCGAGAACCGAAAGCCCCCCGACCCCTGAATCGAAAATCAGCAGGGGGGCGTCGGGTTCGGGCGCTTGCGTTTCGCGTTCCATCTGGCGAAAGGCCATGCGCGATGCTGCGCCGATTTGGCAAGGCATCCGCGCGTCTTGTGCCCGAAACAGACGGGCGCTAGCTTCTACCTACCAATGAAACCGGCCCCCATGCCGGCAGAGAGGATTGTCCTTCAAGTGTCTGCAACCGTGCTGATTTCGGCCCTTGTCCTGGGCTATGTGCTCGGCTCGATCCCGTTCGGCGTCATCCTCGTCCGCATGGCGGGCGCTGGCGACCTGCACCAGATCGGTTCCGGCGGCACGGGGGCGACGAATGTGCTGCGCACCGGGCGCAAGGGACTGGCGGCTGCGACTTTGCTTCTGGACCTGCTGAAGGGCGTTCTGGTCGTATTTCTGGCCCGTTCTTTCTGGCCAGGGCTTGAGGCGATTGCCGGTGTCGCGGCCATCATCGGCCATTGTTACCCGATCTGGCTGCGGTTCAAGGGTGGCAAGGGCGTGGCGACGCTGATGGGCGTTGCGCTGGGTCTGGCATGGCCGATCGGAGCGATCTTCGCGGTCGTGTGGATCGGTGTGCTGGCGATTACGCGTATTTCGTCGGTCGGCGGGATGAGCGCGGCAATCGCGGCGCCCATCGCGGCGCAAGTGCTTGGCTATCAGATTTACGCACCGGCGCTGGCCGCGATGGCGGTGGTCGTCCTGTGGCGGCACCGTGACAATATTCGCAGGCTTTTCGCCGGCAAGGAGCCGCGCATCGGCAGCAAGAAGGGCTGATCCCGCTCCGATGACCCTGACGCAGGAAGAGGCTTTCGCCCGCATCCGCCTGTTGCGTTCGCCCAACGTGGGCCCCGTGACTTTCCGTCAGCTTCTGCGGCGTTTCGGCAGTGCCGTCGCGGCGCTTGAGGCTTTGCCGGACATGGCGGCACGCGGCGGGCGGCGAATGACGGTCGCGCATCCCGACGCGATACGCGAAGAGATCGCGGCGGTTCGCGCGGCAGGGGCGCGTTACCTGTTTCACGACGATACTGCCTATCCGGCCCTGCTGCGCGAGGCTCCGTCCGCGCCGCCAATCGTAACCTATCGCGGCGATGTCGCTTTGCTGGCCGAGCCCGCCGTGGCCATTGTCGGCGCACGCAATGCCAGTGCCGCCGCGCTGAAACTGGCGCTCCAGTTCGGCGAGGCCCTGGCCGATGCGGGCAAGCTCGTCGTGTCGGGCCTTGCACGCGGCATTGACGGTGCAGCGCATGAAGGCGCCTTGTCGACCGGCGCGACCGCGGCGGTAATCGCGGGCGGTATCGATGTCGTCTATCCACCTCAACATGCCGACTTGCAGGAGCGCATCGCGAACGAAGGCGTGTTGATCGCGGAACAGCCGCCCGGCACAGAACCGCAAGCGCGCCATTTCCCCAGCCGCAATCGCATTATCGCGGGGCTTGCCTCTGGCACGCTCGTCGTAGAGGCCGCGCCGAAATCTGGCAGCCTGATCACCGCGCGCCTCGCTGGCGAAGCGGGCCGGGAGGTCATGGCGATCCCGGGCAATCCGCTCGACGGCCGGGCGAGGGGGTGTAACCAGTTGATCCGTGACGGCGCGGTTCTCGTTCAGACGCCGGATGACGTGATCGAATTGATCGAGGACTTCACCGGACAGCCGCGCTCGACTTTCCGGGAGGAACGGCCCGCATTTACGGAATTCGATCTGGCGGAAGGTGCTGGGGAACACCCTGCCGAGATCGAGAGCCTGCTCTCTTCCGCGCCGGTTCCGGTGGATGACATCGTGCGATCCAGCGGCGAAAGTCCGGGCTCGGTCCAGTTGGCGCTGCTCGAACTCGAGCTGGCGGGACGGCTGACGCGCCATGCCGGCGGACGTGTATCTCTCAATACCTGAGCAATAAAGATTGCAGCATTTGTAAGCGGTATTCAGGCGCCAACGCTGGCATCCCATTGCGCGGCCGCCGGGGCGCACAGGTCTTTCGGCACCGGTCACATGGTGATCCAAGGTCAAGGTCGCAACGCTTGCGAACGACCTTGCTATCGCGGGCGTCGCAATGCTTCGCTGATAATTCCGACGGTTGAAGTAGGACCCGGTCCGCGACTTTGCGGCCGGGTCTTGCTTTATCGGCTTGACCAACGCAGGGGGCGGTACCCAGATTCACACGCGTATACGCGTAGGGGCGTCCTGTCCCGCGCCCGGGAATATTGAATGCAGCTTGTTATCGTCGAGTCGCCCGCCAAGGCGAAGACAATCGAGAAATACCTCGGCTCGGACTACAAGGTCCTTGCCAGCTACGGCCATGTCCGCGACCTGCCGCCCAAGGATGGCTCGGTCCGCCCGGACGAAGGCTTCGCCATGGATTGGGAGCTTTACGGCGACAAGCAGAAGCAGGTCCGCGCGATCGCCGATGCCGCCAAGCAGGCCGACCGCCTGATCCTCGCGACCGACCCTGACCGCGAGGGAGAGGCGATCTCGTGGCACGTCCAGGAGCTGCTGGCCAAGCGCAAGGCGCTGCCCAAGGACGTGGAGCGGGTTACCTTCAACGCCATCACCAAGAAGGCGGTCACCGACGCGATGGCCGCCCCGCGCGAACTCGACCGCGACCTGATCGACGCCTATCTCGCCCGCCGCGCGCTGGACTACCTCTTCGGCTTCACGCTCTCGCCGGTCCTCTGGCGCAAGCTGCCGGGCGCCAAGTCCGCTGGTCGCGTCCAGTCGGTCGCGCTGCGCCTGATTGTCGAGCGTGAGCGCGAGATCGAGGCTTTCAAGCCGCAGGAATACTGGAACGTCCTTGCCAAGCTGGAGCATGACGGCACTGCGTTCGATGCGCGTCTGGTCCGGTTCGAAGGCAACAAGCTTGACCGCCTGAGCCTTGGCGACGAAGGCATCGCGACGCGGGCGAAGAAGGCTGTCGAAGACGGTCTCTTCACTGTCGAAAACGTCGAGACCAAGCCCCAGCGCCGCAATCCGGCACCGCCGTTCACGACCTCGACGCTGCAGCAGGAAGCGGCGCGCAAGCTGGGCTATTCGGCCAGCCACACGATGCGGCTGGCGCAGGGCCTCTATGAGCAGGGCGCGATCACCTACATGCGTACCGACGGCGTCCAGATGGACCCGGGCGCGATCAGCGCGGCGCGCAAGGCGATCTCGGACCGGTTCAGCGGGCACTACTTGCCCGAAAAGCCGCGCCACTATCAGACCAAGGCCAAGAACGCGCAGGAAGCGCACGAGGCGATCCGCCCGACCGATTTCTCGCGCGATCGTGCAGGGCAGGGCGATGCGGCCAAGCTCTACGACCTCATCTACAAGCGCGCGATGGCCAGCCAGATGGCTTCTGCCGCATTGGAACGCACGACCGTCACGATGCGCGACGGCACGGGCAGCCACGAGCTGCGCGCAACCGGTCAGGTCGTGAAGTTCCCCGGCTTTCTCGCGGTCTATGAAGAAGGGCTCGACCAGAAGGGCGAGGACGATGACGAGGGCCTGCTGCCGTTCCTGAAGTCGGGCGACCGTCCGGCCAAGAAGGGCGTCGAAGCGACCCAGCACTTTACCCAGCCGCCGCCGCGTTTCTCCGAGGCCAGCCTCGTCAAGCGGATGGAGGAACTGGGCATCGGGCGTCCTTCGACTTACGCCTCGGTCATTCAGGTCCTGAAGGATCGCAACTACGTCCGGACCGAGAAAAACCGTTTCTTTGCAGAGGATTCAGGCCGGCTTCTCACCTCGTTTCTCGAACGCTTTTTTGAGCGGTATGTCGCCTACGACTTCACCGCCGGCATGGAAGAGGAACTGGACGACGTTTCGGGCGGGCGCGCTGACTGGCAGGCCGTGCTCGACGCGTTCTGGCGCGACTTCAAGCCCAAGTCCGACGAGGTCATGGAGCACAAGCCGTCCGAAGTGATGGAGCAGCTCGACACCTTCCTTTCGGACTATCTCTTCCCGCCCAAGGAAGACGGCACCGACCCGCGCGCCTGCCCGCTTTGCGGTGACGGCAAGCTGTCGCTTCGCGGCAGCCGCAACGGGCCGTTCATCGGCTGCTCGAACTACCCCGAGTGCAAATATACCCGCGGCTTCGGCCAGCCGGGGGCCGACGGGGACGAAGGCGGCGACGGCGTTGTCGGCAAGCACCCGGAAACGGGTGAGGACATCGTTCGCAAGACGGGCCGTTTCGGTCCCTACATCCAGATGGGTGAGGGCAAGGAAGCGGCGCGCGCTTCGATCCCGAAGGACATTCCAGAGCTCGATCTCGAATGGGCGGTGAAGCTCATCTCGCTGCCGCGCATCGTGGGTGAGCACCCGGAGACCGGTAAGGAAATCGAGGCGAACATCGGGCGCTACGGTCCCTATCTTCGCCACGACGGTAAGTATGCGAAGCTCACCAGCACGGCCGACGTGTTCGACACCGGCATGAACGCGGCAGTTACCCTGCTGGCCGAGGCGCAGAACCGTGGCGGACGCGGGGCGCGCGCCAAGGCAGAGCCGCTGAAGACTTTCGGCGCGCATCCGGAAAGCGGCGGCGAGATCAAGCTGCTGGCGGGGCGCTATGGCCCCTATGTCACCGACGGCACCACCAACGCCACGATCCCGCGCGACATGAAGCCGGAGGACGTGACCGAGGAAGACGCGGTCCGCCTGATTTCCGAACGTGCGGCCAAGGGCGGCACGAAGAAGAAAAAGAAGAAGGCTACCAAGAAGAAGGCGCCTGCGAAAAAGAAGGCGGCGGCCAAGAAAAAGGCGCCTGCCAAGAAGGCGGAATGATACCTTGGTAGCGCCCGGGATACCGACGGTAATTCGGGCGTTGTCGGGTCATGCTGCAGATGCGAGGTAACGTGACGGACGCCGAACGGGCGGGCAAAAGCTCGACGGAGGCTGAAGGCTATCAGGGTCTTCCCATGCCGCGCCGTTTCTATGCTATCGCGGCCATTTCCTTCGGTCTTTCGTTGCTCGTCATCGACGGACAGATCGCCAATGTCGCCTTGCCGACACTCTCGCGCGAACTGGGCGTGGGCGAGGGCGCTATCACCAGTGTCGTCACGATCTACCAGCTCGTCATGGTCATGGGGCTTTTGCCGCTG
This sequence comes from Croceicoccus gelatinilyticus, assembly GCF_018398395.1. Lineage (GTDB taxonomy): Bacteria > Pseudomonadota > Alphaproteobacteria > Sphingomonadales > Sphingomonadaceae > Croceicoccus > Croceicoccus gelatinilyticus. Next base: position 79,262 of record NZ_JAHCBF010000005.1, on the reverse strand, counting down.
GCCAGTCTTGGCGACCGCATCGGGCACCGCAAGCTTTACCAGATCGGGCAGCTTGTCTTCTGCGTGGCTTCGGCCCTGTGTTTCTTCGTCGACAACTTTTCGATGCTACTGGTCCTGCGCGCAGGGCAGGCGATTGGTGCGTCCATGGCGATGGCCGTCAACGTCGCACTGGTTCGGGCGATCTATCCCGAAAAGTCGCTTGGTGCGGGATTGGGCTTCAACTCCATCGTCGTCGCATCATCGGCGGCCTTGGCGCCGACGCTTGGCGGGTACATCGTCGCGCATTTTCCTTGGCAGAGCGTGTTCTTCGTCGCCGCTCCGCTAGCCGTCGTCTCCCTCTTGCTGGGTCGAGCTTTGCCCGATCCGGAGCCGCGTCCGGGCAAGACCGACTGGACCGGCGGGATCTGGAGCGCGGTGACGATGGCGCTGCTGATCGGCGGTCTGCAGCTTGCCAGCCACGAGAATACTCGCTGGCTTGGCATTGCGAGTGTTTTGGCAGGCATCGCCTCGACATGGTTCCTGGTGAAGCGCGAAGGCACGAGGGAACGGCCCATCGTGCCGGTCGACCTGCTGAAGGTTCCGGTCATAGGGCTATCCGCGCTTGCCGCTGTGGCTGTGTTCCTGTCTGCCGGCGCGCTGATGATCACGCTGCCTTTCCGATTGGAACAAGGCATGGGCTATTCGCCAGATCAGGTCGGCCTGCTGCTCTTGCCGTTCCCGCTCACGATGCTCGTCATTTCGCCCACCGCGGGTTGGCTGTCCGACCGTGTCGCAGCCAGCAAGCTGGGCGTACCCGGCCTCATCGTCGCGATCGTCGGGCTCATCCTGCTTTCGCTGTTGCCTGACGACGCCGGTGGCTGGGACGTTGCGTGGCGGTTGTCCATTACCGCGGCGGGCTTCGGGTTCTTCCTCGCGCCCAATTCACGCCTCGCCATCGGCAATGCGCCGATGCACCGGTCTGCGGCTGCGGGCGGTGTCTTGTCGACTTCGCGGCTGTTGGGTCAGGCGACCGCAGCGGCGGTGGTCGGCCTGTTGCTTGGCCTTGGGCTCGGGCTTGGTCCGATACCGTTCTACGTGTCGATCGGCTTCGCCGTTCTCGCCGCTGCCTGCACGATGTTCCGGTTCAATACCGTAACGGCGGCACAGGCGCGGCAGAGCGAGGCGGGATCGGCATTTTAGGCGCTTACTTCACCCAGTCCAGCCCCAGCACTTCATAGAACTCGCGATTATCGGCCCAGTTTTCCTCGACCTTCACGTGGAGGAAGAGGTGGACTTTCTGTTCGAGAAGTTCGCTTAACTCCTTGCGCGCAGCTTCGCCGATGGCCTTGATGCGCGATCCGCCCTTGCCGAGCACGATGGCTTTTTGCGTATCACGTCCGACTACGATCTGCTGGCGGATTTCAACCGAACCGTCCTCGTTCTGGCGATAGGCCTCGGGCCGGACCGCGCTGTCATAGGGCAGTTCGTCGCGAAGCTGGCGGTAGAGCTGTTCGCGCGTGATTTCGGCAGCCAGCAGGCGTTCCGAGGCGTCCGAGACCTGGTCCTCGGGGTAAAGCCACGGGCCTTCGGGCATCATCTCGGCAAGGCGCGATTTAAGTTCGGGAACGCCGTCGCCGGTCATGGCCGACACAAAGAAGATTTCATCGAAAGCGGCTTTGTCGCTCAACTCCTGTGCGAGCAGCAGAAGCGCTTCTTTCTTCGAGATATCGACCTTGTTGAGCACGAGGAGCTTGCGCTCCTTGCGCGATGCCAGCGTTTCCAGCAGCGGCTCAAGCTCGTGCCGGCGCAGCTTCACGCTGTCGACGACGAGCATGATCGCATCGGCGGCCTCTGCACCTTCCCATGCGGCGGAGACCATCGCGCGGTCGAGCCGGCGGCGCGGCGCGAAGATGCCGGGCGTGTCGGCGAGCACGATCTGCGTCGAGCCAAGCAGTGCGATGCCCAGCAGGCGCGCGCGGGTCGTCTGGGCCTTGGGGCTGGTGATAGCCACCTTCTGCCCGACGAGCGCGTTGACGAGGGTCGACTTGCCCGCATTGGGGGCGCCGATGACGGCGACGACGCCGCAATTTGTCTGTTCTTCAGCCATGTTGGTCCAGAAATGCCGTTGCGGCCGCGGTTTCGGCCTGTTGCTTGGAATCGCCTTCGCCGGTCGCCTCGCCGACACCCCTGACGGTTACCTTGACGGTAAAGCGCGAGGCATGGTCGGGGCCGGACCGGTCGAGCAGTTCGTATTCGGGCGGCTTGCGGCGATTGCCGGCGGCCCACTCCTGCAAGGCGGACTTGGGGTGTTTCTTGCGTCCGGCGCGGCCTTCCACCGCATCGCCGAACCATTTGCGCACGAGCGCGCGGGCGACTTCGAAGCCGTGATCGACCTGACAGGCACCGATCAGCGATTCGATGATGTCGCCAAGGATGTTGTCGCTATCCAGCCCGCCATCGGCGCGGGCCTGCTTGCCCAGACGCATATGGGCCGACAGGTCGATTTCGCGTGCGACGCGGGCACAGGATTGGCGGCTGACAAGGGCGTTGAGGCGCTGCGACAGCTTGCCCTCGGTATCCTCGCCCTTTTCGTAGAGCCATTCGGCGATCGAAAGTCCAAGCACGCGGTCGCCAAGGAATTCGAGCCGCTGGTAATCGAAATCCTCGCCCGTGCTGCCGTGCGTCAGTGCAGCGGTCCACAAATGCTCGTCCTTGGCCGGAAGCCCGGTCTGAGCCGCGATCCAGTCCTTCGTTTCGGGGGATAGGGTCATGGTCGGATCAGAAGGTCGTGCCGAGCCGGTCCCAGCGCGCGGCGGTGAACCAGGTCCAGGGAAGCAGCCACTCGGCCGAACCGTCGGTCGACCACATCATGATCTGCGCGCGTCCGACAAGGTTCTCGATCGGCACCATTCCGACACCGCCACCGACTTCGGCCGGAAAGCGGCTGTCTTCGGAATTGTCGCGATTGTCGCCCATCATGAAGACATGGCCTGCGGGAACGGTGAATACCGAGGTATTGTCCTGTGGCGTGATCGCGATGTCGAGCACCTCGTAACTGCGACCCTCGGGCAGGGTTTCGACATAGCGGGGATAGCGGCAGAAGCCTTGGCCAGCATCGTCCACTTCCTCGAAATCGGTGCGGGCACAGGGCGAGGGGCGACCGTCTAGGGCAGCGGCGTCGATCATGTTCTGCGTGATCGGCAGAACGAAGTCGTCGATCTTGCGCTTCTTCACTTCGTCGCCGTTGATGTAGAGCGTGCCGTCGCGCATCTGGATCTGGTCACCCGGCAGGCCGATGACGCGCTTGATATAGTCGACCTCTGCCGTAGGCGGTGCCTTGAACACCGCGATGTCGCCGCGTTCCGGTTCGGAAGCGAGGATGCGGCCCGGGATCAGCGGCACGTTGAACGGCAGCGAATAGCGCGTGTAGCCGTAGGGCCATTTCGCGGCGAGCAGGTAGTCCCCGATCAGCAGGCGCGGCAGCATCGATTCCGAGGGAATCGAGAAGGGCGAGAATATGAAGCTGCGGAAGATGAAGACGACGACCGCCAGCTTCACGAGGAAGACGACGAAGCTGTCTTCCTTCTTTTCCTTTTTCGCGGGAGCAGCGCCGGTATCTGCGGCGTCCACGTCTTTCCCTTTGCCGAATTTCAATCGCATTCGAGGTGTTTCATCCATGCCCACTGGTAAGCCTGCGCGGCATAGGGCAGTAACCCCGTGTTGCAAAGCAAAACGAAGGACCGATCCGCCCGATGACCGATACTGCCGCCTGCTGGACTGCCCTTGAAAATACGCCGACCGCGACGCTGAAAGAGCTGTTCGCTGCCGATGCGAACCGGGTGGGGACCTATTCGGCGACACTGACCGTGGAGGAATCGGAAGTCTATTTCGACTGGTCCAAGACGCATCTTTCCGCCGATCTGGTCGCAAAGTTCGAGGCTTTGGCGCGGGCCGCCGGCTTTAACGCTGCACGCGAAACGATGCTGGGTGGCGGTATGGCGAACCCGACCGAGGGGCGTGCTGCAGAACATACCGCCCAGCGCGGCATCGGCGCGGACGAAAGCGTGGCCGAGGCCGACGCCTTCCACATGCGGATGCGCGGCCTGGTCGAGGCGATCCACGAAGGCGTTTTCGGGCCGGTAAAGCACCTGATCCACATCGGCATCGGCGGCTCGGCGCTCGGCCCCGCGCTGGCCATCGACGCGCTCGCCCGTCCGACGGCGGAATGGCGCGCGCCGGTCGATGTCCATGTCGTCTCCAACATCGACGGCAATGCGCTGGAAGCCGCTTTCGAGGTCTGCGATCCGGCAACGACGATGATCGCGGTCGCGTCGAAAACTTTCACCACGATCGAGACGATGACCAACGCGGCCAGCGCGATCCAGTGGCTGGAAGAATCGGGCGTATCCGATCCCTACGGCAAGGTCGTCGCCCTGACCGCCAGCCCCGACAAGGCCGTCGAATGGGGCGTCGATGAGACCCGCGTCCTGCCGTTTTCCCAAAGCGTGGGCGGGCGCTATTCGCTCTGGTCCTCGATCGGCTTTCCGGTTGCCATTGCGCTTGGCTGGGACGGGTTTGCCGCGTTTCTCGAAGGTGCGGCTGCGGTCGACCGGCATTTTGCCGATACCGACGGGTTTGCGAACCTGCCGCTGCGCGCCGCTTTCGTCGACCTGATGTATGTACAGCTTCGCGGCTGCCAGACGCGCGCGGTCTTTGCCTATGACGAGCGGCTGGCCCTGTTTCCCGATTACCTTCAGCAGCTCGAGATGGAATCGAACGGCAAGTCGGTCCTTACGGACGGATCGGCGCTTGGCCGGCAGAGCGCGCCGATCACATGGGGCGGGGTGGGTACCGATGCACAGCACGCGGTGTTCCAGCTTCTCCACCAAGGCACGGTCGAAGTTCCGGTCGACTTCATCGCGGTGAAGCAGGCGGGGCACGATCTCGATCCCGAACACCATGCGATCCTGCTGACCAACTGTTTCGCGCAAGGCGCGGCGTTGATGGCGGGCAAGGAGAGCGACGATGGTGCGCGGGCCTATCCGGGCAATCGCCCGTCGACCACGATCCTGTGCGACAGGATGGACCCGGCGACGCTTGGCGCGTTGATCGCGTTCCACGAACATCGCACGTTCGCCAACGCGGTCCTGCTGGGCATCAACCCGTTCGACCAGTTCGGCGTGGAGCTTGGCAAGCAGATCGCCAACCAGATCGCAGCTGGCGGGGGCGAGGGGTTCGACCCCAGTACGGAAGCTCTGCTGGCGGCTGCGGGCCTGAAGGACTGATCCCTCCAGCGCTCTCGCAGCCAGCGACCCTTACGCCACCAGTGTAGGAAGCCCGCACTTCATCGCGTTGACCCGCGTGTCGGCAATCCCGAGGCGCACACCCATCGTGCGGGTCGCGGTGTTGACCACGCTGTCGAGCGTAGGCGCGGCCGACAGCAGCGCGGTCGAGATCTGGCCCTCGATAACGTCGGTCGGTGTAAGCGAGAGCGGGCCAGCCGTGACCGTGATCGCGGCGTCGTTGGCCAGAGAGGTTGCAATCGCCGTAATCGCGTCATCGCTCGAAACCGACTTGGTGGTCTTTGAAGAAATGTCGCTGGGCGAGAAGTGCACTGACTTGGCCGTCGTTCCGCCCAGTTCGATCACGGACAGCCCTTCGACTTTCACACCGACGATGCTGGCGAGCGTGGCATTCGTCAGTACGGGTTCGCTGGTCAATTCGCCCAGTTCGCTGGCATCGGTCTGCGCGATGGCCACGGTGCCGATAGAAGGTGTCACGGCAAGGGTGACGCCGTCGGTGGAGTCCCCCGCGCCGCAGCTGATCGCGCTTAGCTTGGCTTCAGCCGAAGCCAGTTCGACGTAAAGCGGAACCTTCATCGACGTGATGCCGGTGGCTGCGGCCGGAACGGTGCTTTCGATGTAGAGCCGGATGCGACCGGTGCGCACTACCATGTCCTTGCTGTCCGTAACCGTGAACAGGGGCGTTGCCGCGATCACGTTCCCGCCGACGAGCCGTACCTTGGTGCTGCTGAGACCTGCGACCGACACGTTGGTCTGCACGTCGTATCCGTCGCCGTGCGAGTATTCGATCGCGCCGCGCAGAACAGAGGCCGCGTCCACCGTCATCTTGCCCGTGCCGTCATTGAAGTCGGTTTTCGCATAAGGGCCGAGGTCGATCATGTCGGCCAGCTTGATCGTTTCGCCGCCAAGCTTGCTGGCAACGGCAAGCAGGATGGTCTCGCTGTCGTCGCTGGGCGAAACGCCGGCCATTGCCTCAACGATGTCGTTCAGGGGAATGTCGCTTTCGAACACTTCGCCATAGCTTTTGCCTGACAGCCCCGCCTTGTCGCGAACCGCGTCGGCGAAATCCATGAGGTCGATCGCCGTGCCCTCCAGGCTGGAGAAGTCGTTGACGGTCAGTTGCAGGTCGTCTCCGGCCAGCGCCGAAAGCAAGGCATTGGGCACACCGCCCGACAGTGAGCCGAGGCGAGCGCCGACCTGAAATGCTGCGCGGTCCATGCGTGCTGCGGTGGCAACGGCGTTCACCGTTGTCGTATCCTTGGAGAAGACGCGCGCGAAATAGAGCTTCACGTCGCGCGACAACGTTACCCGGGCAGCGGTGGGCGTATCCTCGTCAGCCGTAAAACGCGCATCGAGCTCGACATCGTCGATCCGTTCGTAATCGCCCGGCTCGATGCTCTTGATTACGATGTCCCCATCGCCCCGGCGCACGATCAGCTCCTGTACGGCGGCATCGGCCCCTGTTTCGAGCGTATCGACCGCGGCGATCGCTGCAGCGTCGGCAGCATTCTGCAAGTCGCGCTTCGCAAGATAGACCATGCCCAGATCGACGCCCAGCGCACAGGCTCCGCAAAGCAGGGCAGCGCCAGCTCCCATCATGATGCCGACGGCGGCATCTTCGTTGCGATGGAACCGGCGAAGAATGGTTAGGGGCATGTCGTATCTCCTCATACGCCGACGAGCCGCACCACTGCGCTGCGCTCGATCGTGCTGGAGGGAAGGGGCAGGAGCGAGGTCGCTCCCATGAGTGTGCCTGACCCATCGTAAGTCACGGTCACGGTGTAGTAGGCGCCGTCGAGATCGGTCTGCACGACGAGCTTCGTCGGGTCGAGGTGATCGGACCCGATCACGCTGGCCTCGATACTTGCCGTGACGAGCCGGGTCCGTTCTGCCTGGTTCAAGCCAGCCAGCGCGGACCTTGCCGCGTCGTTGGCCGCAGATTGCACATTATGTGCAGCGACGAACCAGCTGCCATAACTGACGATGCCAAGCATGACGGTTATGAGGATCGGCAGCGCAAATGCTGCCTCCACCACCATCGATCCCTTTTCGTCCCCCACGAAGCCCATTCGGGGAGCGCGCCGGTTTTTGTTCGGTCGGTTCCACTTCATGGTTCCAGAATGAAGGCGACCCGTGAAAAACGAACTTCGAAAACTGAAAGGGCGGTCTACGTAAAATGCGCAAGGTAATGACGCTGGCTGTCATACGAAGCCCTTCGCGCGTTAAGGCATTTGCGATCCGGCACAGCGTTCCTATGTGTGTGGCCGGTTCGGACCAGGAGACCTCATGGCAGACTTTGACTACGACCTTTTCGTAATTGGTGCAGGCTCCGGAGGCGTTCGCGCGGCCCGTGTCGCGGCCTCGCACGGTGCAAAGGTCGCCATCGCGGAAGAGTACAGGATCGGGGGAACCTGCGTCATTCGCGGCTGTGTCCCGAAGAAGCTGCTCGTCTATGGCAGCCACTTTGCAGAAGACCTCGAAGATGCAGAAAATTACGGATGGTCGTTCGAAAATCCGAAATTTGACTGGAATCGCCTGCGTGATCACGTGCTGGGCGACGTCGACAGGTTGAACAGTCTTTACGAAAAAACACTCGAAAGCCACGGTGTAGAGCGGATCATGGAGCGTGCCGTGGTTAACGGCAGCAATACCGTGAAGCTGGCATCGGGCCGGGAAATCAGCGCAAAATACATACTGGTCGCGGTCGGCGGCTGGCCCTTCGTTCCCGAGTTCGAAGGTTCAGAGCACTGCATCACTTCGAACGAGGTCTTTCACCTCGACGAACTGCCCAAGCGGGTGGTGATCGCCGGTGCAGGTTACATCGCGCTCGAATTCGCCGGAATCCTTAACGCGCTGGGCTGCCACGTGACGGTCGTGAACCGTTCGGCGGTCATTCTGCGTGGTTATGACGAGAGCCTTCGCGACCGCCTTTTGCAGATCACGATGAGCCGCGGGATCGAGTACAAGTTCCATTGCCCGTTCCAGAAAGTCGAGAAGCGCGACGATGGCGCCTTCGACGTTCATCTGGAGGGGCAGGATGTCCTCGTTGCCGACCAGGTACTCGTCGCGACGGGGCGCCGCCCCAAGACCGACGGGCTGGGTCTGGAGAACGCCGGGATCGAGCTGGGCGAGAAGGGCGAAATCCCGGTCGACGAATTTTCGAAGACGAGTTGCGACAGCATCTACGCGGTCGGCGACGTAACCGATCGCATCCAGTTGACCCCGATCGCCATTCGCGAGGGACAGGCATTTGCCGATACCGTGTTTGGCGACAAGCCGACGACAGTGGATTACGACTGCGTGCCGAGTGCCGTATTCTCTCAGCCGCCGCTCGCCAGCGTGGGGATGACCGAGGGTGAGGCCCGCAATACTTATGGCAATATCAAGGTCTATTCCTCCGATTTCCGGGCGATGAAAAACATCTTCGCGCGGCGGCAGGAGCGGGGGCTTTACAAGTTGATCGTCGAAGTCCCGACCGAGAAGGTGCTGGGCCTGCACATGATCGGGCCCGAAGCCCCTGAAATCCTGCAGGCCGCTGCCATCGCGGTGAAGGCCGGTCTGACCAAGCAGGATTTCGACAACACCGTGGCCCTGCATCCCAGCATGGCCGAGGAACTGGTGTTAATGCGTTGACGACACGGCGGGCGGCACTGGCAGGATTGGGCGCGGCCACGGGACTGGCGCTCTCTCCCGCGCCGGTCGCTGCCCGCAAACCGGTCCGCAAGCCGCCAAGGCTTCGCGAAGGGGATGTTGTCGGTCTTGTCGAACCGGCGGGTTATACATCCGGTCCCGATGCACTGGCGCGGGTCCGTCATACCGTGGAAGGCATGGGGCTCGTCCCGCGCATTGGGGATCACGTTGGTGAGCGGTTCGGCTATCTTGCCGGGACGGACGAGCAGCGTGCCTCCGATATCAACGCGATGTTCGCGGACGACGAAATTCGCGCTGTCTTTGCGGTTCGTGGGGGCTGGGGTTCGGCGCGCATCCTTTCGCTGCTGGATTGGGACCTGATCCGGCGTAATCCAAAGCTTCTGGTCGGCTTCAGCGACGTGACCGGACTTCATATGGCGTTCGCCGCGAAGGCCGGATACCCGACGATCAGCGCGCCAAACATGGCGAGCAGTTGGCTAAGGCAAAGCTGGGAAAGTTTCTGGTGGCTGGCCTTTGCCGGGTCTGCCCCGATCCTTGGCGGGGCGAGGGCGGATTTGCCGATCCCGTTTGAGACGATCACCGGCGGCAAGGCGCGCGGCAAAATGCTGGGCGGCAACCTGACCGTGTTGACGGCGCTTGTCGGAACGCCATGGCTGCCTGTCTTCGATGGGGCGATCCTGTTTCTGGAGGATATCGGAGAGGCCGAGTACCGCATCGACAGGATGCTGAGCCAGCTCTCGCTCTCGGGCATGCTGGGCAAGCTGTCCGGTGTCGTATTCGGCCAGTGCACGCGCTGCGCAACTGACGAGCCGGACTACGCCGGATTTACGGTGCCTGACGTCGTGCGACAGTGGGTCGAGCCGCTGGGCATTCCGGCATTCCTTGGTGCCAATATCGGCCATATCCGTGACCAGCTCAGCATTCCCTTGGGCGTGGAAGTCGAAATAGATGCTGACGCCGGTACGATTGCGATCCTTGAGGCGGTCGTTACCTAAGCCTTTGCCAAAAAGGGGTTGCCTCTCGCGCGGCGTGGTACGATGATCCGGTTCAAGAGGAGTGCCCCCACATGAACTCTTTCGCCGGACAGCGAAGCGATCCCCTGCACGGACTTCCCCGCACCTTGATGTGGAGCGTCATTGGCGCGCTGCTATTGCTACCGGCAATTGCCATGCAGTTCAGCCCCGAAGTGAACTGGGGCCCCGGCGACTTCCTGTTCGCCGCCGTGCTTTTGGGCGGGCTTGGCCTTGGCGTCGAATGGATCATGCGCCGGATCAATGCGCAAACGTTTCGGATTGCCGGAATCGGAATCTTGCTACTTACCGTGATGCTGATCTGGGCCGAAGCTGCCGTCGGTATCTTCGGCGCGGCCTGAGCCACCTCAACCGATAGAGTAAGGGACGACCCCGCGCTCGTTCCGGTCGACCACGATCGTGCGGTCGCCGGGCGGGAATGCGCGCTGGTCGCAGTTTTCGCGCGGGCATATGCGGCAACTGGTGCCGATCGGTGTCGCGGCCGAACGTGCGGCAAGGTCCAGCCCGTCCGCATAGATAAAGCTTTCCGCATGTTCCGCCTCGCACCCCAGCGCCACGGCGTAACGGCGCGGCGGTCGCGCGAAACTGCCTGACGGTTTCACGAGGCCTTTTGCCATCGAGACATAGCGAACACCGTCCGGCATTTCGGCCAACTGGGTCAGGATGCGGTCGGGAATGGCGACGGCCTCGTGCACGATCCACAAAGGGCAGGCCCCGCCGAACCGGGCGAATTGCAGGCGTGTGGCAGAGTGCCGCTTGGTTATGTTGCCCGCCATGTCGACGCGGCAGAAGAAGAACGGAATGCCGCGCTCGTCCGGGCGTTGCAGCGTTGAGAGGCGGTGACAGGCCTGTTCGAAGCTGACCGAGAAGCGGCGGGTCAAGCGGTCGATGTCGTGCCGTTCTTCCAGCGCTGCTTCGCGAAAGGCGGTATAAGGCATGAGCAGTGCGCCTGCCGTGTAGTTCGCAAGGCCCACAGCGAGAAGCTGCCGAGCCGCTTGCGTGGCTAGCCCCGATGCATCGACGACGCTTCCGATCTCGCTCTCCAGCGCAATTGCGACGATCTGGTGCGCCAGCTGAAAGCGGCGCGTTTCTGGCGGCTGTGCGCTGTCGAGGACGATGCGGCCTTCCTCCAGCTTGCGAAGCGCGCTGCCGTCGCCCTCGACCACGCCGAGACCCAGCGCGTTTTGACCGAACCGCTCCAAGGCGTAAGTGCCGGGTGAGGGAGCATCGCCAGACAGCCGTGCTGCAAGCTGCTGGGCGGCGCGGTCCAGGGTGTCGATGTAATTTCCGGCGTCGTGGAACCAGTCGCGCACCTCCTCCCACGGCAGGCGCGCCGCGCTGTCGGTGCCCGCGCCAAGCGCTTCATCAAGGATCTGCAACCGCTCCCCTGCATCGCGATAGGCGCGGTGAAGCGAGACGAACCGTTCGGCCAGATGCGGCAACTGGCGCACTGCGCGGGTGGCCAGCGCTTCGTCCAGCGGTTCGGTGAAGATCGGGTCGGATGCCGCCTGCAGCAGCGCTTCGGCGCGCGCGTCGGAGCTTTCCCCGCCAATCTCGTCGCGCTCCATGCCAAAGCGGCGGGTGAGCGTTGCAAGGATCGGTGCAGTCAGCGGGCGATCGTCGTTTTCGATCTGCGAAAGATAGGAAACCGAGATCGACAGCGCTTTCGCCATCTCCGCCTGCTTCATGCCGTGACGTTCGCGCAGGGCACGTACGGACTGGCCAGCGAAGATGCGATGTGGTTTGCTCATGACCAGAACGCCTTAACGGTCTTGCGAAGTTTTGCAAAACCTCTTCACCTGATTTTGCAAATTTGCATTGGACTTGCCCGCCCAAGGACAGGATAGGCGCAGTTCGTCACGTTAGGCCGCACTCGCGGCCCGAAGGGAGCCGACCGGATGTCCGCCAATATCGCCGAAGTCGAACGTCGCCGCGCCGCAGCCAAGCTGGGCGGCGGTCAAAAGCGCATCGATGCCCAGCACGCCAAGGGTCGCCTGACCGCGCGCGAACGCCTCGAAGTGCTGCTGGACGAAGACAGCTTCGAAGAAATCGACATGTACGTCGAACACAACTGTGTCGATTTCGGCATGGCGGAACAGCATATTCCGGGTGACGGCGTCGTTACGGGTTCCGGCACGATCAACGGCCGGCTCGTCTATGTCTTCAGTCAGGACTTCACCGTGTTCGGCGGTTCGCTGTCGGAACGTCACGCGGAAAAGATCTGCAAGGTGATGGACGCCGCGATGAAAGTCGGCGCACCGGTCATCGGTCTCAACGATTCGGGCGGTGCCCGCATTCAGGAAGGCGTGGCCTCGCTCGGCGGTTATGCCGAAGTGTTCCAGCGCAACGTGATGGCCTCGGGCGTGATCCCGCAGCTTTCGCTCATCATGGGGCCTTGCGCTGGCGGCGCGGTCTATTCCCCCTCGATGACCGACTTCATCTTCATGGTCGAAGACAGCTCATACATGTTCGTGACGGGCCCCGAGGTCGTGAAGACCGTGACGAATGAGGTCGTAACGCAGGAAGAACTCGGCGGTGCATCGACGCACACCGTGAAGTCCGGCGTTGCCGATCTTGCCTGCGAAAACGACATCGTCGCCTTGCTTCAGGCACGCGATTTCATGGACTTCCTGCCCGCCTCGAACCGCGAAGACGTGCCTGAGCGTCCGACGAACGATCCGTGGGACCGCCTTGAAGAAAGCCTCGACACGATTATCCCGGCTTCGGCCAACCAGCCTTACGACATGCACGAAGTCATTCGTAAGACGGTGGACGAGGGTGAGTTCTTCGAGATTCAGCCCAAGCACGCCGCGAACATCATCTGCGGTTTCGGCCGTGTCGAAGGGCGCACTGTCGGCGTCGTCGCGAACCAGCCGATGGTGCTGGCCGGCGTGCTCGACATCGATAGTTCCAAGAAGGCCGCGCGCTTCGTGCGTTTCTGCGATGCCTTCAACATTCCGATTGTCACGCTGGTCGACGTGCCGGGCTTCCTGCCGGGCACCGCGCAAGAGCATAACGGCATCATCAAGCACGGCGCGAAGCTGCTCTTCGCTTATGCCGAGGCGACCGTTCCGAAGATCACCGTCATCACCCGCAAGGCATATGGCGGTGCCTATGACGTCATGGCGTCGAAGCATCTTCGCGGCGATCTCAACTACGCATGGCCGACCGCCGAGATCGCCGTGATGGGTGCGAAGGGTGCGGTGGAGATCATCTTCCGCCAGGATCGCGACAATCCGGAAAAGATCGCGGAAAAGACCAAGGAATACGAAGACCGCTTTGCCAATCCGTTCGTCGCGGCAAGCAAGGGCTTCATCGACGAGGTCATCATGCCGCACTCCACTCGCAAGCGCATCGCGCTGGGCCTGCGCAAGCTCCGCAACAAGGAGCTGGCGAACCCGTGGAAGAAGCACGACAACATCCCGCTCTGAGGACACCGCCATGGGTGAATACAAGGCAACCGTCCGCTGGGAAATCGGCGAGGGCGAGGTTTTTACGACCAACCGCTACAACCGCCGTCATGAGTGGCATTTCGATGGCGGTGCGGTCGTGCCCGGGTGCGCCGCGCCCGGTTATCTTCCGCCCGCATTGATCGATGAAAGTGCGGTCGATCCGGAGGAAGCCCTGCTAGCCTCTGCCGCGAGCTGCCACATGCTCTACTTCCTTGCCTATGCGGCAAAGGCGGGTTTTTCGATCGACGCCTATGAGGATAACCCCGTCGGTCACGTCGAGAAGAACGAGGATGGCGATCCGTGGGTTTCCACCATCGTCATGCGCCCATGTGCTACATTCGTGGGCGACAAGGTCCCGACCGCCGAGGAACTGGACCAACTTCATCACAGGGCGCACAAGTCCTGCATCATCGCGAACTCGCTAAAAAGCGAGATGACGATCGAGCCGGTATTCGGAGAGGCTGAATGAAACTGGGACGAATGAACCACCTCGGGTACGCCGTGCCCGACATGGATACCGCCATTGCCCACTATCGCGACGTCATGGGGGCAGAAGTGATCACCGAACCGTTCGATCTGCCGGAACAGGGCGTCAAGGTCTGCTTCGTGAACACGCCGGGCCATGACGGCACCGAAGGCACGCAGGTCGAGCTTCTATCGCCGCTGGACGAGAATTCGCCTGTCGCGGGCTTCATCGCGAAGAACCCGCTGGGTGGGCAGCATCACGTTTGTTTCGAAGTCCCCGACATCGCTGCGGCGCGTGAGTACTTCGAAGGCGTGGGCAAGCGTATCCTTGGCCCGACGCGTATCGGGGCCCACGGCACGCCGATCTTCTTCGTCCATCCCAAGGATATGATGGGCATGCTGACCGAGATCATGGAGACGCCCAAGGAAGGGGCGGCGCACTGATGGCTACGGGTAAGGCACGGCTTGAACACGACGGCAACGTCGCGATCCTGACGCTGGACGATCCGGCGACGCGCAACGCGCTGTCCTGGGACATGGCTGACGACATGAACGCGGCGCTGGACGGTATCGGTGATGCCCGGGCGCTGATTATCGCAGGCGCGGGCAAGGGCTTCTGTTCGGGCGGCGACCTGAGTCTTGGCAGCAGCGACAAAAGCTTCGGCGAACTGGTCGAGGAAGGGCTGCGCGATTCTGTAAACCCGATGCTGCGCCGCATTGCCGAACTCGACATGCCGGTGATCAGCGCGGTCAACGGAGCGGCCGCTGGTGCAGGCGCGCCGCTCGCGCTCAGCGCCGATTTCACGATCGCGGGCGAAAATGCCTTCTTCTTCTTCGCGTTTCCGAAAGTCGGGCTTGCGCTCGATGCCGGGGCAAGCTGGCTGATGCCGCGCCTTGTCGGGCAGGCACGTGCGATGCAGGCCCTGATGCTGGCGGAACGCATTCCGGCGCAACAGGCGCTGGACTGGGGGATGATCTACAAGGTCGTGCCCGATGAAGACCTGATGGCGAGCGCGCTGGAACTGGCAAAGCTTCTCGCCGATGGGCCGACCCGTTCTTACGCCGAAATTCGCAAGACCGTGCGAGCCGCGCAAAACGCCAGCTATACCGAGGCTCTGGACCTTGAAATGATGGCGCAGGGCCGCGCAGGCAACACCGACGATTGCAAGGAGGCGGTGACCGCCTTCCTTGAAAAACGTTCACCAGAATTCAAGGGCCGCTGAGGCCCACCAAGGACCGGACATGACCGACAAGACCGTCAAAGACTGGGAAGCCCTTGCCGACAAGGAAGTGAAGGGCCGTGACCTTACCTGGCACACGCCGGAGGGCATCGACGTAAAGCCGCTCTACACCGAAGCAGACGTCGAAGGCTGGGATCCGGGCCTTCCCGGGTTCGCGCCGTTCACGCGCGGCGTGAAGGCATCGATGTATGCGGGCCGTCCCTGGACGATCCGTCAGTACGCGGGCTTCTCGACGGCTGAGGAATCGAACGCCTTCTATCGCCGCAATCTTGCCGCGGGCCAGAAGGGCCTCTCGGTCGCCTTCGACCTTGCGACGCACCGCGGGTACGACTCCGACCACCCGCGCGTTGTTGGCGACGTCGGCAAGGCGGGTGTTGCGATCGACAGCGTCGAGGACATGAAGATCCTCTTCGACCAGATCCCACTTGACCAGATGAGCGTGTCGATGACGATGAACGGCGCGGTCATCCCGTGCCTTGCCTTCTACATCATCGCGGCAGAGGAACAGGGCGTTTCGCCCGACCAGCTGACCGGGACCATTCAGAACGACATCCTGAAGGAGTTCATGGTCCGCAACACCTACATCTATCCGCCCGAACCCAGCATGCGGATCATTTCGGACATCTTCGCATATACCGCGGACAACATGCCGAAATTCAACAGCATTTCGATTTCCGGCTACCACATGCAGGAAGCCGGCGCGACGCAGGTGCAGGAACTGGCCTTCACCATCGCCGACGGCATGGAATACGTGAAGTACGGCGTGGCCAGCGGCCTCGACATCGACAAGTTCGCTGGCCGCCTGTCGTTCTTCTTCGCCATCGGCATGAACTTCTTCATGGAAATCGCGAAGCTGCGCGCGGCCCGTACGCTGTGGCATCGCGCGATGACGCAGCTTGGCGCGCAATCCGAACGTTCGAAGATGCTGCGCACGCACTGCCAGACGAGCGGTGTCTCGCTGACCGAGCAGGACCCCTACAACAACGTCATGCGCACCACGATCGAAGCAATGGCCGCGATGCTGGGCGGGACGCAGTCGCTGCACACCAATGCTCTCGACGAAGCCATCGCGCTTCCCACCGACTTCTCGGCTCGCATCGCGCGCAATACGCAGATCGTGATCCAGGAAGAAACGGGCATGACCAACGTGGTCGACCCGCTCGGCGGCTCCTACTACGTCGAGGCGCTGACCAAGTCGCTGGTCGATGAGGCATGGTCGATCATCGAGCGTGTCGAGAACGAAGGCGGCATGGCCAAGGCGGTCGCCGCCGGTTGGCCCAAGGCGATGATCGAGGAAGCTGCCGCTGGTCGTCAGGCCCGCGTCGACAAGGGCGATGACGTCATCGTCGGCGTCAATAAGTTCCGCCTCAAGGACGAAGACCCGATCGAGACGCTGGACATTGATAACACCGCTGTCCGCCAGGCCCAGATTGCCCGGCTCGAAAAGATGCGCGCCAACCGCGACGAGGCGAAATGCCAGGCTGCACTTGCCGCGCTTCGCGAAGGCGCAAAGGGCAATGGCAATCTCCTTGCTCTTGCCGTCGATGCAGCTCGCGAACGCGCCAGCCTTGGCGAAATTTCGGACGCGATGGAGAGCGCGTTCGGTCGCTACGACACGATGCCGCGCCCGGTGAAGGGTGTGTACGGCGCTGCCTATGCGGGTGACGATCGCTATCAGGCCGTGGTTGATGGCGTCGATGCCGTCAGCCGCCGTCTTGGTCGCAAGCCCAAGGTGATGATCGCCAAGATGGGCCAGGACGGCCACGATCGCGGTGCGAACGTCATCGCTTCGGCCTTTGCAGACATGGGTTTCGAGGTGGTCTCCGGCCCGCTCTTCCAGACCCCTGCCGAAACGCGCGACATGGCGTTGGATAACGGCGTGGACCTCATCGGTGCTTCGTCGCTGGCCGCTGGGCACAAGACGCTCATCCCCGAGCTGATCCAGTTGCTGAAGGAAGCGGGACGTGCGGACATCAAGGTGACCGCAGGCGGCGTCATTCCGCCCAGCGACTACCAGTTCCTGCGCGATGCGGGCGTCCAGGGCATTTATGGTCCGGGCTCCAACGTGGTCGAGGCCGCTGCCGATGTGCTGCGCCTGCTGGGCCACAACATGCCGCCGTCCGATCTGGACGAAGCGGCGGAGTAAGGCTCACCCCATGTCACTCGGTTTTTCGGTAGAGACGCTGCTTCCCAGCGCACGGGTGTCCGGCCCGCTGCGCATGGGGCTCGTGCGTCTGCCGGAAAGCGAGTGGTTGGCCGATGCGCCCGATCTGGCACCGCGCGGCGAGGCTTTCGATGCCAACCCCGATGCCGTGATCGTCATGGACGAGGCGCGCGAGGCGGAGGCCGAACTGGCCGCCATGCTCGGCATCGAAGGCGGGCTCGAGCAGATTGGCCGCACGCATTGGGAGGATTTCTGCCTCCTGACGCGCGATGATGCGGGTCGCTGGGTGCTGACCGGCGCGGCGGTTGCCTTTCCGACCGACTGGCATCTCGACGAGAAGATCGGAAAGCCAATGCTGGCCGTGCACGAGCCGATCGACGGCTATGCCGATCAGCTCGCGACTGCGGTCGACAAGTTCATGGATGGCCTGCGCGCACCGCACATCTTCGGGCGTACCAACGCCTTCGTCATGGCGAACGGCAACTGGCGCTATCTGCCCTCCGACACACCGGAAGAGCGGTTCGCGGGCGTCACTGCCGATAATGCTGGCGAGCGTCTGTTCGTACGGTGTGAGCGCGAGACGCTGCGCAAGCTGCCCAAGTCGGGCGCCATCGTCTTTACCATCGGCGTCCACGTCGCGCCGCTCGGCACGCTGTCCGACGCAGGCGTCGCGCGCATCGCGCAGTCCATCGAAGGTTTCATGGAGGGCGAGGGCGACCGCCGCGCCGCTCCACACTACGCAGCGGCGCTGGCCGGCTATGCCGACCGCCGCCTCGATCAATCCAAACCCGGTCCCAGGGAAGAAGCAGCCTGATGTTCAAGAAGATCCTGATCGCCAACCGCGGCGAAATCGCATGCCGCGTCATCAAGAGCGCGCGTCGCATGGGCATCCAGACGGTCGCCGTCTATTCGGACGCCGACGCCCGCGCGCCCTTCGTGCAGATGGCTGACGAAGCTGTCCACATCGGCCCGGCGCCTGCTGCCGAATCCTACCTGATCGCGGAAAAGATCATCGACGCCTGCAAGCAGACCGGCGCCGAAGCGGTTCACCCCGGTTACGGCTTCCTGTCCGAACGCACGTCCTTCGCAGAGGCGCTGGCCGAAGCGGGTATCGAGTTCATCGGCCCCCCGGTGAAGGCAATCGCCGCGATGGGCGACAAGATCGAATCGAAGAAGCTCGCCAAGGAAGCGGGTGTGAACGTCGTTCCCGGCTTCGTCGGCGAAATCCGCGACACCGATCACGCGGTCGAGATTTCGAACGACATCGGCTATCCGGTCATGATGAAGGCCAGCGCCGGCGGCGGCGGCAAGGGCATGCGCCTTGCCTATTCCGAAAAGGACGTGCGCGAAGGCTTTGAAGCGACGAAGCGCGAAGGGCTCAATTCCTTTGGCGACGACCGCGTCTTCATTGAGAAGTTCATCGAGAACCCGCGCCACATCGAGATCCAGATCCTTGGCGACAAGCACGGCAACACGATCTACCTGAACGAGCGTGAATGCTCCATCCAGCGTCGCCACCAGAAGGTTGTGGAAGAGGCGCCGTCGCCCTTCGTGACCCCCGAAATGCGCAAGGCAATGGGCGAGCAGTGCGTCGCTCTTGCCAAGGCGGTCGGTTACTACAGCGCGGGCACGGTCGAACTGATCGTGTCGGGCGCGGACAAGACCGGGCAGTCGTTCTACTTCCTCGAAATGAACACCCGCCTGCAGGTCGAGCATCCGGTCACCGAAGCGATCACCGGCGTCGACCTCGTCGAACAGATGATCAAGGTTGCCGCTGGCGGCGAACTGAAAATCAAACAGGAAGACGTGAAGATCGACGGTTGGGCCATCGAAAACCGCGTCTACGCCGAAGACCCCTATCGCGGCTTCCTGCCCTCGACGGGCCGCCTCGTCCGTTACGATCCGCCGGTCCCGGGCTGGAAGGGCGGCATCCGCGGCGTTGAAGAAGGCAACGGCGGCATCCGCGTCGACGACGGCGTCATGGAAGGCGGCGAAGTCTCGATGTTCTACGACCCGATGATCGCCAAGCTCGTGACCTGGGCACCGACGCGCGATGAGGCCGCGGACCTGCAGATCAAGGCGCTCGACGCGTTCGAGATCGAAGGGCTGGGCCACAACATCGATTTCCTCTCGGCGATCATGCAGCACCCGCGCTTCCGTTCCGGCGAACTGACCACCGGCTTCATCGCCGAGGAGTACCCCGAAGGCTTCGAAGGTGCGCCTGCCGGTCGCAAGCTGCGCACGCGTCTTGCCGCAATCGGGGCATTCGTCGCGGCGGCCTACGCCGACCGTGCACGCCGCATCGACGGCCAGCTTGGCAACCGCCTGCGCCCGCCTGCGAAATGGAGCGTCAAGATCGACGGTGAGTTCCACAACGCCGAATTGTCGGGTGACGAGATTTCGGTCGATGGCGAAACGGTTGATCTGGCGATGGAATACACGCCCGGCCAGCGCACTGTTGCCGCGGTCTTTGACAGCGACGAGGAAGGCGAAGGTGGTGAACAGCTGATCGTCCAGATCAAGCCCGTGCCTGCAGGCTTCGAATTCACCACGCGCGGCGCAAAGCACGTTCTTCGTGTCCTGCCGACCCGCATGGCGAAGTACGACAAGCACATGATCGAAAAGATCCCGCCGGACATGAGCAAGTTCCTCGTCTGTCCGATGCCGGGCCTGCTCGTGTCGCTGAACGTGGCAGAAGGCGACGAGGTCCAGCCGGGCCAGCCGCTCGCCGTGATCGAGGCGATGAAGATGGAAAACATCCTGCGCGCCGAAAAGGCAGGCGTGGTCGCCAAAGTCAACGCCAAGGCCGGCGACAGCCTTGCGGTCGACGCGATTATCCTCGAACTGGAGTAAATGCACTTACTCCACGACCATACGGCCCCCGCTGCCGACCCGACCGACTTCGACACGTTTCTGAAGATCGACATCCGGGTCGGCACGGTGGTTGCCGCAGAGCCTTTCGAGAAAGCTCGCAAGCCTGCCTACATCCTGCAGATCGATTTCGGGCCGACCATCGGCACCAGGAAGTCGAGCGCGCAAATCGTCGCCAACTATGCCTGTGACGAACTCGTCGGAAGGCAGGTCGCGGCGGTCGTGAATTTCCCGCCGCGGCAGATCGGCCCGATCATGTCCGAGGTCCTGACGCTGGGCTTCGCTGATGAGGCGGGTGAGGTCACGCTGTTCGCGCCCGACAAGGCCGTGCCAAACGGATCGCGCCTGTTCTGATGAAGCGCGTCTGGACCATCGGCTATGAACAGGCGACGGTTCCGGCAGTGATCGATGCTCTGGTCGGAGCCGGGGTCGAGGTTCTGGCCGATGTCCGCGCCCTGCCGCTTTCACGCAGGCCGGGCTTTTCGAAGACTGCTCTTGCTGGTGCCGCGCAAGAAGCGGGCATGGAGTACCGCCACTTCAAGGCGCTGGGCACGCCAAAGGAAGGGCGCGAGGCTGCGCGCAAGGGTGACCGCGAGGAGTTGGAGAGCGTCTATTCCGGCCAGCTCGAACTGCCCGAAGCGCTTGCCGCCGCGGCGGAACTGCGCGATCTGGCGTCCCGCAAGCGCGTCGCGCTTCTCTGTTTCTGCGGCGATGCGGCCAAGTGCCATCGCTCGCTGCTTCACGACGCCATGCTCGCCGATTTTGAAGCGATCGACCTCGTGCCGGCAAGCTGATCCGGACCCAACAAGCCTGCCGAGCGTAGGTGGGACATGTTCTTTGGTTCGCTAGACGCATTTCTGCGCATCCTCGCGGCAACGGCCATGGCCTATACTGCCGTCATTCTCATCCTGCGTATTAACGGCAAACGCTCGCTGTCGAAGCTCAATGCGTTTGACTTCATCGTCACCGTTGCTTTGGGCTCGATACTTGCGAGCACCGTTCTTTCAAAAAGCGCGAAGATCCTTGAGGGGATTTTTGCCTTCGCCGCGTTGCTGCTGTTGCAGTTCATCGTTTCGAAAACCTCGGCCCACTGGCAGCGGTTCGCCAAGTTCGTGCGTAGCGAGCCGAAGCTGCTTCTGCGAGATGGAAAATTCCTCGACGAGGCCCTCGTGAACGAGCGTTTCACCCGTGACGAAGTGATCGCAGAAATCCGCAAGGAAGGTCACGGACGCTATGAGGATATCGCAGCCGTCGTGCTGGAATCGGATGGCAGCCTTTCGGTCCTTGCCGACGGGCCATGCGATAGTCTGACCGTGCTCGGCCCCGTCAATCAGCCAGGTGGTGAGACCTGAGTTCGCCGTCCAGAAATTCGGAGACGTCGCCGATCTCGACATCCTTGGCGAGGAACGTCTGCCCGATCCCGCGCATCAGCAGGAAGGGCAGGGTGCCAGCGTCCATCTTCTTGTCGTGCAGCATGTGGTCGGCCAGCTTCTGTCCGCCGCATTCAAGGCCGAGTTCCGAAACTTCGGCTTTCATGTCGCAAGCCTTGAAGTGCGCCGCGATCCGGTCTGCCTCGTGCTGCGCCATCAATCCGCGCCGCACCGAATAGCGGGCGGCGAGGACCATGCCGATGGCCACCGCCTCACCGTGCAGGAGATCGCTGGAATAGCCGGTCTCTGCCTCAAGCGCGTGGCCGAACGTATGGCCTAGGTTGAGCAGGGCGCGGGTGCCGGTCGTCTCGCGCTCGTCCGCGGCGACGACGCGCGCCTTTGCTGCGACCGAACGGCTTACCGCCTCGATCCGGGCATCGGCGTCGCCGCCCAGCAGGGCTGGGCCGTTCGCCTCGCACCATGTGAAGAAGTCGGCATCGTCGATCAGCCCGTATTTGACGACTTCGGCATAGCCTGCACGCAGTTCGCGCGGCGGCAGGGTGGACAGGACATCGGTATCGGCCAGCACCAGCGCAGGCTGATGGAACGCGCCAACGAGGTTCTTGCCCATCGGCACGTTGATCGCGGTCTTGCCGCCGACGCTGGAGTCGACTTGCGCCAGAAGCGTTGTCGGCACCTGCACGAAGCCGCAGCCGCGCTTCAGGATCGCGGCGGCAAAACCGGTAAGGTCACCAATGACCCCGCCGCCTAGCGCAACGATACGGTCGTTCCGGTCGACACCCTCGGCCAGAAGGAAATCGATGACATGGGCCAGGTGCGCCCAGCTCTTGGTCTGCTCGCCCGCGGGCAGGACCAGCCAGCGCGCTTCCTTGCCGACGGCGGCAAGCGCTGCATCGACCTTGCCTCGATAGAGCGAGGCGACATGGGCGTCGGTGATGACGGGAACGGTCGCCTTGCGCAGCATCGACCCGCATTGCGCGCCAAGTCGCTCCAGCAGGCCCGGCCCGACGCGCACTTCATAGGGCCGTCCGGCGAGTTCGACGTCGATCGTGCGCATGTCGCTCATCCCTCGTATTCCTCCAGCGCGGCAAGGATGCGCGCCACGCTTGCCGTTTGCGGCCCTGCATCGCTTACCGCGCGGATATGCGCCTGCGAATAGGCAGGGCGGCGCACTTCCATCAGTTGCGAAAGCACCTCGCGGGGGTCCTTGCCGATCAGCAGGGGGCGCGTGTTCTTGCGGCTGACCCGTTCGACCAGCACGTCGAGATCACCGTCGAGCCAGACTGCGATTGCCTTGTCTAGGATCATCGCGCGCGTCTCGGCATCGACGAAAGCGCCGCCGCCGGTGGCGATCACGGCGGGCCGGCCATGCGTATCCTCGATGATGCGGGCGATCACGCGGCGCTCTCCGTCGCGGAAGTATGCCTCGCCGAATTTCTCGAAAATCTCGGGGATCGACATCTGCGCCGCTTCGACGATGGCGTCGTCGGCATCGACGAACCGAGTGCCCAACGCCTGTGCCAGCTTGCGGCCAATGGTCGACTTACCGACTCCCATGAGGCCCACGAGAACGACCGGGCGATCCAGCTTGCGCGAAAGCTCTGCCAACGCGCGCGCATCGGGCAGCGCTGCGCCGTCATGCGCCGATGCGTTGTCATTCCCGGTCGAATTGCCGGGCATGGGGTCACTCTGGTCCATTGCAGCCCCGCCTATAGTTGCGCTAGGCGGTCGCGCAAGCGCCATGCCCGTGTCAGTGATGCGGAATTGGCGGGAAATTTACGCAGCTAAGCAGGTCGAGAAGGAAATTCATGCGCGGAACCAAGGGCGTATTCCTTATCCTTGCTCTCGCAATCCTGATCCTGCTCGTCTACGCCTATATCGACGGCGGGCGCGAGGAGCCCCGCTGGATCGAGGAGGAATTGCCGGTGCAGCAAGGACCGGGCGGGTCGGAGAACGGCCAGTGAAGCGCCCCGCTAAATACGCCGTTCCTTTTTCCCGGCGCACGATGTTCGTTGCCGCGCTGCTGGCCGCTGCTCCCGTAGTTGCGCTTTCCGCGCAGGACGGCCCTGAATCGCTCCTGCCGCCGGGCTTCGACGATCCCGCCCCTGCGCCGACGCCCGCTCCTGCGCCGCGTCCGACCCCGACTTCCACGCAGAACAGCGGACAAGCCGCGCCTAGCGTTTCGCAGCCGGTCGTGCAGCAAGTGCCGGACAGTTCCGTACCGGCTCCCGCTTCTGCCTCATCCTCGCGTGCCGATGCTGCACGCCGCTTGCTCGAACGGCTTCCCAGCCTCGATGAGCTGGAGGAGATGGACACGGACGAGATCGACGAAATTCTCGGTCTGAAGCCTACGTTCGATATCCCCGATGCGGCTCGTCGGTCGACCGACGTTGTCGGTATTCTTGGCCCGTCCGAAGGCGGGATGCGTGAAGGTTCGCTCGGCAATTACAAGGCGCTGTTCGTTCGCCGCATCCTTGAAGGTACCAAGGGCCCGCTGGTCTCGCGCTGGGGTCACATCCTTGCCCGCCGCGCACTCGCCAGCAGGCTTGCCGCCCCCGATGGCATGGAGGGCGTGGAATTTGCAGCCCTGCGCGCGGGCCTGCTCAACCGCATGGGCGAGACACCGATTGCGCGCGCCGTCGTGCAGGAAGTCGATACGGCGGACTATTCGCCGGCCCTGATTGCCAGCGCTTACGATTCCTATGTCTCGACGGGTGATTTCACGGGTGCCTGTCCGATGGTTCGCCTTCATGCCCGCGCCCGCGAAGATCGGGACTGGGAACTGCTGCGCGGCATCTGCAGTTCGTTTTCGGGCGAGAGCAGCGGCATGGATCGGATCGAGCAGCAGCGCCGTCGCAGCGAGGGCACGCAGATCGATTCGCTGCTGGCTCAGAAATACGCCGGCTCTGTCGGCCGCACGCGCCGGGCAGTGACGCTGGAATGGGACGATGTCGATGAACTGACCGTCTGGCGCTATGCGCTGGCGACCGCGACTGGCGCCGAAGTTCCGGCAAGCCTGATCGATGCGGGCGGCGCCACGTATCAGCGTCTTGCCGCGATCTCGCCCTCGGTCCCGCTGGTGCAGCGTGCACGCGGTGCCGAGATGGCGGCGGGCGAAGGTGTGCTGTCCAGCGCGGCGCTGATCGATCTCTATTCGCAGATTTACTCCGATCCCGAAATTGGCGGCGAAGAAGCCGCACGCGCGTCTCTGTTGCGCGAAGCCTATGTCGGTGAGCCTGAAGAGCGTCTTGCCGCCATGCGCGATATCTGGGGTGAGAAGGACCTTTCGAAGCGGTTCTACACGCGGCTTGTCATGACGGCCTATGCCGCAGCGCGCCTACCGACTGACCCGTCTTTCGAGGCGGACGCAGGCTTGCTGATTGGCGCGATGATGGCCGCGGGGCTCGATGCCAATGCCGTTCGCTGGGGCAGCACCGTCCAGACCGGCAGCCTTGGCTGGGGTGTCTTGATGGTCGGCAGCCCGGCGCTTAGCGAAATCGTCAGTGAAAGCGCGGTCCGCGCCTTCATGGACGAGGATGACAGCACGTCGCAGCGCCGGTCGCAGTTCCTGGTGGCTTCTCTCGCAGGTCTTGGGCGCATGACGCCAGCCAAGTCGAACGAGCTTTCGGGCGTGCTTGGCTTCGACCTTGGCCGCGAAACCCGCTGGACCCGCGCGATCGACCTTGCTGCTTCGCGCAACAACCAGGTGCTTGTGACTTACCTCATGGCGCTGGGAATGCAGGGTGACAGCTGGTCGCAGATGACGCCGGTTCACCTCTATCACATCGTAAAGGCTCTTGACGAAGTAGGCCTCGGCGCAGAGGCGAGGATGATCGCGGCCGAAGCGGTCACGCGCGCCTGACGGAGCGGCTCGGATGAAAGCGCCGGGCATCGAGGATTTTCTTGAAATGCTGGCCGCCGAACGCGGGGCGGCGGCGAACACGCTTGCTGCCTATCGCCGCGATCTGGAGGCGGCGGAGCAGGAAGTGCCGCTGCTAGCAGATGCGCAGCCGTCCGATCTGTCGGGTCTGGGCAAGGCATGGGCAGACCTGGCGCCGTCCAGTCTTGCGCGGCGTTGTTCCGCTATCCGCCAGTATTTCGG
Organism: Croceicoccus gelatinilyticus; assembly: GCF_018398395.1. Lineage (GTDB taxonomy): Bacteria > Pseudomonadota > Alphaproteobacteria > Sphingomonadales > Sphingomonadaceae > Croceicoccus > Croceicoccus gelatinilyticus. The sequence goes on along the minus strand of NZ_JAHCBF010000005.1, from coordinate 53,612 downwards.
GTTCCTGATTGACGAGGGCTATCGCGACGATGACCCGTCCGATGCCCTGCCGCGCCCGCGCATTCGCCGCCCCTTGCCGCGCCTTCTGAGCAAGGAGCAGGTGCTGGCGATGCTGAGGCTGGCAGAGGAAGAGGCGGAGATGGGCCAGCCCAACGCCATCCGCATGCTCGCCCTGCTCGAAATGCTCTATGGCTCGGGTTTGCGCGCAACCGAACTGGTCTCGCTCACGATGGACAGTGTGCCGCGCGATGCTCCGCTGCTGACCATCACCGGTAAGGGCGGGCAGCAACGCATGGTCCCGGTGTCGAGCCGCGCCCGGGCCGCGATGTCCCGCTGGCTTGAGGTGCGACCCAAGGGTGGGCGCTATGTCTTCCCTTCGCGCGGCAAGCACATCAGCCGCATCAGGCTGTTCCAGATGCTGCGTGAACTTGCGGGCAGGGCGGGGCTCGCGCCCGAATCGGTGAGCCCGCACGTCTTGCGCCATGCCTTTGCGACGCACTTGCTGGAGGGCGGGGCGGACTTGCGCGTGCTTCAGACGCTGCTTGGCCACGCGGATATAGCCACCACGCAGATCTACACTCATGTCGATTCGGCGCGGCTCGTCGAACTGGTGAATGCGCGGCATCCTCTGGGCAGAGGTGCGCCTATCCCACTTGCCCCGCCCGCGAAGGACGACTAGCGCAAGTGCGATGACCAGTTATCTCGAATTCGAAAAGCCGCTGGCCGAGCTGGAGCGCCGCATTGCAGAGCTGCGCACCGCCGCCGATCAGGACGATGTTGCCGTCGATATCGACGCCGAAGTCGCTCGCCTCGAAAAGAAGGCGCAGGGGCAGCTCGCCACGATCTACAAGTCACTGACGCCCTGGCAGAAGACGCAGGTCGCGCGTCACCCTTCGCGCCCGCACTTTGGCGACTACATCGAACACGCCTTTACCGATTTTGTGCCGCTTGGCGGCGATCGCGCCTTTGCCGACGATCAGGCGATCCTTGGTGGCTTCGCGACCCTCGACACGCCTGATGGAGGCGTGAAAGTCATGGTGATCGGCCATGAAAAGGGCAACGACACGCAGTCCCGGCTCAAGCACAATTTCGGCATGGGAAAACCCGAGGGCTATCGCAAGGCGATCCGCCTTATGGAAATGGCTGGCAAGTTCGGGCTTCCGGTCGTGACGTTGGTCGACACTTCGGGTGCATTCCCCGGCGTCGAGGCCGAAGAACGCGGACAGGCCGAAGCCATCGCCCGTGCGACCGAGGCTTGCCTCAACCTGCCGGTGCCAATGGTTGCGGCCATCGTGGGTGAGGGCGGTTCGGGCGGCGCAGTCGCTCTGGCCAGCGCGGAACGCGTGTTGATGATGGAAAATGCCGTTTATTCGGTAATTAGCCCCGAAGGCTGTGCCTCGATTCTGTGGCGCACGGCCGATCGTGCCCCCGACGCGGCAGAGGCGATGCGCGTTACCGCACAGGACCTGAAGCAGCTTGGCGTGATCGATTCGATCGTTCCTGAACCGTTGGGCGGTGCCCATCGCGATCCGGTTGCGGCGGCCAAATCGCTTGGCAAGGCGATTGCCAAGGAACTCGGCGCTCTTTCCGGCAAGAGCGCAGACAAATTGCGCGATGCCCGGGCCAAGCGCTTCCTGAAAATCGGGTCTCTCGCCTAGCCTTCTCGCGACCTGCTCGGGAACAAACCCCCGGCATCTCCGGTTTTTATCCTCGAACGAGGGGACGTTCGCCATCCGTCGTAGGGGTGGTGGCTCCCCTTATCTATTATGATCGAGGAGCCAAAGATGCCGATCCCGTCCGACACGAATCATCACAACAGGCGCAGTCGTTTTGCCGCCCTCGCATCCGCAGGGGCGCTCGCGCTTGCTCTTGGCGGTTGCGCTGCGACGTCGACCACTCCCGTCGTCCCCGGCCAGGCTCCGCAAATGAGTGCGGAAGAGCGCCAGCTTGGCGCCGAAGCGCATCCCCAATTGCTTGCTGAATTCGGCGGCGCCTACACTGGCCCGCAGGCCGCCTACGTGGAGCAGGTCGGCAAGAATATCGCGATGCAGTCCGGCCTTGGCGATGCGCGCACGGCCTATACGGTCACGCTGCTCAATTCGCCGGTGAACAACGCTTTCGCGATTCCCGGCGGTTATATTTACACCACCCGCGAACTCGTCGCCTTGATGGATAACGAGGCGGAACTGGCCGGCGTTCTTGGTCATGAAGTTGGCCACGTGGCTGCCCGCCACTCGCAGCAGCGCCAGCAGGCCGCGCAGCAGAATTCCATCCTCGGCGCTGTGGGCGCCATACTTTCGGGTGTTCTGTTCGGTAACAGCCAGATTGGTCAGCTTGGCCAACAGCTGGCCATGCAGGGTTCGCAGCTTCTGACGCTGAAATATTCGCGCAGTCAGGAAATCCAGGCCGACGACCTTGGCATCGCTTACCTTTCGAATGCGGGTTATGATCCCCGTGCGATGGGAACCGTGCTGCAGAGCCTCGCCGCGCAGAACGCATTGGATGCACAGCGCATGGGTTCGTCGAATCAGGTCCCTGAATGGGCCTCGACCCACCCCGACCCGGCCAGCCGCGTCAGTCGTGCTCTGAGCGAAGCGCAGGGCCTGCCGGGTAGCGTCACGAACAAGGACACCTTCCTGACGCGGATCGACGGCATGATGTACGGTGACGATCCCAAGCAGGGCGTCGTCGACGGCGATACCTTCATCCACCCGGTCTATCGTTTCAAGTTCAGCGTCCCGAGTGGCTATTTCATGGTCAACGGCACGCGGGCGGTCTCGATCAGCGGCCAGTCGGGTAAGGGGCAGCTGACGGCTGGCTCGTACAACGGGGATATGAACACCTATTTCCAGAACGCGTTCAACGCGCTCACCGATGGGCAGCAGCAGGTCACGCCGTCTTCGATCGAACGTACCACTGTAAACGGCATCCCTGCGGCTTACGGTACTGCCCGCGTCAATTCGGGCAATGGCGCGGTAGATGTGACGGTTTTCGCCTACGAATTTTCGAACTCGCAGGCCTTCCACTTCGTTACGATCACGCAGGCCGGTAATGCAGGCGTGTTCAATTCAATGTATTCGAGCATGCAGCGCATCAATGCGACCCAGGCTGCGGCGGTAAAGGCGCGGAAGATCGACGTCGTGACTGTCAGGTCGGGCGACACCCTGTCGTCGCTGGCAAGCCGCATGGCCTACGACGATTACAAGATGGAGCGCTTTCTTGTACTGAACTCGCTGGACAGCAACAGTTCGCTTCAAGTTGGTCAGAAAGTGAAGATCGTTACCTACTGATCATCGCAGAATGCAAAAAGGGCGCGATGGCTGTTGCCGTCGCGCCCTTTTTCAATGGGACTTGCAAGCGATGCAGGCCCCAAACGCAAAGCGGGCGGCAGTTTCCTGCCGCCCGCTCGCTCAAGAACGGTAGAACCGTCTATTAGGCTGCGTCGTTCGCAGTTTCGAGCGACGTCTGGACCGTGCCGAACGTTTCGTTCAGTTCCGAACCAACGGCGGTCAGGGTCGCGATGCAGGCAACTGCGATGAGAGCGGCGATCAGGCCGTATTCGATTGCGGTTGCGCCGGATTCGTCAGCGAGAAGGTTCTTGAAAAACTGCATGGTAGGTCTCCTGGTTCAAATTTACTTACGTTCACCCGGCTCTCATCAAGTTCTGGCGAAGTTAACTTCGGTGCCCCCAGTTCCTGTTTCGAGCGTTTACTTGCCTAAGTGCAAATCCTGAATAATGCGTAAACCTATCCGGAATTCTGCATTGCTTCAGTTGCGCTGTCGGCAACATAGGTCCACATTCCGTTAGTTGCGCCCGCAACGCCGTTAAGCCCAACCATCATCGCAATGCCGATGAGCGCAGCGATCAGGCCATATTCGATGGCCGTCGCCCCGTTTTCGTCGTCGCGAAATTTTGCGATGGTGCTCAACATTAGTTTCGGGCCTCTTCCTGTGGTCCGTCACCGAGAATGGGCATCACTTCTTAAATTTTGGTTTAGAGCGCCGGCAGCATTGAAAAACTTTCCGACACCCCGTCCCCGTAAACAGGTGTGAAACCATGTTAGTCGTTGCAGCAGCACTCTTAGACGGGGCGGGCAGGGTGCTTATGCACCGCCGTCCGATAGGCAAGCATCACGGCGGTCTGTGGGAGTTTCCGGGCGGAAAGGTCGACGATGGCGAATCGCCAGAGCGCGCTTTGGTGCGCGAACTGGCCGAAGAACTGGGAATCAGCGTCGATCCGGCGTGTCTGGAGCCGTTATCTTTCGTTACAGGGCCGCCGCCGCCAGGGGCCATGGGCGGGCTTGTAATTCTTTTTTACACTTGCCGGGCCTGGTCCGGGGAGCCTCGCTCGATCGAGGGGGAGGGCGTGGATTGGTGCGACAGGGCTGAGTGTGAGGCGCTGGACCTTGCTCCGCTCGACCGTGTTCTGCTGTCCCAGCCGCAGAGCGAGAGATTATTTCACACTCTTGAAAAATAACCTGCGTTGGGGGCTTGCCAAGCCCGGACCCCCCGCCTAAATGCCGGCTCCACAGCGCGCCCGTAGCTCAGCTGGATAGAGCACCAGACTACGAATCTGGGGGTCAGAGGTTCGAATCCTTTCGGGCGCGCCATTACATCGCCCCGCTTGCCCATCGGCAGGCGGGGCGAAGTGCTTTTGGACCTTGGTGATGCGCCGACGACGCACGCGATTCGCGTTTCCGCCGGAACTACACCCGCCAAATCCAGTTATTCCTGCAAACGCACAAATTATCGCAGGAGTATTGCCATGGCCGACGCATCCGGCATTTTTGACCGTCTCAAGGAAGATCACGACAAGCATCGTGAGCTTTTGAAAAAGATGGCCGAGACCGAAGGCGCAAGTGACGAGCGTTCGAACCTGCTCGAGCAGTTCACTGTCGAAGTGAAGAGCCACGCCGCCGCGGAAGAGCAGGCGCTCTACTCGACGATGCTGCGCAAGCCCGAAACGACGGGCGAGACCCGTCACTCCGTCGCTGAGCACCACGAGATCGAGGAGATGCTCAACGATCTGGCCGCTACCGACATGAGCTCGAGCGCGTGGCTGTCGAAGTTCAAGGATCTTCGTCACCGCTATGAACATCACATCGAAGAAGAGGAAGAAGATCACTTTCCCGACTTCGAAAAGTACCTCACCGATGCCGATCTGGCCCACATGCGTTCGGTCTTCCAGCGCCGCAAAGACGCGGAATGTGACGAGCAGGAAGTGACGCCGGAAAAGATGGAAGACGCCAAGGACTAAATGCGGCTCAGTGCCATGAAGGCCGGGTCGCATCACCAGGAGGTAGCATGACGGACAAGACGGTTCGTCCGGACCAGCCGGACGTCCCGGCCGATATCGAGAACGAGGGCCCCGGGTCGGATTTCGCCAAGAGCGCCGAACCCGGGGTCTGGCGTTTCGAGCATGCCGACAGGGCCCGCGTGATCGTCGATGCGGCCGATTATTTCCTGACGATGCAGGACGTCATGATGCGCGCGAAAAAGCGCATTTTCCTGATCGGATGGGACTTCGACACGCGCATCGCCCTTGGCCGCGGCCGCAAGTGGTGGCAGCTACTGCCCCGCAGCCGCCCGCCGCGCAGGCTTGGCCGTTTCATTGTCTGGCTGGCGAATCGCAATCCCGATCTGGAAATCTACGTGCTGAAATGGAATTTCGGTGCGGTGAAGATGTTCTTCCGCGGACGGATGCTCGCCGACATATGGCGCTGGTACAAGCACAAGCGCATTCACTTCAAATTCGACGCCGCCCATCCTGTCGGCTGCAGCCACCATCAGAAGATCGTTATCGTTGACGATCGTTTTGCCGTGTGCGGCGGGATCGACATGACGGCCGACCGTTGGGACACGCGAGACCACCTCGACGACAATCGCCTTCGCCGCGAACCCGGTGGCGGCATCTATATGCCGTGGCACGACATGACGATGCTGGTCGAAGGGGACGTTGCTCGCGCGCTTGACGATCTGGGGCGCAAGCGGTGGAATATCGCCAGCGGCAAGGACCTGGACCGCGTGCCGGAACAGCCCCACAGCGTATGGCCGGAAGATCTGGAGCCCAGCTTCGATAACATCATGCTCGGCGTTTCGCGAACACGCGCAGCTTTCGAGGATTACGATGAAATCCGCGAAATCGAGACGCTTTTCATCTCGCTAATCAAGCGGGCAAAGAAGTTCATTTACGCCGAAAGCCAGTATTTCGCCTCTCGCAAGATCGGCGAGGCGATTGCCGAACGCATGGCAGAAGATGATCCCCCCGAGATCGTCCTGGTGAATCCGCAGGAAGCCGAAGGCTGGCTTGAGCAGCAGGCGATGGACACCGCGCGTGCGCGGCTGCTGAAGGCCATCGGACAGGCTGACACGAAGAAGCGATTTCGCGTCTACATTCCGCACACCACTGGCGGGAATCCGATCTACGTCCACGCGAAGCTGATGATCGTCGATGACGAGATTTTGAAGATCGGTTCGGCGAACATGAACAACCGCTCGCTTGGCCTCGATTCCGAGTGTGACCTGTTGCTCGATGCAACGCGGTTCGGAAATGAGGATGAAGTCGAGAAGATCCGCCGCCTACGCTATTCACTGCTGGCAGAGCATTGCGGGTTGGAGGAGAGCGAAATCGGGCCTCTGCTCGCCAAGTATGGTTCGATGCACGCCCTGATCCAGAACCATCCGCAACCCGGCCGCGCGCTGCAGCTTTACAAGATTCCCGAACTCAACGGCATCGAGAAGACGCTGGCGGACGAAGAACTGCTCGATCCGGAAAGTGCGGAAGACATGTTCGAACCAATCAGCGAGCGTAAGGGCCTTTTCCGGCGCATCCGCAGGCCGAAGTAACGCTCAGCCCTCGCGCAGTTCGCTGGCGAGGAGCTTGAACTCGTCAGCACGCGGACTCCCCTTTCGCCAGACCAGAGCGATCTCGCGGCTCGCGTTGTCGGACTGCAGCGGGCGGGCGATGACTTGCGTTTCGTGCAGGATACCTGCGTCCAGCGCCATCTTGGGCAGCATCGTAAGGCCAAGGCCATTATCGACCATCTGCACCAGCGTGTGGAGCGACGTGCCGATCATTGTCGCGCTTGCTCGCATCTCGGGCCGGTTGCAGGCCGCGAGCGCGTGCTCTTTCAGGCAGTGGCCGTCTTCCAGCAGCATCAGCCGTGCCTCGTCGATCATCGACGGCGGCACTTCCTTGGGCGGATCGCGCGGATCATCCTTGGGGAAGGCGACGTAGAGCGGATCGTCGCAGATCTTCTCCGATTCGACTTCGCCGGTGGGGAAGGGGAGCGCGAGCAGGACGCAGTCGGCTCGCCCGTGGTGCAGCGATTCGATCGCGTCCGCGCTTGGCTCTTCGCGCAGGAACAGCTTGAGCTTCGGACGTTCCTTGCGAAGCCGCGGAAGAATGCGTGGCAGCAGGAACGGGGCGATCGTCGGGATCACGCTCATCCGCAATTCGCCGCAAAGGGGCTGGCCAGCGGACTGGACGAGATCGGAAAGTTCTTCGGCCTCTCTTAGCAGGCGGTGTGCCTTGGCGACGACCTGCTCGCCAAGCGGCGTAAAGCGAACGACGCGCCGGGTGCGTTCGACCAGCGTGACGCCGAGCAGCGATTCGAGTTCGCGAATGCCCGCCGAAAGGGTCGACTGCGAAACGAAGCACGATTCGGCCGCCCTGCCGAAATGCCCATGCTCATGCAGTGCGATAAGGTACTGCAGCTGCTTGAGCGTCGGCAGGTAGGTCGCGCTCACGCTTCCTGATTCTCCGGCACGGGGGCAATCGGGTCTTCACCGATGCGGGCGATCTTGAGGCGGCCGTTTTCAACACCGAAGCCGAGCTTGCCTTCGACGAGATCGAGCGCATCACGTCCGAATTCTTCGAAACGCCAGCCTTCCAGCATGGGCAGATCCTTGCGCACGCCGGCGGCAAGCTGCTCCATGTCGTCCGACCGCGCGATCAGGCGAGCGGCGACGTCGATCTCGCGGGCGCGGATTTTCAGCAGCAGTTTCAGCAGGTCGGCGACCAACGCTCCTTCCTTGCCCAGCGGCGCGCCGCGCTTACGCTCGGGCATTTCGTCACCGGGTAGCGGTTCGGCGTTGTCGAGCACCTTCATCAGGCGCTTGCCGATGTCGTTGTCCTTCCAGCCGTTCGAAAGACCGCGCACCTTGGCAAGGTCGGCCTGCTTTTTCGGCGGGTGGCTGGCAAGATCGGCCAGTGTCTCGTCACGCATGATGCGGCCGCGCGGGATGTCCTTGTCCTGCGCCTCGTTTTCGCGCCATGCGGCCAGCGCCTTGAGCCGTCCCAGCATTTGCGGGTTGCGGCCCGATGCACGTACGCGGCGCCACAAGGTGCCCGGATCGGTCGCATAGTTCGACGGATCGGCCAGTCGCTCCATCTCCTGGTTCAGCCAGGCGCCGCGCCCGGTCTTCACCAGCTTCTTCAGCATCTTCGGGAAAATCTTCGACAGGTAAGTGACGTCGCCGATCGCATATTCGAGCTGACGTTCAGTCAGTGGGCGCCGGGACCAGTCAGTAAAGCGCGCACCCTTGTCGATCGCGGTGCCCAGCCACGATTCGACGAGGTTGGAATAACCGATCTGTTCCGACTGGCTGATCGCCATCATCGCGATCTGCGTGTCGAAGATCGGGTGCGGCGTCTTGCCGGTCAGGTTGTAGATGATCTCAACGTCCTGTCCGCCCGCGTGGAAGACCTTCAGAACGTCTTCGTTCTCGGTCAGCAGGTCCAGCAGGGGCTTGAGATCGATGCCTTCGGCCAGCGGATCGATCGCGGCCGCTTCCTTGCCGTCGGAGATCTGGACGAGGCAGAGCAGCGGCCAATACGTGGACTCGCGCATGAATTCGGTGTCGACGGCTACGAAATCCGCGGTGGCAAAGCGATCGCAGATGGCGCGAAGCTCATCGGTAGACGTGATCAGATCGTGTACTTTCATCGAGACGGCGCATTAGTGCACCGGCCGGTCTCATTCAACGGCGCATGCACTGTCGTGCCCCGATTTCAGGCATTTTGTGCCCGTTTCAGGCAGAGCGGCGGAAGAGGCGGCCGAAAAGTCCCGTACGCTCGTTCGCTTCGCCTGCGACAACGGTATCCACTTCGGCGCTTGCTTCCTGTGCCTCGCGCACCAGCTTGTGGCGCAAGGATCGGCCAGAAACATGTTCGGTTTCGGGCGTGAAGCGATAAGTCGAGTTCTGCCGAACCGGGGCCAGCGTGGCGAGCGAGGTAAACAGCGCCTCGTCGGTATCACCCGATTCGGCCTGCGCGTCGGTGGCCTCGTCATATTCGTCGCGTGTGATGACGGGCGCGTCGAACCACGGATAATCATCGTTGCTGCCGACCATCACGGCCATCGCGCGGGGCAGGCCCTTTTCCTCGACCGCACAGGCGACGGCCATGTGCAGCAGGACCGCCGTACGCATCGCGGTGAGGCGAGGCGCGTCGTAATCTGCAAGTTCGGTCAGCTCGCCCGCTTCCATATGCGGCAGCACGGCGTGATAGCGGCCATAGATCGCGTCGAGGCCGGTGACACCGATCTCGTGGTCATTATGGTCGAACCCACCCTGCCAGCGAGGTCCGGCCCGGCCATATCCCGCGTTGACGGCGGGGCGGTCGCTGCTCGTGAAGGGGAAGACTTCGTCGCAGTAGTACACGGTTTCCAGAACGGGCTTGAGGTTCATTGCATCGTCCGGCTTGCCGCCGGATTGCGCGGGATTGCAGAAATCGATGCCGATCGCGCTGATAGGCTGACCATGGACGTCGAGCGAATCGATGGTCGTCGCCAGTTTTTCCCAGCCGGTGATTTCTATGCTTTCAGGCTCGAGCGAGAGGGCGAGCTTGGCAAAAGGCCGCTCCGCAATTTCGCCAAGGCGTGCATCGACGGCGGCAAGGGCAAGGTCAGGCTTGCCTTCGCGCAGCATCATCTCGACCTTCAGGCGGAAGCGGCGTTCCTCTTCCTCGGTGGCGAAAAGCTGACTGGCAAAGACCATGCGGTTCTCCTCAGGCGCTGCGCTTCAGGATCTTGTTCAGGAAGCCGCCGAAGCCGCCGGGCGACTGGTCGTTCGCCGCCTCCTGTTCGGGTTCCGCTTCGCGCAGGCGCTTGCGCAGCGACGCGCCGGAGACCTGTTCCTCTCCGGGCACGCTTGCGAAGGGATCGTAATCGTCGGGCATCGGCGCCAGTTGCAACGGGGCGAACATGGCGTCGTAGTTGCCGCAATCGTCCTCTTCACCCTCTGCATCCAGCATGTCCTCGTATTCGAGGCGCGTGATGACGGGGGCGTCGTAGAACGGGAAACTTTCATTGTTGCCGACCAGAAGCGTCATCGGGCGGGGCATTCCGCGCCCTTCGGCCGTGGCCTTGATGGCCTGGTGCAGGCGGACGGCGATGAAGGCCGACGCGATCGCGGCTGCATCCTGTTCCATTGCGTCTTCGTGATCGTCGGCGCGGCAGGCCTTTTGCGCGATCAGGACTTCGCCGTAGATCCCGCCAAGCCCGCGAATGCCGATAGTGGAGTCGACGTTTTCGAAGTGGCCGTGCCACGGCGCGCCTTGCTGGGTATAGGCCTCCAGCATCGTGTCACGGTCGGAGCCGGTGAACTTGTAGAGGCTGTCTGTATAATAGACCGTGTCGATGTCCGGTTCGTAGAAATTGCCGTGCTTTTCTTCGAGCTGCGGCATTTCGAACGGAGCGGAGATGTCGATGCTGACGGCGGTAACGGGGCGGTTCGGGCGGTCGAGCTTTTCGAGTTTCGTCGTCAGCTGTTCCCATCCGACGATGCGGATCGCACTAACCGGGACCTTCAGGCAAAGCTTCGCAAGCTCGTTGCCTTCGTCGGCAAGGTCGCCCAACTGGCTTTCCAGAATACCCGCCGCAACGTCCGGCTGACCGCGGCGCAGCAGTGCCTCCACGTCACTGAGGAAGGCGAAAAGCTCGTCCTCGCTGCCGAAAATGTTGCTCGCAAACATGCATGGCCCCTTAAGTCATCTGAGCATGGTTCTAACGGGGCGATGGTTAAGAAGAGTTTTAGCCACAGGCTTGAAATGCCGTTAACCATGTGGCGAGCTTGAAACCGCCTCTGGAAATCCCCCTCGGCATGGCCTAGGGGCGGCGCCAATCCATTCATTTTCGATTATTCGAGCGTAACAGCATCATGCATCCCTATCGCACTCACACCTGCGCCGCGCTGACGGCGGCCGATGTCGGTTCCACCGTTCGCCTTTCGGGCTGGGTCCATCGCAAGCGCGACCACGGCGGCGTCCTGTTCATCGACCTTCGTGACCACTACGGCATGACCCAGATCGTCGCCGACGAAGACAGCCCGGCACTTGAAGTGCTGGACAAGCTTCGCGTGGAATCGGTCGTAACCATCGATGGCGAAGTGAAGAGCCGCGCCGAATCGACGATTAACAAGAACCTGCCGACCGGCGAGATCGAGGTTTTCGCCCGCGCCATTACGGTGCAGAGCCGCGCCGACGAACTGCCGCTGCCTGTGGCTGGCGAGCAGGAGTACCCCGAGGAAATCCGCCTCAAGTATCGCTTCCTAGACCTTCGCCGCGAGACGATGCACAAGAACATCGTCCTGCGCTCGCAGGTGATTTCCTCGCTGCGCCGCCGCATGACGGACCAGGGCTTCCTTGAGTACCAGACCCCGATCCTGACGGCGTCGAGCCCCGAAGGCGCGCGCGACTTCCTCGTGCCCAGCCGCCTTCATGCAGGCAAGTTCTACGCGCTTCCGCAGGCGCCGCAGATGTTCAAGCAGATGCTGATGGTCTCGGGCTTCGACCGGTACTTCCAGATCGCACCCTGCTTCCGCGACGAAGACCTTCGCGCCGACCGCAGCCTCGAGTTCTACCAGCTCGACTTCGAAATGAGCTACGTCACGCAGGAAGACGTGTTCCAGGCGCTGGAACCGGTGCTTGCGGGCGTGTTCGAGGAATTCTCAGGCGGTTTCTCGGTGACGCCGGCCGGTGAATTCCCGCGCATCCCTTATGCCGAGGCGATGCTGAAGTACGGCAGCGACAAGCCGGACCTGCGCAACCCGCTGATCATTTCCGACGTTACCTCGCACTTCGAAACGTCGGGCTTTGGCCTGTTCGAGAAGATCGTGGGCAGCGGCGGTAAGGTCCGCGTGATCCCGGCCCCGAACACTGCGGACAAGAGCCGCAAGTTCTTCGACGACATGAACAACTGGGCCCGCGGCGAAGGTTTCGCAGGGCTTGGCTACGTCACCCGCAAGGGCGGCGAGTTTGGCGGTCCGATTGCCAAGAATCACGGGCCCGAGCGCATGGAACAGCTCTACAACGAGCTTGGCCTCGGCCCCGACGACGGCCTGTTCTTTGCCGCCGGCAAGGAAAAGGACGCGGCAAAGCTGGCCGGTGCCGCCCGCACTCGTGTTGCCGAGGATCTCGACCTCATCGAACAGGGCTGTTTCAAGTTCTGCTGGATCGTCGACTTCCCGATGTACGAGTACGACGAGGACCTGAAGAAGATCGATTTCAGCCACAACCCGTTCTCGATGCCGCAGGGCGAGATGGAAGCGCTGGAAACCAAGGATCCGCTCGACATTCTGGCGTGGCAGTACGACATCGTCTGCAACGGCTACGAGCTGTCCTCGGGTGCGATCCGGAACCATCGTCCGGACATCATGTACAAGGCGTTCGAGATCGCAGGCTATTCCCAGGAAGAAGTCGACGCGAATTTCTCGGGCATGATCAACGCCTTCAAGTTCGGGGCGCCGCCGCACGGCGGTTCGGCGCCGGGCATCGACCGCATTGTCATGCTGCTGGCTGGCGAGCAGGCGATCCGTGAGGTCATTGCCTTCCCGATGAACCAGAAGGGCGAGGACCTGATGATGCAGGCCCCGACCGTGGTCAGCCCCAAGCAGCTGCGTGAACTGCACATCCGCACGATCGAGCCGCCCAAGGCAACCGACGCCGAAAAGGTGCGCGTGGACCAGATCGGCGACTGATCAAGGACCTTGCGCGGCCGCCATGCGTCGGTGTCCATCTCTCACCACGAGAGCGGACTTGACGCTACGGCCGTGCGAAAGGGGTTGTGGGGAAGGGTTCATTCCCCTTGCAACGCCTGAGCCGCTTGATTAGGGCAAGCGGCGAGTTTCAACATACCGCTTTTACCGAGAGGGTTATCAATGAGCGACACCGAGGAACGCGTTAAGAAGATCGTCGTCGAACACCTGGGCGTTGAAGCCGACAAGGTGACGATGGATGCGAGCTTCATTGACGATCTGGGCGCGGACAGCCTCGACATTGTCGAGCTGGTCATGGCTTTCGAAGAAGAATTCGGGGTCGAAATCCCGGACGACGCTGCCGAAAAGATCACGACTGTCGGCGACGCCGTGAAGTACATCGAAGAGCACAAGGGCTAATCACCCTTTTGTTCTGCCCGCCGCACCAGCGGATCGGGCCTTTAACGACAGGCTCGGCCCGCTGGGCTGGGCCTGTTGCGTTTGCAGCGGATTTGCCGCGAAGAGTTTCCCGGAGATACTAAGATGCGCCGTGTCGTCGTAACCGGACTTGGCCTCGTCACCCCGCTTGGCGGCGATGTCGAAACGAGTTGGAACAACCTGATCGCCGGGAAGAGCGGCGCAGGCCAGATCACCCGCTTCGACACGTCGGACCAGAAGTGCACGATCGCTTGTGAAGTGAAACCTGCCGATCACGAATATGGTTTCGATCCGGACAAGCGCGTCGATTTCAAGATCCGCCGCCAGGTCGATCCCTTCATCGTCTATGGCATCGATGCTGCCGGTCAGGCTCTGGAAGATGCAAATCTCCTCGACATGGACGAGGACACGAAGCTGCGTGCCGGTTGCTCAATCGGTTCGGGCATCGGTGGTCTGCCAGGTATCGAAAGCGAATCGCTGGTTCTGGCCAACAAGGGCCCGGGCCGCGTCAGTCCGCACTTTGTCCACGGGCGTCTCATCAATCTGATCTCGGGCCAGGTCTCGATCAAGTACGGCCTCATGGGGCCGAACCACGCGGTGGTCACGGCCTGTTCCACGGGCGCGCACTCGATCGGTGACGCGGCTCGCATGATCAAGGACGGCGATGCCGACATCATGCTGGCGGGCGGGGCGGAAAGCACGATCTGCCCGATCGGCATTGCCGGTTTTGCGCAGGCGAAGGCTCTCAACTGCTCGTCGAACGACGCACCGGAACAGGCCAGCCGCCCCTATGACAAGGGTCGTGACGGCTTCGTCATGGGCGAAGGCGCGGGCGTCGTCGTGCTGGAAGAGTACGAGCACGCCAAGGCGCGCGGTGCGAAAATCTATGCCGAAGTCGTAGGCTATGGCCTGTCGGGCGACGCCTATCACGTCACTGCGCCGCACCCGGAAGGCAAGGGTGCGGAAAACGCGATGCGCATGGCGCTGAAGAAGGCAGGTCTTGGCGAAGGCGATATCGACTACGTCAACGCCCACGGCACCTCCACGATGGCCGACACGATCGAACTGGCCGCAGTAAAGCGCGTGCTGGGCGACGATCTGGGCGGCGCATCGATGAGCTCGACCAAGTCGGCCATCGGCCACCTTCTGGGCGGCGCAGGCGCTGTCGAAGCGATCTTCTGCATCCTCGCGATCCGTGACCAGATCGTACCGCCGACGCTCAACCTCGACGATCCGGACGAAGGCACCGAAGGCGTCGACCTCGTCCCGAAGATCGCGAAGAAGCGTGACGTGAAAGCCGTGCTGAACAACTCGTTCGGTTTCGGCGGCACCAACGCATCGCTGATCATGAAGGCGGTCGACTAAACATCATGAAACGCGGGATTCTCGTGCTGTTCGCGGTGGCGGTCGTCGCCATCGCGGGCATTGCGGGCTGGTTCGCCTCCGGTTGGTATGCGGCATCCGCGATCGACGAGGATACCGCGTTTATCGTGCCTTCGGGCGCGTCACTGACCTCGACTGCGGCCAAGCTGGAAGAAGAAGGTCTGATCGGCTCAGCCGATGCATTCCTGCTGCGCGCCAAGATACTTGGCGGTGGCGATCCGGTGAAGGCGGGCGAATTCATGCTTCCGGCAGGCTCAAGCCCGGCAAGCATTCTCAATACCTTGCAGCATGGCGAAGTCATCCGCCGCATGGTGACGATCCCTGAGGGGCTGCCCTCGGTCATGGTTCACGAACGCCTGATGGCAGAACCGTTGCTGACCGGTGAAGTCGATGTTCCTGCCGAAGGCTCCGTCCTGCCCGACAGTTACGATTTCGAGCGCGGTGAGAGCCGTGCGGACGTGCTGGCCCGGATGCAGCAGGCAATGACCGATTTTCTCGCCGCCGAGTGGCCAAAGCGCGATGCCGACATTCCGGTAAAGACTGTGGAAGAGGCGCTGAGCCTTGCTGCCATTGTCGAAAAGGAAACCGGGGTGCCGAGCGAACGGCGTATGGTCGCGGGGCTCTATTCGAACCGCCTGAAAGTCGGCATGCGGCTTCAGGCCGATCCTACGATCATCTACCCGATCACCAAGGGCAAGCCGCTGGGCCGCCGGATCAGGCGGTCGGAGATCGATGCCGTCAACGGTTACAACACTTACTCGATGGACGGTCTGCCGCGTGGGCCGATAACCAATCCGGGCCGGGAATCGATCCTCGCGGTGTTGCATCCCGCCGAGACGAAGGCCCTTTACATGGTCGCCGATGGTTCGGGCGGTCACGCCTTTGCCGACAGTCTGTCGGGCCACAACGACAACGTCGTGAAGTGGCGCGAGATCAGGCGTGAACGGGGCGAAATACCCTAGGTCAGCATAAGCGCGACGACCCAGATCACGCTTGGCAGCAGGATCACCCCTGCCAGATCGAGCATGAATCCGGAGCGGATCATCGCGGGCAGGGCAATATGCCCCGAAGACCACGCGATAGCATTTGGTCCTGTTCCAGCCGGAAGCATGAAGCCCCACGAAGCCGCGATGGCCGCGGGCATGGCAAGCAGGATCGGGTCGACGCCGAGTGCCGCGATAAGCCCGGCAACTACCGGGAT
Organism: Croceicoccus gelatinilyticus; assembly: GCF_018398395.1. Classification (GTDB taxonomy): domain Bacteria; phylum Pseudomonadota; class Alphaproteobacteria; order Sphingomonadales; family Sphingomonadaceae; genus Croceicoccus; species Croceicoccus gelatinilyticus. The sequence continues at coordinate 37,615 of NZ_JAHCBF010000005.1, read as the reverse complement.
TATGGCGCTGCCGGTGGCTACGTTGCTGGCAAACTCGGTGATGACGATTACCAGAGCACAGATTGCCATGGCGACGACGAAAAGCGGCACGGCCTGCAGCGGCAGCAACATCTGACCAAGCCAGTCGGCCAGCCCCGAGGCTGCCATTCCGCTGGCCAAGGCGAGCCCGCCACCGAAGAGCAACAAGACATCCCACGGGGCGCGGTTTGCTTCTTTCCAGGTCAGCATGGGGCGTCCGGTTCCGTCCGGAAGTACGAACAGGATCAGCGCTGCAATGATCGCAACGGTGCCGTCGGTCAGAGCACCGTCAGGGAGGCTATTGACGAGGAATGGAGCGACCAGCCAACCGACGAAGGCGAGGGCGATGATCACGCTCATGCGCTTTTGCGGCTGAGTCCAGTGATCCGCGCAGGCGAGGGAAGCACGGGCGGCATCGACATCGAAACGGTCTTCGGACAGGCGCTGTACACGCGCGATCAGGATCGCTGCGACCGGCAGCGAGATCGCAACCAGCAGCAGGCCGAAAGCCATCCAGCGCGCGAAGCTGATCTTCACGCCCAGCATCTCGTCAAGCAATGCCACCGCGATTGCGTTTGTCGGCGTGCCGACGATGGTGCCGAACCCGCCGATCGTCGCGGCAAAAGCGATGCCAATGGGCAAGGCCCCCGCAATGCCGGTCTGCACCGGTTCTTCGCTTTCCTGCGGTGCGCCGCCAGCAATCACGGCGAGCGCCATCGGAACCATGATGAGGGCCGAGGATGTATTGCTGATCAACATTGAGAGGAGGGCCGTCGCAACCATGAAGGCGAGCAGCATCGAAAAGGCGCTATGCCCGCCGAGCCTGACGAGCCCGTGCGCAAGTCTGCGATGCAGGCCGGTTCGTTCAATGGCGAGCGCCAGCATGGCGCCGCCGAGAATCAGGAAGATAATCGGTGAGTAGTAGGACGATGCCACCGCCTTTGCAGGTGACACGCCCGAAAGCGGCAGGACTACGAAAGGCAGCATGGCCGTCGCCGACAGCGGGATGGCCTGCGTCATCCACCATGTCGCCATCCACAGCACGAGCCCGGCGGTATGCCACGCCGTTCCCTCCATCCCGGCGGGCGGCGGGAAGACGACAGTGACCGCCATCAGCGCCAGCCCCAGCCAGAATCCGATCCTTGCCCCCGACACGCAATGCCCCTTCCGCTCGTCCCGTTGCGGTTCTAGCCTCGCCTCCGGTCAGGGCAAGAGGAGTAGGCCATGAGCGAGGGTCGAGTGCTGGGCATGGGTGGGCTGTTTTTCCGAAGCAGTGATCCCGATGCGCTTGCTGCGTGGTACAAGGAGCATCTTGGCGTCGGGCCCGGTTGCGGCGTGGCCGATGGGCATCCTGCCGCCGACTGGTTCTGGTTTCCCGAGGCAGGCGCGATGGTCTTCCAGCCGTTCAAGGCCGACAGCGACTATTTCGCCGCCGACAAGGCGTTCATGATCAATCTGCGGGTGTCAGGTCTGGATGCGCTGGTCGTGCGACTTGCCGACCGCGGCATAGCCGCAGAGCGTCGGGACGAATGGGATTCGCCCGAAACAGGGCGTTTCGCCCGAATCCATGATCCGGACGGCAACGCTATCGAATTGTGGGAGCCGCCCGCCGCCTGAAGGCTGGCGGGCGGATAAAGGTGCGGCGCTTACTTGGGCGCCAGCACCATCACCATCTGACGACCTTCGAGGCGCGGGAAGGCCTCGACCTTCGCGATCTCATCGACGTCGGCACGAACGCGGTTCAGCAGTTCGAGGCCGAGTTCCTGGTGCGCCATTTCGCGGCCACGGAAGCGCAGGGTGCACTTCACCTTGTCACCGTGTTCGATGAATTTGACGATGTTCTTCATCTTCACATCGTAGTCGTGGTCATCGATGTTGGGACGCATCTTGATCTCTTTGAGTTCCTGCGTCTTCTGCGTCTTGCGTGCGAGGTTGGCTTTCTTCTGCGCCTCGTAGCGGAACTTGCCCACGTCCAGGAACTTGCACACCGGCGGGTCGGCATTCGGCGACACCTCGACGAGGTCAAGGCCAACCTCGGCGGCGCGCTCGATCGCTTCGCGCGTGTACATCACCCCAAGGTTTTCGCCCTCGTCATCGATGACGCGGACCTTGTCTACCTGAATGAAATTGTTGAATCGCGGCCCGCTCTTGACCGGTGGTTGAATTGAGCGGCGGGGTGGACGTGCTATGGGGCCTTCTCCTCAGTCGGCTGAATACTACGAATAAAAGATGGGGTCCGCATTGCGGCTTTGCAAACGGCTCCCCCTCGTCGCGCGCGGTTTAGAACCAAATCGGATGTATTTAAAGGGGCAACAGGCCCCGATCCGCGCCGATACGCGATTAGTGCATCCGTTTGGCCACTATGCGGCGGTGGACCAGAGCGGAAAACGTAGCAGCTTTCCCGCGGCCGGAACGATGGCATCGGCCTTGTTGGCCGGTTGCAGGGCGGCGCGGATGGCTGGGTCGGCAGCGTCCATGCCGGCAGTAAGAGAACCGAATGCGGGCAGGACCATGCGGCTCTCGCTCGTCACGGCGCAGGGGCGCACGATGCGGCGGCCACGGATCGAGACCTGCAGGCGAGGGTGGAAATGTCCCGACAGTTCGGGGCGCGTTTCGCCCGGTGCCGCCTGATGGCGTAGCAGAAGGCCGCCTGCTTCCATCTCCGCCACTTGGGTTCCGCCCGGAGCGCGGCGCAGTCCATGTTTCTCATCATGGTTGCCGGTGATCCAGACCCAATCCACCGCACGGGTCAGCGCGTCGAGCATGCCCTTGGCATGCGCTTCGAGCCTTTCCGGCCCTTCGTTGTCGTGGAAATTGTCGCCCAGCGTGAACACCCGCCGCGCGCCCGTCGCCTTGATCGCGTTGGCCAACCGTTCGAGCGTTTCGCGGCTGTCGTACGGGGGCAGGGGCTGTCCCGTCTTTGCATACCAGCTTGCCTTTTCAAGATGCAGGTCTGCGACCAGCAGAGCATTTTCGCGCGGCCAGAACAGGGCACGGCCGTCGACCATGTGCCATTCCTCGCCAGCGAAGGAAAAAGATGCGAACGAAACGGGAACCATCAGAGCGCTATTGCCGCAGCGCCCGTGGTTTGGCAAGCGCTGCTGCATGACCGAGTGGACAGAACAGACCGCCGCCGCGAAAGAGTGGTTCGAAACCCTCCGCAACCGTATCTGCGCCGCCTTCGAGGCGATCGAGCGTGAAGCCGGAAGCGAGGCATCGTTCGAATATACGCCGTGGAACCGCGAGGAAGAGGGCAACGACAACCCGGGTGGCGGCGTGCGCGGCGTCATGAAGGGTAAGGTCTTCGAGAAAGTCGGCGTCAATGTGTCGACCGTGCACGGATCTTTCGCGCCGCAGTTCGCTGCATCTATCAACGGTGCAAGCGAGGAAAATCCCGAGTTCACCGCGACCGGCATCAGCCTCGTCGCGCACATGGCGAACCCGCATGTGCCGGCGGTGCACATGAATACGCGTTTCCTGACGACGCAAGCCGCATGGTTCGGTGGCGGTGCCGATCTCAATCCACCGATCCCCTACGAAGAGGACACCGAGGAATTCCACGCGGCATTCCGGGCGGCCTGCGCAAAGCATAACCCGACTTATTACGAGCGTTTCTCGAAGTGGGCGGACGAGTACTTCTTCATCTCGCATCGCAATGTCGCGCGCGGGGTAGGGGGCATTTTCTACGATCACCTCGAATGCGCGGACGTTTCAGCATGGGAGCGCAACTTCGCGTTCACCCGCGACGTTGGCGAAGCATTCCTCGATGTGTTCCCCAAGCTGGTCCGTCGCCGCATGGGTATGGAATGGGATGAGGCGGACAAGCAGCGCCAGCTCGAATGGCGCGGGCGCTATGCCGAATTCAATCTCGTCTATGACCGCGGCACGCTGTTTGGATTGAAGACCGGCGGCAATATCGACGCCATCCTGATGAGCCTTCCGCCCGAAGCCACGTGGTCGTGATCGAAGTTTCGTCCGGATTTGTGAGAACCCGGTCTTAACCATCGGCTCCTTATCTGCTGTAATCATGTTGGTCGCCATCCGCGTGCTTTGTTGTGCGCGCGGCAGATGCCTGACATTTTCGGGGAACCTGCCCGCTCGCGAAGAGTCGTGGCGGCAGGGTATCGTGAGGGTTCTATGTTAATTTCCGGTCTTGCACTGACGGTTTCGCTCGCGACGCCGCATCCGGCGTGCGTGCGCGATATCGATTGTGTTGCAGACCCGTCACTGGTTCGCGCAGACGCTGCCACGCCGCTGTTTCGCGGCGATATCGCGGCCATGCCGAAGCCGATCGTCTATGCATTGCAAGAGACGCCGGATACCTCGCTGGACGCTGTCGACAATGGCTCTCTCGACGCAAAGCCCGAGGACGAGATCGGCGCCGAAGCGCCCGAGGAAGAAAATGTCATTATCGTCGAGGGTGAGATTGGCCCGCCCGAAGGCGATCCGGCTGAGGAACTGAACGCAGCGACGTTCAAGGTTTCTCAGGCGGTCGATGCCGCCGTGGTTGAGCCGATTGCCGAAGTCTACGACGAAGCCTTGCCCAAGCCGATCCGCCAGGGGCTGGGCAATTTCCTGCGCAATCTCGGCGAGCCGATCAATATCCTGAACTCGCTCCTGCAGTTGAAGCCGGGCAAGGCGCTTAAGTCGCTTGGCCGTTTTGCCATCAACACGACGCTGGGCATTGCGGGTGTTTTCGATGTCGCTTCCAAGAAGCCTTTCAACATCGAGTACGAGTACAACGGCCTTGCCAATACGCTCGGCTATTACGGGGTTGGCTCAGGCCCTTACCTGTACCTGCCGTTCATCGGATCGACGACTGTCCGCGACCTTGCGGGTCGCCTTGTCGACCTTTCGATAGTTCCGGCTGTTGCTGGTAAGCCGTTCAACGATCCCTATTTCGCGATCCCTGTCGGCGCGCTGACCTCGCTGGAATCGCGGATTGAAACCGATGCCCAGATCGACGCCATTCGCGACCAGTGCGGCGATCCCTATGCGGCAACGCGCGACCTCTACCTGATCCAGCGCAAGGTCGAGATTGACCGCCTGCGCGGGCGCGTGACGGCCAATCTTGGCGAAATTCAGGAACGCCTTGAATTCAACTGCGATATCGAAATCCAGACCGGCATCGTTCCCGAAAAGGGCGAAGGCTTTGTGAAGGGCCAGACGACGCTCCTCGATGACGAGGATGCGGCGCAGGTCGAGGAGCCGGTAGAAGAAACCGTGGAAGAGCCGATCATCGAACCGTCGCCTGACGCGGAACCGATCATGGAGGAAGCTCCGGCAGAGGCGGAACGCGTTGGCGCAATCCCCCGGCCGGGGTTCGCTGTCTGATAGTTTCGCTAAATCAGTTTCCGCCAAGCGATCAATTCAGCCGATAATTGAGGCGAGGACGGGGATTTTATCCCGCTCCGTCAATTCCGCGTTGCAAAGGCGTAAAATTGTCATTGCATCGCAACTGTGAATGCGCACATCAGGGGCACGATGCTGCGCCAGTATGAACTCGTCGAACGTGTAAAGGCCTACGATCCGGAAGCGGACGAGGCGCTGCTCAATCGCGCCTATGTCTATACCGTGCAGAAGCATGGCACGCAGAAGCGCGCATCGGGTGATCCTTACTTCAGCCATCCGGTCGAAGTCGCCGGTCTGATGACCGATCTGAAGCTTGATCAGGAAACGATCATCACTGCGCTGCTCCACGATACGGTGGAGGATACGCTTGCCACGATCGACGACGTAGAGCGGAATTTCGGGACCGACGTGGCCCGGCTTGTCGACGGTGTGACCAAGCTGTCGAAGATCGAGCAAATGCCGGAGAATGAGCGCGCGGCTGAGAACCTGCGCAAGCTGTTCCTGGCGATGAGCGAGGACCTTCGAGTCCTGCTGGTTAAGCTCGCCGACCGGCTCCACAACATGCGCACGCTCCACTTCATCAAGAATGAGGACAAGCGCCGCCGCATCGCGCGTGAGACGATGGATATCTATGCCCCGCTGGCAGAGCGTGTGGGCATGTACGAATATATGCGCGAGATGCAGCTTCTTGCGTTCGAGCAGCTGGAGCCGGCAGCGTATGCCACCATCACCGGCAGACTTGCCCAGATCCGCAGCCAAGAAGGCGGGCGGGTCGATGACATCGCGTTCCGTATCAAGCAGGCGCTGGCCGAAGGCGGTGTGAACGTCGAGGTTTCGGGGCGCGAGAAGCACCCGTTCTCGATCTGGAAGAAGATGGCCGAGCGTCACGTGAACTTCGAACAGATCACCGACATCATGGCATTCCGCGTCATCACCGACACGCCGGAAGACTGCTATCGCGCGCTGGGCGTATTGCACCAGACGTGGTCGATGATCCCCGGCAAGTTCAAGGACTATATCTCGACGCCCAAGTCGAACGGCTATCGATCGCTGCACACCTCGCTGGTCTATGAAAATTCGATGCGCGTCGAAGTGCAGATCCGTACGCAGGAAATGCACCGAACGAACGAGTTCGGCCTTGCTGCGCACTGGGCCTACAAGCAGGGCGGGCGCACGCCGGACGGGCAAGTGGGCTGGCTGCGCGACCTGATCGAGATTCTCGACACCGCGGTGGACGCGGAAGAACTGCTCGAACATGCGAAGCTGGCGATTTACCAGGACCGCATCTTCGCCTTCACGCCCAAGGGCGCGCTGTATCAGCTGCCCAAGGGCGCGACGCCGGTCGACTTCGCATTCTCGGTCCACACGGACCTTGGCGCGAGTGCCGTGGGCTGCAAGATCAACGGCCGCCACATGCCGCTGCGTACGCCGCTGGCGAATGGCGACATTGTCGAGATCATCAAGGGCCCCGACAGCGAGCCACAGCTGGCGTGGCTGTCTTTTGTGGTCACCGCCAAGGCCCGCGCCGCGATCCGGCGCTCGGTCCGCCTGAAAGAGCGTGAGGAAACGGCGCGGATCGGGCAGGAGCTTTACGATTCGATCGTTGCGCGCATGCCGATGAAGGTCGGCAAGAAGGCGCTGAACGGTGCGTTGAAACGCCTCGACCTGGACGATGAGACCGCTCTTATGCTGGCGATCGGCAGCGCCAAGCTGACCGAAAAAGAGGTCATGGAAGCGCTTATCCCCGGCAGCGCGGCAGAGCTCCCCGACGATAGTTTCTGGCAGGCCCCTGCGCGTTCGGTTCGTTTGCGCGGTCTGCCCAAGGGGGCGGAGTTCGCCCTGGCGACCTGCTGCCATCCGGTGCCCGGCGATCGTATCATCGGTGTGAAGGAAGGACGAAAGGTCGAAGTGCACTCGATCGACTGCATGACGCTGGCGGACGAGGACGGGAAGCGTTGGATCGACTTGCAGTGGGATCCGCGAAGCGATGGTGCGACCGGCAACTTGCGCGTCATGCTCTACAACCGGCTTGGCACATTGTCGGAAATGACCGGCGTTTTTGCGGCAAATCACGCGAACATCACGCATCTTGGCCTACAGTCACGCGATGACCTGTTCGGCACTTACGAAGTCGGGATTGAAGTCCGCGATCTGGCGCACCTGACCCGCATCATCAGCGCCTTGCGCGCCAGTGATGCAGTCGCGCAGGCAGACCGGATCTAGTCTTCTACGCGCCTTACCGGCACTCGGACGTTGCAAACGTCCGCACCGCCAGCCGCGACCTTGTAGAATTCGTCGTTCCGGTTGGCGATTACGTCGGCATATTTGGCGAAACTCTCACTGTCGGTGTCGAGATAGCGGAAAGTGAGGCGCTCGCTTTCCGGAAGCTTGCTGGCCAGCCGAACCGAGACGATCGGCGTATGCTCCGCCTCTGTCTCGTAGACACCGTATTCGCCCGTTCCGCGGGGCAGTATCGACATGTGCTCGATCCCGTCGATGACTTTGCCGACAACCGCGATATTACGGTCGAGTTGGCGAGGGGCATGGCCGATCACGGCATAGAGTTCCGCACCGGTACCTGCATCGGGCGACAAGTCTCGTGCGACTCCCACAGAAGCGTAGCAGTGGACCGGCCAGATCCTTGTCGGTCGATTGACCCGCTCTCCCTGCACGTCGACCTGCGTTTCAAGGTCGGTGGCTACCGGCAGACCCCGTACGTATCCAATCGCGCTGGAATAAGGATCGGAGAACCATGGCCCATCGTCAGCCATGTTGTAGTAGGTTTCTTCGGCATGCCGTCTGCCAAAGCCGCCCCAAAGTGTTTCGACCATGCCAGTCGACCAATCCAGCGTGTAGTCATCCTCGCTAGTCGGGACGATCCCGTCCGGCAGTGGCTTCGGTTCCGGGTTGTCCGGGTCTTCTCCATCGCCCCATTGCACCACCCAGTTGTCGACCGAGCGATAGATCGAAAGCCCGTCCCACCAGTGCGCCTTGGCCATCGTGCGGATGTTCGCGGTCCACGCACTGGAGATCGGATCGGGCATCAACTGGATCACGACTTCGCGCGGCTTGCCCGCGTCGTCGGGCGCGAGTGTCATGACAAGCAGGTCTTCCGCCGGAATTTCCCGCCATTCGGATGGATCGGCGGCCTTCACCACGCTGCCAGGCGTGACGGCCGACTCCGCGCTCTCCTGCGCAGAGAGGGGAGCGGTGAGGGCGGAGGCGGCGACGATGGAGCCGAGCAAGGTCCTGAATTTCATGGGACCAAGACTTGCCGCCTGACGCCCTGTGCGCAAGTCCTTGCTCAACCCTTGTCCGCAAGATCGATCCGCACCTCGCGCTCTCGCGGTAGGTAGGCGGGTGCGGGCTCGTTGCCTGCCGCCGCATCGAGCCTTGCGGCAGCGGCCAGCATATATTCGCGCATCCGGCAATGCATGTCCCAGCCCGTGGCGGGGTCGGGCGAGCGGGCGATCATGCGCAGCCACATGCCGCTGGCATCGTGATCCACGACCTGAATCTTGGCATTCTCCTTGTCACAGATGCCGTCTTCGTCCTCGACGAACTTGGCGAATTCCTTGCGCAAGGCGTCCACATCGGCGCGGTGGTCGAGCCTCAAGTGCGCCAGCTTCAGCAAGCTCGCATCCTGCTTGGTCCAGTTCTCGAAGCTCGACTGAACGAACGAGGCGACCGGGGCCATGATGCGGCGATCGTCCCACGTGCGCAGGCGCAGATGAGTAAAGCCGATCTTCTCGACGTAACACCACTCCCCATTGAACTCGACCGCGTCCCCGATCCGCGCGGTCTTTGCAAAAGCGATCTGCATCGACGCCATGATGTCGCTCAGCATCTTGCGTGCCGCGAAGGCGAGGACCAGCGAGAACATGCCTGCACCTGCCAGAAGCGAAAAGCCGAGCGTATCGGTCATGTTGGTCTGGATCAGCACGATCCCGATGCCGAGCAGGATGAGCAGAACAATGATGATGCGGCGGACGGCCGAAAGCGTGGTGTAGTAGTTCCGGTCTTTCTCGTGATCCGGCTTTCCAAGATCGTCGATCTGGCTGTCGGCGACCATGTCTAGGATCGCCTCGATCACGGCGAGGAACAGCGCAGCAAGGGCGATGACGATCAGCAATGTCTGCAGCGGATCAAGTAGGGTGTTCACTGCGCCCGAAAATGTGAAAACGATGCGCCGGACGACCGCAAATGTTCCGGCAAAGGCGAGTATTGCAGCAGGTGCTTTCATCGCGGCAAGGATGCGGCCCGGCAGTGTTTCTCCATAGCGGCGGCAGAAGGTGCGGATTGCCACCCACGTACCGGCTGCTGCCAGTAATGCGATCAGCAAAACGAGCGGGATGGCGATGACTTCCCACCAAGCCAGCGTCCAGAACGCGGGAGCGCGAAGCCAGGGAGGCATCTTCTGTTCGAACTTGGTGGGGCCGAACCGTTTGTAAAGCGCCGGCACATTTTCGACCGTCTGGCTGGCGAACAACCATACAGGCTCGCCGCCGTCGACTTTCAGGCGATGCATCCGGATCGAGACGCTACGGTCTTCGGTTGATACGCGTGCCAGCATCAGGTTACGGCGCGCGATGCCGGCCATTGGATTCTTGTCTGAACTTGTGACGTCCACGGCGTCGGGACGATCGGGCAAACCGGCCCAGTCGATTGTCATTGCTCGCTTCAAAACGGAATGGAGCTTGCGGGCCAGTTCCGGACCCTGTCCGGCCTGTTCCGATACGGGAAGATATGACAGGTCGAGAGCGCCCGAAGCCTTGCGCCAATCCTCGTTCCGTCCGGCCTCCATGAAGGCTTCCATCAGCGCCTGCGGCGTATCGTTCTGCGAGCCGGAGAATGTCGTCCTTAGGCCGGGGTTTATCGAATCGACTTCATAGACGTAGGGCTCGGACGAAGAACCGCCCGATTGGGAAAAGGCTGGAGCAACAAGGGCGAGGCTGGCGAGCAGGGCAAGGACAAGAAATACCAGGGCCTGCGACAGACGGATTGCTGCGGTTTTTGCGATCATGTCTGATCGAACGCACGTCATCCGGTTTCGTTCACGAAAACTCGGCTTTCCCAACGCAAGACTTTGCGCTAAGCGCCCCCGGCAAGGGCGGTTAGCTCAGTTGGTAGAGCATCTCGTTTACACCGAGAGGGTCGGGGGTTCGAGCCCCTCACCGCCCACCATGAACCGGCGCGACGAAACTCGCAGGCCGAAAAATCCCGACATTGCTGGACGAGAACGCTGGAGCGGGTGAAGGGAATCGAACCCTCGTCGTCAGCTTGGGAAGCTGCTGCTCTACCATTGAGCTACACCCGCGAGGCGGGTCCAATTCGCAAAGCTTTGCCTGAACGTCAATCGATTCGGATTGTGGCCCTGCCAAAGCAGGTTGGGGCCAGATCGAATTGTGACAGGGGAGGTTTGAGACGGTGCGTTCTTTGACACCGAGGGGCCAGGGAGGCGGCACCGTCTTGCATTGGTGAATGCCCTGAAGTCCCATCGGTTCCAGCGTCCGCAAAATTTTTTCGCGACGAACGGCATGAACGGATGGGACACCTGTCGTGTCACATTGTTGTCAGGATAGTCTCGTTGCCGCTTTGCGCCAATTCTGCCAAAAGTCCGGGGTTCTTCCGGCGTCTGATGCGGATGGAGTTACAATGCCTGAGTATCGTTTCCGCCTTGAAGACACCGCGCCGAACAAGCGCGATTGCGTCATGGATTGCCCCGATCTCAATTCGGCGCATCTGACCGCCAAATACGTGGCCCGCCAACTCGCTGCAAAAGACATTCTGAAGGGCCGCCTGCGCATTTCGCAGATGCTTTTGATCGAGGACGAACTTGGCCTGCTTGTTGATAGCGTGCCGCTTGACGAGGCGATCTGCATTTCCTGACCCGATGCACTGCGTTTGCGAATGTTGGCGACGCAATTGTTATGTTTCCAATCCATTACAGCATTCGCACATGCGTCACGGGACTTTCTTCGTAACGTCGCGAACCAGTAAAATGACGCTCCTATCCGGCCTCCCGACAACATCACGGAGGTTGAATAATGGGATCGTCACGCTGGCTCCTCGGGGCTGCCATGGGGGCTATTGCGCTGGGCAGCGCACCGGCAATCGCAGGGGAAATCGAAGGTAGCGTCATCGACGCAACCGGCACCGCAGGTCTTCGCGCGGTTGAGGTCGAGATCGAGGAGCTTGATCGCAAGGCCGCAACGGCCAGCGACGGTACTTTCCGCTTCGTCGACGTGCCCGCGGGCACATATACGCTTCGCGCGGACTACATCGGGGCCCAAGCCCAGGAAATAACCGTCACGGTCCCGCCGACCGGCTCGGTCGATGCCGACTTTACGCTCGCCGGTCTCGACGGCCAGATCCTCGTGGTCGGTCAACGCGCCAACCTTGGCAGCGCCCTGTCGCGCAAGCGCGCCGCCGACACCGTCAGCGACGTTATCACGCGTGACGCCATCGGCCAGTTTCCTGACCAGAACGTCGCGGAATCGCTGCGCCGCTTGCCGGGCGTCAACGTCCTGAACGATCAGGGCGAGGGCCGTTTCGTTTCGGTTCGCGGCCTTGATCCCGAATTGAATTCGACCTCGCTCAACGGCGTGCGCTTGCCGGCTCCGGAAAGCGATGTCCGCTCGGTCGCGCTTGATGTCATCAGCTCGGACATCATCGAATCTATCGAAGTGAAAAAGTCGCTCACTCCCGACATGGACGCCGACACCATCGGCGCCAGCATCGAGATCGAGACGACCAGCGCCTTCGACCGCGAAAAGGACCTGCTCGTCGCCAAGATCGAGGGCAGCTACAACGACAAGGCCAACGAACTGACCCCCAAGGGCAGCATCGACTTCGCCAGCCGTCTTGGCGAGAACGTCGGTATTTCGGGCGGCGTTTCCTATTACCAGCGCAAGTTCGAAACCGACAACATCGAGGCTGACGACTGGACCGACGATGGCGGCACGCCATACGCGCAGGAAATCCAGTATCGCGATTATGACGTCGAGCGTGAGCGCATCAGCGCGACGCTGGGCATGGACTTCCGCGCCGGCGACACGACCGAACTCTACATCAAGGGCACGTGGAGCCAGTTCGACGACCAGGAATTCCGCCGCCGCCTGACGTTCGACTTCGGCGATTTCGAAGACGATGCCCTGCCGACTTTCGCCGGCAGCACGGCCACCTATTCGTCCGACACGGCCGAGTTCACCGCAGAACGTGACGTAAAGGACCGCTTCGAACGCCAACGCATCTATTCGATCGTGGTGGGTGGTGAGACCGAGTTCGATAGCGGCTTCTTTGCCGAGTATTCGGCCAGCTACGCCAAGGCGACCGAACGGGAGAACGGCTCGCTCGACCCGACACAGTTCGAACAGGATTTCGAAGGCGACAGCGGCATCGTTGGCGACGAATTGCTGATCGGCGTCGACTATTCCGATCCGCGCGTGCCGCTCTACTCGGCATCGGGCAACACTTCGGGCTTTTTCGATCCTGCAGGCTACGAACTGAAGGACATTGAACTTACCGCACTGTCGAGCGCCGAGGACGAGGAATACGCCGGCCAGTTCGACGCCGGGTACGAGATGTTCATGGGCAATGCCAGCCTGACCGTTCAGGCCGGTGCCAAGGGGCGCTTCCGCAAGAAGACCTACGACAAGACGGTCGAGTTCTACGAGTGGGACGGTGACGGCGACTATACGCTCGACATGGTGCAGGGTTACCAGACCTTCGACCTGATCGGCATCTCTCCGCTGCCTGATTTCACCGCGCCGACCGAGTTCTTCTACGACAACTTCGACCAGTTCGAGCTTCAGGGCGTGGACACGGCATTCGATTCTTCGGTCGAGGATTACCGCGTCGATGAAGACATCATGGCCGGCTACGTCATGGCGACTTACGACAACGGCCCGCTTCGCGCGATCGGTGGCCTGCGTTACGAGCACACGAAGAACGACATCTTCGGCAACACGGTCACGCTCTACGAGGAAGACTCCACGCTTCCCGATGGCACGACTGCAACCGACGATACCGTCGTCTTCTCGCCTGTGCAGTACGAGAAGGACTACGGTCATCTTCTGCCGAGCCTGAACCTGCGTTACGAGGTTCAGGCAGACGTGCTGGTCCGTCTTGCCGGTTATCGCAGCCTTGTCCGTCCGAAGCTTTCGAAGCTGGCCCCGCGCTTTGCCGTCGAGATCAACGACGATGACGAGATCGAAGGCGAATTCGGTAACCCGGACCTCGATCCCTACGAGGCATGGAACCTCGATGCCTCGCTCGAATGGTACATGTCGCGTACGGGCGGCATCAGCGCCGCTGTCTTCTACAAGGACGTGAAGAACTACATCGTCGATACGGTGCAGGAAGGCGTGACCTTCAATGGCATTTACGCCGACGAGGCGGTCATTCCGATCAACGGGCCGAGCGCGGAAGTCTTCGGTGCGGAGCTCAGCTTCTCGCAAGCGCTGACAATGCTTCCGGCCCCGCTCGACGGGTTCGTGGTCCAGGCAAACTACACTTATACCGACGCGACCGGTACGGTGCCGACCGATGGCGACGTGAGCGAACTTCGCAAGATCACGCTGCCTTCGACGTCCAAGCACACGTTCAACGCCGTTCTGGGATATGAAAAGGGCCCGCTATCGCTGCGCCTGTCGGGTACCTTCCGCGACAAGTATCTCGACGAGCTTGGCGACGAGCCGGAAGAGGATCGCTACGTCGACGACCATTTCCAGCTTGACCTCAGCGCCAAGTACCAGCTGACCGACATGGTCCAGATCTTTGGCGAGTGGATCAACATCAACAACGCCAAGTACTTTGCGTACAACAATCTGGGCAACCAGCGGAACGTGTACCAGTACGAAGAATACGACTGGACCGCCAAGTTCGGCGCGCGGGTGGTGTTCTGATGCGCGCCCTTCCTGCCCTGATCGGTGCAGCCGCCTTGTGCGGCTGCGCCACCACGCCGATCGTTTCCCCCCTGCCTACGGCTGAAGTCGTGGCCCGGGGGGAGACATCGCCCGTCGGTACTGCCAACGCGGACGCAGCAGACGATCCGGCCATCTGGCGCAATGTCGATGAACCTGGCGCCAGCCTTATTGTCGGGACAGACAAGAAAGCCGGGCTCTACGTCTATTCGATGGATGGCGAAGTGCTCGACTATGCCCCGGACGGCGAGCTCAACAACGTCGACCTGTTCGACATGGGCGAAGAAGGCATCATCGTTGCGGCCAGCGACCGCACGGATGAGCTTAACGCGGCCATCCGCCTCTATCGCCTGTCTCACGAAGGCAAACTGACTGCGCTTGGCAAAGTGCCGGGCGGCACGGGCGAGGGCTATGGCTTCTGCCTGCACAAGGCACCCGATGCCCTTCATGCCTTTTCGGTCCTGAAAGACGGTACGATCGAGGAATACGCACTCGATCTGGCGACACCTGCTTCGACGCGGGTTCGCACGCTTAGCGTGCCGAGCCAGGCCGAAGGGTGTGTCGTCGATCCCCGCGACGGCACGTTCTACGTCGGTGAGGAAGTGGCCGGCATCTGGCGCTTTGAGCCGGGCGAGACCCAAGGTGAAATCGTCGCGCCCATCGATAACGAACAGCTGATCGCCGATGTCGAAGGCCTCGCTCTCGTAGCGGAAGGTACGGACTCAGGCTGGCTTGTCGCGTCGAGCCAGGGTGACAGCGCGTATGCCGTCTATCGCTTGCCCGACATGACATTTGCAGGGCGCTTCCGCGTCGTTGCGGGTGAATTCGGGGCAACTGACGAAACCGACGGGATCGAGGTGAAGGCCGGTAATTTCGGACCGACGTTCCCTGCCGGGATCTTCATCGCACAGGACGGCATCAACGCCGCCGGTGCGCAGAATTTCAAGATGGTCCGCTGGGACGAAATCGTCGCGGCTCTGGAACTGAAATGATCCACGAAAATAGCGCTTCCCGCCGTCGCTTTCTCAAGTCGACGGCGGGGGCCTTCGCTGCCTTGCTGGCCAGTGGCTGCACGGCTCGTAGCCTGTCGGGCTCTTCTGCCTTGGCGTCGCCGTTCGGGCCGCTTGTTCCCGATCCCGCAGGCATTCTCGACCTGCCTCGGGGCATGACCTATCGCGTGATATCCAGCCTCGGCGACGTGATGGATGATGGCCTGACCGTCCCCGACAAGGCTGATGGTATGGGCTGCATCGGTCTGGCGGATGGTTCGCTTGCGCTGGTTCGCAATCACGAACTCAAGGTCAAGGACGCACCGGGCGGGGAACTGGTGTCGGGCTTCGACACGGCACCGGGCGGCGCTCCGCTGCCGGGCGGTACGACGACGCTGATCCTCGACCCCGTGACCTTGGCGGTAAAGC
Source organism: Croceicoccus gelatinilyticus (assembly GCF_018398395.1). Taxonomy (GTDB): domain Bacteria; phylum Pseudomonadota; class Alphaproteobacteria; order Sphingomonadales; family Sphingomonadaceae; genus Croceicoccus; species Croceicoccus gelatinilyticus. The sequence goes on along the minus strand of NZ_JAHCBF010000005.1, from coordinate 21,903 downwards.
GCCAGCATCGCTCGCTCGCCGGTACCATTCGCAATTGCGCGGGCGGTATCACGCCTTGGGGTAGCTGGCTGACGTGCGAAGAGGACGTCACCACCCCGGGCGACGAAGCGACGAAGCCGCATGGCTGGATTTTCGAGGTGCCTGCAGATGCACCCGGCATGGTCGATGCGGTACCCTTGAAAGCGATGGGCCGGTTCAAGCGTGAAGCGGCCGCCGTCGATCCGCGCACAGGCATCGTCTACATGACCGAGGACCGGGACGAGAGTGCACTCTATCGCTTCATCCCGAACCGTCCGGGCCATCTGGCAGAGGGTGGACGGTTGCAGGCTGCGAAAGTGATTGGTCAGGCTGCCGACACGCGCAATTGGAACGGCAGCGGTTTTGCGCCGCGTGGCTGGGCGGAAGTTACGTGGATCGACCTCGACAACCCCGAAGCACCTGACGATGATCTGCGCTTCCGTACGGCGGATGCCGGCGGCGCAATCTTCGCGCGGGGCGAGGGTATCCACATGGGCGAGGGCGAGCTCTATTTCTGCTGCACTTCGGGCGGCGCGGCCAAGCTTGGCCAGATCTTCCGCCTTGTGCCCGGTGTGGGTGGTGAAGCCGACCGCATGCAGCTTTTCTTCGAAAGCGAGAGCAGCGAGCAGTTCGACTATGGTGACAACCTGACGATCGCGCCGAACGGCTGCCTGATCGTCTGCGAGGACCAGTATACCGACGTCGTCGATAATCATCTGCGCTGCGTCATGCCCGACGGGACGGCCTATCCGCTTGCGCGGCTGCGTCTGCAGACCGAGTTGGCCGGGGCCTGTTTCTCGCCCGATGGGCGAACGCTGTTCGTAAACCTCTACTCGCCTGGCACGACCGTCGCGATCGATGTCGGTACGGCTTACCTCGGTTGAGGGGGCGGGTTTAGCGCACTAGCGATGAAATGAAGGACGAACCGATGTTCGTGCAATCGAACGCGTGCAGCCCGAAATGGTCCGCCAGGACCTGAAAGCCGCCAACTCCGCGGACCGAGTTGCCCTTGGGATCAAGCCTGGGCGAATAGCTCGCGATGCCGAGTTGGCGGTTGACCACGCCAACGATCCCTCCGCCGACACCGCTCTTGGCCGGAATGCCGACATCGTACGCCCAGTGGCCGGCATAATCGTACATCCCGCAGGTGAACATCACGGCGAGGGTGGAGCGAACGGCGGCAATGTCGAATGCGAATTTCTTGGTGACCGGATTAGTCCCCATATTGGCAAAAGTCGCGCCCATCCAGGCAAGGTCGGCTGCCGACACGTTGATCGAACATTGACGGAAATACAGGTCGAGTGCCTCGTCCGGCGGCACGGCGAGGGCATCGTTGGCCAAGAGCAGATGTGCGATGGCCCGGTTGCGGTGACCGGTTTCGGCCTCCGATTGATAGACCGATTGATTGAGGTCCAGCCGATTGCCGGCCGCATCGGAAAAGCGGTCGATCAGGAAAGCAAAAGCGTCCTTGCCAAGCTTTTCGTAGATTATCCCTGCCACCGCGATGGCGCCGGCATTGACCATCGGGTTGAATGGCCGGTTCGTACCTGGATCAAACACGATCGCATTGAACGGATCGCCGCTGGGTTCCACGCCGACCCTTTCGGCGACCAGTTCCGGCCCGGCGAGTTCAAGCGCGAGGCAAAAGACGAAAGCCTTTGACACAGACTGGATGGTGAAGGGAATGTCGGTATTGCCGACTTCGAATATGCGTCCCTTGGCGGTAGCAATTGCCATGCCGAAGTGATCGGGATTAGCCTTCGTCAATTCGGGGATATAGTCGGCAACCGCGCCAGCGTGATTGTCGATCTGCGACGCATAGGCCCGTTCCAGCGCACTCTCGAATTCGCTTTTACTCGATAGAGCGTGCCGCTGTGTTGCCATGCGTGATCCCCCAATTGCCCACCCGGGCGAATATCATCATTCCTCTTTGTGCGATGCAACAATTTTGTGACCCGTTCATTCGGTCCTGACGAGCACGAGGGTGACATTGTCCGGTGCACCGCGTTCAAGCGTCGTTTCGATCAACCCGTCGGCAATAGTCTCAAGACCATCGCCCTGAAGCCTTTGTGCCAATTCCCCATCGGTAACGACCTTCGTCAGCCCATCGCTCGCAAGCAGGAACAGATCGCCCACCTTCGCGCTGCCGCCGACGACATCGACAACCAGATCATCCGATGCCCCCACGGCCCGCGTAACCACATTGGCATTGGGATGCCCCTCGACCTCATCGGGTTCCAGCATACCTGCATCGACGAGTTCCTGCACAAGGCTGTGGTCGCGGGTCATCTGCATCAGTTCGCCGCTGCGCATCATGTAAGCGCGACTGTCACCGACCCAGAGGCAGCGGAATTGCGTGTCCTGAATGACTAGTGCGACGGCAGTGCTGCCGATCGTGCGTTGCTGAAAATGCCCTGCGCCCAGATCGACGAGTGCGTCGTTCACGGTGCGCAATTTCGCTGCAACCGTTTCAGGGGTCGGCCGCGAAAGCCCGCCGAGTGCATCCACGATCATGCCACTTGCAAGGTCACCGGCCTCGTGCCCGCCCATGCCGTCGGCCACGGCCCACAGGCCCTGATCGGGTCGTGACAGGACGGCATCCTCGTTGTGCTTGCGGCGCAAGCCCGGATGCGTTCGTACCGCGCAAGTGAAGCCCATGATCCCCCCGTGACCAGGTGACGCTGATCAATCCGGCATATGCCGAATCAACCGGCTTGCGATTCTCGCTGCATTGCAGCAAGTCTAGGCCGGGGGGCACGCGATGAACAAGCCTTACAGTACAAAAGCACTTCCGGCGGGAACCGTGCTGCGCGAATGGCGGCTCGAGGAAGTATTGGGCGTCGGCGGTTTCGGGATCGTCTACAAGGGCCGCGGCATCTATTTCGACGAACTAGTTGCCATCAAGGAATATTTTCCGAGCTCCATCGCCGAAAGGCGGGATGGCGATACGGTCGTGCCGATCGATTCCGATGCCGAGGAAATCCACGCGCTGGGTCTGAAGAAGTTCGTGGAGGAGGCAAAACTCCTCTGGAACCTGTCGACCCCGACTCGCCATCCCAACATCGTCAGCGTGCGCAGCCTGTTCGAAATCCACGGCACGGCCTACATGGTCATGGACTTCGAGGACGGCGTTTCACTGTCGCGACTGTTGAAAAGCGGCAGGAAATTCGCCGAGGCCGAGCTGCTCGATCTCGTCCGCCCGATCGCCGAGGGGCTGGAGCGGGCCCACCGCGTTGGCGTCCTCCACCGCGACATCAAGCCGCCCAATATCCTGATCAACGATGACGGTCGGCCGGTGCTGATCGACTTCGGGTCGGCACGCTTCGATGCGAACCAGGCGACGAGCACGACGGTCACGTTCCACACGCCGCCCTATGCCGCGATCGAGCAGTACGTGAAGACCTACGAACAAGGGCCGTGGACCGATATCTACGCGCTGGGCGTCGTGCTGCATGAATGCGTCACCGGCGAAAAGCCGCCTGAAGTTCTCGAACGGTTGCATGGCGGACTGGGTAAGAACCTTGCCGAAGGCGACTGGCCAGGCTTCTCGCAGCGGACGTTGAAGGCGATCGATGCGGCGATGATCATTCGTCCCGATGATCGTCCGCAGTCCATCGGTGAATGGCTGCGCATGTTTGATGAGGACTATGCAGGGCCCGCCCCGATGCACCTGCCTGACTTCGACGATGACGACGCGACGCGGATCGTCAGGATCGAAGACATGCCCCAGCCAATCGTTCCGGTAAATGCGCCGCCCGATGGGGTGCAGCACATGATCGATGGTGAGACCGACGTACCCGATCGGGCCAGTCAGGCGAGTTTCAAGCTGGCGGGTGAAGCGACCGGTGCGTGGCCGCGCAAGGCTGCGATTGATCCGCCTGCGGAGTTGGTCGAGGAACCCGCCACGGTACCGACCCCGCCACCGGTTGCAGAGCATGTCGCCACACCAGAAAATCCGATCGATGCTTCTCCCAAGGCCGTGGATGCCGCCAAGGAGAAGGGGCCCGGTGTTCGCCCGGCCCTGATCGCCGGGATCGGAGCTGCGGCCATTGCCATTTTCGTCGGCGGCTTCTTCTGGGCACAAAGCAGCCGGCCTCCCGAGGGGCCGACCCCGCTGGCAGCGCCGATAGTATCCAGCGATGGCGTCGACCTCACCGCCGTGTCGGGTCTTTCGGAAGCGCTCCTGTCACTCGCCACAGAGGCGCGCAACGCCGGGGCGGGCGGGGCGCTTGCCAAGGGGCTGGATGATGCGGCTACCGATCTGACTGGTCGTTACGAAGCGTTGGCGATCAGGGCCGCGGAAAAGGCAGAGGCCGATGAGCTCCGCGAGGGAATGGCGGAAATGAACCTCGCCGCGTCGCAGGCGCTGGAGGTTTTTTCTACCGGTCTTCTGAGCGATGCACAGCAAAAGAGCCGGACTTTGGCCCGCACCGCGCCATGGACGGTGCCGGGCAGCAGGGCGAACGCGAACGAGCGCAAACTCGCCGACAAATTACAGGCAAGCCGCGAGGCATTGATCACAAGCACAGCGGCGACAGAACAGGCCGACGGCTTCGAGGGATCGCTGACCGCGACGCGCGCTGCTCTCACCGATTATGCCGAGTTCGTGGCCGCGAGTACTCAAGCAACTCGACTGGCGCGCAATAGCGCCACGACGCCCGCCGAAGACGAACCCGCCATTGCAGCCGCCGCTCCAGAACCGACGAGCGAGCCCGCGGCGTTCTCCCCCGCTGCGCGCATTACGGAGGTCGACGGCATCGTCGCGAGTGCCAAGGATCTTGCGGCAAGAGTTATCGCGATGGGTGAGGGGCGTAGGCCCGGTTCCAAGGCCAGCGATTCCGAAAAAGCCAACTACGAACTGCGGAAGGACAATGCCGACAGGGCGAAGCAGTACGTCGCCTATCTAGACCGGTTGGCTGGTGACATTCGCAAGGCGGAAAATGCGGGGGAGGCGAAGGACGTCGTCTCGCAAGCGAACAAGTACAAGGGCTATCTGGTAGTGCTGCTCTCGCGTTCGACCGCCGCTCAATAAGCAGGTGAAATCAGGCGCGGGCGAACGTCACGCTTACGACGTTGCGGGTATTGACGCGCTGATAGCAGGCCGACTTGGTCAGCCGCTTGACCAGCGGAATGCCAAGCCCGCCAAGGCGGGCGCTGTCGACGTCTTTGAACGCTTGCGGATCGTCCTGTTTGAGCGGATCGAAAGGCGCGCCGTCGTCAGAGATGATCAGCCTGATCTCTGCGCTGTCCGCTTCCGCCTCCATCCGTATGACGGTCGCCTCGCCCGAATGGCGGGCGACATTGCTGACGAGCTCTTCCAGCACGACTTCGATCCGGTTCACGACGTGCGAGGTGAGATCGAGCCGAGCGAAGTTAGCCTCCAGCCCAGCCCGTGCCTGCTCCACCGCGTCGATCCCGCAGGGCAGGTCCAGTGCGAAAGCGCAAGCGCCGGGGGAGGCGACGGCTTTCTCCATTCCGTCAGGCGCTGACCTCGGCCAGGGCGTCGCCCTCGCTGTCAAAGACCGGGATGATATCCGAAAGTGCCGTCGTCTCGAGAATTTCCATCACCTCGGGCGTCGCTCCGAACAGGATCATCCGCGCGCCATGACGGCTAAGTCCACGCGCCACGGTCAGCAGCATTCGGATGCCCAGGGACGCGATGAAGGTAACGCTCGACAGGTCGACCAGCGTGTCCTGTTCTTTCGGGATGATCCCGCTTGTAAACTGAGACTCCACGACGCCGACTTGCGCGCTGTCCAGGCGACCGGCCAGCGCGGCTTTGGTTACACTTCCGATCTCTGTGATCGTGACGTCCATCTATGGTTCTCGCTTTTTCGGAAATTCAGTCGAATGTCAGCATGACGAGTGAGAAGTCATCATCGAGCGTATCGGGCCGCGCACGGGCACAGACTTCGCGATATAGCCGGTTTGTCTCATCCGCGTGGTCTTCGGGGCCGTTCTGCAGCAGCGCGACGAAATCGGCGATGCCCCACTGCTTTCCGTCCTTGTCGATGATCTCGTAAACGCCGTCGCTGAAGATGAAGAGGCGGTGGCCGTTCGGCACGATCAGGCTGTCGGACTTGTACTGGATGCCCGGCATAGCACCGATCAGAGTATTACGCGTGCGCAGCGGCATCGCCTCTGAACGGTCACGCGAAACGAGATAGGAGGCATGGTGGCCGCCGCTCGCATATTCGAGCCTGCGGGTCGCACCGTCATAGACCCCGTACCAGATCGTGAAATAGAGCCCCGCGTGTTCGTCCATCTGGAACAGTTCGTTCAGACGGCGCAGAACGGCTGCCGGATCAGCCATGTCGGTATTGGGCAGGGCATGCTGGCGAAGCTGGTTCATGATTGCGACCGCGTGCATGGCCGCACCTGCGCCGTGGCCCGCAACATCGACGAGGTAACAGACGAACAGTTCGTCCCGAAGGTGGCCATAGCCAAAGGCATCGCCGCCAAGCTTGGCCGAGGGCAGATAAGTCCAGCGCGCGCGGATAGACTGGTCGGTCACCGGTTCGGGCAGAAGCGCGCGGACGTAGGACGCGGCCATTTTCAATTCGCGGTTGAAGTCGTCGCTCTGCTTTATTTCGCTGCTTGTACGCCACTCGTGCTTGATCGATCGGTTGCCGACCTGAAGCACTGATCCGACCGGCAGGACCGTCGGTGCCGTCACGCGTGTACCGTCGACATAAGTGCCGTTCGTGGAGCCCAGGTCCGCGACGACGACATCTTCGCCTACGATCGTCACCATGCAGTGTCCGCGCGAAACTTCTGAATCGGCGATAACGATGTCGGCAGGAGAAGTACGGCCGATCTTCAGGCCGAGCGGACCGATGACGTGGCGTTCCTCGCTATCGGCGCTGAGCGAGTATTCGAGACAATGTAGCCTGTCGCCCGCGACCAGATCGATGTCGCGCGCCAAGGTAACTATCTGGGTCTGATCGATATCCGCCACTTGCCCCACCAAGTCGAGAATCCCTGAATTGCGCGAGTGTGCAGGCTTCGATGGTCCTTCGCAAGAGCAACACGACCTTTGCTGCAATGCGGGACACCGGAACATTTACGGCCCCGTCAGCGCCACGGTCGAGGTTTGCAATAAGTACAAGGACCTAGCCCCTCATAGACAGGGGCTTGGGTGCGACCGGCTACTGGCGACGCTACGCAAAAAGAGGGTCGCACCAGTGGGAAGGCGTTGTCAGCCGCGTTGGGAAATCAGGGTTGCGGGGGCTTACCGATCCCCTGCGGGTGCTGACGTATTCATCTCGGTCGTCGACATTTCCGAATTCGGATGTCGGGTCCTGGGCCCGTCGCGCAACCTTTTCGTCGGAGACAAGGTCACCGTATTCGTGGATGGTCTCGACCCCCACGAGGGTGAAGTGCGCTGGCACGAGCGCGGCATTGCGGCGGGCTTCCGCTTTGTTGATCCCGTCGATGCTGGGCAGCTGGACCTGCTGGTCGCGCACTGCGCGGGACGCGTGAAACTGGTCCCGCAGCAGTGGCAAGAAGTGTCAGAGGACGATCACGCCCCCTGATCGATCAGCGGATCGGGCAGTCCGGGTTGAGCCGGAAATTGAGGTAGTTGTCGACCGAGCGCATGAGATCGTCGAACTCATGCTCAAAGAAGTGGTTGGCGCGGGGGATCTCGTCGTGGTGGATCGTGATGTGCTTTTGCGTGCGCAGCTTGTCGACCAGCTTCTGAACCGCGCCGGGCGTGACGACCGTATCGGCCGCACCCTGGATGATGATGCCCGAAGCGGGGCAAGGCGCGAGGAACGAAAAGTCATACATGTTCGCCGGCGGCGCGATCGAGATGAAGCCACGGATTTCCGGACGGCGCATCAGGAGCTGCATGCCGATGAGCGCACCGAAGCTGACGCCCGCGACCCAGGTGACTTGTGCCTCGGGATGAACCGTCTGCACCCAGTCGAGGGCCGCTGCCGCATCCGACAGTTCGCCGATGCCGTTGTCGAAGCTGCCCTGACTGCGTCCGACGCCGCGGAAGTTGAAGCGCAGGACGGCGAAGCCGCGCGCTGCGAAATCCTTGTAGAGCGCCTGCGTGATACGCTCGTTCATCGTGCCGCCGCCCTGCGGGTGCGGGTGCAGGATCAGGGCAAGCGGAGCGCGCGGACGCGGGGCGGGGTGATAGCGGCCTTCGAGGCGACCTTCGGGACCGGGGAAAATGACGGAGGGCATGGAACCTCGTGAATTCGGGACGAACACCGGCCTGAAAGGATGCCGGGTGTGACAATTTGATGGTGCCTATATAGAAATTGCGCGCCTATTGACAATCTTGGTGACGACCACATCCGAAATAGGTGGCGTCTTGTATGATCCCGGAGCAGTTTTGCGAGCGATGAAGCGGACTTATCTCGACCATGCGGCCACCGCGCCGATCCTGCCGGAAGCGCGTGAGGCGATGCTGGCAGGGCTCGCGCTCGACGCCAATCCGTCGAGCCCGCATGCCGCTGGCCGCGCCGCGCGCCGCGCGTTGGAAGATGCGCGCGAGCGGGTAAAGGCGTCGCTTGGCTGGAAAGGCGAAGTGGTTTTCACCAGCGGGGCGAGCGAAGCGCTGATGCTGGCGCTGACCCGCACGCACGCCGGACGGCGCGCGGTATCGGCTGTCGAGCACGAGGCCGTGACACGCCATGCAACCGGTGCGCGGGTGCTGGCTGTGGACGCGCGCGGGCTCGTCGATCCTGATGCACTGGGCGACGTTTCCGATACGATCGTCGCCCTGCAACAGGTGAACAACGAGACCGGCGTGATGCAGCCTCTGGGCTCGATCGCCGATGCCGTGCGGGCGGGGGGCGGCGTGCTGCTTGCGGACTGCGCGCAAGGGGCGGGCAAGATACCGCTGCCCGATTGCGACATGGCCGCGATCAGCGCGCACAAGTTCGGCGGACCGCCGGGTATCGGCGCGCTATTGGTCCGCGATTTCTCTCTGCTCGCGCCGACCGGCGGGCAAGAGCGCGGCTATCGAGGGGGTACGGAGAATGTGGCCGGCGCCATGGCCATGGCCGCCGCGCTTGAAACCGGCCACGCATGGATGGCAGAGGCGCTGCGCCTGCGCGCCAAGCTCGAGGATGCAGCGATCGAGGCTGGCGGCGAGATCGTTGCTGCCGATAGCCCGCGCATCGCGACGATCGGTTCGATCCGAATTCCGCGGCTGGCCTCGGCGGTTCAACTGATCCGGCTCGACGGGGCAGGTATCGCGGTTTCGGCAGGCAGTGCCTGTTCGTCGGGCTCGCTCAAGGCCAGCCGCGTCCTGACGGCGATGGGAATGGACGAGAAAGCCGCTGCCGAAGTGATCCGCGTTTCGATCGGGCCCGACACGACCGAGGCCGACATCGACGCTTTCCTCGAAGTCTGGACGGCATTGGCGCAGCAGGTGCGGGCCAGCGCATGATCTATCTCGATTACCAGGCCACGACCCCGCTCGCGCCCGAGGCGCGCGATGCGATGATGCGCTGGCTCGACGGGCCGGATGGCATGGGCTTTGGCAATCCGCATAGTCCGCACAGGCTGGGGCGGCAGGCGGCGGCGGCGGTCGATCTGGCGCGGGAACGGGTCGCGGCGCTGTTTCCTCCGGGCGGGAAAGTCTATTTTACCGGCTCTGCAACCGAAGCGCTCAACACTGTGATGCGCGGATGCGAGCCGGTGAGGGCAGGGGCTGGTATCGCGGTCTCTGGCATCGAGCATGCGGCGGTCTGGGATACGGCACGCGCGCTTGCGAACCCGTTCCACGAATTGGCAGTGGACGCAGAGGGGCTCGTCCACCCCGAGCCAGAGATTGCAGATGGCGTGGGCTTGGTCGCGGTGATGCAGGTGAACAACGAGATTGGCACGATCCAGCCGGTTGCACAGATCGCGACGGCTGCGAAAGCTGCGGGCGCGCTGTTCGTTTGTGATGCAGTGCAGGCGGCGGGTCGCATTCCGATTGCCCATGCGGACGCCATCGCGATCTCTGCGCACAAGCTGCATGGACCGAAAGGCATCGGAGCGCTCTGGCTGCGTGACGGGGTTGAAGTCGCGCCGCTGATCACCGGCGGGGGGCAGGAAGGTGGTCTGCGGTCCGGTACGCTTAGCCCTGCGCTTTGTGCTGGTTTTGGAGTTGCTGCAAAGCTCGCCAACGACCGGATGCAGGCCGATGCGGATCATATCGAAACCTTGTGGGCGCGTGCGCTCGAGTTGTTCGAAGGCTGGACGCTCAACGGTAGCGACGATGCGCGCTGGCACGGAAATCTCAATTTGCGGAGAGACGGGCTCGATGTCGCAAGACTAATGTCCGATGTCCGAAATGTCGCTTTTTCGGCAGGTTCGGCCTGTGCTTCGGGATCAGGCAAACCGAGCCGGGTCTTGCAGGCCATCGGATTGAATGACAAACATGTTAAAAATTCGATCCGGCTAGGGTTCGGACGCTACACGGGAATGGATGACCTCGAAGAGGCAGCAGCGGCGATAAACGCTGCAGCATCGGCGCAGGGAATTTGAACGCATGGTTCGGGTCAACTTCACGACGGCAAAAGGCGACAAGGTCGCGGCAGAAGGCGATCGGGGTGAAAGCCTGCTGACGGTCGCACAGGTCGCAGGCATGCCGCTTGAAGGGACCTGCGAGGGTCAAATGGCCTGTTCGACTTGTCATGTCGTGGTGGCGCCGGAATGGTTCGGTAAGCTGGAAGCCGCTTCGGAGGACGAGGAAGATATGCTGGACCTTGCCGCAGGTGTGCAGGGGACAAGCAGACTGGCCTGTCAGATCACGTTGGATGAGAGCCTTGACGGGCTGGAAGTGGCGATCCCCGCACACGTGCACAATGTGCAGCGTTGATGCGCGTGATTTCGGTTTTTTATCAAAATTCCTGAAAATTTATCTGAGCGCTGCGCGCCAACGTTAACCACTGGACCGCGCAATTCGAGGTTTGGGACTTAACCAATAGTCAGAGATCTTCAGGCTCGGATGCCCGGTGCTGTTGGTGGTTAACGCTGGGATAACCGAGCACTGCTGCGGCGATCGGCTGCCGATTTTTGTTAACCAATCTGCGCAAGCATAAGGCGCAAGCATTCCTTGATCGCTCGCGGGCGAAAAGGGGAGCATGTTCAGTGCGCCCTCTTGCAACGGTTCGAAAACCCTCGGCATTCTGGCCGCCGGTGCTGCCGTTCTGGCACTCGCCACGCCCGGTGAGGCTGAGGCGCGTTCGGCAGGGGCTGCGATCATCGCGACCGCCGTTGCCAATGTCTCGCACGCCACGGGGTGCAACCGTTTCAGCGCGACCAGCTTTACCACGGCGCAGACGGTCGGCACCGCCGCTCTCGTCAGCCGCCCGCGTAAGCGTGCGATGACTGCGCTCGAAAGGATGCGGATGCAGCAGGCCAACCCGCAGTCCGCAGTCATGACCGGCACCGCGGTAGAGCGTCCAGCCTACATGCCCGCCATCGCCATGCAGGCCAGCGGCATCGCCGCGCCCCAGGCGACCGAAGCGGCAAAGCCCGTTCCGGCAGCCGAGTTCGGCATCAGCTGCGCCACCACTTTCGACGCGGCGCGCCCGGGCATCGGACGCAAGAGCTTCGACTTCCTCGAAAGTCGCATCCTGCCGATTTCGACCACGAGTTTCGATGCAGACTGGGGCCGCGTAGCTGGCAAGGGCGTGGCAGCATCTTCGGTCGTTGCCGCCGACAACGGCGCGGGATCAATGGAAGATCGCATCGCCAGCGTAAACCGCTGGGTGAACCGCAAGGTCGCCTATGTCTCCGACGCCAAGCTCTACGGCAAGGCCGATTATTGGGCCAGCGCGCGCGAAACGCTGAGCAAAGGCAAAGGCGACTGCGAGGACTACGCCATCGCGAAGATGGAAATCCTGGCCGCGATGGGCGTGTCGCGTGACGATATGTACCTGACGATCGCTCGCGACCTTGTCCGCCGTGACGATCACGCCGTGTTGATCGTGAAGCTGAATGGTCGCTCGATCATGCTCGACAACGCGAGCGATGCGCTGCTCGATGGCGACCGTGCCAACGATTATCGCCCGATCATGTCGTTCAAGAAGAACGCCAGCTACCTGCACGGGTACTGAGCAGGTCCGGCGCCAGTGCGGCGCGGATTACTTTTCAGTCAGCGCCGTATCCAGCCCGCGAGTGATGGGCTTCAGCAGATAACGCAGCACGCTCTTGCGGCCGGTGATGATCTCCACCTCGCAAATCATGCCGGGCATGATCGCCAGCTTCTGCCCGCCATGCGCGATATAGGCGCGGTCGGTCTCGATCTGGGCAAGGTAGAAGCTTTCGCGCAGATCTTCGTCGTAGACGCTGTCCGCGCTGACCTGACGGACTTTGCCGCGAAGCCCGCCGTAGATCGAGAAATCGAAGGCGGTGACTTTCACATTGGCTGGATCACCAACCTTGATGAAAGCGATGTCGGAAGGCCGAATTTTCGCCTCGACCAGAAGTCGGTCACCCGTAGGCACGACCTGCATGATCGTCTCGCCCGGTGACACAAAACCGCCGACAGTAGAGACCTGCAGGTCGTTCACGATGCCGTCGACCGGCGCGCGCAATTCGTTACGCGAGACGCGTGCTTCCGCGCCCTTGATCGATTCCTCATTCACGGCAATGCGGGTCGCCAGTTCACTTCGTTCGTTGAGTGCTTGCTGCTGGAAATCCAACTGCGCACTCGAAAGATCGGCCTGAGCCTGACTGACGGCGGCGCGGGCGCGCTGGACGCCTTGGCGAGCGGCGGCGAGGCGGCCTTGAATGTCCACGACGTCGCGCTGTGCAGTCAGAAGTTCGGTTTGCGGCACGATGCCCTGCTTGGCCAGCGGGGTCAGCATGTTCACTTGCTCCTGCGCCAGCTTCAGGTTGCTCTCCAACGACGTGGCCGTGGCTTCACCCTCACGCAGATCGCGGCGACGCTGTTCGACCGCTGCGGCCAAGGCTGTCTGACGGCTGCGGGCCGCGGCGAGGCGGACCTGTTGCAGACGCTGTTCTTCAGCACACACGCTACCGGGTTCACATCCGGCACCTTCGCCTGACGCTTCCTGACGGAGGCGTTCCGCGCGAGCGGAGAGGCGACTGGTCTCGGTCTGAAGCTGGCCAAGCTGGCTTGCGCTTTCGCTGTCGTTCAGTCGGACGAGAAGCTGGCCGCGTTTCACCTGTTCGCCGTTCTGGACAAGGATTTCATCGACTGTCGCTGGGTCCGCGGCCTGCACGACCTGGACCTTGCTATTCGGGATGACTTTGCCTTGACCGCGCGTGATGTCGTCAAGCGGAGCGAAAGCGGCCCAGATGAGCAGCAGGAATATCCCGATTGCCGCTGCGACGATCAGCCTGCGGCTCGCATCGAGCCGCTCCCACCGTGCCTTCATTTTTGCGATCATGCGCCTGGATCCGCGCTTTCCGTATCAAGGTCGGTGACTAGACCGGGCCTTGCCATGCCAGTTTCGGCAGTAGCAGCAGCCACGGGCGGCTTCGCATCTGCCTCAGCTTCGCCGTGCTTGGCGACGAGTTGACGATATTTGCCCGTCTTGGGCAGTTCGAGGCGCCACCCCTTGGTCGTGTCCAGACGGCCGCCGATATCGGACTGTGCGTGCCGGTCCTTAACGTCAGGTGCGATGGTCAGGCCGTTCTCATAGAGACCGGTGGAGGTATCGAGACCTTCGTCTACTTCGGCCAAGCGAATGCTCGGTATCGTTTCCCGCGCGGTATAACGCGCGCTGAAAGCCTGCGAGCGGCCCAGAGAACCGTTGAAGCGATAGAAGATGTGACGGCCAAGCTGCCGAACCTTACCTAGCGAATAGGCCCAGCGCGGCACCACATAATCGGCATGGTAATGTGTGGCCGATCCGACGCTGTCTTCAACATGGCCGGCAAGGGCCGAACGCGCCACACGGCCTGCCTGAGCCCAGGCGCCGGCAGCCGGACGCCGTCCGAGCGATCCGTCGCAAGTAAAGCTGAATTGGCAGACGCGCTGATCGGAACCTTGATAGACCACGCCGCAGACCGAATTGGGATAGGCGGGGTGGCTAACGCGGTTCAAGACCACCTGCGCGACGGCACGTTTGCCCTCTTCAGGTTCGAAACCGGCTTCGTAGTAGATCGCCTGTGTAAGGCAGCGTTCGGCGTTTACGGGCACGCTGGCAGGCTTGAATCCGCGCATTTTCTCGATCGGCAGATCGGAGAAGCGGATGCCTGCATTACGCTCGATCGCGCTGTCTCCCTTGGCGACCAATTCGGTCTTGTCGCCCTCGGTCAGGGCAGCGACGGCGCGTTTTTGCGCGGTAACGCGGTCCACCTTGATCGGAACAGCCTGTGCCTCGCCGGTGAGCCCGCCGGGCATGATGGTAGTGCCGGTCAGTACCAGCACAGGTGCAGTGACAAGGACGCCAAGCAGCAGTGCGCGAACGCCGAAGCGGCGCTTCGCACTTGCCTCGGCAGAGCCGGGCTTAGCTGCGGGTGTCGATACCGGCACTCTTGATGACCTCTTCCTTCTTGCCATCGGCGACAATCTGGCCGTCGTTCACGACTATGACCCTGTCACACAATGCAAATAGCGCGGGACGATGAGTCGCTACAACCAGCGTCTGCGAAGGTGTCAGGCTTTGTGACAGTGAGTCGATAAACAGCATTTCGGTCTGGGCATCCATCGCGCCCGTAGGCTCGTCCATGAAAAGCAACTGACTCGGCGAAACGAACGCGCGTGCGAGGGCAAGAAAATTTCGCTGTCCGCCCGAAAGAGACCGGCCGCCTTCGCCGACGGTCCGGTCGAAACCGCCTGCATCGCGCGAAAGGAAGCGGTCTGCCCCGACTTTACGCAGGGCTGCGATCAGCTGCTGCTCGCTCGCCCGGCTGCCTGCGAGGGCCAAGTTGTCCTTGATCGTACCCGAAAACAGGTTCGAATCCTGAGCGACGAAGCGGAAATTGCGGCGGATGTCGTGCGGTCGATACTGGCGCGCATCTATGCCGTCGATCAGGACTGCCCCTTCGTCAGGCTGAAACAGCCCGCAAATTACCCGGCCCAGTGTGGATTTTCCGGCAGCGACACGCCCGATAATGGCAATGCGTTCACCAGGCCGGATCGTGAGATTGATGTCCTTCAGCGAGGGAACGCTCGATCCCGGATAGGCGAAGTTCACGTTTTGAAGACGGACATTGGCGCTGCGGACCTGAGGGGGCAGGGCGCTGCTGCCCATTTTCCGCTCATCCTCTCCGTCCCAAAGGTGTTCGATGGAATCGAGGGTTTCGCTGGCCTGTTTCCAACGGGTCAGAAGGTAAGCAAGTTGCCCTGCCGGTGCGAGTGCGCGTGAGGCGAGCATGACGATGGCAATGATCGCACCCATTGAAATGATGCCGGCATCGAAGAGGTAATATCCGCCGATAACGAGCGAGATCGTCGACACCTGCTGGAACGTCGAGGCAGCGCCGATGGCGGTCGCGTTGACTTCGCGAAGGCGCTTCTGCGACCGGCTTGCCATATCGGAAATGCGCCGCCAGCGGCCCAGCATTTCTCCTTCGCCAGCAATGCTCTTCAGGGTTTCGAGACCGGCGATGGATTCGACCAGTTGCGTTTGTTGAAGGCCGTAGTCGGCCTGTGCGTCGCGCGCGCTATCGGTGATCTTTCGCTGTAGCCGGATGCCGAGGAGGATCATGCCGGTAATCACGACGAGCGGAATCAGGGCCAGCGGGCCGGCAATGATCGCGATGAAGCCGATGAAAATGAACAGAAACAGCACGTCGACCATCAGCACGATGGTCGTCGATGCGAAGAAATCGCGTACGACGGAATATTCGCTCACCCGCGCCACGAGGTTGCCCGTGTGCCCCGTCTTCGCCGCAAGCGGCATGGACATCACGCGCGAATAGATCTTTTGCGAAAGGCTGATGTCGAGGTCGCGGCTGATCTCGTCCAGAACGTTCGTCCGCGCCTTGCGCAGGGCGAACTCGAGCGTGAAGGCAATAAACACACCGATCGCAAGGACCCACAGGCTGGCCGTGGCCTGGTTCGGGATGACGCGATCGTAGACGTTCATCGTGAAGATCGGCAGCGCGACCGCCAGCAGGTTGATTATGACCGAAGCGGTAATGACCGGCCAGAACTCACGACGCCGGCGTGCGATTTCGGACCAGAACCAGTGGCTGCGTGCGCGCTGATGCCAAGGTTGCCCGGCATCGCGCAAGGTCGACGGATCACCTTCGACGGAGAGCAGCGTGAAAGGGGCGGCGCCATTGAATTGGCTAACCGGCTGCCAGCTGTCGGCGCTATCGCCCGGTCGCCAGGCGAGGACATCGTCGCCTTCGCGCTCCAACAGGACTGTCAGTTCGCCCGCGGCGTCGCGCAGGATCAGCGGATAATAGGACTTGGCGACCGGCAGGCGCTTTGCCGGGCTCTCGTCATGATTGAGGCCGAGCAAATCGAGCGCAGGTTTTGCCTGATGCCAGGGCAGGGTGCCGTCGGCTGCGAATGCCAACGATGAGGCCAGTGTCGCCGGCGCGAATGGCGTGTCGAAATGACGGGCAAGCCGGGCCAGGCAGACGATCAGCGGATCGACCTGCCTGGCCTGCTGTTCCCCCGCGGCCTGCGGGGGTAGTTCAAACTTCTCCGGCGCAGCGGAATTCATCGAAGACCTCGATCCCGGGAACTGCGCGCGGCAGTTCCCTTACTTCGGATAGACGCGGCTTTCGCGCTCGGCCGGGATGTGCGGACCGTAGTCGAAACGTTCGCGTTCGTTTTCACCGGCACCATAGTGCGGCGGAACCGAGAGCGCTTCAAGGAAGCGATTGGTAGCTGCCAGAGTTTGGTACTGTGCGAAAATTTCCGAGAAACGCGCAGTCTCCAGGCGGACCTGCACATTGTAACGCGTGTTCTGCGCATCGAGCACGTCGAGCAGTGAGCGGCGGCCGACGTTGAACTGGCTCTGGTAGGAATCCAGCAGGTTGTCGGTGACTGTGCTCTGCGTAGCGAGTTCGCCGACAATGCGGCGCTGCGTTTCAAGGCCGTTCCACGCCATGCGGACGTCTTCCTCGGCCTCACGCTCACGCGTGTGAAGGCGGAAGCGGGCCTCGCTCGAACGGCGGACCATTTCCTGGTACTTGGCGTGGTTGATACCGCCGTCGAAGATGTTCCAGCGCAGGTAAGCGCGGGCCATCAGGTCGTTGGTGTTGCCACGGAACCCGTCGATGTCTTCACCGGTGCGGGCATAGGCCTCGACACCGATCGTGGGCAGCAGGTCACCCTTTGCGCTATCGGCAAGGGCCCGTGCCGCGTCAACGTCAGCCTTTGCTTCGAGCACGAGCGGATTGCGCGTGCGGGCGAGACCGATGGCGTCCGCTTCGCTGGGCGGCAGCATGGCCGACAGGTCCGGCGGAGTCATGACATTGTCGATCGACAGGCCGGTCAGCGACTGCAGGCGGATCTTGGCGTTCTGCAGCGTTTCGGCGGCTTCGGCTTCGCGGATGAGGGCGGCCTGAAGGCGTTCCTCTGCCTGCTGACGGTCAGCGATAGAGATCGAGCCCTGTTCGACACCCTGGTTCAGGCTGCCGACCAATTCGCGATGGAAACCGGTGTTGTCCATCGATGCGGCCATGACGCGCTGCTGAAGCATGACGTCGAGGTACTGACGCGCAATCTGCAGGGCGACGAATTCCGAACGTTCGAGAACGCGGAGCGAAGCACCGTCGACGCGCGAAGCCTGACGTAGCAGTTCACCACGGCGGCGGCCAAAGTCGATCACGGTCCAGTCGACGCGGACTTGCGCTTCCTTTGGGTAGAGCCAGTCGTCCGAAATGCCGAGCGAGCGGCGGGTCGGGTTTTCCAGCTTGCGGGCACCGATGTTGCCTTCGATGTCCACGCGCGGCGCATAGAGGCCTTGGGCCTGCTTACGCTCAAACTGGATAGCTTCCTTGTTCATCTGCGCCTGGCTGATTTCCGGATTGGAATCGACGCCGACGGCGACAGCTTCGCCAAGCGAGATCGGTGCGCCCTGTGCAAGGGCAGTGCCGGACACCGAGGCGCTTAGAAGGCCTGCGGCTACGGCGGCGAACTTAAGATAGGTCTTCATGTCCGTCCCCCCTTACTGGACGTTGATTTCGACGCGGCGGTTCTGAAGCTCGCGGACGCCGTCCGCAGTCGGAACGCGCAGGTTCGTTTCACCAAAAGCGGAGCTGGAGATGTCGCCATCCATCACACCGCGCGAGGTGAGGTAGGACGAAACGGAGTCGTTACGACGACCGGCCAGGCCCATGTTGTAGCTGTCCGAACCTGAGGTGTCGGTATAGCCGCCCAGCGTGATCGAAACGGTCGAGCAATCGGCAAGGCCCGCAATCGCGCTGTCGAGTGTATTGGCCGCTTCAGGCGTGATCTCGGCCGAATCCCAGTCGAAGAACACGATGAAGTTGCCAGTGTTGCAGACGGCGGGCGGCGGCGGCGGGGGAGGCGGCGGCGGCGGTGCCGGCGGCGTCATCCAACGCAGATAAGCCGCGTCGCATTTACGAATGGAATCCGCGTCGCGCAGGTCATTCTTCATGAACCCGATCGCGATGGCGCACTGCACCTTCGCCTCGGACGCCCACATGTAGCGAGTGTCGGTCGAGTTCACGATCGCGGGATCAAGCGTCGCAGCGAGCGATGCTTCGTACCGCATTTCCAACTCCGAGCGGAGCGTATCGTCGTCCAGCGACTGGAGGTCGACAGCTTCCTGCGCGAATGCAGGCATGGTTACGACCGTCGCAAGGACAGATGCGCCCGCGAGGACTTGCCAGGTTTTCATTTTAAGGCCCCCTATTACCCCAAGAACTTTATCAGGCTGCTGCCACTGCAAGGTTGGCGGCGTCATCCGCTCCATCCGGCAGTGCGGCCATCTGGAAGTGATGCCCTGCAACCCCACTGTTCAGCAGCGCTTCCATGATCTCGGTTCCTACCGGACCGTGCTGAGCCGTTTCCGGAGCGTTGTCAACAACATGGTTCACCAGCGCAGAGATGTCGTCTGTCGCTGTAACTTCCTGCAGTGCGACGCGCACGGCATCCATTGCGCCGTTGCCCTGAACGCCCTCGCTATCGTCACCGGCAGGTACGCCAATGTTGAGAAGAGCTTCGAGGACATCACCGCTGACGCCGCCGCTTGCCGCGTGGCTCGCGCCGCCGAAATCTGCACCTGCTTCGGACGACTGACCAAGGTCGGCAGCGTCCATCTTCGGCGCGTCATTCGCGGCGTTGAAGGTGGAGCGCGAAGCCGAGGCGGCGTCATCGGAGAAGTGGTTGCTGCTTTCGGGCATCGCGCCGGTTTCCGTCAGTTCAGGCATGTTCGCCATGGGCGAGACATGTGACAATTCGACGTCGACCGGAGTGATCGCGTTAACAGCCATGGCGAAATCGATGTCCGTTGGCTCGAAATTAACCATTTCCGGAGCATCGAAAAGCGGGGTGGTGTCGAGAGCAGCCGAAACCAGCAGGCCGGGCACCGCTGCGGCAAGCAGCGCGGCTTCGGCCTGGCGGACCTGGCTGTCGCTTAGTTCGCCTTCATACTCCGAGGTCGCAAAGCCTACGTCGGCCAGAACATGCTCTTCGCCATCCATGACGAAGCTGCCTTCGCCAAAGACGATCGCGTCGCCATCTGCCGCGCGGTAGCCCTGGCTGTCGGTGGTGAGCGAAATCTCGGTGATGCCGAGGCTTTCGACCGTGGCAACCGAACCGTCAGCCATCCAGACCCCGAAGTCGTTCAGTTCTGCGCCGGACAGCACGCCATCTTCATTGCTGTCGTATTCGGCGGCAATGGCGGCCAGATCGGTTACGCCGTCGCTACCGAAGACGAACTCTTCCGCGCCCGAAACGGCACCGTTGCCGTCCGTGTCGTGGAACAGGATGCCGTCTTCACCGCCAACCCACGCGGTATGAACTGCGCCGTTGCCGTAATCGTACATCTCGCTTGCATCGAGGCCGACGAGTTCGACACCGTCACCGTCAAGGTCGAGAACGACCGGCGGCACAACGGCCGGATTGACGAACAGCGTCTGGTTGAAGCTGTCACCATCGCTGTCAGTGACCGTGACGTCGAGATCGAGCGAAAGCGATTCCGAGTTTTCGGTTTCGCGAATGACGCCGATATCGAGGATTTTAATCACGTCTTGATCGTTCGTGCGACTGTTGTTTGCAGTCGTGAATGATGTCGGATCATTGTCGAAGGCGTTGAGGTCACCGTTGAATTCATAAGCCGTGCCGCTGAGGCCCTCGGTCGAAGTGACCAGCTGGACGCCTACGATTTGATAATTGTCCGGAATGCCGTCCAAGTTGATGTAGTCGTCCTGCTCGATGACAATCAGGGCCTGGTTGCCCGTAAGCGTCGGATACGGTGCCCCTGCATCATCACCAGGGGTGAAGATGTCCGCTGCGTCCACGATAAGGGATACGGACTGATAGTTGGACGGGTCTGCCGGATCCGCGATCTTGAGGACCACGACCACGTCTTCGCCGTTGTACTGGTCCAGCAGGAAGTAGGTGCCGACGGCAGTGGTCAGCGCGTCAGTGGCACCCGGCTGACCGCCCGGATCGGCATTGTAGAACATGAAATCGAGCATTTCGCCTGGCTGGATCGCGTTTCCGTTCACACCGATTGCGGTCGAAGAGATGGCGACATAGCCGAGCTGTCCGGTAAACTGTCCATCAGCCGCTAGCGCGAGGTTGTTGTAGACACTCGTGAACTGGGCGTAGAAATCGCTGTCGAAAGCGGCGTTCGCAATTTCAAACTGACCGGCCCCGTTAAACGGGTTGCCCGGGCTGTTGTAAAACGCGATCGTCGAGTCCGACTGCACCGTGTCGATCGAATAGCTCTGGATCGGAGCGTCAAGCACAACCGAATATTCACCATTCGCCTTGTCGAACGTAACGGTCGCAAAGGTGGCGACATCGTTATCGCCCGTCTGCGGCTCACCCGGGTTCGGAGCGTAGCTGAAGTAGATGTTGTAGACTTCGGTCGTCGCGCTTGCCGACACGAACTGGATGCCATCGGCATAGGTCGAGTCGTCGATCAGGATCGCCCCGCCGCCGACCGTGCCGCTGAACGCAGTCAGATCGATCTCGAAGTTCTCTGCCGTATCGTACGTGTTGTAGCTGTCCGCACCGATCGAGTACTCAAAGTCGCCGACGAAGGTGTTGGGGGCGTTATCGGGATCTGTACGATACGCCGCAGTCTTCGCTTCAAACACCGGAATATCGTCGTCAAAGCTGATCTGCAGGGTGCCCGACGCGGTGTCACCGTCGTTGTCCGTCGCGGTGAAGTCCAAGGTCGCCGAAGCGTTGTTCTCGGTATCAGTGCCGTCGTCAGTGTGCAGAACATTCTGCAACAGCTGCACGGCAAAGTCACCGTTCGCCTCGTCGAGCGTGACCGAGAACAGGTCCGTGTTCAGACGGGTCGCATCGTCGCTGGTGGTGATCTCTGCGTAAAGAACACCGCCGTTGAAGTAGTACGTCACCGTTTCCTGACCGATCACGGCCGTTTCACCGTTCATGTCGTCGAAGAAGGAAACCGAACCGCCGTCCGCGCCGAAGCTTACGTCTAGCGTACCTTCGAACAGGGTCTGGTCGCCGCCCGAACCGCCAACATCGTCGCCCAAAGCACTGTCGTCCGCGGCAACGGTCAGCCCGTCGTCGTCGACAATTGCCGTGGCGTTGGTCACTGCCGGGCCGTCATCGTAGAAGGTGACCGCTGCGCCAACTGCGACCGTGCCGCTGTCAGTATCGCCGTCGTTGTCAGTGATCGTGACCGTGGCGTCGATCAGGCCGGCAAGATCCAGCGTGTCGTTGTCGTCGGTCGCATCGGTGTGCTCGAGCGCTGCGTACTGCGTGACGGTGAGCGTGCCGTCGTCGTTGATCTCGACCGTGAAGGCCGTATCCGCGCCGCCGTT
>NZ_JAHCBF010000004.1 GCF_018398395.1 Croceicoccus gelatinilyticus | reverse complement strand
GGTGGAGCAGTCCGGTAGCTCGTCAGGCTCATAACCTGAAGGTCGTTGGTTCAAATCCAACCCCCGCAACCAAAAAATCCCCCTAGGCAATAACGCCAAGGGGGCTTTCTTGTGTTTGAATCAGGCAGGTCCTCGGGCAACCCTTAGAAAGCGGACTTTGGTCACACCTCATGGGACAGCGCGGGTGTGGCGTAGGCGATTGAGGCCGCGCTCGATTATTCCACCCTCCACGTCGGCAGTGGCATTGATGGTGGTTGAGCTGTTTGGCGCATTCGTCAAACTTCTGATGGTACTCAAGGCATGCCGAGCTGGGTGTCCTGCGATTTGGTGCCACCATCAGCTTTGCTGAGGCTTTGGTAAGCGACAGACGCTAACCTAAATTGCAACTCGAGCGCCTAGGACTCGCACGCCTATTCGTGACGCAGCGCGTCGATCGGGTCGAGCCGCGATGCGCGTGCCGCGGGGTAGTAGCCAAATACGATCCCCATAACGGCCGAGAACAGGAAGCTCAGGAAATTAATCGCCGGGCTGAAAATGAAAGGCACGTCGATCACCGAGGCGAGAGACCACGACAGGGCAAAGGCCAACCCGATCCCTATCAGGCCTCCAAGACAGCACAACACGACCGCTTCGGTTAGGAATTGCAGCCGCACCTCCCGCGCCAAGGCCCCGATGGCCAAACGGATGCCTATTTCGCGCGTCCGTTCGGTTACCGAAACGAGCATGATGTTCATGATGCCGATGCCGCCGACCAACAGGCTGATGCTTGCAATGACGGCAACCATCGCAGTCAGCGCGCCTGTTGCTGCGCCAAGGGCCTGGTTCACTTGGGCCGTGTCGATGATGTTGAAATCGTTATCGGCACCTTCCTGCAGCAGGCGGCGTTCGCGCAGCAGGTCGACGAGCGAGTCCTGGATCGCGCTGCTGGAATAGGCGTTGTCGTATTTTACAACGAAGAACTGCAAGTCGTCGCTGCCGGTGAAGCGGCGCTGGACCGTCTTCAACGGCATCATCACCGTATTGTCCTGGTCCTGGTTCGGTCCGCCGCCCTGGCCGCGTTCGGCCAGAACGCCGATCACGGTACACGACACGCCGCCAAGCCGCATTTCTTCGCCCAACGGGCTGGCGTCGGGTACGAAGATAGCGTCGCGGACCTTGGTGCCCAGAAGGCAGACGTTCTTGCCGGCGCTTTCCTCTTCACTGGTGAAGGGGCGCCCCTCTTCAACGTCGATGGATTGCGCGCGCAGGAACGCATTGCTGACGCCTTGCACGCTCGTCGTCCAGTCGGCCCCGTTGTGGAATGCCGTGGTAGACGACGATACGCTACCCGCCACTTCCTGCGCACCCGCGATCTGCTTGGCGACGGCCTCGACATCGTCTTCCTTGAAGGGGCGGATCACTTCCCGGTCGCCGCGCAAGGGGAAGACGATGAAGACGTTGGAGCCGAGCGAGCTGATCTGGTCTTTCACCGACGCAGTGACGCCATTGCCCAGCGTGACCATGGTAATGACTGCAGCGACGCCGATGATGATGCCCAGCGTCGTCAGGAACGAGCGTAGCAGATGGCGCCGGATTTCCCGGAAGGCGAGTAGCAATGTGGCGCCGAACATACCGAACATCAGGCAGGCTCCACCTTGTGCCCGTTGCCCCGTTCGATGCTTTCAACCAGCCCGTCGCGGAAATGGACGATGGTCCGCGCATATTGCGCCATTTCTTCCTCGTGCGTCACCATCAGGACGGTGATGCCCTCGCCGTTGAGGCGGGTGAGAAGCTCCATGATCTCGAAAGATCGCTCAGTATCGAGGTTGCCGGTCGGTTCGTCCGCCAACAACACATCCGGTTCGGTGACGAGCGCGCGTGCAATGGCAACGCGCTGCTGCTGGCCGCCTGACAATTCGGCAGGTGTGTGCGAGGCCCAGGGCGCCAGGCCGACCTGATCGAGCGCGCGCATCGCCGCCTCGCGCCGCGCCGCCTTGGTTTCGCCGCGATAGAGCAGCGGCAGTTCGACATTTTCGAGCGCGCTGGTGCGGGCGAGCAGGTTGAACCCCTGAAACACGAAGCCGAGATAGCGGCGCCGCAGCAGCGAACGCTGGTCACGGTCCAGCGATTGGACTTCCACGCCGTGGAAGCGAAAGACCCCGCTGGTCGGCACATCGAGGCAGCCGAGAATGTTCATCGTTGTCGACTTGCCCGACCCCGACGGGCCCATGACAGCGACGAAATCGCCCCGCTCGATCGAAAGGTCGACGCCTTTCAGCGCCTGGAACGCGGCCGCTCCTTCACCGAAGGTCTTGGTGATCCCTTCCAGTTCGATGAGCGGCTGCGCCATCAGCGCCCTTTCGCACCGACGCCGGTGACGACTTTCATGCCGGCCTTGAGGTTTTCCGAAGTCACGACCGTGAGGCGTCCGTCGCTTTGTCCGGTTACGACATCGATCGGATCGAGCGAGCCGTCATCCTGCAGAACATAGACGCGCTGGCGGCTGCCGATGCCGATGGTGGCTTGCTGTTCGTTCTGCTCCAGCCCGATCTCGGGGTTGAGCACGCCGCCGCCTTCGTCCTTGCCGACATCGCCCGGATCGAAACGCAGCGCGCTGTTGGGGACGAGCAGTCGCTTGCCCGTGCTCTGCGTGGCGATCGTGGCGGTAGCCGTCATGCCGGGACGCAGCAGACCTTCGGGGTTGGCGACAGCAAGGCGCGCTTCATAGCTTACGACCTGGTTCGTCGCGCTCGACGTCGTGCTGGAGGTGGCCGAGGTCGCAATGTTGCTCGACGCTCGGTTCACGCGTTCCACCGCTGCCGGGAACTTGCGGCCCGGATAGGCATCGACCGTGAACGTCGCGTCCTGCCCCGTTTCGACTTGCCCCACGTCAGCCTCGTCGATGTCGACGCGAAGCTGCATCTGCGACAAGTCTTCGGCAATTACGAACAAGGTGGGTGTGTTGAAGCTGGCCGCCACGGTCTGCCCCGGCTCGACCTGACGGGCGAGTACCACGCCCGAGACCGGCGAACTGATCAGCGCGCGCCCACGATTGGTCAGCGCGGACGACAACTGCGCTTCCTGCGCTTTCACATTGGCTTCTGCCGAAGCGACGGCGGCGCGGTCGCGCTTTACCGCGGCCTCGGCCTGTTCCAGCTCGGTCTTCGACGGGACCTTGCCGTCCGATGCCTCATAAACGCTGCGCAGGCGGGCAAGCTGCGCCTCGTCCACGTCCAGCGTGGCGCGGGCCTGTGCGACTTGTGCGCTGGCGGCGTTGAGGTTGGCGCGGGCCTGCGTGATCTGGTCGTCGATGATGTCGGTGTTGATCACGGCCAGCGTCTGCCCGCGCGTGACGCGATCGTTCACGTCAACATAGATCTGGTCGATCCGGCCCGACACTTCCGAACCGACCTGCACCTGGTTCGTCGGGCGCAAGTTGCCGGTGGCCGTGACCGTCAGGTCGAGCGAGCGCTGCTGCACGGCTTCGGTAATATACTGCGGCTTGTCGTCGCCGCTTGAACATTGGGCGATCAGCAGGATCAGGGCGAGCACGATGAGCGCGGGCAGCCAGTACCGCATGTACTTGCGCCAGCGCGGCTTCGGCTTCGTGCCGAGGAAATCGTCGATACCTTCGGGCCCTTGCCCGGTGTCGGCATCGCTCATGGCCCAGTCCTTTCGGGGTTCTCAGGAATGTCGTTGTCGCCGTCGGTCCACCCGCCGCCCAATGCCTGCGTCAGGCGCACGAAGGCGTTGGCCCGCTCCGCCTCGCTGGCGGCAAGCGCGTTGCGCGCGGACAGAAGCTGGTTTTCGGCCAGCAGCAGCGTTTCGAAATCGATGAGGCCGGCCTGGTACTGGCTGCGCGCAAGTAGGGCCGCATTGCTGGCAGCATCCAGAGCCTCGGCAAACAGGCCGACCCGCTGGCGCGCGGCGCGCAGGGCAATGGTGGCGGTTTCCACGTCTTCGAGTGCGAGCAGGATCGCCTGTTCCCACCCGGCAAGCGAGGCGGCGGCCTGTGCGCGCGAAGCCTCGATCTGGGCGGCAGTGCGTCCGCCGTCGAAGATCAGCTGGCTGATCCCTGCGAAAAGGCCGCCGGTGATGATGTCGAACAGGTCGCCCGTCCTGATCGCGGAAGTGCCGATATTGCCGGTCAGCGACAGCATCGGGAACAGTTGCGAACGGGCAAGGCCAATGCGCTCCGTGTCGGAAATCAGGATCGCTTCTGCCTGCCGTACGTCGGGCCGGTTGCGCAGCACTTCGGCGGGCATTGGATAGCCGAGCAGTTCGGGCGGCACGGGGATCGTCTCCGACCCTTCGAAACGAGCCAGAACGGGGCCGGGCGCTTCGCCGATCAGGGTGGAGATCGTGTTCGCCGCCGCGGCCAGATCGCGTTCGAGCGCGGGGATAGAGGCTGCGGTCTGCGCGCGCTGCGTGCGGGCCTGTTCGACATCGAGGCTGGAAACCAGCCCCGCTTCAAGCCGCCAACGGGCGATCTGCAGGTTCTCGTCCTGAATGGCCAGTGTTTCGCGTGCGATGGCAAGTTGCAGGGCGAGTGCACGGGCCGAAACCGTCGTCTGCGCGACTTGCCCGACGATCAGCCGCTGCAAGTCGGCCAGCGAATAGCCAGCGGCCAGCAGATCAGCCTTGCTGGAGGCGACGTCGAACCCGATCGACCCGAAAAGGTCCATTTCCCAGCGGGCATCCGCGCCGACGGAGAAAGTATAGACGTCGCTGGCGAAGTCGCCGACGTCGCGCTGCACCCCGGCGTTGGCGCCGATCTGCGGGAAATAGCTGGCCCGGCTGGCCTTTACGCCGGCCCGGGCGATGCGCACACGGGCGGCGGCAGCCGCAAGATCGCGGTTGTTCTCGATCGCGGCAGCGACGAATTCGGTGACAAGCGGATCGTCGAGCAAGGTCCAGTATTCGGCGAGATCCACCGTGACCGGGGCGACCGGCATCGCCCATGTTTCGGGGACTGCAACGCCCGGTTCGGCAGGTTTTTCACCCAGCAACGACGTACAGCCACCCAGCGGCAATGAAGCCGCCGCGATGACAAGTGCCGCCGAACGTATCGATGCGCGCCTGCTGGCCAGAATGTTTCCCACCCGATCTCGTATCCGCAACGGAAGGCGCCAACCTGCGCCAAACCGTGCGTAAAATAGTTTCGATCGAAATGGACGTTACCCCATTTTCCGGGGACGCAAAGGCCTAAGCCTCAGATTTCATCAGCTTTCGGGATTTGTCGCGGCGGTGCGGCATGAAAAGCACGCCCGTGGCTCAGTCGGCGCTGAAGGGGCCGGCCTGCATGATTTCGCCGACGGGCTTGCGGCCTGACGGCTGTTCCCGTTCCTGCAGACCTTCGGGCAGGCTTTCCGCACTGCCGCGCTGGCCGATCGCAACTGCCGCTTCGAGGCGATGCGTTTCGGGGATGCCGAGCGCGGCGACGGCCTTGTCGAATTCGATGCCGGTCATGGCATGGGCGTGATAGCCCATTGCCGTCGTCTGCAGGGCAAGATTGGCCCAGGCTGCGCCCGCGTCGAAGCTGTGGCTATGGTTGGGCGATCCGTCCTTGCTCTTCGTCGTGCCGCGATCAGACACGATGAACAGCAATGCGCCCGCCGCCTCGACCCAGCCGCGATTGAACGGGATCAAAAGGTCAAGAAACGCATCCCAGTTTTCATCCCCGCGCAGGGCATAAAGGAAAGTCCACGGCTGCGCATTAAAGGCCGATGCCGCCCAGCCGGCCGCTTCGATAATGACTTCGAGGTCTTCCAGCGGCAGGGCCGTTTCGTCGAACGCGCGGGGGGACCAGCGCTCCACGATAAGGGGGACGATCTTTTCGTGCGCGTCGCGTTCGGTCATGCCTGTTCTGGTCCTGCGTAGTTGGGCTGGCTGGGAAGTGGGTATCCATTCGCAGCGTGCAAGGGCGTCAGAACAGGTCCAGTTGCGCGCTATCCGCTTGGCGGGAAGGCTTTGCGCCATCCAGCTTGGAAAGCGTCAGCCCCATCAAGCGGATCGGGCGGGGCAGGGGCAGCATTTCGGACAGCAGGTTGTGCCCTATGCGTCCGAACTCGGTCTTGTCGGCGACGCTGCGCGGCAAGGTGGCGGCGCGGCTCTGGATCGTGAAGTCGTTGTACTTGAGCTTCATCGTGACGGTGCGACCCGTCGCCTCGGCACGTTCGATCCGCTCCCACACGATGTCGATGATGCGGTCCATCGCCTCGCGCAGTTCGGCAGGGTTCGACAGGTCTTCATGAAAGGTGCGTTCGCCGCCGACCGACTTGCGATTGCGGCTGGCGCGCACCTGCCGCAGATCGATGCCGCGCGCGGCGCGATAGAGGTAATCGGCGAAACTGCCGAAATTGGCGCGCAGGAAAGCGAGATCCTTGGTGACGAGGTCCGCCCCCGTTTCGATACCCAGCCGCGACATCTTTTCCGCGCCCTTGGGGCCGACGCCATGGAAACGTTTGACCGGAAGCGTCGCGACGAAAGCTGCGCCTTCGCCCGGGCGGATGACGCATAGGCCGTCGGGCTTGTTCTGGTCGCTGGCCAGCTTGGCGAGGAACTTGTTGTAGCTCACCCCCGCACTGGCGGTGAGACCGGTTTCTTCACGGATGCGGCGGCGGATTTCCTGCGCGATGCGGGTCGCCGAACCCAGCCCGCGCAAATCCTCGGTCACGTCGAGATAGGCCTCGTCCAGCGAGAGCGGTTCGACAAGCGGGGTATAGTCGCGAAAGATCGCGCGGATCTGGCCCGAAACCTCGCGATAGACGTCGAAGCGCGACTTGCGGAAAATGAGATCGGGGCAAAGACGCTTCGCCGTGACCGACGGCATCGCCGAACGCACCCCGAACTTGCGCGCTTCGTAACTGGCGGCAGCAACCACGCCGCGTCCCGATGATCCGCCGACGGCAACCGGTTTTCCGCGCAAGGATGGCTCGTCGCGCTGCTCCACGCTGGCGAAGAAGGCGTCCATGTCGACGTGGATGATCTTGCGCAGCCCCTCGGCCTCGCCATCCTCGTCATCGTCGTCGTGGATCGTCTCGCTCACGGGGGGAGCCTTAGCGCAAGGCGTGGCCTCTTGTCAGGCGAACAAGTCCCGTTCGCGACGAACGGGGTACCCGATTTGCCATTGCGGCAAATGGGTAACGGGCGCATGAGGCTGCCGATGTTTCGCCTGCCCAAGCCCCCCAAAGAATTGAGCCGTACCGAGTTCACGGTGATGCTCGCCTTCGTGATGGCGCTGCAGGCCCTGGGCATCGACGCGATGTTGCCGGCGCTTTCCGACATTGCCGCCGAACTGAACGTCGAAGACCCGAACCAGCGTCAGCTTGTCGTCGGCACCTACCTGATCGGCATGGGCGTCGGGGCCCTGATATTCGGCTTTCTCGCCGACCGGTTCGGGCGCAAGCCGGTTATTCTGGGCGGGATCGGTACATATTGCCTGTTCGATTTCGGCTGCATGGTGATCACCGACTTCAACGCGCTCCTTGTTTTCCGGTTTGCCAACGGGCTGGTCGCTTCGGCGGGCAGCGTGGTTGCCAATGCCATCGTGCGTGATCGCTTCGAAGGCGATGCCATGGCGCGGGTCGTGTCCATGATCGCGGTGGTCTTCATGATCGTTCCGGTGCTGGCGCCGACGATCGGGCAGATGATCCTGCTGGTCGCGGGGTGGCGCGCCATTTTCGGAATGATGTTCGTCACCGGGATCACGATGTTCCTGTGGGTGCTGTTCCGGCTTCCCGAAACGCTGGCCGCGCACGAACGGCAGTCGCTGGATATCAAGCGGGTGGCGCACAATTTCGGGCTGGTTATCACCAACCGTGACGCGTTCGGCTACATCTTCGGCGCGACGCTCGTGTTCGCAGGGCTCTATGGCTACATCAATTGTGCCGAACAGCTGGTGGGTGAACACTTCGGCCTCGGCGAACGGTTCGCCTATGTGTTCGGCGCGATGGCGGTGTTCATGGCGCTGGCGAATTTCGTGAATTCACGCATTGTCGAAAGGTTCGGCGCACGGCGGGTCAGCCACACGGCGCTTCTGATGTTCGTGGCGACCGGTTTCATGCAGTTGATCGCGGCATGGGTTGCGCCCGACAATTTCTGGCTCTTCGCGCCGCTGATGACGGTGAACCTTGCGCTGATCGGGTTCCTTGGCGGCAACTTCAGCTCGATCGCGCTTCAGCCGTTCAAGCACTTCGCAGGGTCGGCTTCCTCGCTGCAAACGACGATCCGTGTCGGCGGCGGTGCTGTGCTGGGCGCCTTGGTCGGCGCGGCTTATGACGGGACGGCGCGGCCGCTGGGCGCGGCGCTGTTCGGGCTCTCGCTCGCAGGCTTCATGCTGATCCTCTATTCGGAACGGGGCAAGCTGTTCCGCCGCCGCAAGGAAACGATCGTCCAGGTCGAAGGCGAAGAACTGGCCTAATCGCCCGCAAAGGCGAAAGGGACCCCGGTATCGCGATTGTCGTCCGGCCGCAGTTCGCGCCCGATCGGCGGGGCCGAACGCGCGATGCAGTGGGGGCGGTGGCACAGGCGACAGGCCACACCGATTGGCGTCGGATCTTCGGCATTTAGGCCTTCGGAGTAGATCACGTGGCCGGCATGCTCGGCGGCACAGGCCAGCGCCACGGCGCGGGTTGCGCGCGGTGCATCCCACGATCCGCCGCCCGCCTCGACCGACCGCGCGATGGAGAAGAATTTCTCGCCCTCTGGCAGTTCCAGCCATTGCGGGCAGATTCGGCCCGGCGTTTCAAACACGCCGTGCACATTCCAAAGAGGGCATGACCCGCCAGTGCGCGCGAAGGGAAAACCTGCACCGTCCAGCCGCTTCGACACGTTGCCCGCGCGGTCGACGCGCAGAAAGAAGAAGGGCACGCCTTCTTCTCCCGGCCGGCCCATCGTGGTGAGGCGGTGGGCGATCTGTTCGAAACTGGCGGCAAAGCGGCGGGACAGGGCCTCGATATCGTGCCGCGTCTGCCGTGCGGCGCGCAGGAACGGGCGATAGGGCATGAGCAGCGCGGCGGCCCAATATCCGCTTAACGCACGCTGGGCGAGGCGGCGGGCATTTTCGCCTGAAAAGCGGCCTTCGAGCACTTGCGTCTGGATGACCTGCCGCGATTCGAGCAGCGCGATCTGCAAGGCCAGCTGGAAGCGGCGGCCCGGATTGTCGAGCAGGTTCGAAATCAGCACCTGTTCGCGGTGCCGGTCGTGCCAGCGTAGTGATCCGAGGATCAGTTCGGGGTCGGAAAAGCGGACCTTCTGCCCGTGCTTTCGCGCAAGCCGCGCGATGAGGGCGTCGGTCGAGACCGATTCCTCGCGCGACTGGGCGGCCGCCATTTCCTGCGCCACTTCGGCGGCATGGTCGTCGAGTGCGGGGAAGCAGTTGCGCCGAGCCGCAAGAAACGCGCGCGCTTCGCCCACGGGGTCATTGCCCGCGGCTGGCGCGCTTTCCCCGCTCGCCATCTCGCGCCGCTGGGCGTGGGCCATCTGTTCCTCGGTAAAGGCGGTGTGCAGGCGCAGCAGCGCCTCGGCAAAACCGGGATAGCTTGTGGCGATATCGGCGCTGTCGAGCGCGGGCAGGTCGATGTCCTCGAAGATCGGCTGCTTCAGCGTCGCCTGAAGCCGCTTCGACAGTTCCTCGCCCCCGTCGTCGGCAAGGCTGGCAATGTCGATCTTGTAAGTCGTCGCGAGTTTCAGCAGCAGGTCTGCCGTAACGGGGCGCTGGTTCCGCTCCATCAAGGCGACATAGCTGGGCGAAATGTCCAGGTCGGCGGCCATGTTCGCCTGCGTCAGGCCAAGGTCGCGCCGCACGCGTTTCAGCCGCGGTCCCATGAAAAGCGCCTTGCGGGCCATCGAATCGTAAACCCTTCACATCGTGTGAGTCAGCGTCATTACAACATTACATCCGATTTTTGTAAAGTTTGACATGATGACACCGGCCTGCGTTCCGTGAGCCGCAAATCCGCATCATAAGCAGGCCATCGGATTTACTCGTTTTCGAATCGTGAGGGCTTGAACAATGACCTACCAGCAGACCATCGCGTCCCTGAAGGACACGATCGACGCCAACGGCGCACCGTGGAATGCAATCGACGCTGAAAGCGCCGCTCGCATGAAGCTGCAGAACCGCTTCAACACCGGCCTCGACATCGCGAAGTACACCGCGAAGATCATGCGCCAGGACATGGACGCCTATGACGCGGACCCGGCGAACTACACCCAGTCGCTCGGCTGCTGGCACGGGTTCATCGGTCAGCAGAAGATGATCTCCATCAAGAAGCACTTCGGCACGACCCGTCAGAAGTACCTCTACCTCTCGGGCTGGATGGTTGCAGCGCTGCGTTCCGAATTCGGCCCGCTGCCCGACCAGTCGATGCACGAGAAGACCAGCGTTCCGGCCCTGATCGAGGAACTCTACACCTTCCTCAAGCAGGCCGACGCCCGCGAACTCGGCATGATGTTCCGCGACCTCGACGCAGCGCGTGAGCGTGGTGACGAGGTTGAGGCGAAGCGCATCGAGACCGCGATCGACAACTACGAAACGCACGTCGTTCCGATCATCGCGGACATCGACGCCGGCTTCGGCAACCCGGAAGCGACCTACCTGCTGGCCAAGCAGATGATCGAAGCCGGTGCTTGTGCCCTGCAGATCGAGAACCAGGTCTCTGACGAAAAGCAGTGCGGCCACCAGGACGGCAAGGTCACGGTCCCGCACGAGGACTTCCACCAGAAGATCCGCGCGATCCGTTACGCCTTCCTCGAACTCGGCGTGGATGACGGCATCATCGTCGCCCGCACCGACTCGCTGGGCGCTGGCCTGACGAAGCAGATCGCGTTCACCAAGGAACCGGGCGACCTGGGCGACCAGTACAACTCGTTCCTCGACTGTGATGAAGTCGATGCCGGCAACCTCGGCAACGGTGACGTCCTGATCAGCCGCGATGGCAAGCTGCTTCGTCCCAAGCGCCTGCCTTCGAACCTCTACCAGTTCCGTTCGGGAACGGGCGAGGACCGCTGCGTGCTCGACGGTATCACTTCGCTTCAGGCCGGTGCAGACCTGCTCTGGATCGAGACCGAAAAGCCGCACATCGGCCAGATCGGCGGAATGGTGAACCGCATCCGCGAAGTCATTCCGAATGCCAAGCTGGTCTACAACAACTCGCCCAGCTTCAACTGGACGCTGAATTTCCGCCAGCAGGTCTTCGATGCCTGGGAAGCGGAAGGCAAGGACGTGTCGGGTTACGACCGTGCCAAGCTGATGAGCGTGGATTACGACGGCAGCGATCTCGCCGCCGAAGCCGACGAGCGCATCCGCACCTTCCAGAAGGACGCGGCGGCACAGGCCGGCATCTTCCACCACCTCATCACGCTGCCGACGTACCACACGGCTGCGCTGAGCACGGACAACCTCGCCAAGCGCTACTTCGGCGCAGAGGGCATGCTCGGCTACGTGCTCAACGTCCAGCGCGAGGAAATCCGCCAGGGTATCGCTTGCGTGAAGCACCAGAACATGGCCGGCTCCGACATCGGCGACGACCACAAGGAATACTTTGCCGGTGAAGCGGCCCTCAAGGCCGGCGGCAAGGACAACACGATGAACCAGTTTGCGGCTGCGTAACGCGCCGCAAACCGGAAACCAGATGAGAGTGCAGAACTGAATGGCCGCTTGAAGGGCGGCAGATCCAAGGAGCAAATGACATGAGCACCGAAGAAACGACCCGTCCCGAACAGCGTCCCCGTGCAATCTTCAGCAACGCGGACTTCCCGATGCTGAAGACTGCCGTCGCCCACTACGCCCGGACCTGCGAAGATCCGGCAGAGGCGAACCGGTATGCCAACCTTCTCCACCGTCTCGGCCGCGCCGGCTGAACGGTCAGAATAGAACACAACGCGGCCCGCTTGAGGGAGAGGGTCGCGAAACTCCGAACGGCGCGGGGGCACAATGCTCCCGCGCCTTTTTTTGCGTAATCGGCGCTGTCGTCAGTAGCGGCGCATCGTGCTGACCGCCTGCTCGAAACGCGGATAGCCGTAGCCTTCGGGCATGACGAGGAAACGGTCCCCGTCCCGCGCCTCCAGCTCCGGCATGATCGTGCGCGGCGGAATGGCCAGCGCCTGTTCCCGCGCATTTTCGAACGAGCCCAGTGCCGCCACGCGCATCAGGTTCATGCGGGTGGGAAACATCAGGTGTTCCTCGTCGCTGTCCTGCCTCGCCAGCATGGCCTCTGGCGTGATCCAGAAATGCTCGGTCGTCTCCGACCCGTCGGCCGACAGATCGACTGCGCCGGTACCCAGATCGGCGATCAGGAAACGGGTATCGAACCGGCGCGGTATGTTCTGCGGCGGAAACCAGCGGGCGAAGGGGACAAGAGCGTCGGCATCAATGCAAAGGCCAAGGCTGTCCAGCACATCGGCAAAGGATTTCCCCGCGCACAAGTCTGCTCGCGCCTGAACCGCCTGTGCGGCATCGACGGGGCCATCGACACCGACCAGCAGGCCTGTTTCTTCCAGCGTTTCACGCACGGCGGCAACGCGGGCGACGTTCCATTCGGCATCGCCCGCCATGCCAGCGGCCAGATCGCGGTCGGCAGGATCGACGCGGCCACCGGGGAAAACCGCAGCCCCGCCGCCGAAGACCAGCTTCTGGGAGCGGCGGATCATCAGGATTTCCGTCCCGTCAGATCCGTTGCGAAACGCGATCAGGGTCGATGCCGGAATACCAGGGGAGAGGTCTTCAGGTCCGGTCATGTCGGGATTCTTGACAACTGCGGTTTCAGGCGCGGGCCGCCCATATGCAAAAACCGCGGAATTCCGCGGTTTCGCATCACTTGGCACGCTTCGTGCAAAATATCCTGCGCACCCGAAAGAAACTCAGAACACGCGGGGTTGTCGTACTGGTCTCCGACAGCCCCGCGAGCAAACGGGACAGGCCGGAGCGCCACGATCAATCCGCCTTTGCGACCTGCTTTTCGTCCATCAGCTGCTGCAGTTCACCTGCCTCGAACATCTCCATCATGATGTCGCTGCCGCCGACGAATTCGCCCTTCACGTAAAGCTGCGGAATGGTCGGCCAGTCGGAGAACGACTTGATTCCCTGACGGATTTCCATGTCCTGCAGCACGTCGACCGAACCGAAGGCGACGCCGCAGTGATCAAGGATCGCCACCGCGCGGCTGGAAAAGCCGCATTGCGGGAAGAGGGGGGTGCCCTTCATGAAGAGCACGACGTCGTCGGCCTGGACGATATCCTGGATGCGGTCGTTTACGTCGGACATGTAATTCAGTTTCCCGTGAAGAATTTCGTGCAGTTCACTTGGGAACCGATGTCGTAAGTTGCAAGGCGTGCAGTTCCCCGCCCATGCGGCCGCCCAGCGCCTCGTACACCGCCTTGTGCTGCGCAACGCGCGTCATGCCCGCAAAACTGGGCGATACGACGTGCGCGGCATAGTGGTCCCCGTCGCCAGCAAGGTCGGTAATCGTGACCTCGGCATCGGGAAGGGCGGCGCGGATCATGGATTCGATCTCGCTGGCCTGCATTGCCATGATGAACTTGCCTTTCGCGCCCCAGGTGGACGCACTGTCGGTATTTCTTACAGCCCCGGTAAGAGGCGAGAGATCAGACTTCGCCGAGGTACTGGCGGCGTGCCTCGACCATCTTTTCTTCAAGCGCGGCACGCACGGTGGCGTCGTCGACGTCGAGGCCCGCTGCGGTCATGTCGCCCAGCAGTTTGCGGATCACGTCTTCGTCACCGGCTTCTTCGAAGTCGGCCTGTACCACCGCCTTGCGATAGGCTTCGGTCTCGGCCTCGTTCAGGCCCATCTTGGCCGCGGCCCATTCGCCCACCAGCCGGTTGCGGCGCGCGGTGATGCGGAACAGGGTTTCCTCGTCGAAAGCGAACTTGGCTTCCTCGGCGCGTTCGCGGTCATTGAAATCGGTCATGACAGTTCCCTTTGAAACAGATCAGGCTGCACGCGGCCCGGAAAGAAACGGAAGGGCGGACGCGGTCTTCGCCTCGTAGGCTGCGATCGCGTCGCCGCGGGTCATCGTCAGGCCGACTTCGTCGAGCCCTTCGAGAAGGCAATGCTTGCGAAACGGGTCGATCTCGAACTCGAACCGGTCCTGGAACGGGGTCGTCACCGTCTGGTGCTCAAGGTCGATCGCGATGTCTTCTTCCGCGGCGACTTCGAGTAGGCGGTCCACCTTGTCCTGCGGCAGGACGACGGTGAGGATGCCGTTCTTGAAAGCGTTGCCCGAAAAGATATCGGAAAAGCTCGGCGCGATCACGGCCTTCACGCCCATGTCGAGCAAGGCCCAGGCGGCGTGTTCACGGCTGGACCCGCAGCCGAAGTTGTCGCCCGCGATCAGGATCGGCGCGCCTTTGTACCGTTCGGAATCGAAGATATTATCAGGGTCCTGGCGCACCGTTTCGAACGCGCCTTTGCCAAGGCCTTCGCGCGTGATGGTCTTCAGCCAGTGAGCCGGGATGATAACGTCGGTGTCGACGTTCTTCGCACCATAAGGGATGGCGCGGCCCTCGATTTCGCGGATCGGTTCCATGGACTTTCGCCTAGATGAAGCGGCCCTGCGCCTCAACACGAATCTGCCCGAATGTGGGCGGGAATCGGCGCTCAGTCGGTCTCGGGCGTTTCTGCGGCGGGCTTTGCCTTCTTCTTTTCGGCCCGTTCCTTGCGGCGCGAGGCATAGAGAAGCGCGGCGGTCAGCGCGGCGGACCCGATCGCGGCACCGGCCATGGCGGCCTTTCCGGTCCAGTTCTTGTCGTCGCTCACGTGCTTGATCCTTGTCTGTCTTTCCCATGGCCACGAACCGGTCATGCGCCGGTTTCGCGGTTGCTGTCCTTGCGCTCGGTCAGAAACGGGCGAAGCGCAAGCCACCTTGCCGTCTTTTCCGCAAGGCTCATCGCGGCAAAGGCGGGGCTGCTTGACGGAAGATCGATCATTGTGAGGGGCGTTCCGGCCCCGACCAGACGCCTGCCGATGTGCGCTGCGGTGCCCCCGTTGAAGCCGATCGCGGCCAAATCGGGCAGGTTTTGGACCAGTTCGGCAAGAGGATTGCCCTCTACCTCACGCAGCGCCGCATCAAGGCTGCCCTCGCGCCGGCCGCTTTTGACCACGTCCCACAACCCGATGCGGTGATCGAGCAGCACGCCAAGCCGCGCATCATAATCCAGTGCGGGCAAGTCGACGCCGATGACAGCGCCCACGAGATGCCAGAACCGGTTTTGCGGATGGGCATAGTACCGCGCTGCGCGAAGCGAAGCCTCCCCCGGCAGGCTGCCGAGCAGCAGCAATCGAGTATCGGCCCGGACGACGGGCGGAAAGGAAGACTTGCGAGTCACGATGGCCGACGGCCTATCACGGCTGCGGCCTGATCACGATTTCGAAGGAAGGGGATGAATGGCGGAGAGGGTGGGATTCGAACCCACGGTACGGTTGCCCGTACACTGCATTTCGAGTGCAGCGCATTCGACCTCTCTGCCACCTCTCCGCTCATCGAGGTTCGCGTAGGAGCCAAAGCCCCTCGGGTCGAACGAAGCCGGGCGGTTAGCCGATGGATCGCGGCTTGCCAAGGGGCAAAACGACGCTTTTTGCGCGTAGCTGTTCACAGGATGCGGCCGGGCGGTTGTTTGAAGCGGCCATCAACCATATATTTCAGCCTATGACCGCATTTTTCCGTAGCCAGCCCCATACTGGCAAGGACGCCCGGGGCGATCGATCGACCTACTTCTCGCCTCAGGCGGGACGCGCGGTTTCTGCCCCATCGGTTGCCGAAGCCCGCTTCGCCATCGGCGATGTCGTCCGCCACCGGCAACACGACTTCCGCGGCGTCATCTTCGACATCGATCCCGTCTTTGCGAATAGCGAGGAATGGTACGAATCCATCCCCGCCGGCAATCGACCTGCGCGCGAACAGCCGTTCTACCACCTCTTTGCCGAAAACGATGATTCGACCTACGTCGCCTACGTCAGCCAGCAGAACCTGATCATCGATGGCGATGCAGGGCCGGTCGACCATCCGTCGATCGACCTTGTCTTCGGCGACTTCGAGGAAATCGAGGGCCGCTACGCCCTCCATCGCAGCCTGAAACACTGACGCCCATGTGCATCGGGGCAGGTTTCTTAAGGCTTTCGCCCTAGGCCTCGCCCCCGATGGCAAGCGAGACCTTTCGCCAGATCAAGGGATACGGGGCCGACAGCCTCGATTCGGCCCTGCGCAGCGTTCTGGAGCCGGGTGAACGCGTGCTCTGGAAAGGGCGCCCGACAGTTAGCGTCGACTACAAGGCCTTCTTCATCTGGCTATTCGCCATTCCCTGGACGGCGTTCTCGATGTTCTGGGTGTTTATGACGTGGAGACTGTCGCAGACCTCCGCGCCCGATGAAGGCGGCATGCTGATCGCGGCGAAGCTGTTCCCGCTGTTCGGCGTGCCTTTCGTTATCGTCGGCCTTGTCATGATGGTCTCGCCCTTCCTTGCCATGACGGTGCCGGGACGCACGCTCAATGCCGTGACCGATCGCCGCATCTTGCGTGTCGTCGGCGGGTGGAAGGCCTCGCTACGCGTGATACCGGGCGAATGGGTGAAGAACATCAACCACAGGACCAAGTTCGACGGGAGCGGAACGCTGCTGGTCAGCTACGAACAACCGGACGATCGGAAAGCCCGCCGCGCGCATCACGCCGAGCGTGAAGGCGTTCAGATGATGACGATCCGCCATTTGCCCTCGATCCGCTCCGCCGTGCGGGCGGCCGAGGAAATGCGGCTCAACTGCGCAGCTTCCAGCCTGAGCGCAGGACGAAATAGGTAAACAGCCCGAGCACGACGTTCAGCACGCCAAGGCCGAGCGCCCCGTGCAGGACCGCCATGTTGGTATCGCCGATGTCGCTCTGCCCCAGGAACCCGAAGCGGAAGCCCGAGATCACGTAGAAGAACGGGTTCAACCGGCTGATCGACTGGAAGAACGGCGCAAGGTTGTCGATCACGTAGAACGTACCCGACAGCAGCGCGAGCGGGGCGACGACGAAATTGGTCACCGCCGCGTTGTGATCGAACTTTTCCGCCCAGATCGAGGTCAGCACGCCAAGGAACGAGAGCATCATCGCGCCCATCAACCCAAACCAGACCACCGCCCAAGGGTGCGCCATCGACAGATCGACACCGGGGTAAAGCATCATTGCCAGCCCCACCGCCAGCCCGACCAGCACCGCGCGGGTCATCGCCGCCCCGACAAGGCCGACCAGCATTTCGAAGTTCGACAGCGGCGGCATCAGGTAATCGATGATCGTGCCCTGGATCTTGCCGCCCAGCAGCGAGAAGCTGGCATTGGCGAAGGCATTCTGCATCATGCCCATCACAATCAGGCCCGGCGCGACGAACGTGGCGAAGTTCACGCCAAGGATTTCGCGGTCCGCGCGGCCCATTGCGATCGTGAAGATCACCAAAAACAGCAAAGTGGTGATCGCAGGGGCCCAAATCGTCTGAAGCTGCACCTTGAAGAAGCGGCGCACCTCTTTCATATAGAGAGTCCACAGCCCCAGCCGGTTGACCCGGCCCATGACAGGCTGTCCCGGCGGGCTGAAGTCGATCTTCTGGTTTTCGTGGGGGCTTGTCTGGGTCATGTGACGCCAGCGGTTACCGGCAGGACTTCCTGAAGGCAAGCGAGCTGCGCATCGATGCGTGCGGCACTGGTGCCGAGGGAACGGTATTTTTTACGGAGTAAGCATGAGCTGGACCGAAGAACGGATCGAGAAGCTGACCAAGATGTGGGAAAGCGGATCGACTGCCAGCCAGATCGCGGAAGAACTGGGCGGCGTCAGCCGCAATGCCGTGATCGGCAAGGCGCACCGCCTTGGCCTCAAGGCGCGCCCTTCGCCGGTGAAGGAAAAGCCCGCCAAGGCCAAGGCCGCCCCCAAGCCGAAGCCCAAGGCAGAGGCGAAACCCAAGGTAGAGGCCGCAGCGCCCAAGCCTGCGGCACCGCCTGTGCCCGCGCCGCGTCCGGCTGCACCGGCACAGGCCGCCACGCCCACGCCGCAGGCCCAGCCGAGCAGCAACCAGCCGCGCATCGTCTCGGTCGGCCCCGGCGGCTTCCTGCGTCAGGGCCCCGGCGATCAGCAGCCGCCGATCCCGCCCGCGCCGCCGCGCCGCCTCGTGCCCGCAAAGCCGAGCCCGGAGATCGCGGACAAGACTTCGCTGCTCGACCTCAGCGACCGCATCTGCCGCTGGCCGATGGGCCATCCGGGCGAACCCGATTTCCACTTCTGTGGTGAGGCGGTGAACCCCGGCTTCCCGTACTGCGTCGAACATTGTGGCCGCGCGTATCAGGCACAGCTGCCCCGCGGTGCGCGCCGTCCGCCTCCGCCGCTGCCGTTTGGCGGCCCGCGCGTTCGCTAAATCAGCCAAAAACAACACCGAAAGGCCGCCGGTCCCTGCGATCGGCGGCCTTTTTTCGTTGGAATGCTGCACTGCAGCGACAAGAGGTGGAAAGCGATGTGCGCCCGTGGGTTGGTCAGGTAAATCCAATCCACAAGGAGCAATCATGAAAGTCCATGGCTACGCTGCCCAAGAAAAGGGCGCGCATCTTACCCCCGTTACTTTCGACCGCGTCGATCCCCGCCCCGGCGAGATCGCCATCGACATCACGCACTGCGGCGTCTGCCATTCCGACATTCACCAGGTGAACGACGACTGGGGCAACAGCCTCTATCCCTGCCTGCCGGGCCACGAAATTACCGGTACCGTCACCGCCGTGGGCGAGGGCGTCGAGAAGTTTGCGGTCGGCGACCGTGTCGGCGTCGGCTGCATGGTCAATTCGTGCCAGGAATGCGATCCGTGCCACAAGGGTGACGAGCAGTACTGCATCGGCCCGAAGAGCGCGACGCTCACTTACAACGGCCCGAAAATCCCCGATGGGACCAACACGTACGGCGGTTATTCCACCGGCATCGTCGTGCGCGAGGAATTCGTCCTGCGCATTCCCGACGCCCTGTCCAACGAAGTTGCCGCGCCGATCCTTTGCGCCGGCATCACGACGTATCAGCCGATGAAGCATTTCGGCCTGGAAAAGGGCATGAGCATCGGCATTGCAGGCATCGGTGGGCTTGGCCACATGGCGATCCAGCTGGCAAAGGCCCTGGGCGCGCATCCGGTCGCGCTCACGAACAGCCCTGAAAAGATGGACAAGGTCCGCGAACTGGGTGCCGACTATGTCATCGACATGACCGATGAAAAGGTCGTCGAGGACGCGGCACAGTCGCTCGACATGATCATCTCGACCATTCCCTACCCGCACGATCTCAACCCGTATGTCTCGCTGTTGAAGCCGGATACGAAGCTGATCGTCGTCGGCAACCTGATGGGTTTCGACGGGCTTCAGACCGGTCCGATGGTGATGAACCGCATCACCGTTGCCGGCTCGCTGATCGGCGGCATTGCCGATACGCAGGAAGTGCTGGACCTGTGCGCAAAGCACGGAATCGCCCCGGAAATCGAAGTGATCGCGATGAAGGACATCAACGATGCCTTCGACCGCATGAAGGGCGAGGATGTCCGCTTCCGCCACGTGATCGACATGGCCAGCCTGAAAAAGGACGAGGAAGCCCGGTCCTCGGCCAAGGAAATCGATGCGCCCGAACGCGGTGAAGTCACAGGCCGCAAGGAACTGGCCGACGCCTGATCGCGCCACCAGACCTGAAAACGAAAAGCCGTCGGACATGCTCCGGCGGCTTTTCCTTTTGGTAGCGGCTTCGTGATAGTCTTCGCGGCATGGACGATGAAGCTGGCGAGAACTGGTATCGGCGCAAGGTCGGGCGGCGGATAGAGCGCGGGGTGAACCGCCTTATCGCAGGCGGCCTTGGCACGATCGGTTTTCTGGCGGGCTATTTCTCGCTGCCGCCGGGTAACGACGCGGGCGAGTTCCACTGGTTCGGCCTGGTCATTGCCGCCGTGCTGTTCTGGCTGGCCCGCAAGTGCCTCACCGCACGCGGCTCCGTTATCGGATAAGTGAGGGGCCGGGGTTATTCGCCGTCGGCAGGGCGCTG
The DNA here is from genome assembly GCF_018398395.1 of Croceicoccus gelatinilyticus. Taxonomy (GTDB): domain Bacteria; phylum Pseudomonadota; class Alphaproteobacteria; order Sphingomonadales; family Sphingomonadaceae; genus Croceicoccus; species Croceicoccus gelatinilyticus. The sequence continues at coordinate 356,018 of NZ_JAHCBF010000004.1, read as the reverse complement.
CGGAAAGGCCATGCGGCGCATCTGTTCAAGGCTTTCCATCGCCTGCCGCGCATATTCGGGCGAGGCACGCTCCCCCATCGCCATGATCGCGATCTCCATCGCCTGATCGGCCTTTTCAAACGCGCCCTTGGCGATCTTCCCCTGACCTGCGCCTGACAATTCGTGCATCAGCCCGATGACAAGCGTCTGCAGCGCGATGTTCTGCGCGCCGAGGCGGCGGATCTCGTCGGCTTGGTCCATGTGGGCACCCTTTCGTCGCTGCTGCGAGGAGAAGAGTGCCGCATTGGCCGGATAAGTCGAGCGCGGCGGGGACGGTTATCCCCCTAAAGCCGGCGGTGCGCGAACCAGATCGTGTGGCGCGGCCCCTTGTTGTTCGGGCGGGCGCGGACTTCGACCGGATCGACTTCGAAACCCGCCTTGGTCAGCTGGCGCGTGAAGCGCGGGTCGGGCGCGGCGGACCAGATGGCAAGCACGCCGCCGGGCTTCAATGCGCGCTTGGCAGCCGCGAGGCCCGAGTTGGCGTAGATCGCGTCGTTCTCGGGCCGGACGAGCCCGTCGGGGCCGTTGTCGACATCGAGCAGGATGGCATCGTAAGTGCCGTTGCCTTCGGCGATCACCTGCCGCACGTCGCCCATGCGCAAGGTGACGCGCGGATCGTCGAGGCAGCCTTTCGCAACCTCAGCCATCGGACCGCGTGCCCATTCGATGATCTCGGGCACGAGTTCGCCCACGGTCACACGGCCCTTGTCGCCCAGCCGTGCCAGCGCGGCGCGCAGCGTGAAGCCCATGCCATAGCCGCCGATCAGGATATGCGGCGCAGGCCTTTCCAGCCGGTCGAGCGTGAGTTCGGCCAGCTGTTCTTCCGAAAACCACATCCGCGTGCTCATCAGCTCGTTGCGGTCGAGCGCGATGATGTAGTCGGTGCCGTGGGAAAAGAGCTGCAGCAGGGCGCCGCCCGGCACTTGCGCCTCGCCCAGCAATTCGCGTTTGAGCATATTCGGTATCCGAAATGAAAAGGGCCGCCGGAGTTGCTCCGACGGCCCGTTTTCAGTCAATCCCTATGGGATCAGTCGTCCTTCAAGAAGGCGGGCATGTGGTCGGGGTTGCCGCCCGACTTGCCTTCGCCGCCATCACGGTCGCGACGCGGGCCGCGATCGCCACGGTCACCACCGCGACCACGACCGCCACCACGCGGGCCACGACGGTCGCCGCGATCACCACGCGGCTCGCGCGGTTCGCGCGGCGGACGGGTGTCTTCCAGCTCTTCGCCGGTTTCCTGATCGACGACGCGCATCGACAGGCGGACCTTGCCGCGGTTGTCGATCTCGAGGACCTTGACCTTCACTTCCTGGCCTTCGGAAACGACATCGGTCGGCTTTTCAACGCGCTCGTTCTTCATTTCCGACACGTGGACGAGCCCGTCCTTGCCGCCCATGAAGTTCACGAATGCGCCGAAGTCGACGATGTTGACGACCTTGCCGGTGTAGATCTTGCCGACTTCCGCCTCTTCGACGATGCCTTCGATCCACTTCTTGGCAGCTTCGATCTGCGACAGATCGCTGGACGAGATCTTGATAACGCCCTCGTCGTCGATATCCACCTTGGCGCCGGTTTCCGCGACGATTTCGCGGATGACCTTGCCGCCGGTGCCGATGACGTCACGGATCTTCGACTTGTCGATCTGCATCGTCTCGATACGCGGAGCATGAGCCGACAGTTCGGTGCGGGCCGTGCTCAGCGCCTTGGTCATTTCACCGAGGATGTGCGCGCGGCCGTCCTTCGCCTGCTTCAGGGCAGCAGCGAAGATTTCCTGCGTGATGCCGGCGACCTTGATGTCCATCTGCATCGTGGTGATGCCGGCTTCAGTACCTGCAACCTTGAAGTCCATGTCGCCGAGGTGATCCTCGTCGCCAAGAATGTCCGAAAGGACGGCGAACTCTTCGCCTTCGAGGATGAGGCCCATGGCGATGCCCGACACCGGACGTTCGATCGGAACGCCTGCGTCCATCATCGACAGACAGCCGCCGCAGATCGTCGCCATCGAGGACGAGCCGTTCGACTCGGTGATGTCCGACAGGATGCGGATGGTGTAGGGGAAGTCTTCCTTCGACGGCAGCACCGGGTGCAGCGCGCGCCATGCCAGCTTGCCGTGGCCGATTTCGCGGCGGCCCGGGGCACCGAAGCGGCCCACTTCACCGACCGAGTAGGGCGGGAAGTTATAGTGCAGCATGAAGTTGGAGTAGGTCAGGCCTTCGAGGCCGTCGATCATCTGCTCCGATTCCTTGGTGCCCAGCGTGGTGGTGCAGATCGCCTGCGTTTCACCGCGCGTGAACAGCGCCGAACCGTGCGTGCGGGGCAGGAAGCCTGCCGTCGCCTCGATCGGACGGACCTGGTCGAGCTTGCGGCCGTCGATGCGCGAGCCGTCCTTGAGGATAGCGGTACGAACGATTTCGGCTTCGAGCTTCTTGACCGCCTTGTTGGCGACCATCTGCGTCTGCGGCTCTTCCTCTGCGAAGGCCTCCTTGGCCTTGGCGCGGGCAGCGTTGAGCGCGTCCGAGCGTTCCGACTTGTCGGTCAGCTTGTAGGCAGCGGCGATGTCGTCGCCGACGATGCCGCGAAGCTTTTCCTTGATCGCCGAAGTATCGTCCGAAGCGTCGATTTCCCACGGAGCCTTGGCGGCCTTCTCGGCCAGCTCGATGATCGCGCCGATGACCTTCTTCGATTCCTCGTGCGCGAACATGACAGCGCCGAGCATTTCGTCTTCGGTCAGTTCCTTGGCTTCGGATTCGACCATCATCACCGCGTCGTTGGTTGCGGCGACGACGAGATCGAGACGGCCGTCTTCAAGAGCGGCGTCCTGCTTCGGGTTCAGCGTGTATTCGCCGTCTACATAACCGACGCGCGCGGCGCCGATCGGGCCCATGAAGGGCACGCCCGAGATGGTCAGCGCAGCCGAAGCGGCGATCATCGCAAGGATGTCGGCCTCGGTCTCGCCGTCATAGGACATGACCTGGCAGATGACGTTGATTTCGTTGTAGAACCCTTCAGGGAACAGCGGGCGGATCGGACGGTCGATCAGGCGGCTGGTCAGCGTTTCCTTTTCGGTCGCGCCGCGTTCGCGCTTGAAGAAGCCACCGGGGATGCGGCCGGCGGACGAGAACTTTTCCTGGTAGTGGACGGTGAGGGGGAAGAAGTCCTGCCCTTCCTTCACCTTCTTTGCGGCCGTGACGGCGCACAGAACCACGGTTTCGCCGTAAGTGGCGAGGACCGCGCCGTCAGCCTGACGGGCAATGCGGCCGGTTTCGAGGGTGAGGGTCTTTCCGCCCCACTCCAGCGATACAGTTTTGGTGTCGAACATTCAGTTTTCCTTACGAACCCGCAGATGCCCTATTGCAGCGCGGGGCCTACTTGCCGGGGGATACCGTCCCGGTCCGGTGTGGGGCCATTGATCGTGCCCCTCGCCCGCCTCACCGGATTGCGAGGCATGGCGTAGATATGAAAAGCGGCCCTCGTGGGGCCGCCTTCCGGTTTCAGCTTACTTACGCAGGCCGAGCTTCTGAATAAGAGCGTTGTAGCGCGAGACGTCCTTCTTCTTGAGGTACGCCAGCAGCGAACGCCGCTTGTTGACCATCACCAGCAGTCCGCGACGCGAGTGATTGTCCTTGTGGTTTGCCTTGAAGTGGTCGGTCAGGTTGCGGATACGCTCGGTGAGGATCGCGACCTGGACTTCCGGACTGCCCGTGTCGCCATCGACGCGTGCGTTGTCCTTGATGATTTCCTGCTTACGTTCGGCGGTAACCGTCATACTTCAATACTCCGCGACATCTGGTCATAGGTTGAAGCCCCGTAGGACCCTTGCCTCGCCATCGGTCACCTCCATGAGAGCTACGGGCGTATCGCCCTCTCGCCCCCAATAGGTGCCGTCAGGATCTGGCAACCCGGACAGTTTCCGGCCCTGTCGGACCGCCCCTGCCGCGTCCGGGGAGAGTTCAAGGGCCGGGATGTCGTCCAGCCCCGCCTCCAACGGCAGGATCATATCTTCAAGGGGCGCGCCCTTACCCAGTTCGTTCAGTTTGTCCAGCGAAATCGCGTTTTCGAGGGTGAACGGGCCAGCTTTCACACGCCTGAGCATCGTGACGTGGCCAACCGAACCGAGCGCACGGGCAATATCCCTTGCGAGGGACCGTATATAGGTGCCCTTGCTGACGTTTGCCACCAGCGTCACCGAATCCGGCGTGCTCTCCGTGATATCCAGTGCATGGATCGTGATGGACCGTGTCTTGAGCGTGACTTCCTCTCCCGCGCGGGCAAGGTCGTAGGCGCGCTTGCCGTCGACTTTCAGCGCCGAGTAAGCGGGCGGGACCTGTTCGATCGGGCCGGTAAAGCGCGAGAGGACCGCCTCGATCTCTTCGCGCGTGGGGCGCACGTCGCTGGTTTCGGCAACTCCGCCCTCTGCATCCAGCGTCGTGGTTTCCGCGCCGAAAGCCAGAGTGAAGGCATAGGCTTTCGTCGCATCGAGCATCCGCCCGGCCAGCTTCGTCGCTTCGCCCACCGCGATGGGCAGGACGCCCGTCGCCAGCGGATCCAGCGTGCCGCCGTGCCCGACCTTGACCTTGCCGAAGCCCGCTTGCCGCAAGTTGCGCTTCACCGCCGCGACAGCCTGCGTCGAGCCGAGTTCAAGCGGCTTGTCGAGAATGATCCAGCCGTTGGGCATCAGCTTTCCGCGATGGCCAGCGCGAGGTTCATGAAATGCATCCGGATCCATTCGACCGGTGGCAGAATGATCTTCTCGATCAGCCCGAATTGCGGAAAGGCCCACGTCGCCGCGATCAGCAGCACGAGCAGGACCATGCCGATCGGGCGCAGCTTTTCATAAGCGGCGGCCCACTTTCGCGGCAGCAGCCCTTCGACGATGTGCGACCCGTCAAACGGCGGGATCGGCAGCAGGTTGAACAGCGCGAGGAACAGGTTGATGATGACCATGTAGTTGAGCGCCAGGAACGTCCATTCCAGCGCCCCGGTCGGTTCTGCGGTCAAATCACGGCCCAGCAGGCCAAGCCCGATCGCCGCGATTAGAGCCAGCGCGAAATTCGTACCCGGACCTGCGGCGGCGACCGCCATCATGCCGTATCGCGGGTTGTTCAGCCGCCACTTGTTCACCGGCACCGGCTTTGCCCAGCCAAAAATCGGCCCGCCGAACAAAGCCAGCGCGCCCGGAACCAGCACGGTGCCGACCGGATCGGCATGGCGGACGGGATTGAGCGTCAGGCGGCGGCGTTCCTTGGCCGTCGTGTCGCCCAGCGCAAGCGCGGCCCAGCCGTGCGCCACTTCGTGGAACACGATGGAGACGACGAGGATCGGGATCAGGATCGCCGCGAGAATCAGGGTATCGGACATCGCCTGACAGATGGGGATTTAGGCCGCGCGGGTAAAGAGATGTCGGCCAATCGGCCTCGCGGCTTGCAATGCGGTGCCGGACTACGCCAAGAAACGTGTGTGAGTAGCACTCAGCAGGGAACTTCGGGCATCCTTGGATGGATCGAACGCGTCGGCAACCGGCTGCCCGATCCTGTATTCATCTTCGTCTGGCTGATCGGTTTCCTGATCGCGATATCAGTTGCAGGCGCGCTGGCCGGATGGGGCGTGCCGCATCCCACTGCGCTGGACGATGCGGGCAGGCCGCTGATCGTTGCGGTCGAAAGCCTGATCTCCGCCGCCAATATCCAGCTTTTGCTGACCGAAATGCCGCACACCTTCACCGGCTTCGCGCCGCTGGGCTACGTGCTGACGGTCATGCTGGGCGCAGGCGTGGCGGAGCGTTCGGGCCTGTTTGCCGCGGCCATGCGCGCCTCTGTCGCCAAGGCGCCGCGCGCGCTGCTGACCCCGGCGGTCGCGCTGGTGTCGATGATGGCGAACCATGCCGCCGATGCGGCCTTCGTCGTGATGATCCCGCTGGCAGGCGTGATCTACCACGCCGCCGGGCGCCACCCGCTGGCCGGGATCGCGGCCAGCTTTGCCGGTGTCTCGGGCGGCTTTTCGGCCAATCTCCTGCCGGGGCAACTCGATGCGCTGCTGCTCGGCATTACCGAAGAGGCGGTTCATACCGTGATGCTGGGGTGGACCGCGAACATCGCGGGCAACTGGTACGTCATCGCGGCGATGGCGATCATCTATACGCCGGTGATCTGGTTCGTGACCGACCGCATCGTCGAACCGCGCATGGGGCCGTGGATCGGTCACGCGCTGGCCGACAATGCAGAGGCGGTGGAGGAAACGCCGCCCGCCGTCGTGCGCAAGGGCATGGTGCACGCAGGGCTCGCCGCGCTGGCCGTTATCGGGGCGTGGACGCTATTCACGTTTGGGCCGGGCACGCCACTGATCGATGAAAGCGCCACGCCCGAGGCGCAGTTGAGCCCGTTCTTCCATAGCCTGCTGCCGTTTTTCCTCTTCGTCTTCCTCATTCCCGGTTGGGCCTATGGCCGCGTCAGCGGCACGATCCGCGATCACCGCGATCTGGTGAAGATGATGACCGGCGCGATGGAGGACATGGCCTATTACCTCGTCCTCGCATTCGTGGCGGCGCATTTCGTGGCGATGTTCGGCTGGTCGAACCTTGGCCTTGTCATGGCGGTCGAAGGCGCGGACCTGCTGCGGTCCAGCGGGCTTCCGGCATGGGCGATGCTGGCCGCGATCGTCGTCTTCGCTGGCGTGCTCAACCTCTTCATCGGGTCGGCTAGCGCGAAATGGGCAGTCGTTGCCCCCGTGCTGGTGCCGATGCTGATGCTACTGGGGATCAGTCCGGAAATGACCACGGCGGCCTATCGCGTGGGCGACAGCGCGACGAATATCCTTACGCCGCTGATGGTCTATTTCCCGCTCGTCCTGATCTTCTGCCGCCGCTGGGTCGCGGACTACGGCATCGGCAGCCTCACCGCGACGATGGTGCCCTATGGCGTGGGCATCATGGTGGCGGGGCTCTTGCTGATCGTCGGCTGGGTCGTGCTGGAAGTGCCGCCTGGGCCTGGGGCGTCGATCTTCATCGAACCGCTCAGTTCCCCAGCGCCTCGCTGAAATGCCGGCGGCATAGCGCGACATAGCGGTCGTTGCCGCCGATCTCGGTCTGCGCGCCTGCCTTTACCGCCGCGCCGCTGGCATCGACGCGCAAGTTCATCGTTGCCTTTCGCCCGCAATGGCACACCGCCTTAAGCTCGATCAGCGCATCGGCCATGCCGAGCAGCGCGCCCGAACCGGGGAACAGCTCGCCCTGGAAATCGGTGCGCAGGCCATAGCAGAGCACGGGGATGTTCGCCTCATCCGCCAGCCGCGCGCATTGCCACGCCTGGTCCTTCGTCATGAACTGCGCCTCGTCGATCAGCACGCAGGCGAGCGGTTCAACATGGTGCGCGGCCGTGACGCGTCCATAAAGGTCGGTCTCAGGCGTAAAACGATGCGCCTCTGCCTCAAGCCCGATGCGGCTGGCGATGGGCTTGCCGGTGCTGCGGTCGTCGAGCGCGGCGGTCCAGAGCATCGTGTTCATGCCCCGCTCTCTATAATTGAAGTTGGCCTGCAGCAGCGTGGTCGATTTGCCCGCGTTCATGCTGGCATAGTAGAAATAGAGCTTCGCCACGCGGCCCCCGTTATGGCTGGATCAGCAGATCACTCTTCTTCGAGATCGCGGCGTACGCGCGGATCGTCGAGCAGCTGGTCGATGCGGCTGGCCTCATCGAACGTCTCGTCCGCGCGGAACTGAAGCTTTGCCGCGTTCTTCAGGCCCAGCCGCTTGGCAACCTCGCGCTGGAAGAAAGCGGTGTTCGTCTGAAGCGCCTTCAGAACCTTGTCCTCGTCCGCGCCCATCAGCGATTTCACATAGACTTTGGCCTGCCGCAGGTCGGGCGACATGCGCACTTCGGTCACCGAAACGGTGTGCGCGGACAGGGTATCGTCGTGCACCTGCTGACGGGTCAGGATCTCCGACAGGACGTGGCGCACACGCTCACCCACCTTGAGCAGGCGGACGGAGCGGTCTTCGGGGCTGGAATTCTGGCGTGCCATGATTGCCCCCGATTTGGGGGACGCTGCGACAATTTGCAACAAACTGCGACGGAGCCATCCCCCGCCCGGTCCCGTTGGTCCTGTGAAAACCAATCAGGAGACCAGACATGAAGACCGTTACCGCAGCCGCAATCGCCATCGCTCTCGCCATTCCGGGCGCGCCGGCCCTTGCCAAGCAGCCCGACAACCACGGAGCCGCCGTCAGCCACGTAGCCAAGAGTAATGCCGGCCAGCACAAGTTTGCAAAGGGCGAAAAGTTCGACCGGTCGAAGGCGAGCAATTACCGCGTGATTGACGCGCGTTCGAACAAGCGCCTGTCCACCCCGCCTTCGGGCTACCACTGGGTCCGCTCGGGCAATGATGCCGTGCTGGTGGGCATTACCAGCGGCATCGTCTCGTCCGTCGTCAGCAGCGTTTTCTGAATCCCAGATAAGCATCAGGAGGCGACAATATCGAGCAATCCGAGACGTTTATTCCTCCCCCGATGCTCTACATTGAGGGTGTGAGGAAAGGAGATTACCCCATGAACTTCAAGTCAAAGACCATCGCCGCGGCCGTCGCTGCCGCCATGCTGCTTCCGGCAGCGCCCGCCTTTGCGAAGGACAACAACCGCGACAAGGACCGGTACGAACAGAACGACCGACGCGACACGCGTGGCAATACCAAGCAGGTACGCGTCGTGAAGGTCGCGTCGAACAACCACGGCAAGCGCGTGTCGCAGGCCGCGCACAAGTTCCGCAAGGGCGACAGGTTCGACCGCCGCCAGGCCAGGAACTACCGCGTCATCGACTACCGCGACTACCGCTCGCTCAAGGCGCCGCCGCGCGGATACCGCTACGTGCAGTCGGGCAACGACGTGCTGCTCGTCGGGATCACCAGCGGCATCGTGTCCGCCGTGGTGAGCAATTTGCTGAACTGACGAGACGCGTTAGCGGGCCCGGGCCGGGGCGACGTGCGATAGCCCCGGCCCACACTATCGTGCCCGCGAGGGCGGAGGGCGGTCCTGCCACGGCGGGGCCGCCTTTTGCGTGTCCGGATGCTCTCGAAAATGAGCGCCGGATTAACCGGCCGTGCGGGTGGCTCGACCCGTCCCGACAGGGGCGCGGCGTGCCGCCCAATGCGGGAAAACCGCGGCTCCTTGATGCATGATACATTCTGCGACCTCCCGAGGTGCCATCCGGGCACCTGGAAAGACGAAAGACATCAGGGAGACCCCTATGAAGAAACTGATTGCTGCCGCGATTGCCGCGGCCATGATCGTGCCCGCCGTGTCCACCCCTGCCGAAGCGCGCGGCAAGGACCGCTACGAACGCAGCGACCGCCACGATCGATACGAACGCCGGCATGACCGCCGCGACCGCTATGAGCGGCGCTATTCGAAGCGCGACCGGTATGACCGGCGCCACCGTTACGATCGGCGCGACAGGTATGCACGGCGCGATTATCGCGATTACCGCCGCTATTCCGACAGGCGACACTGGCGCCGCGGCGACCGGTTCGATCGGCGCTATGTCCACCATTACCGTCCGGTCTATTACCGCGACTATCGCCGCCTTTACGCTCCGCCGCGCGGCTATCGCTGGGTGCGTGCGAATGACGATGCGCTGTTGATCGGCATTACCAGCGGGATCGTTTCGGCCATCGTGTCGAACGCGTTCTATCGCTGACACGCGCGAATAGCGTGAGCAAACGGACAAGGGCGGGCCTCGCGGCTCGCCCTTTTTCGTATCAGACCATCTTTTCGTGAATGCGCTTGAGCGAGCTCATGTTGCGGCCCGTCACCCGCCGTTCCAGCCGCCGTTCGATGAAGGCGCCGGTCAGCTTCGAATTGCCCACGCTCTCGATGTAATCGACATAGATGCAGCCATCGCCCAAGGCCATCCGCTCCGGCCCGCGGCCTTCGTAGGCCTCGACCATGGCTTCGAACTTGGCCGGGTCCGCCGGTTCGTCGAGGAAGAGCGTATGGACCATCTTGTCCTCGCCTTCACCGTGGAAGGGATTGCCCTCGAACGCGGCGCGCACCTCGTCCGCGTTGCGCACGGCGGCGAAGGTGGCAAAGCCGAAGCGGTCCTTCACGATGAAGGCCAGCATTTCGGACAGGCCGTCCGACGGGCGGTCGTCGAAAGAGAACAGCACGTTCCCGCTGGCGACGACGGTCTCCGCGTCTTCCAGGTCCTCCCGCTCCAGCGCGTCGCGCAGGTCGGTCATCTTCAGACGATTCCCGCCGACATTCATGCTGGCGAAGAAGGCGCAGTAGCGGGGCATTCAAGCTCTCCCGAGTAAAAATGAAACGGGGCGCCGGACCACAAGCCCGGCGCCCCGCTTCTCATCAGTCAGACCTTTGCGATCAGAGGACGCGTTCGCGTTCCTCGACCTCGAAGACTTCCAGCTGGTCGCCAGCCTTGATGTCGTTCGTGTCGGTCAGCACGACACCGCATTCCAGACCTGCGCGGACTTCGTCCACGTCGTCCTTGAAGCGGCGCAGCGAAGCGATCGTCGTTGCCGAAACGATGACGTCGTCGCGGGTAAGACGCGCGAACAGGCCCTTGCGGATGACGCCTTCCTCGACGAGCAGACCGGCTGCCTTGTCCTTCTTGCCGGCCGGGAAGACCTGCTTGACCTGCGCACGGCCCACGACGTTTTCGATCCGCTCGGGACCAAGCTCGCCGGCAAGTTCCTTCGTGATCTCTTCCGTCAGGTGATAGATCACGTCGTGGTACATCAGACGGACCTTGTCCTTCTCCATCTGCTGACGTGCCTTGGCGTTGGGACGCACGTTGAAACCGATGATCGGCGCGCCGGTCGAAGCGGCAAGCGTCACGTCGCTTTCGGTGATCGCGCCCACGCCTGAGTGCAGCACGCGGACCTTGATCTCGTCGTTCGAGATCTTGGCAAGCGCATTGCTGATCGCCTCGACCGAGCCCTGGACATCGGCCTTGATGACGACGGGGTACTCGATTACGTTGCTCTTCAGCGCCGAGAACATGTTCTCGAAGCTTGCAGGTGCGATCGCGGTGCGCTTCTCGTTCGCCTTCTCGGTACGATAGGCCGAAACCTCACGGGCGCGCTGTTCGTTCTCGACGACGGCAAGCTGGTCACCGGCATTCGGCACACCGCCGAGGCCCAGGACCTCGACCGGCATGGACGGACCGGCTTCCTTCAATTGCTTGCCCTTGTCGTCGTGCAGCGCACGGACACGGCCGCTTTCGGTGCCGACGACGAAGATGTCGCCGCGCTTGAGCGTGCCGCGCGTGACGAGCACGGTGGCCAGCGGACCCTTGCCCTTGTCGAGCTTCGCCTCGATCACGGTCGCCTCGGCGTCGCGGTCGGGGTTGGCCTTCAGTTCGAGCAGTTCGGCCTGCAGGTTGATCGCTTCGAGAAGCTTGTCGAGACCCTGCTTCGTCTTGGCCGAAACCTCCACGTCCTGAACGTCACCGCTCATGGCTTCCACGATGATCTCGTGTTCGAGCAGACGCTCGCGGATCTTCTGCGGATTGGCTTCGGGCTTGTCGCATTTGTTGATCGCGACGATCATCGGAACGCCCGCGGCCTTCGTGTGATTGATGGCCTCGATCGTCTGCGGCATCAGGCCGTCGTCGGCTGCCACGACAAGGATGACGATGTCGGTGACATTGGCACCGCGCGCACGCATCTCGGTAAACGCCTCGTGTCCGGGCGTATCGAGGAACGTGATCTTCTGCTTGTCCTTGGTGGTGATCTGGTACGCGCCGATGTGCTGCGTGATGCCACCGGCTTCGCCGCGGGTCACGTCCGTACCGCGCAGCGCGTCCAGCAGGCTGGTCTTGCCATGGTCGACGTGGCCCATGATCGTGACGACGGGCGGACGCGGCTTCAGCGACTCTTCCGGATCGACGTCCACGGTCGTGTCGATGTCGACATCGGCCTCGGACACGCGCTGCACGTTGTGGCCGAACTGTTCGACCAGAAGTTCCGCGGTGTCCTGGTCGATCGTCTGGTTGACGGTGACCATCATGCCCAGGTTGAAGAGCTCCTTCACAAGGTCGGCGCCCTTCTCGGCCATGCGCTGTGCCAGTTCCTGCACCATGATCGCCTCGGGGACGATAACGTCGCGGACCTGCTTTTCGCGGGGTGCGCGCGAACCGCCACCACCGCCCTGCATGCGGCGTTCCTTTTCACGCGCACGCTTCAGCGCTGCGAGGCTGCGGGCACGGCGGCCTTCGTCCTCGTTCAGGGCCTTCGACACCGACAGCTTGCCGCTGCGGCGACGATCGGGCTTGGCCTCGGCCGAACGGTCGTCGCGCTTTTCGGCGCCGCGAGCGGGCTTCTTGGCGTCCTTCTCGGCCGGCGGACGCTTGGGCTCGGGGCGCTTGACCGGCGTGAACCGGCGCGGCGCGGGCGATGCCTCGTCGCTGGTCTCTTCGGTTTCGGCAGGCGCGGCAGGAGCTTCCTCGGCCGGTGCTTCCTCGGCCTTGGGCTCTTCCTTGGCTTCTGCCTTGGGCTTCTCTGCAGCGGCCTTGGCCTCTGCAGCAGCAGCCTTCTCGGCCTCTTCCTCGGCCTTGCGGTTGTCTTCGGCACGCTGCTTCTCTTCGTCGAGAGCGCGCTGCTTTTCTTCCTGTTCGCGGCGGTTGGCTTCCTCCAGGGCGGCAAGGCGTGCCTCTTCGGCCTCGCGCAGCAGGCGGGCCTGCATTTCCTGGCGGCTTTCGCGCGTGGCGGGCTTCTTGGCCGCGGGCTTCGGGGCCGGCGCGGGCGCAGGTGCGGGGGCCGCGACGGGGGCTTCTGCCTCCGGCGTCGGGGCAGCCGCAGGGGCTTCACCCGGCTTCAGGATCTTGCGGCGACGCTTGACCTCGACCGCCACCTTGTTGGTGCGGCCGTGGCTGAAGGTCTGCTTGACCTCGCCCGCGTCCACCGAGCGCTTGAGGCCAAGCGGCTTGCGGGTCCGGGGGGTGTCGTTGGTATCGCTCATACGGTCAAAACGTCCTTCAAATATTCTTCATCTCGTCCACCGGTCCAACGGACTGGACCGGCGCTTCCCATCTTCGGTCGCGGCCGGTTAAACGGCCTGACCCTCACGGGGCGGGTCGTCACCGACGGGCGGGCTGTCATGTCCCGGGGTACGGGCAGTCAGAAAACGCGCCAATCGTGCCAGTTGGGCTTCAACACGCCCGGCGGCGGCTCGATCGGTCAATGCCAGGTGGACGACATTCTCGCGGCCCAATGCCACAGAGAGAGCCGCCCGGTCCAGAGGCAAGGTCACGCCCGTCTTTCCGGTGCCTTCCGCATCGCTTCCCACGCGCCAGGCCTGGTCCAGCCGCTTCGACCCGTCCTCGCCCGCATCGGATGCATGGGCAAGCCAGGCGACGCGGCCCGATCGGGCCTGTTCGGCAATGCGATCGGACCCTGCAAGCACATTGCCCGAACGCCACTCGATCCCGAGCCTGTCGGCAAATGCACGGCGCAGGGCCGCTTCGGCAAGATCGGGAAGATCCGCGGGGATCGACAGGGGCGCACCCTTGAACCCGCGGGCCAGCGCACCCTTCAGATGGCCCTTGGCCATTGCTTCTTCAAGCTCTTCGCGGCTGACACCGATCCACGCGCCTCGGCCCGGCGCCTTGGCATGGGCGTCGGGCAGGACCTGGCCTTCGGGACCGATGGCGAGACGCAGCAGGCGTTCACGCGGCTCGGTGCGCCCGGTCAGGACACAGCGGCGTTCCGGCGCGCTCTTGGCAGAGCGCACCGATCCGTCATCGAAGCTTTCGCTTAGCGGCTCATTGTGAGGATTCCGCATCGGCGGCCTCCTCTGCTGCGGGAGCGGCAGCTTCGGCCGGCTCCTCGTCTTCGAACCAGTGAGCGCGGGCCGCCATGATGATCTCGTTGCCCTGCTCTTCCGAAAGGCCAAATTCGCCCAGCACGCCGCCCTTGTCGCCTTCGCGCACGTTGCGCTTCAGCGGCGGGCCGTCGGTGTTGTTGCGGCGACGCGGCGCTTCGCGCTTCTTCGCGATCAGTTCGTCGGTGGCGAGGTCGGCGAGATCGTCCAGCGTCTTGATGCCACCCTTGCCTAGCACGACGAGCATTTCCTCGGTCAGGTGCGGGATGTCGGCCAGTGCGTCCTCGACGCCAAGCTCGAGGCGAGCCTCGCGGTAGGTCGCCTCGCGGCGTTCCAGCGCTTCGACTGCACGTGACTGCAGTTCTTCGGCGAGTTCTTCGTCGAAGCCTTCGATACCGGCCAGTTCGGCCATCTCGACGTAAGCAACTTCATCCAGTTCGGTGAAGCCTTCGGCCACCAGCAGCTGCGAGAGCGTTTCGTCGACGTCGAGCTCTTCCTCGAACATCTTGGAGCGCTCGGCGAATTCCTTCTGGCGCTTCTCGCTCGATTCAGCCTCGGTCATGATGTCGATCTGGCTGTCGGTCAGCTGCGATGCGAGACGCACGTTCTGACCGCGGCGACCGATGGCAAGCGAAAGCTGGTCGTCGGGAACGACGACTTCGATGCGGCCTTCTTCTTCGTCAAGAACGACACGGCTGACCGTGGCGGGCTGCAGCGCGTTGACGATGAAGGTCGCGGTGTCCTCGCTCCACGGAATGATGTCGATCTTCTCGCCCTGCAGTTCCTGCACGACGGCCTGAACGCGGCTGCCCTTCATGCCGACGCAGGCGCCGACGGGGTCGATCGAGCTGTCATGGCTGATCACGCCGATCTTGGCGCGGCTGCCCGGATCGCGGGCGGCTGCCTTGATCTCGATGATGCCATCGTAGATTTCGGGCACTTCCTGCGCGAAGAGCTTCTTCATGAACTCGGGGTGGGCGCGCGACAGGAAGATCTGCGGGCCGCGGTTCGAACGCTCGACCTTGCTGATCCATGCGCGGATGCGTTCGCCGACGCGGGCGACTTCGCGCGGGATCTGCTGATCGCGGCGGATGATGCCTTCGGCGCGACCGAGGTTCACGATCACGTGGCCGAATTCGACCGACTTGATGACGCCGGTGATGATTTCACCCGCGCGATCCTTGAATTCCTCGTACTGACGCTCACGCTCGGCATCGCGGACCTTCTGGAAGATCACCTGCTTTGCCGACTGCGCGTCGATGCGGCCAAGGTCGACAGGGGGCAGCGGGTCGACGATGAAGTCGCCCACGGCTGCGCCGTCCTGAAGCTTCTGGGCCTGCTCGACGCTGACCTGCTTGAAGTAGTCCTCGACCTCTTCGACAACCTCGACGACGCGCCACAGGCGAAGATCGCCGGTGTTCGGGTCAAGCTTGGCACGGATGTCGTTTTCCGCACCGTAACGGTTGCGGGCGGACTTCTGGATCGCCTCTTCCATCGCCTCGATGACGATCGACTTGTCGATCATCTTCTCGTTCGCCACCGAGTTGGCGATGGCGAGCAGTTCGGCGCGATTTGCGGAAATCGGGCTGGCCATTATCAGTCTTCCTGTTCCTGAAGATCGTCTTCGGTTTCGATGATTTCATCCGCGCCGGTCGTGTCCAGCGGCACGGTGGCCTTGATCAGCTTGTCGGTAAGGACGAGCTTGGCCGAATGAATGGTGGCAAGCGGGATTTCGACCCGCCCGTTCTTGCGGTCTTCGACGACAACGTTATCGCCTTCCAGACCGATGAGGTCGCCGTGAAACGTGCGGCGGTTACTCGTCGGCGCTTTGGCATCCTTGGAAATGTTGATCCGCGCCTCGTGACCTGCCCAGTTGGCATAGTCCTTCGCGCGGGTAAGCGGACGGTCGATGCCCGGGCTGCTGACTTCGAGGCGATAGGCCCCGTCGATCAGGTCGTCGCCGGCTTCTTCCTTGGCGTCCAGCGCGCTGGAGATGCGGCGGGACAGCGCCATGCACTGGTCGATCACCAGCTGGCCCGTCGCCGGGTCCTCGGCCATGACCTGCAGCGTGCGTTCGTCGTCCTGACCGAACAGCTTCACGCGCACGAGGTCGAAGCCGGAAGCCTTTACTTCCTGCTCGATCAGGTCGGTTGCGCGTGCGATGTCGGTCATTCGGTCTCCGGTTGTCAGGTCCCGTATGCATGCGAGAAATCGTGCCGGGGCGTGTCCGCTCCGGCCCGGCCTTGCTTGCGACAATGTCGGGATGAGTCGCCAATTAGGCGCTTTGCGCGCGATTTACAAGTGCGCGCGGCAATCACCTATTCGATCGGTTGGGGGTCTTCCACAGCGGCATCGGCGGCATACCATGCGGCCAGATCATCGTCACCCTCCGCATCGGCGGGCGTATTGCCTAGAAAAGCCATCATTTCGCCCATGCGGCTGACCTGCGCGCCCAGTTCGCCCGCGTTTTCGCCACCATATTGCGAGATCGCCGCGGCCTGAAGCTTTTGCATGACGACCGGATCGTCCCTGTATTTCATGTAAAGCGAGCCGCCCGCGATCGACACGAGAAGGCTGGCAACCGCCATGACACGCATGGCTATCCTGAGACTACGCATCAAATCCCCCGCAATTCCCCGGCGGGCCTTGTACGGCAAAGGCGTTAACTTGCCGTGATCTCGTGCTTCTTCATGCAGTGGCGCAGCTGGTCGTATGTCACGCCCAGCGCTTCTGCCGTCTTGCGCTGGTTCCAGCGATTGCGGTCGAGCGCGGCCTCCACGATCGCCTTTTCGTGGCCGTCGACGGCAAGGCGAAGGTCGGTAACCGCGGAATAGTCGAAGGCGGGTTTCTTCGCGGCAGGTGCAGGAGCAGCGGCAGCGGCAGCGGCGGGGGCCTGCGCGACGGGCGAGGACTTCGGGGCCCAGGGGCTGTCGAAGGGATCGAACACGACTTCGCCGATCGGGATGTCCCACATGTTCCAGCGATAGACCGCGCGTTCGATCACGTTGCGCAATTCGCGCACGTTGCCGGGCCAGTCGTGATCTTCGAGCTGGTCCATGACGCTGTCGGAAAAGCCGGGCCATTCCTCCCATCGGAGCTCTGCGGCCATGCGGCGGCCGAAGAAGTCAGCGAGGACAAGCACGTCGCCCTCACGCGCGCGCAGGGGCGGGAGAGTGATGACTTCGAAGCTCAGCCGGTCGAGAAGGTCGGCGCGGAACTTGCCCTGTTCGGCAAGCGCGGGAAGATCCTCGTTCGTGGCGGCGACGATACGCACGTCGACCCGCTTGGGCCGCGAAGAGCCGATGCGCGTAACTTCGCCATATTCGACCGCGCGCAGCAGGCGTTCCTGCGCGGCCATCGACAACGTGCCCAGTTCGTCAAGGAACAGCGTGCCGCCATCGGCTTCCTCGAACCGGCCTTCGCGCACTTTCGTGGCGCCGGTGAATGCACCTGCCTCGTGCCCGAAAAGTTCGGCCTCGATCAGCGTCTCGGGAAGGGCGGCGCAGTTCATCACGACCAGCGGTTCACCCCAGCGGTCGGACAGGCGGTGCAGGCGCTCGGCAATCAGTTCCTTGCCGGTCCCGCGCTCCCCAATGACGAGGACCGGGCGCGAGAGCGCGGCGGCGCGGCTGGCGCGTTCTACCGCGTCGAGGATCGACTGCGACTGGCCGACGAACTGGTTTTCCCGCTCCATGCCCAAACATTAGCGAAAATTCCCAAGTGATGGCAATATGCCCAGATGTTGGTATGGCGGAAAAACTGCTCAAAGCACTGTTTTTCCGACATAAATTGAAACTGGCACACCTCTTGCTGAATGCTCGGTGAACCCGATTGGAGGAAGGGACACCATGTTCAACCGTCTTGCAAAGCAAAGCCCCGTAGCCTGGTCCTCGATGGCCAGCCTGGTGGCCATGCTGTCGCTCAACGTCTTCGCGCTGAGCCAGCAGCTGCACGAGGCCCCGCAGTTCGCTGCGCCGGCCACGATCGTAGAGGGATCGCTGGCATGAGCGAACCGTTCGACCTCGAACCCGAACGCGAGGAACGTCGCCGTCGCGCCGCTCGCGTGACGAACCGCGAAGAGCGGGCCTCGTCGCGGATCGACAGCGAGGTCGCGCGTCTTCGCAACGGAAACAAGGCCGAGGGACAGGACGCCGTCCGCCCCGAAAGCCGCAGGAACATGGACATTAGCCAGTATGGAGCGCCGTTGATGGGCATCTTTTCCCGTACCCGTGACATTATCGCCGCGAACTTCGCCGACCTGATCGAAAAGGCCGACGATCCGCACAAGATGATCCGCATGATCATCGTCGAGATGGAAGAAACGCTCGTAGAGGTCCGCGCCAGCGCGGCCCGCACGATCGCCGACCAGAAGGAAATGCAGCGCCACCAGCTTCGCCTGGAAAAGCTGCAGTCCGACTGGGGCGAAAAAGCCGAGCTCGCCCTGTCGAAGCAGCGTGAGGATCTGGCCCGCGCCGCTCTTGTCGAAAAGCGCAAGGCCGGCGACCTGTCGACCCAGCTTAAAGCGGAAATCGAACTGCTCGACGAAAGCCTGCGGTCCTATGAAGAGGACATCTCCAAGCTGCAGGGCCGCCTTCGCGAAGCCCGCAGCCGGCAGAGCCAGATCGCGGCCCGCCTCGAAAGCGCGGAAAACCGCTACAAGCTGCGCACGCTGCTTTCGACCGAGCGGGTGGACGAGGCGATGGCCCGTTTCGACCAGCTCGAACGCCGCGTCGACTATGCCGAGGGCCGGGCAGAGGCGATCAGCCTGTCCGCCGCCAAGGGCGAGATGAGCCTGGCTGAACAGATCGACGCCCTAAACATCGACGACACCGTCGATGCCGAACTCGAAGACATGAAGCGCGCCCTCAAGGGCGACGCCAAGGAGGACTGATCCGATGGACATCGAATTTCTTGCCGTACCCATTCTGTTCATCGCTCTGCCGTGGCTCGTGCTTCACTACGTGACCAAGTGGAAGACCGCACCGAAGCTGACCGACGGTGACGAACAGATGCTGGAAGAACTCTACCAGCTCGCCCGCCGCCTCGATGCCCGCATGGATACTGTCGAACGCCTTGTCGCTGCCGACAGCCCGGAATTCGATGCCCCGCGCCTGATCGCGGACAATGCAGAAGACAACGCCTCGCTCGCCGAGATCGAGCGCAAGCTGAAGGAAAGGACCGCACGATGAACACGCCCCGCACCCGCTTCTATCGCAACAAGGCGGAAGGCAAGTTCCTTGGCGTGTGCTCCGGCATCGCCGACTACACCGGGGTCGATGCCATCTGGATCCGTCTGGGCTTCCTGGTCGCGATGTTCACGCTCGGCTGGCCGATCTTCGTCTACTTCGCGATCGGCATGTTCGCCGAAAAGAAGCCGACCGCGCTCTACGCCGACAAGCAGGAAGAAAAGTTCTGGCAGGGCGTACGCCAGTCGCCGGCCCGCTCGGCCCGCGAAGTGCGCAGCCGCTTCCGCGAGATCGACCGCCGCCTTGCCCGCGTGGAAGAGCACTACGTCGACAACAATCGCGCGCTTTCGGCAGAAATCGAAAGCCTGCGCTGATCAATTACGAATTTTCGAGGGGGAAATCGAAAAATGAATCCTGAAACCGTAGTGATGGTGGTCCTGCTCGCACCATTCATGCTGGCCGGACTTTTGATCTGGACCAAGCACAAGCAGAAGGAACTTCAGATGACGAGCGAGCTTTCCGCCGAGAAAGCGGCTCAGTACGCGCAGCACACTTCGCAGCTTGAAGAACGGGTCCGCGTCCTGGAACGCATCGTCACCGACAAGGGCTATGACCTTGCCCACCAGATCGAGGCGCTGCGCGGCGAAGAAAGCGATCTTCGCCTGAACGCACCCATCGAACGTCCCCGCCACGAGGTCTGATCAAACATGCTCGAACTGCTTACACCCGCCGTTCTCGGCACCGGTATCGTCGCCCTTAGCGCTGCCTGGATCATCAACACCGCGATCCGCGTGCGCCACGGCTATCCGCTGGAAAACAGCTGGGGTCGGTCGGTCTATCCCAAGAAGGATGCCGAGACCGCCGAACGCCTGAAGCTGATGACGCAGGAGAACGCCCAGCTTCGCGCCGAGATCGGTTCGATGAAGGATCGTCTCGCCAATGTCGAACGCATCGTCACCGACAGCGGCTATCACCTGACGCAGGAAATCGAACAACTTCGCCTGTCGGGCGAAAAGGAGAAAGTTCAGTGAGTTTCTGGACTGCCATCGTCGTTATCGTGGCCATCGTCACAATCGGCCAGGCCATCCGCTCACGCCACAATTCGGCAGCCGGTTTCGGCTCCGACAAGGACGGCAATGCCGTGCCGCGCGCCGATACCGGGCGTGAGCGTGAGCTGGAAAACGAAGTTTCAGAACTGAAAGAGCGGATCAAGGTGCTGGAGCGGATCGCATATGACGACCGCAAGCGGCTTGGCCTTGCCGACGAAATCGAAAGCCTGCGCGACTGAGCGCCAATGCAAGGAAGGGGAACAGGACATGGCCTTTGAAACTTTGACCATCGCGATCGCCGCCCTTGCCGCTGTCGCCATCGTGACCATGGCCGCACTGCGCGGCTGGCAGGGGTATCTTGCGCTGCGGATGCAGGAAATCGGCCGCGCCGATGACCGTCCCGGTGACGGCGTGCCTGCCGCCCGCATCGAACTGGCAGACCTGAAGGAACGCGTCCGCCAGCTTGAGGCCATCGCGGCCGGCGTCGAACTATAAGGCGGGGAACTATGAAGCGTTGATCGATTGCGCGCGGCTCGCTAGCGGGTGGGCCATGCGATCGATCGACGACATTGCCGAAGAGTACGAGTTCCTCGAAGGGGACGAACGCTACCGCCTCCTCATCGAACTGGGCCGCGAGCTTGAACCCATGCCCGACGCGCTCAAGACAGAGGCGACGCAGGTCAAGGGATGCTCCGCCGCGGTCTGGGTCTATCCCACCCGCGTCGGCGAAGGCAGCGAGGAGAAGCTGCACTTCCTGGCCGACAGCAATGCCGCGATCACCAAGGGCATCGTCGCTCTCGTCATTTCGGCGGTGCAGGACCGTCCGGCCAGCGAAGTGGCAGGGACCGACATTGCCGCCTGTCTCGACCCGTTCGATCTCAAGAATCAGCTGTCGTCGAACCGGACGCAGGGCGTGCCCAACATGATCGCCCTGATTCGCGAAACGGCGGCCCGGATCGCGTCGGAAAGCTAGGATTTCCGCGCTTTTCACGCTGCACCTGCGAACTGGAGCGGCGATTTTCACGCCTTGCCCCGCGAAACGGGCGCCTGACCTCGCACGCGCAACATAAGTGCGCAAAATGCGGGACTCCGCGCATCATTCGTGCTACAAGGGTAATCGGCGCGCGAGTACATCAATTTACAAGCAAGCCTTCAACCAGACCCGTTCACCCAAGGACGGGCCGATGCCAACATGTCTGCCGAGGGAGAGCGGCACCATGGAAGACTTCAACATCCTCCTGCTCAATGAGCAGGTCGAGCTGATCCGCGCCCAATGCGCCAAGACGCAGGCAGAGCGGGTTCAGCATTGCAGGGAAGCGGAAAGCTTCGGAAGGCAGATCGAAGATCATGCCTTTCCGTATCGTTCAGTTGCCCAGAACGGCCGCCGGCTGTTCGACGCGCACAGTTACGATGACCTGCTGACGACGCACTGACGAGCAGAACACTATAAAGGGACGCGTATGGGCCGGAGCCAAGCCGGACCTGCGCGTCCCTTTTCCTTTGCAATCAAATCGATGAGGTCTGGTCGCTGGCTTGCGACTTGCGCAGTTGTGCCTGGCCCAGCCGCTTCTGCCGCATCAGGTCCTGCTTCAGCCTGTCGGGATGGCGGGCGATCACGAAGCCGAAGCTGACTCCGCCTTCCTTGCCGTGCGTCGCGTGGTGCAGGTTATGCGCCTGGACCAGCCGCTTCAGGTATCCGCGGCGCGGCACGTAGCGGAACCAGCGCTGGTGGACGAGCCCGTCGTGAACCAGCGTATAGATCACGCCATAGACAAGGATACCCAGCCCGATCCACGTCGCAGGCTCCCACGCAGACGCGCCCATGACGAGCGGGCTGCCCAGCGCGAACATCGAAATGCTCATCGCCGCGCCGACAAGGGCATAGAGGTCGTTCTTCTCGAAAAAGCCGTCGTGGCGCTGGTGATGATCGCGGTGCCAGCCCCAGCCAAAGCCGTGCATGATGTACTTGTGCGAGACCCAAGCGATGAATTCCATCGCCGCAGCGCTTGCCAGTACGATCAGTATCTTCTCGGTAAGACCCATGGCGCCCTGATACCCGCCCGTGTCAGTGCTTGCAATCGGCGGCTCAGGCGCGCAAATGCGCGCTCATCATGACCGAACAAGCGCGCACTCTCTACGAGAAGATCTGGGACGCCCACGTCGTTGAACGCCGTGATGATGGCACCTGTCTCATCTACATCGACCGTCACCTCGTCCACGAAGTGACCAGCCCGCAGGCCTTCGAGGCGCTACGCGTTTCGGGCCGCAAGGTGCGCCGCCCCGATCTCACGCTTGCCGTGCCCGACCACAACCTGCCGACCACTGCGCGCCGCGATGCTGCGGGCAACCGTGTGCCGATCGCCGATCCGCAAAGCGCGCAGCAGCTGGCAGCGCTGGAACGCAACGCGCCCGAATTCGGCATCCACCTCATCGGCGATGCCGATCTGGAACAGGGCATCGTCCATGTCGTCGGCCCCGAACAGGGCTTCTCGCTGCCCGGCACCACGATCGTCTGCGGCGATTCGCATACCGCTGCGCACGGCGGTCTGGGTGCGCTGGCCTTCGGAATCGGCACGAGCGAGGTGGAGCATGTGCTCGCCACGCAGACACTTTTGCTGAAACAGTCCAAGACGATGGAAGTCCGCGTCGAAGGCAAGCTGGGTGCTGGCGTCACGCCCAAGGACGTCGTCCTGCACGTCATCGGCGTCATCGGCACTGCCGGCGGCACCGGCCACGTGATCGAATTCTGCGGTTCCACGTTCGAGGACATGAGCGTCGAGGGCCGCATCACCGTGTGCAACATGGCGATCGAAGGCGGCGCGCGCGCAGGCCTGATCGCGCCGGACGAAAAGACCTTCGCCTATGTGAAGGGCCGCCCGATGGCGCCGACCGGCGAGGACTGGGACAAGGCGCTGGCCTGGTGGAAGACGCTTCCCACCGATGCGGGCGCGAAGTTCGACAAGTCGGTCCACATCGACGCTGCCGACATCCAACCGACCGTCACCTGGGGCACCAGCCCCGAAGACACTGTCGCCATCGGCGGCGTCGTCCCCGATCCGTCAAGCTTTGCCGATCCATCGAAGCAAAAGGCCGCGCAGGCCAGCCTCGACTACATGGGCCTGACGCCGGGCACAAAGATGGCCGACATTCCGGTCGAAAACGTCTTCATCGGGTCCTGCACCAACAGCCGCATCGAGGATCTTCGCGCCGCTGCCGACGTCGTTCGTGGCCGCAAGAAGGCCGGTGGCGTGAAGTGGGCGATCGTCGTTCCGGGCTCCGGCCTCGTCAAGCAGCAGGCTGAGGAAGAGGGCCTCGACAAGGTCTTCACCGATGCCGGCCTCGAATGGCGCGAACCGGGCTGTTCGGCGTGCCTTGCGATGAACCCCGACAAGGTGCCTGCGGGCGAACGCTGCGCATCGACCAGCAACCGCAACTTCGTGGGCCGTCAGGGTCCGGGTGCTCGAACCCACCTGCTCAGCCCCGCGATGGCGGCGGCGGCAGCGGTGACCGGCCACCTTACTGACGTTCGCGACCTGTGACGTGAAAGGGCACTGCGCTTGCGGAACGGTTACCGTGACGCTGGCGCGAAGGCCCGACTACGTGAACTTCTGCAACTGCTCCGCCTGCCGCCCGATGGGCGCAGGGTGGGGCTATTTCGCGTCGGGCGAAGTCGAGATCGCGGGCAAGACGGCCGAATTCGGCCGCACCGATATCGAACGCTGCCTGACCTTCCACTTCTGCCCCGCCTGCGGATCGACCGTCGCGTGGACGCCCTACGGTGAGACTGCCGGCGACCGCATGGGTGTGAACATGCGGCTTTTCCCGCTGGATGAGCTGACCGGCATCCCCGCGGTCTGGTCCGACGGCCTCGCCATGACCGATGACAGCGACACGCCAACCCCGCGCACTGGCAAGGGCGCGATGGGCGACGGCAAGGCGTTCTGACGAATGGGCACGTGCGATTTCGCCAAGCTGTCGCAAATGTCGGCCACGATGCGGCTCGCCTGAACCATAAAAACAGCCTGATAAATGTTTTGCTGCTTGATTTGCGGTTTAGGGGATTGATAGGAAATTCGTCGTAGGCACAGCCATCTTGCCTATCGTTACGGGATGGCGAGGTCTACGGAACTGGATCAGGAGGACAATTTCCAGTTGATTATCAGGTCCTTGTTATAGGGTTTTTGCCCATTCCGGATTGATCACGCTGCCCCCCTGAACAGGCGTGATCAGAAGGATAGGTCGAACAATCTTGCACAGGCAAAAGTTACCGTTCTTCCGAATTGGTGAATCCTGTGCGACAAGGTGAGTCATCAGATTGTCTTGCTGGATGGGCATCGAGCGCCCATCATGCCTGAACATAATGTTTTTTTAGCGAAAGTTCGAAAAAGGGGGAACGAATTTAGCTTGAAGTGCGTTTTGGGCGAACTGAGCTCGAATATTCGAATTTTTCAGGAGGAAAATATGAGGAAAGCCATTGTTGGCTTCGCTCTGGCTTCGACGGTGCTGTCTGCGCCGGCGATGGCCCGTGACGATGCCTGGTATATCGAACTCGACGGCGGTGCTACGCTGACCGAGAATACCGATGTCGAAATCAACGACGTCGAAAATGCTGCCGAACTGGATTGGGACTACGGTTCGGATCTTGGTGGCATCGTGGGTTACGACTTCGGCGGCTTCCGCCTCGAAGCCGAAACCGCATGGAAGCATGGCGGCGACGATGGCATCACCATCGGCGGTACCGACATCGCTGACGAAGACGTCTCGGTGAACTACGACACGCTGAGCTTCATGCTCAACGGTATGCTCGACTTCGGTGACGACGACGGCCTGCAGGGCTTCATCGGCGCAGGTGCCGGTGTTGCACGCACCGACGTCGAAGGCGCTGGTTATCTTGACGATTCCGACACCGGTTTCGCTTGGCAGGCAATCGCGGGCATCCGCACGCCGCTGACCGACAACTGGGACGTTGGCCTCAAGTATCGCTACTTCCGTCACGACGACATCAAGGCTGTCTCGGAAACCGGCGACACCATCGATCACGATCTGCGCACGCACTCGCTGATGGCGACGCTGGCGTACAACTTCGGCATGGCTCCGCCGCCGCCGCCGCCGCCGCCGCCGCCGCCGCCGCCGCCGCCCCCGCCGCCCCCGCCGCCCCCGCCGCCGCCGCCGGCAGCGGTCTGCAACACGGGTCCGTACATCGTGTTCTTCGACTGGGATTCGGCTGAAATCACCCCTGAGGCTGCAAGCATCCTCGACAGCGCCGTTGCGGCTTACGCCGATTGCGACAGCGTTCCGATCATGCTCGCAGGCTACACCGACCGTTCGGGTTCGGTGCAGTACAACATGGGCCTGTCCGAGCGTCGTAACGACTCGGTCCAGTCCTACCTCACGGCCCGCAGCATCCCGGCATCGGCCATCACGAGCGAAGCTTTCGGTGAAAGCAACCCGCGCGTGCCGACCGCCGACGGTGTTCGCGAACTCCAGAACCGCCGCGTGGAAATCACGTACGGTCCGGGTTCGGGCATGTAATTCTTTCCGATCACTCGGAAACGAAACAAGAGAAAGGGGCCGGTTCACGCCGGCCCCTTTTTTGTTGTCTGGCTGTCACGATTTTGCCGAAAGAACGCGTGCGCCGACCAATAAAAAGGGGCCGGTTCGCACCAGCCCCAATGTTTCTATTGTAGCAGCGGTGACAGCTTCACCTGATCCACCGACTTGGCGCTGTGCTCGTCAAGCCGGACAGCAGGTTGCGCTGCTGGATTCCAGGCTTGGCTGGGCGCTGCCCAAGGCCTAGAAAAAAGGAAGGCCGCCAGTGCGGCGGCCTTCCGGATAGTCCTGATATCGCTGCCGGTCTCCGGCACATCGCGGACGCGCGACTTGCGCCGCCCGCGTTGCCGGCAAGATCAGGCGGCAGGGCCTTCGAGCGAAGCCATGTCGATCACGAAGCGATAGCGAACGTCGCTGCGGTCGAGCCGGTCGTAAGCCTCGTTGATCTGGTCGATCGAGATCATCTCGACATCGGGCAGGACGTTATGTTCGGCACAGAAGTCGAGCATTTCCTGCGTTTCCGCGATACCGCCGATCAGCGAACCGGCCACGCGGCGGCGACCGAAAATGAGCGGAACGGTTGTCGGCTGGCCGATCGGACCGATCTGGCCGACGAGGGCAAGTGTGCCATCGATGTCGAGCAGCGGCAGGTAGGGGTTGATGTCGTGATCGACCGGTACCGTATCAATGATCACGTCAAATCCGTTCGCGGCCTTGGCCATCGCCTCTTCGTCGCTCGACAGCAGAAAGGCATTGGCACCCAGTTCGTCCGCGTCCTTCGCCTTGTCGGGCGTGCGGCTGATCATGGTGACGTGCGCGCCCATGGCCGATGCGATCTTCACCGCCATGTGGCCAAGCCCGCCAAGTCCGATCACCGCGACGCGGCTGCCCTTGGTGACGCCGAACGTGCGCAGCGGCGAGTAGGTGGTGATACCGGCACATAGCAGCGGCGCTGCCTTTGCGATGTCGAGGCCTTCGGGCATCTTCAGGACGAACTCCTCGCGCGAGACTAGGTGCTTGGCATAGCCGCCCTGCGTGATCTTGCCGTCGATGCGGTCCGGAGCGCCATAAGTCGGCGTGAAACCTTCGCGGCAATACTGTTCCTGGTCCTTCTCGCACTGGTCGCAGTGCTGACAGCTGTCGACGATGCAGCCGACCGCGACGATATCGCCCACGGCATGATTGTTGACAGAGGAACCCACCTCGATCACGCGGCCGACGATTTCATGGCCCGGCACGACCGGATAGACCGCGTTGCCCCAATCGTTGCGGACCGTGTGAAGGTCGGAGTGACAGACCCCGCAGTAGAGCACTTCGAACGCGACGTCGTTGTCGCGCAAGTCGCGATATTCGAAAGTGTAGGGGACGAGGTCCGAATGCGCGTCATGCGCGGCGTAAGCAGTTGTTTTCATGTTTGCTCCGTTTGGATCCGGATTCTTCCGGACAGATTGCTGCAGCGCACAATATAGGGGGTGGGACGCAGCGGATAACGGGGGCAAAACTGGATGCAGCTATGAGCAGGATTCATCGAACCTGCCGTGCGCGTGGTCATCCCCTGTATCGAAGTGCGTCGATTAACAGGCGGAAAGGCGCCTAGGGCTGGCGGCGGCCGGTGTGAATTGCTTGCCGAAGACGCCGGTCACTGAAATGAGAGTGCGCGTGACCGTACAGAACACCATGACCGGCGGGCGTAACTTGCGCCTTCTCGCCATTTTGAGCGCGCTGATCGGTTTCGCTTCCATCTCTACCGACCTCTACCTGCCCGCGATGCCAACGATGGCGCGGGCTTTGAACGCGGGGCTTGGCGCGACCGAATGGACTGTGTCGGGCTATCTCGTCGGTTTCTGCATCGGGCAACTGATTTGGGGGCCGGTCGGCGACCGCTATGGCAGGCGTGTGCCGGTGGCCTGCGGCATCGCGCTGTTCGTGGTCGGATCAGCTGCCTGCGCACTATCGCCCACGATCTGGGCCGTGATCGGCGCGCGGGTCGTGCAGGCACTGGGCGCGTCGGCTGGCGTGGTGCTGGGCCGGGCGATGATCCGCGATCTCTATGCCGGGCCACAGGCCGCGGCGATGATGTCGACGCTGATGACGGTGATGGCGGTTGCGCCGCTGATCGGGCCTTTGCTGGGCGGGCAGATCCTGCTGATCGGTGGGTGGCGCGTGATCTTCTGGTGTCTTGCCGGGTTTGGCATCTTGATGCTGGCCGCACTGATCACGCTTCCCGAAACGCTGCCGCCGCGAAGGCGACAATCGATCGGACTGGGCGAGGCGCTGGGGCGTTACGTGGCCTTGCTGAAGCATCGGCGTATCCTGGCCTACACGGGTGCGGGTGGGTTCTTCTATGCCGGGATGTTCGCCTATATCGCAGGTTCTCCGTTTGCCTACATCGACTATCACGGGCTGCCCGCGCAGCATTACGGCTGGCTTTTCGGGCTCAACATTCTTGGCATCATGGGGGCCAACCTCATCAATGCGCGGCTGGTCCACCGCTACGGTGTCGACGCGATGCTGAAGGCGGGCATCGTGCTGGCCGCGGTGTCCGCGCTGGGCGTTGCGATCGCGTCAATCACTGACTTCGGCGGTTTGGCCGGACTGGTCGTGACGCTGTTCTTCTATGCCGCCGCCGCCGGGTTCGTCATTGCCAACTCGATCACCGGCGCGATGGAGATCGTACCCGAGCGTTCCGGCGCGGTCTCTGCGCTGGTCGGTGCCTTGCAATATGGCAGCGGCATCTTCTCGTCATTGCTGGTCGGCCTGTTCGCCGACGGCACGCCGCGTCCGATGGGTGCGATCGTGCTGGTGACCGCGATCGCCGCGCTGCTTAGCGTTATGGCACTGGGGCGGGGCGGGCACGACGGGGTTTGAGATAGTCCAAACCGTTTCCCGTGGTCCTCCGTTTTGGCGGATCTGGGAAAGAGGCGTATGATGCCTGCGTGGAACGCGCTTCCGGCGCGAACAGGGGGTTCGGATGGTCAGAAAATCGGTTCTTGTCGCAGGCGTCGTCGGCGCAGCCATGATGACGCCCGGCGCGGCGGCCGCGCAGGACGCGGCGGAAAGCGCGCTTATCCTTGGCGGCACGGGGCAGGCGACAGGCTCTGCCCAGCGCAATCTTGGACGTTCGATCACCGGCTCGATCAACCGCGCCAGCAGCGCGCTCAGCACGACGCGGCAGGCCCGTTCCGTCCGCCCGCACGCGCCATCGCGCCGCCGTGGTGGTGGTGGCGGCTATGCCGTGCCCGCCGGGGTCGATGCGCTCGAAGGGACGGATGCGGAAACCTACGATCTGGCCAATGGCAGCGCGATCCGGGTCAGCGGCGGTTTCCGCCCCGGACAGGGTTCGCACTGCGTCGAGAACTGCAAGGCCCCGCCCGCCGAAAGCGAATAGGCCGAAAGGCATGACAGGCGCGCCCGCGCGTGCTAGTCGCGCTGCCATGGCCATCACGCTGACAACCACGACGACTACCACCACCCGGACTACTCCCGGGCGGACGGTCGCGCGCTAGCCAGCAAGCCACCGCCGCCCGCACGGTTCGGGCAAGGGCGGCGTCTCCTTTTCCCGATCGGGCAAACCTTTCCCAGACGCCTCTTTGCGTGTGCGCCTCCATGTGCCATGGCCGCCCGTAATTCGAATTCGAGACGAAGAGACGATGACGCAGCTTCTGAAGATCAGCCTGCCCGACGGTTCGGTACGCGAAATGGAGCCTGGCTCCACCCCGGCGGATGTTGCCGCCGCGATCGGCCCCGGCCTCGCCAAGGCTGCGATTGCCGCCAAGGTGGACGGCGAACTGGTGGACCTCTCGCGCCCCTTTACCGGCGATGCGCAGCTCGCTCTCGTCACCTCGCGCGACGAGGAAGAGGCGCTGGAACTCGCCCGCCACGACTATGCCCACGTTCTGGCAGAGGCGGTGCAGGCCCTTTGGCCCGGCACGCAGATCACCTTCGGCCCGGCCACCGACGACGGGTTCTACTATGACGTGATGGCGCCCGCCTCGCGCGAACCGTTCTCCATGGACGATCTTCCCGCCATCGAGGAAAAGATGCGCGAGATCATCAAGGCCGACAAGCCGCTGCGCCGCGAGGTCTGGACCCGCCAGCAGCTGATCGACAAGTGGTCGTCCGAGGGTGAGACCTTCAAGGCCGAGTGGGCCGCCGAACTGCCCGAGGGCGAGGAACTGACCGTTTACTGGTCGGGTAACGACTGGCTCGACATGTGCCGCGGTCCGCACCTGCCCTCGACGGGCAAGCTGGATCCGCAGGCCTTCAAGCTGATGCGCGTTGCCGGTGCCTACTGGCGCGGCGACCAGAAGAACGCGCAGCTGACGCGCATCTACGGCACCGGCTGGCTCAACAAGAAGCAGCTCAATGCCTATCTTACGCGGCTGGAAGAGGCCGCCAAGCGTGACCACCGCAAGCTGGGCCGCGAGATGGACCTGTTCCACCTGCAGGAAGAGGCACACGGCAGCGTCTTCTGGCACCCGCACGGCTATGTCATCTGGCGCGAGCTCGAAGCCTACATGCGCCGCGCCATCGACGGTGCGGGCTATAACGAGGTGAAGACCCCGCAGGTCATGGACGCGCGCCAGTGGGAGCAGTCCGGCCATTGGGGCAAGTACCGCGAGAACATGTTCGTCATTCCCGACGAAGTGCCGAACGTGGAAGATGAAGGCGCGATCGTCAGCGGCGATGCCGACTGGATGGCGCTGAAGCCGATGAACTGCCCCGCGCACGTCCTGATCTTCCGCCAGGGGATCAAGTCGTACCGCGACCTTCCCTTGCGCATTTACGAAAACGGCTGCTGCCACCGCAACGAGCCGCACGGCGCGCTGCATGGTCTCATGCGCGTGCGCCAGTTCACGCAGGACGACGCGCACATCTTCTGCCGCGAAGACCAGATCGTCGACGAAGTCCGCGCCTTCTGCGAACTGGCGGACCGGGTCTACAAGGACTTCGGCTTTACTTATTCGATCAAGCTCGCCCTGCGCCCCGAAAAGCGTTTCGGCAGCGATGCGGACTGGGACAAGGCCGAGGACGAACTGCGCAACGCGGTCATGGAAGCGGGCCTCGCGACGGAAGAATACGGCTGGGAAGAACTGCCCGGCGAAGGCGCGTTCTATGCGCCCAAGCTCGAATGGCACCTGACCGACGCCATCGGCCGCACCTGGCAGGTCGGCACGATCCAGTCGGACCGCGTCCTGCCCGAACGCCTCGACGCGACTTACGTGGGCGAGGATGGCAGCAAGCACCGTCCGGTCATGCTGCACCGCGCGATCTTCGGTTCTTATGAACGGTTTATCGGCATCCTGATCGAACACTTCGCAGGCCGCCTGCCGGTCTGGCTCGCCCCGGTGCAGGCCGTGGTCGCGACGATCGTGTCCGACGCCGATGGCTATGCGAACGAGGCGGTTGCCAAGCTGAAGGCCGCAGGGATCCGCGTCGAAAGCGACCTTCGTAACGAGAAGATCAACTACAAGGTGCGCGAACATTCCCACGCCAAGGTCCCGCACCTGCTGGTCGTCGGCATGCGCGAGGCCGAGGAAGGCACTGTTGCCGTCCGCACGCTGGGCCAGCAGCACCAGAAGGTGATGAGCCTTGATGAAGCGATCGCCATGCTGAAGACCGAGGCCAGCGCGCCCGACATTCGGTAAGGCGCGAAAGAGAGGGGCGCGATGACCGATCCGACCGAGAGCCTGACTTCGCGGGAAAAGGAAACCCTGCGAATGCTGCTCGCCGGTCACGAGGCGAAGTCCATCGCGTCCGAGCTTGGCCTGTCGGTTCACACGGTGAACGACAGGCTGCGCAATGCCCGTCAGAAACTCGGGGTGACCAGCAGCCGCGAGGCCGCAAGAATCTTGGGTGAGGCGGAGGCGCAGGCACCCCAAAATCTTGCACCCGAAGAAATCGGGGGCGCGCCGCCTGCTGCGGGCATAATAGAACAAGGGCATGTCGAACGCCGCCGCCGGGGCCTGCCCCTCGTGTGGCTAGCCGGAGGAATGCTCATCATGTCACTCATCATCGCACTTGCCGTTCTGGGCGGCGTTGGCGCCGGAAGTAGCGCACAGCCCGAAAAGACCGAAGCGGTCCAGCAAGTCGCATCGCAAAGCGAGGCCGCCGCGCGAAGCTGGCTAAAGCTTACCGATGCGGCCGAATACGAGCAAAGCTGGCAGGAAGCCGGAGAGCTGTTTCACGCAGGCGTCACCGCCGAACGCTGGGCCGAAATGGCAAAGCCGGTCCGCGGGCCCCTTGGCGCTATCCAGTCGCGCACGCTGGTGAAGGCAACGGCACGCGAAAAGCTGCCCAATGCGCCGGATGGCGAATACGAAATGCTGGAATTCGCCTCTGACTTCGCCAAGGCGCCGTCGGCGATCGAAACGGTCGTCATGCGCAAGGAAGGCGCGGACTGGAAAGTCGTGGGCTACTTCATCCGCTGATACGAAAAACGGCGCGGGCCGCGTGATGCCGCCCGCGCCGTTTTTCATGGTTCCCCTAAAGCGGTTGGTCAGTCCATGCTTTCCAGCATGGCGACCGCTGCCTTCGGGTTGATGTTGTTGCGGCGCCCGTCCTCTGTCGGCGTCGCGGTTTCGACGATGATGTCCTTCACTTGCGTCGGCGTGAGCGAAGGGTCGAGCGCGATCAGCTTGGCCGCGAGATTCGCAACATTGGGCGATGCCATCGACGTGCCGGAAAACGGGATGGTGCGCCCGCCAGGAACGTAGCTGGGCACTTCGAAGCCGTTGGCGTGGACCACGACATTCTCGCCATAGCTGGTGAAGCCGGTTTCATCGCCCGCCTGGTCGACCGCGCCGACGGTTAGCATGTTGGGCAGCACGAAGCTCGACGGCATGGATTCGTCGAAGCTGTTCGAACTGTCCGAATTGCCCGCCGCAGTGACGAACAAGATGTCGGGTGCGCCCTCGATCGCGGCGAACAATGCGTCACGCTCGATATCGAACAGGCGGCGGGCCATGGCCTTACGCTCTTGCGCGTCCTTGCCCATGCCGTGCTTTTCCAGCGCCGGTTCATAGCCTGCGGGCGATCCGCCCCAGCTCATGTTGACGACGCGCACGTTGTTCTTTTTGAACCAGTCGACATAGGCGTGCATCGTGGCGGCGGACCGCTCTGCCAGTTCCACGGTCGGTTTGGGCGGCATCGTTTCCCAGTTGAAGGTAATGCGGCCATAGGCCAGCCGGATCGCAGGGTTTCCGCGTGCGGCGATGCCGGCAACGTGCGTCCCGTGCGAGTAGTTGCCGAACAGGCCCAGCGTTTCGAAATAGTCTTCGGTATCCTCGGGCTTCAGGTTCGCGATACGCGCGGCAACGGCATCGGCCTCCGGGCTTTCGATCGAGTTCTGAAGGTCGCTCAACCCCTTCATATCGTCCTGCATGCCCGGATAGCGCGCTTCCTGCGCATCGGTCAGCGGCTGCAGGTCGCCCAGTTCGGGCATGGACAGCAGGTCGAAGGCAATACCGCTCTCGTCCGTGGTCTCCGTCGGGGTTGCGCCGGTGTAGACGCGGCCCGGGAAGAGATCGAGATCGACGCCCGAATCCCAGATAGCGACGACCACGGGGGTCAGGTCGTCGTCTTCGGTTAGCGTCACTTCACGCTCTTCCCAGATGTCGGGCTTGCGCACGTCGTTGGCGGCGATCTGCTTGGACAGGACCTGTGCGGTCTCGTCCGCAACCGGCACCCAGCGGTTCATCGAATAGCGCAAGTAGACCAGCGTCGATGCGATATTCTGCGAGATGTTGCCGTTGTTGGCTTCGTAGGTCGGGTCCAGATCGACTTGCGCGACACCGATCAGCCTGCCGGTGCCGGCGATCAGCGCACTGCGCTTCATCGACTTCAAGCCGGTGCCAACGACATCCCACGGAAGCTGCGACACTGCCTTTTCGAGGTAGCTGGCATAGGCCATTTCATAGACCTCGCCGCTGGACGCACGGGCCTGTTCGGTCGCGTGGATCATGGCCTCTTCGCGGATGCCGTTGATCAGCCTGGCATCGGGCTTTTCCTCAAGCGCGCGTTCCTGGCCAATGGTCTTCATCGTGACCGAATCGTTGCCCTTCAGCAGCGCGATCTTGCCCTTCAGGTCGAGCACGCTGCGCATCGTCGCCTTGTCCTCGATCAGGTACTTGGCGAGCGTGTCGTCGAGATCTGCCTCTACATTCGTGGCAAAGGCGTTGAACGTGGCGTCGTCGGCGACGAGAAGCTCGCTCGGCTTCATGTCGATCTTGTAGGTAAAGCGCGGCAGATCGTCCTGTGTCTTGACGATGATGCGCCCGTCCTCCGCCTTGTCCTGCGCAAAGGCAGGCATGGCGACAAGCGAGGAGCAGGCAAGCAAGGTTGCTGCCAGAATACGGCTCTTGAACATGGATTCCCCCCATCCGGAATCGGCCGGAGAATCCGGCCCTGGATGGGTCAAGGCTGCGTCAAAGCAGAAATGATCGCAAGTGAAACCTTGTCGCTAGGCGTCAGAACTTCTTGCCAACTTTCATGCCGGCGGCCTTGCAGACCCATTTCCAAAGGTCGCGTACTTCGTCCGCTGCCTTGCTTTCGGGATCGAACTCTGTCGCGGATTCGCCGTCGCCCGATGCGCGGTGGAATGCGGCGCGTTCGCCGAACATGACGGGGCAGACCGACAGGCCCAGCGCCTCGACCTTGGCCTTGGCATCGGCGACCATCTTCGTCGCGCGGGCGGGCACGCCGTTCATCAGGACATTGCCTTCCTTGCCAACGAACTGCAGCATTTCGGCCGTGGCCTCCAGTGCATGGAGATCGAACGCGCGCGGGCGGCTGGGCACGAGCACGAGGTCGGCGGCCTTGATCGCTTCGCGCGCAGAGGCATCGGCGTGGGGCGGAGTATCGATGACGACAAGCTCGACCCCGCTGGCCAGTTGCTTTTCGACCGTGCGGGCAAGGCGGGCAGGGGGACTGGTTACGACTTCGGGAAGGAAATCACCGCGCCAGTCGGCCCATGCCGCGGCAGTTGCCTGCGGGTCGGTATCGACGACGATCGTCTTCTTGCCGGAATAGGCGCCGGCGGTGGCAAGGTGCAGGGCAAGCGTCGTCTTGCCCGATCCGCCCTTCTGGCTGACGATGGCAACGGTGGGCATTTTCTGGACTTCCCCTCATGCGGGCCGATCGCGAAGGCCCCGGTGTGTTGGCGCATGATACGCCTCAAACCGCGCGATGGGAAGAAGAATGCTGCACCTGCGAAAAGAGGGGCGACTTCGCGCAAATAAGGCAAAGAAAAAGGCCCCGCTCCTTGCGGAGCGAGGCCCTTTCACGAAGCTTCGCGAGATTACTCAGCGGCGGCTTCGGTTTCTTCGACGACGACGGCTTCAGTCTCTTCGACGGCCGGGGTCTCGGTGGCTTCGACCATCGGCTCTTCGACGACGGGCTCTTCAACCACTGCTTCTTCGGTCACTTCGACTTCGGGTTCAGCAGCTTCCTGGCTGCAGCCGACGAGGGCGAAAGCGGTTGCAGTTGCGAGGATGGTGAGTGCAGTCTTTTTCATGGCGATACATTCCCTATGCAGACTCGAAAGCGAGTGCGCAGGTGCAATATACTGCATGTTGCGGCGCAATGTCCATATTCTCGCCACAATTCGGACGAAATTCAGCAAGCCACTGATTTTTTGGATTTAAATCCTTCAATCGGCGACTTCGAATGCCTCGATGCGCCAGTCTTCGTGGTCTGCGCCTTCGACCCACTGCTGCATCCAGTCATGTTCCCACATGGCCTCCATATAGGCCTGCGCAAAGCCGGGGACGCCGATGCCGTAGGTAAAGAAACGGCTGACCACGGGGGCGTAGAAGATGTCGGCCGCGCTGTAGGTGCCGAACAGGAACGGCCCGCCATGGCCGAACCGGCTGCGCGCCTCTGCCCAGAGCGAGAGGATGCGGATGACGTTGGCCTTCGCCTCGTCGGGAATCTCGTGCCCTTCGATCCGGCGGCGCACGTTCATCGGCATCGCGCGGCGCAGCGGCAGGTAGCTCGAATGCATTTCCGCGACCATCGAACGGCACAGCCCGCGCGCGACCGGGTCCTTGGGCCAGAATCGGTTGCGCCCGTTCTCTCCGCCGATCTTGTCGGCAAGGTGTTCGAGTATGGCGAGGCTGTCCCAGATGACGACGTCATCGTCCCACAGGATCGGCACTTTGCCCGAAGAGGGCTGAACGTCATCCCATTCGCGCTTGGCGTTTTCCCAGTCCTCGCCGCTGATGTTGACGGTGATTTCCTCGAACGAAAGTCCCGACTGCTTGCAAGCAAGCCAGCCGCGCAACGACCAGCTGGAATAGTTGCGATTGCCAATGATGAGTTTCATGAAAACGCCCTGTTACCTGAACAACGGAGTTAGCGGTGGCAGGCTGGGGTGTCGAGGGGAGATCGGCCAAGGGCGCGTCCAACCCGATCGTGCATAAGCGCCTTGGCAGCTTGTCTGATTGGCCCGTTGGCTTGAAGTTCTGCCTATGACTACGCGCTTTGCACTTCCCCTAACCCTCGCTTCGACGGCTCTTGCCGGATGTGCGACCCAGGCACCGCCGTCGCCCCGGCCATGGCTCGATGCTGGGCCGTTGACCGAAATCACGACATCGACCGGGCAGACGGACCCGGCAGTGCGGGGCGTCTGGCAAAGTCGCGGCTATGGCCGGTTGCTGCGCATTGGCGAAACCGGTGTCGACCAGTTCGAGATCGGGGATGCCTGCTATCTGCCACCGCGGGACACGGCAGGGCAGACCGAGATGGATTCGGTGAGCTACCGCTTTTTCCGCATGCTGCCGGACGGAGAGCGCGCGATCATGCAATTGCTGCGCGGCGACACAAATGTCGTGTTCGACCGGCTGCCCGCCATGCCAGAGATATGCATCGAGGAGGCCCCGACCGATCCGGAATTCGTGGCGGAGACTTTTCTGGATATGTTCGAGCGGCACTATGCCTTTTTCGACCGGCGGCCCCCCGATCACGAAACGAGGGCGCAGCGCCTACGCGCGGCGATAACACCGGGCATGGACGATGCCGCGCTCTGGGATGCGCTGGCATCCTATATGGACGGCCTGTCCGACAGTCACACCAAGCTGATCGGCGAAGTGAACGGTGAGAGGCGGCGCGTGCAGGACGGGCTGGGCGAAACCCTGCCGCGCATGCGCGCCTCCGACGGGGGCGAAACGCGCTGGCTGATCGGACTGCTCGGCCAGACGCTGGAAAGCCTTGGCGATAGCGCCCATCACACGGGGCGGGACCGGATTGTTTGGGGCGTTATCGACGGCAAGGTCGGCTATCTGCAGATCTTCCAGATGGGCGGTTTCACAGATCGGGACGATTTCGGCAGCGACGCCTGGGCCGAGGCTGAACTGGCAGAGTTCGACCGCATCATGGACGAGGCTTTCGACGCGTTCGACGGGATGGACGCGGTCATCGTCGACCTGTCGAACAACCGTGGCGGCTGGGACCAGATCGCAAAAGCCTTGCCGGGGCGGTTCACGGATGAGCCCTATGTCGGCTTCACCACGCAGGCACAAGGTTCGCAGCTTGCGCCGTTTCCTCACGTGATCGAACCCGCAGACGGCCCGCGTTTTACCGGGCCGGTCTATGCGCTGACCAGCGACGTGACCGTAAGCGGGGGTGAACTGGCCATGCTGGCCTTGCGGCAGAACCCGCGCGTGACACAAGCGGGGCAGACGACACGGGGTGCCTATTCGACCCCCTTGGCAAAACGGCTGCCGAACGGCTGGCTCGTCGAACTGTCGAACGAGGTGTTCGCCGCGCCCGATGGCACGGTCTACGAAGAATTCGGCCTCGAACCGGACATCGACTTGCAGCCATATCCGCCTTCCGAACCTGTGGCCGGCCATTGGAAAGCAGTGAGCGCCTTGGCCGAACTGGCCCGGCAAAAGTGATCCGAAATGATTTTCCTACTCGGCCATGCCCCGCCACACGGCAGGTCGTTCTTTGCCATCGTCCGGTCCGCTCTACCCGCAAGGTGTCACCCTGCGCCGTACAAGGCTCAAAGCCACGCAGGTCCTGGGGTTTTGACATGTTGGAGGTGGGTGACAGGGTGTAACCTTTGTCACCCGCGGCAAGTCTTGGCTCAGCCGCCCTCGGCGCTTTGCAGAACGAAGCCGCGCAGTTCCTCGATGCCCATGCCCTTTTCGGAACTGGTCACCGAAATCTCGGGATACGCGCCCGCGTGCTTACGGGCTTCGGCCATAACCTTCTCGATGGTTTTCTGAAGCTCGCTCGCCTTTACCTTGTCGGCCTTGGTCATGACAACGCGGTAGGAGACACCGGCGATGTCCATCATCTCCATGACCTCCAGGTCGACCGGCTTGATGCCGTGGCGCGAATCGATCAGCAGCAGGCAGCGGCGCAGCACCTGACGCCCGCGCAGATAATCGTTCACGAGGTAACGCCACTTCTTCACGACCTGCGGCGGTGCCTTGGCAAAGCCATAGCCCGGCATGTCGACCAGCCGGAACTCGGGCTCTTCGCTCCCGTCCTCTGTTCCGCCGACATTGAAGTAGTTCAGTTCCTGCGTGCGCCCCGGCGTGACCGAGGTGCGCGCGATCGCCTTGCGCCCCGTCAACGCGTTCAGGAGCGACGACTTGCCCACGTTCGACCGGCCCGCAAAAGCGATCTCCGGCACCGTTGGTTCGGGCAGGAACTTGAGCGCAGGGGCCGACAGCAGGAACGTCACGGGCCCTGAGAAGAGCTTGCGCGCACGTTCCTCGTACAGGGCCTGGCCGGGATCTTCGGGAAGGCTTTCGTCCACCTTAGCCCTTGGCCTTCCCGGCCTTTTCCGCCTTTTCCTTGGCCAGATCGGCTTTCAGCTTTTCCTTCTGCTCTTCCATCGCCGCGGCCTTGAGCTGCGGATGACGGGAATAGAGCCACTTCTGCTGGCCGATCGTTAGGATGTTCGAAGTGATCCAGTAGATCAGCAGGCCTGCCGCAAACGGGGCCATGATGAACATCATGAACCACGGCATCAGCATGAAGATCTGCTGCTGGGCCGGATCCATCTGTGCCGGGTTCAGCTTGAACTGCAGCCACATCGTGAAACCGAGCAGCAGGGCCAGAATGCCGATGGCAAGGAAGCCCGGCGGGTCGAAATCGAGCAGGCCGAACAGATTCAGGAAGTGCAGCGGATCTGGGGCCGACAAGTCCCGGATCCACAGGATGAACGGCTGGTGGCGCATTTCGATCGCCAGCATCAGCACCTTGTACAGTGCGAAGAACACCGGGATCTGCAGGAACATCGGCAGGCAGCCAGCCAGCGGGTTCACTTTCTCTTCGCGGTAGAGCTCCATCATCTTGGACTGGAGCATCTGCTTGTCGTCCTTGTACCGCTCCTGCAGCGCCTTCATCTTGGGCTGCACCGCCTTCATCGCCGCCATCGAGGCGAACTGGCGCTGGGCGATGGGGAACATGAGGCCGCGAACGATCACGGTCAGCAGGATGATCGCGACACCGAAGTTGCCGACGAGCTCGAACAGCCACTTCAGAAGCCAGAAGATCGGCTTTTCGAACCAGCGGAACCAGCCCCAGTCGATGGCAAGACCAAAGTTCGCGATGCCCGTTTCCTCGTACATGTCGAGAACGTCGCTTTCCTTGGCACCGGCAAAAAGCTGCGTGCTGCGCGAAACCTGCTTGCCCGCAGGCACGGTCATCGCGTCATAGATCACGTCGGCGCGGAACTTCGCATCGCCCAGCGAACGGAAATCGGTGCTGGTCGTCGCGCCGTCCTGCGGGACGAGGGCAGAGAGCCAGTAGATATCGGTAAAGCCGATCCAGTTCGCCGCGCCCTTGCCGGCGACAGTCCCTTCCTCGGCGACATCGTCGTAGTCGTTGCCGAATTCGACCGAACCGTCGAACGCTCCGATCGGGCCGGAATGAACCGTCCAGGTGTCGACGCTGGCCGTGTTGCTGGTGCGATTGATCAGGCCGAAGGGGCGCACCGCGACATCACCGCCGCTGGTGTTCGCAACGGTCTGCGTTGCAGTGATCATGTAATGATCGTCGATCTCGTAACGGATCGAGAAGTTGAGACCCTCGCCGTTGTTCCAGGTGAGCGTCACCGGGCTGTCGGGCGTCAGCGTATCGCCTTCGGCCTCCCAAACGGTGTCGGGGCCGGGCAGGCGCACGTTGTCACCGATGAAGCCGAACTGCGCGAACTGCTGCGCGGGGGTGCCTTCCGGGCTGTAGAGACGGACGGGGCCCGAATCCTTCTCAAGCGTCTGGCGATGGGTCTTGAGCACGAGATCGTCGATCTTCGCGCCGACCGGGTTGATCGAGCCGGCAACTTCGGGCGCGTCGATGGCGATGCGGTCGGCGCTGCCCAGCGACTGGTCGAGGTCAGCCTCTTCCTCGGCGATCTGGTCAGGGTCGGTCAGGCCGCCTTCACGGGTCCGCTGGACCGTGGGTGCCTCTTCGCCCGTTGCCGCGATCTCAGTAGATTCCGCCGCAATCGGCTCTTCCGGTTGCGGGTAGAAATAGTTGAGACCCAGCTCCCAGCCGAGCATCAGCAGTGCGATAAGCACCACTGCCGTGATCATGTTGCGCTGGTTGTTTTCCACCTCGAAACCTTCGGTAATTTTACGTCCAAATAAATAAGGCCGATGCCGGTCAGGGAACCGGATCATGGCCGCACCCGCCCCACGGGTGGCAGCGCAATAGCCGCTTGGTCGCCAGCCAGCCACCCTTAATCGCGCCGTACTTGCGAAGCGCCTCGATCGCGTACTGCGAACACGAGGGGCTGAAGCGGCAGGATGGCGGCAGGATGGCCGAAGGGCCGATCTGCCACAGGCGGGCGATGCCGATCAGGATCCACTTCATGACGTGCGCTTCTCCTGCTTGCCGCCCTGTTTCGGGCCGTTGCGGCGGGGGCCGGGCCTGCGACTGCGCGGCGGATCGCCTTTGCCGTCGCGGGCACGGGACAGTGCCATGCGCAGTTCCTCGCCCAGCTTCTCGAAGTCCCGCTCTACCCCGCCGTCGCGGCCTATCAGGATGTGATCATGCCCGGGAAGGCCATGTTCGGGAAGGTTCGCCCAGAGCAGTTCGCGAAACCGGCGCTTCATCCGGTTGCGCACGACCGCATTGCCGATTCGCTTGGTCACCGTAATGCCGTACCGCATCGCCTGCGGCTCGATCCCATTGGGGCGGGCAAGCAGGACGAAACCGGGACGAGCGACCCTGATGCCGCGATTGGCGGCAAGGAAATCGGATCGCTTTCGGATGACCGTGGGTTTTGTCATGTTTGGTTTGAGGCTGTCGCCTCGGCCCTCAGACGCCGGGCGCGGACCGTCCGGTCCGCTTGGCTTCCTCGCATAAGCTCGGGCGCGCGTTCGCGCTTGCGGGTGTCGCTTTGTGCCCCGTTGTCTGGGTTGCGGCGTGCCAAACCAAACAGCAACGGCCCGCAAACCCAGATGGGCGCGGGCCGTCGAGCAAGGCGGTGCGTCCGGATCATACCGGACGCGGACACGCGCTTAGGCTCAGGCGCTCAGCTTCTTGCGGCCGCGTGCACGACGGGCGCGCAGAACCTTGCGACCACCGGGGGTGGCGAGGCGGGCGCGGAAACCGTGGCGACGCTTGCGCACGAGGTTGCTCGGCTGGAAAGTGCGCTTCATGGCGAATTCCTCAAAATCTTCGACTGATGGCCGCATCTGCGACACGAACAAAAAGGGCCGCCGTTGAAGGCGACCGCCTGTGTGCGTGCGCCGTTACGGGCATGACGGAACAGAGTCAAGCATGTGGTTAGCGTGATCGTGGCTCTCGACACGCGATTATATCCCGGTCCATGACAACGAATAAAGGAAATTTCGGGGTCGCATCAAAGACATGGTCGCACTGGTCCGCACCGTGGCCTATCTCGGGCTGGAGGCGCGCAGCGTGGAAGTTCAGTGCCAGTTGGCACCGGGACTGCCTGCTTTCAACATCGTCGGCCTGCCCGACAAGGCGGTAGGAGAGAGTCGCGAACGTGTTCGCGCAGCGCTGGCCGCGATGGGCCTTGCCCTGCCGCCCAAGCGGATTACGATCAACCTCTCGCCTGCCGACCTGCCCAAGGAAGGTTCGCACTACGATCTTGCGGTCGCCCTCGCTCTGCTGGCTGCGATGGGCGTTACCGATGCCGAGCAACTGTCCGACCATGTCGTTGTCGGCGAACTCGCGCTCGACGGACGAATCGTTGCCTCCCCCGGGGTCCTGCTGGCCGCGATGCACGCGGCCGCCGACGACAAGCGGCTGATCTGCCCTGCCTCGCAAGGGCCCGAGGCGGCCTGGGCCGATGGCGAGGCGGTGATCGCCGCGCCCGACCTCATCAGCCTTCTGAACCATCTTAAAGGCACGCAGCAGCTGCCCGCGCCCGATGCCGGCGCGATCGAGATGGCCGCGCCGAAGGCGGACATGAGGCAGGTGAAGGGGCAGGAAACCGCCAAGCGCGCGCTCGAAATCGCGGCGGCTGGCGGCCACAACCTCTTGATGATCGGCCCGCCGGGTGCGGGCAAGTCGCTGCTCGCGTCATGCCTGCCGGGTATCCTTCCGCCTCTGACAAGCGGTGAGGCGCTGGAGACAAGCATGGTCCAGTCGGTCGCAGGCCTGCTCGAAGACGGGCGGATCAGCCGCGCGCGTCCGTTTCGCGCACCGCACCACTCGGCGTCGATGGCCGCTCTTACGGGCGGGGGGCTGAAAGTGAAGCCGGGCGAGGTCAG
This sequence comes from Croceicoccus gelatinilyticus, assembly GCF_018398395.1. Lineage (GTDB taxonomy): Bacteria > Pseudomonadota > Alphaproteobacteria > Sphingomonadales > Sphingomonadaceae > Croceicoccus > Croceicoccus gelatinilyticus. The sequence goes on along the minus strand of NZ_JAHCBF010000004.1, from coordinate 313,675 downwards.
TCTGGCGCATCTCGGCGTCCTGTTCCTCGACGAACTGCCCGAGTTCCAGCGCGCCGTGCTCGATTCGCTGCGGCAGCCTCTGGAAACGCGGGAAGTCAGCGTGGCGCGGGCCAATGCGCACGTTACTTTCCCTGCGAACGTGCAGTTGATCGCGGCGATGAACCCTTGCCGCTGCGGACATCTGGGCGATCCGGCGCTCGCCTGTTCGCGCGCGCCCAGGTGTGCGGCCGATTACCAGTCCAAGGTTTCCGGCCCGCTGCTTGACCGTATCGACCTTCATGTCGAGGTCGATCCCGTATCGGCCCGCGATCTCGCCCTGCCGCCGCCGGTAGAGGGCAGTGCCGAAGTGGCCGCGCGCGTGGCGCGGGCGCGGGACATCCAGACTGCGCGGCTGGAAGGGACCGACGCGCGCACCAATGCCGACCTCGACGGCGAAGCGCTGGAGTCTTTCGCCCAGCCCGACGAAGCCGGTCGCAAGCTGCTGATGCAGGCAGCCGACGCGATGCGGCTGTCGGCGCGCGGCTATGTCCGATCCTGCGCGTCGCCCGCACGATCGCGGACCTTGCCGGTGCGCGCGACATCGGGCGCATCCATGTTGCCGAGGCGCTAAGCTATCGCCGCCAGCCCCCGCGGGCCTGATCTGTCAGATTTTTGGGGCTCAGGCGCCGACTTGCGCCATGGGCGAGGCGATCGTCGCGCGGAAACCGTTGTGGTTGTATTCGATCTCGGTCTCGCCGTCGGGTGCGATACCCCGTTCGATGAGCCGCGCGCCCAGGCCCTTGCGATCAGGCGCGATAACCGGCGGACCGCCGCTTTCCAGCCATTCGATCACTAGCCATTCGGCCCCGTCTCGATCCTCGAGATGTACTTTCATGCCGACCCGGCCTTCGGGCGAAGACAGCGCGCCGTACTTCATCGCATTCGTGCCCAGTTCGTGCAGAAGCATCGAAAGCACCAGGGTCGAGCGCGAAGCGAGCTTTACGTCTGGTCCGCAGCGATCGACGCGGTCATCGATCGACAGGCGCGAAAGTACGCCTTCGGCCAATTCCATCACGCCCGCTGCCGATTGCGTGCGGCTGAGCAGGATGTCGTGCGCCGTGGCCAGTGCAGAGACGCGGCGATTGAATTCCTGCACCGGTTCAGGGTCGGTTACTTGCCGCATCGTGTGACCGGCAATCGCCTGCACAAGTGCCAGCGTGTTCTTCAGCCGGTGGGAAATCTCGTTATTGATCGCGCGCTGATCGGTCACGTCGGTCGTCACACCGGTCAGGCCGATGACATTGCCTGAATCGTCGTGGATCACTTTCGATCGGACTTCCAGCCAACGCTCTGCATCGTCATTGGCGCGGCGGATCGCGAATTCGCCCTGCTCGATCCCACCGGATCGCATGGCCGCATCGATGTCACTGGTCCCTCCGACCAGCCGGCTCATGTCGGCGATCGAATAGAACGGTGCTTCGTCCAGACCGTGAATGCGCCAGAACTCGCGCGTACCGACGATACGCTCTTTTTCGAAGTTCACTTCGAAGGCGCCGACGTGCCCTGCTTCTTCCGCAAGCTGCAGTCGCTCGACCGCGCGGCGCTGCATCTCTGCTTCGGCGCGCTCATGCCTGATCGCGGCGTCTTTCTGCTTGATCGCCTTGCGCAGTTCGAACTGGCTGATGACCTGGCCGGCCAGCGCCTGCAAAGAACGCTGCTGATCGCAGGTCAGCCCTTCGGGCCGCACCTTGGTATCGATCACGCAAAGCATGCCGATGACCGTGCCGCGCGGAGTGACGAGAGGCGCGCCGGCATAGAACCGGATGCACGGGTCGTCCGTAACCAGCGGATTTTCCCGCGTGCGCGCATCGGCCGTAAGGTCGGGAATGACGAGCAGGTTGCGCGATGCAAGACCGTGACGGCAAACCGAAGAGCCGAGCGGCGTTTCGCAGGCATCGAAACCGGACCGCGCCTTGAACCACTGGCGCTTGTCGTCGACCAGGCTGATCAGGGCGACCGGCGTTCCGCAGGCGTTCTTGGCGAGGAAGACGATATCGTCGAAACCACGCTCCGCCTCCGTATCGAGAATCTCATACGCCTCGAGCTCGGCGAGACGCCGTTCCTCGTTGCCGCTGCCGTCAAAGGCGCTGCTGCTCAGATCCTCATGGTTGTAGGCCATAGGCTGCTGTAGATAACCGAGAATATCGGAAGATCAAATGACAAGAGTGTCGGGCCTGCAAACGTTTGACCGGCACTATGGATTCAAGGCAACAATCGCGGCGATGATCAGTCTTTTACCGCATATTTTCACTTTCGCCGCTTCGCTTGTTTTTCTGCAGGGCGCGGCGGCTGAACCGGCTCTATCGGCAGAGAATCGCGCCGCCGTTCGCTGTTCCGCCGCGTTCGCCATTGTCGCGGGTGAGCAGCAGCGGGGAGGAATGCGAAGCTACCCGCCGCTTCGCTGGCGTGGACGCGAATACATGGTGCGCACTGGCGCTTCCCTGATCGATGCGGGATGGAGCAAGGAACAGGTCGCCGCCGCCATGCGCGATGCGGCAGCCGGGCTTCAGGCTCAGGCCGCGACCGACGGCGATGCCGATGGCGTGCTACGCGCGGTGATGCCGCCGTGCCTTTCTCTGCTCGATGCCGAAGTCGAACCGTTGATCGAACCCAACCTGCCGCAATGCACTGCAATCATGCGGCTCTCTTTTGACGAAGTGCACAAGGCTGAGGGGCCTAGCGACCGGGCGAGGGACCTGCGGATCATGACAGCGGTGCTGGAGGCCCGTGCCCGCCGCGAACTGGCGGAACAAGGGCGCACGGAGGGTGAGGCAGATGCGGTTCTTGCTCATGAGGCGAAGAGCGTGGCCGAAACCGCAGCAGCGCCGGGCGGGGTGCAGCGCTATGACATTGGCACCTGCTTCGAACTGGCCAAGCCTGAGAACTGAGACGCACTATTGACCCGCGCGCGGCGGCAAGCGACTGTCGCGCATGATATAAAGCGCGGGCGGCGACGGGATCGACTGGCCGCGCGGGGAAAATACGGGGGTCGTATCACATGGATCTGTTTCTCATCGTCCTGCTGGCGGTGCTGCTTATCTTCCTGTTCAGCAGCGTTCGCGTCGTTCGGCAGGGCTACGTCTACACGATCGAGCGGATGGGCCGCTTCACCAAGCCGGCCAATCCGGGCCTGCACATCATCGTGCCGCTGATCGACCGCGTCGGGCACAAGATCAACATGATGGAACAGGTCCTCGACATTCCGGGGCAGGAAATCATCACCAAGGACAACGCGATGGTCGGCGTTGATGCCGTCGTGTTCTTCCAGGTGCTGGACGCAGGCAAGGCTGCCTACGAGGTGTCGGGCCTGCAAAACGCGATCCAGGCACTGACGACGACGAACCTGCGCACGGTGATGGGCTCGATGGACCTCGACGAGACACTGTCGAAGCGCGACGACATCAACGCGCGTCTGCTGTCTGTCGTCGACCATGCGACTTCGCCGTGGGGCGTGAAAGTCACGCGTGTCGAAATCATGGATATCCGCCCGCCGCGCGACATTTCCGACGCCATGGCCCGCCAGATGAAGGCAGAACGTGAGAAGCGCGCACAAATCCTGGAGGCCGAGGGTAGCCGAGCATCGGAAATTCTGCGCGCCGAGGGTCAGAAGCAAGCCCGCATCCTAGAGGCAGAGGGCCGCAAGGAATCCGCGTTCCGCGACGCAGAAGCTCGCGAACGCGAGGCGCAGGCGGAAGCAGAAGCGACCCGCGTGGTGTCCGAAGCCATCGCGTCTTCGGGCACGCAGGCACTGAATTACTTCGTCGCGCAGAAATACGTCGAGGCAGTTGAGGGCTTTGCCACCTCGCCCAATGCCAAGACGATCCTATTCCCGGTTGAGGCGACGCAGCTTATCGGTTCGCTCGGCGGGATCGGCGAATTGGTGCGCGATGCCGTCACTCCGCCTGCCGGCGCCGCGCAGCCCGGCGACAGCGGGGCCAGCGTGACGACCCGCCGCCCAAGCGTTCCGCGCACTTACGGGGACTGACGCGACATGGACTGGCTGGGCGATCTCGATGCGACTTGGCTTTGGCTGATCCTCGGGCTGGTGCTTGCCGGCGCGGAGATGATCGCGCCGGGGTATTTCCTGATCTGGATGGCCTCGGCCGCGTTTCTCACCGGTCTTATCACCGCGGTCACCGATATCGAGACTTCGATCCAGATCCTCTCGTTCATCGTGTTCTCCGCCTTCTCGGTCTTCGCCGCGCGGCGCTGGTTCGATTACGCGGGGACCGAGACGACCGATCCGCTGATGAATGACAAGGGCGCGCGGCTGGTCGGCACGCGCGTCGTGGTGACGCAGGCGATCGACGGGGGCGAAGGGCGCGTGCGGCTGGGTGATAGCGAGTGGCTGGCCCACGGCGCGGATGCCGAAGTCGGCACGCGGCTGGTCGTCACCGGCCATGACGGGTCGGTCCTGCTTGTAGGGCCGGTGCCCGCTACCCATGTTCCTGCAGAGACCAAAAGCATCACGCAGGATTGATCATGACCGACAAGACCGGCCGGACCGAGGCCGAATGGCGCGATAAGCTGAGCCCCGAGCAGTACCACGTTCTGCGCGAGGCAGGGACCGAACGGGCCTTCACCGGCAAGTTCGACAAGTTCTATGAAGAGGGCGAATACTACTGCGCCGGATGCGGCCAGAAGCTGTTCGAATCCGACGCCAAGTACAATTCCGGCTGCGGCTGGCCTGCCTTTACCAAGCCCAGCGAAGGCGACAGCGTAACCGAGCATCGCGACACGTCGTACGGCATGGTCCGTACCGAAGTCGTCTGCTCCAACTGCGACGGCCACCTTGGTCATGTCTTCCCCGACGGCCCGCCCGAAGCAGGCGGCATGCGCTACTGCATCAATAGCGCCGCGCTCGATTTCGAGGCGGAAAAGGACGGGTCGGACGATTGACCGCGCAAGGCTGTTCAGCCAGCGTTAGAAGGACCTTGGCCATGAAGTGGCCATGTTTTCCTACCCCGGCATGTCCGGGCTGACTGACGGGCGGCAATGGCCAAACAACAACGGCGGCGCAGCAAGCGTGAAGATAGTAGCGGCGGTTCCTTCGTGGGCCGCTGGATAAAGCGGCTGTTCATTACCGGCCTCGTCATCGGCCTGCTGGCAGTTGCCGCACTGGCCATCGCGGTCTGGACGACCAAGAATTCGCTTCCCAGCTATTCCTCGCTGAAAGCCAGCGAGCATGGCCAGACGATCGTCGTTCGCGCGCGTGACGGGCGCGAGATCGTGTCCATCGGGCCCAGTTATGGCCGCTGGCTGACGTATGACCAGATCCCGGAATCCATGCGCAACGCGATGATCGCGGTGGAGGATCGGCGCTATTACGATCACTATGGCGTCGATCCGATCGGCGTGCTGCGTTCGATAAAGGTGCGCGTGGAATCCGGCGCTTTCCGGCAGGGTGGTTCGACCATCACGCAGCAGCTGGCGCGTAATATCTTCCTCAACAACAACAAGACTTTCGACCGCAAGGTGCGCGAGGCGATCCTGGCGCTGGCACTGGAACGCAAGTTCACCAAGCAGCAGATCCTCGAGCTTTATCTCAACAAGGTCTATTTCGGCGGCGGCGCCTATGGCATCGATTCCGCCAGCCGCCTGTTCTTCAGCCATCCGGCGGATGAGCTTTCGGTGGGTGAGGCCGCGATTATCGCAGGCCTGGTGAAGGCACCGTCCCGCTATTCGCCGACCGCCGATGCAGAGGCCGCGGTGGGCCGTGCAGGGACCGTTCTTGCGCTCATGCAGCAACAGGGTTTCATTACGGCGGGCGAAGCGGCGGATGTCGATCTCGACACGATCGAGCTGAAGCCGGAATATGGCCAGAACTCGGTGCGCTATTTCACCGATTGGGTCCTGCCGCAGCTCGACTTCATCGTGCCTGACACGTTCGAACCGATCGAGGTCTGGACCACGCTTGACGTCGGTATGCAGCGAGCGGCGACGACCGCGATCCAGAACAACGTGCCCAAGGGCGCGCAAGGTGCACTCGTCAGCCTCGATCGCGATGGCGCGATCCTCGCCATGGTGGGCGGCACCGATTATGTCGAAAGCAACTTCAACCGCGCGACCGATGCGCTGCGTCAGCCGGGCTCGGCGTGGAAGCTGTTCGTCTATCTCGCTGCGCTTGAAGCGGGCTTTACGCCCGACACGCCGGTTGAGGACAAGCCGATCACCATCGACGGGTGGAGCCCGCGCAATTCGGGCGGCAATTATGCTGGCATGATCGATGTGCGCGCGGCGTTCGCCTATTCGAAGAATACGGTGGCGGCGCAGCTTGGCAACGAAGTGGGCTTTGGCACCGTCGCTTCGATGGCGCAGCGTTTCGGCATTACCTCGCCAATCTCGACATATCCCTCGATGGTGCTGGGCGCGTCGGAAGTGCGCGTGATCGACCTGACGCGTGCCTTTGCCGCGGTGGCCGCAAAGGGCACCTCGGTCGAGCCTTACGGCATCACCCGCGTAACTTCGTCGAGTGGCGAGCTGCTGTACGAACGCCGCGCATCGCGCGAGCAGCTTCTGGTTGCGCCCTATGTCGCGGCGCAAGCGACCGACCTGCTGCAAACGGCGGTCAGCACCGGCACGGGCCGCGCGGCGCAAATCGGACGTCCGGTTGCGGGCAAGACGGGTACGACCTCTTCGAACAAGGACGGCTGGTTCCTTGGCTTTTCCAGCGGGGTCACGACCGGCGTCTGGATGGGGCGTGACGATGCCAAGCGCGTTCCGGGCCTTGCCGGCGGTTCCGCCCCTGCGCGTGCTTTTGCGGACTTCATGAAAGTCGCGGTGGCCAAGCGTCCGGTCGAGGAATTCGATACCGAGGTGAAGCTTCCCGCATGGCAGCTTGAGCCTGACGACGAGGCATGGTTCGGCCAGCCCGGCGACTACTACTTCGTCGACGAGGAAGGGAACCGCATCGAGCCTTATGGTGGCGGCCCCGATGGTAGTTACGTTGCTCCGCCCGACGATGGCTGGCGCCCCGGTGATCCGCGTCCGGGCTACGAAGACGATCGCGGCTATCGCGACGGTGGTTATGGGCCCGACGGCATGTCGCCCGCTGCGCCCCCTGCCGTGGACGAGGATTTCCTCGACCGCGCGACGGGACGGGAAGAGCCGCAGTCCGGCGCTGGTCAGCAGCAACAGCAAGGCCGTCAGCAGGGCGCGTCCAATCGCCAACAGCAAAGCGGCGTGCGTACCGACGATACAGGCGTCAGGGTGATCGACGTCCAGGCCGCCTTGCGCGACCGTTAGGCACGAACCTTTCGGACAAAGAGAAAGGGCCGCCCCCGGCATGCGGGAGCGGCCCTTTTCTTTAAGGCGCTATGCCGATCAGCGCATGCGAAGCGGCACGTAGATCGCGGGCTGGCCGCGACGCTGAACGCGCAGCAGAACGGCCTCGCGTCCGTCGTCCTCGGCCTCGCGGACTATGCCTTCAAGCTGTTCGACCGTGGTGACGTCGCGGTAGTTTGCCGTCAGCACGATATCGCCGCGGCGCAGGCCCTTGGTGGCCGCATCCGAAGTGCCGTCGACCGCCGCGATGACGAGACCTTCGACGTCTTCGCCGACACCAAGCTGGCGAGCGATGTTCGCAGTGAGCGGCGTAACCGACAGGCCCAGCTTTTCCGCGATGTACGACTGGTCGCCATCGGTGCGCGGGTTGTTATAGCCATTTTCGCCTTCATCGTCCGGATTGGCGAAGCTCTGCGAAAGTTCGTCCTCGCTCGGCCGTGTGCCGACGACGGCGTTCACCGTCATGCGCTTGCCGTTGCGGATCAGTTCGATCGGGATACGCGTGCCCGGTTCGGTGTTGGCGACGATGTACGACAGCGTCTGTTCGGGCGTGATGTCCTTGCCGGCGATGCGCAGCACGACGTCACCTGCCTGAAGGCCGGCCTTGGCCGCAGCTTCGCCCGGAACGACCGACTGGATGAATTCGCCGCGGTTGTGATCGATGCCCAGCGATGCTGCGAGATCCTCGCTAACCGGCTGGATCTGGATGCCAAGATAGCCACGCTCGATCGCCTCGCCCGCGATCAGCTTGCGCACGATCGGTTCGGCGGTCTCTGCCGGAATGGCAAAGCCGATACCGACGCTGCCGCCGGTGGGCGAGAAGATGGCGTTGTTGATGCCGATGACGTTGCCGCCCATGTCGAACATCGGACCGCCCGAGTTGCCCCGGTTGATCGCCGCGTCGGTCTGGAGATAGCGGTCATAGGCATTGCCCGAACCGGTGGCGCGATAGACGGCAGAGATGATCCCGCTCGTCACCGTGCCGCCAAGGCCGAAGGGGTTGCCGATGGCGATGATCCAGTCACCCACGCGCGCGGTACGGCTGTCGCCGAAGTTCACGAAGGGAAAGGGCTTGGCGCGGTTGATCTTGAGTACGGCCAGGTCCGACTGCGGATCGGTGCCGACCAGTTCGGCATCGTATTCGGTGCCGTCGGTGGTGGTAACCGTGATCGCCTCGATCGTGCCGTTGCGACCCTGCGCCGAAACGACGTGGTTGTTCGTCACGACATAGCCGTCCGCGCTCATGATAAAGCCCGAGCCGAGCGACTGCGCCTCACGCGTGGTGGGCTGGCCGCCGGGGCCGCCGAACAGGCCCTCGAACGGCGTTCCGGCAAACGGGTTCTGTCCGCCGCCGTTCACTTGCACGCGCTGGCGGGTGGAGATGTTCACCACCGCAGGCTGCAGTTGTTCGGTAAGGTCGGCAAAGCTTGCCGGGGCGCCACCGCGCGGTACCACGCGGGCCATCGTCGTATCGTCGTTCTGGGCAACCTGCGCGCCGGCGGGATAGCCGGTGGCCAGCGAAACCGCGGCTCCGCCCAGAAGCAGTGCGGTTGTGAGCGTATAGGCGTAACGCACGTTATGAATTCCTCTTCACATCATTCCGTCATGGTGCCGCGCCCCATCCCGAGGGCCCGGCAAGGGACCGTGCAGGCGGCGGGCCTGCCGATCCGGCGAGTATGTCCCGCCCCATTCCAGCCGTTGGGGGCTTAACGCGGATTGAATGGAAACATCCCGTACCCGCGTTTTGCACCCTTCAGACTAAAGAACCTGCTCAGCGTCCCGTTCCCCTGAACTGGCGCAGGTATTCATTGTCGGGCGACATGATGATCGAGCTGTTGTCGTCATCGCCCGTGAATACCGCGTCATAGCTCTGCATGGCGCGGTAGAAGTCGTAGAAGTTCGGGTCCTTATTGAAGGCCGACGCATAAGTCTGCGCGGCCTCGGCCTCTGCTTCTGCGCGGATGATCTGGGCCTGCTTCTGGCCCTGCGCACGGATCGTGTCCGATTCCTGCTTACGCGCGGTCTGCATCCGGGTGTAGGCGGTTTCGAGCGGGCGGCCGGCGGGAAGGTCGGCACGCTTGATGCGCACGTCGATGACCTGCACGCCGTATTCACGCGCTTCCTTGTCGAAGCCTTCCTTGATCTCCTTCATTGCTGCACCGCGTTCGGCGGTCAGCAATGCCTGGAAACTGCGAGTGCCCAGACGCTGGCGCAGGACCGAGTTCAGGATCGGCCGCAGCTGTTCCTCGACCCGACCGGTCGAACCGGCGGTCTGGACCAGCTTGGTCGGATCGATCACGCGATACCGCGCATAAGCGTCCACCTCGAGGCGGCGCTGGTCGCGGCTGAGCACTTCCTGTCGCTGCATGTCGACGGCCAGGATCTGGCGCGAGACGAAGACGACGCGGTCGATCAGCGGGATGCGGTACCAGATGCCCGCACCCGTGTTCCCGTAATCCTCGTTCGGACGGAACTTGTTGACGATGGTTAGCGGTTTCCCGTTACGCAGGATCACCGCCTGTTCGGTTTCGGGCGTGACGAACACGGTCGAAAGCGCACCCACGACGACGAGGCCTGCGGCAATGATCCACGCCTTGTAGCGCTGCCAGGTCTGTTCCATCACTGGCCTCCTTCGCTGGACGAGGACGTCCGGTTGCGGCCCGCTTCGGGCAGGGGCAGGTAAGGCACCACGCCGTCGGCTTCGACGATGGTCTTGTCGGTCTGTTTCAGAACGCGTTCCATAGTTTCGTAATACATGCGGCGCTTCGTCACTTCGGGGGCGAGGCGGTATTCCTCGTAAACCTTGTTGAAAGCGGTCGCCTCACCCTCTGCCCGCGCGGTGACCTGTTCGGCCCAAGCGCGTGCGCGGTTGATGTCGGATTGCGCGTCTTGCTGCGCGGCGAGCACTTCGCGGAAGGCATCGACGACGGCGGACGGCGGATCGGCCTTCTTGATTTCGACGCCCTGCACGGCAACGCCTGCGCCATAGGCGTCGAGGAAAGCCTGCATGCGGGTGCGCACGGCCTGTTCGACCTGGGCACGGCCCGAACCCGACAACGCATCGTCCAGCGTCACTTCCGCGATCGAGGCGCGCATCGCGGCCTCGGCAACTTCGGTCACGGTCTGGTCGGGGTTGTCGATCTGGAAAGTGTACTGCTTCAGGTCCTTGATGTTCCAGCGCACGATGTACGACAGGTCGACAAGGTTCTGGTCACCGGTCAGCATCAGCTTCTCGGCCTCACCCTCGGGGATCGTGTCGGTGCGGATCGAGGTCACGTCCTCGATCTCGACGTTCTGGATCGGCCAGGGCAGCGAGAATTGCAGGCCCGGACCCATCGTCCGCGAATAGCGGCCAGCCGTGGTGACAAGGCCTTCTTCTTTCGGACCGATCTGGTGGACGCCGGAAATCAGCAGCCAGAGCGCGATCACGCCGATCAGGATCAGCGGCGCCCAGCTCTTGCCGCCAGGTGCCTGCGGCATGCGGGGGAAACCACCGCCGCCACCGCCGCCCTTGCGGGCCTGCCGGTGCTTGAACAGGTCCTCGATATTGGCCGCCTTGCGCGGGCCAGAGGAACCGTCGTCACCGCCGGGCAACCACGGGTTGCGCGGTTTGTTGCCGCCTTCGGATACCGGCGGAGGCGTCGCGCCGCCGTCCGATCCGCTCACGCCGGAGCTGTCGTTGTCGTCACCGCCGGGCGAGGAGCCCCACGGGCTCTTACCGGCCATGGCCAAAATGCCGTCCTTCAAGGACCCACCCTTTTTCGTCATGCTTCCCTTATAGGTATCGTCACGGGCAAAAACAGGGGGTTCGGCATTGGATTTTTCCGCCAATGGTGCAAGAGGCCCAATGACGCATCACGCAAACGCCATTATGGCGCACAAACCTGAGCAAACGGCCCTTGCCGCCGACTGGACGCAGCGATGACCCCCGACGAAACCGCAATCCGCAACGCGCTCGAGACCGCAGCAGGCGACAGGCTCGCCAGCTTCCGGCTGGGCAAGGACGCGACGACGATCGTGCTGGAAGTCGGCGGGCTGGACCAGCTGGGCCGCGACAAGCTGGAAATCGCGGTGCGCGGCGCGGTGCGCGATTTCGATCTGCCGCCGCTGCGCATTGCCCAGATGGCCGAACGCGGCGACGGCCCGCCGCCCAAGCGCGGTCCCCGCATCATCGCGGTGGGTTCAGGCAAAGGCGGTGTCGGCAAGTCGACCGTGTCGGCAAACATCGCCGTCGCCCTTGCGAGTATAGGGGTGAAAGTCGGGCTGGTCGATGCCGACATCTACGGCCCGTCGCAGCCGCGCCTGATGGCAAGCGAGGGCGAACGTCCGCAGGCAAAGGACAAGAAGCTGATCCCCGTCGACACCTGTTTCGGCGTGCCGATGCTGTCGATGGGGCATCTTGCCGAACCGGGTCAGGCGATCGCATGGCGCGGGCCGATGGCGGGCAATGCGCTGGCGCAGCTGATCGATGCCGAATGGGGCGATGTCGACACGCTCGTCGTCGACCTGCCGCCCGGCACCGGCGACGTTCAGCTTACGATGATCCAGCGGTTCAAGCCCGATGGCGCGGTCATCGTCTCGACCCCGCAGGACCTTGCCCTGATGGACGCGACCCGCGCGATCGGCCTGTTCGACAAGGCGGGCGTGCCGGTGATCGGCGTGGTCGAGAACATGGCCGGATACGTCTGCCCCCATTGCGGAGAGGAAAGCGATCCCTTTGGCAACGGCGGGGCGGAAGCGACGGCCAAGACGATGGGATATGACTTCTTGGGTCGCATCCCGCTCACCATCGACATTCGCACTGACAGCGACGCAGGCCGCCCGCCCGCTGCCGGTGAAGGTCCGGTTGCTGACAGGTTCGCCGATATTGCGCGGCAAGTCGCCGAGAAGGCGGGCCTTGCAGAGATCGCAAGCGCATGAAGGTTACGCGGCGCAAGCTCCTGATTGGCGCCGCAGCTGGCGGCGGACTGATCGCGGCATACGCGCTGCTGCCGCGCGACTATCCCGTGCCGCTATCGGCGGGTGAGGGCGAGCAGGCCTTCAACGCGTGGATCAAGATCAACCGGTCGGGCGTCGTCACCATCGCCGTGCCGCAGCTGGAAATGGGGCAGGGCATCACGACCCTTTTGCCCCGCATCGCGGCAGAGGAACTGGGCGCGGACTGGCGGCAGGTCGCGGTAGAGCCTGCAGCGATCAGCCCGGCATATGCCGATCCTGTCCTTGCCGCGCGTTGGGGCGGTTTGCGCGATACGTGGTTGCCGTCCTTTGCCGACGATCCCGACGACTTTCTTGCCAAGAACTTCGCCAACCAGACCCGCCTCATGGCAACTGCCGACGGCACAGCCATTGCCGCCTACGAAATGCCGATCCGCGAGGCTGCCGCAGGCGTGCGCGCCGTGCTCGCGATGGCGGCGGCGGAACGCTGGGACGTTGCGTTCGAGGAATGCGAGGCCCGCGACGGTTTCATCGTCCATGGCGAGAAGCAGCTGCGCTTTGGCGAGCTGGCGGACGAGGCGGCGGAATTCTCCGCACCCAGCCCGCCGATCCTGCGGCCCGATCCGATGAGTGACGCTTCACCCGACCTGACGGTCGCAGTGGGCAATTACCCGCGGCTCGACGGTCCGTCGAAAGTCGATGGCTCGTTCCGTTTTTCGGGCGACATCCGCCTGCCCGGCATGGTCTTTGCCGCCATTGCGCACGGGCCCCTGGCCGCGTCGGAACTCGACACGTTCGACGAAGAAGCAGGCCGCCGCGTCACCGGTTATATCGCACGGGTAGAGGGCGATTCCTGGCTCGCCGCTGTAGGCTCCAGCCAATGGGCTGCGGAAAAGGCGCTGCGCCGGATGAAGCCGCTGTTCAAGGCGACACGCGGACTTCCCGACGATACGACGATCGCCGAAGGCCTCGAACGCGCGCTGGCCGAAGGCACGCCCGAGGTCATGTTCCAGCGCGGCGAAACCGAGGTTGCGCTGGAAGGGCTGGGCGTGGTCGAGGCGCGCTATACCATCGCGCCCGCGCTGCACGGCACGATCGAAACCGCGACCGCCACCGCCCGCTTCCAGTCGGGCAGGCTGGAGATCTGGGCCGCGGCACAGGCACCCGAACAGGCCCGCGAACAGGCCGCCGCCGCCGTCGGCCTGCCGGTCGAGGACGTCGTGCTCTATCCCGTCGGTGCGGGGGGCAGCTTCGATGCGCGCCTCGAATACCGCATCGTGCGCGAAGCCGCCGCGATCGCCCGGGCCGTGGGCCGCCCGGTGCAACTGACCTACTCGCGCTGGCAGGAGCATCTCACGGCCCTGCCGCGCCCGCCTGCCGTGGCCGAAGTCAAGGCGATCACTGGCCCGCAAGGCACGGTCCACGCATGGCACAGCCGCTTTGCCTGCCAGCCCGGCGCGCACGAGATGTATGCGCGCCTGTTCGAAGGCCTGACGCCCGAGCGTGCATTGGATGCCAGTGACGGCAAGCACGATCCGGCCAACCTTTTCGGCATGGCGCCGCCCTATGCGATCGACAATGTCATGGTCGAAAGCCTGTCCGCCGATACCGGCCTTCCCGCAGGCCGCATGCGCGGCAATGCCGAGGCGCGGGCCTGTTTCGTGACCGAAAGCTTTATGGACGAAGTCGCAGGCGCAGCGGGCGAAGAACCGTTGGCCTACCGTATGGCAATGCTGGGCGGAAACCCGCGCATGGCCGAATGCCTGCAAGGCGCGGCGCAGCTTGGCGAATGGGACGGCGGCGGCGAAGGCACGGCACAGGGTATCGCCTGCTGGCAGATGGTCGACCCCGCGGGCCGCGAAGGCGGCGGTGGGCGCATCGCGGTCGTCGTGCGGGCAAGGCCGGGCGAGAACGGGGTGGAAGTATCCTCGATCGCGGCGTGGTGCGATATCGGGCGTATCCCGCACTATGAACTGGCGCTGCAGCAGATCGAGGGCGGCTTGCTCTTCGGCATAAACCAGGCGCTGGGCATGGGCGTCACCTTCAAGGGCGGGTTGCCGCAGGAACAGACGCTGGGCGCGCTGCGGCTTGCAGGTCTTTCGCGCATTCCGGAAATCAGTGTCGGCTTCGCACAGAACGATGCGCCGCCTTTCGATCCGGGCGAAATCGGCATGGTCGCGGTCGCGCCCGCGATCGCCAATGCGCTGCGCTCTGCCACCGGCACGCGGTTCCGCGAACTGCCGATTCCGTTGGGGCGCACCACGCTTGCCCCGACGCCCCCGCCCAGCGAGACGCCCGCGCCCGAAGTGACCGAGGCGGCGAGCGAGGCGGACAGCGTCGATGTGCCCGAAGCGGAACCTTCGGAGCTTCCCGACGGCACGATGGCTGATTAAGTAACGGTCATGGACAGCAAACCCGGCACTCCGATGGACAGGCCCGCAGGCCATCCCGACGCACCCACCGGCAAGGTCGCGGTGCTGCTCGTCAACCTGGGGACTCCCGACGCGCCCGAGGCTGGCGCGGTGAAGCGCTACCTCGGTGAATTCCTGTCGGACCGGCGCGTGGTGGAGATCCCGCCGATCGTCTGGCAGCCGATCCTTCGCGGGATCATCCTCAATACGCGGCCGAAAAAGTCCGCCCATGCCTATTCGCAGGTCTGGGGTGAGGATGGCTCTCCGCTGGCCGCGATTACCGCGCGTCAGGCGAAGGCGCTTCAGGTGCGGCTGGGCGACGGGGTGAAGGTCGACTGGGCGATGCGCTACGGCAATCCCTCGATCGCGGATAAAGTGACCGCGCTGAAGGATGCCGGATATGACCGCATCCTGTTCGCGCCTCTCTACCCGCAATATTCGGGCGCGACGACGGCGACGGCGGTCGATGCGCTAGGCAAGGTGCTGGCCGACATGCGCTGGCAGCCCGCGATCCGTACGCTGCCGCCCTATCACGACCATCCCGCCTATATCGCGGCGCTGAAGGACGATATCACGCGGCAGCTGTCCGATAGTTCGCCCGCGCCCGATGTCCTGCTGCTCAGCTTTCACGGGATGCCCGAACGCACGCTCGAACTGGGCGATCCCTACCATTGCCATTGCCGCAAGACCGCGCGCCTTCTGGCAGAGGCGCTGGCGGGCGAGTTTCCCAACATGCGCGTCGACACGACGTTCCAGTCGCGCTTCGGCAAGGCCAAGTGGCTGGAGCCCGCGACCGACCTGACGATCGAGGCTGAGGCCAAGTCGGGCACGCGGTCGATGGCGGTGGCGATGCCGGGCTTTTCGGCGGACTGCCTCGAGACGTTGGAGGAAATCGCGCTGCAAGGCCGCGATACGTTCATGGAAAACGGCGGCGAAAGCTACGTCGCGCTGACCTGCCTCAACGACACGCAGCCGGGCATGGACATGCTGGAAACGCTGATCCGGACCGAACTGGGCGGCTGGATCTAGAAAACGACAAAGACGATTTTCGTCAGCGCGTGGCGAAAGGCGCAAATCGCGAGAACCGGCGCGCAGCGACCTTTCGGGTCGTGAGCACCGGAAGCGCAGCGAGTTGCGTCTTGCAGGCCGCGATGGCGGGAATCCTCTTGAACCGGAGCGCTACTCCTCCAGTTCGATGTCCCAGTAGAGCCAGTCGCGCCACGTCTCGTGCAGGTAGTTCGGCGGGAAGCCCTTGCCGCGTTCCTGCAGTTGCCAGCTGGTCGGCCTGATCGGCGGCACCTGCAGCGCCATGTGCGCCTGTTTCGGGGTGCGGCCGCCCTTCTTCATGTTGCAGGGTGCGCAGGCGGTGACGATGTTTTCCCAGCTCGTCACCCCGCCAAGCCGTCGCGGGACGACATGGTCGAACGTCAGGTGATGCGGGCTGCCGCAATACTGGCACGAGAACCGGTCGCGCAAGAACAGGTTGAAGCGCGTGAAGGCGGGGAATTCCGACGGCTTCACATATTGCTTCAATGCGATCACCGAGGGGATCTGCATGTCGAGCGAGGGGGAGTGGACCTGCCGGTCGTAGCTGGCGACGACGTCGACGCGGTCGAGGAAGATCGCCTTGATCGCGGTCTGCCAGGGCCAGAGGCTTAGCGGGTAATAGGATAGCGGTGTGTAGTCGGCATTCAGAACAAGAGCCGGGCAGCTATTGAGCTTTCGCGTCGGATCACCGTCCGCACTGGAAAGCCTTGCCCTGGTTTCGATCAGACCGGACTGGAACATCGCCGTATTCGCCCCCCTGTCAGCCACGTCATGCCGGCAAGACCCGTCTGATTGCCAACCCCGAAGGGTTCGGCAGGGGCACCGCCGTTTCGGTTCGCGCTTTCGCAGGCGAGCATGACCGGTTGATGACGCATCGCATGTAAGAAATCAGCATGGCGGGGCGGTTTGGGCAAGAGGGTCGCGCACAGGCTATCCACAGTCCTGTTCACAGGGTTGTCCGCGTCCCGTCCACAGGGTGATCCACAGCGTGACTCGTTGGGGCGGGTCGCGCTAGATCACCGGCCATGGAAACCGTCACCCGCTTTGCGCCGAGCCCGAACGGCCCGCTGCACCTTGGCCACGCCTTTTCCGCGATCGTCGCCCATGACATCGCGCGGGAGCGGGGTGGGCGGTTCCTCGTTCGGATCGAGGATATCGACGGCGCGCGCAGCAGAGTGGAATTTGCCGAAAGCGCACTCGCCGACTTGCAATGGCTCGGCCTCGATTGGGACGGGGAGGCCATCCGCCAGTCGGAACGCATCACCGCCCATGCCGAGGCGTTGGAGCGCTTGAAGGCTATGGGCCTAGTCTATCCCTGCACTTGCACCCGCGCGCAGATCGCGGCGGCGGCGAGCGAGGTCGGCCCCGACGGTCCGGTCTATCCCGGGACCTGTCGCCACGCCGAAATCGATCTCGATGCGCCTGCTGCGTGGCGGCTCGATATGGCGCAGGCTGTGGCGCGCACCGGCCCGCTGACGTGGATCGACGAACTGGCCGGAGAGCAGGAGGCGCGGTCCGACCTGTTCGGCGATGTCGTGTTGGCGCGAAAGGATGCGCCGGGAAGCTATCACCTTGCCGTGACGCTCGACGATGCGCGCGACGGCAGTACGCTGGTGACGCGCGGCGCGGACCTTTTCGCGTCGACCCATGTGCATAGGCTGCTTCAGGCGCTGCTGGGCCTGCCGGTGCCGCGCTGGCACCACCATGCCTTGTTGGTCGAGGAAAACGGCGAGAAATTGGCCAAGCGGCGCGGTTCGCCTGCCTTATCGGACCGGCGCGCGGCGGGTGAGGACGGGCTGGCGCTGGCCGCCGATATCAGGGCGGGGCGCTTCCCCGACGGCCTGTCACTTTCGGGACTCGAAATCGGGCGCGAAAATCCCTAACTGGGGGCCATGAAGTACATCCTCATTATCGCGCTGGTGGCTCTTGTCGCCATGGTTGTCGTCTCGCTGGTTCGCGGCATCGTCGCATTCCTGCAAAGCACGAAAATGGATCTCGAAGGCGGGGATGAACGCGTGAAAGAAATGCAGCTTCGCCAGAACAAGGCGATGATGTCGCGCATCAAGTACCAAGCCGCCGCGATCCTTGTCGCGATGGTCCTGCTGGCCGCCGTTTCCTGACCTTCGCGCCGTGGTAAAACTCAACAAGATCTACACCCGCACCGGTGACGACGGGACGACGGGGCTCGTCGACGGTTCGCGGCTTCCGAAACATGCCGCGCGCATGGATGCGATCGGCGCGGTGGACGAGGCGAACTCGGCGATCGGCCTTGCCATAGCGGCCTTGGATGCGGGCGAAACGCACGATGTGCTGACCCGCGTACAGAACGACCTGTTCGACCTTGGCGCCGATCTTGCGACGCCAGGTGAAGACTTCACGCCCGGCGAAATGACGCTGCGCATGGTACCCGAACAGGCCGAATGGATTGAAGCTCGCATCGACGCAGCGAATGAAAGCATCGAGCCGCTGACCAGCTTCGTCCTTCCGGGCGGAAGCGAGGCTTCGGCGCGCCTGCACGTCGCCCGAGCCACCGTGCGCCGCGCCGAACGCACGATTGCGGCGCTTGGCGCGGCAGAGCCGGTCAATCCGGCGGCGCTTACTTACATCAATCGCCTGTCGGACCTGCTCTTCGTGCTTGCCCGCGGGGCTAACGAAGGCGGGAAGCGCGACGTGCTCTGGGTGCCGGGCGCCTCGCGCGGGTAAGCCCGCTCAGCCGGTGAAACCTTGCTTGCGGTAGATTTCGCTGCCGCGGCGAAACACGACCAGCTTTTCCAGCGTCACGGGGTGGAAGAACGCCTCGATCGCCATGCCACTTTCGGTCTGCGCATAGACTTCGTAGCAGTCGCCTTCGACCTGCAGCTTCTGGACCTTCCAGCCTTCGAGCCAGGCCTTCTTCTTCAGCTTGTCGATCTTCTGCCACTTGGCTTGCGGGCCCGAGTTGCACTGCACGTCGCCATCGGCGAGCGCGGGGCTGGCCGAGAGCAGCGCGGCAGTGGCGGCCATGACGGCGAGGGACTTGCGGATCATGCGACTTTCCTTCGGTTGAGGCGGCGGCGGAATTGCACCGCGAAGCGCAGCGCCCATGCAAGGGCGACCGGCGCGAGATGGATGAGGGACGGACCCCATGCTCTGTCGAGCAGGGCCCAGTGGAGCAGAGCGAGGATGAACGCGGCATAGACGCCCTGCTGGATGCGCTTCCACCGGCGACGGCCAAGTGCCGCCATCGCGCGGTTCGTGCTGATCGCGGCGGCGGCAAGCATGAAGGCAAAGCCGAGCCAGCCGGTCCAGATCGCGGGCAGGGCGAATTCGGCTATGATCGGGGCAAGCGCGCCCATGTCGATCGCGTAGAAAACGAGGTGCAGGGCGCCATAGCCGAAAGCGGCGACGCCGAGATTGCGGCGAATGGCGACCCACCCGCGCAGGAAGCGGTTGGGGCCGAATACCTCGATCAGCGGCCCGGGCAGCAGCGCGACGACCATCAGCCGCAGCGACAGCTCACCCGTCGGGTGCAGCAGGTCCATCGCCAGCGCGCCGCGGGCAAGGTCGGCGATCATCAGCGCGGCGGGCACTGCCAGCGCAAGCCAGAAGAGAGCTTTCCTTGGCCGCATCACACGTTCGCCCACCGGCGTACGAGGTTGTGATAGACGTGGATCAGCCGGTCGATGTCGGCATCGTCCTTCGCCTTGCCGACCGACAGGGCGCGGATGGACTGGTCCATGTCGTAAAGCATCGCGCGGGCCGAGGCGTCGGCCACCGCGCTCTGCATCCAGGTGATCGCGCAGATACGCTGGCCGCGCGTGACGGGCGTGACCTGGTGCAGGCTGCCCGAGGGGTAGAGCACCATGTCGCCCGCGTTCAGCTTCACCGCCTGCGCGCCGTAGCTTTCCTCGATCACCAGCTCGCCGCCGTCATAGTCGTCGGGGTCGGACAGGAAGATCGTTGCCGAAAGATCCGAACGCAGCGTCAGACCCGCTTCGGGAAGCCGCATCAGCGCGGCGTCGGAATGCGTGCCGTAATGGCCGCCGTCCTGATAGCAATTGAACACTGGCGGCCAGATCTTCTCCGCCAGCGAGGCCGAGACGAATTCGGCATGGTTGCCCAGCTTGCGCAGGATCGTCTCGCCCAGTTCGCGGGCGGTGTCGTCGGTGCGGGGAAGTTGCAGGTTCTGCTTTACCGCGACCGAGCGCGAGCCTGCCGTGTCGGCACCATCGACCCATCCCGCACGCGAAAGCTGCTCGCGGAAACTCGCGACTTCGTCTTCGCTCAGGACATTCTCGATCACGATCAGCATGGTCGGGCTTTCATAAACGGACGGGGGCGACCGCTGGCCGCCCCCACCCTGATTGGCGTCAGAACTTCGCCGTGACGGTAAGCGTCGTGCGGCGTTCGTCGCCCTTGTAGAGGAAATGGCCGCTGCGATAACCGGCCTGATAATAATCCTCGTCGCCCACGTTCGTCATGTTGACGCGCGCACCGATGTTCGGCGTGAACTGGTAGCTCGCGAAAGCATCGAAGACCCAGTAGCTGGGGATGCGGTAGGTATAGACGCCCAGCGTCTCGTTGTACCCTGCCGCATCGTCGGGCTGGCCCGCGAACATCGCGCTCTTGTACGTTGCCGTGCCGCCGAATGCGAAGGCATCGGTCGCCTGGTAACGGACCTGACCGCTGAACTGCGTGTTGGCGAAGTTCGACAGGCGGCGGCCGATCTTGGACGGATCGTTCGAACCGGTGATCTCGCTGTCCATCAGGGTCAGCGCGGCCTGGCCCGACAGGCGCGAGGTGAGGTTGCCGACAAGACCGAACTCGACACCGCGCACGCGGTTCTTGCCGGTGTTGAGCGAGCCGCCCTCGCTGTACCCGTCGCCCGCGCTTTCGAAGACGTCGTCCTTGGTGATCTGGAACACTGCTGCGGTCGCCATAAAGCGGTCGTCGAACAGGTCGGCCTTCACGCCCGCCTCGAAGCTTTCGCTGCTTTCGGGGCGGCCGTCACCGATGTCGGTGCCGTCAGCGACGCAGATGCCGCCATAGCCGCAGTTGCCGCCAAGGTCGGATTCGCCGCCGTTGATGTTCTTGGCCGTACCCCAGTTGAAGTAGAGATAGACCTCTTCCATCGGCTTGACGCCGACGCCGGCGTGGCCGTTCCACAGCGTGTCCGAGTAAGTGTAGTTTGTCGGCTCGCTAGCGCCGCGGCCAAGCACGTCATTTGAATAGTCGAAAGCATCAAGACGCACGCCGCCGTGGACCGAGAGCCATTCGTTCAGATCAACCGTGTCCATCGCGTAGAACGACAGGGTTTCGACCTTCCAGTTGCTGTCGATGGTGCCGTCGGCAATGTCCCGCTGCAGCAGGCCATGCAGGTCGTCGATGATGACGTTCCGGTTCTCGTCCGTGATGCAATAACCCGGGCTGGCGCCGAAGCGGCCATTGGTGACGCAGTTGGTCGCACCGTTCTGGGTAAGGTCATAGGTGCCGTTGGCGACCTTCATGTTCGAATATTCCGAGCCGACGATGACCGAGTGGCTGATCGAACCGGTGTCGAATTCACCCAGCACGTTGAACTGGTTGGTGAAGTATTCGACTTCCTGATTGCCCTGATGCGTGCTCAGCGTCAGCGGCGCATAAGTGCCGGCGTCGGGATCGTAGGCACCGCCGCGAAGGCCTGTCAGGACATAGCCATTGCTCGTCTCGCCATAGCGGGTCGAATTGGTGATGGTGAAGCCGTCCCACGGCGTGATGAAGATGCGGCCGGTGAACGTGTCGACCTCGGTGTCGAGGAAGTCGCCGTCCTGCGCATAGTTGGGCACGTCGTCCCACGGACCGTAAACCGTGACGTTGCCTGCCGTGCCGGTCGGCGCGGGAACATAGCCGCCAAGGTCGGGCGTGTCGTTCGCCGTCAGGTGGTAATAGTCGAGCAGGACGCGGATCGTGTCGTTCGGGGTCCACGCGCCCGAAACCGCCGCGCCCCAACGGTCGCGGTCCGAATAATTGCGGTTGGGGATCTCCTCATAGGAATAGAGCCCGTTGACGCGCACGGCGAGCGTGTCGGTCAGCGGGATATTGGTGTCCAGCGTCGCGCGGTAATAGTCATCGGTACCGATGCCGCCGTCGATGCGGGTGAACATGTAGTCGGTGCTGGCCTGCTTGGTGATCGAGTTCACCGCGCCGCCCGTGGCGCCGCGCCCTGCGAAGGACGAGCTGGGGCCCTTGGTGATCTCGATCTGGTCGACGACGAAGCTTTCGCGTGTCGTCATGCCCGGATCGCGAAGGCCGTCGACAAAGACATCGCTGCGCGCTTCGTGGCCACGGATGATGAAGCGGTCGCCGAAGGCATTGCCGTTCTCGCCGGTGCCGATCGTCACGCCGGGCTGGGCCGAGAGGATCTCGCGCATGTCGTTGGCGCCTGATTCCTCAATCTGGCGCTCGGTCAGGACGGTGATCGTCGCGGGCGTTTCGGACAGCGGCTTGGCGCGGCGTACATCGCCGGAAATGCGCGCCTTATAGGGAGCGCCTTCCTGCGTGTAGGGGTTGGAGTCGGCGGTGTGGTCCTTGATCTCCAGCGTGTCGAGGACGATTTCCTCGTCCTCTGCATCCTGCGCAAGCGCGGGCTGGGCAAGGAAGGCAGCCGAAACGCCGGCGGCAAGGGCAGTGCCCTGGCGCAGCGAGATCGGCTTGCGAATGTTGTTAGTGCGACGCATTTGCAATGTGTTCCCTCAATCCTGGTGTTGTTCGCGATGGTGTTCTTGTTGTCGGTGGTTGGGTGGCCCGGGGCCGGTAGGCGCTATTTGCGGGACAGCGCGTAATCGATGGGCAGGGCGATGGTCAGGCTCTCGCGCCCCATCTCCTTCGGGATGGGCGGCAAGGGCGAAACCCGCTGCATCAGGTCCAGCGTGGCGGTGTCGAGCAGGTCGTGCCCGCTGCTGTTCTTGATCGCGCTGGTCGTGACATTGCCCGAACGGTCGATGGTGAAGCGAACGGTGACCACGCCTTGCTGGCCAGCCTTCTTCGCTTCGCTCGGATATTTCTTCTTGCGCTGGAGGTGCGCCATGAGGAGCCGGTAGTAGTCCGCCGCTTTCTTCTTGGCGCGCGGATCGTCGCCCGGCGCATCGCCTGCGCCTTGCGATACGGCAGCCGGCTTTGCGGCGGGCTGCGGCGTTGGGACTTGCGCGATGCGCGGCGCGGGTGCGGCGGTCTGGACCTTGACCGGCGGCGGCAGTCGGACCGGATCGGGCGGCAGCGGGGCCTGCACCTCGGGGATGTCGATCTCCGGCGCGAGGTAAGTGGGCAGTTCCTGCGCCACGGGCTGCATCTCGGGCGCCGGCGGGGCCGGATCTGCGCTCGCGCTCGTCGCTTCCTCGGCAGGGCCATGGGGCTGCATTTCCACTTCCATCACCGGCTCGGGCAGCGGCGGCGCGTCTTCGGCGCGGACCAGCAGGACTGCGGCCAGCGCAGCACCGTGCAGGGCCAGCGCGCCGACGGCGGCGGCTGTCCAGAGACGCTTGTCGTCGTGAAAGGCGTGGGCCGCAGTCACGAGACTTCGGTGCCCTCTGCGCCCATCAGGGCGACGCGCAAGTATCCGGCAGAGCGCAGCGCGTTCATCGCGTCCATGATTAGCTCGTAGGGAACGGCCTTGTCGGCGCGCAAGAAGACGCGGGCCTCGTTGTCGCCGTCCGATGCTTCGGAAACGGCACTGCCGAGCGCGGCGAGTTCGACCGGACGGTCGTTGACGGTCAGGCGGCCGTCCTGCTCGATCGTCAGGAACAGCGGCTCGTCAGGGCGTGCCGAAGGTTCGGCATTGGCGACGGGAAGGTCGACCTTCACGTCAACCGTCGCAAGCGGGGCCGCGACCATGAAGATGATGAGCAGGACGAGCATCACGTCGATGAACGGCGTGACGTTGATCTCGTGGTTGACGGGAAGTTCGTCCGCGTCGCCGCCGGAGAGTTTGAACGCCATGGCTCAGCCCGCCTTGGCCGTGCCGCGCGAAAGATCGCGCGAGACGATCTGCATGACGACTGCTGACCCATCGGAAATAACGGCGCGGTTGGCGGCGACCTGCTTGGAAAAGTGGTTGTAGATGACGACCGCCGGGATTGCGGCGATGAGGCCCATCGCGGTTGCCAGCAGCGCCTCGGCAATGCCGGGTGCGACGACGGCGAGGTTCGTGGTCTGCTTCTCGGCAATTCCGACGAAGGCATTCATGATGCCCCAGACGGTGCCGAACAGGCCGACGAAAGGCGCGGTCGAACCGATCGTGGCAAGCACGTTGATGCCGCGCATCATGCGGCGCGCGCAAAGTGCTTCGTGGCGTTCGAGGCGGGAGGCGACGCGCTCTTTCACCCCTTCGCGATCGTCAAGAGCATCGGCGGAAAGCGAAAGCTCGTCCCGCGCGGCGGCGATCAGCGGATTGGCGGCAATCGCGCCCTCGGCATCGCCGATCCCGCGCAGCGAGCGCAGCGCGTCGAGGCGGGTGCGTTCTTCCTTGCCGATGGCGGAAAGCTGCTTCTGCTTGGCTGCGAAGACCGTCCAGGTCAGCACCGATGCGGCAAGCAGGCCGATCATGACCAGCTTCACCACCCAGTCGGCCTGCAGGAACATGTCGGCGACCGACAAGCGGCCCGGGATTCCGTCAGCCGAAGCGTGCGCAACACCGGGAAGCGCCAGCGCGGCAAGCATGACGAGGCCACGCGGCTTCACGAGCGATGCGATGATGCGATTGGCCTGACCCACGAAATTCTCTGTCCTTGATGCGTACGATTCGCCAGCACGGCGCTTCGTTCTACAGGCGGACTATTGCTGTTGAGAGTTATTCGCAAGAGCAAATTGGCCCGATCCGAATATTTCGTGGCTCAATCGAGCAGACGTGATCGCCATGCGGATAGGGTGCTTGGGGAACCAGAGCGCCTCGCAGCCGTAGGTCAGGCAAGACCGAATGAAAGGAAATACCAATGGCGAAGAACAGTGAACTCGCCCCCGAGAACTTCAACGACGAGCAGCACGACGAAGACGCACAGGCCCAGACCTTTGCCAACCAGGCGATCGGCCGCGCCGTCAGTAGCTTCGGCACCGAGGACGGCGAAAAGCCCGAAGGCTCGATCACGTCGGACGACGATACCGAAGACCTCGTCGATCACATGAAGCAGATGACCAAGGGCGGCATCGACATGAGCGCCTATCGCGGCGAGCCGAACATGGACGACAACACGTCGAAGTACGGCAAGTCGAACGTCATGAAGGATGAGCCCGGCAACTCGGAGAGTTGAGCCGGAAAAAAGTAACGCTGGCGGGCTAGTCCTCGCGGGCGGACATCACGAGGTCGAGCAGGTTGCGCGCAGCTTCCCGCTCGGCCTCGTCTTCGAATGCGACGTCGAGATCGGGCTCAGCCCCGTTCATCGCCAGAAGCACCCAGATTACGAAGCGCTTGGCAGGATCGCGCTCCAGCCCGAAGTCCACACGCATCTTCTCAACCCCCGCTTCGCGCGCGGACGGAGGAACGGCGGCAAGATCGGTAGTACCGAAATAGCGAAGAAGAAGATCGTCGAACTGCATGGCGAACCCTTAACGGTGTCAGCCGACGAGGGGAACATCCGCGTTGCGCATCAGCCAGATCGCGATGGCCAGAACGACCGCCCCGGCAGCCACGGCCCAGGCGACGTAACGCAAATGGGGCGCATCGGGGGCATCGACCGAATGGGATTTCATGCGCGTGACTGCGCGGCACGCCCGACGTTCTGCCGTGATGGCAAGGAAGGCGGCGAGAAGGATAAAAATCGTCGCGATAACGCGTGCCAGCCAAGGGGGCTCGAGCTCTCCGAACAGGGCCTTGAAAGCCAACCCGATGCCGATTGCGGCAAACGCGGTGCGGATCCAGCCCGCGAATGTACGCTCGACCGCCATGATTGTGCGGTCTTCGGCAAGTTCGGTCCGGTCGAATTTCGCGTCATCGCCCATACCGGACTAACCGGCCAAAGCGTCGAACGGTTCCAGCAACCCCTAGGTCGCGTCCTCACCCGCCTCGCGCTTCAGGGCATAGAGCATGTCCAGCGCCTCACGCGGCGATAGCGCATCGACATCGATTCCGCGCAAAGTCTCGCGCAAGGTATCGCACTGCTCTTCCTCGGCTTCGGCAGCCGCGGCGAAAAGCGGCAGTTCGCCCAGCCCCGCACCAAGCCCGCCGGTTTCCTTGCGACCCTTCTCCAGCTTGTCGAGGATCGTCTTTGCCCGCGCGATGACCGGCTTGGGCAGACCGGCCAGCCGCGCCACGGCAAGACCATAGCTGCGATCCGCCGGCCCTTCGGCCAGTTCGTGGAGCAGGACGAGATCGCCCTTCCATTCCCGCGCCCGCGCATGGTGCAGCGAAAGTGCGTCGCAGGTTTCGGCAAGCCGCGAAAGCTCGTGGTAGTGGGTCGCGAAAAGACAGCGGCAGCGGACGGTTTCGTGCACCGATTCCGCAACCGCCCATGCAAGGGCAAGGCCGTCGTAAGTGCTGGTCCCGCGCCCGACCTCGTCCAGAATAACGAAGCTGCGGTCGGTCGCCTGACTCAGGATGGCGGCGGTCTCCACCATCTCGACCATGAAAGTCGAACGCCCGCGGGCAAGGTTGTCGGATGCGCCAACGCGGCTGAACAGGCGGTCGACGATGCCGATGCTTGCCGCCTCGGCCGGTACGAATCCGCCAGCTTGCGCCAACAGGACGATCAGCGCGTTCTGGCGCAGGAAGGTCGATTTACCGCCCATGTTCGGGCCGCCGATCAGCCAGAGCCGGTCTTTGACCGAAAGCGCACAGTCGTTGGCGACGAAGCGTTCGCCCGTTGCCGCAAGCGCTGCCTCGACCACGGGATGCCTCCCGCCCCTGACGTCGAGCGCGTTGTCCTCGCGGATATCGGGCAGCACCCAGCCGCCTTCAGCCGCACGTTCGGCCTGACCTGCGCTGACATCGATGCGGGCGAGGGCCTGTGCGGTGGCGGCGATGGCCTCTTTCGCTTCGACCGTCCGCTGGACCAGTTCCTCGAAGTGCGCTTCTTCCGCTGCCAGCGAACGCCCGCCCGCCTCGGCGATGCGGCTCGCTTCCTCGTGCAGGGCAAGCGCGTTGAAGCGCACCGCGTCCTTCATCGTCTGGCGATGGGTGAAGCCGCTTTCGGCTTCCATCAGCTTGTCCGCATGGCGCGCGGGCACTTCGATGAAATAGCCGAGCACGCCATTGTGCTTGATCTTCAGCGTCGAGATGCCGGTCTCGTCACGATACTTCTGCTCCAGCGCAGCAATCGCCCGGCGGCCATTCTTTGAAATCGTGCGCAGTTCGTCGAGCGAGGCGTCGTAGCCTTCGGCGATATAGCCGCCGCTGCCCCGCTCGGTCGGCGGCGCGGCGACAAGCGCGCGGGTCATCAACTCGCATAGCGCGCCATGGCCCGCCAGATCCGGCAGGAGGCGCGTGAACAGCGCGGGCAGACTTTCATGCTGGCCGAGCAGGTCGTGCAGGTTGCGTGCCCCGCCAAGCCCGTCGCGAAGCTGACCAAGATCGCGCGGACTACCGCGTCCCGCGACGACGCGGCCGAGAGCACGGCCGATGTCGGGCAGGGCTCGCAGTGCGCGGCGCAAATCCTCCCGCAGCAGGGCGTCGTCGAACAGCCATTCGACCGCCGAGAGCCGTTCGCGGATCGCGCCCGCATCGGCGAGCGGCGCGGACAGATCCTCGGCCAGAAGGCGCGCGCCCGCGCCGGTCAGGCAGCGGTCGATGCAGTCGATCAGGCTGCCCTTGCGCATCCCGGTCGAGGACTGGGTGATCTCAAGGCTGCTGCGCGTTGCCTCGTCCATGGCCAAATGCCCACCCGGCTCACGCAGGCGCGGCGGCAGGACCAGCGGCATCGTGCCGCGCCCGACATGTTCGAGATAGGCGACCAGCCCGCCCGCCGCGGCAAGGTGCGCGCGCCCGAACGTGCCAAACGCGTCGAGCGTGGCAACACCGTGGAGCGACTTCAGCCGCGCTTCGCCGTCGTCGCTGGAGAACGTAGTGCGGGGCCGTTCGATCGCTTCGGCCGGGGCTTCGTCCCAGCCTTCGGGCACGATGACTTCGGCAGGGCCGATGCGGGACAGGGCGGCGGTTATCCCTTCGGGCGCGACGCATTCCAGAGCCATTTCACCGGTCGAGATGTCGATCGCGGCAATGCCGACCTCTTCGCGAAGCGGTGCCAGCGCGGCCAGCACGTTGGCGCGCCGCGATTCCAGCAGCGTGTCCTCGGTCAGCGTGCCCGCGGTCACGAAGCGGACGATGTCGCGCTTTACCAGCGCCTTCGATCCACCGCGGGCCTTGGCCTCTGCCGGGGTCTCCACCTGCTCTGCAATCGCGACGCGGCATCCGGCGCGGATCAGGCGGGCCAGGTAATTGTCCGCAGAGTGGACAGGTACACCGCACATGGGCACCGGCTCGCCCGCGTTTTCGCCCCGCGTCGTCAGCGCAATGTCGAGCACGCCGGCAGCGGTCTTCGCGTCGTCGAAAAACAGTTCGAAGAAGTCGCCCATGCGATAGAACAGCAGGCAATCCCCTGCCTGTTCCTTCAGGCTGAAATATTGCTGCATCATGGGAGTGGAGCCGCCGGCCATGGGCGGGAGCGTTAGCGTATGCCCCGCCGATTCGGCAAAGCTCCGCACAACGATTGTCCCCGATCCATAAAACCGCGCCTTTGCCCCTATCGCTTATGACAGGAGGCGTTATAGGCGGGCACACATCAGCGAAGGCAAGGAGGACGCTTTGGCGGACGAGGAAAGCAACACGAAAGCCAGCTTCACCGAGCGCGAGGCCCTGTTCTACCATGAGACGATCCGTCCCGGTAAGATCGAGATCATCGCGTCCAAGCCCATGGCGACGCAGCGCGACCTCTCCCTCGCCTATTCGCCCGGCGTTGCCGCGCCGGTGGAGGCGATTGCCAGGAACCCCGCCGATGCCGCCCGCTATACCGCGCGTTCGAACCTCGTTGCCGTGATCTCCAACGGTACCGCGATCCTCGGTCTCGGCAATCTCGGCGCACTGGCGTCGAAGCCGGTGATGGAAGGCAAGTCGGTCCTGTTCAAGCGCTTTGCCGACGTCGATTCCATCGATATCGAGCTGAACACCGAAGACCCGGAAGCCTTCATCAACGCCGTCGCGCTGATGGAGCCGAGCTTTGGCGGCATCAATCTCGAGGATATCGCCGCCCCCGAATGCTTCATCATCGAGCAGGCCCTGCGCGAGAAGATGAACATCCCGATCATGCACGACGACCAGCATGGCACTGCGATCATCGCGGCCGCTGGTCTTATCAACGCATGCCACCTGACCGGCCGCAAGATGGACGAGCTCAAGATGGTCGTGAACGGCGCGGGCGCTTCGGCGCTGGCGTGTACCGCGCTCATCAAGGCGATGGGCGTGCGCCACGACAATGTGATCGTGTGCGACCGTTCGGGCCCGATCTACCCGGGCCGCGAAAACGTGGACCAGTGGAAGAGCGCGCACGCCGTCCCCACCGAGGCGCGCAGCCTTGAGGAGGCGCTGCATGGCGCGGACGTGTTCCTTGGCCTTTCCGCTGCCGGCGCGCTGAAGCCGGCATGGGTCAAGAACATGGCCGACAGCCCGATCATCTTCGCGATGGCCAATCCCACGCCCGAAATCACGCCCGACGATGCCCATGCCGTGCGTCCCGATGCGATCGTGGCAACCGGGCGTTCGGACTATCCGAACCAGGTCAACAACGTGCTGGGCTTCCCCTTCATCTTCCGCGGCGCGCTCGACGTTCAGGCCACTGCGATCAACGAAGAGATGAAGATCGCCGCCGCCAAGGCTATTGCCGAACTCGCGCGCGATCGCGTGCCTGAGGAAGTGGCCGTGGCCTACGGCGTGAACCACCAGTTCGGCCGCGACTACATTATCCCTGCGCCGTTCGACCCGCGCCTGATGGAAGTCGTGTCCTCCGCCGTTGCCAAGGCGGCGATGGATTCGGGCGTCGCTAAGGCCCCTATCGCGGACTTCGACGAATACCGTCACAAGCTGAAGGCCCGTCTCAACCCCACGACGTCGGCGCTGACCAGCGTTTACGAGCGGGCCAAGGCGAACCCCAAGCGGGTCGTCTTTGCAGAGGCCGAGGAAGACGTCGTGCTGCGCGCGGCGATCCAGTTCCGCGACTTCGGCTATGGCGAACCGATCCTTGTCGGCCGCACCGAGAAGGTGAAGGAAAAGCTCAAGGAACTCGGCGTCGCGGACATCGACACTTACGAGATCCAGAACTCGGCGCAGAGCGAGTATGTCCCCGAGATGGTGGACTATCTCTACAACCGCCTGCAGCGCCGCGGCGCGACGGAGCGTGACGTGCGCCGCATGGTCAACCAGGACCGCAACGTCTTTGCCTCCCTGCTCCTCGCGCTCGACAAGGGCGATGCGATGATTTCGGGCCTGACGCGCCCGTTTGCGCAGACGATCAAGGAAGTCGGTCTCGTCCTCGATCACGGCAAGGACGAAGTGCCTTTCGGCATCCACCTGATGGTGGGCAAGAACTACACCGTGTTCCTTGCCGACACGACGATCAACGAACGGCCCGATTCCAAAATGCTGGCCCACATCGCGAAGGAGACCGCCAAGGTCGCCCAGCGACTTGGCCATGAACCGCGCGTCGCGTTCCTGTCCTATTCGACCTTCGGCAACCCGGCGGGCCGCTGGCTTGAGAACATCCGCGAGGCGGTGCACATCCTCGACGCAGAAGGCGTGGACTTCGAGTACGAGGGCGAAATGGCGCCCGACGCCGCGCTGAACCCCACGGTCATGAAGCTTTACCCCTTCAGCCGCCTGTCCGCGCCGGCCAACGTGCTGGTCATGCCGGGGCTGCAGTCGGCCAACCTGTCGGCCAAGCTGCTGCGCGAACTGGCAGGGGCGACGACGATCGGCCCGATGCTGGTCGGTATGGAAAAGCCGGTCCAGATCGCGCCGATGACCGCGATCGCGCCCGACGTTCTGACGCTGGCGGTTCTGGCCGCTGCCGAAGTGGTCGGCTGACCTGTAATAAGCCCTTCAGGGTGACAAAGGTGACACCGTGTCACCCACTGCAAACCCCGCGCGAGGCCAAGGCCAGCGCGGGGTTTCGCGTATCTGCGACAAGGTGACAGGTTCACCGGCGAATTCGACAATCGGAAAGAGCGACGCGCATGATGACGCGCCGCAATGCTGTAGGACAGCGCTTATTCCGCGCCCCACCGCCGGTGTTGGCTGCGCCGTTACCGCATGTAGTTGACGTAGATGCCGTGGATCAGGCCCGGCAGGTAGAGGATGATCGTCAGGATCAGGTTGATCAGAAAAGTCTTGCCCAGCCCATGCTTGAGCGCAACGCCCAGCGGCGGCAGAAGTATCGTGGCAATCAGGGTAATTATGGCCATCATCGGCATGTCTCCTTTTGCTGAAGACAATCCGGCAGCGCGGGCCTTGTTCCTTGGCGGGGGCGGCGGGACTACGCGAAGGTAGTGCAGCCCAGCCGTAACTCCTTCAGGCGCCCATCGCCAGCGACCGCTTTTGAGGAATTTTCACAAATGCCTGAATGGCTGGAATGGGGTGGTTAGCGGAAATCACCATTGTAGTCGTCGAACTCCCAGCGCGACCACTCACCTAGCTTTGCGGCCACAGTCTCCCAATCGGGACCGGTCGCATGAAGCAATCTCTTGCGCACAAATTCTTCGACTACCTCTGGATCGAACCGTTTTGTAACGAGCCGTTTACCTGCATGGAGAATGGAGTAACTGTCCAACTCGTTATTCAGCCATTCGGGTGAGCACACCTCAAACTCGAAAGCGTCAGCTCCGCTCTGACCTCGAATGCCAATCTCTGCACGAAGAGTGTGACAGAAACTTCCAGAGACGGGATGAAGATCCGACAGGTTTTCGTCGATCTGCCCTGTCAAAGTTCGAAGTTCTGGCTGGACCGTGGCCTGTGTCGTCGGGCTGTTGGATCGAGAAAACCGCATGGAAGATGGACTAGCTTTCTAGCGGAACGTCCGCAATCGGGTCGTTTGCCGACATTCCGCTTATGGCCAGAAATGTCGCAAAGCTGCCAGTCCGCTTTCGGACAAAGCCATCGCGTCCGCTTACGACCGGAATGGGGTGGCTAACAGTCATCGCCTTCGCGGCGATCAGCAGAGGTCGATCGCAAGCCTTTCGTCGATGTCCGGCGCACTAAGATCAAGCAATTCCTCAGCGTGCGGACCAATGAAAACTGCTGCAAGATTACCGAGAGCATCGTAGTGGCAAGGGTGGTTGCCCATACCTGAAGTTGTCATGCCACCTCGTTTGCGTTCGAAGCCTAAGGGCGTTCCGTCCGTGAACATGCTAAGACTGCCCCAATAGTTGTCTGTCTGGGCATCCCATCTTTTAGTCAGATGGTCGAAGTCCGACTGATCCATTTGAAGGGTGCGCTTACTCACTGATCCAGTCTCGCGGTCAAGAACCACCAACTGGCCGGATACCCGGTCATCTGTCTTTGAAAGTGAAACGGCCATCCACCGATCCCCAAATGAGGGCATTGCCACGAAACGCAAGCTGTCATCGGAAAGGGCGGATAGCGGCGGTAAGTTCGCGAGCAGGCCTTCACCATCGTCTAAGACAATATTCTTGGAGTGAGACGACAATGGCCCGTAGGTGGTCGCGCCCATCACGTGAAGCATAGGTCGGGCGACAAAAACGTAGGCGAGCACGAACAGCAGTAGTAAGGCAACTGCTAGGATACCGTGCTTCCGCTTGAAGGAATTAGTCAGGACCATCGCGCCCAGTTTAGGCATTGATTGAACGTCCGCAATCGGTCGTCACCTGACAATCGGCTTTCAGCGCGAAACAAGCCGAATAATCCGACGGCTGGTTAGCCAAAAGCGATCCACGACTTGTATCCTGTCGGCGAACCTGCTCATCCTTGGCGAGTATTCCGACGGGAGATGATATTGTTTTTACAGCGAATTGGACTGCTGTGTGCGTGTCTTGCCTTTTTGGCGCCGCCGGTCTCTGCAACCGATGTCGATGGGCCGCTGGTCCTTCCTCCGGCAGGTTCGTGGATTGTCGACTTCGCTGAAGACAGGTGCGTAGTTGCGCGGCAGTTCTCCGACGGTGAGGACGCGGCTGTTCTCAAGTTTTCGAGTTTCCTGCCTAGCGACCGGATGACGGTGCAAGTCATCAGCAACACGCTTTCCGCGCGCAACAAGGCGCCGGTCGCGCGTGTGCTGCCCGCCGGTGAACCGGCAACTCCCCAGATGTTCGAAAGGGTAAGCGCCGAGGGTGGATGGAATGGGGCCGGTTTTGAAATGCCGCGCCCGGAAACGGATGCGGATGCTACCGCGTTGCTCATCGAAAAGACTTTCAATCAGGACCTCCAGTTGCAAACCGGGGCGATCGCGGAAGTCCTGCAAGTCATGCAGACCTGCGAAGACGATCTTGCCGTGTCGCTTGGTCTTGATCCTGCACAACAGCGGAACCTTTCCCAGAAAGCATCGATCGACTGGGACAGCTGGGGTGTGAAGACGTCTTCACTGCAGAAAAAGTTCTTTCAGGCAGGCAGCATGCGACAGAAAGTCCGCCTGCTCGTGGATGAAGAGGGTAAGGTTATCGGCTGCCATGTCATCGAAGGTGCGGTCAGTCAGGACCTTGACGAACAGATGTGCGCCGCAATCACCAAGGACGCGCAGTTCGAGCCGGCGCTCGATGCCGACGCACAGCCGGTGAAAAGCTATTACCTTCACATGATGTCGGTGATGAGAGGCGGCTGATATTCAAGGTCGGGTCGCTGACCATTCAGTCCAGGTTGCCGAGAGAAATGAGCGGATAAAGGCGGCCGTTTAGACACCCGCCATATGCAGGCAGGTTGGCATTGATGCGGGATGTGGGGTATTTACGTCTTGCTGCCCCCGACCTGGAAAGGCTTGCCATGCCACTTTCTCGATCGTTCGTTGCATTGACCACCGCCCTGCTGGGCGCATGCGGGTACACCGCGGATGAGCCGCCTGTGGCGGGGGCGAACCTTGCCCCCGCGACCGAGGAGCAATCGCAGGCCGCGCGCGGGCTGGCCTTTGTCGAGGCGCGATGCAGCAGTTGCCATGCGGTACGACCGGGCGTCGCGCCGCCCAATCCTCAGGCCCCCAGCTTCGTGGCGGTCGCCAACGAAATGGACTTCAATCACGATACCCTGCGCGAGTTCTTTCTCGACGGGCATGATGATCCGTTCGCGATGACGATTTTGCTTGAGGAGGATGAGGCCGAAATCGCCACGGCCTACATCATGTCGCTTCGCGATCCGCGCTGATACCTCGCGCCCGCCCTTGTGAAAGGGAGTTCTAACCAGTTTCCGCTAACCATACGCTGATGGCTGGCGTGTTGAAAAAGCTGGGATGCGGTTGCCTGGTTCTCGTGATTATTGCGGGCGCCATCCTTTTCGCTTTCCTGCAAAGCGATGAGGGGCAGTGGCTGATGGGCCTGATCATCGTTTACGGCGGCGTGATGCTGGGCGGGGCTGTCGCGCATCAGACGGTGCCGGGCGAAGTGGTGGACCTGAACCGGATTGACCCGCCCAATTCCTATTCCGCAGGCAGCATCAGTTTCACGTATCGGGACGATGAAGGTGTGCTGCACGAGGAACGTCGCCGTGTCATGTATGCCACCGACAAGTTCCGCGCCCTTGCGGTCGGCGACGAAATCAAGGTTTGGGTCTGCCGGAACGACCGGTCGAGAGTGAAGCTCGTCGGATATGGCACGTCCGAGCCGCAAAAGTGCTTTGACGAACCCGAACAGTAGGGTGCGCTTACATCATTGAAAGCGCCGAATAGATCATCGCGCTGCCGATCACCGTCATCCACAGACCCAGCCAGAACGGCGGGATCCAGTCCAGCGGCCCGCGCGTCTCACCGGGATTTCCCCGGATCGCGGCAACGCCGAACATTACGCCGAGCACGATCACGAAAGCGCCGCCACCGGCAAAGGAATAGCTTGATTCAAGGCACTTCCCGGGCCGCGTGAAGACATTGGCGCAAGGATCGAAATCGAGCGCCTGATCCCACACGACGAAACCCAGCACGGGGAAAATGAAGCAGAAGACCGAGTAGAAAAGGAACTGCGCAGCCTTGGGGTCTTCGAGAGGTTTCACACGTCGACCAGCGCGTGGTCATGCACTGCATGGACAGCATCGGTGCCCTGTTCGGCGTGCAGCTTCAACTTGGCGCAGGCGTTGTGGAGCGCGATCATCATCGTCGCCACTTCCCGTTTGTAGGCCTTCAACTTCATCGGAAAACGAAAGGTCGCATCGACGATCAGGCGCATCATGCAGGTGTTTTCGCCGGTCGGTTCGATTTCATAGCGTTCGTGCGTGGAGATCAGCGCGCCGGGCCCTTCGGGCAGTTTGCCGTCGAAGGCATAGACCTCGTTCGGCTTTGCTTCCGTCACCTCGATATCGAACGTCAGGTCGCCGAGATCGGGATAGCTGGCCAGCACCAGTGCGAAGGCGTCGTCGCGCCCCGGAACTTCGCGCACGATTTCACCAAGTTGGCGCTTCGAATTGCGCGGGTCGGCAAAGTCGAGAAGCGGGTAAAGCTCACTCGGCGGAACGTCGATTTCGATTTCGTATTCTAAAACGACGGGGCCCTCGGGCGCCATCTTGGGCTTGAACCATCCCAGCATCTGTATTCCCCCCGAAAAACAGTCCGGCGATGATCGCGCCGTTTGGGGGGAATGGCTAGCCTTTATTGTCTAATATTTCTTGTACCCACTCGGGCACGATGGTGCCTGCAGGGCCAAGGCGGCTTTCGTCGAACCAGTGGCTGCCCTGGCTGCGTTCTAGGTTGAGTTCGAGCGTCGCGACCCCCAGCGACTTTGCATCGCGCACGAACCCGGCGGCGGGATAGACCGCGCCCGATGTGCCGATGGACACGAACAGGTCCGCCTCGCGGATCGCGTCAAAAATCTCGTCCATGCGATAGGGCATTTCGCCGAACCACACGATATCGGGACGCAGCGCCGCGTCTCCGCATTCGGGGCAGGCGGGCCGCTCGATCAGCGTGCCGGTCCAGCGGCTGCGCACATCGCACGATGTGCACCACGCGTTGAGAATCTCGCCATGCATGTGCAGCACGTCCTCAGCGCCCGCGCGTTCGTGCAGGTCGTCGATGTTCTGCGTGACGATCAGCAGGTTGCCGTCCAGTTCGCGTTGCAACTTGGCCAGTGCGAAGTGCGCGGGGTTGGGGTCTTTGGTCTGCACCGCCTCGCGCCGCATGTCGTAGAACCGCTGGACAAGGTCGGGATCGCGCTCGAACGCCTCGGGCGTGGCGACGTCTTCTACGCGGTGCTGTTCCCACAGGCCGTCGCTTGCACGGAAGGTGTCGATACCGCTTTCGGCCGAAACCCCTGCGCCGGTCAGCACGACGATGTTGCGGATGCCATTGCTCTTGCCGTTCATTCCGCCCATGAAGCACGCCCGCATTTCAGGGTAAAGGCCAGGGGAAGACACAGCGCATGGCACGCATCGGTATCGTCGGATCGCAGGGACGCATGGGAGCCGCCTTGGCCGAAGCGATCAAGGCCGCCGGGCACGAACATTCGGGCGGCGTCGACCGTGACGAAGGCGACGTGGCCGAGCTTGCCGGCAAGAGCGACGCGCTGGTCGATTTCTCTGCCCCCGCTGCCCTTCAGGCAACGCTCGATGCTTGCAAGGCGGCGGGCATTCCGGTGCTGATCGGCACGACGGGGCTTGAAGGCGAGCACCACGCCGCGATCGACGAGGCGGCAAAGGCGATCCCCGTGTTGCAGACCGGCAATACCTCGCTGGGCGTGACGATGCTGGCGCACCTTGTGAACGAGGCTGCGTCGCGGCTGGGCGATGACTGGGACATCGAGATCGTCGAGATGCACCACCGCATGAAAGTCGACGCGCCTTCGGGCACAGCGAAGCTGCTGGGCGAAGCGGCTGCCAAGGGGCGCGGCATCGACCTTGCCGCCAATACCGAAAGTGGGCGTGACGGCATCACCGGCAAGCGCGCGGACGGCGCGATCGGCTTTGCGGCCCTGCGCGGCGGCACCGTGGCGGGGGAGCACACGGTCTATTTCGCCGGATCGGAAGAACGCATCGCGCTGACGCACCTGGCCGAAAACCGCATGATCTTCGCCCGCGGCGCGGTGAAGGGCGCAAGCTGGCTGCTGGACAAGGACGCGGGTCGCTACACGATGCCGCAGGTGCTGGGGCTTTGACCGCTGTCGCCATCCTCACCATCCTCCTGATCATGCCGCTGGGGCTGGACCTGATGTGGTGGCGTTATGACCGGCAAGGCGAGGGACCGGTGCAGGTGCTGGCCGTTCTGGCAGGGCTCTCCTTTGCCATGCTGCTGGTCATGATCGGGTTTACGATGATCGGGCTCGGCGGGCCGAATACCTATCCCTCGCCAATGCGGACGAGCATGTTTGCGCTGCCCATGCTCCCGCTGGGCTACTGGCTGGTCGCTACCCGCAAGATGCCAGCCACAGGCGGCGGTGCGGTGCTGGTAGCGATGGCGCTTGTCGCCCTCTTCTTATGGGAACCCTTGTTCGTGCCGAGCTGGATGCGCGTTCTTCATTTAGAAACAATGACGGTGTGGAGCGTGATCTGGGCGCTGTCGGCGATGCCTTTCGTTGCGATCGTCGTGGCTGGCTTTAAACGCAAGGCGACATGACCAAGGACGAGATCTTCGAATTCTTCCGCCTGCTGGCAGAGGATAATCCCGAGCCCGAGACCGAGCTGGAATATGGTAATGCCTACCAGCTCGTCGTCGCGGTGGCGCTGTCGGCGCAGGCGACCGACGTCGGCGTCAACAAGGCGACGCGCAAGCTGTTCGAGGAAGTGAAGACCCCGCAGCAAATGCTCGATCTGGGCGAGGATGGGCTGAAAGAGCACATCAAGACGATCGGCCTGTTCAATTCCAAGGCGAAGAACGTCATCGCGCTCAGCCAGTTGCTGGTCGACGAATATGGCGGCGAAGTGCCGGGCACGCGAGAGGATCTGGTCCGCCTGCCCGGTGTCGGGCGCAAGACGGCGAATGTCGTGCTCAACTGCTGGTTCGGGCAGGAAACCTTTGCGGTCGACACGCATATCTTTCGCGTCGGCAACCGCACCGGCCTTGCCAAGGGCAAGACGCCCGAACAGGTCGAGGCGAAGCTGGAAAAGCGCGTGCCCGCCCCGTTCCGCATGGGCGCGCACCACTGGCTGATCCTGCATGGTCGCTACGTGTGCAAGGCGCGCACGCCCGAGTGCTGGCGCTGTCCGGTCGTGGACTATTGCAGCTATCGCAAGAAGGTGCTGGAAAAGCCCAAGCGGAAGGCGTGATGGCCAGGCGGAAGGCTTAATGGAAGGCGAGCGATCCCAGATCATGGACGGCGACCAGGCCGCGCTGCGCACGGCGGCGCGGGGCGATGCGGCGCTGTGCACGGTCGTGGGCCTCGACGGCAGCTTTTCGCGCAGGCTGGGTGCGCAGATCGCGATCCTTCAGGACGGACGCTGCGTCGGCAGCCTTGCCGACGGTTGCCTCGAACGCGAACTTGCAACGCAGGTGATGGAGGCGCGGGCAGAGGGCAAGCGCCGCACGATCCGATACGGCGAAGGTTCGCCCGTCATCGATTTCCGCCTGCCTTGCGGGTCGGGCCTCGACATCCTGATCGATCCAGCGCCTGACCGGCGGGCCCTGCGCGATGTCGTGAACCGGCTGGACGCGCGCGAACCAGCGTCGCTGGCGCTGCCGGTGGAGGGCGGCTTTTTGGCAGAGCGGCGCTATATCCCGCCATTGAACCTCACGCTTTTCGGCGAGAGCCTTGAGGCGGGCGAGTTGCAGCGCATGGCCGAGGCTTTCGGCGTGTCGGCGGCGAAGCTGGTGCCGGGCAAGGGCCTGTCGCTGGGCCAGCGGCCCGAAGCGCAGGCGGACGCGTGGACCGCGGTGGTCCTGCTGTTCCACGATCACGAATGGGAAGGCCCGATCCTCGACTGGGCGCTCGACACTCCCGCGTTTTACGTGGGTGCGATCGGTGGGCGGAACACGCGCGACGTGCGGCGCGCGCAACTGGAAGACCTTGGCCGCGACGAGGCGGCGATCGCCCGCGTGCGCAGCCCTGTCGGCCTGATCCCGCATACTCGCGATGCGCGCACGCTGGCGCTGTCGATCCTTGCCGACGTCGTTGCCGAATACGAGCATCTGCGCCCCGAATGACCGGCCCTTCGCGCCACAGGAGAATGCACCCGTGTCCGATATCGTGAAGCTCGAAATGGACGGCGCTGTCGCCACGCTGACCCTGACTCGCCCCGATACGATGAACGCGCTGGGCGAGGACGGCGACGGGGCCGCGATTGCCGCGGCCTGCGCAGAGATCACCCGCGACAAGCGCGTGCGGGCGGTGATCCTGACGGGCGAGGGGCGGGCCTTTTCGGCAGGCGGCGACCTGAAAGCCATGCTGGCGCGCGAGGGCAATTTCGCGGGCGATCCATCCGATATCCGCGACGGCTATCGTGGGAATATCCACGTCGCCTTGCGCGCGCTTTACGGGCTGGACGTGCCGGTTGTGGCGGCGGTCAACGGTCCGGCCATTGGCCTTGGGTGCGACCTTGCCTGCCTTGCCGACGTGCGGATTGCGTCCCGCAAAGCGAAGTTCGGCGTGACCTTCCTGAAGATCGGGCTGGTCCCCGGCGATGGCGGGACGTGGATCCTGCCCCGCGTCATCGGCATGAGCCGTGCGGCCGAACTGTTCTATACCGGCCGCGTCATCGATGCCGCACAGGCGATGGACTGGGGACTGATCTCCCGCGTGGTCGAACCCGATGCGCTGATGGACGAGGCGCGGACGCTGGCCGCAGAAATCGCCGCGCAGCCCTCGGCGCAGCTACGCGCGACGAAGGCGATGCTGCGGCAGGGCCAGACGATGAGTTACGACGGCGCGCTGGAACTGGCGGCATCGACGCAAGGGCTGATGCACCACACGAAAGAGCATGAGGAAGGCGTGCGGGCCGTGCTGGAGAAGCGGGCGCCGAACTTCGATTGAGGCGCGGCTCAGGCGGGTTCCGGGCGAAGGCGCCAGAACAGTAACGAGCAGACGAAACCGTAGATCGCGCCCGTTCCCAGCATCAAGGCCGTGACCCCGACTGCGGCGGCGAGGATGGCTGCCCCTGCAAGGGTTCCGATGAGGACGAAGATCACGCCGTTCGCCCAGCCGAGGCGATCGAGCAGGATCGCCAGCGGTATTCCGATCAGCAGGCTCGCCAAGAGGCATATCCCGAAGGACAGTGCGATGCTTAAGGGGAAAAAGATAGATAGCCCGCTCAAGGCAATGCCCAGCGAAGGTGGCTTGAGTGCGATATAATAGACCAGCCAGAACAGGATCGACCCCAAGACCGAACCGGCAAAGCTGGCCCAGGCGGCACTCTTCAACAGACTGACGATGCGGGGCCGCCGGTAGCCATGGTCAGCCTCCGTCATCACACATCATCGTGGCTGACCAGTTCTTCGCGGTCGAGTTCGTCCAGCGATGCCGCGACTGCCGTTGCCACGGTCGAATCGCTCGTCACGTTGGTGACGGTCCGCATCATGTCCATCAGGCGGTCCACGCCCGCGACGAAGGCGATCGTTTCCAGCGGCACGCCGACGGTGCCGAAGACCAGCGTCATCATGATGAGGCCGGTGCCCGGAATGCCCGCCGCGCCGATCGAGCCCAGGGTCGCGGTGATCGCGACCATCAGGTAGTCGACCATGTCGAGCTGCACCCCGAAGATCTGCGCGCCAAACACGGTGGCAAGGCCGAGATACATCGCCGTGCCGTCCATGTTGATCGTCGCGCCAAGCGAAGCGGTGAAGCTGGAGACCGACGGGCTGACGCCGACGTTGCGCTGGAGGCAGCGCAGGGTGACGGGCAGTGTCGCGCTCGACGATGCGGTCGAATAGGCAACGGCCAGCGCGTCGATCATGCCGCGGAAGAAGTCGCCGACGGGGACCTTGGCCAGGAACTTCAGGATGCCGACGTAGACCACGCCGATCAGGATCAGGCAGCCCGCGTAGTTGAGCGCCACCAGCTTGGCGAGGGCGAAGAGTGCGTCGACCCCGAACGTGCCTGCGACCCACGCCATCAGCGCGAAGACGCCGAAGGGGGTCAGTTCCATCACCACGATCGTGATCTTCTGCATCACGATGGACCCCGCATCGAAAATGCGGATCAGCGGCTGGCCTTCTTCCTTGGCCATCAGGATGCCGATGCCGATCAGCAGGGCAAAGACGATCAGCGGCAGGACATTGGCATCGGCCATGACCTGCACCGGGCTTTGCGGGACGATCGACAGGATCATCTCGCGCCAGCCTTCGGTCTTGGGCTCGGGAATGTCGCCCATCTTGATCCGGCTCTGGTCCA
This sequence comes from Croceicoccus gelatinilyticus, assembly GCF_018398395.1. Classification (GTDB taxonomy): domain Bacteria; phylum Pseudomonadota; class Alphaproteobacteria; order Sphingomonadales; family Sphingomonadaceae; genus Croceicoccus; species Croceicoccus gelatinilyticus. The sequence continues at coordinate 272,573 of NZ_JAHCBF010000004.1, read as the reverse complement.
GCCCCACGCCCGGCGCGAAGACGGTGCCGAGCAGCAGGCCGAGCCACACCGCGACCTGGCTGGTGACGAGGAAGAACAGAAGTGCCCGCCCGCCGACCGAGCCGAGTTTCTTGAGGTTGCCGATCGAGGTCACGCCCGACACCAGGCTGAAGAAGATCAGCGGCACGACCAGCATCTTGATCGAGGCGATGAAGAAGTCGCCGATCCACTTGATCGCCTCGGCCTCCGGTCCCCAGAACAGCCCCAGCGCAACGCCGAGGATGAGCGCGCCGATCACGCGCTGCCAGAGGGGGATGGAAAACCAGAAACGGAGCATGTGGGGCGACCCTTCGCGCAGACGTGACGAAGCGGCGGTTGTGCCTGCGCGATGCCCTGCCTGCAAGGGCGGCCGGGGCTTATGCCCTCAGCCGTGAACGCGGATCAGGCCAGCGCGGCCTTGGCGACGCGGGCGTAGATGCGGGTCAGCACGTCGAGATCAGCGACCGCCACGGCCTCGTCGCGCTTGTGCATCGTCGCGTTGTTGAGGCCGAATTCGATCACCGGACACACGTTCTTGAGGAAGCGTGCGTCCGACGTCCCGCCGCTGGTCGACAGTTCGGGCTCCACGCCGGTTTCGGTGCGGATGGCGTCGGCCAGCATGTCGGAGAACTTGCCCGGTGCGGTGAGGAACGGTTCGCCGCTGATGACCGGACGCGCCCAGCCGCCGTGGCTTTCGGCGATCTTCGTGACCTTTTCCGACAGGCTCGCGCCCGAGTGGAGGTCGTTGAAGCGGATCGAGATGCGTGCCTCTGCCTTGGCGGGGATGACGTTGTGCGCGGGATTGCCGATTCCGATCTCGGTAATCTCGAGGTTCGAGGGCTGGAACCAGTCAGTCCCTTCGTCGAGCACGAGCGCGTCGAGTTCGGCCAGCATCGCGACCAGTTTGGGCGCGGGATTGTCGGCAAGGTGCGGATAGGCGACGTGGCCCTGAACGCCGTCGACGCCGAGGAAGATGTTGACCGATCCGCGCCGCCCGATCTTCATCATGTCGCCAAGGCGGTGAACGCTGGTCGGTTCGCCGACGAGGCACAGGTCGGGCACGATGCCTCGCTCTGCCATGTGGTCCATGAGGGCCAGCGTGCCGTGGCGCGCGGGGCCTTCCTCGTCGCCGGTGATGATGAGAGTGATCGTGCCTGCCTCTGCCGGAATGTCGGCGATGGCGGCGACCATGCAGGCGATCGAGCCTTTCATGTCGACCGCGCCGCGCCCGTAGAGCAGGTCGCCGCGGATTTCGGGTTCGAAGGCATCGCTGGTCCACCCCTCGCCCGGCGGAACGACGTCGAGGTGTCCGGCAAAGGCGAAGTGGCGCGAACCTTCCGGCCCCTTGCGCGTGGCGAGCAGGTTCTCGACCGGCCCGTCGGGCGCTTCGCCGTCGACCGTGCGCAGGACTTCGAAGCCGAGCGGGGCCAGCATCGCCTCCATCTCGGCAAAAACGCCGCCGGTGGCGGGCGTGACACTGGGACAGGCGATCAGGCGCTGGGCCAGCGCAAGCGGAGATGCATCGGACATGCGCAGCGGTTAGCGCAAGGCGTGCGCCAAGGGAACTGCGCAAGGCAGCCTAAGCTCGGATTGTAGAGAAGGGCTCAGAAAGGCAGGAACGGGCCCGCCATGATCACGGCGACGGCAGAGCCGGCCACGATCACGAAACGCACGGTGTTCGCCGCCGCCACACCACGGTGGTGGATCGGGTAGGTAACAGCGCGGGCGATTCTCTTTGCCATGGATCCAATATGGACCCGATTTCCTACCAAAAACTTAACGTGCGTTAACGCCTTTAGCGGACGTCCCTGCCGTCCAGCCAGTCGGCGATCGAGGCAAGGCACGAGCGGCCCAGCGCCTTCGAACGTTCCGGGCTCCACGCGCGGACAGCATCGGGCGCGTCGTCGTGGTCCTTGAACGGCATTTCCAGCGTCATCGCCGTCGCGCCGAAGCGGTGGGCGACCTGGTTGGTCGACATCGACAGGTTGCCCTTGCCCGGTGCGGCGGTGGGATAGCCCTTGTCGCGCTGGAAATCGGGCGTTTCGGCATTCAGCAACGCGAGGAACCGGTCATAGCTGTCGAGCTGGGTGACCTTCACGTCGGGAATGCCTTCGAAACCTGCGATGAAGACATGCGGGATCGCCTCGTCCCCGTGGACGTCCATGGCGAAATCCACGCCGGTCGCGTCCATCGCATTGCGGATCGCCAGCACTTCGGGCGAGCCTTCCTTGCTGGGTTCGTGCCATTCGCGGTTGAGGTTCACGCCGACCGCATTGGTGCGAAGGTGTCCGCGCTGCGACCCGTCTGGGTTGCAATTGGGCACGACATGGATCGTCGCGGCCTTGCACAAACGCTGCGTCAATTCGTCGCTGCCATCGGCCAAGGCCTCAAGCGCGCCTTCCATCCACCATTCGGCCATCGATTCGCCCGGATGCTGGCGCGCATAGAGCCAGACCTGCTTTTCGCCCGACCCGAATGTCAGGCAATCGATCGGCTGACCGTCGAGGCTGTGTCCCAGCACCGAGTGGCTTGCCCCTTCGGCCTGCGCGGTGCGGGTGACGAGGTCGTGGTGACGCTCCATCGAATAGGGCGCGAAATAGGCAAACCACGCGACGTCGCCCGACGGGCGGTGCCGGATGGTCAGCGTGCCTTCCTTTTCGTGCGCGTCGAACGAGGTTGCCGCGCGGCGCCAGTCGACACGGTCCTCGGACACGCGCGCATCGTAATCGGGCCAGCCGCCGGGATAGGCGCTCTTGTTCAGACCCGTGATCTTCAGCACCAGTTCGCGGCCCCGCACGCCTGATACGCGGAAGTGGAACCACTGGTAGAACTCGCTCTCGCGGTCCTTGCGGATCGAAAGGGTCGCCTCGGCATGGTCGATGCCAAGGACTTCGATGTTGCCGCTGTCGAAAGCGGCGTCGATGCGGATCGGATCGGCCACGCGTTAAACCTGCAAGTCGCTTACTGTTTCACTTCGAAGGTTTCGCCCGACTCTCCGGGAAAGTCCACGAAGAGTGCTTCGGCAAGGTGCGCGGCGGCAAGCTGCGTTTCGGCCAGCGGCGCACCGGCCTTTACCGAGAATTGCGCGCGGCCTTCCCAAAGCGGTTCGCCGGTCAGGCGCTAGCGGATGGTGACGGCCAGTTCGGTCATGACCTGGTCCTTTGGCCTGCCCGACAGGTCGATACCGACCCCGACGACCACGCCCGATCCGTAGCTGCCGGTCGAACCGCCGACACCCACGCTGACCGGCCCGCCTTCGCGCATCGGCGACATGACGGCGCGGCGTACGCGCACTTCGGCGACTTGCGAACCTTCGCCTGCGCCCACTTCCTTGTAGCCCAGCTTTGCCAGTTCGCGGCCCACTGCTGCGCGGTAGCTGTTGAGTTCGAGCGAGTCCGCTTCCATGCCGGGCCCGGCTTCGACCGCGATCGAGCCGCGTCCTAGCAGCGCGATCTTTTCCTCGGCGTGGAAGCGCGTGACTTCGACCGGACCGGTCGGCGTCGCGCAGGCACCCAGCGTCATGATCGGCGCAAGGCAGGCGGCGGCAAGGATCGCTTTCCTGTTCAGCATCTGATGGTCTCCCGGCGCGCAAGGCGCTCAATTACCGCCAAAACTTGGGGTTTCTCAGGGCAAATCGCAAGGGGCAGGGTACTATTGCCAGCAAGGCCGCGCGGGCATAGCTTCGCCGCTTCATCGGCCGAAGGGGGGCTGGCAATGGGCGAAGTCGGGGGTTCCACACCGGGTAACGAGCGTATCGTCGCGCTCGACGCGCTGCGCGGGTTTGCGCTGCTGGGCATATTCCTCGCCAATATCGGGTTCTTTTCGGCCTGGGTGTTCCTGAACCACGAACAGCAACTGGCGATGGCCTCTGCATGGGTGGTCGAAGGCTGGCACGGGATCGAGCTGGGACTGATCGAGGCGAAGTTCTATTCGCTGTTCTCGATGCTGTTCGGGGCAGGGTTCGCCTTGCAGCTGGACCGGATCGACAAGCGCGGCGGGCAGGGGCTGGCGGTGTTCTATCGCCGGATGACGCTGCTCCTCCTCATCGGGCTGATCCACATGATCGTCGTGTGGCTGGGCGATATCCTGACGCTCTATGCGCTGATGGGGTTCATCCTGCCGCTGTTCCGCAAGCTTTCGGAAAAGGCGCTGCTGGCCGTGGGCGCATTGCTGGTATTCTCGCCATTGCTGCTGGTGCCGCTTTTTGATGCGCAGCTGTCCGAATGGACCGGCCGCACGCTCTGGGCCGGGGCTTTCCGGTGGCTGAGCGAGCAGACCGGCACGCAGTTCATGGGCCCTGCCGAATGGATCGCGCGGCCCGATTTCGGATCGTACCTCGCATGGCAGGGCGCAGGTCCGGTGGTGCGGCTGGCGAACCTGCTCGATGGCTGGCGTTTCCCGCGCGTGCTGGGCTGTATGCTGCTGGGCATGGCCTTTGCGCGGATGCTGCTGCTGAACGGAAAGCCGCTGCCGGTCATGGCGCTGCGCAACGCGGCGCTGGGCGGTTTCGCGGTGGGGATGCCGTTCTGCCTGTGGTTCGCGGTCGTCGGCGGCGGGCCGAACAGCGTGCCTGCGATCATCGGCACGGTGCCACTTGCGATCGGATATGGCGCAACGTTGCTACTCTGGACCTCGCGACCGGGATCGCGGCTGGCGGGGGCGCTGGCGCCTGCGGGACGCATGGCGCTTACGCTCTACATTTCGCAATCGGTGTTCGGAATCCTCGTCTTCACCGGCGTCTGGGGCGGGCTGGCGACGCATGTCTCGCCATCGGGTTTCGTGCCGCTGGCGCTGGCGTTCTATGCGCTGCAGCTGCTGTTCGCGCGGCATTACCTTGCCCGCCACGCGCAAGGGCCGTTGGAAAAGCTGTGGCGGCTGGGCACTTATGCGGGCCGCGGCAAGGCGCTTGAAACGCGGCCTGCCTGACCGGTCAGAAGCAGCAAATCAGGGTTGGCGGCTTGAAACCACCATCTCGATCGCGTCTTCCTCGATCCGGATGTGGACGACCGAATAGTCCTTCTGCTTCGCTGCCTCGAACAGGTCGAGGAACTTCTGAAGCTGCTCGGTCGGAAGGTTCGGCATGTCCTTGGCGATCATGCTGACCGTGGGGGAGCTCTCACCGGCAGGCAAGAATGCGGTCTCGCTCGCTGATCTGCTCCCTGCGACAAGCTCGTCGATGTCGGTCTTCAGCCGCACGCCGTACATGGACCCGTAGTTCCACACCACTTCGCCTTCCTGCAGGCGATTGTCGCCGAACAGGATGCCCAGTGTCGATCCAACCTCGATCCCGTCGCCTTCGAACTGGATGCGATAGCCCGTCGTCGACTTGTCGAGGATCGCTGCTTGGGCGGGACGCTGCGTCTCGTCGAACAGCATGACGTCTTCGTTATGTGCGCGGCGGATATCCTGCCGTCTTTCGGGCGGCATCAATTCGCTGACGGGCTTTGCCTCCGGCTCCGGCTCCGGCGCGGGCGGTGCCGGTTCGGTTACCGAAGACGACGCAACAGATATCGCCTGGGCCCGCACGGCTTCATCGCGCGCGGCAACGCGGCGGTTCTTCAGGGCGGAGAGATCCGATTCGTAATGCGAAATCTCTGCGTTGAAAGCCTTGGTCGCCGTCCGGTTCTGTTCGACGACATGGGCAAGGATCGCATCGTGCAGCGGTGTCTCGAACTCCAGCCCCGCGGCCTGAGAACGTTCGACCCAGCGGACCAGCGCCTCGATCGGGCCGATGCTGCCGATGCGCAGCGAGATACGGTCGCCCGTCGCCATGTTACGCGGAATGTCGGTCAGCTTGCAGCCATGCGCGTTGAGGTCGGACACGTTGACCGACAGGGCAAGGCCCATGCCTGCCCGGAACTTGCCCTGCGCGGAAATGTCGTGCCGGTCCGTGCGGCGATCTTCCATCGTGCGACCCCTGATGCCTTGAGGGGGCGTGTAACGTTTGTTTGGTAAATAAACCGTTTCTCCGCACACACTTGCTTCCTACCCGATATAGTCGGCCGCTACCCCTTTAACGGCGCGGGGGCAGGCGCTATCGATCGGCCATCGAATTACAGAGGGAGTTTCAAGAGTGACCATTCCGGTGCTGGTGACAGGCGGGGCAGGATATATCGGCAGCCACGCGGTGCTCGCGCTGGTCGATCGCGGCTGGGACGTGTCGGTCATCGACAACCTGTCGACCGGCTTCGAATGGGCAATTCCCGAAGGCGTGACGCTCTATCAGGGCGACATTGCCGATACCGACCTGCTCGCCCGCATCTTCGCCGAGCGCGGCATCCAGGCGATCCTGCACTTTGCCGGATCGATCATCGTACCCGAATCGGTCGAAAACCCGCTCAAGTATTACGAGAACAACACGGCCAAGAGCCGGACCCTGATGGAAGCGGCGGTGAACGCGGGGGTGAAGCACTTCATCTTCTCCTCCACCGCGACCGTCTATGGCGAACCGGAGTGCAAGCCGCTGACCGAGGACGATCCGCTCGTCCCGGTAAACCCCTATGGCATGAGCAAGCTTATGACCGAGCGCATCCTTGCCGACGTCAGCGCCGCGCACCCGATTAACCACTGCGTCCTGCGCTACTTCAACGTCGCGGGAGCCGATCCGCGGGCGCGGTCGGGGCAGTCGACGCAAGGGGCGACGCATCTCATCAAGGTCGCGGTGGAGGCAGCGCTGGGCAAGCGGCACGGGGTGGCGGTCTTTGGCGAGGATTATCCCACGCCTGACGGCACGGGTATGCGCGACTACATCCACGTCTCGGACCTTGCCGAAGCGCACGTCCTCGCGCTCGAGGCGCTGATGGACCAGCCCGACCGTAGCTTGACGATGAACGTGGGCTATGGGCGCGGTTTCTCGGTCCTAGAGGTGCTGGATGCAGTTGATACCGTCGTCGGCCAGCCCGTCCCGCGCCGGATGGAACCGCGCCGTGCGGGCGATGTCGCCAGCCTCGTTTCCGACAACAGCCGCATCATGGCGACCGTGCCGTGGCAGCCGAAACATGCTGATCTGGCAGAGATCATCGGCCATGCGCTGGCGTGGGAAAAGAAACTGACCGGGATTCGCGCTGCCAAGGGGTGAATCGCTTGACTCAGGGGTGACCTGCCCGTAACGGGCCAGCCTTGATTTTAGAGGGATGCGCCCCATCTGGCGGCCGCGGCCCGAAAACACCAGTTAGCCGACGGATAAGACAGATGAAGATTCGCAACAGCCTCAAGTCGCTCAAGAACCGCCACCGCGACAACCGCGTGATCCGCCGTCGTGGCCGGACTTACGTCATCAACAAGACCAACCGCCGCTTCAAAGCGCGCCAGGGCTGATTTTCCTGCGCCTCAACGGGGCGCGGATCACCTTGTGCTGAAGCGCCGCCCGGGTAGCCGGAGCGGCGCTTTTCGCGTTTGTCGGATCGAAGCAATTGGGATTCTCACATGATCGATACGGTCGTCTTCGACGTGGGCCGCGTGCTCTATCGCTGGGACTTCCGGTTCCTGTTCGGCAAGCTGATCGCCGACGAGGCCGAACTGGAATGGTTCGTCACCCATGTCGTCACCGAAAAGTGGCACTTCGAACACGACGCGGGCCGCGACCTTGGCGAGATGGTGGCAGAGCGCAAGCTGGTCTACCCCGATCACGCGCACCTGATCGACGCTTATGCCACCCGCTTCGAAGAGAGCATTCCCGGCCCCGTGCCCGGCTCTATCGAACTGGTCGAACGGCTGGACGATGCGGGCGTGCCCCTGTTCGCGATCACCAATTTCGCTGCCGGTTTCTGGGAGGAGTTCCGCTCAACCCGCCCCGTATTCGACTGTTTCCGCGACATCGTGGTCTCGGGCGTCGAGAAAATGGCGAAGCCTGATCCTGCGATCTTCCGGTTGGCCGAGCAGCGCTTCGGCAATGCGCCGGCGACCACGCTGTTCATCGACGACAATCTCGCCAACGTGAAGGCCGCGAAGAAGCTGGGCTGGCAGGTTCACCACTTCGACGGCGCCGATGCGCTGGAGGCCGATCTGGTACAGCGTGGATTGCTGTCTGCTTGATCTTCCGCGCAAGGGATTCCCGCGCTAACAGGGCGGCGCGATGACCCGCCTCACCGTCAACGACCGCCCCGTGCACTTCCTCATGGACGGGGATACCCCGCTCCTGTGGGCGCTGCGCGATGCGGCGAACCTGACGGGCGCGAAATACGGCTGCGGCAACGGCGATTGCGGGGCCTGCACCGTCATCATCGACGGACAGGCAATCCGCTCGTGCCTTGTCACGCTGGACGAAGTCGAAGGACGTTACGTCACCACGATTGAGGCGCTGTCGGGCGACCGGTCGCACCCGCTGCAACAGGCGATGGTGGCCGAAGGCGCGATCCAGTGCGGGTTCTGCACCCCCGGTTTCGTCATGGCAGGCGCCGCGCTTCTGGCGCAGAACCCGCGTGCGGGGCGCGACGATATCGCCAAAGCCATTCCCAATATCTGCGCCTGCGGCGCCGGTCCGCGCATCCTGCGCGCGATCGAACGCGCAGGCCGCGCCATCCGCAGCCGCGAGCGGCTCGACGCATTGCCGGTCCCGGGTCTCGACCCGGCAGAGGCTTCGCAGGACGTGCCCGCCATCGTGGCACCCCTGCCCCCAGAGGAGAGCGAAGAATGAAGGCCACCATCTGGCACAACCCGAAGTGCGGCACCTCGCGCAAGACGCTGGCGATCCTTGAGGAAACGCCGGGTGTCGAGGTCAATGTCGTGGAATACCTCAAGACCCCGCCCACGGCCGACAAGCTGGCCCAGCTTTACAAGGACGCCGGCATCACCCCGCAGCAGGGCCTGCGCACGCGCGGCACCGATGCGATCGAACGCGGCCTCCCCGATGCGGACGATGCGACCGTGCTGGCTGCGATGGCGGCCGAACCGATCCTGATCGAACGCCCGCTGGTCGAAACCGACAAGGGCGCGCGGCTGTGCCGTCCGCAGGAAAAGGTCCACGAGATCCTCTGATCCGGCAGCCGATTCCCTTTTTGGGGCCGAGCCGGACAAGTCTTTTGGTCCCCTTGCAATGAAGCGGTCAATTTGCGACGCCAAGGGGCAAGAGGGACTATCAAGAGGTTGCAGGCCTAAATGACGGGTACGGATCTGGCGCAGGGCACTGCCGCGCCGAAGGCGAAACGCGGCCTCGCGGCAAAGCTCGGCCCCTGGGGCGTGTTCTTTCGCGGTTTCGTCGAACACCCGGTCATGGTCGGCTCGATCATCCCGTCATCGCGCTTTACCATCGACAAGATGCTCGGCCCCGTGGACTGGGAACGCTGCCGCCTTTTCGTCGAATATGGCCCGGGCGTCGGCACGTTCTGCCAGCCGGTGCTCGACAGGCTGCGCCCCGATGGCGCGCTGATCGTGATCGACACCAACCCGCTCTACATCGACTATCTGAAGCGCACGATCACCGATCCGCGCTTTACCGCGGTGCTCGGCTCTGCTGCGGACGTTGAAAAGATCGTGCGCGACAATGGCCATGACGGGGCGGACTACGTGCTGTCGGGCCTGCCGTTCTCGACCCTGCCCGATGGCGTAGGTCCGGCGATCGTGGATGGCACTTACGACATCCTGCGCGAAGGCGGGGCGTTCCTCGTCTACCAGTTCTCGGCCAAGGCGCGCGACTACATGGCGCGCCGGTTCAAGCGGATTTCTTCGGGGTTCGAGGCGCTGAACGTCCTGCCCTGCCGCCTGTTCTGGGGCTGGAAGGATGCAGAACCTGCCGCTGCCGCGCAGGCAGAGGAAGCGCCCGCGAAAGTCGCAGCCGTCGGCTAACCGTCAGGCTTTCGCGAACTGGCGATAGCTCGCCGCGATCAGCGCCGACCATGCCAGCATCAGGAAGGTCGAGACGAAAGCCTCGATCACGCCGACAACGTCTCGGCCCGTTTCCTGCCCCAGCGTCGCGATCAGGATCGTGCCCGGCACTGCCGTCGTCACGATCGAGATGACGAGTGCGGCCAGCAGGAACAGCACCACCATCATCAGGATGCGCGGTCCGCTGCCGCTGGTCTGGCCCCAGGCCTTCTTCAGCGCCTCGAACGGATTGCGTTCGCGACCGACTGCGACGACCGGCGCCAGCGTCAGGGTACGCACGTTGATCCACAGCGCGACGGCAAGGATCGGGATCATCGCGACGGCAGCAGCAGCCTCGCCCGCGGCCAGCGTAATCGGCAGCAGGATCAGCAAGGCAAGAATGCCCATGCCCGCCACCAGCACGAGCGTCGCGCCGACATAGGGGCCAAGCGCTTTGATGCCGGTGCCGATCGCATCGCGCACCACGGGCCTGCCGGAATCGCAGAGCAGCACCATCAGCGTCAGCATGCCTGCCGCCTGCACGACCGCCACGCCGAGCACCAGCGGCCACCAGACCGCGAAAATGTCCATCGCCGCCTGTGTCGCGGCCTCGTCCTCCAGTCCCGGCGGCACATCGGGCAATAGCATGCCCAGCAGCATTTGCGGGATCAGGAAAAACAGGCCGCCCAGAACTAGCATCATCTCGCGGTTGGCGGCGATCATCTTTACCGCCGCGCTCCACGCGGCAGAGGCGTCGAACCGGGGTGGAATCGGCCCGCCGTTGCCGGGCGTGCCGGGGCCATCGCTTGGGATCTTCGTCATGGCCCTTGATTGGCACGGCGTTTGCCGCCACGCAACGTGGCGATGACAGTTGATAACACGCACTTGCCGCAAATCGCGGGCGTCGAATGGCGGCGCGAGGATGCCCTCGTGCCCTATCGCGATGCGCTTGCCGCGATGCAGGACCGCAATGCCGCGATCCATGCGGGCGAGGCGGACGAGCTTGTCTGGCTGCTCGAACATCCGCCCGTCTACACCGCAGGCACCAGCGCTAAAGAGAAAGACCTCCTCGACCCTCGCTTCGACGTGGTGGAAGCCGGACGCGGCGGCGAATTCACTTATCACGGGCCGGGCCAGCGCATCGGCTATGTCCTCGTGAACCTAGGTAAGCGGGCGCGAGACGTGCGCGGCTATGTCCACGCGATCGAGGGCTGGGTCATCGACGCTCTTGCCGATTTCGGGGTCGAGGCATGGCGCGCCGAAGGGCGCATCGGCATCTGGACCCGCGACATCGACGGAGGCGAGGCGAAGATCGGCGCGATCGGCGTGCGCGTGCGCAAGTGGGTCACGATGCATGGCTTTTCGGTCAACCTCTCGCCCGACCTGTCGCATTTCACCGGCATCGTGCCGTGCGGGATCAGCGAATATGGCGTGACGAGCATGGCTCGCCTCGGCCATGAGGTCACGGCAAGCCAGTGGGACGCGGCGCTTGGCCGCCATGCGCAGGCCTTTTTCGACAAGCTGGAAATGGCGTGCCCCACGCAATGAACACCAACGGGACTATCACCGACATGAAGCCTGCATTCTTGCGCAACCTTCTCGCCCCGGTTCTCGCCGCGACCCTTGCTGCCACGCTTGCCGCCTGCGGTTCGGACGGCGCAGCGCCGGTCGACGATACACGCGAGGCGGGGGGCGAAGTGCTGGAAGGGTCGATCACCGACGACATGATCCCGCTCGACCAGTTGCAGAGCCAGGGCGAATCGGCGGAACCCGAAGGCGAAGACGGCGAGGAAGGCGGCTCGGCCAGTACCTCGGGCGAAACCGAAGCGGCATCGGCGGAAGAACCCGCCGAAGCCGCCGGGGACGAACCCGCGGCCGAGTGACCGGACGGGTCCTGCCCACATGACAGACGAGACCCCGCACGCCGGCCCGTGGAGGCTGGGGCTGCTTCTGCTCGGCAATGCGGCGCTCGCCATGGGGCCGCTGCTGGTGCGGATGGCCGATACGGGGCCGGTAGCAGCCGGATTCTGGCGGCTGACGCTGGCGCTGCCGGTCATCCTGCTGCTCGGCTGGCGGGAACGCGGAAAGGGCAGTTTCGGGCACACCGGCATCTCGTTCGCGGTCGCGGCGGGCGTGTTCTTCGCGATGGACATCGCGTCATGGCACATCGGAATCGAACGCACGCGGCTGGGCAATGCGGCGCTTTTCGGCAACTCGGGCAGCGTAATCCTTGTCATGTGGAGCCTGATCGCGGCACGCCGGGCACCTTACCGGGCAGAGCTTGGCGCGATTGCCGCGGCCGTCATCGGGTCAGCGCTTTTGATGGGCGGATCGCTGGAAATCGGGCGAGAGAACTTCGTCGGAGATCTGTTCAGCCTGCTCGCCGGGATTCTCTACGCCTGTTACATCCTGCTGCTGCGCCATCTGCGCGGGCGTGTCGGTTCATGGGCATTGCTATCTGTGTCCGTCACCGCAGGCATCCCCGTGTTGTTCGCGATTGCCTACGGACTTGGCGAGCAGATTGTGCCAACCGACTGGACGCCGCTGCTCATGCTTTCGGTGCTCAGCCAGATCGTGGGGCAAGGGGTGCTGATCTGGGCGCTGTTCTGGTTCCGCCCGCTGGTCATCGGCCTTGCCCTTCTGACACAGCCCGCGATTGCCGCGTTCACCGGCTGGGTCGCATTCGGCGAGACGCTGTCGGCAGGCGATGTCGTCGGCATGGTGCTGATGGCGACAGCGTTGGTGCTGGCGCGGATCGCGGGGCCAAGGGCAGGACCGGCGAGGCCCTAGGCGGGGGCTTTTGCGGCCAGTTCCGCCTGGAATGCGCGGTGCCGGTCGTGGACTTCGGACAGGTCCGGCCCTTTGAGGTTCGTCGCGCACTGGTCCATCAGTCGATCACCTTCTGCGCGCAATGCGGCAACGCGGCTGTGGGACGTGACCGAGGTCGCACAGTCCCGCAGCGCGTCGAACATCGCGATCGCCGCCTTCCGGCTGGTCGCCACGGCAGAGCGCGATGCGCCGAAACCATGCGCGACATAGTCGGTAAAGTCGGAATGAAGCGGGAAGACGCAGCGCTTGTCCTGCTTGTCGATGTCGTTGGGTGAAACGTGCAGTTCGCGTCGCCCCAGCTCTGCCGTCGCCGCTCCCAGCCAGTGCAGCGCGGTCATCGCGGTGAAGGGGTCGTTGATGCCGGGGGAAAGGGCGCGCAATGCGATTTCGACCAGTTCGTCGATCAGAAAGCGCAAGTCCTGCTGCGGCGTGCGCAGGCCGGTGAGGACGAAACAGTCGCGGATTGCGTCGGCGCAGGCATCGTCGCACTGCCCGTCTGAAAAACGCGCCAGCGGAACCAGCGGGTGTACGAAATCGCCTGCCTCCTGCAGCAGGACGATGCGCCCCTCGAACTTGTTGGCGGCATCTTCGAGGCCGTCGAAGTCGATCATCTCGATATAGCCGCTGCGCCCGGCGGTGACCTGCTTGCCATCGGGAAGGTCGACTGTGTCCGCGTCGCCGCCCTCTTTCGGAAAGCGGTCCTTGATCTGGGAGATCAGCCGTCGGCCGATATTTTCCAGCACCTTGTTGATGCGGATTTTCGACGGGATGTGGTTGAGGAAGAAAACCAGCACCGCGACCGAGACCAGCATCAGCCCCGTTGCAACCAGCAGCGACAACTGCGGGACGAAGCCCGGAATGTCGCTCGCCAGTGCGCCTTTCAGCGTCGTGGCCTGTTCATCCTCGTGCCGCACGACGCGCAGGATCATGATCGCATAGACGAACGTGCCGATGAACGTCGCGAGCGATAGCTGGTTGCCGCGATCTTCCATGAAATTGGTGAGAAGGCGCGGGCCATACGTGCCGCTGGCATAGGCGACGGCAGCGATGGTGATCGAAAAGACCGTGGCCGCCACCCCGAGCATGGAACCCGCGATAACCTGCAGCATCGTCGTCGCCCCGCCGGGCCGCGCCGGGGCCAGTGCGCTGCTGGCAGAAAGCCAGTCGGATGCACCGTTCCGGTCAAGCCAGACGGTGAAGAGCGACAGGAAGAAGGCGATAATGCAGAACGTCGCCGGCCAGAACCAGTAGCTGGCGTTGATGCGGTTCCAGATTGTCAGAAGGCGTGCAGTCATCGCCGCACTAACGCGCAAATGCGGGGTTGGTGCCTTGGGACGCGGTTATGCGCGCCCGAGGTCGCCCTTGCCGATCGTGCCCGATGCCATCTCGATCATCTTGTCGAGGCTCTGCTTCGCCTTCAGGCGCAGGCCTTCCTCGATCTCGATGCGCGGTTCGAGGTCGCGCAACGCGATGTAGAGCTTCTCCATCGTGTTAAGCGCCATGTAGGGGCAGATGTTGCAGTTGCAGTTGCCGTCCGCACCCGGCGCGCCGATGAACGTCTTGTTCGGCAGCGCCTTTTCCATCTGGTGAATGATGTGCGGTTCGGTCGCGACGATCAGCTTGTCGCCTTCCATCGTCTTTGCATACTGCAGGATGCCGCTGGTCGACCCGACGTAATCGGCATGGTCGATGATGTGCGGCGGGCATTCCGGGTGCGCGGCGATCGGCGCTTCGGGGTGTTCTTCCTTGAGCTTAAGCAGCTCGGTTTCGGAAAACGCCTCGTGCACGATGCACACGCCCGGCCAAAGCAGCATGTCGCGGTTGAACTTGCGGTTCAGGTATCCGCCAAGATGCCGATCGGGGCCGAAGATGATCGGCTGGTCCTCGGGGATCTGGGCCAGGATCGTCTCTGCGCTGGAGGACGTGACGATCACGTCGGACAGAGCTTTCACCTCGGTGCTGCAGTTGATGTAGGTAAGCGCGATGTGATCGGGATGCGCCTCGCGGAAAGCCTTGAACTTTTCGGGCGGGCAGCTGTCTTCAAGGCTGCACCCGGCGTCGAGATCGGGCAGGACCACGATCTTTTCCGGGCTGAGGATCTTGGCGGTGTCGGCCATGAACTTCACGCCGCAGAACGCGATGACATCGGCATCGGTGGCCGCCGCCTTCTTCGACAACTCGAGGCTGTCGCCCACGAAGTCGGCAATGTCCTGAAGATCGGGCGTCTGGTAATAATGCGCGAGGATGACCGCGTTGCGTTCCTTGCGAAGCTTCTCGATCTCTTCGCGAAGGTCGAGGCCGGTGAGGTTTTCGTGCGCGGTCATTTTTCGCAAATCTCCATTCCTTGCGCCTGCAGATGGCCTGCGCGCGGTTGGAGTTCAAGCGATTACGTCGCAAATCACATGGCAAAACCGGGCGGCAGGAACGCTTCCATCGGGCGTTCGGCCCCAGGCGTTCCGGCAATCAGCTGTTCGACAAGGCCGGTGCCGAATGCGCTCATCGCCAGAAGGTCCGCCACGATCTGGAACGCGACGATCGCGCCAACGCCCCACCACCACGCGGGATGGACGTGGCCCAGTCTGATCTTGTCGCGGATCATGCCTGCAATCGGGAAGACGAGCACGACGAAGACCATGACATGCCATGCGTAAGGGATGAGTAGCGGCAATGGCAAAAGCCGCCCGAAGCCGGGGTTGGACAGCACGGCGAAACCACAAAGCATCAGCCGGCGGTGCCAGCCGGTGTGCCGCCGCACGCGCAGGCCTGCAAACGTGAGCAGCGCAAAGCACAGCACTTCGGTGATGTTGGAAAAGAAGAATGTGTTCTGCGCAAAGAAGAACGGACCGCCCGTTCGCTGCATGACCACGAACATGAGATAGACGCCGGCCGCGACCATCAGCGGGACCCAAACCACGCTCACCATGCCCAGCGTACGGTGCAGGGCGACCTGGTTCTTGGTGATCAGTACGTTCTGCGTGAAAAATAGCGCGACCCACGTGAAGAAGATCACGCCGTGCAAGTGATAGGGCAGCGGCACCGCGAAAGTGGATCGCCCCATGCCCAGATGCACGGAAAAGCCCGCGACGATTCCCGCAGTGATGATGCTGGTCATGATCAGGAAAAAGCGGCGTTCGCTGTCCGCTGTTGCCGGTTTCTCGAATGTCGTGGCCACGGGCCGTCCCCCCTTCTTGTTTTCCCCGTCCGGCAGATTAGCCGTTCGGGGCGGGGAGGCAATCCGTATCAAATTGCCATCAACGGATCAGGCCAGTGGATCAAACACGGTGATCAGGCCAAGTGATCAGGCAGGCTCGACCAGTCCCCAGCCTTCACCGGTGTCGTGCACCACGTCGCGATTTTCCAGGTCGAGGAGGTGGGCCAGCACCGATTGCCCCGCAGCGGGAACGAGGCGCGGGTTCAGCCCGACGTACATCTTCGCAACCATGTCGGGGATCGTCGCAGGGCCACCGGCCAGGTGCTTCAGGATCTGGCGCTCGCGCTGGCGGCGGTGGCCGATCATGCCGCGCACCAGTTGCTGCGGCTTTTCGACCGCGGGGCCGTGGGCTGGATAATAGACGCGGTCTTCGCGCTCGTAGATCTTTTCCATCGAGGCCATGTAGTCGGCCATGTTCCCATCGGGCGGCACGACGACGGTGGTGGACCAGCCCATGACGTGATCGCCGGTGAACAGCGCCTTTGTCTCTTCCAGTTCGAAGCACAGGTGGTTCGAGGTGTGACCCGGCGTGGCCACCGCGGTCAGCGTCCAGCCTTCGCCGCCGATGCTCTCGCCATCGGTCAACACTCGGTCGGGCGAATAGGACTGGTCGAACGGCGCATCGGCGCGTGGGATGTCGCTTTCGATGACAAGCGGTGCGCAGCCGATGATCGGCGCTCCGGTCACTGCCTTCAGCGGATCGGCGGCGGGCGAATGGTCCCGGTGGGTGTGGGTGCAGACAATCGCGACGACCTTTGCCTCGCCGATCGCGGCAACGAGTGCTGCGATGTGCGCCGGATCGTCGGGGCCGGGATCGAGGACGGCCAGTTCGGCGTCGGTGCCGATCAGGTAGGTCTGCGTGCCCGTATAAGTAAAAGGCGACGGATTGGGCGCGAGCACGCGGCGCACCAGCGGCTCCAGTTCCTCGACCAGGCCGGTGGGCATCTCGATTTCGCTCTTGTCCGTCATGTCAGGCGATATGGGGCGTGGGGATCGATGTGTCGAGCCGCGCTCAGGCAGAGCAGGCCTTGCACCCCGGGTCCTTGGTCACGTTGATTGTCCGCATCGAAGGCTTGAGCCCGTCGATGAGGACCAGTTGACCCCACTGCGGATCGCCCAGCGTCGCCGCGCCGTCCAATAGGACGCGCAGGCCCTGCATCACACCCATCGTCGCGGCCATGCCGACGAAGGCGCCCAGCACGCCCTGTTCGGCGCACGTATCGCAATCGTCCGCGTCGAAGGCATCGCCGACCCAGCAGCGATAGCAGGCCTGATCCTCGCGGTGCCCGGCAAAGTTCGCGACCTGTCCCTGGAACCGCCCGACCGCGACGCTGGTGAGCGGAACGCCTTCGGCAACGCAGGCATCGGACACGGCAAGGCGGGTGGCGAAATTGTCGCAGCCGTCGAGGACGAGGTCGGCCCCTGCCACGATGGCGCGGGCGTTACCGGCGTCGACGCGCTGGTCCAGCGCAGTGACCTCGATCACCGGATCGAAGGCGCGGGTCCAGTATGCCGCGCGCGATGCTTTCGCAGCGCCGATGTCGTCTTGGGTGAAGATCGTCTGGCGCTGCAGGTTGCTGACGTGGACTTCATCCGAATCGACGATGGTCAGTTTGCCGACGCCTGCCGCCGCCATGTATTGCAGCGCTGGCGAACCGACCCCGCCCGCGCCGATCAGGACGACGTGCGATGCGGCAAGCCGCGCCTGTCCCGCCCCGCCGATCTCGGGAAGGACGATGTGCCGCGCAAAACGCTCCAGCCTGTCATGTTCCAGCATGGCCTGTGCCTTGCCCTTGCGCGGGCTTCGGGGCAAGGGGGATCGCACGGTATCTGAGGCGCCTGGCGCGGTGTCGGGGCCTTCAGGCGGCTGATTGCTTGACGATTCGCACTATGGCCGCTATGCGCCGCGCTTTCTTGCGGGATTGTGCCGACAAGGCATGCGTTCCTGCACGGGATTTTAGCACCCGAATCGGTTCTGGTACGCTGCTTGTCGGCGCAGGGCCTGCACGGGAAGCACGAACAGGTTGAACAGCAATTCGCCGCATCTGGACGCGGCAGCATAAGGATCGAGCATGGCCAATACGCCGCAAGCCCGCAAGCGCATCCGCCGCAACGAGCGTCGCGCCGAAATCAACGGCAACCGCATGAGCCGTATCCGCACTTTCGTGAAGCAGGTCGAAACTGCGATCGAAAGCGGCGACAAGGACGCGGCCAAGACCGCCCTCAGCAATGCGCAGCCCGAACTGGCTCGCGGTGTTGCTCGCGGCGTGATGCACAAGAACACCGCGTCGCGTAAGCTTTCGCGACTCACCAAGCGCGTCGCCGCGCTGGGCTAACCTGAACGGTGATTCGGGTGACCTGTTAAGGCAGGACACCCGGCTGCAGGTACGAAAAGGGCCGACCGGGTTTCCGGCGGCCCTTTTTGTTGCGCTGCAGCAATGGGCGGAGAATCATGCTGCACTTGCGGTAAACCCAAGGATATCCCACGATTCGGAACGTTCACTTTCCAAAAATCGTGCCTTTTCAGGCGCTTGATTCAGGATCGATGGCTTTCTGCGGGCTTTGCCGAGTCAAGCGCCATTATTTCAATTTTTTTACGCCACAACCCTTGCCGGTTCGCCATCCACAGCCCTACAAAATGAGTCGTCGGGCATTGGTCGTGACCGGCATTATTTAACAGCGCAAATACTTGTCTCCTGCCGAAGGGGGTTCGGCGGACGACGCTCGACTTTTGTCTGGCGTCGGGGGACTTATATGAGTGGTATGGACGGAGGCATAGGACGCATGACACGGACGGGGGGTTTCGGCTCGCTGGCGGGGCGTACGCCAGAAAAGGACAAGGCGAGCGAGATGTTCGAGGATGAGCGTGAGGCACTTGCAGCGGACTGGTCGGATATTTGTACAGGTCTGAAGAAGGACCTTGGCCACCAGCTCTACTCGCAGTGGATTCGCCCGATCGAACTGGGCTCGTTCTGCCAGGAAACCGGCACGCTGGATCTTTTCCTGCCGACCGAATTTTCCGCCAACTGGGTTAACGATCGATTCTCCGATCGCCTGTCGCTGGCATGGAAGATCGCGCGCAGCGAAGTCCGCAATGTCCGTGTCTCGGTCCACCCCGGTCGCCGCAAGATGGTCGACCTGCGCGTCGGCCCTGCTGCTGCCAACGATCACGTTCCCCCGCCCAGCCCGGTCGAAGCCATCACCGAGATGGGTTCGGCAGGTCTCGATCCCTCGCTGACGTTCACGACTTTCGTGACCGGCGAAGGCAACGTGCTGGCCTACAACGCCGCACAGCGCATGGCCGCCACCGAAGCGCCGCAGTTCTCGCCGCTCTACCTCAAGGCCGCCACCGGCCAGGGCAAGACGCACCTGCTGCACGCGATCGGCCACCAGTTCGCCGCCGCCAAGGCCGGCGCACGGATCTTCTACTGCTCGGCCGAGCGTTTCATGGTCGAGTTCGTGCAGGCCCTGCGCCAGAACCAGATGATCGAGTTCAAGGCGCGCCTGCGCGGCTTCGACATGCTTCTGGTCGACGATATCCAGTTCATCATCGGCAAGGCTTCCGCGCAGGAAGAACTGCTCTACACGATCGATGCCCTCCTTCAGGAAGGCAAGCGCCTCGCCTTTGCCGCCGACCGCGCCCCGCAGGCGCTGGACGGTGTCGAGCCGCGCCTGCTCTCGCGCCTGTCGATGGGTCTTGTCGCGGACATCCAGCCCGCCGACATCGATCTGCGCCGCAAGATCCTCGAACATCGCCTGACGCGTTTTACGTCGAACGACGTGCCGGACGACGTGATCGAGTTCCTGGCCCGCACCATCAGCCGCAACGTGCGCGAACTGGTCGGCGGCCTGAACAAGCTGATCGCCTATGCCCAGCTCACCGGCCAGCCGGTGTCTCTTCAACTGGCCGAGGAACAGCTGACCGACATCCTGTCGGCCAACCGCCGCCGCATCACGATCGACGAAATCCAGCGCACGGTCTGCCAGTTCTACCGGCTCGACCGCAGCGAGATGGCGTCCAAGCGCCGCGCCCGCGCCGTCGTGCGTCCGCGCCAGGTCGCGATGTACCTCGCCAAGGTGCTGACCCCGCGTTCGTACCCCGAGATCGGCCGCAAGTTCGGCGGCCGCGATCACTCGACCGTGATCCACGCGGTCCGCCTGATCGAGGACCTGCGCACCCGCGATGCCGACATGGACGGCGACGTGCGCAGCCTCCTGCGCCAGCTGGAGAGCTGAGCCTCTACCAGGCCTCAACCTCTACCGGGCATCACGACTGATCCCTATCTGGACCCGCGATGCCCGAATTACCTGAAGTCGAAACCACCGTGCGCGGTCTTGCCCAGTATCTCGAGGGCGAGACCGTGACGCGCGTGCAGCTCAATCGCCCGGACCTGCGCCGACCGTTTCCGCCAGAACTCGTTCAGATGATGACGGGCGCGCGGGTCGAGCGGCTGGGGCGGCGGGCGAAATACGGTCTCGTCGATCTCGATCGCGGGCAGACGATGATCTTCCACCTTGGCATGAGCGGGCGCTGGCGGATCGATCCTGAAGAACTGGGCAAGCACGATCACCTCGTGCTCGAAACCAAGGCGGGACACGTCCTTGCGCTCAACGATGCGCGCCGGTTCGGTTCGGTGGACTTGTGGGATACGCACGATCTCGAAGGCTTTGGGCCCTTTGCCGACATGGGGCCGGAGCCGCTGGGCGCAGACCTGACGGCAAAACATCTCGCCGACGCGTTCGTGGGGCGTATCTCGCCGGTGAAGGTCCTGCTGCTGGATCAGCGCATCGTCGCCGGCCTCGGCAATATCTACGTCTGCGAGGCGCTGCACCGCGCCGGTATCCGGCCCGACAAAGCGGCGGGCAAGGTCTCCTATGCCAAGCTCAAACTGCTCGTCCCCGCGATCCGCGAGGTCCTGCTCGAATCGATCGCGGCGGGTGGGTCCTCGATGCGCGACTATGCCAAGCCCGATGGCGAACTCGGCTATTTCGCGACGCAGTGGCAGGTCTATGGCCGCGAGGGCGAGCCGTGCCACTGCGGCGGCACGGTCGAGCGTATCGTGCAGGGCGGGCGCAGCACCTTCTTCTGCCGCCGCTGCCAGCGCTAGGAACCGGCCTGCTGCCCACAAGTTGCTTTTATCTGAGGCCATCCGGCCCTAGAGGCTTGTGACATGAACGAACCCGTGAATTCGCCGTCGACCGTCTCTTTCGGTTACGAGGACATCGATGCAAAGGAAAAGACCGCCCGCGTGGGCGAAGTCTTCTCCGCCGTCGCGCGCAAGTACGACGTGATGAACGACGCGATGTCGGGCGGGATGCACCGGCTCTGGAAGGACCGCTTTGTACGCCGGGTGAAGCCGCGCAGCGGTGAACAGATTCTCGACATGGCGGGCGGCACCGGCGACATCGCCTTCCGCATGGAAGCGCACGGCGCCCAGATCACCGTGTCGGACATCAACCAGGAAATGCTCGACGTCGGGCTCGAACGCGCGGTGAAGCGCGGGATCGATACGCTGGTCTGGTCGCGCCAGAACGCTGAAGAGCTGACTTTCGCGGACAATTCCTTCGATGCCTACACGATCGCGTTCGGCATCCGGAACGTCACCCACATCGACAAGGCACTGGCCGAGGCATACCGCGTCCTGCGCCGCGGGGGCCGGTTCTTCTGCCTCGAATTTTCGACGACCGAATGGCCGGGCTTCAAGGAAGTCTACGATACCTATTCGCACAAGCTGGTGCCGAAGATCGGGCAGGCCATTGCGGGCGATGCCGATTCCTACCGCTACCTTATCGAATCGATCCGCCGTTTCCCGACGATGCCGGAATTCGAAAAGATGATCCGCGCCGCAGGCTTCACGCAGACGAAGGTGGAGCCGATCATGGGCGGCCTTGTCGCGATCCACTCGGGCTGGAAGGTCTGACGCTCCTTTCATGACCCGCCATTCGACGCATATCTTCCGGCTCCTGAAATGGGGGCGCATCCTGGCCCGTCACGGTGCGCTGCGCCCGATCGAGCAGAACCCGAACACGCCCGAACAGGTGCGCCGCCTGTGCAAGCTGGCGCGTTTCGGCACGGTGCAGCCCAAGGAACCCGATTTCGCAGGGGCCTTCCGCGCGATCGGCCCTGCCGCGATCAAGCTGGGCCAGACTTTGGCGACCCGTCCCGACATCGTCGGCGAAGATGCGGCGCGCAATCTGCTGTCGCTGCAGGATTCGCTGCCGCCGGTCGATTTCGACGAGATCGCCAAGGCCATCGAGGGCAGCTTCGAGCGTTCGATCGACAGCCTCTACGACCATATCGATCCCGTGCCCGTCGGCGCAGCCTCGATCGCACAGGTGCACAAGGCGGTGACGACCGATGGCCGGACGGTCGCGGTCAAGGTCCTGCGCCCCGGAATCCGCGAACAGTTCGCCCGCGATATCGAGACTTACGAGTGGGCTGCAGCACATCTCGAAGGTCTGGGCGGAGAGGCGAAGCGCCTGCGCCCGCGGCTCGTCATCGCGAATTTCAAGCGCTGGACCCTGCGCGAACTGGACCTTCGGCGCGAGGCGGCCTCGGCCTCCGAACTGGCAGAGGCGATGCACGCCATTCCGGGCTATTGCATCCCCTCGGTCGACTGGGATCGCACCAACGGGCGCGTGATGACGATCGAGTGGATCGACGGCATCAAGATATCGAACCACGAGGCCCTGGCAGAGGCGGGGCATGATTTGCCGTCCATCGCGCAGCGGCTGGTGCTCGCCTTTCTGCGCCAGGCGATCAGCGCGGGTTTCTTCCATGCCGACATGCACCAGGGGAACCTGTTCGTGCGCGGCGACGGCACGATCGTCGCCATCGATTTCGGCATCATGGGCCGCATCGATCGCCGTGCGCGGGCGTGGCTGGCGGAAATCCTCTATGGCCTGACGACGGGGAACTATCGCCGCGTCGCCGAGATCCATTTCGAGGCGCAATATGTGCCGAGCTATCACAACGTCGACGAATTCGCGACGGCGCTGCGCGCGGTGGGCGAACCGATGCGCGGCAAGCCGGTGAGCGAGCTTTCGGTCGGCCAGATGCTCGACGGGCTGTTCGCGATCACGCGCGATTTCGACATGCAGACGCAGCCGCACCTGCTGCTTCTGCAAAAGACGATGGTCATGGTCGAAGGCATCGCGACGCAGCTCGATCCCTCTATCAACTTGTGGGACACCGCCGCACCCTATGTGCGCGAATGGATCCGCGACGAACTGGGGCCGGAATCGGCGATTGCCGACCGCATCCGCACCGACACCGAAACACTGCTGCGCATCCCGGATCTCATCCGCCGGATAGAGGACCGCTTCCCGCCCAAGGGCGGCGCGCCCGAACCGCCGCCGCTGACCGACATCGAACTGATCTGGGAAAAGAAGGAACGGCAGCCGGGAGGCGACTCCATCCTGCCCTACCTGCTTTCCGCATTCCTCGGCGCGGGCGCCGTCTATGGCGCGATGCTGGCCGGTCTTCTGGGATAGCCGGTCTTGCGGGGGGCAATGGCAGTCACGGGCGCATTACTGGAAGACAGCCCGCTGCGCCGCCTGCCGCGCATGGCGGCGATCGTGGTGGCCATCGTCCTCCTCGCGCTCTTCGTCGTCTCCGCCATTCCGGCCCAGCCCGAAGGCTCTGCGCCGCCTGCCTCTGCCGAGAACCAGGCCATCGGGGACGATGCTCTCTATCGCCTGATCGCGGGACGCGTGGCTGCGGGTGAGGGCTATTACCAAGCCGTCGTCGCCGAGCATCGCTTGCACAACTATCCGCTCAAACCCTTCTTTACCGTGCGCCAGCCCGCGCTGGCCTGGGCTTATGCCCTCGTGGGGGAGAAGGGGCTGAAGATCGTTCTTCTCGCGCTGTTCATCGGCTGCGCGGTCATGCTGCCCAAGGCGCTGGCACGCACTTCGGGCGAGGGCATCGGGATATTGGCGATGGTGCTGGCCGTGGCGGTCGTCGCGGCAGGGCCGGGGGTAATGTTCCATGACTTGTGGGCAGGCGCGTTGCTGACGCTGGCGCAGGCCTTGCGCAAGCCCGACCGGATCTGGCTCTCGCTGCTCTGTGCGCTGGCGGCCTTGCTGATCCGCGAAACCGCCCTGCCTGCCGTGCTGCTCTGGGCCGCGCTTGCGCTGGTCATGCGGCGCTGGCGCGAACTGGCGGGCGTGGTCGCAGTACTCGCGGTCTTCACGGTGGCCCTGACGCTCCACGCAAATGCCGTCGCGGCCGTGACCACGGCGGCCGATCCGGCTTCGCAAGGGTGGTCCGGTTTTGCGGGGCCTGCGCTGTTCGTGGCCGGTATCCGCCAGTCGACCGCGCTCTATTTCCTGCCGATGTGGCTGGCAGGGCCGGTGGTCGTGCTGGCGCTGTTCGGGTTTCTCGCACGCGGGCAGGCGGCAGCGATCTATGCGCTGCTCTGGCTGATCGGGCTGGCCGCGATGATCGCGCTCTTCGCCCGGCCCGAGAACTGGTACTGGGCGACGCTCGGCCTGCCGCTGACGCTGGCAGGGCTGGCCTTTGTGCCGCGCGGGATGGCCGATCTGGGCTCGGCCTTGCGGGGGCGGGGCGAAACGTCCATGGAATCGGCCTGATGGCGAAGAAGATACTCCTCATCGTCGGCGGCGGCATCGCGGCCTACAAGGCTTGCGAGCTCGTACGCCTGATCCGCAAGGACGGGGGCGAGGTGACTTGCGTGCTGACCGAGGGCGGATCGAAGTTCGTGACCGCCATGACGCTCGCGGCATTGAGCGAAAACCCCGTTCACACCACGCTCTGGGACCTCAAGAACGAGGCCGAGATGGGCCACATCCAATTGAGCCGCGAGGCCGATCTGGTTGTCGTCTGTCCGGCGACGGCGGACCTGCTGGCGCGCATGGCGCAAGGCGTGGCCGACGACATGGCAACGACGCTGCTGCTCGCCACGGACAAGCCGGTCATGGCGGTCCCTGCGATGAACGTGAAGATGTGGGAGCATCCCGCCACCCGCCGCAACGTCGCGCGCCTGCGCGAAGACGGCGTGACGGTGATGGAGCCTGACGAAGGCGCGATGGCCTGCGGCGAATACGGCCCGGGCCGCTTGCCCGAGCCCGAGGCGATCATGGCCGCGATCCGCAATTTCGGCGGTATCGATCCGCTGGCGGGCCAGCCCGACTTCGCCGGCGAGACGCACCGCGATCTTTACGGCAAGCACGTCCTCGTCACTGCCGGCCCCACGCATGAACCGATCGATCCGGTTCGCTACATCGCCAACCGGTCGAGCGGGAAGCAGGGTTTTGCCATCGCCGCTGCTGCTGCGGCTGCGGGGGCGCGGGTCACGCTGGTCGCGGGGCCGGTGAACCTTGAAACGCCGCAGGGCGTGGACCGCGTCGATGTCGAATCGGCGCGCGAGATGCTGGCCGCGGTCGAGGCCGCGCTGCCTGCCGATGTCGCCGTCATGGTCGCCGCCGTTGCCGACTGGCGCGCAGCCGATGCGGCGCAGCAGAAGATCAAGAAGGACGGATCGGGCACGGTGCCGCCGCTGGCGCTGGCCGAAAACCCCGACATCCTTGCCACGCTGGCGAAATCGCCGCAGCGCCCCGGCCTGCTGGTGGGCTTTGCCGCAGAGACCGAGAACGTCGTCGCCCATGCCTCTGCCAAGCGGGAGCGCAAGGGCGCGGACTGGATCGTTGCCAACGACGTGTCGGGTGACGTCATGGGCGGCGATGCCAATACCGTTCACATCGTGACGAAAGACGGCACGACGAGCCTTGAGACTATGCCCAAGGCCCGCGTCGCAGCCGCATTAATAGACAGGATTGCCGATGAAATCGCATGAACGCGTCCCCGTTCCGGTCAAGCGGCTGGAAGGCAACGACGACCTGCCGCTCCCCAGTTATGCCACCGATGGCGCGGCAGGAATGGACGTCGTGTCGAGCGAGGAGCGTATCCTGAACCCCGGTGACCGCGCGGCAGTGGCGACCGGCCTCGCGGTGGCTATTCCCGAAGGCTACGAAATCCAGATCCGCCCGCGTTCGGGCCTTGCGCTCAAGCACGGAATCACGGTGCCCAACACGCCCGGCACGATCGATTCCGACTACCGCGGCGAACTGAAGGTCATCCTCATCAACCATGGGCTGGAGCCATACAAGATCCGCCGTGGCGACCGGATTGCGCAGGCGGTGCTGAGCCCGGTGGTCATGGCAAGCTGGCTCGAAGTCCACGAACTTGACGAAACCGCGCGGGGCGAGGGCGGCTTTGGCTCAACGGGTTTCGGCGCGGCAGAGGTTGAGCCGATCCGCAAGGACTGAGCCCCTAAACCCCACAGACAAACAAAAAGCCGGGCGCGCCCATCGAAGGGTGCGCCCGGCCTTTTTGTTTCTGCCCTGAGGCTAGGCGTCAGTCGACGACCTTCACCTTCTTCTCGCGGTCTTCCGGTGCGATCGAGATGCGCAGCGTTTCACCCGACTGGCCGGGGAAATCGGTGAACATCGCATCGACCAGGTTCGGCACGAGATACTGCAGGCGGTTCGAGCGCGAGACCGCTTCGGCCTTGCCTTCGAACAGGCGTTCGCCATCCGCGCGGCGTTCGATCTTCATGTCGATGCCGCTGGTATAGATGGTGTAGCTGCGCACGTCCGGACCTGCGTCGAAGAACGGGTCGTGCCAGCCGTAGCCCCATGCCGAACGGCGATAGCCGAACGGGCGATAGTAGCCATAACCACGGTACCACGGGTCATAGAACGGGTCGCGGCGCGAGAAGCCGGTGGTGACCAACTTTTCGCGGCCATTGTCGACGCCATAGTCGAACCGGACAAGCAGATCGGCGCTTTCCGGCGCGGCCTGCGTGTAGCCAAGTTCCGACATCTCTGCCTCGACGTAGTCCGCGTACTGCGCAAACTCGAGCCCACCGGCGAGCGCCGGATCATCGGCCACGACCGCGAAGGTCATGCCCTGCGGTGCCGGAAGCTGCGTCTGGAAACGCGAGACATCGGCATTGAACGGGGTCGCACATGCGGCAAGCCCGGCAACCAGCAGCGGTGCCGCGGCCAGCTTCAGCGCGCGCTTGGCGTTGAACTTCATTTCAATCCCTCCAAAAAGGTCACGTGCCGCACGGTTTCTGACCACACCCGATTCGCGTACCGATTCGGGCCCAGACTCGGACGGGGCATCGCATAATATGCACGCCTTATGGCCCAATGGCCATGAACCGGGTTTGAATAGTGCGCTTAACATTTGTGCTAAACGCAAGATATTCAAGGGACTTACCGCGATAGCCTTCGCGCAAGGGTATTACCGCAGCAGGCCGAGGGCCTCGTAAGTCTTTGCCAGCGTATCGGCCGCGGCATCGCGCGCCTTGGCGGCGCCGGTGGCAAGCTGGCGGTCAAGCTCGGGCGTATCCTGCTTCAGCTCGTTGAAACGCTCGGAAATAGGGCGCAGCGTTTCGACCAGCAGTTCGCCCAGCGCAGGCTTGAACTTGCCGAAGCCTTCGCCGCCGTATTCGCCCAAAACCTCGGCCACCGACTGGCCCGACAGCGCGCCATAGATCGCGACGAGGTTCTTCGCCTCTGCGCGGCCCTCGAGCCCCGCTTCTTCCGAAGGCAACGGTTCGGGGTCGGTCTTGGCCTTCTTGACCTTCTTCATGACCGTGTCGGCATCGTCCGACAGGTTGACGCGGCTCATCTCCGACGGGTCCGACTTGCTCATCTTCGCGGTACCGTCGCGCAAGCTCATGATGCGTGCAGCCTCTGGCGGGATGAAGGGTTCGGGCAGAGTGAAGACGGGCGCGTCCTCTGCGCAGAAGTCGTTGTTGAACTTCTGCGCGATGTCGCGTGCCAGTTCGAGATGCTGCTTCTGATCATCGCCCACCGGAACGTGGGTCGCCTGATAGAGCAGGACGTCAGCGGCCTGCAGCACGGGATAGGTGAACAGCGCGACGCTGGCACCTTCGCGGTTCTTGCCCGACTTGTCCTTGAACTGGGTCATGCGGTTCAGCCAGCCCATGCGGGCGGTGCCGTTCAGCAGCCATTGCAGTTCGGAATGGGCGGGAACCTGCGCCTGGTTGAACAGGACCGACTTCGTCGTATCGACGCCGCAGGCCAGCAGCGCGGCGGCCATCTCGCGGGTGTTGGCGGTCAGCTCCGCCGGGGTGTGCGGCATCGAGATCGCGTGGAGATCGGCGAGGAAGAAGAAGCACTCGCCCCCGGTTTCGGCCACGTCGTCCTGCATGCGCACCCAGTTACGGATCGCGCCGAGGTAGTTGCCGAGGTGAAGGTTGCCGGTGGGCTGGATGCCCGAAACGATGCGCATGAAATAAACCCGTATCTGTCTTGATGTCAGCCCAGTGCCGTCATCCCTGACGCTTGACCAGCCGTTCGATGGTCGATCGATCCAGAACACGCAAGGCCCAAGCTGCGGCAAGGAACACGACAGCACCCAGCAACATGATCGAAATGACCGCGATCGCACGCTCCCCCGTGGGGCCGGCGAAATGCCCTTCGCCCAGCGGCATCGCGAACCACAAGGCCACGCCCATGATCGCCGCAGCCAGTACGATGCGCGCTATGCGCCCGGCTACCAACGGAGTCAGGTGGTAATACCCCTTTGACGCAAGGATCGCGTAAAGCAGGATCGTGTTCGTCCACGCGCCGACCGAGCCCGACACTGCTAGGCCCAGCACGCCAAGCCGCGGGACGAGGATGAAGTTCAGGCCTACCGTCACCGCAAGGCCCGCCGCTGCGGTAAAGACCGGCGTCTTGGTATCCTTGCGTGCGAAGAAGTTGGGGGTCAGCACTTTGACCAGGACATAGGCCGGAAGACCGAGCACGAGGCCCGAGACCACCGTGCCGGTGACCAGCGCGTCCTCAAGCGTGAACGCCCCGCCGACATAGAACACGCGGGTAAACGCACTTCCCGTGACGAACAGCGCGACCGCGGCGGGCACGGTCAGCAGCATCGCCAGCTCCACCGCGTTCGATTGCAGGCGGAACGCACCGTCCGCCTCGCCGCGGCCCAGAAAGCGCGAGAGCGCGGGCAGGATCGCGGTCGATAGCGCAATACCGATGATGCCCAGCGGCAGCTGGTTCCAGCGGTCCGCCATGGCGAGATAGGTATAGCTGCCGTCGGGCAGGGTGGAGAGGAAGAACAGGTCGATGAAGCGGCTGATCTGGTAGACGCCTGCACCGAAGACGGCGGGCACGACCAGTCGGCCCAGTTCCTTCACCCCGCCGGTGATGCGCGGACGGCCCAGCGACAGGCGAAAGCCCGCGCGGCGCATCCAGAAGCCCAGCCACAATAGCTGCAACAGGCCCGAGGCGGAGACCGCGACGGCCAGCCAGAAGCCGGTTGCCTGCCGCGTCGCCTCGCTATCGGGCAGGATCGCGCCATATGTCAGCGCGGCGAGCAGGCAGATGTTGAGCAGGATCGGCGCGGCAGCGGCGGCGGCAAAGCGCGACAGGCTGTTGAGGATCGAGGCGCAGAGCGTCGCGAGGCTCATGAACAACAGATACGGAAAGGCGATCCGCGCCATCGTCACCGCAAGCGGGAAGTTCTGCGGGTCGGCCTCAAGCTCCTCGGTGGCGAAGAGGCCCATGACCCATGGCATGAAGATCAGGAACAGCGCGCCGAACACGATGAGCAGCGGCAACAGGACGGCCAGCACCTCGTTCGCGAACTGGCGCGCCTCGCTCGTCTCCTCGTCCTTTATCCGCCGGTTGAACAGCGGCACGAAGGCCTGCGCAAAGGCGCCTTCGGCAAAGAGGCGGCGGAATATGTTGGGTAGCTGGAACGCCAGTTGCCAGGCATCTGCCACGCCGCCCGCGCCCAGCACGCGGGCCAGCATGACATCGCGGACGAACCCGAAGACGCGGCTGACCATCGTCAGCGCGCCAATGGTCCCTACGTTCTTGAGCAGGCTCATGCGCCCCCTCGGCCCGTCAGGCGCTCAGCCCGATCAGGCCTCGCCCGTCGGGGCGGCAGCTGCCGGGTTTTCGCCCTGGGCTTGGCGCTGCTGAAGCTGCTGGATGTAGATGCCCTGGAAATCGATGGGATCGAGCAGCATCGGCGGGAAGCCTGCATCGCGCACGGCATCGGCGATGATGCGGCGGGCAAACGGGAACAGGATGCGCGGGGCTTCGGCATAAAGGAACATGTGGCCCTGTTCCGCCGGGACGTTGCGCATGCCGATCAGGCCGCCATAGGCGAGATCGACGATGTAAAGCGCGCCCTGCTCGGCCTTGGCCGTGACGGTGATCTTCAGGACGACTTCGTGAACCTCGCCCTCGACCGGGGTCGAGTTGATGTTGAACTGCACGTCGACGTTCGGCTGGCCCGGAAACTGGTACGACTTGGGCGCGTTCGGATTCTCGACCGAGAGATCCTTGATATACTGCGAAATAAGGCCGATCGCGGGCTGGTTGTCCGCACCGTTGGGCTGGTTCGCGTCGGCGTTGCCGCCAAGATCGGTGATGATGTTGCCTTCGTCGGCCATGATGTCTTTCACTTTATGAAACTGGAAACGGTGCGACCCGCGGGTATCGAAGGCTTGTTAAACCCCGCCCGCGCATGACGGGGGCGAGTAGCACCGGCGCGCGTGGCCCGCAACCGGCCTCTTCCGTGCAAAAAGGGCAACGTTTGGCGGGATACCAAGGGCCATTCGACGGTTGTCGAATTGTGTTTCCTTCCTATTTGGGGCAGGTTCACACTTTATCGCCATAATGGCGTCACACGCACGAAAATCGGGACGGGTCCCAGTGATTATTGAAATCGTCATCCTCGCCATGATTGCCGCCTTTCTGGGCCTGCGCCTCTATTCGGTGCTGGGCCGGCGCGCCGAACACGAGGAAGAGACGCTGATGGGGCACATGCCCCGCGCCGCCGAACCGCGTCAGCCTGCACAGGGCGAACGCCCGGGCGAACCGGCTCCGGCCCGCACGGTTGAAGGCGCGCCTGCGCTTGATCGCGTGCTGATCGGCGTTCCCGTCGGCGCGCACCGCGCCGTTCGCGAAATCGCCAATGCCGACCGCCGCTTTACCCCGATGGCTTTCATCGAGGGCGCGAAGGCTGCCTACGGCATGATCCTCGAGGCCTTCTGGAAGGGCGACAAGGAAACGCTGAACCAGCTTTGCGACGACGATGTCTATGCCAGCTTCGCCGCTGCCATCGATGCGCGCGAGGAAGCGGGCGAAGTGGTCGAAAACCGCCTGATCCGCATCAACGAGGCCGAGATCACCAGCGCCGACTTCGATTCGCCGATGGCACGCATCACCGTCCGTTTCGCTGCCGACATCGCCGCGATGACAAAGGACAAGGAAGGCAACATGATCGCCGGCTCGCTCGACGACGCGATCGAAAGCCACGACGTCTGGACCTTCAGCCGCAAGGTCACCGCGATGCGGCCCGACTGGCTGCTCGACGAAACCGACGAGGGTTGATCCCGTCATCATGGTGAAGTGGGCGCGCCGGATCGCGATCCTTTCCGGCGTGGCCGCGCTTGGCGCCTGCGCCGCCCCTCCGCCCGAGGAAGCGCCGCCACCTCCTGAACCCACCAATGCAGTCGAGGCCGGGCTCTCGCCCGGCCCCGCCATGTCGACCCTGCCGCTGACGCCCGAGGATGCGGAAGCGGCACGGCTGTCTTTCGTCGAATCCTGCCCGAAACTGCTGGGCCGGAACGATAACAGCGGGATTGAGGCATACTGGACGCCTGCCTGCGAAGCCGCGCCCTTATGGGGCAGCGATCCTGTTGGTTTCTTTGACGCCTTTTTCGAGACGGCACAGATCGGATCGGGCGAGGCGTTCCTGACCGGGTATTTCGAACCGCAGATCGATGGCGTTCGCGAGAAGCGCGACGGGTATGACGTTGCGGTTTATGGCATGCCGGACGACCTGATCCGCGATCCCGAATATGCCGGCGAAGGCCGGGGTCCGCTGGGCCGCGTGGACGAAACCGGCGCCTTTGTGCCCTATTACGAGCGGGCCGAGATCGTCGCGGGCGCGTTGGACGGCAAGGCGCCTGTCATCGGATGGGCCAAGGATCCGGTCGATTTCTTCTTCCTGCAGATACAGGGTTCGGGCCAGTTGATCGGACCCGACGGCGACGTGCTGCGCATCGGTTACGCCGGCCAGAACGGGCGCGAATATGTCGCCATCGGGCGCACCTTGCGCGAACGCGGTGTCTTCGCGCCTGGTGAGGCGACGATGCAGGGGATCGTGGAATGGCTCCACGCCAATCCGGACGAGGCCGACGAGGTCATGAACGGAAACAAGTCGTGGGTCTTCTTCAAGGAGCTGACCGGCGACGGACCGCTCGGCGCGCTGGGCGTACCGGTGCGCGCCCATGCCAGCGTCGCTGCCGATCCGAAATTCATTCCGCTCGGCGCTCCGGTCTTCATCGATGCCGCGCATGATGTGGCCGACGGCTTGTGGATCGCGCAGGATACCGGCGGCGCGATCAAGGGCGCTAACCGGTTCGACACGTTCTGGGGTGCAGGAGCAGAGGCAAAGACGATCGCCGGCGGCATGAGCAGTGATGCCAGTGCGCTGGTCTTCCTGCCGAAGGGAACGCTGGCGCGGCTGGCGCAATGAAACCGCCAAATCCCCGCACGCCCGAAGGGTTGAGCGACGAGGAAGCCGCGCTCTGGGCCAAGGTCGCCGCGACCGTCACGCCTTTCAAGGAACGGATGACACGGCCCGCGCCCGTCCCTGCCAAGCCCGTTCCGGTCACCGTGACACCGCCTAAGAAGGTGAAAGGCCGCGTGCCCGCGCCGCGTCCGGCTCCGCCGCCACCGCCTGCACCTGCGCCGCCTCCGGGGCTGGACTCACACTGGGACCGGAAACTGACGGGGCGGATGTTGCAGCCCGATTTCACGCTCGACCTGCATGGCCACACGCTGGACCAGGCGCACCGGCGGCTCGACATGGGGCTCGCGCAGGCGAAGGCCATGGGCGCGCGGGTCGTGCTGTTGGTGACGGGCAGGCCGCGTCCGGTGGAGGCCGCCGACAGGGGTGAGCGGCGCGGGGCGATCCGGGCCAAGATCCTCGACTGGCTGGCGGCTGGCCCGCACGGCTCCGATATCGCGGCGGTGCGCAATGCGCAGCGGCGGCATGGCGGGGATGGCGCGCTCTACCTCGTCTTGCGCAGGCCGCGGCAGGACCGGCTCTAGCGTCGCGCTTTCGCGATCCCGACGAAGATCGCGCCGACGACCAGGAATATCGCTGTCAGCGCAAGGACGTTTACGCCCAGCATCAGCCCGCCGATCTGCGCCACGTCGAGAAACGGATAGGGATATGCACCCGTCACCGCCCCGCGGACCAGTGCATAGGCGGTATAG
The DNA here is from genome assembly GCF_018398395.1 of Croceicoccus gelatinilyticus. Taxonomy (GTDB): domain Bacteria; phylum Pseudomonadota; class Alphaproteobacteria; order Sphingomonadales; family Sphingomonadaceae; genus Croceicoccus; species Croceicoccus gelatinilyticus. The sequence goes on along the minus strand of NZ_JAHCBF010000004.1, from coordinate 239,407 downwards.
ACGACGGGCCAGGGCAGGACCCACGCGAGGTCACGCCAGAGGATCCCCGGCGTGCCGCCGAACACCACCCACCACAGCACCGTCAGCGCCGGTATCACGGTGTGAAATCCCTGATTGGTCACGGCATCAAGCCCGCTGAACGTCTGCAGGTCGGCCAGAACCGCGTGGAACACGATTCCCACCATCGCGATCGCCGTGACCAGCGCCAGCATCAGCCGGTGCCCCGGCACGCGGCCCAGCGCGAGGCGCAGCATGACGACCGTGACCGCCGCATTGGTGAGGATCGTGAAATAGCGCGACAGCGCCGCGAAGGCCCCGAACAGAGAGCCGGTCTTCTCAACGCTCAACGCGATCTGCAGCGCGAAAGTCGCAAGGCTGACGATGGCGATGACGCCGGCCGAAATCCTGGCTGCGGGTGTGATGGCGTTCATGGACGGAAGGTCTAACGCGCAGGGCGCAAATGAAAAGGGCGGGACCGGCGCAGTGCCGATCCCGCCCTTTCAGGGTTGGGTGCGTAAGGTCAGGCGACCTTTGCCTCGTGCGTGGCGGCGGCCTGCGCGATCTCTTCGGCCGGTTCCGTGCGGATCAGGTAGTCGAACGCGGACAGCGCCGCCTTCGACCCTTCGCCCATGGCGATGATGATCTGCTTGTAGGGCACCGTCGTTGCATCGCCCGCGGCAAAGATGCCGGGCAGGTTGGTGGCGGCGCGGTCGTTGATCACGATCTCGCCGTGCTTCGACAGCTCGATGCCGCTGTCCTTCAGCCACTCGGTATTGGGGACAAGGCCGATCTGCACGAAGACGCCTTCGAGCTCGATCTTGTGCTCCTCGCCCGTTTCGCGGTGCTTGTAGACGAGGCCGTTCACCTTCGAGCCGTCACCCGTGATCTCGGTCGTCTGGGCCGAGACGTGGATGTCGACGTTCTGGAACGAGCGCAGCTTGTCCTGCAGCACCTGATCGGCGCGCAGCTGGCTGTCGAATTCGATCAGGGTGACGTGGCCGACGATATTGGCAAGGTCGATCGCCGCCTCGACGCCGGAGTTGCCGCCGCCGATCACCGCGACGCGCTTGCCCTTGAAGAGCGGGCCGTCACAGTGCGGGCAATAGGCAACGCCCTTGGTCTGGTACTCGGCCTCACCGGGCACGCCCAGCGAACGCCAGCGCGCACCGGTCGACAGGACGAGGCTGCGGGCCTTCAAGGTGCCGCCGTTTTCGAACTCGACGGTGTGGTAGCCGCCGGGCTTTTCCGCCGGGATCAGCTTGCTGGCGCGGACCGGCTTCACGACATCGATGTCATATTCGCCGATATGCGCTTCCATCTGCGCGGAAAGCTTCGGGCCTTCGGTATAGGCGGTCGAAATGAAGTTCTCGATACCCATCGTGTCCAGAACCTGCCCGCCGATACGGTCGGCGGCGATGCCGGTGCGAAAGCCCTTGCGCGCCATGTAGATCGAAGCTGCGGACCCTGCGGGGCCGCCACCGACGACAAGCGCCTCGAAAGGAGCCATTTCCTTCATCTCGTCGGCGATCCGGTCGGCGGCGCCGGTGTCGACCTTGGCGAGAATTTCTTCCAGCCCCATGCGGCCGCTGGCCCACATCTCACCTTCCTTGAAGACGGCGGGGACGGCAAGCACGCCGCGTTCCTCGACCTCGTCCTTGAACGTGCCGCCTTCGATCAGGGTCGCGGACACGCCCTTGTTGAACAGGCTGAGCAGGGTCAGCGCCTGAACGACGTCGGGGCAGTTGTGGCAGGATAGCGAGAAATACATCTCGAAGTTGTGGGTGCCGGACAGGGCCTTGGCCTGTTCGACCAGCTTCTCGTCGACCTTGGGCGGGTGGCCGCCTGCCCAGAGCAGGGCAAGGACGAGCGAGGTGAATTCGTGGCCCAGCGGGATGCCTGCGAAAGTCACGGCGACGTCGTGGTCACCGGCGCGGCGGATGATGAAGCTGGGCTTGCGGGCGTCGTCCCCGTCGAAGCTGGCCGTAACCTTGTCCGACATCTCGGCAATCATGGTCAGCAGTTCGCGGGTGTCAGTGGACTTCTGCCCGTCGCCAAGCGAGGCGACGAGCTCGATCGGCTCGCGCAGCATACCGAGATACTGCTGCAGCTGCTGCTTCAGGTTGGCGTCGAGCATGGAAAATCTCCTGGATTATGAACGCAAAACGGCCCGGAGCTCCGGAAAGGGTGCCCCGGGCCGCATGGTTGGTCGGATCGCCCCGGATTGGGGGGAGGGTGGGGCGATCCGACCCTTAGATCGTGGCGATCAGCTTAGATCTTGCCGACGAGGTCCAGCGACGGGGCAAGCGTGTCGCTGCCTTCTTCCCACTTGGCCGGGCAGACCTGGCCGGGGTTTTCGCGGACGTACTGTGCGGCGCGGATCTTGCGGACCAGTTCGTTGGCATTACGGCCAACGCCTTCACAGGTCTGTTCCATCAGCTGGATGACGCCATCGGGATCGACGACGAAAGTCGCACGGTCGGCAAGGCCCATTTCCTCACGCAGAACGTCGAAGTTCTTCGACAGCGTGTGGAGCTGGTCGCCGAGGAACGGATACTTGATCTTGTTGATCTTTTCCGAAGTGTCGTGCCAGGCCTTGTGGCTGAAGTGCGTGTCGGTCGAAACGCCGAACACTTCGACACCCATCTTCTGGAGCATCTCGTAGTGCTCACCAAGGTCTTCGAGCTCGGTCGGGCAAACGAAGGTGAAGTCGGCGGGGTAGAAGAAGAAGACCGCCCACTTGCCTTCGATGTCCTTTTCGGTGACGTCGAAGAAGTCCTTGCCGGCCTGGAATGCGGTGGCTTTGAACGGCTTGATCTGGCTGCCGATGATACCCATTGCGTTTTTCTCCTGTACGCGTGAATTCGTTGACGCACCCCAGATAGGTTGCGCCGCAACAAATCCCAAACGGTAAAAGCCGAACAGTTTGATCGATTAAATCAATCAGGCTGAACTGATCGATTTTTGCGATGAATCAATGTGTTTGCGGGAACAGTCGGATTCAAGGGGCGAACATGCCCCGAATCCCTGCGCGCAGGTCAGCCGCCGGTTTGTGCGCGGTGCAGCATGAAGTGGTCGGCCAGCACCAGCGCCATCATCGCCTCCACCACCGGAACGCCGCGAATGCCGACGCACGGATCATGGCGGCCCTTCGTGACGATTTCGCTTTCCTCGCCGTCACGGGTGATCGTGGGCACGGGGATGAGGATCGAACTGGTCGGCTTGAAGGCGACGCGCACGCGCACCGGCTGTCCGGTGGAGATGCCGCCCGCGATGCCGCCGGCGTGATTCGATGCGAAGTCGGGGCCTTGCGAACCGGGGCTCATCGCGTCGGCGTTCTGTTCACCGCGCAGGGCAGCCGCTCCGAAACCGTCGCCGATCTCGACGCCCTTCGTGGCGTTGATGCCCATCATCGCGGCGGCAAGGTCTGCATCGAGCTTGGCATAGATCGGCGCGCCCCAGCCTGCCGGAACGCCTGTCGCTTCGCAGGTCACGACCGCGCCCAGCGAGGAACCGGCCTTGCGAGCCTCGTCCACCATCGCTTCCCAGCGCTTGGCCGCGTCGGCATCGGGGCAGAAGAACGGGTTCTGGCCGATCTGGTCCGCGTCGAAGTTGCTCTCGTCGATCTCGTCGCCGCCGATCGCGCTGACCCAGCCGCGGATCTGCACGCCGGAGACGATCTTGCGCGCCACGGCACCGGCGGCCACGCGCGCCGCCGTTTCGCGGGCAGAGGAACGTCCGCCGCCGCGATAGTCGCGAAAGCCGTATTTCGCGTCATAGGCATAGTCCGCGTGGCCGGGACGATAGGCCTTGGCGACTTCGGAATAGTCCTTCGAACGCTGATCGGTATTCTCGATCATCAGGCTGATCGGAGTGCCGGTCGTGCGGCCTTCGAAAACGCCCGACAGGATCCTGACCTCGTCCGGTTCGCGGCGCTGCGTGGTGAAGCGGCTGGTGCCGGGCTTGCGCGCGTCGAGGAAGGGCTGAATGTCGGCTTCTGACAGGTCGATCTGCGGCGGGCACCCGTCGAGAACGGCGCCCAGCGCCGGTCCATGGCTTTCGCCCCAGGTGGTGAACCGCAGCACGCGGCCGAACGTATTGAAGCTCATGTCTCAAGCGCCTTTCGCGCGCCTCTTTGGCGGATTGCGCGCAAATGTCCAGTTGCTAGAGGGGGAAGGCAATCCGCACTTCGATCAGGACTGGACCTTAAGGCATGAGCGTGACCCTATACGGCATTCCCAATTGCGACACCGTGAAAAAGGCGCGCAAGTGGCTTGAGGCGCGGGGCGCGGACTATGCCTTTCACGACTATAAGAAGGCCGGTGTGCCCGAAGACCACTTGCGCGAATGGGTGGCGAAAGAGGGCTGGGAAGTGCTGCTGAACAAGCGCGGCACGACGTTTCGCAAGCTTTCCGATGCCGACAAGGCGGACATCGACGCGGACAAGGCGATCGCGCTGATGATGGAGCATCCCTCGATGATCAAGCGGCCAGTGGTGGAGCATGAAGGCGGCCTGCTCGTCGGGTTCGATCCCGATAAATGGAACGGCTCGTTGCAATAAAATCAACGCGCGAGTTCTTGCGAACTGTTCGCAAGAAGCCCATCTACTGCTTATGAACGATACGACCAAACCCGCCGGTGGCCCACCGCGCCGCCCCGCCCCGCAACCTTATACGGTTATTTCCAAGACCCGCGTCACGCCGAACATGATCCGCGTGACCCTGGGCGGTGAAGGTATGGCGACGCTGCGGCCGCAGGCCGAGGGCGGCTATTTCAAGATGCGCTTCGGTGACGAGGACGGCGGCAAGCCTCCGGTCCGGTCCTACACGATCCGCAGGCAGGATGCAGAAAGTGTCGATGTCGATTTCGTTGTCCACGGCGAGGGCGGACATGCCGGTCCCGCGGTCGAATGGGCGCTGGCGGCAGAAGCCGGCCAGACAATCATGGCCGGCGGGCCGGGGCCGGCAAAGACCCTGCCCGAAGGCATGGACCAGTACCTGATTGCGGGCGACATGACCGCGCTTCCCGCGATCTCGGTCAATCTCGAACGCCTGCCCGCCGATGCGAAGGGCGTCGCGGTGATCGAGATCCAGTCCGAGGCCGACAGGCAGGACATCGCCCACCCCGAAGGTGTCGAACTGGTCTGGCTGGTCAACGCGCAGCCGGGGACGCAGCCGGATCTTCTCGTCAATGCGCTACGTGATGCGGGACGCGGCGCGGGCGAGGTCTATGGCTGGGCCGCTGCCGAGTTCGGATCGATGCAGGCTTTGCGCGCCTATCTTCGCGACGAATGCGGGCTGGACCGCGATCACCTCTACGTCTCCAGCTACTGGAAGCACGGCGAGGACGACGACGGCCACCGCGAGGCTAAGCAGGCCGACGGGGTTCTTGCGGGCTGAATTTATCCTTTCCCCCGATGGACTTGGTGCCTAAAGTCGGGCGCAGGGATCAATCCGGGGGAGTTACCTGATGAAGACCGTTTTCGGCGCCGTTTCGGCGCTTGCCCTTGTTGCACTTGCCGCGCCTGCCGCCGCGCAGGACGCGCCCGCTTCGCGTGAGGAGGCTGCGCAGGCCACTGTCGACTACCTGTTTCCCGAAGGCATCTACGAACGCATGATGCGCGGGACGATGGAGCAAATGACCGGCCAAATGATGGAGTCCATGATGGACATCCCCATGCGCAACCTCGTGTCGCAGATGGACCTGCCCGAAGACAAGGTCGCCGACCTTGGCGAGGCGACCATGCGCGAGATGATGGAAGTGCTGGACCCGCATTTCATCGAACGGATGCAGCTGACCAACTCGGTCATGATGGACGGCATGGTCGACGTCATGGCGTCAATGGAACCTGCCATGCGCGAAGGTCTGGCCGAAGCCTATGCCGACAAGTTCACCGCAGCCGAACTGAACGAACTCACCGCCTTCTTCGCCACGCCCACCGGCACCAAGTATGCCGAGAACGCGATGATGATCTTCATGGACCCGAAGATGATGGCCAAAATGCAGGAATCGATGCCGAAGATCATGGAGGCCATGCCCGCCCTGATCGGCAAGGCGCAGGAAGCGACCGCACACCTGCCGCCCCCGCGCAAGCCCGAGGACCTGACCGAGGAAGAGCGCGAGCGTATCGAGACCCTCGCTACGGGGGACTGATCGCGCGAAGCATCCGCGGCGTTACCTGAGGTCGAACTTCCAGTTCTGAACCATATGCCGCGGGTGCAGCTTCGCGTTGAGGCACCTCAGGTGGCAATAAAGCCCCTGCTCGCCGAACAGCCCGTTGCGGTCGGTGTAGTCGCGAAAGCCGAGGTAGAACATATCGCCCTCGCTCATGCCCTCGTCGCAGAAGACGCAGGGCATGATCGGGCCGGCCTGCTTCTCGACCTCTTCCTTGGTCGGGCGGTCCCAGCTCATGTCGGGGTTGAGCCGGTCGACAAGGCCGGTGATCGCGCGGCCGAATTCTTCCGATCCTGCCTCGTCCTCGGCCCAGAGGTCGAGCAGTTCGGACTTGCTCATCACCCGCGAGACGCAGCCGCGCGCCATTTCGATAAGTTCGGCTGAGGGCTCCTTGCCCTGCAGCTTTTCGAGCAGGTCTTCGGGCACGTCACTTGCCACCTGCCCCATCATCGCGGCGACCGCTTCGGCGGCGGCAATCACGCGGCTGGCATCGTCGGCATCGAGATCGGTCGCTCCGTCAAAGGGCGGCAGGCCGGTAAAGACCTTCTCGATATCGTCGGCCGTTTCCAGCTCGTCCGCCCAGTCGAGAGCGGTGTCGTTCTCGAAACTGCCTGCGCCCCATGCACCCATTGCGTCGTCCCCCTCGTAACTTCGCGGTGGTCTTATCGCCCCAGGGTTACCGGCGCGTTGCCGTGACGATGTAGTTGAGCTTGAGATCGTCGGAGAGGTGCAGACCTTTCATCGCGGTAAAAGCAATGCCGCGCGGCGTGCCCATCTCCATCCCGGCTGCATCGAGCAGTTCGTCCAGCTCCTCGGGCACGATGAAATCGTCCCAGTTATGCGTGCCGCGCGGAACCTGTCCGATCATCTCGGCCCCGTCGACGAGCAGCAGCTTCGACGCCGCGGTGCGGTTGGGGGTCGAGAGGATCATCAGCCCGCCCGGCGCAAGCCGCGCGACCAGTTCGCGCACGAAGGCCGCCTTGTCGGCCACGTGCTCGATCACTTCCATCGAGGTCACGAGATCGAAGGTTCCCGCAGGCAAAGTCGACAACTCGCCCGCGTAATAGTCGATATCGAGCCGCATCCCGGCCGCATGATGGCGCGCCGCCGCGATGTTTTCCGCCGCCGCATCGACGCCGGTGACTTTCGCGCCTATGCGCGCCAGCGGCTCGCAAAGCAGCCCCGCACCGCACCCGACGTCGAGCGCGGTCTTGCCCACCAGCGGCGCGCGCGTGGTCACGTCGGTGCCCCAATGCATGTCCACTGCGCTGCGGATGAAGCCGAGGCGCAGTGGGTTCAGCTTGTGCAGCATTGCCGACGAACCCTTGGGGTCCCACCACTCCGCCGCGAGCTTTCCGAAGTGTGCGGCTTCCTCAGGGCGGATAGTGGGCGAACTGGTTTCGCCTGATACAGTTGCGCTTGTCATGCCCTATCCCTAACAGCGCGCTCACACCGATTCCACAACGAAGGGGACGCGGCCTTGGCCCGCATCGTTATGAAATTCGGCGGAACCTCGATGGCAGGGACGGAGCGTATTCGCCGCGTCGCCAACATCGTGCGCCGCCAACAGGCAGCCGGACACGAAGTCGCGGTGGTCGTTTCCGCCATGGCGGGTGAGACCGACCGGCTCGTGAACTTCTGCCGTGAAGCCAATCCGCTCTACGATCCGGCGGAATACGACGTTGTCGTCGCCGCGGGCGAACAGATTACCTCGGGCCTGCTTGCGCTCACGCTGCAGGCGCTGGGCTGCAAGGCGCGTTCGTGGCTGGGCTGGCAGTTGCCGATCCACACCGACAACGCCCATGCCAAGGCACGCATCGGCGACATCGATTCCGATGCCGTCATTGCATCGATGCAGGCGGGCGAGATCGCGGTCATCCCGGGCTTCCAGGGCATCGGCGAAGATGGCCGCGTCGCGACGCTGGGCCGTGGCGGCAGCGACACCAGCGCCGTGGCCGTGGCAGCGGCGGTGAAGGCCGACCGCTGCGACATCTACACCGACGTCGACGGCGTCTACACAACTGACCCGCGCATCGTCGCCAAGGCTCGCAAGCTGAAGGCCGTGACGTTCGAGGAAATGCTCGAACTCGCCTCGGTCGGATCGAAAGTGCTGCAGACCCGCTCGGTTAGCCTCGCCATGAAGGAAGGCGTGCGCGTGCAGGTCCTGTCCTCGTTCGTGGACGACGATGCACCGCTTGCCGACGACCTGCCCGGAACCCTTATCGTGAGCGATGAAGAGCTCGAAGGACTAGACATGGAAAGCCAGCTGATCACCGGCATCGCCGCCGACAAGAACGAAGCGAAGGTCATCTTGACCCGCGTGCCCGACAAGCCGGGCGCCGTGGCGCAGATCTTCGGCCCGCTGGCCGCTGCCAGCATCAACGTCGACATGATCATCCAGAACGTCGGCCGCGAAAAGGGCGAAACCGACGTGACCTTCACCGTGCCCAGCGCGGACCTCGTGCGCACGCAGGCGCTGCTCGAAGAGCAGAAGGGCGAAATCGGCTTCAACCGGATCATCACCGACGCCAAGGTCGCCAAGATCTCGATCGTGGGTGTCGGCATGCGAAGCCACGCCGGCATCGCAGCCACCATGTTCAAGGCGATGGCCGATCGCGGCATCAACATCCAGGCGATCAGCACGTCCGAGATCAAGGTCTCTGTCCTGATCGACGAGGACGAGACCGAACTGGCCGTGCGTATCCTGCACACCGCCTACGGCCTCGACGAGGACAGCGAAGCGGCCTGATCCAAGGTATGGGGAGGACCGCGTCAGTCGGCCCGGTCTTCCTCGCTTTTCCCGGCGGTCGCATTGTTTGAGATGATGCCGATGGCAAAGCCTATTGCCATCAATGCGACGCCGAAGACGAAGTGGCCGAGGTCGAGGATTCCCCCGACATGGATGGCCAGCAGCAGCGCGCATAGCGCCAGCCCTGCCATCAGCGATTTTCCCAGCACGTCATTCCCCCCTGCGGCCTCGGGTCGCAGGGGGGAGTATGCGCAGGTTTGGCTCAAAGGCTCAAGCGCGCGCTCAATTTGAAGTTCCGGCCTGCCAGCGGGACAAAGTCCTTGGTGAAGCTGGCATGGCGGCGGCCTTCGGCGTCGAACAGGTTTTCGACCGCCGCGATGACGGTGAAATTCTCCGAACCGCGCATCGGTTTCCACGCCAGCGAAGCATCGACCATGGCGAAGCTGCCGGTCTTGGTCTCGTAGTCGGCCACGCGCTTTTGCGACGCGTTCCATTCGATCCCGAGACGGGCATCGAGCCTGTCTGACTCGCCGACGAGAGCACCTCCCAGCGCGAGTGGGGGGATCCGCGGGACGGCAGTCCCGTCGGCGAGCGTTGCCCGGGTATAGCTACCCTGCAACTCGGTAGAGATCGCAAAGCCGCCTGCGCGGCCCAGCGGAATATCAGCCTCGGCCTCAAAGCCGTAGTAGTCCGCGTCCTGCTGCTGCTGGACGTAGATGGGCAGGCCGTCCTCCTCATCGGGAGTGGCGGCGAGATAGACGTAATCGTCGAACCAGCTGGCATAGCCGGTCAGCGACAGGTCCACGCCCGCCACGCGCCCGCGCACGTAGCCTTCAAGGCCGAGCGCAGTTTCAAGGTCGAGGTCGGGATCGCCGATCTCGAACTGCTGGGTCGCGACGTGGGGACCGTTGGCGAAGAGTTCTTCGGCAGTGGGGATGCGGGCAGTGCGGCTGGCGTTAAGGCCGAAGCGCATGCCGCCGTCAGTTTCGTGCCACGCGCCGATTGCGCCCGACACGGCATCGAAACTGCGCGAGAGCGAGATGTCGGACGCCTTGGCGGTGCCATGTTCGAAACGCCCTGCAAATTCGACCGTCACGGGGCCGGTCTCGACTTCCTGCAAGGCGAAGAGAGCATATTGCTCGGTCTTGTTCGGCGGAACGAAGGCTTCGGCGCCGATCGCTTCCATGTCGCGATGGAAATACTGCGCCCCGATCGTGCCGTTCCACGTACCGCGCTGGCGCTGGACCAGTTCGACGCGGCCTTCGACGCCTTCGACGAAGAAGCGGGTGCCGACTTCATCGCCTTCCATCTCGGTGTGATCGTAATCGCTATAGCCCCAGCGCGTGTGCACTTCGGCAAAGGGGCCGTCAGCGAAGGTCAGGCCGGCACGAAAGTCGGCGCGCACCTGCTTCAGGTCGATGGAGACGGGGCCTTCTTCTTCCTCGTGGCCCTCTTCCTCGGCATGATCATCTTCATGTTCGTCGGCGTGATCTTCCTCTTCGCCGTGGGCGTGTTCCATGCCCGGTGCGGTCGGGACGCCATAATTGCTGTCGTATAGCGAGACCGAAGCGCCGATGTGCGCGCGATTGCCGATCCAGGCCAGGCCTGCGCCTGCCGATTTCGTCTCGGTCCCGCTGTTGGGCAGGACACCGCGCATATTGGCCGCTTCACGCAATTCGGCGGCGTGTTCGGGATCTTCACCTTCGTCCTCTGCCGCTTCGACAAGGACTTCGGCGCGCAGCGGGTCCGACAGGATATTGCCTGCGACATGGAGGTCGTCGGTCTTGCGCCATGAGCCATCGGCATGAAGCACGAAGCCGCTGCCGAGCGGAACATCGAACGAAGCACCCGCCTCGCGCGCATTGGCCGCGCTGTCGAGTGCGGCGAGCGCATCGACATGAATGGGTTCATCGGGCACGCGGCGCGGGATGCGCTTGTCGATGACGTTGACCGCGCCGCCGATGGCGGAGCTGCCGTAAAGCAGGGTGGCGGGGCCGCGCAGGACCTCGATCCGCTGCGCGGTCAGCGGGTCGACCGAAACGGCATGGTCGGCAGAGGCGTTTGATGCGTCGATCGATCCGATGCCGTCGACCAGCACGCGGACGCGATCGCCGGAAAAGCCGCGCAGGATCGGGCGCGAGGCACCGGGCGCAAATCCCGATGCGCTCACGCCGGGCAGGCCTTCGAGCACTTCGCCGATCTGCCCTTCCATTTCGCGCTGCAGGTCTTCGCCCGAAATGGTCGAGGTGCCGGCAAGAAAGTCGATCCGGCCGATGCCCTTGGCGGTTACGACGATGGGGTCATGGAAATCGTCACTGGAGGGAGCGTCCACCGTGTCCTGTGAAGAGGTATCCTGCGCAAGGGCAGGGGCGGCAAGGGACATGGGGGCGAGAGCGAGAACGAGTGCGATCGTACGTGTATGATATAACATTTCATCGCCACTAGACGATGCTCGGCCTCAGTCAAGCGCGATTGCGCCTGGCGCAGCATTGCCGTGCGGCGAAACGTGCGAATCGCCCGCCGGTCTGACATGGCAAACCGGCGCTGCGATCCGAACCTGTGGTGATCCGAACCGGGTCTGCGATCAGGCGGCGGCTGGCCCCATCAGGTTCATGACGATGCCGGCAACCCCGACGGTAAACAGCGCGCCGCCGCCGACTTGTGTGGCAAGGCGCTTTGTACGGTCCTTCGATACGGGCAGTACCCACAACAGCACTGCACCTGCGGCAAGAACCATTACGAAGAAAGTGACCATTGTCCCTCTCCCTTTCCTTATGGGGAAAGCATGGGGTGACCATGGTTAAGAATTGGTTTGGTAGCTTGGTGAATGCCCCAAAAAAGGAACCCCCCGTGAGTTAACACGGGGGGCGGCCTAGTCTCCGTTGGTTGGGGGGTGGACGCTTGCGCGTTGTGGGGGGAACGCAAACGCCCTGGAGTTTTGGCCTTCCTTTTGCTGCCTTACGCCACGTCGTAGCGGTCGGCATTCATGACTTTCGTCCAAGCTGCCACGAAATCCTTGACGAACTTTTGCTCGTGTCCGTTTTCCGCGTAAACCTCGGCGAGAGCCCGCAGCTGCGAATTCGAACCGAATATAAGATCGGTTCGCGTCGCGCGCCACCTCTCTTTGTCAGTAGCGCGGTCACTACCCACAAATTCTTCATCGCCGCTGTCGTCCACGACCTTCCAGGCCGTGTCCATGTCCAGCAGGTTGACGAAGAAATCGTTGGTGAGCTGGCCCTCACGATCGGTCAGCACGCCGTGCTTCGATCCGCCGTAATTGGCGCCCATCACGCGCATGCCGCCGATCAACACCGTCATTTCCGGTGCGGACAGGCCAAGCAGTTGCGACCGGTCGAGCATCAGCTCTTCGGTCTTCACGCTCATCTTCGTCTTCAGGTAGTTGCGGAAAGCATCCGCCGCCGGTTCGAGCGGCTCGAAGCTTTCGGCATCGGTCCACTCCTCGCTCGCGTCGCCGCGACCGCCGGTGAAAGGCACCGTCACATCGTGCCCTGCTGCCTTGGCCGCCTTTTCGACGCCGACGCAGCCGCCCAGCACGATAAGGTCAGCCATGGACACCTGCGATGAACCCTTGATGTCGTCATAGACGGCAAGGACCTTCTGCAGTTCGGCCGGTTCGTTGACTTCCCACTCGCTCTGCGGGGCAAGGCGGATGCGCGCACCGTTGGCGCCGCCGCGATGGTCCGATTTGCGATAGGTCGATGCCGAGGCCCAGGCGGTCTTCACCAGCTGCGCGACCGAAAGCCCGCTATCCGCGATCTTCGCCTTGAGGTCGGCGACTTCGCTGTCCGACGGCGTGTAACCCGCGGGGATCGGGTCCTGCCAGATCAGGTCTTCTTCGGGCACTTCGGGGCCGAGGTAACGGCACTTGGGGCCCATATCGCGGTGGGTCAGTTTGAACCACGCGCGGGCAAAGGCGTCGGCGAACTCGTCCGGGTTGTCGCGGAACCGTTCGGAGATCGCGCGATAGGACGGGTCGACTTTCATCGCCATGTCCGCCGTCGTCATGATCGTCGGGACCTTCTTCGACGGATCGTGCGCGTCGGGCGCCATGTCCGCCTCTTCGGGGTTCTTCGGCGTCCACTGGTTCGCGCCTGCGGGCGACTTGGTCAGTTCGTAGTCGTACTTGAACAGCAGGCGGAAGTAGTTCTGCGACCATTCGAACGGCGTGTTGGTCCACGGGCCCTCGATGCCGCTGGTGATCGTGTCGGCGCCCATGCCGCTTTCATAGCCGCTGGTCCAGCCAAGGCCCTGGAACGCGATGTCCGCGCCTTCGGGGTCCGCGCCGACCAGCGAGGCATCGCCTGCGCCGTGGCACTTGCCGAATGTGTGGCCGCCTGCAGTCAGCGCGACGGTTTCCTCGTCGTTCATGGCCATGCGGGCGAAGGTTTCGCGGATGTCGCGGGCCGAACCCTCGATATCCGGATTGCCGCCCGGGCCTTCGGGATTGACGTAGATGAGACCCATCTGGATCGCGGCGAGCGGGTTTTCGAGCGCCCAGTCCTTGTCGGGCTGGATACGCGTTTCCGCGCCCGTGTTCACCCACTCTTCCTCGGTGCCCCAATAGACGTCGGTTTCGGGTTCATAGACGTCCGCGCGGCCGCCGCCGAAGCCGAACGTGGGCCCGCCCATCGATTCGATCGCGACATTGCCGGTAAGGACGAAGAGGTCGGCCCAGCTGATGTGCTTTCCGTACTTCTGCTTGATCGGCCAGAGCAGGCGGCGTGCCTTGTCGAGGTTGGCGTTGTCGGGCCAGGAATTGAGCGGGGCGAACCGCTGCTGACCCGAACCTGCTCCGCCGCGGCCGTCCGCGGTGCGATAAGTGCCTGCCGCGTGCCATGCCATGCGAATGAAGAACGGACCGTAGTGACCGTAATCCGCCGGCCACCACGGCTTCGAATCGGTCATCAGCGCGGTCAGGTCGGCCTTCAGCGCATTGTAGTCGAGCGCGTTGAACGCCTCGGCATAGTTGAAATCTTCGCCCATTGGATCGGGCGAGACGCCGCCCTGATGCAGGATCTCCAGCTGAAGCGCATCGGGCCACCAGTCCCGGTTCGTCCGGCCCAGCAGGCCGCGTACGCCTCCGTCATTGTGATTGAACGGGCACCCACCGCCCGGCATCGATCCAGTTGCAACATCCATCTCGGCATCCTCCTCTATGGGGGTCAATCCCCTCTCGAATTAATGCTGATCGAAGATTACCAGTTCCGGTCAATCGGCTGAAATGATCAAACCTGCACAGAAACATTGGGAAAAGCGATCAGTGGCGGGCAGGCCGAGTCGATGAGGGCCGTCAACGGCGCGACTCGGCTTCACGGGGGTATCCGGCCCGTTCCTCTTGCCGCTGGGCGCAGGTGGGACTAATCCGCCGCCTATGACGACCTATACGAAAACCGACGCCCTGATGCGTCGCGGCGCGGAATTCCTCGGCTCGAAGCACGCGATCCTGTGCGGTGCGATGAGCTGGGTGTCCGAGAGGAACCTCGTTTCCGCGATCAGCAACGCGGGCGGCTTTGGCGTGATCGCTTGCGGCGCGATGACGCCCGAGCTTCTCGACAACGAGATTGCCGAGACGAAGAAGCTTACGGACAAGCCCTTTGGCGTGAACCTCATCACGATGCACCCGCAGATCATGGACCTGATCGATGTCTGCGCGAAGCACGGCGTCGGCCATGTCGTGCTGGCTGGCGGCCTTCCGCCCAAGGGGAGTGTCGACAAGATCAAGGAAGCGGGCGCCAAGGTGATCTGCTTTGCGCCGACGCTGGCGCTGGCGAAGAAGCTGCTGCGTTCGGGCGCGGACGCCATGGTGATCGAGGGCATGGAAGCGGGCGGCCACATCGGCCCCGTCGCGACCAGCGTCCTGGCCCAGGAATTCCTGCCCGAACTGGCCGAAGACCATGTCGTCTTCGTTGCCGGCGGCATCGGGCGCGGCGAGGCGATGGCCGGATACCTCGAAATGGGCGCGGCGGGCGTGCAGCTAGGCACGCGCTTCGCCTGTGCCACCGAATCGATCGCGCATCCCGACTTCAAGAAGGCCTTCTTCCGCGCCGGTGCCCGCGATGCGGTTGCCAGCGTGCAGGTCGACCCGCGCCTGCCGGTCATCCCGGTCCGCGCGCTGAAGAACAAGGGCACCGAGGCGTTCACGGCCAAGCAGCGCGAAGTCGCCCAGCTGCTCGACGATGGCAATGTCGACATGGGCGAGGCGCAGCTCCAGATCGAGCATTACTGGGCAGGCGCGCTGCGCCGCGCGGTGATCGACGGCGATATCGAGAACGGCTCGCTGATGGCGGGTCAGTCGGTCGGCATGGTGAAGAAGGAAGAGCCTGTCGCCGACATCATCGCCGAGCTGATGGCCGAGAGCGAGGCTGCGCTTAACCGGCGTTGAGCTTCGGGGCACGGTCGGGCACACTGCGCCAATGCAGGTTAAAGCGCTCGACCACGTCAATATCGTCTCGAACGATCTGGAACGCTCGGCCCGGTTCTATGCCGAGGTCGTGGGACTGACGCGTCACGACCCGCCCGAACCGCTTGAACCCTCGCTGATCCAGTGGATGCACGATGGTGAGGGGCGGCCCGTGCTGCACCTCGTCTCGAAAGATCGTCGCGATTCCGCGAACCGGGACAGCAAGCCCGGCGGGCCGACGGGGGCGGTCCATCACGTTGCGCTCAACTGCGCGGGCCATGCCGATTTCGTGGCGCGGCTGGAGGAGATGGGCATTGCCTATCGCCAGTCGGGCGTATCCGGCATCGGGCTGAAGCAGGTGTTCCTGACCGATCCGGACAATGTTCTCCTCGAACTGAACTTTCACGACGGCTGATTAGGCGCATGGGGTTGCGCCCTGACGCCACGCTCCTAATCTCCGCCTCCGGATGGGCGGACGTTATGCTGGGAGCGAAATTTAATGTGTGATCAACAGCAACTTGCAGAATTCGCCCGCCGCGGCGTGAACCGCCGCACCTTTGCCGCGGGCGTGGGCGCAGCAGGGGGCGCAGCGATCCTGTCCGCCTGCTCGACCTCCGACACCGCCGCCGATGCCGAGGCCTCGATGGCCGCGGCCACGAACGGCGGCGTGCTGGGCAACGAAGTACAGGTCCCGACCGGTAGCGGTACGATGAGCGCGTGGTTCTACCACCCCTCTGCCGGCAACCACCCCGCCGTCATCATGTGGCCCGACATCGCGGGCGTGCGCCCCGCCGCAAAGGCGATGGGCGAGCGGCTGGCCGCAGAAGGCTTTGCCGTGATCGTGCCCGACCCCTACTGGCGCGACGAAGGCCACGCGATGTTCGAGGATTTCGCCGATTTCATGGAGAACGACGGCTTCCAGAAAGTCGGCCCCTACCGCGAGAAGTTCTCCGCCGACACGGTCATGGCTGATACCGCCAGCATTGTCGCATGGCTCGACGCGCAGGACGTGGTCGATACGTCGAAGGGCGTCGGTACGCGCGGGCACTGCATGACCGGATCTTGGACAATCTGGGCCGCGCACGGATCGCCCGACCGTGTGAAAGTCGCAGCATCCATGCATGGCGGTGGCCTCGTCACCGATGCGCCGACCAGCCCGAACAAGATGATCGTCGACAGCGCGACCTACCTGATCGGTATTGCCGAGGACGATGACGCGAAACAGCCCGAGGCCAAGACCGCGCTGAAGGCGGCGCTGGACGCGGCTGGGGCCCAAGGCGTGGTCGACGTCTATGCCGCCGGGCACGGCTGGACCGTTCCGGACTCGCCCGCCTACGACAAGGCGGAGGCGGAACGCGCCTATGACGTGTTCCTCTCGATGTTGAAGGCGCTCTGATCGGGCAGGCAGGGCCTTGCGCCCTGCCACCCACTAAAAGCCGATCAGGCTGGCCCAAGCCGGGGCAGCGGGATTATCCGACGCACGCGGATCCCATTGCTGTCTGAGCAGGGCGAGCGCCCGATCCGGCGCCATGCCGTCCTCGACATTGCTGCGATAGAACAGCGCCGATACGCGCCAGTTCAACACGCAATGCACGTGGACCGGATCGTCGCCCGAAATGGCCGCGCGGAACCGTTGGTAATGATCCTCGGTCGGGCAATCGAACGGTATCGGAATGGCGGTGAAGCCGATGCCATGCTGCGCGCAGAGATCCGCCTCGTCGGGCAGGATCTCGGGATGGTCGGGCATGGCGAGGTTGACCACGTGGCGCACGCCCATGTCCGCCAGCGCGGCGATATCCGCTGCGCCCAACGCTCCCGAAGTCGTGACCCGCGCATCCAGCCTTTGCCAGGCTCGAATGCCAACGGGGTCGCTCACCCGTTGAGGCCGATCAGGCTGATCTGCCTGCCGTAACCTTTCTCTCCCGCCTGCGTCGAACGGCGGTAGGAGAAGAAGCGGTTTTCGTCGTCGTACGTGTCGTGGCCGGTGATCTCCACCTTGCGCACGCCTGCATTTGCAAGGTCCGACGCGACGAAGGCGGCCAAGTCGAACTGGTGATGCCCGATGCGGCCCGGTTTGAAGAAGCGGTCGTACTCGGATTTCTCGGCAAGGAACCGCAAGTAGAAGCCTTCATCCACTTCGTAGCTAGCCTGTGCGATGCACGGCCCGATCGCGGCACCGATGCGCGCAGGGTCCGCGCCCAGCGTCTGCATCGCCTCGACCGTGTTGCGGCACACGCCCGCAAACGCCCCGCGCCATCCGGCATGGGCAGCGCCGATAACGCCCGCTTCCTCGTCGGCCAGCAGGACCGGCGCGCAATCGGCGGTGAGGATGCCTAGCAGGATGCCCGGCTTGTCGGTCACCATCGCGTCGGCATGGGGCCGCGCTTCCAGCGGGAAGGGCGTTTCGATGCGGACGACTTCGGCGGAATGGACCTGATAGACGGTGGCAAGTTCCGCCCCCGGCATCACGCCGTCGACGGCCAGCGTCCGGTTCGCCTCGATCGCGCGGGGCAGGTCGTCCGACCCGGTCCCGACGTTGAGTCCCAGGTATTGCCCGGTGGAAACGCCGCCGCGCCGGCCGAGGAACCCGTGCGGGACCCCGGCAAGCGCGTGTGCGGTAATACGATCAACCATCGAGGCTCTTGGTCACCTGCTCGCGCGTGTCCTTGGAAAGCCCCTCGGCCTTGGCGATGCGTTCAAGCTCTGCGCGCATCATCGCGGCGCGCTTCGGCTCGATCTTGCGCCAGCGGCCCAGTGCCGGAATGAAGCGCGCGGCGGTCTGCGCGTTCAGCGGGTCGAGCTTCAGGACAAGGTCGGCGATCATGCGATATCCGCGCCCGCTCTCGTCATGGAAGGCTGGCTGGTTGACCGCCATCGTCATGTAAAGGCTGCGCACGCGGTTCGGGTTCTTGATCGTGAAGTCGGCGTGGTTCGCCAGCGCCTCGACCGTGTCGAGCACCTTGGGATCGAGCGAGCCTGCCTGAAGCGCGAACCACTTGTCGGTGACGAGCGCGTTGCCTTCGAAACGGGCGCGGAAATCCTCAAGCAGTTCGGCGCGGGCCGGACAGTCGATGCCTGCCAGCACCATGAGCGCGCCCTGACGGTCGGTCATGTTGTCGGCAGCGCGGTACTGCGCCTCTGCCCGGGCGGCGGCTTCCTTCGCGTCGGCGGCGGACAGCAGGACGAGCGCCTGTGTCTTCACCTTGCGCGCGCCGCGTGCCTCTGCACTCAGGCTGTAGCCGATGGCCGAGGCACGTTCGTGCAGCGCGATCAGACGGTCGCGCAGGCGCGATCCGATATAGCTTTTCAGCCGTTCGCGCGCATTGTGCAGCGCGACCGGATCGGCAGGGGCGGCCAGTTCCAGCAGGAACGTGACGGCGGGCATCATCATCAATTCGCCGCGCATCAGGTCGTCGATCTGCGTGTCGTCCAGCACCGCGCCCATGGCATCGGCGATGGCGGTGCGGCGCTTCTCGTCCGGACCGTTCTCGATCGCGCCCAGCAGTTCGCGGGTGACGAGCTGCTGCAGCGCCTCGTAACGGGCGAAGGCATCGTCGTCGTTGGCGGCGAGGAAGACGAGGTCTTCGTCGGCGTTCTCGGCATCGAGCTGGATCGGGGCGGTGAAGCCGCGATTGGCGCTGATCACTGGCGGGCGGGTAAAGCCCTTGAACGTGAACTCGGCCTTGTCCTTGTCGACGATCAGCAGCTTTTCGCCGTCGTGCGCCTTGGTATCGCGGTCGAACAGGGCGACCTTGACCGGGATCGGCATGGCCTTCTTCACGGGCTGGCCGGGGGTTGCCGGAACCTTCTGCGTGAAGTGCAGCGTAACCGCGCCTTCGGACTGGTCGAACTCGGCCCGCATCGTCACCTTGGGCGTACCGGCCTGTTCGTACCA
The DNA here is from genome assembly GCF_018398395.1 of Croceicoccus gelatinilyticus. Classification (GTDB taxonomy): domain Bacteria; phylum Pseudomonadota; class Alphaproteobacteria; order Sphingomonadales; family Sphingomonadaceae; genus Croceicoccus; species Croceicoccus gelatinilyticus. The sequence goes on along the minus strand of NZ_JAHCBF010000004.1, from coordinate 220,171 downwards.
CAGGCGGAACTGCGACAGGTCCAGACCTGCGCCGTCCTCCATCGACTTCACGAAATCCTCGCAAGTCGCGGCCTCGCCGTCGTGACGGTCGAAGTAGAGATCGGTGCCCTTACGGAACGCCTCGGGCCCCGCCATCGTGTGCATCATGCGGATGACCTCGGCGCCCTTGTTATAGACGGTCGCGGTGTAGAAGTTGCTGATTTCCTGATAGGAATCGGGGCGGATCGGGTGTGCCAGCGGGCCCGAATCCTCGGGGAATTGGGCGGCGCGCAGAACGCGCACGTCCTCGATCCGCTTGACCGGTTCGCTGCCCATGTCCGCGCTGAACATCTGGTCGCGCAGGACGGTGAAGCCTTCCTTGAGGCTGAGCTGGAACCAGTCGCGGCAGGTGATGCGGTTGCCCGACCAGTTGTGGAAGTATTCGTGACCCACGACGCCCTCGACACCGTCATAGTCGCCGTCGGTCGCCGTTTCCGGATCGGCCAGGACATAGCGGGTGTTGAAGATGTTGAGGCCCTTGTTCTCCATCGCGCCCATGTTGAAATCGGACACGGCGACGATATTGAACTGGTCGAGGTCGTATTCGCGGCCGAAGGTTTCCTCGTCCCACTTCATCGAATTGATGAGGCTGCGCATCGCGTGGTCGGTGCGTTCAAGGTCGCCTTCGCGGACCCAGACGGCCAGTTCGACCTTGCGGCCGTTCATCGTCGTGAAGGTATCGCGGTTGGCGACAAGCTGCCCTGCGACAAGCGCGAAGAGATAGCTCGGCTTGGGCCAGGGATCGTCCCACAGCGCCCACTGGCGGCCCGCGTCGCCTTCGCCCGTTTCGACGAGGTTGCCGTTCGACAGCAGGACGGGGAAGGTCTCCTTGTCGCCTTCCATGCGCACCGTGTACTTCGACAGGACGTCGGGACGGTCGGGGAAGAATGTGATGCGGCGGAAACCCTCGGCCTCGCACTGCGTGCAGAGCATTCCGCTGGAGGCATAGAGCCCCATCAGCTGGCTGTTCGTGGCCGGGTGCAGGTGCGTCTCGATCGTGACTTCGTGCGATGCGCCGGGCAGGGGGAGAAGCAGGTTCGACCCGCTCATCGACCAGCCCTCGGCATCGGCGCCGTCGACCTTCAGGCTCATCACCGCAAGGTTGTCGCCGCACAGGTGCAGCGTCTGGTCGCCGTCGCCATCGGGATTACGCTCGACCTTCAGGGTCGCGACGCATTTCGTCAGTTCGATGCCGAGGTCGAAGTCCAGCCGGATTTCCGGGACCAGCCACGCGGGCGGCGTATAGTTCTTGCGGAAGATGGTTGCGGGATCGACTGGCTCGACGGCGGCGTCCGCCATCTCGGGGTTGCCGGCGGGGTTCGAAGGCGTGCGTGCAATATCCATGGAGGGATAGATGCGCCTTCGACCGCGAGAGGCAAGGCCCAATCCTGTATGTCGCGGGCCTACGGGATAAATTTTTAAGCGCAAAAAGGCTTGGGCAGGGGGCGTCGCGCCGGTTAGGTGCCTTTTCCATGCAGATGCTGATCTTCGGGCTGGGCTATTCGGCGAAAGTCATCGCGGCACGGCTGCGCGCGCAAGGCTGGCAGGTTCGCGCCACCGGCAGCGACGGGGACATGGCGTTCGATGACGAGGGCGCGGTATGTGCGGCGCTGGCAGGTGCGGACGCGGTGCTGTCCTCGGTTCCGCCCACCAAGGACGGCGGCGATCCGGTTCTGGCGCGATATGGCGCGGCGCTCGGGGGCTTTCGCGGGTGGATCGGGTATCTGTCCTCGACAGGTGTCTATGGCGACGCGGGCGGGGCGTGGGTCGATGAAAGCGCCCCTGTCGGCACCGGCCGCCGCACGGCGCGCAGCGATGCGGACGCGGACTGGCTGGCACTTGGCGCGCGGGTCTTTCGCCTGCCGGGCATCTACGGTCCGGGCCGCTCCGCACTGGACCGCGTGCGCGAGGGAAGGGCGCACCGGATCGACATTCCGGGTCAGGTCTTCAGCCGCGTCGATGTCGAGGATATCGCCAGCGGTGTCGTCTGCGGACTCGATGCTCCTGCAGGGGCCTACAACCTTGCCGACGACTATCCGTGCAGCCAGAACGAGCTGATCGAACACGCCTGCCGGATGCTGCATGCCCCCGTGCCGCCGATGCAGACGATAGAGGAAGCGAACCTTTCGCCCATGGCGCGGGGGTTCTATGCGGAAAATCGCCGCGTCGCGAATGGCAAGGCGAAGCGCGTGCTGGGCTGGGCCCCGCGTTATCCCACCTACCGCGAAGGGCTAGCTGCGTGCCTTCAAAGCGAGAACGAGACCGACGAGCGCGAGTAGAGAGCCGCCCACCGTCAACGCGGTCCAGTTATAGCCTTCGAACAATGTCGAGAGCAGCATGGCAAGGATCGGCGTCGCCACCCCGATATAGGCCGCGCGCCCTGCGCCCATGTTGCGGATCAGCGTGAAGTAGAGCGGGAAGGTGATCACGGACCCGACAACGCCGAGGTAAAGCAATCCGAACCCGTACTCCGGACGCGGATCCCAGACCGGCGGGCCATCCAGTACCAGTGCCAGCACAACGTTGATCGCGGTGCCCAGCATCATCGAGAACGTCAGCAGCGGCAGGAACGGCTGCGCATGGGCGCGGTCGGTGGCCTGTGTCACGTTGGCGACCGAGGCCGAGAATGTCGCGAGGATCGCCAGTATGACGCCCAGCATCACGCCTTCGCGCGCGCCTGCCATGTCGTATTCGTGGACCAGCAAAAGCCCGACGCCGACAATGGCGATGGCCGAGCCTGCGACAAAGCCCTTCGACACGGTGTCGCGCAGGACGAACCACGCGAGGATCGAGTTCGGAATCATGATCAGCGCGAAGAACAGCGCCACGATGCCGGACGTCAGCGTCATTTCCGCGCGGTAGACGAAGTGGAAGTTCATCACGAACTGCGTCACGCCGACGATCGCCATGATCGGCAGGCCCGCTTTTGTAATTCGTAGTTTTTCGCGCCGGAACGCCAGCAGGACCAGCATCGCCGCGCTGGCGATCATGAAGCGGTAGGCGATTGTCCAGCTGGGCGGAACGAAGCTGATCTGGTCCTTGATGACCAGCCAGGTTGAGCCCCAGATCAGCGCGACTAGGCAGAAGGGCAGGAAAACGCGCGGATCGGCGAACGACAGGCGCTCGCGCTTGATGGGCGCGGTCATAAGCTTGCGATCGCGGCGGCGAGCTTGTCCGCATCGGCCGCATTGGTGTTCCAGGCAGCTACGAAGCGTGCGGCATCTGCGCCCCAGTCGTAAAACCCGAACCCTTGCGCGCGCAGGGCCTCACGCTCGTCCGCCGACAGGGTCACGAAAACCTCGTTCGCCTCACACGGGTAGAGCAGGCGGTCACCCGCTGCCTTGGCGATGGCCCCTGCGGCATGGTTCGCGGCGCGGGCGTTGGACAGCCACAGGTCGTCCTCGATCATCGCGAGGAGCTGCGCGGCGAGATAGCGGCCCTTCGACTGTAACTGCCCCGCGCGCTTGTGGCGGCGCTTTGCCTCTGCCGCCTTGGCCGGATCGAACAGGACCAGCGCCTCTGCGCTCATGCCGCCGTTCTTGATCATCCCGAAGGACAGCGTGTCGATGCCGTGGGCAGGGCCAGCCTCTGCAGGCGAACAGCCGAGATGCGCCACGGCATTGCCGAAACGCGCGCCGTCCATGTGGACCTTCAGGCCTTTTGCTTTCGCGTAACCGGTCAGCGCGGCGAGTTCTTCGGGCGTATAGACGCAGCCCTGCTCGGTCGCCTGCGTGATTGCGATTGCTGTCGGCTGGACGCGGTGCACGTCGTCGCGGATCGGGTCGATCACGGCGGCGACATTCTCGGGCGTCAGCTTCGCGTGCTGGCCGTGTGCCAACATAAGCTTTGCGCCGTGGGTGTAGAACTCGGGCGCGCCGGCCTCGTCCTGCTCAATATGCGCGTCATCGTGGCAGACCACGCCGCCATAGGGCGGGACCAGCGTTGCCAGCGCAAGGCAGTTCGCCGCCGTGCCGGTGCTGGTCCAGACCACCGCACATTCCATGCCAAACAGGTCCGAGAACGCGCTGTCGAGCGAGCGCGAGAGCGCATCGCCGTCATAAGGCGCGTCGGTTGCATCGGCATCGCGCATCGCATCCCACAGGCGGGGATGGACGGGGGCGGCATTGTCCGAGAGGAACTGCATGGCCTCGCGCCTTGCGCACAAGGGCAGGGCGCGTCAAGCCGGTTGCATGTGAAACCGCGCGGGCGGCGCGTGCCGCCTGCCTGAGCGGGCTTAGCCCTCGCGCTTTTCCAGTTCGCGTCCGGACAGCGTGACGACATGCAAAAGATTGGTCGCGCCGGGCTTGCCGAAGGGAACACCGGCCAAGACGATGATTTTCGCCCCGCCTTCGCCAAATCCATTGCGCAGCGCCATGCGCTTGCCCTTGGCGATCATCTCTTCGAAACTGCCGATGTCCTTGGTCTGCACCGCGTGGACACCCCACAACAGGGCAAGCCGCCGCGCCGTCGATTCCAGCGGGGTCAGCACCAGCAGCGGTACCTTGGGGCGTTCGCGCGCAACGCGGCGGGCGCTGCTGCCCGATGCGGTGAAGACCGTGATGGCAGAGATGTTGAGCGTATTGGCGATCGACGAACAGGCCTGCGCCAGCGCGTCCGAAGTCGTCGCGTCCGCTTCAACGCCGGTCAGGTGGATGCGTTCGGCATAGCCGGGGTCCATTTCGACCTGCGCGGCGATCCGGTCCATGATCGTCACGGCTTCCTGCGGCCACTGGCCCGCCGCGGTTTCGGCCGACAGCATGACCGCGTCGGCGCCGTCATAGACTGCGTTGGCAACGTCGGACACTTCGGCGCGGGTCGGCGAAGGGCTTTCGATCATCGATTCGAGCATTTGGGTCGCCACGACAACCGGCTTGCCCGCCGCGCGGGCCTGCTGAACGATACGCTTCTGCAGCGGCGGCACTTCTTCGGGGTTCAGTTCGACGCCCAGATCGCCGCGCGCAACCATGATGCCGTCGGACAGTTCGAGAATGCCATCGAGGTGGCGCACGGCCAGCGGCTTTTCGATCTTGGACATCAGCGCGCCGTACCCGCCCATCAACCGGCGGGCTTCGGCCACGTCCTCGGGGCGCTGCACGAAAGACAGCGCGATCCAGTCGGCCTTGTGCTGGACGGCAAAGGCCAGGTCGCGGCGGTCCTTTTCGGTGAGCGCGGGGATCGGGATTTCGGCATCGGGCACGTTCACGCCCTTGCGGTCGGAAATGACCCCACCGACTTCGGCACTGCACAGGATTTCGTCCTCGTCAGCGCGGATGACGCGCAGGCGGATCTTGCCGTCGTCGATCAACAGGCGCTGGCCCTTTTCCAGCAGGCCGAACAGTTCGGGATGCGGCAGCTGGACGCGGGTTTCGTCACCCGGTTCGTCCTTGCGGTCCAGCGTGAAGTGGCGGCCATGCGGGATGACGACCTTGCCTTCGGCAAACTTGCCCACGCGCAGCTTAGGCCCCTGAAGGTCGCACAGGATACCCAGCGGGCGGCCCGTCTTCTTTTCCAGCTTGCGGATAGAGGCGATGGTTTCCGCGTGCGTCTCGTGTTCGCCGTGGCTCATGTTCACGCGGAAGGCATCGGCCCCGGCCTTGACCAGCCGCTCGATCATTTCAGGATCGCGGCTGGCCGGGCCCAGCGTGGCGAGAATCTTGACCTTGCGGTCGCGCGGGTCGAACTTGTTCACGAGGGGTTTGTACCTGTTATTTTTATGAGGGAGCTTTAGTGCGAGGCCTATTGGCTGCATCGCGCCTAAGCAACCTCGATGACGCCCACATGACCGGAGAAAACGACTTGTCCTGCGATTCCGACCTGCCCGCGACCGAAAATGACCCTCTTGATGCCCTGCCCGATGCAGTTGCGGCCGCTGCCTTCCGACGCCTGGTGCGTCACTTGCGCCATCGCCACGATGCGCAGAACATCGACCTGATGGGCCTGTCGGGCTTTTGCCGTAACTGCCTTGCCGACTGGATTCGCGATGCCGGATACGAAGGTGACAAGGCCGATGCGCGCGCGCTGATCCACGGGATGCCGATGGACGAGTGGAAGGACCGTTATCAAACGCCCGCCACCCCCGAACAACTGGCGCGCATGGACGAAAGCCTGAAGAAGAACGCGGCCTGATCGGCGAGGTGGGCGCGGGCGGCGGTGGAAATTGCCGCTGCGCCCTTCACCAGCGCCCGGTGCATCGCTATCAGCTTGCCTCGCGTGATTCTCGCTGCGGGTCCGCACTTCGCGTGATCCCGCGCTCCATCCGAACAATCGCAAAGGTTGCCAAATGTCCGAAGAAACCACCACGATCGGCGGTGCCGACAGCGCCATGGGCGTCAACAATGTCACCGCAGACGAACTGCGCCTCCTGATCGAGCGTGCAGAGCGTCTCGAAGAAGAAAAGAAGGGCATCGCCGAAGACATCAAGGACGTCTTCGCAGAAGCCAAGGCCCGCGGCTTTGACGTCAAGGCGATGCGTAAGATCATGCGCATCCGCAAGCAGAAGAAGGAAGATTTCGAGCACGAGGAAGCCGTGCTGGAAACCTACATGGCTGCCCTTGGCATGATCTGATCGAACAGGGGCGGCTGGGCGCTTATCGCGCCAGCCAGCCCCGTTCGCGCGCGGCCCGTTCGCCTTCGCTGTCGAGGGCCGGGCCGCTCGCCATGTCCTGCGCGCGGGCCATCAGGTCTGCGTCGGACCCGGCCTGGCGATACTGCGTTGCCTGCGCCTCTCCTGCATCGCCATCTGCCTCCAGCTTCCAGCCGGTAGAATCGCGGCAGGCGATCCCGCCGGTATCGCCAGCGCTGAAGGCGCGGCAATAGCGGCCCGCCTCGTCCTCGAAACTGAGCAGCACGCGCGTGCCGTCTGCAGCACCGTCCGAGACTAGCTGCGTGTCGAGCGCGGAGGCGAGCTGTCCTTGCGCATAGCCATCGGGCAGGTCCTTGCCGCCCGGCAGGAACACGATCGCCAGCGCTGCTGCCGCCGCAAGCGGTCCCGCGATCCAGCCCCAACGCGGGGCTTTCCTTTTCATCGCCCGTTCCTGCCGCGCCATTGCCATGTCGACGACGCCCGGTTCGCCCGCCTTCAGCGGGGCCAGCATCGCTTCGGGCAGGTCCTGTTCGAGTATCGGCGCATAGTGCGCGGCAAGCTTCTGGCGCAGCGCGTGGTGGCGCGCGACTTCGGCGGCAAGCGCGGGATCGCCCGCGACCAGCGCTGCGATCTCTTCCTGGCGTTCGCCTTCGATCTGGCCGTCGGCGAAGGCGGCGAGTTCCTCTTTCGTCGGGGTCATGCCGCGTTCTCCTCGAGCATCGCCATCAGCGCATCGCGCCCGCGCACCAGCCGCGAATTGAGCGTGCCGACAGGGCAGCCGACGATTTCGGCCGCTTCCTTGTAGCTGTAGCCTTCCACCATCACGAGCAGCACGGCCTCGCGCTGTTCATCGGGCAGCTTGGCCATGGCCGCGTCCACGTCGGACAGTTCGACACTGGCTTCCTGCGCACCGTCGCTGCCGACGGAGGCGCCGGCTTCCTCGGCCACGAAAGTCTGGCTGCGGCGGTTCACGGCGCGGGCCTCGTCTATTCGAATGTTTCGCATGATGCGGTACACCCAGCTGTCGAGCCGCGTGCCGCCTCGCCACTTTCCACGGTTGGCAAGCGCGCGTTCGATGGTCATCTGGCAGAGATCGTCGCCGTCCGAACCATTGCCCGCAAGGCCGGCGGCGAACCGCCGCAGCCGGGGCAGCAGGGCCAGGAGCCCGGTTTCGAACGACTTGCTCAGTATCTTCTGCCTTGTACTGGATTAAACGAACGGGCCCGCGCGTTTAATCCGTGCTTAAGCCAAAAACCATCATGCGGAACCCGATGCGCCGAATTTTCCCGATTATCCCGCTTCTCGTCCTCGCCATAGGTGCGCCTGCCAGCGCGCAAGGATTGGGCGGGTTGGGCGGTGCGCTCGATCGCGGGCTGGGCGGTGTCGGCGATGTGCTGGGCGGGGTGATCGATCCGGTTACGCGCACCGTTGGCGACATCGGCGACGGGCTGGGCGAGACCGTGGCGCAAGTGGCCGACAGGTTGCAGCGCGCGCGGATCGACCGGATCGACGACCTTGTCCGCCGCAACCGCGACACTATCGCGCTCGACCGCATGGGTAACCCGGCACGGCGCGGCGAATTGCTCGTGATGGATGCTGCACCTGCCGAGGTTGCAGCAGCAGGCGCGGCCGGCTTTGCGGTGTTGGAAGAAAGCACGGTTGAGGGGCTGGGCCTGTCGGTCCTGCGCCTATCGGTGCCCGAAGGCATGGACCTCGACGATGCACAAGACGCGCTGGCCGCGCTCATACCCACGGCAAGCGTCAGCGCCGACGTGCTGCACTTCCGTTCGGGCAGCGCCGAAGTCGCGCAACTGGCGCTGGCCGGAAGCAGGGCTGCGCGGATCAATACGCCGGTCGGCATGATCGACGGCGCGCCGGGCAAGGGTGTTTCGCTTGTCGCGCAGCACGGCTTTGCCAAGGGCGCGCCCGTGCCGTCCGATCACGGCAGCGCGGTCGGATCGCTGCTCAATCACGCAGGTGTGTCGAACCTGCGCGTGGCCGATGTCTATGGCACCGACCCTGCGGGCGGCAACGCGCTGGCGATCGCGAAAGGGCTCGGCTGGCTGGTCGAAGGCGGCAGCAAGGTCGTGACGATCAGCCTCGTCGGTCCCGAAAGCCCGCTGGTCAGCCGCGCCATCGCGGCAGCGCAGAAGCGTGGGACGGTCGTGGTCGCGGCGGTCGGTAATGACGGTCCGGCCTCGCCGCCTGCATACCCTGCCTCCTACAGGAACGTCGTCGCGGTCACCGGTGTCGACCGGCACGACCGCGCACTGATCGAGGCGGGGCGGGCGCTCCACCTCGACTACGCGGCTCCCGGTGCGGACATAAAGGGACGCGACCGCAAGGGGCGGCGCAGGGACTTGCGCGGCACGTCCTACGCGACCCCTCTGGTCGCGGCGCGCATCGCGGCGGCGCTGACAGGTGGCGGCAACTGGCGTGGGCGGCTGGACGGAGAGGCCAAGGACCTTGGCGACAAGGGCGCCGACGACACCTACGGTCGCGGCCTCATCTGCGGGTCATGCGTAAAACGCTGAAAAAAAGAATCCATGAAAAACAGATATATGCCGGATTTTTGCATAAAATAATGAATTAAACCGGCGCCGGCATTCGTCCTTCTTTTCGAGCGGGAAGCAATCCCGTCAGAAGCAAAACGAAGGACGAAGACATGAAGACCATTCTTATCGCCGCAACGGCCCTTTCGATCGCCGCAGCTCCGGCCCAGGCACAGGTTCTGGGTGGTGGCGGCCTTGGTGGTGCGCTCGGTGGCATCGGTTCGACCGTTGGCGGCGCAGTCGGCGGAACGCTGGGCGGAACCGGCTCGATCGGCTCGACCATTTCGGGCGCGACCGACAGCGTGACCTCGACGACGTCCACCGCCATCGACACCAATGCCGCTACCTCGGGCAGCCAGTCGGCAGACACGGCGTCGGGCTCGGTCTCGGCTGATCGTGAGGCCAGCGCAGGCGGTTCGGTTGACGTGACGCAGGCCGTCGACGGCCCGCTCGGTGCCGTGACCGGCGCAGTCGATGCCTCGGGCAGCGTTGCCGGTTCGGGCAGCGCCAGCGCGCAGCTTGTCGGCACCGATGCGGTTGGCGGCGTCGTCGACAGCGCGACCTCGCAGGTCGGCTCGGCCGTCGGTCAGGCCGAAGCGGCTGCCGGTAATGCGGTGGGCATGGCCCAGGCCACCGTTGGCTCCACGGCGGCAGGTGCGGTCGAAGGTGCGACCACGCTTGGCAATGCAGGCATGGCATCGGCCAACCTGATGCTCGCCGCAGCAGGCACCGCCGCGGCTTCGGCGACCGGAGCGGTTTCGGTCGCGCCGGGCATGGATGTCCTGACGCCTGCTGGTGAAACGCTGGGCCGTGTCGAAACCGTCGTCGCCGACGAAGCGGGCCGTGTCGAACAGCTCGTGCTCGACACCGCGAACGGCGAACAGACCCTTCCCGTCGGTTCGATCATGGCGACGGCCGAAGGAGCCCTGATGGCAAGCGGTTCGGCTACGGCTGGCTGAACTAGACCCCGTCACCGCCATCGGGAGCGGCCGGTCCTCTCGAGGGCCGGCCGTTTTCGCATCTACCAGTCGCATTCCCAGAACAGCGCGGAGAAGCCCGGCAGCTTGTCCCGCGTTGCCCCGCCAACCGACGCGATCAGGACGGTGTCTTCCGAAGTGTCGGAGAAAGGCCGTTCGTTCGGGCCAAGGTTGAAAAGGCAACGGATGCGCTGCGCTTCGTACACGCGGTCGAGCACCAGCAATTCGCTGTCGAACTGGCAATTTTCGATCCCGCCCAGCCGCAGCGCGGGGAAATGCTTGCGAAGCCCGAACATGGCCCGCGCGATGTTCAGGGTCGAACCCGGATCGCCTTCCTGAAGCGATACCGCACGTTTTGCATTCGCTTCGCCCAGCGGCAGCCACGGATGGCCGGTGGTGAAGCCGCCATGCTCGCTTTCGTCCCATGGCAGCGGTGTGCGGGCACCGTCGCGCGACAGGGTGCGCGGCCAGTTATTGATCGCCTCGGGGTCTTTCAGCAGTTCGTAGGGGATCTCGTCCTGCTCCAGCCCCAGCTCCTCGCCCTGATAGGCGATGACCGTGCCGCGCAGCGCGACCAACAGGGCCAGCTTCACCTTGGCGAAGGCGTCCTTGTGCTCCGGCGCGACCCAGCGGGACACGGCGCGCGGGGCGTCGTGGTTTTCGAACGCCCAGCTTGGCCAGCCCATGCCCGGTTCGTCCGGCCAGTGCGACATGACTTCCTGCACGAGGTGCGGGGTCAGTTCGGGCGCGTAGAGAAAGTCGAAGCCATAGGCGCTGTTCATCCGGGTCGTGCCCTTGATGAAGCGCTTGATCGCGACATTGCCATCGTCGGCGCAGACTTCGGCCAGCGTGAAAATGCCTTCGTACTGGTCGGTCAGCTTGCGCAGCTTTTCCAGGAAGCGCGGCGTGTCCTTGTGGAACTGGCTGTAGGTGTGGTGCTGGAAATCGAAGGGCCGGACGACCGACCGGTCGAACAGGGCCGCGGGCGGATTGTCGCGCAGTTGCGGATCATGCATCGCGAAGTTCAGCGCGTCCATGCGGAACCCGTCGACACCGCGGTCCAGCCAGAACTTCGCTACGCCCAAGAGCGCGTCTTGCACCTCAAGGTTATGGAGATTCAGCTGCGGCTGGCAGACGAGGAAATTGTGCATGTAATATTGCGCGCGGACCGGGTCCCACTTCCACGCAGGCCCGCCGAACATCGACTGCCAGTTGTTGGGCGGCGTGCCGTCCGCCTTGGCATCGGCCCAGACGTACCAGTCGGCCTTGGGATTGTCCCGGCTGGACCGGCTTTCGGCGAACCATTCATGCTCGTCCGAAGTGTGCGAATAGACTTGGTCGACCAGCACCTTGAGGCCAAGGCCGTGCGCCTTTTCCAGCATCGCGTCGAAGTCGGCCAGCGTGCCGAACAGCGGATCGACGTCGCAATAATCGGAAACGTCGTAGCCGAAGTCCTTCATCGGCGAGGCATAGATCGGCGAGAGCCAGAGCGCGTCTACGTTGAGCGAGGCGATATGTTCGAGCCTGTCGGTTAGCCCGACCAGATCGCCGACCCCGTCACCGTCCGCATCGGCATAGCTGCGCGGATAGACCTGGTAGATGACCGCGCCGCGCCACCACGGGAAATCCGACGCGCCGGGCGTACGGGTCATGCCCTGGGGCACGATGCCCGTTTCTTCGGGGCTGATGGTGGGGGCCGGTGTCGTGCCGGTTTCGAGGGTCATCGCAGGGGCTTCTCGCACTCACATTGCAAGGGCGGAACTTGTGCCCGCCCCGTCCGTTAGGTTCGCGCCTTATGCGGCCATTCTCTCCCGGCCTGCCGTAAGGCTAGCATGAAGTTTTGGGGTGCGCACCTTGATATTCAAGCGCAATCGGGATAAGAAATAATTCATCTGGGGCAGAGGGTGTTTGTAATAAAATGGCAGTAAAGCCAATTGCAAAACGCCTGTGAAACAAAATTAAAATAATTTCCAAAATATCAGTTTTCACAGTTTCCGGCTTTATTTCGTCGATCCCGTATAACGACGCAATGGAAGACTGTTGATAGAAGAACTGCATAACAGATCGCAAAACAGACTTCATTCTTCGGATGAATACTCCGGGGTGCCCGTTGCGGTTCTTGATAACCGCTCCGCCGCCCTGCGCATCGGTGCGACCCTCGACGTTCGGCCCAATCACCCGGAGGCATGACCTTGACGACGCTTGCAGACCGCAATTCCCCCGCATCGACCGCACAGGACTATGGCCTTGTCCTCGCCACCGACCTCGATGGCACGTTCCTTGGCGGCAGCGACGAGGAACGTCGCATCCTTTACGAAGCGATCGAGGCGCGCGACGACGTGCTGCTCGTCTTCGTGACGGGCCGTGACCGCGACTTCATCCGCGAACTGATCGCACAGCCCGGCATGCCCAAGCCGCGCTATATCGTCGGCGATGTCGGCACATCGGTCTATGACGTGGCGGCCGATTTCACGCCGGTTCACGAACTGGAAGCGGACATCGTGGCCAAGTGGGACAACGCCAATGAACGCGTGATGGAAATGCTGAAGGACGAGCCGGGCATCGAGCTTCAGCCGACCGAATTCCGCCACCGCGTCAGCTATTACTACAAGCCTGCCGAGCTGCAGCAATCGACCGTTCGCAAGATCGAGGAAGCGGGCTTCGACTGCATCACCAGCGCGGACCTCTATCTCGACGTGCTGCCCAAGGGCATCGCCAAGGGCCCGACGCTGCGCCGCATGGTCGATGCGCTCGCCCTGCCGGAAGGCAAGGTGCTGGCCGCGGGTGACACGATGAACGACATGTCGATGCTGGACTGCGGCTTGAACGCGGTCGCGGTCGGCAATTCGGAAGATCGCCTTCTTGCTGCGCTACCCGATGCGCCGCACATCTACCGTGCGACAGGGCACGGCTGTGCCGGGGTGCTGGAAGCCATCCACCACTTCGACCTGACCGAACGATAAGAGATACGGAGCGGACACCGTCATGCAGAAATCGTCACTCGTCATCGTCTATCACCGCCAGCCCTATGAAGAGGTCGAGGAAAACGGGAAGACCGTCTTCCGCGCGAACAAGAGCCCGAATGGCATTGTCCCGACCCTAAAGGCCTTCTTCAAGCGGCTGGAACCGGGCCGCGGCGCATGGGTCGCGTGGAAGGAACACGAACCCGGCGATCCCGAGTTCGAGCGCGTGATCCACATCGACGACGAAAACGGCGGCTTCCACGTCCGCCGCCTGCCGCTGACGAAGAAGCAGTCGTCGAGCTTCTATCACGTGACGTCGAAGGAAGCTTTCTGGCCGGTGCTGCACAGCTTCCCCTGGCTGTTCAGCTACGACAATGTCGACTGGCGCACGTTCCATGAAGTGAACCGCCTTTTCGCCGAGGCCGCTGCCGAGCAGGCGGACGAAGGCGCGCTGGTCTGGATTCACGACTACAACTTGTGGCTGGTGCCCCATTACCTGCGCCAGATCCGGCCCGACGTGAAGATCGCGTTCTATCACCACACGCCGTTCCCGTCGCAGGACGTGTTCAACGTCTTGCCGTGGCGTGCCGAAATCCTCGGCTCGCTGCTCGACTGTGATCTCGTGGGTTTCCATATCCCGCGCTATGCCAAGAACTTCACCGACGTTGCCCGCGGGCTGACGGGGGCGGAGATCAGCGAGGTCGTGACGACGCCGGTGCACCTCAACGTGCCGGGGCAGGCGCTGTCCGAACCGCAGATGCCGCGCACCCTGAAACTGGGCGACCGGGAAATCGCGATCGACATCTCGCCGGTGGGCGCCGACGTGCACCTGATCGACGACATCCTTGCCAAGCAGGATACCTCGGACCTTGAAGACCGCATCCTTGGCCGTCTCGACGGGCGCAAGCTGATCGTCACCGTCGGGCGCACCGATTACACCAAGGGCACGATCGAGGCGTTGAAGGGTTTCGAACGCCTGATCGACCGCAGGCCGGACCTTCGCGGCAAGATCAAGATGCTCTGCGTCTCGGTCCGCGCGGCAAGCGGCATGGCGATTTATGACGAGACGCAGAAAGAGATCGAGCAGCTCGTCGGGCGGGTTAACGGCCTCTATTCCAACCTCGGCTGGACGCCCATCGTGCTCTATTCCAACGCGATCCCGTTCGACCGGCTGATGAGCTATTACAAGGCCGCCGATATGTGCGTGACCACGCCGCTGCGCGATGGCCTGAACCTTGTCGCCAAGGAATTCGTCGCGGCCAAGAACGGGGAGCCGGGCAAGCTTATCCTGTCCGAATTCGCTGGCTGCGCGGTCGAACTACCCGAGGCGATCTATACGAATCCCTATGGCCACCGCGACCTCGATCGCGCGCTGGACGAGGCACTGGCGATGGACGACATCGAAGCGGCGGGCCGCATGAAGCGCATGCGTGCCGACGTCGAAACCTACGACATCGTCCACTGGATCGACAGCCTGTTCGCATCGTTCGAACGGGTCGGCTTCGACGCCACGAAGGACAAGCCCAAGACGGCCGAAGCCGCAGCCTGACGATGGCGCGCCTGCGCGTTTTCCTCGTCGCGATCGTGGCGCTTTTCGCGCTGGGCCCCGCACAAGCCCAGCGCGATGGCGCGCATGTCTCGATCGCGTGCGGGGCGCTTGGTATCGAGCTTGAATTGTGCAGGGAAGCGGCGCAGCAATGGGCGCGCGAAACCGGCAATACGGTCGAGATCGTCAACACCCCCAATTCGTCGAGCGACCGTTTCCAGCTTTACGTCCAGCTCCTGTCCTCGCAGTCGTCGGACATCGACGTGCTGCAGATCGACGTCATCTGGGCGGGCATGCTGCAGACGCACCTGGCAGACCTTTCCGAGATAGGTGAGACAGCGGACGGCATGATGTTCCCCGCGCTGGTCGCCAACAACCGCGTCGGCGGGAAGTTCGTGGCCGTGCCATGGTTCATCTCCGCAGGGGTGCTCTATTACCGCAAGGACCTGCTGGCGAAATACGGCTATGCCCCGCCCGAAACGTGGGACGATCTTACCCGCATCGCCGCTGCCATCCAGAAGGCTGAGCGCGAGGCGGGTAATCGCCGCATGTGGGGCTATGTCTTTCAGGCCAAGGCGAGCGAAAGCCTGACTTGCAATGCGCTGGAATGGGTCTCGTCATATGGCGGCGGATCGTTCCTTGCCCCTGACCGGGCTTATACCGGCGACAACCCGCGCGCCGCCGCGGCGCTCGACCGGGCTGCGAAGTGGGTCGGCACGATTTCGCCGCGCGGCGTGCTGAACTACGACGAGGAAGCATCGCGAGGTGTGTTCCAGACCGGCAATGCCGTCTTCATGCGCAACTGGCCCTATGCATGGGCGCTGGCGCAGGCGGAGAGCAGCCCGATCCGCGGCAAGGTCGGCGTCGTCGCGCTGCCCGCAGGACCGGGCGGCGAGAGCGCGGCAACACTGGGCGGCTGGCAACTTGCCGTGTCGCGCTATTCGAAGAACCCCGAGGCGGCCAAAGACCTCGTGCGCTATCTCACCAGCGCCAAGGAGCAAAAGCGCCGTGCGATCAAGGGCGCCTACAACCCGACGATCATGGCGCTCTATCAGGATGCCGACGTGCTGGAGGCGAACCCGTTCTTCGGCACGCTCTACCCCGCGTTCGAGAATGCGGTAGCCCGTCCGGCGCGTCCGGCAGGCGCGCGCTACAACCAGGTATCCGACGCGATCTGGCGGGCGAGTTACGACGTGCTGCAAGGCGACACATCGGGCAGCCGGGCGCTGGCCAATCTCGAAGAGGAAATAGCCCGCATCGCCTTCCGCGCCCGCTGGGCCGAGAAGGAGGTCGGCGAGTGAGCGCGCGTTCCGCCATCGACAAGGCGCGTGCGCGGTCGGCGTGGGTCTTCGTTGCGCCGATGCTGATCGTCCTCGCGCTTGTCGCGGCGTGGCCGCTGGCGCGCACGATCTGGTTCTCGATGACCAACGCGACGCTGGTCGACCTGACGGATTACGACTTCATCTGGTTCGACAACTTCGTCGTCCATGCCGACGGGCGTTGGTACGGCATCTTCACCGATCCGCAATGGCTTCGCGCGCTGTGGAACACGCTGGTCTTCGCCGCCGTTTCGGTCAGCCTCGAACTCGTGCTGGGCGTGATCGTCGCGCTGATCGTCAATGCCGCGCTTCCGGGCCGGGGCCTGATGCGCGCGGCGATGCTGGTGCCATGGGCGATCCCGACGGTGGTGTCGGCGAAAATCTGGCAATGGATGCTCAATGACCAGTTCGGCGTGGTGAACGCCATGCTGGAAGGGGCGGGATTTATCGACGGGCCGATCGCATGGCTTGGCGGGTCGAGCCTTGCGATGGTGTCGATCATCATGGTCGATGTCTGGAAGACGACGCCGTTCGTCGCGTTGCTCGTGCTGGCCGCGTTGCAGACTCTGCCGAAAGAGATTTACGAGGCGGCGAAAGTCGACGGCATTCATCCGGTGAAGGTCTTCTTCAGGGTGACCCTGCCGCTGATCAAGCCCGCGCTTGTCGTCGCGGTGATCTTCCGGCTGCTGGACGCGATGCGTATGTTCGATCTCGTCTACGTCATGACGGGGTCGAGCGAGGAGACGATGACGCTCTCGGTCTTCGCGCGGCAGGCGCTCGTATCGTTTCAGGACGTGGGCTACGGCTCCGCCGCCTCTACGGGGCTGTTCCTCATCATCGCGCTTATCACCGTCATCTACATCATGACGCTGAAGCCGCTGGGGAAGGAGGCGTCATGAAGGGCAAGGCTGCCTTGAAGACCGGCGGTCTGGTCGCGCTCTGGATCGTCGTCGCGCTGTTCCTGCTGTTTCCGTTCTACTACGCGGTAGTCTCGTCCTTCCGCGAAGGGTCGGCGATCTTTGAGGCTTCGCTCTGGCCCGCGAACCCGACTTTCGCGAACTACGAAGCGGTGATGACGGACCAGCCTTTCGCGACGAATATCCTCAACTCGCTGATCGTCGCCGTCTCGGTCGTCGCGCTGTCGCTGGGGCTGGCGACGTTTGCGTCCTATGCTTTCGGGCGGGCGAAGTTCAAAGGGCGGCGACTGCTGCTCTACACGATCCTCGGCGTATCGATGTTTCCGCAAGTCGCGGTGCTGTCGGGCCTGTTCGAGATCGTGCGCCTGTTCGGGCTCTACAACAATCTGCTCTCCCTCGTGTTCAGCTACATGATCTTCACCCTGCCCTTCACGGTCTGGGTGCTGACGAGCTTCATGCGCGATCTGCCGGTGGAGATCGAAGAGGCCGCAATCATGGACGGCGCGTCGTCGTGGACTATCGTGACCAAGGTGTTCCTGCCGCTGCTCGCGCCCGCGCTGGTGACGACGGGACTGCTCGCCTTCATCGCGGCGTGGAACGAGTTTCTCTTCGCGCTCTCGTTCACGCTTACCAACGAACAGCGCACCGTGCCTGTCGCCATCGCGCTGATCACCGGGGCCAGCCAGTACGAACTGCCGTGGGGCAACATCATGGCCGCCTCCGTCATCGTGACGGTGCCGCTGATCGTGCTGGTGCTGTTCTTCCAGAAGAAACTCGTCGCCGGGCTGACTGCCGGCGCAGTGAAGGGATAAGAGATGTCGTCCGTCCGCCTTGAAGGCATAGCCAAGCGTTTCGGTTCGACCGAAGTGATCCGCGGCGTCGACCTCGACATCCAGAGCGGCGAATTCGTCGTCTTTGTCGGTGCGTCGGGTTCGGGCAAATCGACCCTTCTGCGCATGATCGCAGGACTGGAGCAGCCGAGCGAGGGCCGCGTCTTCATCGGCGACAGCGACGTGACCGACGCCCCGCCGTCTGAGCGCGGCGTGTCGATGGTGTTCCAATCCTACGCGCTCTACCCGCACATGACGGTGCGCGAGAATATCGCCTTCGGTCTCAAGCTGAAGAAGACAGGCAAGGCCGCGATGGAAGAGGCCGTCACCCGCGTCGCTACCATGCTTGAGATCGAGGCGCTGCTCGACCGCAAGCCAGGGCAATTGTCGGGCGGCCAGCGGCAGCGCGTCGCCATTGCGCGGGCCATCGTGCGCGAACCGGACGTATTCCTGTTCGACGAGCCGCTTTCCAACCTCGACGCCGCGCTGCGCACCCGCACGCGGATCGAGATCAAGGACCTGCACCGCAAGCTTGCCGCGACGATGATCTACGTGACGCACGACCAGGTCGAGGCGATGAGCCTTGCCGACCGCATGGTGATCCTGAACGGCGGGCATATCGAACAGGTCGGACCGCCGGTCGTGCTCTATCACGAGCCTGCGACGAAATATGTCGCGGCCTTCCTCGGCTCGCCTACGATGAATTTCCTGCCGCCTTCGGTGGTCGGCGATGCGGGCGGGGCGGACAGCGTCGGCATCCGGCCCGAGGATATGCGTGTCGCCGACAGCGGGCTGTCCGGCACGATCGAGGAAGTCGAGGAACTGGGCGAGACGCGCATTCTTCACGTCAAGCTTGAGGGCGGCGAAACCATCGCAGTCAGGGACCGTTCGCTCGACGATCCGAAGATCGGACAGGTGGTCTCGGTGACGTTCGACGATACCGCGATCCACCGCTTCGATGCGAAGGGTGCGCGTATCTGACAATCGCGAGCAAAATGCATTTCGCGCAACTGCGACGGTATTCTGCGCGCTTTTAATGCAACTTACACGGCTGTAAGGACGCGCCTCAAGGAGAAGACATGTTCGACAGCCTTGATGCCCTGTTCCTGGCGCGAGCCCAGTTCGCGTTCACGGTCAGCTTCCACTTCATCTTCCCGGCCTTTTCGATCGGGCTCGCCAGCTATCTCATGGTGCTGGAAGGGCTGTGGCTGAAAACGGGCAAGTCGCTCTACCTCGACCTGTTCAAGTACTGGCTGAAGATCTTCGCCGTCGCCTTCGCGATGGGCGTCGTGTCGGGCATCGTCATGTCCTACCAGTTCGGCACGAACTGGGCGGTATTCTCCGACAAGGCGGGGCCGGTGATCGGCCCACTCATGGCCTACGAAGTGCTGACCGCCTTCTTCCTGGAGGCCGGCTTCCTTGGCGTCATGCTGTTCGGGATGGAGAAGGTGGGAAAGAAGATCCACTTTGCCGCGACCTGCATGGTGGCGCTCGGCACTTTCATCTCGGCCTTCTGGATCCTGTCGGTGAACAGCTGGATGCAGACGCCCACGGGATACGAACTGGGCGCGAACGGGCA
The DNA here is from genome assembly GCF_018398395.1 of Croceicoccus gelatinilyticus. GTDB lineage: Bacteria > Pseudomonadota > Alphaproteobacteria > Sphingomonadales > Sphingomonadaceae > Croceicoccus > Croceicoccus gelatinilyticus. The sequence goes on along the minus strand of NZ_JAHCBF010000004.1, from coordinate 200,866 downwards.
GTTCATGCCGGGCGATTCCTGGCTCGCCATCATCTTCAACCCCAGCTTTCCTTATCGCCTCGTTCATACAGTGATCGCGGCCTACCTGACGACTGCGCTGGCCGTGGGCGGAGTGGGTGCGTGGCACTTGCTGAAGGACCGGTCGAACGCGCACGCGCGCAAGATGTTCTCGATGGCGATGTGGATGGCCGCGCTCGTCGCGCCGGTGCAGATCTTTGCCGGTGACATGCACGGGCTCAACACGCTCGAACATCAGCCCGCCAAGGTCATGGCGATGGAAGGGCACTACGAGAGCCACCCTGATGGCGCGCCGCTGATCCTGTTCGGCATTCCCGACAGCGAGGCGGGCGAGGTCAAATACGCGATCGAGATTCCCAAGGCCTCTTCGCTGATCCTGAAGCACGATCCCAATGCGCCGCTGGCAGGGCTCGACACGATCCCTGAAGAAGATCACCCGCCCGTAGGCGTCGTCTTCTGGGCTTTCCGTATCATGGTCGGCATCGGGTTCGCGATGCTGGGGCTGGGCATGTGGAGCCTGCTCGCGCGCTTTCGCGGCAAGCTATACGACTGGTCGTGGCTGCACCGCGCAGCGATCGTGATGGGGCCGTCGGGCTTCGTCGCGGTGATCGCGGGTTGGTTTACGACCGAAGTGGGCCGCCAGCCGTATACCGTATATGGCCTGCTGCGCACCGTGGACAGCGCCAGCCCGCTCGACGCCCCTGCCGTGGGTGCATCGCTGCTGGCTTTTGTCATCATCTACTTCGCCGTCTTCGGCATGGGCGCGTGGTACATCCTGCACCTGATGAAGAAGGCGCCGCATCCGCACGAAATGGGTGTGAAGCGTGGAATGAAGGGCCCGATCCGCACCGCCGGCATCACGCCTGGACCGACGCAGAACCCCGGCCATGCCGAGAGGCTGCCTGATAGCGATCCCACCGACGAGGATCCGCCCGAAGGCTACAACGAAGGGGGAGAACGCTGATGGACCTCACGATCCTGTGGGCAGGCATCATCGCCTTCGCCGTCTTCGCCTATGTCGTCATGGACGGGTTCGACCTTGGCATCGGCGTGCTGTTCCCGACATTCAAGGTCGGGCCGGAACGCGACCAGGCGATGAACTCCATCGCGCCGGTGTGGGATGGCAACGAAACGTGGCTGGTGCTGGGCGGCGGCGGGCTGTTTGCCGCGTTCCCGCTGGCCTATGCCGTGCTGCTGCCTGCGACTTACCCGCTGGTCATCGCCATGTTGCTCGGCCTCGTCTTTCGCGGCGTGGCGTTCGAATTCCGCTGGCGCGATCCCGCGCACCGGCCGTTCTGGGACGCGGCGTTCACCGGCGGTTCGCTGGTCGCATCGATGTCGCAGGGCATGATCCTTGGCGCGATGCTGCAGGGGATCGAGGTCGCGAACCGCGCCTATGCCGGATCGTGGTTTGACTGGCTGACGCCCTACACGCTGCTGACCGGCCTAGGTACGACGGCGGGCTATGCGCTGCTGGGTTCGACGTGGCTGATCTGGAAGCTGGAAGGTCCGGCGCAGGACCACGCCTATAAACTGGCGTTCAAGGCGATGCTGGCGACCGCGGCGCTGATGGCGGCGGTCTCGCTCTACAATCTGGGGCTGCGCCCCGAATATGCCGAACGCTGGCTGACGACGCCGGAAATCCTGTTCACCTGGCCGATCCCGATCGCGACGGCGATCGCGGGCATTTTCCTGTGGCGCGCGCTGGTAAAGCGCCGCGAGGTCGCGCCGTTCCTTTTGAGCCTGCTGCTCTTCCTGCTCGGCATGGCGGGGCTGGGGCTGACGATGTACCCGGACGTGGTACCGCCCGACATGACGATCTGGGATGCCGCCGCCCCCGAACGCAGCCAGATTTTCATGCTGGTGGGTGTCGGCCTGACGATGCCGCTGATCATCGCCTATACCGCGTGGGCCTACTGGGTGTTTCGCGGGAAGGTCGGGACGGAAGGCTATCACTGAGCCTTCCGCCCCATGTCCTTAGCGGCTGGCAGTAAGCGTCATGTTGCCGATCGTGCCCCAGGTGCGGTTCGTGATGTCGGGGTCGTTCGAGGAATAGGTGATGGCGAAGCCGATCTCCTTGCCCTGCGGACCGAAGAACCAACCTTCGAACGGGATGTTCTTGTCGGGGTCCTCGTAATTGAACAGGCCGCCGATGCCGTAGGGCTCGTCATTGATGCCGACATCGGTCGCGGTCAGCGTGCCGAGATCGATCGTGTTCGGAGCACTGGCGGCAAGACCCGATCCCGAGTTGTTGGCCAGCGTGCCGGTGACATCCATCGAGATGCTGACGCTGTAGGTATTCATGTTCACCGAGACCGAAATGTTCGATCCCGAGAGGCTGTAACTGGCGACGGAATTATCGTCGAACTGGCGAGTGATCGTGCCGGCCAGATCGAACGCGGTGTAGCTGACCGACGATGCGCTGGGCCGGTCGTTCGGGTCGGATGGAACACCGAACACGCAGTTGCGGTTCTGCGTCGTGCCCATCGCGGTGTTCGGCAGCTGATAGAACATCGAGCGCGCATATTGCAGCTTGCTGCCGCCCGGTTCGGGCGCCGCGATCAGCAACGTCTTGGGCGGGGCGCCCGTCTGGTCGATCCGGTAGTAGTTTTCGACCAGTGGATTGGTGGACGTGACGGCATCGGCCGGTCCGAACGTCTGGCTGACTTCGCCCGACACCGTCCAGGTATCCGCCGATGCGTCATAGGACAGCGTCTGCGTGTCCATGCCGAACGGGATCGGGATGGAGCTAAATGCTTGGAACGAGTCACGCTCAAGCCCTGCGCAAGTCAGCGCGAAAGTCTGGTTGCCGGTCAGTTCGGCATAAGTGCTGTACGTGGGTGACGGGGTGGGGCTTGGTGACGGTGAAGGCGTCGGCGTTCCGCCCCCTCCGGTCGGGGCCCCGCCGCCTGAACTGCTGCCTCCGCCACCGCAAGCGGACAGCACGAGGATTCCGGCTATCACGCCGGCTAACTTACTGCGACCCATAAGACATTCCCTCCAATTATCGGCATTGATTGCGCCGGAAATCGGGAATTGGGAAGATACTTTGTGGGTCGGATTGAACTTATTCTGGAAGCGTCATGAAACAGCCTGAAAACGACCCTGCCGGCCCCCTGTGGAAGCGCCTGATCTGGCTGGTCGTGATCTGGGCGGGAAGTGTCGCGGCGCTGGGTGCGGTGGCCTATGTGCTCAGGCTCTGGATTGCGCCTTAGCTCCCAGTCTCAGGACCACGCCTGCCGGTATAGCTCGACAATGGCGTCCGCATCCGCCGCCATCGGGTTGTTGGCGGGGGACCCCGAGGCGATGGCCTGTTCGCTCATGACCGGAAGCAGTTCGTCCCAACGCTCTTTCGCGATGCCGTAGGCACCGGGCCCGGGCACGTCGAGATCGGCGTTGAAACGCTCCAGCTCTTCCACCAGCCGCGCGGTTGCCAATTGGTCCGCATCACTGTCGGCGGCAACGCCCATGGCGCGGGCGCAGTCGGCATAGCGGGCCGTGGCGGCCGGTACCGAATAGCGCGTGACGACGGGAAGCAGCATCGCGTTGGAAAGCCCGTGCGGCACGTGGAAGAAGGCACCGATAGGGCGGCTCATCCCGTGGACCAGTGCGACAGAGGCGTTGGAAAACGCCAGCCCCGCGTGGTGCGCGCCCAGCATCATCGCCTCTCTCGCCGCGCGGTTGGACGGATCGTCGCAGGCCGTGCGCAAGTTCGGCGCGATCAGCTTCATCGCCGAAATCGCCATGGCATCGGAAAAGGCGTTCGCCTTTTTCGAGACATAGGCCTCGATCGCGTGGGTCAGGGAATCGATGCCGGTGTCGGCGGTCAACCGGCGCGGCTTCGTCAGCGTGAGTTCGTAGTCGATCACCGCCAGCATCGGCAGGAAAGCCAGCCCTGCGCAGAGCATCTTTTCGTCTGTCGCTTCGTCGGTGATGATCGTGAAACGGGTCGCCTCCGAACCCGTGCCCGCCGTCGTCGGAATGGCGATGACGGGCAGGCCGGGCGTATCGGTGATCGTCGGCACTTTCAGCGAAGGGATGGGCCGCGGGTCCAGCGCCAGTGCGGCAACCGCTTTCGAGGTATCGATCGGGCTGCCGCCGCCAAAGCCGATGACGCAATCGAAATCGCCTGCGCGCACGACGTCGAGCGCCGCTTCCACCACGGCGACCGTCGGATCGGGAACCGTGTCGGCAAAAACCGTGCTGCTGCAACCCGATTTACTCAGGATGTCCTGAAGCTTTTCGACTAGTCCGCTGCCTGCAAGAAACGCATCGGTGACGATCAGCGCTTTCGACAGGCCGGCGGCCTGCATCAGCGATCCGGTTTCAGAAAGTGTTCCGCCGCCAATACGGATGCGGCGGGGCAGGTTGATGTCGTACATGTGCGTGTTCTCCCGCTCACCGTCATAGACCGGCGGGCGGGAAAACAATACTGCCGCAGCGATCAGTCCTGCTTTGTTTCGGGTGCAGGCAGGAAGGGCACCGGTTCCTTGAAGGTATGGGTGATGTAGGGAAACGGAATCTCGATGTCCGCAGCTTCAAGCCCTGCCTTCACGCGCTTGAAGATATCATCGCGGATGGCGAACATGTCGCGCGGCATCGAACCGCACCACCAGCGGATCATGAAATCGACCGAACTGCCGCCGAAGTTGACGACATAGACGTCGATCGGCTTGTCGTCGGGTATGTCCTCAAGACCTTCGAGCGACTTCTTGATCACTTCGGTCGCGTGGTCGAGATCGGTGTCGTAGGACACGCCAACCATGACTTCCCAGCGGCGGATCGGCTGTTCGGTCAGGATCTTGACCGGGTTCTTGAACAGCATCGAATTGGGGCAGACCGTCAGCTCGCCGGTGAACTGGCGAATATGCGTTTCGCGCAGCGTAATGTGCTCCACCTTGCCCAGAATGCCTTCAACTTCGACCGCATCGCCGATCTGCATCTTGTCGCGCAGCATGATGAGCACGCCGGCGAGGAAGTTTTCGAAGATGTCCTGAAAGGCGAAACCGATGGCGACGGTGCCGACGCCAAGGCCTGCGATCAGGCCGCCCGCCGACAGGCCGGGAAGCAGGATGGTAAGCGCGATGAGCAGGCCGGCAAGCCAGATCGTCAGCTTTACCAGCGTTTCGACCAGGGCCTTCAGGCTTTCGCGCATCGCGGTCTTGCCGGTGATGCGATCGGCGATGCGCGTTGCGAAACGCGCGACGATCCACGTGATGAAAACGACAAGCAGCGCAATGGCAAGATTGGGCAGCAGGGCGATCAGGCCTTCGCCCATTCCCAGCAGTTCGGTCTTCAGTATCTCGACGATATCCAGCACTTGCACGGCTTCTCCAGCTTTCGGTGTCTTTTTGACAAATCGACCGAAGGCCTAGGGGTTCCGCACCCTGCGGGTCAAACCATACATTGGAGTGAAAATGCAGCGCCAGGCGGTGCAAGCCGGGGACACGCGGCCCCCGGCAGGTGCAAATCAGGCCTTTTCGTCGACCTTGAGCGCCCCGCGGCGCACCTGGTCACGCTCCATGCTTTCGAACAGGGCCGTGAAGTTGCCTTCGCCGAACCCTTCGTCGCCGCGGCGCTGGATGAATTCGAAGAAGACGGGGCCAACCTGCGCCTCGGCAAAAATCTGGAGGAGGAGGCGCGGCGTGCCCCCTTCGGTCGTACCGTCCAGCAGGATGCCGCGCGACTGCAGTTCGCCCACGGGTTCGCCATGGCCGGGCATGCGTTCTTCCAGCATTTCGTAATAAGTCGCAGGCGGCGCGGTCATGAAGGGCACGCCGCTCTCTTTCAGCTTGTCCCACGTGCCCAGCAGATCGTCACAGATGAAGGCGATGTGCTGAATGCCTTCGCCGTTGTAGGCGCGCAGGAATTCCTCGATCTGGCCGCCGCCGGACTTGCCTTCCTCGTTCAGCGGAATGCGGATTTTGCCGTCGGGCGCGGTCAGCGCCTTGCTGGTAAGGCCGGTATATTCGCCCTTGATGTCAAAGAAGCGGATTTCGCGGAAGTTGAACAGCGTTTCGTAATAGTCGGCCCAATAGGCCATGCGCCCGCCATAGACGTTGTGCGTCAGGTGATCGATCCGGTCGAGCCCTGCGCCTTCGGGACGCTTGGCAACGCCGGGCAGGTATTCGAAATCGATGTCGTAGATCGACAGGCTGCCGCCCCCCCCGTTCTTGGCACCGTCGTCGTAACGGTCGGTGAGGTAGATGATGGCGTTGCCGATGCCGCGGATCGCGGGGATGCGCAGTTCCATCGGCCCGGTGTTGGTCTCCACCGGCTCCGCCCCGCGCTTCAGCAGTTCGTCATAGGCCTTGGCCGCATCCTTGACGCGAAAGCCCATGCCGCAGGCCGAGGGGCCATGTTCGCGGCTGAAGTACCATGCAGCGCTGCCCGGTTCGTAATTGGTGACGAGGTTGATGTCGCCCTGACGCCAAAGCTCCACGTCCTTCGCACGGTGGCGCGCCACGCGGGTAAAGCCCATGGCTTCGAACACCGGTTCCAGCACGCCCTTTTCGGGCGCGGAGAATTCCACGAATTCGAACCCGTCGAGGCCGATGGGATTTTCGAAAAGGTCGGTCATGATGCTTTCTCCGCAAGCTTTCCGCGCCACGCCGCCTCGCCTTCCAGCAGGGTGCCTGCCGGAATCGGGTCGCTGTCGCGCCAGGTTTCGTAGATGGGTCCGAAGTCCAGTTCGACGAGCCGCTGCAGAAGCTGCTCCATCGAATCGAGGACGAAGTAGTTGGTCTGGAAATCGTCGATCCGGTACGCGGTCTTCATGATGCGTTCGGGATCGAACGGCAGGCGCAGGACATCGGGATCGGTGACCGAATAGACGGTCTCGCCGGCGCTGGACACGATGCCAGCGCCAAAGGCCTTCAGGCCCTTCTTGCTGTCGATCAGGCCGAATTCGATCGTGTACCAGTAAATGCGCGCAAGCATGTCGAGCGCGCCCATTTCCATCGCACGGCGGCCCGCCTTGCCATAGGCTTCGAGGAAGTCGGCAACGCTGGGGTCGAGCAGCATCGGCACGTGGCCGAAGAAGTCGTGAAAGATGTCCGGCTCGACCAGGTAGTCGAGCTCGTGCTCCTCGCGAATCCAGCGGGTGACGGGGAACCGGCGTGCGGCAAGGTGGTCGAAGAAGATCTCGTCCGGGATAAAGCCGGGGACGGCGACAAGCTGCCAGCCGGTCGCTTCCTTCAGCACCATGTTCGCATATTCGAAGCGCGGGATGCCGTAGGAACAATCCAGCCGCTTCAGCCCGTCGAGGAACTGGGGTGCTGCATAAAGTTCGGCGAGCTTGCTCTGCCGCTCGTAAAGGCGGCGCCAGCGGTCGTGCTCTTCGGGCGAATAGGCATCCCAGTCCTGCGCAACGGTATAGTCGCGCCCGGCCTGCGAATAATCGCCGCGCAGTTCACTCTCGCTTTTTGCTGTTCCAGGCTTCTCCATTACGTGCACAATACCATCAACAGGTGGCGATTTGTGTGCTAATCCATGCAAGGTAACGCGGTGACGCGCCGATTTATCGCGTCGAATACCCTAAAGTGAGTGATTTCATGCCCCTCGACAGATTTGACCGCCGTATCATCGCCGCGCTGCAGGAAGATGCGCGCATGACCGTGGCGCAGATCGCGGAACGCGTGTCGCTATCGGCCACGCCCGTAAGCAGGCGGCTGAAAAAGCTGGAGGATGACGGCGTCATCACCGGCTATTCCCCGCGGCTCGATGCGCGCAAGCTGGGCTTCCCGCTCGACGCCTACATCATGATCAACCTGCAGGCGCACAGCGACGAGATCATCGACCGGTTCGAGGGCGAGATTAAGGACAACCCCTATGTGATCGCGTGCCACGCGGTGACCGGCGAGATGGATTACCTGCTGCACGTGACGGCGCGGGACATGGAGCATTTGTCCGAAATCACGCTGAAGACGCTGGTCCGCATTCCCGGCGTGCGCGACGTGAAGTCGATCCTTGTCCTCGAAAACGTGAAGACCTCGCCAGCGCTGCCGGTCGAATAGCTACCGCGCTTGCGCCGGATTGCGGACCTGCCAGTTAAGCTTACGCGTCTCGCCTGCCGGGACCGACAAGCGGATCACTTTTAACCCGTTCTGCATTGCCGTCTTGCGCGAAGACTTACGCACTTCCCACTGCGCGGGGTTGCCGATGGCGATCTCGGCCTCGGCCGCCTCCGCGCTGTCGTTCGTGATGCTGGCGGCGAGTTCATGCCACTTGCCGTCGTGCACGTCGGTTTCGCCGAGCACGAAACCGCGCCCTGCCTCGCACGAGACTTTGACTTGCGAGGACGGGGCAATGGCGATCTCGACTTCCTGCCCCACGGCGCGGTCTTCCATCTTGTCTTCCGCGATCAGAAGCGGGCCATAGCCGCTCGGCTCGAAAACGGTGATCCCGCCTGCGGGAAGCGCGCGGCCAAGCCCGAACCTGTCTTCGTTCGTACTGCGCAGCACGACATCGGCGAGCATCTCGTTACCCGGCATATGCGGCAGGCAGGTGGCACGGTGGACGAGCTTTCCCTCGACCGCGTCCAGCGTCAGGAAAGCGACCTGCTTCTGCGCATTGGCGGCGACGGTGACAGGCTCGGGCACGCGGTAGAGCTTGAGGTCGCCCAAGGCCTCCTCGGTCGCCTTCATCACGGCGGTAGGCGCGAAAGCCATTTCCTGCGCCATGACGCGATTGCCCGTCACGACGATGGCATCGCTCATCACTGCGGGCGGGGGAGGCGGCGGTGGCGGGGGCGGCGGATAGTTCGTCCCCGTTGCCGTGCTGCCGATCCGGTAACAGGTCAGGCGCAGCGGCTCTCCGCGCGGCGGGGTGCCCAGATCGCGGTAGTCGCTCCTGATCTCCAGCTTGCCCGCCACGGCCATCAGTTCGGCATCGGGAAAGCTCTGCCCGTTGCCGTTCGCCAGCGTCAGCCAGGCGGTGAGGTTCAGGCGGCGTTCCCGCTCCTGCCCCGCCTTTGCGAAAGTCGCGACGTAATGCGCGCTCCAGTCAAAGCCCGAGGCGAGGTAGGTCAGCGTGACGGTATAAGTCCCGCCGCTCTCGCTGCGGGTGTCGACGCTATAGACGGGGTTGGGCGACAGGCCTTCGGGCACTTCGTCGAAAGTCAGCCGCTCGGGAATGCCGGCGCATCGCACCGCTTCGTAACCTTCGTCCGTTTGCAGGACGAGCCCGCCGTCGGCCCGCGTCCGCACGATGGCGCGCTCGCTGGTCTCCGCGCCGGTCGCGGGATTTGTGCGCGTGATCGTGACGCGGTTGCCCAGCGCCCCGTTCACGAGTGATGCGGGCGAGAGGATGTCGGCGTTGCGGTTCTTCTCTATCGTCCCGCCGGGAAGGCCGGTGACGATGGCGCTGACCGCGACCATGCTTTCGGCGACGCCATCGAAGCGGATGCGGCTCTCACCCGGCGGCAGGGTGACGGTGCGCGTTTCGGAAATGAGCGCAAAGCCGTTCAGCCAGTTGAGCCGCATGGGCCGGTCGCGGTCGGGATCTCGATAGACGGTGACGGAAAGGCTTTCGGGCGCCGACGCCTCGACTACCGTGCGCGTCTCTGCCTGCGCGGGCAGGGCCAGCGCGCTTACCGCAAGGATCAGGGGAAGGTGCCGCACGGGGCCGCCCCTCAATAGCGGGTTTCGTAGACGACGGTCAGTTCATAGTCGCCGTTCGCGGGCACCGGCACGGTCCACTTGCGGCGGTCGAGATTGATCTGCTCGCCCTTCAGGTTTTCAGACACAACGCGGAAGTCGTTGCTCCAGTATCCGCGGTCGAGCCCTGCCTGCGTCACTTCGACATTGACTGGCACGGGCCGCGCATTGGTGACGCGGTAACGCATCGTCGTGCGGTAGAAGTCCTTGGCCCGGTCGATCTGGACCTGCCGGACGCGCCCGTCCTCGATCACGCGGTAACGGGCCGATCTTTCATATTCCTCAGACGCGATCTTGGTGCGCGCCATGACGGTCGCCTCGACCGACACGTCGAAAGCCTCGCCGGTGCTGAGCGAGAGGCGGCTGCCCATCGGGGTGTGTCCGACTGAATTCTCGCCGATGAACTGCGGCGTGCCGCGCGCATCGCGCTGGTAGAAACGCACCGTGCCAGCGGGAAGCGCATCGCCCAGCCCGCCATTTCGCGAGGAAGAGAAAGCGATCTCGCTCGCGGCCTTCTGCGGTTCGTTGTCGCTCTGCAGCCAGCCGATGGTGCGGGTATAGACCTTGGACGCGGGAACGGCGGTCACGTCTAGGAAGCTGACCTGCTTCGTCTGCGCATTGGCGATCGTCGTGCGTTCATCCAGCGGGTAGAGATAGAAATCGCCCAGCCGCTCGCGGTCCGGGCTCTCGGTGCCCATGGAATCGATGCTGCCCCGCGGCGGGGGCGGCGGGGGCGGCGGGGAAGGGCGGCCATAGCGGTTGTTGTTCTGCGTCTGGACGTTGCCCGCGACCAGCATGGTCTTTGCCGCCTCGAACGTGGTGCCGGTCTGGTTGGTCAGCGTGACCCAGCCCTGCATGTCGACCGTGCCCTTCACCTCGTCGTAAAGCGCGACATAGTCGGCGGACCAGCCGAGCCCCGGCGTCAGATAACGCAGCGATACGGGCCGCGTGCCGCCGCGCGCGGAATCGACCGTCACCGAAAGCGTGGGGCGCGCGCGCAAGTTGTCGGGTACCTTGTCGAAGACCGCGCGCACCGGCAGGCCGTCATCGCGCAGCACTTCGATGCGGTTGCCGATCTGCACCACGACCCCGCCCGCGACGGACAGGACCTTCGCCCGCTCGCGCGTTTCGGCGCCTGTGGCGGGGTTCGTGCGGACGAGCGTGATCGTCTCGCCCACCGCCTTTTCCATGAGCTTGCCCGGCGTCAGCAGGTCATAGTCGAAGTTCTGTTCGACGATCGTCGTGCCCGCGGCATCAAAGGACAGCGTTTCCGCCCGGATGCGGCTGGACACGTCGGGAAACTCGATTCGGGTGCGACCCTGCGGGATCGCGATCTGGCGCACGTCCTGCACCAGCGCCTGTCCGCTGTTGTAGATGGTGACGGCAACGTCGCCTTGCTCGCTCTTGCCGGTCGGGTCGCTCTGGCCAATCGCGGGCGCGGCGATCAAAGCCGTTCCGGCTAGCGCCAGCGATGCGAATGCCCGTTTGAAACCTTTTGCCACGGCCCTATCTCCCCACATTCTGGCGCCTCTCACATTCCGGCGCCTCCCCACACTTTGGCGCTGGTGTTGCACGTTTCGGCTGCAAAAGTGTGAACTATCAGATGGCTGTTTCCTGAACGAGTGCAGGATCAGTGGCGCGGCATAGTGGCAAGGCGGGTGGTGATCAGGCGGCCAGCAGGCCGAAGATGTTCCACTGCGGACGGGGTTTGCCGAACAGGAAGCCCTGGCCCTGCTGGCAACCAAAGCTGGCAAGGACGCGCGCCTGCTCGCTCGTCTCTATCCCTTCGGCGATAACCGTCAGTTCGAGATCGCGGGCAAGGTCGACGATGGCGCGAATGATGTTCACGTTCTTCGGTTCGTGCAGCGATGCGACGAAGCTCTTGTCGATCTTCAGCGAATCGAGTGGCATCTGGTGCAGGTAGGACAGCGAGGAATAGCCCGTCCCGAAATCGTCGAGGCTGGCCTTCACGCCCCACCGGCGGATTTCGGTGAGCACTTCTGCCGCCGCTGCTGCGTCGATGATCGCGACGTTCTCGGTAATCTCGATCTTGAGGCGTGATGGCGCGACGCCCGCGCCGTTGACCGCGCTTTTTACCTGTTTGACGAAGTTGGGCAGCAGGAACTGTTCGGGCGCGATGTTGACTGAAATGAACGGCGATTCCACCGCGCCGGCCATGGGCGGCATGCGCGCGATCGTGGCACAGGCTTCCTGCAGGACCCATTCGCCGATGGTCGACAGCGCGCCGATATCCTCGGCACACGACAGGAACTCGTCCGGCCCGATCAGACCGCGCATCGGGTGGTTCCACCGCAAAAGCGCCTCGAACCCGCAGATGCGCGTGTTGGGGCCCAGCGTGAAGATGGGCTGATAGTAGAGCTGGAATTGCCCCTTCGAAACCGCGTCGCGCACTTCGCCTTCAAGCTGGCGGGCGCGGCGCACCGATGTGCCCAGTTCGCGCGTGAACATGATCGTGCGGCGGCTGCCCAGCTTCTTGGCTTCGTACATGGCAAGGTCGGCGTCGCGCAGCAGGTGATCGTGGCTTTCGTGCACGGTGTTGCTGGTGGCGATGCCGATCGATGCGCCGACATTGACCGAGGTGTTCCCCATGCGAAACGGCGGGGCGAGGCAATCGTGGATCGTTTCGGCAAGCGTGTTGAGCGAGGTGGAATCGAAACGCCCGTGCAGCATCAGCACGAATTCGTCACCGCCGGTACGCGCCAGCAGCGTCTTGGCGCCCAGCCGGTGATGTTCCTGCCAGCTCATCACGGACCGCCCCAGCCGCGCGGCGACCAGCGTCAGCAGCTTGTCGCCGGCGTGGTGGCCGTGGCGGTCGTTCACCGCCTTGAAGCCGTTGAGGTCCAGCACGATCATCGCCATGCCAGTGTTGTCCGCCGGAAGCGACGCGAAGACCGCGTGCGCCCTGTCGGCAAGGATCGCGCGGTTGGGAAGGCCGGTCAGCGTATCGTGCCGCGCGGTCTGCAGCAGCGACCATGCGCGCTGGCGTTCCATCACGCGGCCAAGCTGGGTGCCGATCTGGTTCATCAGCCAGCTCAGTTCCTTGGTCTCGTGGACCGGCTTGCGGGTGAAGAATTCCAGCACCGCGACGATCTCGTTCTCGACCCGCACAGGAAATGCGCAGGCAGAGGCAAGGCCGCAGGCCTCGGCTTCCTTGGCGCGGGTGCAGCCGGTGATCGAATAGAGCTCGCGCGTCCAGACGATGTCGCCTTTTGCCACGACCTTGCCCGGAAGCCCGTTGCCGACTTCGAATTCGGCCTTGCGCGATACCGCGACCAGCCGCGCGAAATCCTGCGGTTCCTGCACGAACCACGTGTCGCAGGCGCAGATGCGTCCTTCGCCGTCGAGCAGGTAGCCGTTGCCGAAATCATAGCCCAGCGTGCAGCAGATCTCCTCCAGCGCGGCCCTGATTGAGGCGTTCACCTCGTTCGAGCTGTTGGCGATGTCGGTGATCTTCTGGAGCAGGCTGATGCGCTGGGTCGATTCGAAGAGGTCGCGCAGGCCCTTTTCGGCAATCGATTCGGCCTCGATCCGCGCCATGCGTTCGCGAAGCACCTGCCGTTCCAGCCGCGCGATGCGAGCCTCGGTATCGGTCGCTTCTCCGAACACGCCAGATGGCTCTCCGGCGTTCATGACATCCACTCGATCCCCATGCGGCAGACGGGATCGCCTTGGTTCATGCACATCTCGTGTTCGATGCGGACCGCTTCGCCAAAGTGGTCGGCCGTGCCGTGGACGAAACCGTGGGCCAACTGGCACAGCTTGCGCGGGGACTGGTAGCCGACCATCAACCGCCCGTCCGCGCCGTGCTGGAAGTGGAAATGCGGGCAGCCTGCGCCCGAATAGAGCTTGCGCACCTCGGGGTGAATGATGTCGTTCACCGACAGGATGAGGCTGCGCGCCGACGTGTGATCCTGGAAGAAGACCGGATAACGCTCTGCCAGAAGCGGCATGGCCTTGCGCCCGAACAGGCGCAGCGTTTCGTCGACCGAGATGTTGAGGCCATTGGCGGCGGCCATGACCAGCGTGAACAGTTCTTCGTCAGGATAGGATCCGACGGAGGTATAGATGCCCGAAACCTCGGTCGCCTCGATCAGGGCGATCCACGTGTCGGCACCGTGGTCGGAGGTGACCACTTCTTCAAGCAGGTTGAAGACTATGCCTTTCACGAGAGCGACTCCGTGTGAGCGAGCGACCGCTCCACCCGCGATACGCCAAAGGTCTTGCCGAATCCTTTCGGGCGCCGGCGTTAACCATGGATCTGCATCATTTTGCGCCAAGTTCGACCGAAGGGACGAGGCGAACGGTCACCAAAGGCCGAAAGCGTCCGAATTAGGGCGCAACAACGGGTTGCATCGCCAAAAGTGCGGGCCTATAGGGCGCGCTCCGGTCGGGACGTAGCGCAGCCTGGTAGCGCATCACACTGGGGGTGTGGGGGTCGGAGGTTCGAATCCTCTCGTCCCGACCAGTCTTTTCAGGACATCGATAGATCAAGGCACCGCAGGCCTGTCGGCCTTGCGGCATCGCCGTGTGCAGCCCGCGACCCTCCATTGCCACACTATGGCAATGCTGCCCCATTCCATTGCCACCTTCTGGCAATGCTGCTAGGCGCGCGGGCTTGACCGGTCGCCCTTGAACCTTTGCTCTTGTCTGGCGGCCGATCGACCCTATTCAAGCCGTCACAACAAGACGAAGGCCATTCATGTCCAGCTCCATGCTCGTACTCGCCGCCGCCGCCCCTGCCGGGGGCCCTCCCGGATGGGTGCAGATCCTGCCGCTTCTCGCGATGGGCGTCATCTTCTGGTTCCTCGTGTTCCGCCCGCAGATGAAGCGGCACAAGCAGCACCAGGCGAAGATCGCCGGCCTGCAAAAGGGCGACAAGGTCGTCACCGCAGGTGGTCTGGTCGGCAAGATCGTCAAGCTGGACGAACACTACGTCGACATCGACCTTGGCCAGAACGTCAAGGTGAAGGCCGTGCGTTCGACCATCGGCGACGTGATCCCGCCGGGCAGCTCGGCACCGGCGAACGACTGAGTTAACGCGAATGCTCGATTTTCCACGCTGGAAACGCATCTGGCTGTGGGGTCTCACGCTCGTCGGCGTGTTCATGGCCCTGCCGTCGCTGACGATGCTGGCCGGTGAACGCTGGCCGTCCCAGCTTCCCGACCCTGAAATCAACCTCGGCCTCGACCTTGCCGGCGGCAGCCACATCCTGCTGGAAGCCGACACCGGGCAAGTCCGCTCGCTTCGTATCGAGGCGATGGAAGAGGAAGTGCGCCGCGCCCTGCGCGATGCCGATCCGGCCATTGCCATCGGCGATATCTCGACCGCGAACGGCCGCCTGTCGTTCATGGTGGAGGATGAAAGCCAGGTCGATGCGGCCCGCGAAGTGCTGCTGCCGATGACCGAAGGCGTGGGCCTGACCGGCCAGCGCGACTGGACGATCAACGTCGTCGACGGCCAGCGTTTCATTTTCGAACCGACCGATGTCGGCCTGAACCAGGCCGTCGAAAACGCGATGGATACCGCGACCGACGTCGTGCGTCGCCGCATCGACGAACTGGGCACGCGTGAACCCACCATCATCCGGCAGGGCGATGACCGCATCGTCGTTCAGGTCCCGGGCCTTGACGATCCGCAGGCGCTGAAGGCGCTGCTGGGTCAGACCGCGAAGCTTGAATTCAAGCTGGTCGACCAGACCGCGCTACCGACCGATATCGCGCAGGGCATCGTGCCTCCGGGCAGCCAGATCCTGCCTTTCGCGCCCGACGCCAGCCAGCAGGGCGCGATCGCCGTTCGCCGCCTTGGCGGGATTCAGGGTGACCAGCTGACCAATGCGCAGCAGGGCTACGATCAGAACGGCACGCCCGTCGTCAACATCACCTTCAACCAGGAAGGCGGCCGCAAGTTCGCCGCGCTGACGACCGCCAACGTCGGCAAGCCCTTTGCCATCATCCTCGACGGCGAAGTGCTTTCCGCGCCGAACATCAACGAACCGATCCTGGGCGGCTCGGCCCAGATCTCGGGCGGGTTCTCGGTGGACAGCGCCAATGCGCTTGCCATCTCGCTGCGTTCGGGCGCATTGCCGATCGACCTGCAGGTTGTCGAGGAACGTACCGTCGGGCCTGATCTCGGTGCCGATTCGATCCGCAAGGGCGTTCTCGCGCTCATGATCGGCGGCGCGGCCGTGCTGGCCTTCATGTTCGCCAGCTATGGCCGCTTCGGCCTTTATGCGAACCTTGCGATCTTCCTCAACGTGCTGATCATCCTCGGTATCATGGCGGCGCTGGGCACCACGCTCACCCTGCCGGGTATCGCCGGTTTCGTTCTCACCATCGGTACCGCGGTCGACGCCAACGTGCTGATCAACGAACGCATCCGCGAGGAACGGCGGCGCGGACGCCGTGTCGTACAGGCGGTCGAGGTGGGTTACCGCGAGGCACAGCGCGCGATCATCGACGCCAACGTCACCAACGTGATCGCCGGCGTGCTGCTGTTCCTGTTCGGCTCCGGCCCGATCCGCGGCTTCGCCATCGTTCTTATCATCGGTATCGTGACTTCGGTCTTCACCGCCGTGACGATGACCCGCATGTGGGTGGCAGGTTACCTGCGCAAGCACCGCCCCAGCGACCTGAACATCTGAGGAGGGACGCATGAAACTCCTGAAACTCGTCCCCGACAACACGAACATCAAGTTCCTTCGCTGGCGCTTGCCGTTCTACATTGTCTCGCTGATCCTCATGGCCGCAAGCTGGGCTGCGGTCGCGACCAACGGCCTCAACCTCGGCGTCGACTTCGTCGGCGGCCAGATGATCCGCGCTACGTTCGTCGAAAGCACGGAGGCACCCGTTGCCGAACTGCGCGACGATATCGCGGGGCTGGGCTACGGCACGCCGATCATCCAGCGGTTCGGTCAGCCGAACGAGGTGTCGATCCGCATGCGTCTGCCAGAAGGCGAAGACGCGGTGCAGGTGAAAGACCTTGCCGACCAGATGACCAACGCCATCGTCGGCGAAATGGAAGCGAACTACCCCGGCGTACGCATCGATGGCGTCGATTCGGTGTCGGGCAAGGTGTCGAGCGAGCTGTTCGAAACCGGTATGCTCGCGCTGTTGGCCGCGATGGTCGCGATCGCGATCTACATCTGGGTCCGTTTCGAATGGCAGTTCGGCGTGGGCGCGCTGTTCGCGCTGGTCCACGACGTGTCGCTGACGCTTGGCCTCTTCGCGCTGACGCAGCTTGAGTTCGACCTCAATATCGTCGCCGCCATTCTTGCGATCATCGGTTATTCGCTGAACGACACGATCGTCGTTTATGACCGCGTCCGCGAGAACCTGAAGAAGTATCGCAAGATGCCGATTGAGGAACTGCTCGACCTGTCGGTGAACGAAACGCTGCCGCGCACGATCATGACCTCGATGACGACCTTGATGGTTCTCCTCGCGCTTATGTTCCTGGGCCCGGCAACGACGTTCGGTTTCTCGGCCGCGATCGCGTTCGGTATCTTCGTCGGTACTTATTCGTCGATCTACATGGCCGCGCCGATCCTGATCTGGCTGAAGGTCAATTCGGACAGCTTCGTCCCGCGTGAAACCGCCACCGACAAGCAGGAAAAGATCGCCCGCGGAGAGATCTGACGGGCGGTCCGCCCTGCCCTTGCGGCAGGGGGGTTTTTCGCGATCGGAGCATTTGTGCTAATCTCGGCTTCCAATGGGAAAGGAGGCCGAGAATGGCACACGACAATCGCTACCGCGCCGAGCTGCAGAACCTGCTTGCCGAAATGCGCGACCACCCCGAACGCAATCATGACGCGACCCGTCAGCGGATCGCCGTGCTGCGCAAGATGGTCGAGGCGGAAACCGCCTAAAGCATTCGTACCAGCATAACGCCGAGTGCGACCCAGGCCGGGTCCTTGACCACGGCCTGGCGTTGCCCGGCACCCGGCGGCAGGATCGCCACGAAGTTCGCGTCGCGGTCGATCAGCCGGCCGAACACGAACCGCCCGCCCGGACGGGGGACCAGGACGTCGCGGTTGATGGCCTGCGCCGTTTCCTCCGGCTTCAATTCGCGCAGCCATAGCCGGTCTCCGGGCCGGTATTCACCCTGCGCGACTTCGATTTCCAGAACGCCCATCGGCGCATCGCCCAACAGGACTTGCGGCGGTACCGCTTCGCGCGGGCGGGTCAGCGCCTCAGGGCCTTCCGCACCCAATCGCGCGACAACCATTGGTGCGGCCTTTGCCTCGCTGGTCAACAGCGCTTCGGGATCGACGCCCAGTGCACCGGCGATGCGGTTCAGCCAGTCGATCGACAACGTGCGCGTGCCGGTTTCGAGCCGTCCGATCGTTTGCGGCGTGGTCGGCGGCGAACAGGCGAGGGCGAGGTCGGACAGGGTCATACCCTTGTCTTTACGGATGGCGCGGATGCGGTTGATCATCGGGGCAGGCTCCGAAAGTAAATAACCTATCTGGTGTTATTTTCCTACACAATGAACCGCTGCGCAAGAGGGCGGTTCATCTTGTCCAGAAGGGAGAATCACCGGATGAGCCAGCCCGAGAGCGCCCACTACGTCACCCGCGAACTCACCAGCGAAGGTCCGCGCCGCACATCGGCCAAGTACAAGGGCGGCGCGCCGAAACGCGGACGCAGCGTCACGGTCAACTTGCGCGAAAGCCCGCTCAGCTGGCTCCACGCGCGCGGGCATCTGTCCGAACGACAGTACGATGCGGGCGAACGCCTGCGCGCCGACTGGGAACGCGCGCAGCTTGCCCCCTCTATCACGATGAGCTGGAACCCGGTGCGCGTCGACGGCGGCAAGCGTGATGCGGACCTTACACCGTCCGAACGCCAACTTGCAGCCAAGCGCCGCTTTGACGAGGCGACGGCGCAAGCAGGACCGGGCCTGTCCGACATCCTTTGGCGCGTGGCTTGCGCCGGCGAGAGCCTGCCGGACGCGGAAAAGGCGCTGTCATGGCCCGCACGCAGCGGCAAACTGGTGCTGGGCCTCGCGCTCGACAGGGTGGCGGATTACTATCGGATGGGTTGAGTTCGAAAGGGCGGGCGCTTTTGCTTGAGCACGCCCGCCCTAGCTGGCACATGGTTTCCCCTGCAACCAAAGCAATCCCGGGAAACACCGTTCTATGCATCGTCGCCAGTTCATCGCCTCCGCCTCGATAGCCTCCATCGCCGCCGCCGCGCCGCGCACCGCGCTTGCGCAGGCCGATGCCTCTTCGCAGCTCGATACCGTCCTCGACGCGGCGTTCTGGGGCGATAAGCAATTGAGCCCGGAATCGCTGACGAGTGCAGGGCTCGACGATGGTCGCTTCGCATGGGCGCGGCACGCGATCGACAATTACGGCGAAGGCGGCACCAAGGCACGCATGGCGCTGTCGGCAAACGTGCTTGAAAGCCTCAAGCGTGTTCCTGAAAGCGGGCTGAGCGAGGCGAAGCAGACCCAGCGCGCCATCGCCATCGACATGATGGAAAAGCGCCTTCTGGCAACGAAATACGATCTGCCCAATGTCGGCAATCCCTTCGTCGTGGAACACCGCAGCGGGGCCTATGTGTCCATCCCCGTCATGCTGGATACCAAGCATCCGGTGGAAACGACCGACGATGCCGAGGCTTATCTGGATCGTCTGGACGCTTTCGCAGGCGAACTGGATGCAGAGACCGAATACCAGAAGGCGCAAGGCGCGCGCGGCTACCTGCCGCCCGTGTGGTCGCTGGAAATGACCGCAAAGCAGATCGACGCGCTTATGGCGCCCGCGGCAGCGGAAAGCGGCATGGTCTCCTCGCTCGCCACGCGTGCGGCCGAAAAGGGGATCGAGGGCGATTGGGCTGCACGCGCAACGAAAATCCTCGAGGACGCGGTCTATCCGGCGCTTGCCCGCCAGTCAGAGGCGATGCGCGCGTTGAAGGCCGATACGCCCGCAGGCGACGGTGCGTGGCGCCTGCCGCGTGGTGAGGAAATCTATGCCGACGCGCTGAAGCTTTACACCACGACCGACCTGTCGCCCGAGGAAATCCACCAGATCGGCCTGCGCCAGGTCGATGAAATCCATGCCGAGCTGGAACCCCTGCTGCAAAGTGCGGGCCTGACGAAGGGGCCGGTCGGTGCGCGCATGGCGGAACTCTACAAGCGCCCGGACCAGCTTTACGCCAATACCCCTGCGGGCAAGGCGGAGCTGCTTGAAAGCCTCAACGAACAGACTGCGGCCATGATGGAAAAGCTGCCGCAGGCGTTCAACACGGTCCCGACCCAGCCGCTGGAGATCCGCGCCGTGCCCGAAGCGATCCAGGACGGCGCATCGGGCGGTTACTACCACCGCCCCTCGCTCGATGGGTCGCGCCCCGGCATCTACTGGATCAATCTCAAGGACACGGCGAACTGGCCCAAGTTCTTCCTGCCCGCGCTGACTTATCATGAGGGCGTACCGGGCCATCACCTGCACGGCAGCCTCATGCAGCAGGCCGAAGACCTGCCGCTGCTTCTGAAGGGCTATTTCATCTCCGCCTATGGCGAAGGCTGGGCGCTCTATGCAGAGCAGGTGGCGAATGAACTGGGCGGTTATTCCGGCCTTGAACAGATCGGCCGCCTGCAATCGTGGCTCTACCGCGCGACGCGGCTCGTGACCGACACGGGCCTGCATTACAAGCGCTGGGATATTGCGAAGGCGACCGACTATTTCCAGAACACGATCGGCCTGACGTACGATCGTTCGCTGGGCGAAACGCAGCGGTATTGCGTGATGATCGGTCAGGCCTGCAGCTACAAGATCGGCCAGAACAAGTGGATGGACCTGCGCGCCAAGGCAGAGCGCGAGCTTGGCGACAAGTTCGTGCTGGGCCGGTTCCACGACATCCTGCTCGAAGGCGTGATGCCGCTGAACCTGCTGGAAAAGCGGGTCGACGCCTTCATCGCCCGCGAACGCGGAGCATAAGGGACGCGCCATGGATCGCAGGCAGTTTCTCGGGACCGGGGCGGCGGCAGCGTTTCTCGCCTCCACCGGCGGGCGGGCGATCGCCGCCACGGACGCAGGTGGGGCGGGTCAGCTTGATCAGGTGATGGACCGGATCTTGTGGGGCGACTTCCGTCTCGATCCCTCGGAACTGACCTACATGGGCCTGGACACCGGCCCCTATGCCTGGGCGCGTTCGCAATTGGCGAGCGGGGGCATGGCGGGCCGTGTCGCGGCGTGGAAACATGCCGAGCGGATGAAGGGCGAACTGGCGAAGGTCGATACGTCCGCGCTTTCCGACCTCACGCAAGTCCACGCCGGCATCGTCTCATTCACGCTCGATTCCCGGCTGAAGGCGCGCGATCACGGGCTGTCGCACCTCGGCACGCCCTATGTCCTTTCGCAGCAGGACGGGCTCTACGGTTCGGTCCCCGACTTCCTCGACACCGTGCATCCGGTCGAAACCGCCGGGGATGCGGAGGCCTATCTCGCCCGCCTCGACAGCTTTGCCTACGCGCTCGACAACGAGACCGAGCTTCAGCGCAGCGAGGCCGCACGCGGGTTCGCCGCGCCCGACTGGTCGCTGACACACGTGTCGAATTCGCTGGGCGAGATGTTGGCGACCAAGCCCGCCGATGCGCTGATGGTGCAATCGCTGGCCAAGCGCGCAGCGGACAAGGGTATCGCGGGCGACTGGGCCGCGCGGGCGGCGCAAATCCTCGAAGGCGCGGTCTATCCCGCACTGTCGCGTCAGAAGGCGCTGGTTGACAACCTGCTGCCGCGCACCCGCGAAGGCGACGGGGTGTGGCGCGTGCCCGATGGCGATGCGCTCTATGCCGATGCGCTGGCCTATTACACGACAACGAACCTCGGCGCGGACGAGATCCACGAGATCGGGCTTGAACAGGTCGCCGACCTTCTCGCCCAGCTCGACACTGAACTATCCGCGGCTGGCATGACCGGCGGCACGGTGGGTGAGCGGCTGATGGCGCTCAACAAGCGGCCCGACCAGCTGTTCGCGGACAGCGCCGAAGGACGCGTGGAGATCATCGATTGGTTGGCCGGTCGGGTCGAGAAAAGCTGGCAGCAGGTCAGCCCCGCCTTTGCGCAGCTTCCGCCGCAGGCGCTGGAAGTGCAGCGCGTGCCGGTGGCGATCGAGGTCGGCGCGTCGACCGCCTATTACCAGTCGCCTTCGCCCGACGGGACGCGTCCGGGCACGTTCTTCCTCAACCTCTACGACATGAACGACTGGCCGCGTTACACGCTGCCCGCGATCATCTTCCACGAAGGGCTGCCCGGACACCATCTGCAGACCGGCCTGCTGACCGGAAACGACGACCTGCACCTCCTGCTGCGCAACCAGTATATCGGGGCCTATTCCGAAGGCTGGGCGCTTTACAGCGAGATCCTTGCCGACGAACTGGGCATGTACGACGGGCTGGAACGCGCAGGCGCGCTGCAGTCATGGCTCTACCGCGCGGCGCGGCTGGTGACCGATACGGGCCTTCATTCCAAGCGGTGGAGCCGCGAGAAGGCGATCGACTATTTCGGATCGACCGTCGGCTATCCCGACAACCAGACCCGCAACGAGATCGAACGCTACATCACGATGCCGGGGCAGGCGTGCAGCTACAAGATCGGCCAGAACGCCTGGCTGTCAGGCCGCGAACGCGCGCGCATGGCGCTGGGCGAAAGCTTCGACATCAAGCGCTTCCACACGCTCCTGCTCGACGGCGACATGCCGCTGGCCCTGCTCGACAAACGCATCGACCAGTGGATCGCGGCTGAGAAGGCGCGGCTGGGGGTTTGAGGGGCAAGTCGCCCCGCAATCACATGCGGTCGTTGAGTATCCTGACAATGGCCTCGGCAGCCCGTTCGCCATAAATTGCATGGCCCGCATTCACCGGGTGCGGCCCGTTGTTATTGCCGTCAAAGACCACGTCACGATTGCTGGTGTTTACCCAGTCCGACACATCGATCGTGTAAGTGTCTGACACTTGGGCGGCTGCATCAAAGATCGCATCCCGGCAGTTGGCGAGAGTCTGCGAATAATTTGGATTATTGTAGTCGGTGAAAGGCCCTAGCACGAATATCGGCATGTCAGGAGCGCCCGAGCGCAATTCCTGAAAGTAGATCAAGGCTCCGCTTCCAACCTCGCTTGCCGAGTACGGCCCACCTGGAGCGACCGAACAATCATTGATGCCACCGGCGACGATCACCGCATCCGGAGGGCCGCCTTCTACGGCCGTCAAAACGTCGTCGATCCGGTCGCGGAAATTAAAGCCAGTATCGGAGGGGTTTCGTTTGAGGTAGCCGGAACCGCCGACGCCGGAAACGATGGGATCGGATATGCCTAGCCGATAGGCAGTCTGCATCGGCCAAGCCTTGTCCGCCATGGTCGAGACAGCCCCTTCAGTGATGCTGTCGCCAATAAATACCACGCTTACATTGGCGGCGGGCGGAGCATCGATTGTGCCGCCGGAGGGAAGTCTCAGCCCCAGGAATGGGCGAAAGCCGAAATTCACTGTCACGGTCCGCGCCTCTGTGGAAGGTGGCAGACTGAAACGGGTGTATTTAAAGCTGCCGTTGAAGGTTTGCTCTCCACTGTAACCCGATGAACTTGTCGCAAAGCCATCGACGATCAGATTGATGTTCTGCGGAGAGCCGGAGTCGAGCAAGACTGCTTCGAAATCATTCTGATTGGCGGGAAGGCTGAATTGAACCCCGTTGTTCTGGCCAAGGCGGTAGCGCGGCACTCCGCCACCGTTAAGCTCGGATGGGTCTCGATACGTGGTCGATTGGCCCACGCGGGCCCAGTTGAGAGGATAGTTTTCCCCTCGGACCCATTTTCCGCCAAGCCATCGAATTCGTTCGTCGTCGAAAGCAATGACTTCCGGAGACGTGAATGACGAAGAGGCTGATTGCGTTGTCGCGGTAACTCCAGCGCTTTCATCGACGGTCAGTGCACGCCCTTCGGCCAGCGCCGCCTGTAGTTTCGCGAAGCCGGCACTGGTGGGTGTGGGTGTCGGGGTAGGCGTTGGCGTTGGCGTCGGGTTCGGAACCGAAACAGGCGGAGTGGCAGGCTTGTCTCCACTCTCGCCGCAACCGGTCAGGGCTACCATGGCAGGAGCAAATAAGCCTGTGAGAAGTAGCGATTTTAAGTTCATGTGGTGAGGAATAGGGTGCGGACGATTACGCGCAAGACGAGGTCTATTCTTACGCACATCAATGACGCGCTGTCCGTTAGTTCAAATCATTGCCATCTCCCGACATCGCCCGATCAAGGATTGCGAAATAACCCGGCAGGACTTGCTCGAGCCTGTCGCTACCCGCTTTCGTCAGCGACACTTCCTTCGACCGCGCATCGTCCTCATTCGCGTTCATCGTGACGAGGCCCGCCTTGTGCAGCGTTTGCAGCGTGCGGGTCAGGACGGGGCGGGAGACGTCGAGCCGGTCGGCGATCTCGTGGACGGAGAGCGATGTGCGTTCCGGTTCGCGGTCGATCACGATCAGGGTCAGGAAACGCAGCTGCGACAGGCCGTGTGCGGCGAAATAGGATTCAAGGTCGCGGATCAGCACGCTCGCGGCGCGCATCAGGGCAAGCGCATCGGAAACCTTGGCTGGGTCCACGCCTTCGAACCGGTCGGCATAGCCTGTCACCATGCGCCGGCTGGGCAGGTCTTTCAGAAAGAACATGCGCGCCTCAACCGACCGGCGTCAGGTGCCGGATCTGCGGTTCTTCGGCCAGCCAGTCCTCGTAAGCGGTGAAGACGGCGCGGGTATAATCCTGTTCGTGATGGGCGGCCAGCGCCGCTTCGTCGCGCCATTCCTCGTAGAGATAGAGCGCGCCGTCGCCTGCGTCCTCGCTCAACCGGAACTCGATGCAGCCCGGTTCGGCGCGGGTGCGGTCGATGATGTCGCAGATGGCGGCCCGCGCGTCGTCGAGATGGCGGGCGTGCGGCTTGATGCGGGCGATGACGTTCAGCCGTTCGGTCATGGAAAGTCCTTTTGTTATCATGGTAACTATATCGGTCGTCGCGGCGTCATTTCAAGCGCAAAAGCCGCCCGCGAAACCATTTTCCTACACGCGCCGCGCCCGTCATGATGCGCGCCGTTCTTTGCCATCGTGATGTCTGCGCACAACCTGTCACCCTGACCGCATGGGCGGTCAGGCGAGCAATTCTGCGGGTTTCGTGCGATTTGCAGTGGGTGACAGGGTGTCACCTTTGTCACCCACTGCAATCAGGGCGGCAGGTCAGCCCTCCAGCGCCTCGACCTCTTCGGCCAGCGCCAGCCAGCGTTCTTCTGCGGCGTCCTTTTCGGCGCGTTTGTCTTCCAGCGCCTTGCTCAGCTTTGCGAACTTCGCGGGGTCGCTGGCGTAGAGGTTGGGATCGGCCAGCGCTTCCTCGTCGGCGATGATCGCGGCCTCCAGTTCCTCGATCCTGCCGGGCAGCAGGTCGTAGTCGCGCTGGTCCTTGTACGACAGCTTCGTCTTCTTCTGCGGCGGGGGAGGGGGTGTCGGAGCAGCTGCCTTCTTCGCTTCTTTTGCAGAGCCCGCCGGCTTCTTGCGCTTCGCTTCCCAGTCGGCATAGCCGCCCGCGATCACGTCGACCGTGCCGCTGCCATCAAGGCCCAGCGTGATCGTCACCGTCCGGTCGAGGAAGTCGCGGTCGTGGCTGACGATTAGGACGGTGCCGTCATAGTCGGCGATGACCTCCTGCAGCATGTCGAGCGTTTCGAGGTCGAGATCGTTGGTCGGCTCGTCCAGCACCAGGAGGTTCGAGGTGCGCGCGAATTCGCGGGCGAGCAGAAGCCGCGAGCGTTCGCCGCCCGACAGGGTGCCGACCCGCGCATCGACCAGCGATGGGTCGAACAGGAAGTCCTTGAGGTAAGCCTGAACGTGCTTGCGAACCCCGCGAACGTCGACCCAGTCGCCGCCTTCGGCCAGGATGTCGCGCATCCGCTTTTCGTCGCTCAAGAGGCTGCGCTGCTGGTCGATCATTACGCCGTTCAGCGTCTTGGCGAGGGTGACGGTGCCGCTGTCGGGCTCCAGCTCGCCGGTCAGCATCTTTAGCAGCGTGGTTTTCCCCGCGCCATTGGCCCCGACGATGCCGATGCGGTCCTGCCGCTGGATGCGAAGGTTGAAGTCCTTGATGATCGTGCGGTCACCGTAAGTCTTGGTGACGTGCTCTGCCGTGATGACCGACTTGGTCTTGGTGTCGTCGGCGACGACCGCCATCTTCGCAGCACCCTGCGGGCTCATCATCGCGGCACGCTGGGCGCGCATTTCGTGGAGCTTTTCGAGCCGCCCCATGTTGCGCTTGCGCCGCGCGGTGACGCCGCGTTGCAGCCAGTGGTTTTCCAGCTTCAGTTTTGCGTCGAGCTTTTCGGCCGCGCGCGCTTCCTCGGCATAGACCTGCTCTTCCCATGCCTCGTACCCGCCGAAACCGATTTCCCGGCGGCGCAAGTTGCCGCGGTCGAGCCAGAGCGTCGCGTTGGTCAGGCGGGTGAGGAAAGTACGGTCGTGGCTGATGACCACGAAAGCGCCGTTGAAGCGGTTGAGCCAGGATTCCAGCCAGTCGATCGCGCCGAGGTCTAGGTGGTTGGTCGGCTCGTCCAGCAGGAGCAGGTCCGGCTCCATCGCCAGCGCCCGCGCAATCGCGGCGCGGCGGCGTTCACCGCCGCTGGCGCTTTTCGCGTTGCGGGTCATGTCGATGCCGAGCTGTCCGGCGATCGATTCCACCTCGTACTGCGCCGGGGCGTCCTTGCCCGCCAGCGCGTAGTCCATCAGCGTTTCGTATTTCGCGACGTCGGGCTCCTGCTCCAGCATCACGACCTTGACGCCGGGCTGGATCGAACGCTTGCCGCGGTCGGCTTCGATCTCGTTACCGATCAGCTTCAGCAGCGTCGTCTTGCCCGCGCCGTTGCGGCCGATAAGCGCCAGCCGGTCGCGCGGGGCGATGTGGAGGTCGAGGCCGCCGGACGCGGTGGGGCTGTCGGGGCCGCCGAACAGCCAGCCGCCACCCTGCTGCAGGCCGAGGCCTTCCCATGAAAGGATCGGAGGTTGTGCCATGTCGCGCGGCGACTAGCTGTGTGTGAACGAGGCCGCAAGCGATGGTTCAGGGAACAAGCCGCATTCGGGGCGGGTTGAGATGGGAAGGGATTTAGAGGAGAACCCCATGCGCGAAATAATCACCATGCCGTCCGTCGCACTGGCCGCCGTCGCCACTGCCGCAACGCCTGCCTTGGCCGCCAACGTCGACATCGCGGTAACCGGTCCGGTCGTTGAACTGCAGGTGAGCCAGCAGGTTCTGGGCGATCCGGACAAGGCGATGGTGAGCGCCGGTGTTACCTCCCGCGCCCAGACCGCGGTTGCCGCGATGCAGGCTAACGCGAGGGAAATGGATGCAGTGCTCAAGCGGCTGAAGGATCTGGGCGTGCCGGATGATCGGGTGCAGACCAGCGGCATCACGCTCAACCCGCAGTACAATTACCGCAACAATCAGCCGCCGCAGTTCATCGGTTATGACGCGACCAATACGGTAAGCATCGAGCTGCGCGATCTGGAGCGCGTGGGACCGGTGCTGGATTCGCTGGTGGCGGCTGGCGCGACGAACCTCAACGGTCCGGCCTGGGGTATCGTCGACGATACCGCGCCCAAGGCACAGGCCCGCAAGGCCGCGTTCGAGGCAGCTTTCGCGCAGGCCCGCGACTATGCCCGGATGGCGGGATATTCCGATGCCCGATTGCTCGCGGTTGAAGAGTCGCTGGGCTATTCGCAGCCGATGTATGACAGGGCCATCACTGCTCAGGCATCCGCTCCGCCGCCGCCTGCAGCAGTAACGCCGACCCGACCGGGCCGTGTTGCCACGCAGGTGACCCTGATCGCGAAATTCGAGCTGGTTAAGTGACTGTCGCCAAGCGGCAACACTTCCCTGCTTTCCGGTTCGCGAACGCCACATTCACGCCTTGTTCAATGCCATGGGGATAGGCACAGTGCCCAGGATGAACCGTCTCATGCGCCTTGTCGGCCTGTCGCTGGCCTCGCTTTCATGTCTTGCCATGGTGGCCCCCGCGTCGGCGCAGGGCCGCCGGGACGGGCAGGGCGAGGCGCGCCGCGAGCTGCGGGCGGGTAACGTCCAGACCCTTCGCCAGATCGAAAACCGGGTCCTGCCGCAGATGCGCGGCATGGACTATCTCGGCATGGATGAATTCGTGGCCAATACCTACCGCCTGAAGTTCATCAAGAACGGCCGCGTCGTCTTCGTCGACGTGGATGCGCGGACGGGCCGTATCATCAACGTCATGAAGTGAGGGGCCGCTTGGGCGCGCGCCTTTCCTTTTGCCCGCCGGAATCGCAATCCGTTCATCTTGCGCGGACCTTTTCTTGCTCCCATCTGTTCATCTACATGAACAAGCCGGGCACAATGCCCGTTGATGTGGAGAGCACATGCGTATCCTGATCGTCGAAGACGAACCCACCCTCGGCAACCAGCTCAAGACCACGCTGGAGCAGAACGGCTATGCCGTCGACCTGTCCGTCGATGGCGAGGACGGTCACTTTATGGGTTCGACCGAAGAGTATGACGCCGTCGTGCTTGACCTCGGCCTGCCCGAGATCGATGGCCTGACCGTGCTGGGCATGTGGCGGCGCGAGGGGCGGAATTTCCCCGTGCTGGTCCTGACCGCGCGCGACAGCTGGTCGGACAAGGTCGCGGGCCTTGACGCAGGGGCCGACGACTATCTGGCAAAGCCTTTCCAGACCGAGGAACTGATCGCCCGCCTGCGCGCGCTGATCCGCCGTGCGACCGGCAACGCCAGCAGCGAACTGACCGCGGGCGACGTGCGGCTGGACACGCGTTCGGGCCGAGTTACCCTGAAGGGCGAACCGGTCAAGCTGACCGCGCAGGAATACAAGCTGCTGAGCTACCTGATGCACCACAAGGGCAAGGTCGTCAGCCGCACCGAACTGATCGAACATATCTACGACCAGGACTTTGATCGCGATTCGAACACCATCGAGGTGTTCGTCACCCGCATCCGCAAGAAGCTGGGTGCCGACGTGATTACGACGATACGTGGCCTCGGATACAGCCTCGACGATCCCGCCGACCAGCCCCGCGGCTGATCGCCCGACAGGCGGGGGTGGCGTTGGTACGCCGCCTTCGGCTGGGGCTGAGCCCGGCGGCTCGGGCGTGGGCAAGTATCGCCTGAAGGTCGCTCGCCGATTGGTGCGCCCTGACCGTATTTTGAACGCCGGGCACACCGGATCGCTGTCGCGGCGCATGATGCTGATCGCGATCGGGTGGATCGTGTTCCTGCTGCTGATCGGCGGCGTCGCGCTCGATCGCACGCTGTCGGGCCTCATCACCCGCAATTTCGACGAACAGCTCGAATATATGCTGACCGCGATGGTCGCCTCGGCAGAGATCGGCCCCGATGGCGAGGTGTTCTTCTCGCGCCCGCTGGGCGATCAGCGTTTCCTTGAACCGAACTCTGGCCTTTACTGGCAGATCACGGGCGAGGGGCACGAGGATTTCCCCTCGCGCTCCTTGTGGGACCGTACGCTCGAAGTACGCCCCAGCGACCATCTCGAACCGATGGTCTTCGACAGCGTCCAGTTCACTGGTGAACCGCTGCGCGTCATGCAGCGGCCGATCATGCTGCCGGGCAGCGATACGACATGGTGGTTCGTTGTCGCCGCAAGCCGCGAGGAACTGAACGCCCAGATCGCGCGGTTCCGCTCGATCCTGTTCTACAGCTTCATCGTGCTGGCGGGCGGCCTCATCATGATGGCCGCGCTTCAGACATGGCTTGGCCTCTCGCCGCTGCGCGGTGTGCGCCGTGCGATCCAGCGTATCCGCGTAACGGGTGAAAGCCGCGTGACCGAGCCCCTGCCGCTGGAAGTCCAGCCGATGGTGGAGGAGCTGAACGCGCTGCTCGCCCACTCGGAGCGCCAGGCCGAGGAAGCCCGTGCCCATGCCGGCAATCTTGCCCACGCGCTGAAGACGCCGCTCACCGTCCTCAACAATGCCGCTGCCGCGCACGCGCCCGATCTTGACGAACTGGTCCAGCGTGAGGCCGCGACGATGCGACGGCAGGTCGATCATCACCTCGCCCGTGCCCGCGCGGTGGGTCGCCGTGCCACCGGTCTTGCCCGCGCTGACGTGCGCGAAGCGGCGGAAGCGGTCGAGCGCGCGGTGTCGCGCCTCTACCAACACGTCCGCTTCGACATCGCCGGATGCGCGGAAGGTGAAACGATCGTCGCGATCGAGCGGCAGGATCTCGACGAAATCCTCGGCAACTGCATCGAGAACGCGGCCAAGTACGGCGGCGGCAGTGTCTTCGTGACGGTCGATGCCGAACCCGACAATGCCCGCTCGTGCGTCGTCTGGATCGAGGACGACGGACGCGGCATCCCCGAGGCGGATCGCCAGCGCATCTTCGATCGCGGCGCGCGACTCGATACCGGAAAGCCCGGAACGGGCCTTGGCCTTGCCATCGTTCGCGATGTCGTCGAGATTTACGGAGGTACCGTTGCCTTGGGCGAAAGCGAGGATCTGGGCGGGCTTCTCGTCGAACTTCGCCTCCCGCGCGCCCTAATTAATGACAAATGAGGGGAGGAAGGGATTCCTCCACAACTCGTTAACCGTTTACGCGATAGTAAAGCCTGAGACGAACCGCTAAGATACAGGGGTTGAAAACAATGGGCATGGCGATGGCGAAGCTTGACGAACAACGTCGCGCTAACCGCGTTTCGGTACGCCTCGTCACGCATGATGCGGTCGGGGACTACCCGCTTACGCTCATCAACCTTTCGACTTCCGGCATGATGCTTTCCAGCCCGCGCGCGCTTCGCGTGGGTGATACGGTGCAAGTGGACCTGCCGCAGATCGGTTCGACTTCTGCCGAAGTGATGTGGCACGACGCCGATGAATACGGTTGCCGCTTCTTCGCGCCGATCCCGGTTTCGGTGGTGGACGATGCTGCGCGCCGGACCCGTTCGGTGCAGCCGCGCCCTGTCGAAGTACAGCGCCGCCCGGTTCGTGAAGTGCGCACCGAACGCGATGACACGCGCTCGCTCGTCGCGCTGTGCCTGTTCCTCGCCCTAGTGGTGGTGCTGTTCTACAGCGTGCAGGCCGTCCTGAACGGCTGACCGGCGGCTATTGCGCCGCCTCTCTTGAAGATTACTGCCCGCGCGCCTTTTCGTGGTGGCGGATGACTTCATCGATGATGAAACGCAGGAACTTCTCCGAAAACTCGGGGTCCAGATCGGCATCCTCGGCCAGCTTGCGCAAGCGGGCGATCTGGTTCTTCTCGCGATTGGGATCGGCAGGCGGCAGTTCGGTCTGCGCCTTGTATTCGCCGACGGCCTTGGTGATGCGGAATCGTTCGGCAAGGATGTGGACCAGTGCGGCATCGATATTGTCGATGCTTTTGCGATAACCGGCCAGGACCTTGTCCGGCGCGCCTTGCTGTTCGTTCGATCCGCTCATGGGGGCAGGCCCCTAGCAAAGCGTGGCGGGCAGAGGCAAAACAAAACGGCGCGAGGCGTGACGGGCAAAACGCCGCTAACCGCGATGGTTCTGCCCCAAAGCACTTGCCATTCCGCGCTGCAGCGCCCAAACGGACGCCCGTGAGTGCGACCGTACATACGATGCCCCGTAGCGAGCCTTCGCTTGCGCCTGTCCTCGCCCTGACGGCGGACGGCATGAACTGCGTGAATCAGATCATTCTAGATCGCATGCAGTCCAAAATTCCGCTGATCCCGGCCCTTGCCGGACACCTGATTGCTGGCGGCGGCAAGCGGATGCGCCCGATGCTGACTTTGGCCAGCGCGGCGCTGCTCGAATACGAAGGCAACCGCCATCACAAGCTCGCGGCTGCGGTAGAATTCATTCACACGGCCACGCTGCTGCACGACGACGTCGTGGATGGGTCCGACATGCGCCGCGGCAAGCAGGCCGCGAACATCATCTTCGGCAATCCGGCGGCGGTTCTGGTTGGCGACTTCCTGTTCAGCCGCTCGTTCGAGCTGATGGTCGAGGACGGCAGCCTCAAAGTCCTCAAGATCCTTTCGGGTGCCAGCGCGATCATCGCCGAGGGCGAGGTCGATCAGCTGACCGCCCAGCGCCGCGTGGAGACGAGCGAGGACCAGTACCTCGACATCGTCGGCGCCAAGACCGCCGCGCTTTTCGCTGCGGCTTGCCGCATTTCTGCCGTCGTTGCCGAGCGCGATCCGGCGATCGAGCAGAAGCTGGACGATTACGGCCGCAATCTCGGCATCGCGTTCCAGCTTGTCGACGATGCCATCGACTACGATTCCGAAGTCGACGAAAGCGGCAAGGACAAGGGTGACGACTTCCGCGACGGCAAGATGACGCTGCCCGTCATCCTCGCCTATGCGCGCGGCGATGCCGAGGAACGCCAGTTCTGGCAGGACGCGATGCAGGGCCGCCGCACTTCGGACGAGGATCTGGCCCACGCGACCGCGCTGATCGCAAAGCACGGCACGGTGGCCGACACTCGTGAACGGGCGAAGCACTTTGCCAACCGCGCCATCGATTCGATCTCCGGCTTCCCGGCGAACGAGGCTCGCGCCGCGATGATCGAGGCGGCGCAGTTCGCGGTTTCCCGCCGCTTCTGATCCGGCCGGGTCCATGACCCTTCCGGTCGAAGCCGTCCTTCCCGACCTTCTCGCCGCGCTTCGTGAACGCACCTGCGCTGTCCTGATCGCGCCGCCCGGTGCGGGCAAGACCACGGCTGTCGCGCCAGCTCTGCTCGATCAGGACTGGTGCGAGGGGCAGGTCCTCCTCCTCAGCCCCCGCCGCGTCGCTGCCCGCGCCGCTGCCGAACGCATGGCTGAAATGCTGGGCGAAAAGGCGGGCGAGACCGTCGGCTATGCCACCCGCATGGACACCCGCGTCGGCAAGGACACGCGGATCGTCGTCATGACAGAGGCGATCTTCGTGAACCGCATTGTCGCCGATCCCGAACTTCCGGGCGTCAGCGCGGTCCTGTTCGACGAGGCGCACGAACGCCACCTTGACAGCGACCTCGGCCTTGCGCTCGCGATAGAGAGCCGGTCGGTCCTGCGCGAAGACCTGCGCGTTCTGGTCATGAGCGCGACCATCGACGGCGCGCGTTTCTCGCGCCTGCTGGGTGACGACGCGCCGGTGATCGAGAGCGAGGGCAAGGCATGGCCGCTGCGGATCGAATGGCTCGGCGCGCGGGCGGAAAAGCGGCTGGATGAAGAAGTGGCCAGTGCGGTCCTGACCGCATGGCGCGAGGAAGAGGGCGACATCCTCGCCTTCCTGCCCGGCGTGGGCGAGATCGAGCGCGTGCGCGAACGGCTTGAACAACGCCTGCCCGATGCGCCGATCCTGCCGCTTCACGGACAGGTCGAACCTGCAGCGCAGCGGCTGGCCATCCGGCGCGATCCCGATGGCCGCCGCCGCATCGTGCTCGCCACTGCGATTGCCGAAACCTCGCTGACGCTCGACGGCGTGTCGGTGGTTGTCGATGCGGGGCTTTCGCGAAGTGCCGAGTTCGACATCGCCGCGGGCACCAGCCATCTCGTCACCCGCCGTGCCAGCCGCGCCGCCGCTGCCCAGCGCGCGGGCCGCGCCGCGCGTCAGGGGCCGGGCGTCGCCTATCGCCTGTGGGAAGAGGCGGGCCACGCAGGCCGCCCCGAATTCGACGCGCCTGAGATCGAGACGGCCGACCTTGCGCCGCTGACCCTTTCGCTCGCCCGCTGGGGCGAGGCCGATCCGACACGCCTGCCATGGCTCGACCCGCCGCCCGCGCCTGCACTGTCTGGTGCGCGCGAGCGGTTGGGTGCGATGGGCGCGCTGGACGAGGCTGGGCACATCACCGCGTTCGGTGAAAAGCTGTCCGAACTGCCGATGGACCCGGTCCATGCCGCGATGGTCCTGTTCGGGGCAGAGGCGGGGCAGGCCCGCGATGCGGCGCGCATGGCACTGCTGCTGCAGGAACGCGGCCTTGGTGGACGGGGCGAGGACTTGTTGCAACGCCTCTCGCGGCTCGACGGTGAGCGCGGGCGCAGGGCCGATGCGGCGCGGCGGCTGGCCGATGGCTGGGCGAAGCGGGCGGAAAAGCTGGTTTCAGGCCAGGCGGCAGGCGGCAATCCCGCGCTGTTCCTCGCCCAGGCGATCCCCGGCAACGTCGCGCGCCGCCGCGATGCGAGCGGGGAGAACTGGCTTTCGGCATCGGGGCGCGGTTTCACGCTTGATCCCGCATCACCTGTGGCGCGCGAGGAATGGCTCGCCATCGGCGACGCGCAAGGTCAGGCGAAAGGCGCGCGGATCACGGCGGCAGCGGCCTTGACCACGGCGGAAGTCGAAGCGGCCTTCGCCGACCGAATCGAACGCCGCTCGGTGCTGAACTGGAACGCGGGCGAACGGCGGGTCGAGGCGCGGCTGCAAAGGCGGCTGGGCGCGATCACGCTGGCGAGCGGGCCGGACCCGAAGCCCGATCCCGATGCCGTGGCGCAAGTGCTGCTCGAAAAAGCGGTCGAGCGGATCGAGGCGGTCCTGCCCAAAACGCTGATCGCCCGCGCCGCGCATCTCGGCATTGCAGAGCTTGCGCCCGAAACTCTGGTGCAAAGCGCGGATGAATGGCTGCTGCCGCTGCTTCACGGGCGGCGCGATCTCGATCTGGCGAAGGGGCCGCTGACCGATGCGCTGCTGGCGCGGATTGACTGGAACACGCGCCAAAGGCTCGATACGCTGGCCCCGCGCGAGTTCGAAAGCCCGGCGGGCACGCGCCACGCGGTCGATTATGCCGGAGAGAACGCCCCGTCGGTTGAAGTGCGGGTGCAGGCGCTGTTCGGGCTCGATAGCCATCCGATGATCGGCAACACGCCGCTGCTTCTTAACCTGACCAGTCCTGCGGGCCGCCCGATACAGGCGACGCGCGACTTGCCCGGTTTCTGGCGCGGAAGCTGGGCCGATGTCGCCAAGGACATGAAGGGCCGCTATCCCAAGCACCGCTGGCCCGACCGGCCGTGGGAGGAAAAGCCCAGCCTGAAGACCAAGAATGCCTTCAACCGCTGATTTGGCTCATGTCCCTGCTTGAGCCGCGCAGGCGAATCGCATAACGGTCGCCGGATAGCCGACCCAAAAAGGAACGTCATGCCCGCTCGTATCTATCAGCGCCCGAAGAATGCCATGCAGTCCGGCCGTGCGCGCACGGGCGAATGGGTGCTCGATTTCGTTCCGGCAGAAGCGAAGAAGCCCGATCCGCTGATGGGCTGGGGAGGTTCGGGCGACACGCAGCAGCAGGTGCAGCTGAAGTTCCCCGACTGCGATGCGGCCGTTGCTTACGCGGAAAAGTACGGGATCGAGGCGCACGTCGTGCCGACGCCGCCGCGCCGTCTGAAGATTCAGGCTTACGCCGACAACTTCCGCTAAGCGCGGATTACCGGATTAGCTGAAAGCAGCCGGTTCCTGGTCCAGCCGGCCGACCGGGCCTACGCGCCAGGTGATCTTGCCTTTCTGGAAGGCCGTGCGGCAATCGCTGGCATCGCGGCCGATGTCTTCGGCGATCAGCGGGGTGAACGTCATCCCCGGACCTTCAAAGCGCATGTCGTCGCATTCGCCATCGCGTGAGAATTCGCCCGAATCGTCGCCCCAGACGATCTCTGCCGCACCCGACAGGCGCATGAACATCGGGCTGAGCGTGATCTTGTTCGCATCGAATGCCGCGCGGCAATCGCTGGCATCGTGGTACATATCTTCGGCCAGGAGCGGCGTATCGGTCATGCCTTCGCCTGCGAATCGCAGGTCGTCGCATTCCCCGTCGCGGGCGAATTCACCGGCATCGTCACCGAAATCGATACCCTCGAAACTGCCGACCAGCATGGTCAGATCGGCCTCTGGCGCGGCTATTGCGGGCGCGGGCAGGGCAAGCGCCACGATTGCGGCGGCGGCGATCGGTGCGGTGAAGAGGCGGGTACGCATCGGCGAGTTAACCTTTCTGTCCATGGCAACGTGTTACCACGCACCGAAACCAGCCCCAATCAAGGTAACCATATTGGAGCTGATCTGTTCCGATCTTGGACTTGCGTTCGGTTGGGAAGATCGCCATATCGCGCACCGGGAGTCGGGTGGACGTTCGCGTCCGCCAACCTGGTCAGGTCCGGAAGGAAGCAGCCATAACGGATGGCAGCGGGTCGCCCGGCTCCTTTTTCTCTACATAGTCGTTCGCCTGCGAACCCGCGCTTTTGCGGGCCCATGCACCGCGTTTGCGGCCAGCGGCGAAACCTTTCACAACTTTCGGCGGATTGAGGCGCTCTGACGGTTCGACACCGGCGGCATGCGTGCCTAGATTGGCTGGCAATGTCCGATTCACCCGACATTTTCGGCTCCGAAGAGCCTGAAGGCGAAGACCCGAAACCCAGCGCGGCAGAGCTGGAGGCGGCTGGCCAGAACGCCCTTTTCGGCGATCCGACCCCTGCTGCCCCGCCTGAACCTGCGCCGGTAATGGCAGCCCCTGTCGCGGCGCCCGCCCCGGCGGCGCAGCAGCCCTATCGCGTGCTGGCGCGCAAGTATCGCCCGCAGACGTTCGATCAGCTGATCGGGCAGGACGCGATGGTCCAGACGCTGGCCAACGCGATCAAGCGCGACCGGCTGGCCCATGCCTTCCTGATGACCGGCGTTCGCGGGGTCGGCAAAACCTCGACCGCGCGGCTTATCGCCAAGGCGCTGAACTGCATCGGCCCTGATGGGCAGGGCGGTCCGACGATCGATCCGTGCGGCGTGTGCGAGCCGTGTCGTGCCATCGCCGAAGGGCGCCACATCGACGTGATCGAGATGGACGCGGCCAGCCATACCGGCGTCGACGACGTGCGCGAGATCATCGAGGCGGTGCGCTATGCCGCGGTCTCTGCCCGCTACAAGATCTACATCATCGACGAAGTCCACATGCTGTCGCGCAACGCGTTCAATGCGCTGCTCAAGACGCTTGAGGAACCGCCCGCGCACGTGAAGTTCCTCTTCGCGACGACCGAGGTGGACAAACTGCCGGTCACGGTCCTTTCGCGCTGTCAGCGCTTCGACCTTCGCCGCATCACCGCGCCAATGCTGCGCGAACATTTCGCCAAGGTCTGCGATTCAGAAGGCGTGACGGCAGAGGACGAAGCGCTGGCCATGGTCGCCTCGGCCGCCGAAGGATCAGTGCGCGACGGGCTCTCCATCCTCGACCAGGCCATTGCTCACGCCGACATGGCGAGCGAGGGTGAGGGCACCCACGTCACCGCCGAACAGGTCCGCGACATGCTGGGCCTTGCCGACAAGGGCGTGCAGCGCCGCCTGCTTTCCGCGATCCTGACGGGCAACGGGCCCGAACTGCTCGACGTTCTGGACCGGCAGTATTCTCTGGGCGTTGAACCCATCGCGGTCATGCGCGGGCAGATGGATCTCGTTCATCGCATTGCACTGACACAGCTTGGCAAGGGCGAGGCCGATGGGCCGAGTGCGGAAGAGCGTGAGGAACTGACCGGCTGGGCGCAGAAGCTGGGCCCGGCGCAAGTCCACCGGATGTGGCAACTGCTGCTTAAAGGGCACGAGGAAGTGCGCAGCGCGCCCGAGCCGATCGTCGCCGCGCAGATGGCGCTGCTTCGCGTGCTGCACGCCGCCGACATGCCCGATCCCGGTTCGCTGCTGCGCAAGCTGGACGAGATCGCGGCCAATCCGCCTGCTCCGCCAGCCCCTGCCGGAAACGCCCTTGCCGGCGACGCGCCTTCGGGCGATGCCGCGCCGGTCGCGCAGGTGCCGTCCGGCCCTGCGCCCGACTGGGACCGGTTGATCCTGCAGGTCGAGGCGGCGGGGCGTTTGCAGGTTGGCCAGATCATGACCGACTGGATCCGGGTCGTGGACCTTGCACCGGGGCGCCTGACTTACCAACTCGCACCCGGCTTTAACGATGATCCGGCCGCCGACCTTCGCGACGCGCTTTACCGCGCGACGGGCGAACGCTGGCAGGTCGAGCGGGGCACGCCTGACCAGGAAGGCACGCCCACGATCACCGAACGCCGCAAGGCCGAGGCAGAGGCGGAAGCGGACGTGGTCCGCAACTCGCCGATGGTGAAGGCCGCGATGGAAAATTTTCCCGACGCCCGGCTGCTCGAGCATGAGCGCGACCAGCGTCGGGCCTGATGCCGACCGATGCCCCTTTGATCAGGGGTGAAGGCGGCTAGGAAAGGATAGAGACCGATGAAATCCATGGAAGAAATGCTTCAGGCCGCGCAGCAGGCGGCCGAAACCATCCAGAAGCAGATGAACGACGCGCAGGCGACGCTCGACGCGATCGAGGTCGAGGGCCAGTCGGGCGGCGGTATGGTCAAGATCCGCTGCACCGCCAAGGGTCGCATCCTCGGTGTGTCGATCGACGACAGCCTGATGATGCCGTCCGAAAAGCAGATGCTGGAAGACCTGATCACCGCGGCCTTCAACGATGCCCGCCAGCGTGCCGATCAGCGTGCGGGCGAGGAAATGGCGAAAGTTCAGCAGAATTCCGGACTTCCCCCCGGTTTCGACCTTTCGAAGCTGGGCCTCTGATCGAAGACGTGTCAGTTTCTTGTCGTCGGGCGGAAAAGCCCCATATCGGGGGAAACGGCGCGACTACGGCGAAACCGGTTCGCGCGGGCCATCCTATGATGGATGGCATGTGATCGTATCTTTCGGACGGACTCTATGTCGATGAACGAATTCCCCCTGCTGCCCCTGCGCGACATCGTCGTGTTTCCGGGCATGGTCGTCCCGCTTTTCGTGGGACGCGACAAATCGGTCGCCGCTCTTGAAGCGGCAATGGCTGGCGACAAGGACATCATGCTGGTGTCGCAGCTCGATCCGGGCTGTGACGATCCGGGCGCGGACGACATGTACGACATCGGCGTCGTCGCCAGCGTCCTGCAGCTTCTGAAGCTTCCCGACGGCACCGTACGCGTGCTGGTCGAAGGGCAGCAGCGTGCGCGCCTTGCCGAACTGGATGACAATGCCACGATGCTGACCGCCAAGGTCGAGCTTCTGGACGAAATCACTGCCAGCGGGACCGAGGTTTCGGCCCTGATGCGGCAGGTGCTGGAACAGTTCAACGACTACGCCAAGCTCAACAAGAAGCTGTCGGCGGATGCCGGCGAACAGCTTGGCGAGATCGACGACGCCTCGCGCCTTGCCGATGCCGTCGCCTCGAACATCGCGGCCAAGGTTTCGGACAAGCAGGCCATGCTGACCGAGCGTGATCCGGTGAAGCGGCTGGAAATGGCGCTTTCCTTCATGGAAGGCGAACTGGGCGTGCTGCAGGTCGAACGCCGCATCCGCGGGCGCGTGAAGCGTCAGATGGAAAAGACGCAGCGCGAATATTACCTCAACGAACAATTGAAGGCGATCCAGTCGGAACTTGGCGGCGGCGATGAGGGCGGCGACGAAATCGCCGAACTGGCCTCCAAGATCGAAGGTACGAAGCTTTCGAAGGAAGCCCGCGCCAAGGCCGATGCGGAACTGAAGAAGCTGAAGTCGATGCAGCCGATGTCGGCCGAAGCGACCGTCATCCGCAACTACCTCGACGTGCTGCTCGGCCTGCCGTGGGGCAAGAAGAGCCGCCTGAAGAAGGACATCGGCAAGGCACAGGAAGTGCTCGATGCCGATCACTACGCACTCGACAAGGTCAAGGACCGCATTGTCGAATATCTCGCGGTGCAGGCGCGCACGAAGAAGCTGAAGGGCCCGATCCTTTGCCTCGTCGGCCCTCCGGGCGTCGGCAAGACCTCGCTCGGCCAGTCGATCGCCAAGGCGACGGGCCGCGAATTCGTGCGCCAGTCGCTGGGCGGCGTGCGTGACGAGGCCGAGATCCGCGGCCACCGCCGCACCTACATCGGCTCGCTGCCGGGCAAGATCGTGTCGAACCTGAAGAAGGCGGGCACAAACAACCCGCTGTTCCTCTTGGACGAGATTGACAAGCTTGGTCAGGACTTCCGAGGCGATCCGGCCTCGGCCCTGCTCGAAGTGCTGGACCCTGAACAGAACGCGAAGTTCCAGGACCACTACCTCGAGATCGACTACGACCTTTCGGACATCATGTTCGTCTGCACGGCGAACTCGCTGAACCTGCCGCAGCCGCTGCTCGACCGTATGGAGATCATCCGTCTCGAGGGTTACACCGAAGACGAGAAGGTCGAGATTGCGCAGCGTCACTTGGTCGACAAGCAGGTCGAACTGCACGGGCTGAAGAAGGGTGAGTTCGAACTGACCGAACCCGCGCTTCGCGACCTCATCCGCTACTACACCCGCGAAGCCGGCGTCCGCACGCTGGAGCGTGAGGTTGCGCGTCTGGCTCGCAAGAGCCTTCGCAAGATCCTTGAGGGCGAAGTGCAGACTGTCACGATCACGCCCGAAAACCTTGGTGACTTCGCGGGCGTCCG
This sequence comes from Croceicoccus gelatinilyticus, assembly GCF_018398395.1. GTDB lineage: Bacteria > Pseudomonadota > Alphaproteobacteria > Sphingomonadales > Sphingomonadaceae > Croceicoccus > Croceicoccus gelatinilyticus. The sequence continues at coordinate 160,772 of NZ_JAHCBF010000004.1, read as the reverse complement.
CAAGTTCAAGCACGGGATGAGCGACGACGAGAACCAGGTCGGCGCGGTCACGGGTCTGGCATGGACCGAAGTGGGCGGCGAACTCCTGACGATCGAAAGCGTGACGGTGCCCGGCAAGGGGCAGGTCCGCACGACCGGCAAGCTGGGCGAAGTCATGAACGAGAGCGTGCAGGCCGCGTTCTCCTTCGTGAAGGCGCGTGCGCCTGCCTATGGCATCAAGCCGTCAATCTTCCACCGCAAGGACATCCACATCCACTTGCCCGAAGGCGCCGTTCCCAAGGACGGGCCGAGCGCTGGCATCGGTATGGTGACGTCGATCGTGTCGACCCTTTCGGGCATTCCGGTCCGCGCCGACACGGCAATGACCGGCGAGGTCACGCTGCGTGGCCGCGTTCTCGCCATCGGCGGCCTGAAGGAAAAGCTGCTGGCCGCGCTACGTGGTGGCATCAAGACCGTGCTGATCCCGGAAGAGAACGAGAAAGACCTCGTCGAAATTCCGGCAAACATCGTCGAACGGCTGGAGATCATTCCGGTCAGCCACGTCGACGAGGTTCTGGCACGCGCCCTGGCCGAACCGCTCCACCCGATCGAATGGAGCGAGGAAGACGACATCGCGAGCCAGCCGGGGCCCGTTCACGGCGGCGGTTCGGTTGCTCCCACGGCGCACTGATTTAGCTGTTGCACCTGCAGCCAATCCGGTTGCAGGTGCAACAAAAGGCATGCTGCATCGCAGCATTGCCCGCGCAGTCAGGTCGACTGTCAGTCATTAACCTCATTTCATCGAAAAAATGGCGGAATTTGCCCGTTTTGGGCGGTATTTGGCTTTGACACGAATGTAAAAAGCCGCTCCATTCCCGCGCACTCGCTCATCGCGATCGGCGTGCGGAGATTCACTCCGCAATCGCCTCCCACGAATTTTTATCGAAGAACCAAAAGGGGGTCTTTACCACATGAACAAGAACGAACTCATCGGGACCGTCGCAGAAACCAGCGGCCTGTCGCGCAACGACGCCACGAAGGCTGTCGAAGGTGTGTTCGATGCAATCACCGCCGCCCTCGCGAAGGGTGACGAAGTCCGTCTCGTCGGCTTCGGCACGTTCTCGGTCGCGAAGCGCAAGGCTTCGACCGGCCGTAACCCGCGCACCGGCGAACCGATGACGATCAAGGCTTCCACCCAGCCCAAGTTCAAGGCCGGCAAGGGCCTGAAGGACGCCGTCAACTAAGACGCGTTTTTCGAACCCCCGCTAACGGGGTCGCAAAAAGAATTGCCGCGCGGGATCACCTCCCGCGCGGCTTTTTCTTTGCGCTAATGGCAGCTGCGATCAATCCAGCGCGATCAGCGCCGTAGGTGCGACCTTGCTGGTGGAATTCACGTCCCAGCTCAACACTTGCATCCCGCCGTTCTCTGCCGGACCTTCATCGGTGTTATTGGCAAGGATCCGGCCATCGGTGCGGATCGTGAACGTGCCATCGGGCAGGACGGCCTTGGGCGCGTCGGGGCCGGCTTGCTTCGATGCCATGCCCATCATCATCGCCATGCCGGGGTCGGCCATCGAATCGTTGCCGCCAAAGCCCGGCGCCTCGATCCTCACGCTGCCGTCGCCGCGCGGGATCGCGATGACGAAAGGCGACATCGTCGGCATCTTCTCGACCATCGGGAAGACGAAGCTGTGCGTCATCTGCCCGCTGACCGCGAAGTCGACGTCATATACGCCGTTACCCTTGTGCGAGACGCTGCGGAAACCGGCCTGCTTGGACAGCGAATCCGCCAGCTTCTGCGCGCTTTCTGGGTCCGCCGGGTCCAGCCCGCCCATCATCTGGACGAACTGTTCCTTCTCGGCTTTGTCCTTGGCCTGCTCGGCTTCCCACTCGACCTTCTGCTCGGCGATTTCCTCGTCCGTGCACTCGGTCTCCTCGAAGTCGTCGTCGTAGCACTCGGGCTCGAACTCATCGATCGTACCCATGCGCGCGAGGTCCGACAGGCCCATTGCCGCGATCTCGCCGTCATAGGTGAACGTGAAGGCCCCGCCTTTCGACAGCGTCAGCTGCGAGGTAAAAGCCCCCGGCGTCAGCAGGCAGCCCGAAAGAAGCAGCGACGAAGCTGCAACGCCGGCCGCGGCAAGCGCGCGCGGCGCGAACAGTTTTCCCATGTATCCCTCCTGTCTATCCCGCCTCCTTACTGGCTGCGGGTTGCACAGGCGTAAAGGGCGATTGCCGCCGCGTTCGAGACATTGAGACTTTCGACCGCCGCTTCGATGGGAAGGCGGGCGATCTGGTCGCAGTGCTGGCCGACCTGGTAGCGCAGGCCATCGCCTTCCGCACCCAGCACGAAAGCAACGGGGCCGGTCGGGAGTGCTTCGCCCAGCGTGACTTCGCCGTCGCCATCAAGTCCGATGCGCCAGTATCCGGCTTCTGCCATTTCTTCCAGCGCGCGCGACAGGTTCACGACGCGAATCCACGGCAGGGTTTCCAGTGCGCCCGAAGCCGATTTTGCCAGTACGCCTGATTCGGGCGGGGCATGGCGGTCCTGCGTCACGATGCAGGCCGCACCGAATGCTGCGGCAGATCGCATGATCGCGCCGACATTGTGCGGATCGGTCACGTGGTCGAGCACGACGATCGGCGCTTCGGGCCGGGCGTCGTCCAGATCGGCGAGCAGCAGTTCGGGCAGGGGATCACATTCGATCACGATGTTCTGGTGCGGCGCGTCGCGCGAAACGAGTCGCGCAAGGTCGGGCCCATCGGCATATTCGACGCGCACGCCTTCGGGAATTTCGAACTCGCCGGCATCGACCAGCTCTTCCAAGACCTCACGCACGGCCCAGATGCGCTTTACCTCGCGGTCGGGATTGTTGAGCGCTGCCGTTACGGCATGCTTGCCCCACAGCCGCACGGCGCCCTTGGTGGCGCGCCCGCTGCCGCGTCCGCCCTGCATGCGTCCCGCGCGTCCGCGCAGTGCGCGTTCCTTGCCCTTCTTTGCCATCGTATTGTTCGCCTTTTTGAATCTTTGCGCGCCTCTAGCGATCACCCCCATTGACAGGCAAGCGCCGCTTCGCCAAATGGGCGCCTCTCGGCCGGACGGAGCCTTCGGGTTCTGTCGAACAAAGCGGGGTTTTATCCCAATTTGCGGCACCGGTGTGGACAGGTGGCCGAGTGGTTAAAGGCAGCAGACTGTAAATCTGCCCGCGCAAGCGTACGTTGGTTCGAATCCAGCCCTGTCCACCACCGCCGCCCTTCAGACCCATCGCACCCTTCAGACATAGCGCAGATACGACGGTTCACGCCGCACGATTTGTGTCGCGCGGCGTGATGGCGCGTCGACTTCGAGCTGTCAGGGGGCTATGCGCCTCGCCGCTTCGCTGCTGACGTAGGCGCGAATCGATTCGGCTTCTTGCGGGCTCAGCCGCTGCTTGAAGCTGACCATGCCGCGTTGCTGCAGCAATCCGCCGATCACGATTTCCTGCCACAGGTCCGCATCGGAGAGCGCGGCCGAGCGTTTCAGATCGGGCACGATGCCTGCCGACAGCGTTCCCATGCCGTGGCACGAGGCGCAGTTCGCGGCGAACTTCGCCTTGCCCGTTGCGACCTGCTGGTCGCTGAACTTCGCGCTGTCGGGGTTGAGCGGGGCAAGCTCGGTCGGCTTGGCCGGAAGCTTGGCCGCACCGTCGAGCGTGAAGGCGAGGATGCGCCCGTTCAACGCAGGCTTCGGCCCGTCGAACTGCGGCAGTGTCAGCGGGAAGCCGCCGCCGTTCCCAGCCATGACCGCGATGTACTGCTTGCCGTTCAGGGTATAGCTGACCGGCCCGCCGAGGATCGCCGACTGCGCGTCGAACTTCCAGAGCTCGGACCCGTCCTTGCTGTTGTAGGCGCGGAAGGTGCCATCGGCGAGGCCCTGGAAAACCAGTCCGCCCGCAGTCGCCAGCGCGCCGCCGTTCCACGGAGCACCGTGCGGCACGCGCCAGACTTCCTTCTGTGCGATCGGGTCCCAGGCCAGCAGCGAGCCCTGCAGCGCTTCCTTCATCGCCGCGATGTCGGTCGGCGTTTCTGGAAGCGGGGTCGAGAGCATGTCGACGCCAAGGTTCCACGTACCCGGCGTGTACTTGAACTTGCGGTCCTTCACGTAAAGGAACGGCACCTGCTGCGCCGGAATGTACATGACGCGGTTCACCGGGTCCCACGACATCGGGTGCCAGTTGTGCGCGCCGCTGCCGCCGATGCTGGCAAGGAAGGGGGCGTCCTCGTATCGCGCGCCTTCGGCCTCTACCGGCCTGCCGGTTTCCATGTCGATATGGTCGGCCCAGTTTGCATCGGCGAATTTCTCCGCGCTCAGCAGAGTGCCGTCGGTGCGGTCGATGACATAGAAGAAGCCGTTCTTCGGCGCGTGGAGGATCACCTGCCGCGGCTTTCCTTCCCACTCGATCGTGTCGAGCACGATCTGCTGGGTCGCGGTGAAGTCCCAGTTTTCCGCCGGCACTTCCTGATAGTGCCAGACGTACTTGCCGGTCTTCGCGTCGAGCGCGACGATCGAGGACAGGAACAGGTTGTCGCCCTTGCCCTCGGAACGGGTCGTGTGGGTCCACGGGCTGCCGTTGCCGGTACCGATGTAGATACGATCGAGATCCTCGTCATAGACGATTGAATCCCAGACCGTGCCGCCGCCGCCGAATTCGTAATAGGCATCGCCCGACCATGTCTTGCGCGCCAGTTTCTCGATGATCTCGTCCGAGGCTGCGCCGTCCTTCACGTTCGGATCGCCCGGCACGGTGTAGAACCGCCATGCGAGTTCGCCCGTTTCCTGATCGTAGGCGGAAACATAGCCGCGCACACCCAGTTCCGCGCCGCCGTTGCCGATATAGACCAGCCCCGCCGCCGCACGTGGTGCGCCGGTGATCGTATAGTCCTTGTCGGCGTCGACCGTCATCGTCGTCCAGACCGGCTCGCCCGACTTGGCGTCGAGCGCGATGAGCCTGCCGTCGAGCGTTGAGATGAACAGTTTGCCCGCAGCATAGGCCGGACCGCGGTTCACCACGTCGCAACAGGCGCGGATGGCGACTTCGCCCGGCACTTCGGGATCGTAGCTCCACAGTTCCTCGCCCGTCGCGGCATCGACGGCGACCGCCATGCTCCATGCGGTGGTGGTGTAAAGCACGCCGTCGACGATCAGCGGGGTCGCCTCCTGTCCGCGGCTGGTCGAAAGGTCGTGATACCAGGCCAGCTTCAAGCCGCCGACGTTCGCGGCAGAGATCTGGTCGCTCGTCCCGTAACGCTGTTCGGCGTAGTTTCCGCCATGTGTCGGCCAGCCATTGTCGGCATCGGGCGCGGCTTCGGACGTCGAACATCCTGCCAGCAACAGGGCACCCAATCCGGCGCAGATTCCCGTGGGCACGACCCTGCCTGCACGGCGCAAATAGGCCTTCAGCATCACTCAACCTCTCTCAGTGCTGCGTCAAAACGCAATCTCGTTATCGTTTTAAGTGAGCCACGCTTTAAAGCAAGGGTTATCTGGGTGGTGGAACGCGCCATTCATGCTAGGGTCTCAGACGATGAATGCGATCACATCCGAACAGACGGGCACCAGCCAGCGCACCCGATACGACAGTCCCCGCATGGCGGAACGGCGCGTCCGTATCCTGAAATTCGCGCACCAGATCCTTGCCGAAGGCGGGGTCGAGGCGATGACGATCAACCGGCTCAGCGAACTGGCCGAAGTCGCGCCCAGCACGATCTACCGCAGCTTCGAAAGCAAGGAAGGCGTGATCTACCAGTCCATTGTCGAGCACATGGACGGTATCGCAGACCATCTGGAGGACGTAGGCCGGCCCAAGTCGTTCGACGCGGTCGAGGCGGAGTACGACTGGATCGTCACCGAACTGCACCGCGATCCGGAATATGCCCGCGCGATCATGCAGCTCTATTTCAGCCCGACGATCGATGCCCGCGCGCGCCTTTCCATGCGTTCGGTCGCGATCGGCAGGGTCGAACATTTCCTCGGTGCGATGCAGGACGCAGGACAACTCGATCCGCGCATCGAGCCGGCAATCACGTGCGAGCGGCAGGTCGACCTCGAATACTCGGTGTTCCTCAACTGGATGCAGCGTTCGCTGAAGGACGAAAGCGTGGCCGACGCATTGAAAAGCGCGTTCTTCCTCGCGGTCTCGCCCATCCTTGCCGAACCTACACGGACCGAGGCGCTGGAACGCGCCGATGCCGCCGCGAAACGCGTCGCGGCGACAGAGGCGGATTAACGGGCGGTCACGTCGACATAGACCGACTTGGTCTCGAGAAACGCATCGAGACCTTCGTTGCCCATCTCGCGCCCGATGCCCGATGCCTTGAAACCGCCGAACGGCAGCGTCGGGTGGACGTTGCCATAGCAATTGGCCCAGACGTTCCCCGCCTGAAGCCGCGCCGCCAGCCGGTGCAGCCTGCCGACGTCGCGCGTGAAGATGCCCGCGCCAAGGCCATAGCGGGTGTCGTTGGCAAGGCGCAGCATTTCTGCCTCGTCGTCGATGCGGTTGGCGACGAGGACAGGCCCGAAGATTTCCTCGCGCGCGATCTGCGCGTCGGCATCGACATTGGCGAAGACGGTCGGCTCGACAAAATAACCGCCACCTGAAATCGCCTCGCCGCCGGTGACGACGCTGGCCCCGCATTGTTTGCCCGAAGCCAGGAAACCGGTCACGCGGTCGAGCTGTTTGGACGAGATCAGCGGGCCGAGCAGGACCCCTTCCTCGAAACCCGATCCCACGGTCAGCCCTTTGGCGAATTCGGCCACGCCCTCGACGATGCGGTCATAGACGCCGGACTGCACGAACAGCCGCGATCCTGCGAAGCAGACTTGTCCGGTGTTTGCGAAAATCGCCATGGCGACTTGCGGGATCGCGGTTTCGACATCGCAATCGTCGAAGACCATTACCGGCGACTTGCCGCCCAGTTCCAGCGTGACGCGTTTCAGGTCGTGCCCCGCGCTCGCCGCAATGCGGCGGCCGGTGTCGGTCGATCCGGTAAAGCTGATCTTGTCGACATCGGGGTGCCCGACAAGATGAGCGCCGATGTCGTGCCCGCGTCCGGTGACGATATTGATGACGCCGTCCGGCACGCCCGCTTCCTTGGCCAGTTCCGCGATCCGCAGCGCGCTCACGCTGGTATCCTCGGCAGGCTTGATGACCACCGAACATCCTGCGGCCAGCGCAGGGGCGAGCTTGATGGTGAGATTACCCGCCGGCGCGTTCCACGGAACGATCAGTGCCGCGACGCCGACCGGTTCCTTGCGCGAATAGGCGTGGAATTCCGCCGCCTCAGATGACATGGCCTGGCTCGCGTTGCTGCCGGTGATGGTGCGTGTCATCCCCGCGAAATGGCGCAGCCACTTACCCATCGCGTCCACTTCCCACTGCGCGAAGGGCAGGGGCATTCCGTTGTCGAGTACCTCGGTCGCGGCCAGCGCCTCGCCGTCGCGGGCGATAAGTTCGGCCAGCCGCCACATGACCTGGCTGCGCTGGTCGCTGTCCATCAGGCGCCAGCGGCCATCGTCGAAGGACTTGCGCGCCGCGGTGACGGCGCGGTCCGCTTCGGCGATAGATGCCGCGGCGACCGTCCCGATGCGGTCGCCCGTCGCGGGGTCGATCACGGCCAGCTCCTCGCCGCTGCCGCGCGACAGTTCGCCATCGACGAACACGCCATGACCGCGCTCGACCCATTCGGTCGCCTTGGGGTCTATCCGGAACTTCTCGCTGGCCATGGTCATCTGATCGCACTCCCGTTTGCAGCCCGCACGATCTGCGGGTCAATCAATTCGATAATATATTATCATTTTGTCGCGGCGATCAATATGGTATCGCGTAATCGAATTAGTGGCGCGGCCGGAAAAGCTCCGGTACGGTGCTGAAAAACGGGAGAAGAATGTGACTGAAGAGGGCCGTCTGGCCGCGCTCGAAGCGCGTATTGCCACCCTGGAAGACGAGCAGGCGATCGCCCGTGTGCTTGCCGACTATTCGCTCGCGCTGGACTGGCTCGACGATGCGACGCTCGACCGGGTGTTCTGGGACGATGCCGAAATCGACTACGGATTTTTCAAGGGCAGCGGGGCCGATTTCAAGCCGATCCTGATGGAGGTCGAGCGCAGCATGGGGCGGCGCTGGCATTTCACTTCCCAGCTGCGCACCGCCATCGACGGCAACACCGCGCGAGTGACTGGCTACAACCTGTCGCTAGCCACCGATGGCGTTGCAAGCACCGAGCGTTCGCGCCTCACCGGCTTTTTCGGATTCTACAACGACCGCATGGAGAAGCGTGACGGGCGCTGGGCCATCGCAGGGCGCAAGCACATCCTTGTCGCCGGTACCGACCTGCCCGACACCGCGATCACCGGCGACCTCTCGGCGCTCAACACCATCGGCGCGACGGGGACCGATCACCCCGACTTCGCCAGCCTGCCTATCGCCTGATCACGCGCCGGCCAGTTCCTCGAGCCGGTTTTCGAGGGCTGTCCGGTCGGCCTTGCCGCTGACGTTGAGGCCGAGGTCCCGCTCCTCCACGAAGATATAGCGGCGGGGTAGCTTGTAGCGCGCCAGTCGCGCTTCGAGCATGGTGCGGGCCTCGTCCTCGGTCATTCCCGATGCGACGAGGATCGCGACAGGAACCTCGCCCCAGCGCTCGTCGGCCTGCCTGACGACGACCGCCTGTTCGACGCGGGGGTCGGACAACAGCACCCGCTCGATTTCGGCCGGATAGATGTTCTCGCCGCCCGACTTGATCAGGTATTTCGACCGGCCCGCATATTCGAAGCGCCCGTCGAAACGCTGCGAAAACAGATCGCCCATGCGGAACCAGCCGTCGCGGAACGCCTCGGCATTGGCGGCGTCCGCATTCCAGTACCCGTCGAACAGGCAAGGCCCGCGCACAAGCGCTTCGCCGACGGTGCCGTGACCGCACGGCGCGCCGCTCTCGTCCGCAATGCGCAGTTCGTAAAGCGAACTGAGATCCTTCGAGAGGTCCGTGGTATCCGACCGCGTCCGGACCAGATTGCCCGACAGCGGGCCAAGGCCGGTCTCCGTCGCGCCGAAGCTGTTGAGGTAGGGCGCGCCAAGCGTCTCGATGGCCGCGGCCACTTCCGCCTCGGGGCACAGGTCCGCCATGCAGCCAACCGCCTTGATCGAACGCGGCGCGGTCTCGCCCGCCTTGATCGCATCGACCAGCGGCATGATCGTCGAGGGCACCAGCAGGAGCCAGCCGATGGGATGGCGCGCAAGGATGTCCGCGATGCGCTGCGGGTCGTAGCCGTCGATCACGAAGGCGCGCCCGCCAGCCATCAGCGTTGCCATCGTATGCTCGGTCCCGCCCATGTGGAACATCGGGGCCCAGGCGATGAAGCCGTCCGACTTCTCCAGCCCGAGGTCGAGCCGCAGCGTGCACATCCGCGCGATCTCGGCGCGCTGCGATATGACAGCGGCCTTGGGCAGCCCCGTCGTTCCGCTGGTATAGATGATGAGCCAGGGATCGTCGCTCTGCGCCTTGGCGGGCATCGGGTCGGCGTGCGGGACATCGGCCATCGGTATTGCGGGGCACGCAGGGGCGATGGCGCTGGCCACCTCGCGATAGCGTTCGGAAAAGAGCAGCAGTTTCGGTTCGACCAGCGAAACGCAGTGCTGCAATTCCTCCACCGACAAACGCCAGTTCTGGCACGCGGCAATCGCCCCGATGCGCGCGCAGGCCAGTTGCAGCAGCGTGTAGCGCATCGAATTCTCGGACAGGATCGCCACACGGTCGCCCCGCGCAACGCCCAGTGACGCCAGTCCGGCAGAGATCTCCCCGACCTGATCGACCAGCGCGCCATAGGACAGCTCGACCGACCCGTCGTCCAGCGCGATCGCGGCGGGATCGGCACAGGCGCGGGTCTCGATGAGCCCGAAGATCGTCGCGCCCGCCATCATGACGCTGGCTTTCCGGGCATGGTGAAATCCGCCTGCAGCACGACCTCGTCGCCGTTTCGCGTCAGGACCGCCGACCCGCCATTATCGGTCTGCTCGACAAGCGTCGCGGTCACGTCGTCGCCTGCCATCACGTTGCCGAGGAACCGCGCCGTGATCCGCGAAGGGGGGGTCCCGCCGCATTCCTGCGCAATGAGGTTCAGCACATAGGCAAGGTTCACCGGCCCCGGGTTCACCGTCCTGTTGCCGAACCCCAGCCGCCGCGCCGCCTCGGGGTCCGAATGGATCGGATTGGGATCATCCAGCAGGTCCGCCCAGAACACCATTTCGGATGCGGAAACGTCATCGAGCTTCCACGAAGGTCCTTCATCCATGATCGGCACTCCTCGGCATGATGATGTGGAGACGCACTCTGGCGCATTCGTCTTCGCCGCGTCCGATCGAGAACTCGACGAAGGCGTGCACCGCCTGCCCGAACCGGCGGCTGGGCTTCTCGATCCGCTCGGCAATGCGGGCGTCGACGCGGTAGGTCTCGTCCACCGGCATCGGGGCGAGATATTCGATGTCGCAGGAGGCAAGGACCGGCCCGTCAGCGATCGAACAGCCGCATAGCTCGCACAGCGTCTCGATCGAGGTGCCGGCCCCGCGCAGCGCCGCGACGAACGCGAAGATCGGATGCGCCTCGCTGCCCGAACGGGTGTCCGAGCGGCAACTGAGCCTTGTCCTGTCGTCGAGCACGGCATCGAGGCGGAATGTCCCCGATGCCAGCGTCATCGGAAATTGGCTCATTCAGCACGTCCCTTCCGGCATTGTTCCGCAGGCGAACTTGCCAATTTCGCACCGCGAATGAAATAAGGCGCTTTGACCTGTCCCGCTTCGGAGGCCACTTTCCACGCATGTCGACGCAGCCGTCGCCCGATACGACCAAGGATGGCCCTGCCTGGCGCAGGCGGAAGAACGACCGCCCGACCGAGATCATCGCGGCGGCGCGCGAGATGCTGGAAGCCAAGGGGCTGTCGGGCGTGTCGATGGCGCGCATCGCGGCCCGCGCCCACGTGTCCGAAGCGCTCGTCTATCGCTATTTCGAGAGCAAGCAGGCGCTGATCAACCAGGTCCTGACCGAGTGGGCCGAGCCTTTCATCACGAACCTGCTGGCGAGGCTGGAGGGCGCGACCACGGCGCAGGACCGGCTGGTCCTCATCGCCACGAGCTATTTGCGCGGCATGGACGATACGCCGCGCCTCCACCGCGTTTTTTATCAGGAACTGCGCTGGCAGGACTATGCCGGATCGCCGCTGCACAAGCTCAACCGCAAGTTCGCGAATACCGTCGTCGATGCGGTCGACGAAGGGATCGTGACAGGCGAACTTCGCGCCGACCTCGATGCGCCGATGGTGCGCGACATGCTGTTCGGCGGTTTGGAGCACGTGGCCATGCGTACCTCGCTTGCCGGCAGGCCAGTCGATGTCGAAGAACAGGCGCGCACGTTCGTGGAGACGCTGCTGACCGGTCTTGCTGCGAAATGAGGGCGCGCGCGCAGCCAGCGCACGCCCCGTCACGACCTCAGAAATCATACTGCAGCCTGACACCCATCTGGCGCGGCGGCGCATAGACCGGCGCATCCGCCTGATTGCCCAGCAGCGCGCTGGTGAAATAGGCCTCGTTCGTGATGTTCTTGCCATAGACGGCAAGGCGCAGCGGCCCGCCGCCGGGGCGATAGCCAAGCTGCGCGTTGACGGTGGTGTAGGGTCCGGTCTTCACGCGGCCAAGAAGGTCGAAGGCATAGGAGCTGGAATGGGCGACCGTCAGGTTGCCGTCCATCTCGCCCGAACCGAGCGTCCCTTCGTAGCTGAGCGCCAGCGAGCCGGCGAACTTGGCTGCCTTCAGCAAACGTTCGCCGCTGGCATCGAGCACGACCTGGCTCATACCGCCGGGCGTATTGGGAAGGGCAAAGGCGACGCCGTTTTCAAAGGTATCGTACTTCGCCTCGGGCAGCCATGAACCGACCGCGCGCAGGCTGAAGTCGTCGCTTAGATCGACCGTGAATTCGCCGTCGAGGCCATAGATCGTCGCATCGGCGGCATTGGCGAGGATCGTCGCGCTGCCGTCGAAGAACTGCACCTGCAGGTCGGTGTAGTCATAGTAGAACGCGGCGAGCGAGAACGAGAAGACGTCGAAATTGCCCTTCGCGCCGATCTCGTAGCTGGTGATCGTCTCGGGCGCGGCGAAGTTGTTTGACTGGCCGGTGGTGTCGAGCACCGCGCTTTTGAAGCCCTTCGAATATGTCGCATAGACGTTCCAGTCGGGCGTCACGTCGTAGCGGACCGAAAGTCGCGGCGTCCACGAATCCGAAATGACCGCGCCGGTCGTCGGGAAGTAGGGTACTGCATCGCCGATGCCGAACCGCTTTTCGCGGCTGTAACGAAGCCCGCCGATAAGGTGCAGGCTATCGCTGACGTCGAGGTTCACTTCGCCGAACGCGGCCCAGGCGCGGGTCTTGATCGTGGAATCGAATTCGACCGCATAAGTCTCGCTGGGGTCGACGCTGCCGTCGGCGCGCAGGAGCGGCTGGATGCCGTTGCCCATGAAGTGGCTGTCGCGGTAATAGAATGCGCCCGCCACGAAGCTGAAGGCGCCGAACTGTTCCGACGCGAAGGACAATTCCTGCTGGAATGTCTCTTCGGGATAGTCCTCGTCGTATAGGATGCAGGCGAAGACGGCCGTGCACTGCGGTGAATAGGCCGCGTCGATGTCGACCGTGATGCGGGCCTTGATGTCCTGCCACGCGGTGATCGAGGTAAGGGTGCCGACATCGTCGAGGTCGAGCGTGCCCTTCAGAGACAGCGCCTTGTGCTTGGTGCGCGTCGGGTTCCCACCGCGTTCAAGCTCGGTGGCGACGTGCCACGGTTCGGTCGGGACGACCGCGTCGGGATAGAACTGCGAGTTCGAGTTCCCGTCCAGCGGCTGGGTCGCCATCGCGGCGAAGTCGGTCCTGTCGCTCATCGATCCGCTGACGAGGAATTCTAGATTGTCGGCAGGCTGGATCAGGAACTTGAGGCCGAGGTTCCACTTGTCGACGCGCCCGGTGCGATTTCCTGTGCGGTCGTCGGTCAGATAGCCGTCGATGTATTCGTAAAAGCCCGAAAGGCTTGCCGCGACGACGTCGGGGACGAGCGGAGCCGAAACGAAACCCTTTACCGTCGTGTCGGTAGAGGTCTTCGCGCTTCCGCCGAAGAATAGCCCTTCGCTTACCTCGATCGATCCGGTCGTCGTGAAGCTGGGCTTCTTGGTGTGGATCACGACGGCGCCGGCGGTCGCGTTACGGCCGAACAGCGTGCCTTGCGGTCCTTTCAGCACTTCGAGCCGTTCGATGTCGGCAAGCTCGAATACGTTGGCGAGCTGGTTGGGCTGATAGACCCCGTCGACGTAGATCGCGACCGGCGAATCCGCACCTGCGATGGCGACGGTGGACTGGACGCCGCGGATCGTAGGGGCGGCGAACGCGCCCTGCGTGGTGAAAGTCAGGCCCGGCACGACATTGCCGAGATCGCGGATGTCGTCGACGCCAGCCTCGCTCAACTGCGCTCCGGTCTGTGCGGTAATGGCGAGAGGGACTTCCTCCAGCCTCTGCGCTCGGCGCTGTGCGGTGACGACGATGGCGTTCGTGTCGAGCGACTTGGCCTCTTCGTCACCTGCGTCCTGAGCCAGTGCGGGCATCGCCCAGATCAACGAAGTGCTCAGGAAAAGGCCTTTGGCAGCGCGCACGGATCCCTTCGAATTTTCCAGTTTCATTACATCCTCCCACTCTCTTTTGCGACTCTAATAAGGATGCCTTAATTAAAATGCAAACGCATTATCGTATCGCTTATCAGCGGTTCTATTGGACGTTCGTTGGAAGGCGAGCGGCGAGGGGGTTCGACCGAGTTGGCTTGCCGCGTGCAGCCCAGCCGCCTAGACAGCGGCGATGGCAGGAGAAATTCTCGACAATCGCGGACGCGGCGAGGCTGGCTGGAGCTGGCCCACGATCCATCCCGAAGGCCGCAAGTTCGGCCTGATTACGGCGGCTGCATCTTTCGGCTGCGCGATCATGGCCTGGGAGACGCTCGCCTGGCCGCTCGCCTTCCTGACGCTGGGTGTGCTGGCGTTCTTTCGCGATCCGCAGCGCATCGTGCCGCAGGACGAAAACGCCATCGTCGCGCCTGCCGACGGGCTCGTCACGCTGATCACGCAAGTGCCTCCGCCGCCCGAGCTGCAGATGGACGATGGCGGCGAGTCCCGCGGCATGTCTTCGGAACCAGTCACGCGCGTATCCATTTTCATGAGCGTGTTCGATGTTCACATCAATCGCTCGCCCATCGCGGGCACCGTTCGCCGGGTGGTCTATATTCCCGGCAAGTTCCTCAATGCCGATCTCGACAAGGCGAGTGAGGACAACGAGCGTCAGCACTTCCTCGTTGAACGGCAGGACGGCGTGCAGGTCGGCTTCACGCAGATCGCGGGACTGATCGCGCGGCGGATCGTTCCGTTCGTGAAACCCGGCGACATGGTCGGTGCTGGCCAGCGGGTCGGGCTGATCCGCTTCGGAAGCCGCGTCGACGTCTATCTTCCAGCAGGGACAGAACCGAAAGTGCTCAAGGGTCAAAAGACCGTCGCGGGTGAAACCGTGCTTGCCGAAGTCGGCGCAACACCGATGCTGGAAGGGGTTCGCCTGTGACGGAACTCGACGACGATCGCATGGCTGAACCCGGTGATGTGGGTCCGCGTGTCACGCACGGCGAACGCGCTGTTCCTGCGCGACGGTCTCGCGGGCTGACCATGCGCGCAGTCGTGCCCAACGCTATCACCGCAGCGGCGCTTTGCATCGGGCTTACCGGTATTCGTTTCGGCATGGCGGGTGACTGGGACCGCGCCGTGCTCGCCGTTCTGGTTGCAGGGACGCTCGATGGTATCGACGGGCGTATCGCACGCCTTCTGAAGGCGCAGAGCCGTTTCGGGGCAGAACTCGACAGTCTCGCAGACTCGCTCTCCTTCGGTGTCGCTCCGGCGCTTATCCTTTTCGCATGGTCGTTGCAGGATCTGCCGCGATTTGGCTGGTTTGCCGCGCTGGCGCTGGCCCTGTGCTGCATGTTGCGGCTTGCGCGCTTCAACGCGCAGATCGATGAAGAGGAACAGCCGCACAAGTCGGCCGGATTCCTCACCGGCATTCCCGCGCCTGTCGGCGCAGGCGTCGCGTTCCTGCCGCTCTATCTGTGGAAGGCGACCGAACTCGATCTCTTCCGCGATCCCTGGCTGGTGTTCCCGTGGGTGATCGTGACCGCGTTCCTGATGATCTCGAACCTTGCGACACTCAGCTGGACTTCGATCAAGCCGAGCCGGTCGGTCCGGCTCGAACTGATTGCCCTCGTCGGCCTGCTGGGCGCGTTCCTGTTCCTTGAGCCTTGGTGGACGCTGGTTGCAGTCTCGGTAATCTACCTGCTGCTGCTACCCGTCGGCGTGTTCCGTTACGCGAAGGTCAAGCGGCAGCGCGCAACGGCGTAGTAGCGGGAAGCGAGACCCGTCCAGTCGGGGCGAGGCGATAGACATTCGCCGGTGCGCGGACAGCCGGCTTTTCGCTTACTTCGGGAAAGACAAGCGGCTGGCGCAGGCGATCGTCGCCATCGCGCAGGACCGGGATCAGGTCGAACAATAGGCTTCCGACGAGCACGCAGCCACCCATGGCAGCGGCGACGAAGAAGAATGCGACCAGACCGGAAATGATGCCCGACATTGTATGACCCCCTTTTGTTCCACCGCCCGTTCCGCTAAAGGATGCGGGCGCCGATGGGAAAGCGACTCGGTTAAGTAGTCTTCCTGATTCGCTTTGTTCTCTTTCTGTTCTAATCTGTCAAGCGTGGAGCGGCTCTCGCACCGTAACATGGCCTTGTAGTACAGGCTTTGTGGCGCGGGGGTTTCCTTTTGCCATTACCCGCGCTAAGGGCGCCCGCGTCTGTGCCAAGAGATTCGGATTTTCCGATTCTTGGAGGTGCAGGCGAAATCCACATGGAAGGCACACATACCGGTGCCACGGTCGGGCCAAGCGCCGCCGCGGTCATCCGTCTTCCAGAGGCTCAACCGGAAAGGAAATGACTATGGCGTCCACTGGCGTCACGATGCAGCAATTGATCGAGGCCGGCGCACACTTCGGCCACCAGACCCACCGCTGGAACCCGCGCATGAAGCCGTACATCTTCGGCTCGCGCAACGGCGTGCACATCATCGACCTGTCGCAGACCGTCCCGCTGTTCCAGCGCGCGCTCGACTTCGTCTCGGCCACCACGCAGGCCGGCGGCAAGGTTCTCTTCGTCGGCACCAAGCGCCAGGCGCAGGATCCGATCCGCGAAGCCGCTCTTTCGTGCGGTCAGTACTTCGTGAACCACCGTTGGCTGGGCGGCATGCTCACCAACTGGCAGACCGTTTCGAAGTCGATCAAGAAGCTGAAGACCATTGAGGAGCAGCTGTCGGGCGACACTTCGGGCCTGACCAAGAAGGAAATCCTCGACATGACCCGCAAGCGGGACAAGCTCGAGCTTTCGCTTGGCGGTATCCGTGACATGGGCGGCATTCCGGACGTGATGTTCGTGATCGACGCCAACATGGAAGAGCTGGCCATCAAGGAAGCCAACACCCTTGGCATTCCGGTTGTCGCCGTGCTCGACACCAACGTCGATCCGTCGGGCATCGCTTTCCCGGTTCCGGGCAACGACGACGCTTCGCGCGCCGTTCGCCTGTACTGCGACGCGATCGCCGATGCTGCCCGTCAGGGCGGCAACAAGGGCGTGGCCGATTCGGGTGTCGACATGGGCGCCATGGAAGAGCCGGCTGCTGAAGAAGCAACCGCCTGAGGCCTTGAGGGCTTCTGACGGGGCCGGACGCACCGGATGCGTCACGACCCCGTCATGTTTTGCTGTTTCGTGCGCCGGGTCGCAGTTGCTGCCACCCGGCTGCACAACCAATTGAAAAAGGAACGACGCGATGGCTTACACCGCCGCTGACGTGAAGACCCTGCGCGAGAAGACCGGCGCGGGCATGATGGATTGCAAGAAGGCTCTGACCGAGACCGACGGCGACATGGAAGCCGCAGTCGACTTCCTGCGCGCCAAGGGCCTTGCTGCCGCTGCCAAGAAGTCCAGCCGCACCGCGGCAGAGGGCCTCGTCGGCGTGGCCGTCGAAGGCACCAAGGGCGTTGCCGTCGAAGTTAACTCGGAAACGGACTTCGTTGCCAAGAACGACCAGTTTCAGGACTTCGTGCGCAAGACGACCGAAGTTGCCCTTGGCGTTGACGGCGACGATGTCGAAGCGCTGAAGGCTGCTGCCTATCCGGGCGGCGGCACCGTTTCGGACAAGCTGACCGACAACGTCGCCACGATCGGTGAAAACCAGCAGGTTCGCCGCATGAAGACCATCTCGGTCGAACAGGGCGTCGTCGTCCCCTACATGCACAACGCTGCTGCTCCGAACCTCGGCAAGATCGGCGTTCTCGTCGCTCTCGAATCCGAAGCTGCGACCGACGTTCTCGAAACGCTTGGCAAGCAGCTTGCGATGCACATCGCTGCCGCTTTCCCGCAGGCGCTGACCGCTGACGGCCTCGACGCCGAAGTGATCGAGCGTGAGCGTGCGATCGCCCGCGAAAAGGCTGCCGAAAGCGGCAAGCCCGAAAACGTGCAGGAAAAGATGGTCGAGGGTGCCGTCAACAAGTACGCCAAGGAAAACGCACTGCTGTCGCAGGTCTTCGTCATGGACAACAAGACCCCGATCCAGCAGGTCGTCGACCAGGCCGGCAAGGATGCAGGCGCGAAGATCGTGCTGAAGGACTATGTCCGCTTCCAGCTCGGCGAAGGCATCGAGAAGGAAGAAAGCGACTTCGCAGCAGAAGTCGCAGCTGCCGTCGGCGGCTGATCCTTCCCGCCTTTCGCAGGCGAAAATTCGAATTGGGGCCGGGAGACCTGCGGGTTTCCCGGCCCTTTTTCTTTGCGTGCAGTGCGCGTATGATCAAGCTCAGGGTCGCGGTCGTTCGGGGGAACGATCATGAAGTGGCTCGTTCGGCTTTTCACCGCTGTCTATCTCGTCGCGCTCGGGCTCGATCTGGCTGCGACCGTGGGGTACATCGGCACGACCGGGGCTGGCGAGGAAACGCTCGCCAGCAGGTTTCTCTATTACATCGGCTTGCCGTGGAACATGTTCTTCGATCCGAAAACGACGACCGGATCGGTCGCGGCCATGCTGGTCCCGGCGATCAATGTCGGCATCCTCTGGCTGGCTGCGGACCTTATCGAGAGCCGTGAGGAATAGCTCTCAGTAAAAAACAAACATGATTGACTCTTTGGCGCTGCTGCGTAGCCTTGCCCGTCGAACGGAGCGGCGATGCGCCGCCCGATGAGAGGGCCCCGCCCGGAAGAGGCGCATAAGGCCCCCGCTTACCGGAGAGAGCATCATGCGAGTAGCACTCGACCCACAGCCCGATTCCCCGATTCCGAGCCTTGCGGCCCAGTATTCGCCCGAGATCATCAAGGCGGCGGACGGTTTCGCCATGTCGCCTTATCGATTTTCAAAACTGCCCCTGCGCATGTTCGAGGCGTGCCGGATTGCTACCGCCGTCATCAACGGCTGCGTCGTATGCAAGAACTGGCGCTCGGAACGCGACCTGCGCGCGATCGGGCTCGACGCCGGCGTTCTGGAACAGGACGAGCATCCCGACGAGGCGATGTACCAGGCCGTCCTGAACGGCGATCTTTCGGCGCTTTCCGATCGCGAACGGATCGCGGTCCGCTATTCGCAGCGCATGGGTCAGGACCCGCAGGGCCTTGCCAGTGACGAGGCGTTCTGGGCCGAGCTCAAGCAGCATCTTTCCGATGCCGAGATCGTCGAGCTGACTTATGCCACCGCTGCATGGATGGCGATGGGCCGCGTTGCCCACGTGCTCGGCGTCGACATGGCATGCAGCATCGGCGGCCCCCTTACCGAAGCGGCCTGATACCTGCTATGCCCCCGCCATCACGTTTGGTGGCGGGGGACTTGCTGCGATGAAGTGGCTCTTGGGTATCTATGTCGTGCTCTATCTCGCGGCGCTTGCACTGCTGATCATCGGTACGTTCGGCCTCTTCGGGCAGGAACAGGATCCGCTTGCAGGCGTGTTCCTTCTGCCGCTGGGCCTGCCGTGGAACCTCCTGCTTGACCGGATAGGTTTGGCAGGTCCGCTACCTATGGTGCTGGCCCCGCTGCTCAACATCGCGATCGTCTGGGGCCTGTGGCGCTGGGCGAAAGGGCGCCGCGCCGCGCAGTAGTCTGTGCGGCATAGCGCTGCGCCGATGAGGTGATTTCAGGCAAAGCGCGCTTGGCATTGGCGGCGCGCGACACTAAGGCATGGCGGCTCCTCACCAATTCGAGAACCGTTCCTGCCATGCTTCTTGCCGACACCAAGCGTATTCTCCTGAAACTTTCGGGCGAGGTGCTGATGGGCGATCAGCAGTTCGGCATCGATACCGACTTCGTCGCCAAGCTGGCCGAGGAAGTGAAGGCGGCGAAGGAAACGGGGCTCGAAATCTGTCTCGTCATCGGCGGCGGCAATATCTTCCGCGGCATGGCGGGCGCAGCGCAGGGCATGGACCGCGCACAGGCCGACTATATGGGCATGCTGGCGACCGTAATGAACGCGCTGGCCATGCAGGCCGCGCTCGAAAAGCTGGGCGTGGAAACGCGCGTGCAGTCGGCGATCCAGATGGATCAGGTCTGCGAGCCGGTGATCCGCCGCCGCGCCGAACGGCACCTTGAAAAGGGCCGCGTCGTGATCTTTGCAGCGGGCGTGGGCGCACCTTATTTCACCACCGATTCCGGCGCCGCGCTGCGTGCTGCCGAAATGAAGTGCGACGCCCTGTTCAAGGGCACCAGCGTCGACGGTGTCTATAACGCCGATCCCAAGAAGGATCCGACCGCGACGCGCTTCGAACACATCGATTACGACACTGTCCTTGCCGACAACCTCAAGGTCATGGACGCAAGCGCCGTGGCCTTGTGCCGCGACAACGACATCCCCATCGTCGTCTTCTCCATCCGCGAACGCGGCAATCTTGCCCGCGTTCTTTCCGGGGAAGGCACCCAGACCATCGTCCGGACCGAACTGCGCCGGGCCTGAAGCTTGAACTAGAGAGGACCGATCATGGCCAAATACGACAAGGCCGACATCGAACGCCGCATGAACGGCGCCGTCGAATCGCTGAAGGGCGATCTTTCCGGCCTGCGCACGGGCCGCGCCAACGTCTCGCTGCTCGATCCCGTCGTGGTCGAGGTCTATGGCGCGATGATGCCGCTGAACCAGGTGGCGACTGTTTCCGCCCCTGAACCGCGGATGCTGTCGGTGCAGGTGTGGGACAAGTCGAACGTCATCGCGGTCGAAAAGGGCATTGCCCACGCGAACCTCGGCCTTAACCCGATGATCGACGGCCAGACCCTGCGCCTGCCGATGCCCGACCTTACCGAAGAGCGCCGCAAGGACCTTGCCAAGCTTGCCGGCAAATATGCCGAGCAGGCCAAGATCGCGATCCGCAACGTGCGCCGTGACGGCATGGAATCGCTCAAGGAAGACGAGAAGAAGAAGGAAATCTCCGAGGACGATCGCAAGCGTTCCGAGGACGAGGTCCAGAAGCTGACCGACAAGTACGTCGCCGAGGCCGACAAGGCCGCAGAGGCGAAGGAAAAGGAAATTCTCACCCAGTGAGCAGTTCCGCGCCCTCGAAGGCGCCGGCGTCCGGTTCAGGCGCGGGGCCGCGTGGCGGTCCGCGCCATGTCGCGATTATCATGGACGGCAACGGGCGCTGGGCGAAAAAGCGCCTGCTGCCGCGCGCGATGGGCCACAAGAAGGGCGTCGAGGCGGTCCGCAACCTCGTGCGCAGCTTGCGCGAGAACCCGGTCGAGGCGCTGACGCTCTATGCCTTCAGCACCGAGAACTGGGGGCGCCCCGCTGACGAGATCGCGGACCTGACCGCGCTCATGAAGCACTTCATCCGCAACGATCTGGACGAGATCGCCGAGGCCGGGGTGAAGCTGAAGATCGTGGGCGATTACTCGGTATTCGATGATGAGGCGGTCGAACTGATCGATGGTGCGCTGGCGCGTACGGCGGGCAACGACAAGGTCACGCTGGCCATCGCGCTGAACTATGGCGCGCAGGCCGAAATCGTGCGCGCGGCGCGGGCTGCGGCGGCAGAGGGCGAGATTACCGAGGAGGCCATCGCGCGCCATCTCGACACGGCGGGGATGCCGCCGCTTGACCTGCTGATCCGCACGAGCGGGGAAGTGCGCCTGTCGAACTTCCTGCTGTGGCAGGCGGCCTATGCCGAGCTTTACTTCACCGACGTGCTCTGGCCCGATTTCAGCCCCGCGCACTTCCGCGAGGCGCTGGACCATTTTTCAGGACGGGAGCGCCGCTATGGCGGACGCTGAACAGCCGGGGCCGGTAGAGCCCGGTCATGTCCGTCCCGAAGGTCCGCGCAATACCGACCTTGGCGCGCGTGCGATTTCTGCGGTCGTCATGGTCGCCGTTGCTGCGATCTGCCTGTGGGTCGGAGGCTTGCTGCTCGATGCGCTGATCGTTCTGGTCGCGGGCGCGGCATACTGGGAATGGCAGCGTATCGTCCGGCGCATGTCGGCGGAGCTCGGGTTTTCCGGTGTGAAATCGCTGGTCTGGATGCTTGCGGGCGCAGTCTACATGGGCGCTGCGGCCTACCTCATGGTCACCATGCCTTCGATGCTGGTCGTCTTCGCGATCCTTGTTACCGCCTTCGTCGACACGTTCGCCTATTTCGCAGGCCGCACCATCGGCGGCCCCAAGATTGCCCCTGCCATCAGTCCGTCCAAGACCTGGGCGGGGCTGGGCGGCGGCGTTGTCGGCGCGACGCTGGCGCTCCTGCTCTTCATGTTCACGTCGCACATGTGGGCGACGGGGATGGGCGATGCGGTCACCAGCGGGGCGGCGCACGATACCTACTTCGTCATGTTCGGCGGGCCTGAACTCATCGCCTCGGCCATCGCGGCGGGCGCGGTTCTGGCCGTCCTGGCGCAAGCGGGCGACTTCTTCGAGAGCTGGATGAAGCGCCGCGCCAAGGTGAAGGACAGCTCGACCCTGATCCCCGGCCATGGCGGCGTATTCGACCGCGTGGACGGGATGCTTCCGGTCGCGATCCTGATCGGCGTGCTGGCACAGGTCGCCACATGACGCGCAGCATTACGGTTCTGGGCGCGACGGGTTCGGTCGGCGCTTCCACGCTCGACCTCATCCGCCACAACCGCGCGGACTGGCGCGTCGTCGCGCTGACCGCGAATTGCAGCGCGGTCGAACTGGCGAAGCTCGCCCGTGAGTTCGAGGCCGAAGTCGCCGTCGTCGGTGACGAGAGCTGTCTGCCCGAATTGCGCGACGCGCTTGCCGGAAGCGGGATCGAGGCGGCTGGCGGACCTACTGCCCTGAACGAAGCCGCAGCGCGCGGGGCCGACATTACCGTCGCCGCTATCGTCGGTTGCGCAGGGCTGGCCCCCACGATGGCCGCGATCGAGCAGGGCGGGACCATCGCGCTTGCCAACAAGGAAGCGCTGGTCAGCGCGGGCGAGGTCATGACCGCGGCCGTTGCCAAGCATGGCGCAACGCTGCTGCCGGTCGATTCCGAACACAACGCGATCTTCCAGTGCCTTCAGGGCGAGGATCTGGCCAATGTGCGCTGGATTACGCTGACGGCCAGCGGCGGCCCGTTCCGCGATGCGACGCGCGACCAGATCGAGGCTGCAACGCCTGCGCAGGCCGTGGCGCACCCGAACTGGGACATGGGCGCGAAGATCAGCGTCGATTCCGCCACGATGATGAACAAGGGGCTTGAATTCATCGAGGCCTATCACCTCTTCCCCGTCGGGCTGGAGCGTCTGCGCGTCATCGTCCACCCGCAGTCGATCGTGCACTCGATGGTCGAATACCGCGACGGCTCCACGCTGGCGCAGCTTGGCCCTTCGGACATGCGCGTGCCCATCGCCTCGGCTCTGGCATGGCCGCAGCGTATGGATACGCCCTGCGCGCCGCTGGACCTTGCCGCCATCGGCACGCTGACGTTCCGCGCACCGGACGAGGACCTGTTCCCCGCCACCCGCGTCGCGCGCGAATGCGCAGAGGCGGGCGGGGCCGCGCCTGCCGTCCTCAATGCCGCGAACGAAGTGGCCGTGGCCGCTTTTCTTGCCGGTAAGATCAAGTTCACGCGAATTGTGGCACAGTGCGAACAGGTCCTCAGCCTGGGCATTCCGTCTGCGCCGAAGACTCTCGATGAAGTCATCGCCGCCGATGCCGAGGCACGGCGCCGTGCCGGGGAATTGCTGGAACGCGTCTGAAATGTTCGACAGTCCTAATCTTCTGACCGCGATCATCGGCTTCATCGTCGTGTTGGCGCCGCTCGTCGTCGTGCACGAACTGGGGCACTATCTCGTCGGCCGCTTCTTCGGCGTGAAGGCCGAGGCGTTCTCCGTCGGCTTCGGCAAGGAAGTCGCAGGCTTTACCGACAAGCGCGGCACGCGCTGGAAGCTCTCGGCCCTGCCGCTGGGCGGCTATGTGCAATTCGCGGGCGATATGAACCCCGCCAGCCAGCCCACGGACGAGTGGCTGGAACTGCCCGAGGAAGAGCGGAACCAGACCTTCCAGGCCAAGGGGCTGGGCGCGCGCGCAGCGATCGTCGCGGCAGGGCCGGTCACCAACCTGATCGTCGCGATCGTCATCATCGCCGGTTTCATGATGGCGTTCGGCAAAGTCGTTGCCGAACCGATCGTGGGCGAAATCCTCGAAGAATCGCCTGCCGCCACAGCCGGGATCGACCTTGGCGACCGCATCCTGACGCTCGACGGTACCACCATCGACAGCTTCGAGGACATCCAGCAGTCGGTCATGGCCTATCCGGGTGAGACGGTCAGCGTCACCTGGCTCCACGAAGGCGAGGAAAAGAGCGCGGACATCACGCTGGGCACCCATGTCGAGGTCGACCGCTTCGGCAATGAGTTCCGCATGGGCCGCCTCGGCATCGGGGCCCGCGAAGTGCGCGTGGACGAGGTTGGGCCGGTAGAGGCCGTGGGCGAGGGTGTTTCACAGACTTACGCGATCATGAAGATGTCGGCGGTCGGCCTGTGGCAGATCATTACCGGCAGGCGCTCGCTCGACGAACTGGGCGGGCCGGTCAAGATCGCGAAATACTCGGGCGAACAGCTGATCCAGGGCTGGTATGCCTACATCGGCTTCGTCGCCATGATCTCAATTAACTTGGCATTCATTAACCTCCTGCCAATCCCCGTCCTCGACGGCGGGCACCTCGCTTTTTACGCGATCGAGGCCGTTCGCCGCCGGCCGGTTTCACCGCGGGGCCAGGAACTGGCTTTCCGCACGGGGCTGGCTCTTGTTCTGAGCCTTATGGTGTTCGTGACGATCCTCGATATCTCCTCACTCGACATATTCTGACCTGTCAGGGCCTTCGGCTCATCGGGAAGGGGCCGCGAACTCTTGGTGCTCGCGGCGTTGAATCGCGGAAAAGGACACGGCTGCGGCTTGATAGTGCCGCCTCCATCGGGCACAGGGCTGCGACGCGCCGGGACGGTTAACGACCGGCTGGGCGGGGGACGTATCCGGGATGTTCGTTGGGAACGGACATACCCATATTGGACGGAAGGTTTGTTGATGGCCGCAAAGGCAGTTGGATCGCCGCGTTTCTCGGCATACCGCGCCGGCTTGTTCACCGTGCTGCTGTCGGGAACGGCCCTCGCGCCGACCCCGCTGCTGGCACAGGAAGCACAGCCCGTTGCGGTTCAGCCGGAGGCCGAAACGGCCGCGCCCGTCGTTCCGGATCAGACCATCGTTCGCCAGATCGCCGTCGCCGGTGCCCAGCGGCTCGAGCCGCAGACGATCCTGTCCTACATCAAGATGCGCCCCGGCGACGTCTATACCGCTGCCGCCGCCGACGAGGCGCTGAAGGACCTCTATGCGACCGAGCTGTTCTCGGACGTGAAGATCCGCGAGGAAGCGGGCAACGTCGTGATCCAGGTGGTCGAGAACCCGATCATCAACCGCATCATCCTTGAGGGCAACAAGCGCCTCAAAAACGACAAGATCCTGCCCGAGATCAAGCTCGCGCCGCGCCAGATCTATACCCGTTCGAAGGTGCGCGCCGACGTCAACCGCATCATCGAGCTCTACAAGCGCCAGGGCCGCTTTGCCGCCACGGTCGAGCCGAAGGCCGTCACGCTGGACCAGAACCGCGTCGATATCGTCTTCGAGATCAAGGAAGGCCCGAAGTCGAAGGTCCGCCAGATCAACATCATCGGGAACGAGGAGTTTTCCGACGGTGAACTGCGCGGCGAGATGCTGACCAAGCAGACCGGCTTCCTGTCGTTCATCAAGGGCGGCACCAGCTACGATCCCGACAAGCTGGCCTTCGACCAGCAGAAGCTGCGCCAGTTCTACCTCACCGAAGGTTACGTCGACTTCCGCGTCGTGTCCGCCGTTGCCGAGCTTACGCCCGACAAGAAGGACTTCATCATCACGTACGTGGTGGAAGAGGGTGAGCGCTACAAGTTCGGCGATGTCACGGTCGACAGCGAAATCCGCGACTTCGATTCAGACCGCCTGACCAGCAATCTGCCGATGAACACCGGCGACTGGTACAACGCGCAGACCGTGGAAGACACGATCGAGGGTCTTTCCGAAACGATCGGTGCGTTCGGTTACGCGTTCGGTCAGGTCGAGCCGGATTATACCCGCAACAAGGACGAGCGGACGATGGATGTCGTCTTCCGCATCGGCAATGCTCCGCGCGTCTACGTCGAAGCGATCGACGTCAACGGCAACACGCTGACGCAGGACAAGGTCGTGCGCCGCGAATTCCGTCTGACCGAAGGCGATGCGTTCAACTCGCTGCAGGTCCGCCGTTCGACCGCGCGCATCAACTCGCTGGGTTACTTCCAGGAAAACTTCGAGATCGAGCAGCAGCCGGGCAGCGCACCCGACCGCATCAAGCTGGTCGCCAATGTCGAAGAACGGCCGACCGGCGAACTTCAGCTTTCGGCCGGTTTCTCCAGCCTCGAAAGCTTCATCCTGCAGGGCTCGATCCAGCAGCGTAACTTCCGCGGCCGCGGCCAGACGGTCGGCCTGTCGCTGAACTACTCGCGCTACTCGAAGTCGGCTCAGGTCAGCTTTACCGAACCCTACATGTTCAATTCGAACATTTCGTTCGGCGCGGACGTCTATCGCCGCGATTACAACAGCTTCAACTACTTCAACAACGACCGCAACAACACCTACGAGAACAGCACCACGGGCTTCTCGCTGCGTGCCGGTACGCCGCTCAGCGAGTACATGACGCTGATCGGTCGCTACACGCTGAACCTCGAGGACGTGACGCTGGGCGATCGCTATTTCCGCGATCTCAACGGTGACGGCGTGGCAGAATGTGATCCGTTGGTTGCAGGCCGTTATCTTTGCGATGCGCTTGGCAAGCGGACCAGTTCGATCGTCGGCACCAGCCTGATCTACGACACGCTCAACAACCGCATTCGTCCCAGCCGCGGTGAACGTGTTGTCGCGAACGCCGACTATGCGGGTCTGGGCGGTAACGTCCACTACGCCCGTCTGCGCCTCAACGGTGCGAAGTACTTCTCGGTTCTGGGCAACTTCGTGTTCTCGCTCTCGGCCGAAGGCGGCTACATCAAGTCGCTGAAGGACCGTAACCTCGACGGTACCGACGACGTTCGCCTGACCGACCGTTTCTTCCTCGGTGAACCGGACCTTCGCGGCTTCGACATTCGCGGTATCGGCCCGCGTGTCGTGCGCAAGCGTCTGCTGCCTGATGAGAACGGCAACTACACGATCGTCGACGAAGATCGTGACAACTGGGTAGACGACGCGCTTGGCGGCAAGATGTACTACAAGGGCCGTGCAGAGCTTGAGATCCCGCTGGGCTCGGGCGCGCGTGAACTGGGCCTGCGTCCCTCGATCTTCGCCGATGTCGGTGCAGTCTGGGGCCTGAAGAACCCGAACACCAACACCATTGCCGCCCCGCTCTACCTCCAGACGGTGGATGCGAATGGCGATCCGCTGGCAGCGCCGGTCTATACCAATGATCCGGTCGCGCCTGACGGCCAGACCAATAATACCCTGTTCATCTCACCTTTCACAGAAGAGTACCTCGGCGACACGCCCAAGCCGCGTGTCTCTGTTGGTATCGGTGTCAGCTGGAATTCGCCTTTCGGCCCGCTGCGCCTCGACTTCTCACGGGTCCTCCTGAAGGAAGAAGGGGACGACCCGAAGACATTCAGCTTCAACGTAGGAACGCAATTCTGATGAAGACCTCGCACAAGATCATCGCCGCAGCGCTTGCCGCTGCCGCGCCCGTCGCCCTTCCGGTCGCCGCTTCGGCACAGACCGTCCCGGGCCTCGCGGTCGCCAACCCTGACGCCATCGTCGTCAACTCGGCTGCATACAAGCTGGCTGAGCAGCAGCGCCCGACGACTTACAAGAGCCAGATCGACGCCGCCGAACAGCGTCGCACGCAGATCCAGGCCCAGCTCGATCCGCTGCTCCAGAAGTATCAGGCCGACAGCCAGGCCGCGTCGCCGAACCAGGCCTCGCTGCAGCAGCAGGCCCAGCAGATCCAGCGGATCCAGCAGTCGGGCGAAGCGGAACTGAACCGCCTGCTCCAGCCGGTCGCCATGTCGCGCGCCTATGTGCTCGAACAGATCAGCGACAAGCTGCCCGACGCACTTGAAGCTGCCAAGCAGCGCCGCAAGATCACGCTCGTCCTGAATCCGGCTGCAGTCGTTTCGGCTGATCAGACCTACAACCTCAACCAGGACGTTCTGACCGAACTGAACCGCCTCCTGCCTCAGGCACAGCTGGTTCCGCCCGCTGACTGGAAGCCCGCCGCACAGCGTCAGGCCGAGGCCGCACAGGCCGCAGCCGCACAGCAGGGCAACGCTGCCGCTGCCGGCGGCCGCTAAGGAGCATATCGATGAGCGAGACGGGTTTCGAACTCGAAAAGGTTCTCGAACTCCTGCCGCATCGCTATCCGATGCTGCTGGTCGACCGGGTCGTATCGCTCGACCCGGAATCGGAGATCCACGCGGTCAAGGCCGTCTCGTTCAACGAGGATTTCTTTCAGGGCCACTTCCCAGGCCGTCCGATCATGCCGGGCGTGCTCCAGGTAGAGGCTCTGGCGCAGGCCGCGGGCCTGCTGGCGATCAAGGCACTGGGCCTCGAAGGTTCGGGCAAGCTGGTCTACTTCCTCGCCATCGACAATGCGAAGTTCCGTGCGCCGGTCACCCCCGGCCACCTGCTCGACCTCAAGGTCAGCTTCGTTCACAAGCGCGCGCGCATCTGCAAGTTCGCCGGCACCGCCTCAATCGATGGCAATGTGACGTGTGAGGCAGAATTTACCGCGATGATCGAAAAATAGGCTCGATCTCCGGCCCATAGCGGCCTGCAAATGGCGCCGGTCGGCGCTTCCGGTGCTCACGACCAGAAGGTCGCTGCGCTCCGGTTCACCGCCCACCACCATTTTCGCCTCGCTCTGGACCGAACCTCGAACCGATTTTGATGCGCCGCTTTGCTTGCTTTTGAATCGATTCGCGGTTAAGCGCGCCGCTTTCCAAGAGACACACCGTGCCGCCGGTCGGAACCGGCGCATTGACGGAGATTTGAAGTCATGAAGGCCGATACCCACCCCGACTACCACACGATCAAGGTGCAGATGACTGACGGCACCGTGTTCGAAACGCGCTCCACCTGGGGCAGCGAAGGCGACACGCTGACGCTCGAAATCGACCCGACCAGCCACCCGGCATGGACCGGCGGCAACCGCGTGGTGAACGAAGGCGGCCGCGTCGCCCGCTTCAACCAGCGCTTCGGCGGCCTCAAGCTCAAGAAGTAAGCTCCTCCCGCAAGGGAAGAGGCGCCCGTCGGCGCAACAGACACGATGGGGCGGTCCTGCGGGGCCGCCCTTTTCGTTTGGGGCACAGGTGTTTGCCTTTTTGAAAGCACCGGCTAACAACGGGAACCGGGGGCCGGTCGAACCGTCTGCCCTGCAGAACTTGGTTCGAAAGGATTACCGTTGCCCTCAGGTCTGGTCGCGCTTCTCGACGACGTTGCCCTTATCGCCCGCGCCGCAGCCTCCAGCATGGACGACGTCGGCGTCGCAGCCTCCAAGGCCGGATCCAAGGCGGCGGGCGTGGTTATCGATGATGCGGCGGTGACGCCAAGCTATGTCACCGGCATCACGCCCGAACGCGAATTGCCAATTATCTGGAAGATCACCAAGGGGTCGCTGCGCAACAAGCTGCTGATCCTGCTTCCGGCAGCTCTCCTGCTCAGTGAATTCCTGCCCGTGGCCATCACGCCCATCCTGATGCTGGGCGGGCTGTTCCTTTGCTATGAAGGCGCAGAAAAGGTCATCGAGAAACTCGGCGGTGCCAAGCATGGCGAAACGCTTGAGGACGAACCGGAGAACATGGCCGAGTTCGAGAAGAAGCGTACCTCGGGCGCGATCCGGACGGATCTCATCCTCTCTGCCGAAATCATGGCGATCACCCTGAACGAAATTGCCGACGTATCCTTGTGGCAGCGTGCCATTGTGCTGGCGATTATCGGCGTGATGTTCACGGTAGTCGTTTATGGTGCGGTCGGCCTTATCGTGAAAATGGACGATATCGGCCTGCATCTCGCCAAAAAACCGTCAGAAGCCGCGCAGAAGTTCGGCCAGTTCCTGCTTGCTGCCATGCCCAAGCTGCTCGTTACCCTGTCGTTCGTCGGCACGATCGCGATGCTGTGGGTCGGCGGCGGGATCGTTCTGCACGGAACGCACGACCTGGGCTGGCATACGCTCTACGACATCGTCCATGGCATGGAACATCACGTCGAGATGGCGACCGGTGCGCTGGGCGGTGCGCTGGGCTGGCTGTCCTTTGCAACGGCTTCCGCGATCCTGGGCCTCATCCTTGGTGCGATCATCGTCTTCGTCCTGCACAAGGTCTTCAAGCTGGACGGCGGAGGCGGGCACTGACACCGCACGGTCCCGATCGGGGGCAATTTCACGCCGCGGATTGACGAGAGCGGTCAAAAAAACAATCATGACTGATTAACTGGCGTAGGAGAGGCGCCGGAAAAGAAAGCGGCCCTGCCAGTGCGGGGTGCGCGATAATTCGGGAGCCTCTAGTGGCAACAAGAACAAAGAAGGCCGCAGGCGAAGAGCAGGCACCGACCCGCCAGTCGATTAAGAGCGCGCAGACGCGGGGCCGGTTGATCGAGGCGACGATCCAGTGCCTCGTCAAAGTGGGATATGCGCGCACGACAACGCCGCTGGTTGCGTCAGAGGCAGGCCTGTCGCGCGGCGCGATGCTGCATCATTTCGAAAACAGCGCGACCCTGATCCGTGCGACGATCGTGGAACTGCACGAACGCCGTTTGCGTGCATTCCGCAGATCGTCGGAAACCGGCGATCACGAACCGGCGACGATGGTCTATGCTTACTGGAAGCAGGTTCAGAAGCCCGCGTTTCTTGCCTTCCAGGAACTGGCGATGGCGGCCCGCACCGACGAAGTTCTCGCGGAGATCATGCGCCCGCTTCAGACCGAGTACCGCGAACGCTTCATGAGCGAGGCGATCGCGCTCTATCCCGAATGGCACTCGGCGCCCGACGATTTCGCCAAGGCCATCGCGCTGTCGCAGACGCTGATGGAAGGTATGGCGACCAGTCTTTCTACCGGAGCGCTGGAAAAGGAAATGGTGCCGCATCTGCTCAAGATGCTGGAGGCCAAGATTATCGAAATGCGGCCGAAGGCCCCCTAGGGGAGCACGGACTTCACGGCCGCCACGGCCGCGCGAACGCGGTCGGCGGCGGGTACACCTTCCTTGATCTCGGCCTTGCGCGGGACTTCGACTTCGATGACCGTGCCTGCCCGAAGCACGCCGGCAAGCGCGCCCAGCGGAAATTCCCCGCGCCCCGGCAGTTCGCGTGTGCCCACCGCCTCGCGCCACCATTCGGCTCTATCTCGCTCCATTGGGCCGTCGCAGAACTGGGCATAGCCGATGATGTCGGCCTGCGCGGCGACGGCCTCGACCGAACCGCCGTTGCGGAACAGATGCAGCGCATCGCAGACCAGTTGGCCGTTGCCGCGTCCGGCCCCGCGCACGATGCGTGCCGCGCTCTCGATGTCGTTGACGGCGGAGAAGGCGTTGAACTCCAGCCCCGCGATGATGCCGTGTTCGCCCGCCAGATTGCAGAACGCCGCGAACCGGGCGATGGCTTCTTCCTCGTCCGCGATCTCGTGGATGTGCGCTGTCGCCCGCGTCGCGCCGAGTGCGGCTCCGGTTTCGAGCGCTGAGGCAAAGCCCGCCGTGTCGTCGGTGCCGTCGAGAGGGAAGACTTCGAGGTTGCAGGCAGTCACGCCGCATTTGTCCATCACCGCCTTCAGGGCAGACACATCCTCCGGCATGACCATCGGGAACGCGGCCCGTGCGGCCTCCGGCACATAAGTAAACAGGCAGACGTGTGCGCACCCGTTGTCGCGGGCGAGTTCGACCAGCTGCGCAGGTGTCGCGTCGAGCGCGGTCAGGTGGTGCAGCGAAAGCGGGAAGTTGTCGCTCACTTGGCGGGTCCTCTCGATAGTGCCATTCTCGCGCCCTTAAAGGGGCTTGCGACTTTCCTTTCGGCTAACACGAAAAGACAGTCATGTATGTCTTTTTTTGATGCCGGTTCTGCGCTAGACGGGCAAGGAAGAGAACAAGTGATGCGTGGAGAAGACCTGTGAGCGGACGCGGCAAGGGGCCATTGGCCGGCGTGAAAGTGCTGGACCTGACGAGCGTGCTGATGGGGCCTTACGCAACCCAGATCTTCGCCGATCTTGGCGCCGACGTCATCAAGGTGGAAAGCCCGCAAGGCGATACCACGCGCTTTATCCCCCCGGGGCCGGACCATTCGCGCGGGGCAATGTTCCTCAACGTCAATCGCGGCAAACGCTCGATCGTGCTCGACCTGAAAAACCCGGAAGGGCGCGATACGCTGCTGCGGCTGGCGGGTGAGGCGGATGTCTTCATCCATTCGATGCGGGCCAGCGCCATCGGGCGCCTCGGGCTCGACTATGCGGCTTTGTGCGGCGCGAACGAGCGGATCATCTACGCCAACATGTACGGCTTTTCGCGCAACGGGCCCTATCGCGACTATCCGGCCTATGACGACATCGTGCAGGCCGCATCGGGAATCGTCGATCTTCAGGCCAAGCTTTCGGACGGCGTGCCGACCTATACGGCGACGGTGATTGCGGACAAGGTTGCGGGGCTTACCGGTGCCTACTCGGTCATGGCCGCGCTCTACGCGCGCGAGAAGACGGGACGCGGGCAGGAGATCGAGGTCCCGATGTTCGAGACGCTGGTGTCTTTCGCGATGGTCGAACACCTGTGCGGCTCGCTTTTCGTGCCGCCGCAGGGCCCGCCCGAATATCCGCGCGCTACGTCAGAGGCGCGCAGGCCCTATCGCACGTCGGACGGTTATATCGGGGTCATGATCTACAACGATCGGCACTGGCAGAACTTCTTTGCAGAGCTCGGCCACCCCGAGTGGTCGAAAGACCCGATCTACGCCTCGATGCGGACGCGCACGCAGAATATCGGCAAGGTGCTGGCTCAGGTCGCGCGCGTGCTGGAAACGCGCACGACGGAGGAATGGGTCGAACTGTTCCGCCGTGCGCACATCCCCGCGACCGCGATCGCCAGCCTGGAAGACCTGTTGGTCGATCCGCATCTTGAAGAAACCGGCTTCTGGGACGAACGTAATACCGAGATGGGCACGATCCGTTTCCCCGGCATTCCGACGAGCTTTTCCGACACCCCCGGCGCGATCGGCGATCCCGGCCCGGAACTCGGCGGTGATGGCGAAGCGATCCTGCGCGATGCGGGCTTCAGCGATGCCGAGATCGAGGATCTTGTCGCCAAGGGCGCAGTAGCAAAGGCAGGTGTCGCCGCGTGAAGGGACCCGAAGCGGAATGGCGTGAGGCGCTGGCCGAAGGGCGGTTGCTTTTGCAGCGCACGGCGGACGGCAAGGCCGTCTTCCCGCCGCGCGTGGCTGCCCCCGGCACCGGCGAAGGCGGGCTCGAATGGTTCGAGGCTTCGGGAAGGGGCACGATTTATTCGCTGACATGGGTCCAGCGCAGGCCGCCGCAGGAGCCCTACAATGTCGTGCTGGTCGATCTCGACGAAGGCGCGCGGCTGATGAGCCGTGTCGAGGACGTAGCACCTGACACGCTGGAAATCGGGCAGGAAGTCGAGGCGTATATCGACAGGAGCGGTGAGGA
This sequence comes from Croceicoccus gelatinilyticus, assembly GCF_018398395.1. Lineage (GTDB taxonomy): Bacteria > Pseudomonadota > Alphaproteobacteria > Sphingomonadales > Sphingomonadaceae > Croceicoccus > Croceicoccus gelatinilyticus. The sequence goes on along the minus strand of NZ_JAHCBF010000004.1, from coordinate 127,461 downwards.
ACCGGTCCTGCTGTTCCGGCTCGCAAGGGGTGCGTCATGAGCGACGTCTTCCCACGCGGGCGGACCGCGATCGCCGGCCTTGCGACATACGGGGTTGGCGAGGCTCCGGGCCATACATCGATGGAACTGACCGCAAAGGCCGGGCTGATGGCGCTCGACGATGCGGGTCTGACGCTGGCCGATGTCGACGCGCTCTATGTCTGCCAGCCTGCAGACTTTTTCGCGGGGCTGTCCTTTGCCGAATATCTCGGGATCAGGCCGCGCTATACCGACAACAACCGCACCGGCGGGTCGGCCTTCATGAGCCACATCGCCAGCGCCGCGCTCGCGCTGGAGGCGGGGTACATCGACTGTGCGCTGATCGCTTATGGCTCGAACCAGCGGACGAGCGGCGGAAAGCTGGCGACGAAGATCACCAGCAACCAGTGGGACGAGCCTTACAAGCCGTTATTCCCGCTATCGTCCTATGCGCTCGCCGCCGCGCGGCACATGCATGTCTTCGGCACGACGCGCGAGGAACTGGCCTCGGTCGCGCTGGCGGCGCGGGCATGGGCGCAGACCAATCCCGAGGCTTTCGCGCATGGTTCGCTGACGATGGAGGACTGTCTTTCGGCCCGCATGATCAGCACGCCGATTTCGAAGGCCGACTGCTGCCTCGTGACCGATGGCGCGGCTGCGATCGTGATGACCCGGATGGACCGGGCGAAGGACTGCGCGAAAGTGCCGGTTCCGGTGCTGGGCTCTGCCGCCGCGGCATGGTGGAACTCGGTCGCGCAGGCGCAGGACCTTACCATGACCGGCGCGCGGGAATCGGGCGCGCGGGCGATGGAAATGGCCGGAGTGAAGCCTTCGGACTTCGACACGGTGCAGCTCTACGATGCCTTCACGATCAACACGATCCTGTTCCTCGAGGACCTCGGCTTCTGCGCCAAGGGCGAGGGCGGGCCTTTCGTCGCATCGGGTGCGATTGCGCCGGGTGGCAGCCTTCCGGTCAATACCAACGGCGGCGGCCTGTCCTATTGCCATCCGGGGATGTACGGCCTTTTCGCGATCATCGAGGCCGCGCGCCAGATCCGGGGCGAGGCGGCAAACCAGCTGGCCGACATGAACCTGGCGCTCGCCCATGGCAATGGCGGCACTCTGTCGAGTCAGGCCACCGTCGTCCTCGGCAGCATGGCGACCGTGTGAACAGATTCGGGCCTTCAGCCCGTCGAGGCGATCCATTCCTCGATCATCGGGCGGATCGGTTCGCCCACGAGTTCCAGCACCGGCCCGCCGTCTTTCGCAAGATACGCCATCTGCCCGTAGCGATGCTTGGGCGAGGCGCCTGCCATGACGAGGTCCCAGCCATCGGCCATCAACGCCTCGACCTCGTCACCGACGTTTGGAACCCATGCGCCGACATGGTCGGTCGAAACGGCTTTCAGCGCCTCGTAGGGGCCGGGGGCCAGCATTTCGATCAGTTCGAGGTGGATCGGCCCGACGCGCGAATAAGTAACCGCGATATGCGCCTCGCCCCAGCCGTCTTCAGGCAGCCAGACGCGGATCGGATCGAACTTGCGAACGGGCGCGAAGGTCATGCCGAGATCGCTTTCAAGCGCCGCGATGGAGCCGGCGATGTCGGTCACGATGCGGCCGTGGTGATGCAGGTTGGCAAAGCTTTTCAAGAAACACACTCCGGGAGAACAGCGTCATGACGGGTCTCGTCACAGAAACGCACGGCAAGGTCCGCGTGCTGCGGATCGACAGGCCGAAGGCGAGCAATTCGCTTGATGCCGCCACGTCCGCCGCGATCGACGCGGCCGTTACCGAGGCGGAAGCCGACGACGCGATCGGCGCGATGGTCATCACCGGCACCGGCGACCGCGCGTTCTGCGCAGGGATGGACCTGAAGGAAGCGGCCGAACACGGCGCGGGTCACGGGTTGATCCCGGGGCGCGGCTTTGGCGGGATCACCGAACGCAAGCGCAACAAGCCGCTGATCGCCGCGATCAACGGCACGGCCGTCGCGGGCGGCTTCGAAATCATGATGGCCTGCGACATGGTCTTTGCTGCCGAACACGCGTTTATGGGTGTGAGCGAAGTGAAGCGCGGGCTTTTCGCCTTTGCCGGCGGTATCCAGCGGCTGGCCCACCAGGTGCCGCGCGCGACTGCACTGGCGATGATCATGACCGGCGAACTGTTCCCGGCGCGGCGCCTTTACGACCTTGGCGTCGTCACCGAAGTCGTGCCGGGGGCCGAGCTGATGGAGCGGACGCTGGCCGTGACCGGCGGGATGCTGGAAAACAGCTGGCAGGCGATCCGCAACGGGCGCGAATTGTACGAGCTTTCGACCGGCGTCTCGATCGAACAGGCGCTGGCGCTGGGCAATGCATGGGGCAAGGCAACGCTGGACAGCGCTGACAGCCGCGAGGGCGTTACGGCCTACGCCGAAAAACGCGGAGCCTCGTTCGGCAAGGACTGACCCGCACGTCATCAGGTCTTGCGAAGACCGCCAAGACCCATCGCCAGCGCATGGTCGCAAAGCCGCCGCGTGGTCAGGCCGCTGGCCGGTTTCACCCAGCCGTGCAGGGAATTTAGAAAACCCAGCAGGCATAGCGCGCTGACTTTCGGGTCGAGATCGTCGCGCAAGTCGCCTTCGACCTGTCCGCGCGCGATCAGCCGTTCCACTGCCTTGCGATAATTGCGTTCGGCGACGTCGAATTCGCGCGCGCGGTCGGGCGTCAGATGGCGGTGTGCTTCGATGAAACCGGCAGTGAATACGCGTTCGGTGCAGATGTACTTGGCATGGGCGGTGATGACTTCTTCCAGTCGCTCCAATGCCTGACCTTCGCGTTCCGCGATCTTGGTAAGGACCAGCACGCCGCGGGAATGCGCCTCGCGCAGGACGTGGACCAGAAGATCGCTCTTGCCGTTGATGTAGTGATAGAGGCTGCCCTTGAGCATGCCGACACGCTCGGCAATTTCGCGCAGGGAAGTCGCCTCGTAGCCTTTCTGAGCGAAGAGGGCGGCCGAAACCGCCACGACTTGTGCCCAACGTTCCTCTCGATCTTTTCTCTGCGCCGGATCGGCATGCGAGATGTCGTCCAGTATATTGGCGTCCATCGATCCTCTCCAAGATCGCTTCCACCAAACGGGCGTTTGGTAGAAATGTCCGTTTATCTGCGCCCCGGCGTACCGAATGTTGACGTTCTACACCCGAAAGAGCTAGCTTCGCAACCATCGTGCGTGACGAATCAAAAACAGTCATGTATGTTTTTAATAGAACATCGGAGCGCTGCCCCCAATTGCGCTCGCACGATGCATGGGAGAAGACATCGATGCTCGATCTGGTTACGAACCAAAAACCGGAAAACGACTTCGCGCGTATGGATTACGAACGGGACCGCAAGGGCCCGCCCGAAGGCTTCCCGAACCTGCCGGACATTCCCGGCAGCCGGTACACCGACGCCGAATTCCTGCGCCTTGAAAAGGAAATGATGTGGGACAAGGCGTGGCTCTATGCCGGCCATGTCGACCAGCTTCCCGAGAAGGGTTCATGGTTCCTGTGGCGCAATTCGGGCGTGCCGATCATCGTCGTGCGCACGCTGCAGGACGAGTACAAGGCGTTCTACAACACCTGCCAGCACCGCGGCGCGCCGCTCGTTACTGAGGATAGCGGCAAGGACCGCGGATTTGTCTGCGGCTATCACGGGTGGAGCTACACGCTCGACGGCAAGCTGACGGCAGTGCGTGACAAGCGCGACTTCGTCGATCTCGATTTCTCGTGCCGCAGCCTCGTGCAGGTGCGCTGCGAAATGCTCGGCTCGATGATCTTCGTGAACAAGGACGACGATGCCGAGCCGCTGATGGAACACATCGGCCCGATGGCAAAGCAGCTGGAGCAGTTCGAGCTCGACAAGCTTCGCCTCGTCGACAGCCGCGAGTACGAAGTGGACTGCAACGTCAAAGTCCTGCTCGACGCCTTCCTTGAAGTCTATCACCTGAAGTCGATCCACATCGACACGGTGGACCGCTTTCTCGACCACCGCGCGATGATCGTCACGCTCTGGCCCAACGGGCACAGCCGCATGGCAACGCCGAACCGCCGTCCCGACTGGGTCGATCCGGGCACGGTGGGCATGCCGGAAATCCCCTCGATCACCGAGTTTCCGGCCAAGAACAACGTCAGCTACCAGATCTACCCGAACTTCGTGATGCCACCGGCACCGACGGGGATTCCGATCCTGCAGTTCTGGCCGCTGGGTCCGCGCAAGTCGCGGGTCGTATCCAGCTGGCTCGCGCCCGATCACGATCCGGAAAATCCGCACCCCCTCTGGCCGACGCGCCTCAGCAACTGGGAGCGTATTCTTTACGAGGATCTGCAGTACGCGCCGCAGATCCAGGAATCCCTCGAAAGCCCCGGTTTCAAGGGTATGCCGCTCAATTACCAAGAGCGCCGCATCTACCACTGGCACGAGGAACTGGATCGTCGCATCGGCCTCAATCGCGTGCCCGAACATGCACGGGTCGAACAGGTGCTGGGCGACTGGGTTCAGAAAGACTGATCGGCCAAAAAGGCCGGCAGGACACTAGTTGGAGAGGAGGCCTTACATGGCCAATCTGGACGGAAAGGTCGCCGTCGTCATGGGCGCGGCGAACCGGGACAACATGGCGCAGGTCATCGCGCGCAGGCTGGCGAGCGACGGCGCGAAAGTCGTCGTCGCGGGCCGCAACGCGGGGCCGCTTGAGGAACTGGCGCAAGAGATCGGCGGCATTGCCGTGGCAAACTGCGATCTTACCAGCGAGGAAGACCTTGCCCGGCTGGCCAAGGCGGCGGTCGACGGGTTCGGTGGCCTCGACATCGCGGTGAACGCGACGGGGTGGGGGCTGCTGAAGCCTTTCCTCAAGAACACCAAGGAAGAAGTCGAGAAGATGGCCGCGCTTCAGTTCACTGGCGCGTTCCTGTTCTATCAGGCGATGCTGCGGGTGATGAACGACGGCGGGTCGCTGATTCAGATTTCGTCGGCCACGGCCTCGATCATGCTGGAGGATCACGCCGCCTACATGGGAACGAAGGCAGGGGCGGACCACGTGATCCGCTGCGTCGCCAACGAATTCGGCCATCGCGGCATTCGCGCTAACTCGGTCGCGCCGGGTTTTACCGTTACGCCGATGACCGAGGCGGCTTCGAAGAACGAGGCAATCGTCGATACCTTCACCAAGGAATACCCGCTGGGCCGCGTGGGCACGAGCGAGGACATCGCGGAAGCCGTGTCCTGGCTGGCGAGCGATGCCTGTTTCATGAGCGGGCAGGTCCTGCAGGTGAATGGCGGTCTGACGCTACGCCGCAATCCCACGAACCGCGAGATCGTGACCGCGGTAAAGGCCGCACGCGCCGCGGAACCGGCAGAATGATCCGCGGGGTTCACCACCTCGCCATCTCGACCCCTGATATCGAGCGTTTCATCGATCACTACGAACGCTGGTTCGGGTTCGAGCGTGCGGGCGGTGGCGGCTGGGAGCCGGGGAACGAGCGTATCGACACGATGGTCGGCCTGAAAGACAGCCAGGCGAAATACGCGATGATCCGGCTGGGCAATCTGCATATCGAGGTCTTTGAATATGCCAGCAACGATCCGCAGGAAGTTCGACCGCGCATGTGCGATCGGGGCATCACGCACCTGTGCCTCTATTGCGATGACGTCTTCGCCGAATACGAGCGGCTGAAGGCGTTGGGCATGGAGTTCAATTGCCCGCCCGGTGGCAGCGCGGCAACGCGCGCGACTTATGGCCGCGACTGCGACGGCAATGTCGTCGAGATCCTCCAGATCGTCGATCCCGACTGCGCCTTCGCCTTCGAGAAACAGCAGTTCGCCTGATGGATGGCCCTGTTTCGGCAGGCGGGCCGGGCTTGGCAGGGAGGCCGGGCGGGGCTTATGCGAACGACGTGACTGAACAGAACCCCTATCCCGACGATCCGCAGGACGAGCGCGAGCACCTCTTCGAATTTCAGGAGATCGCGCCCGACCGCTTTACCGTAGCCCCTGTTCGCAGCGGGCTCTTGCGCCTGTTCGGCGGGGCGATCCTGTCGCAGTGCCTTGATGCGGCGCGCCGGACCGTGCCCGAGGACAAGATCGCGCACAGCCTTCACGCCTATTACATGAAGCCGGGCATGACGGACGCCGTGAACGAGATCGAAGTCACGCGCGAAACCGACGGGCGCAGTTTTGCGACGCGCGCGGTTCGCATGACGCAAGGTGATGCGCCGCTGATGCGGATGATGGCGTCGTTCAAGGTGGACGAGGATGGCAGCAGGCAATCCATGCCGATGCCCGACGTACCTGCGCCAGAGACGCTGGAGCCGCTGGCCGACATCTTTACCCGTTTTGCGGAGGACCTCTCGCCGCGTCACGGGCCGTTCTGGCTTCGCCGCCAGCAGATCGACTGGCGCCCGGTGCAGCCATTTCCTTTCCGCAATGCTGAGCGGCTGGAGCCTTGCCGCCAGTTCTGGTTCCGTTTCACCGGCACGATCGACGGTCCGCACCACGTGCATCAACGCTGGCTGGCCTACGCCTCGGACATGCATATCTTCCAGACGGGGTTGGGTCCCATGGGGCTCGACTGGTCGGATGACCGGATGCAAACATCCAGCCTTGATCACGCAATGTGGTTCCACGACCGATTCCGCGTCGACGAGTGGCTGCTTTACGCCATGGATTCACCGGCGGGTGGCAATTCGCTCGCCTTTGGGCGGGGCAATATCTTCCGGCGTGACGGGACCTGCGTCGCCAGCGTTTGCCAGCAGGGGCTGGCCCGGATGCTGGACCAGAAGCGGGAAGGCAAATTGTGAGCGAAACGTACGAAGCGCGCGAGCCCTATCGCACGTTCGAAGATCTTGCCGTCGGCGAAAAGCGCGTGTCGAAAAGCCGGACCGTGACGGCGGAGGAGATGATCGATTTCGCCCGCAAATATGACCCGCAGTGGTTCCATGCCGATGCCGACGCGGCAAAGGATTCGGTCTTCGGAGAAGTCGTCGCCAGCGGTATCTACGTGCTCGCTCTCTGGCGGCAGATGGATCACGAGATCAACTGGGACATCGATTTTGTTTGCGGCGTGGGCTGGGACGAATTGCGCCTGAAACGCGCCATCCGCGCCGGCGACACGATCCACGTGACGAGCGAGATCGTGAGCCTTGAACCGTCGAAAACCCGCGACGACCGCGGCACGGCGTTGACCCGCTATGCCGTGATGCTGGAGGACGGGACCGAGTGCGTGACCTTCACCAGCATCAATCTCGTCTATACCCGCGAAGGGCGGGCAAGGATGGCCGGCACCGCAGGGTAGCGGCGCCGGAAATCAGCGCCGCTGGTCGAACCGGCGGCCCAGCATGGCCGAGGCGATGTTGACCTTCTGGATGTCGATCGCACCGCCCGCGATGCCCCAGCCCCAGGCATCGCGCAGGCGGCGTTCCATCGGGAATTCCTTGGAATAGCCGTATGCACCCATCAGCTGCATCGCCTCGCCCGTAACCTCGCGCGAGATCGTGTTGGCAAAGCACTTGCCGGTGGAGCTGTGGAGCACCGAGGGCAGGCCGTCCTCTGCCTGCGAAGCGGCGCGCCAGATGAGGAGGCGCGCAGCCTCGCACTTCATCTGCATTTCGGCGAGCTTGAGCTGCACCGCCTGGAACTCCGCGATCGGCTTGCCGAACTGCTTGCGTTCCTGGACGTATTCGCAAACGTCCTCAAGCGCGCCCGAGGCCTGCGCCAGCGACATCGTCGCGTTGCCGCAACGTTCGAGGTCGAAGGCTTCCATCAGCTTCTTGAAGCCGCCGGCAGGCACGATGATGTTGCCGACCGGCACTTCGCAATCGTCGAAGTTGAGATCGGACGAAGGCACGCCGCGAAAGCCCATCAGCTGTTCATTCGGGCCGAACGACAGGCCCGGCGCGTCCTTTTCGACCAGCACGGCGCCGATACCCTTGGCCCCCGGATCGTCGGACAGGCGACAATAGACGACATAGGCATCGGCATGGCCGCCGCCCGAACACCAGCGCTTGGTGCCGTTGATGACGATCTTGTCGCCCTTCACGACCCCCTTGGTCTTGAGATCGGTCAGCGCCGAACCCGCATCGGGTTCCGACATCGACACCGCGACCACCATGTCGCCCGCACAGACGGCAGGGACCACGCGCTTTTTCAATTCATCAGAGGCGAAGTGTTCGATCGCGCGAACCGGACCGACCGAGCTTTCGAAGACCGGAAAGCCGATGGCCGAGGAAATCTTGCCGAATTCCTCCAGCACGATCAGAGCCTCGATATTGCCGAGGCCGAGCCCGCCCAGATCGCTCGACACGTTGATGCCGAGAAAGCCGAGTTCGGCAAAACGCTTCACCAGTTCGCGGCTGGGCGGCTTGTTGTCGCGTTCCAGTTCGGCGGCAATGCCGGGCAGTTCGTTGCGGGCGAAATCGCGTGCGGCTTCCTGCAGCTGCTGCTGGTCTTCGGTCAGGCTGAAATTCATGTCTGGGGTCCTGCGTCGGGCAAGTCTTAAAGGTCGTCCGCGGTCTTCTGTCCGGGGCCGTAGATGTAGTCGTCCAGCACCTTGTGGAAGTGCCGGATGCGCTGCTCCTGATCACCGATCCAAAGGCCGGGGAAGTATTCGGACTGCATTCCCGTCTGCACGGTCGGCAGGTTGAAAGCGTCCTGATCCAGAACCTGCCCGATCGACTTGTCGCCGTGCTTGAAGCGTTTGTGCTTCACGCGCTCGGGCCATTCCTCGCCTTCGGGGACGAGCTCGAACATCCAGATGTCGTAGTACATCTTGTTCGGGTCGGTCGCGTGCGGGCGCTGGCGGAACAGCATGATGTCATCGGCGTGGACGTTCACGGCCACGTTCGGGAAGATCATGTAGTGATAGTCATCGGTCAGCTGATCGTCGTTCAGCTCCGAATAGTCCTTGCCCTGTGCCGGGCCATGCTCGCGCTTGAACTTCTGCACGTCGACGCGGATGTCGGACACGCGGCCTTCGTATTCGGCAGGGTCCATGCCGGCATTGACCATGATCTCGTAGATCGCGGGCGGAATTTGAGAAGGCATGTGGACGCGCGGGCTGATCGCGGCGAACGGGATCAGGTAGCGGTTGTGCTTGCCGTAACAGTCGATCTGGACGTTGATGTCGTCGAGATACCACTTCAGCTGCGGGTGGATGCCCTGCACGTGGTAAGTCTCGTTGAACGCGTCGACCGACGTCTTCCAGTTGCAGTCCCACTCGACCGTGATGTCGCGTTTCCACGCCATGCGTTCGGGATGATACGGTTCAAGGTGCTGCTTCAGCGGATCGATGAAGTCGTCGAACGGCTCGACGTCGGGGTTGAGCGAGAACCAGACGAAGCTGTTCCATTCCACACAAGGCAGCGGCTGGGCCGACATGCCCGGAGGGCCGCCCTGCAGAAACGTGCACAGATCGGGGATGTGTTCCAGCTTGCCGTCGAGGCCGTAAGTCCAGTGGTGATACATGCACTGGAACTTCTCGGCATTGCCGCGACCTTCGGGACGCAGGCGGTTGCCGCGGTGCAGGCACACGTTGGGAAAGCAGCGGATTGAACCGTCCACCTGCCGCACGATCAGAACCGATTCCTTGCCGATCTCTGTGCAGATGTAGTCGCCAGCTTCCTTCAGGTCGTCCGACCGTCCGCCCAGAAGCCAGGTCTTGGTCCAGATCTTCTCCCACTCCATCGCCATGAATTCGGGCGAGTAGTAGCGGGCGGCGGGGATGATGTCGGTGCCAAGCTCCGGATCCGGTGCTTTTTCGACCGGCGTGCCGTTGCCCGTCGTCTCGGGATCGACGCGCGGCACGTCGACGACGCGAAGCGCGTCCATCGCCGCCGGATCCCATCCCATGACGTGCTTTTTCATCAGAAGTGCGTCCGGTTCGTGTAGCCCCCGTCGACCACGAGGTGGGAGCCGTTGCACCAGCTCGCCGCGTCGCTGGCGAGGAACGTGATTGCCTTGGCAACTTCTTCGGGACGGCCAAGGCGGCCCATCGGCTGCTGGCGCAGCTGGGCGTTGTAGAACTTTTCCATCGTGCCTTTGATCATGTCCCAGTTACCGCCCTCGAACTCGATCGGGCCGGGGGACACGACGTTGACGCGGATACCGTCCTTGCCGTGATGCAGGGCAAGCTGCTTGCCCCATGTGGCGATGGATGCCTTCAGCGCATTGTACGGCTGCGGGCCGCCCATCGCCTCAAGGATCGAGGTGGTGCCGATCAGAACGATCGAACCGCTTTCCTGTTCGGTCATCGTCGGGATGACGGCATCGACCGCGCGCACCGCGCCCATCAGGTCGACTTCGAACGCGTTGTACCAGTACTTCTCGCTGCCGAGACCCGATCCCGCTGACGTGAAGGGGATCATGATGTCGACGCCGTCGAGTTCCTCGATCGCCCATTCGAACCACGCCTTGTATTCCTCGGCGCTTTTGGCATTTGCGGGTTTGCCGACGACCTTGGTGCCATACTTGCCCAGTTCGGCGACTGCGTCCTTGACGCTGTCCTCGCTACGGGCGGTCAGCGCGATATCGCATCCTTCACGGGCAAGGACTTCTGCGACGGCATAACCGATGCCGCGCGCCGCGCCGACCAGAATGGCCTTTTTCCCCTGCAGTCCAAGATCCATGTTACTCGTTCCTTGCTTCTCCGGCGGTGCGGCGTATCCCCGCATCTCGCCCTTCGTTCACCTCTCGCCTTAGGGGCAGCCCTGCTCCTGACGCAAGATAAAAACAGTCATGACTGACTTTTATATAGGTTTCTTCAGGCCGCCTGCAACTCCTCAACAAGCTCTTCGCGCAGACGGAATTTCTGGATCTTCGAAGTCGACATCGGCCACTCCTCGATGAAACGGATATGGCGCGGGATTTTGAATGAGCTGATCTTGCCCTTGCAGTGTTCGATCAGTTCGGCCTCGCTCGCGCTCTGCCCCTCTGCCAGTTCGACGAAAGCGGCGGGAACTTCGACATAGCGGTCGTCGGGCAGGCCGACGACTTGCGCCAGTTTAACCGCGGGGTGGGTCTGCAGCATCGCCTCGATCTCTGCTGCGGCGACATTTTCGCCGCCGACTTTCAGCATGTCCTTCAAACGGCCGTGGAACATGACGTTCCCGTCCGCATCGATCGAACCGATATCGCCGGTATGGAACCAGCCGTCGCGAATGGCCTCTGCGGTCTTTTCCGGATCGTTGTAATAGCCTTTCAGGCGATTGGGTCCGTTCAAGACGATTTCGCCCTGTTCTCCAGCGGCGCAATCGTTGCCCGTTTCCGGATTGACGATGCGAACGTCCCACTCCTCCAACGGAACGCCGCAGCGCCCGGTGCGGACTTCGTAACTGTCGGAAAGGTGACTGGTCGAAACTGTGCCGGCCCCTTCGGTCAGGCCGTAAGTGCCCACCTGGATCGTGTGCGGCATGGCTTCGGCCACCGCGTTCTTGATCCATTCGGGTTGCACTGCGAAGTTCGAGTTCATCACGCGCAGCTTCGACAGGTCCGTGTCCTTGAAAGTCGGATGCGTGATCAGGTCCTGCATGATCGTGACGAAGCTGGGATAGGCGATGGTCGCGCCTTCGCGGCCCAGCATTTCAAGACCGACTCCGGCATCGAACTTCGGAATGGTCATGTAGGCACCGCCGAGGTCGAGGATCATCGTCATCGGCAGGATGCCCGCGATGTGGAAGATCGGCAGCGGCGACCAGACCTTGTCGTCCATGCCGCACTCGTACCGCACACCAAGGTTGCGGCTGTTCGCGACTTGCGCGCGGTGCGAGATCATCGCGCCCTTCGGGTTCGCGGTCGTTCCCGAAGTATAGAGGATCATCGAGGTGTCTTGCGGGTCGACATCCTCGATCCGCTTGTCGAGTTCGCGCGGGGTAACGACATCGCCGCCAGCCAGCGCATCCTTTGCCGAAAGCAGGTAGGGTGCGCAGTCATCGTCGAGACAGATCACGTTGCGCAGCACGGGCGCTTCGTCCAGCGACAGGTGGCGCGGATCGCCAGCTGACATGAGCGAGGGGAGGGCCGCTTCCAGACGCTCACCGAAGTCGAGATTCTCGGCGACCTTGCCGGTCGTTATGATCGTGACGAGATCGGCGTTGGCGGTGACATAGCCAAGCTCGCTCGCCTGATAACGGGCGTTGATCGGCACCGCGACCGCGCCGGTCATGGTGATGCCGTAAAACGCAGTGATGAAATCGATGCAGGTCGGCAAAAGGATGCCCACGTTCTCACCCGGCTGAACACCCAGCGCGATCAGGGCGCGTGCCCATGCGCGGGCCTGCGCGTTCAACTCGTCATAGCTCAGTCTGGTATCCGGGAAGATGATCGCATCGCGTTCGCCGAATCGCTCGGCCGAGGACCGGATCATTTCGCCCATGGTAAGCACAGGCACACTATCGCCCATCGTGTCTCTCCCAACGTTCCCGTCACGCCGTCTTGGTGCGGCACCGGGGGGTTGTTGCCGGGAAGCTTATCAGCGAAACAGAAAAATACAATCATGCATGAATGTTTTTTCGGTTGGGCCGGCTGTGCGATGCGATCGGCGCGATGCTTGCGTTTTCCGCATCGCTACCCCTAAGGACCAATTGCACAGGAGTGCTGCCTGTCAGACCGTTTCGGGCACGATCCTGCGTCGAGATATTGGAATCGAACTGGCATGAGCACATCGCGCGCGCGCACCAAGGACAGCAGCACGTCGACCGCCAAGGCAGGCGGCGGAACGCTGCAGGCTGCCAAGGCTGCGCAGACGCGCAAGCGCCTGATCGATGCGACGGTGCGCTGCCTCGTCAAGTACGGCTATGCCAAGACCACGACGCCGCGCGTTGCCGAAGAGGCGGGGCTGTCGCGCGGGGCGATGATGCACCACTTCGAAAACGGTGCTGCACTGATCAAGGCTACGATCCGCGAACTGCACGAGAAGCGCCTGCGCGCCTTCCGCCGCGCCGCGGGCGAGACCGAGCATGACGTCGACAACCTGGTCGAGACGTATTGGGCGCAGGTCCAGAAACCGGCGTTCATCGCTTTTCACGAACTGGCCGTTGCCGCGCGCACGGACAAGGATCTGGCCGGTATCATGCAACCGCTGCAGGAAGAATTCCGCGACCGGTTCAATACGCAGGCCGAATCGCTGTTTCCCGAATGGCGCAACTCGCCTGAGGAGTTCGATCTCGCCATGCGCCTGTCGCAGACGATCCTTGAAGGGATGGCGGTCCAGCTTCAGACCGGCGCCATGTCGGCCGAACAGGTGCCGCCCATGCTCACGCACCTTGAAAACCAGATCAGGGCGCTGATGCCGCCGATGGGCTGATCGCTGCGGCCTGCCATCCGGCGGCTCATAATAATAAAACAATCTTGTTTGTCTTTTTGGTGGTTCGGAGTTACCGTCGCCAACGGAGAAGGATGGATGCCGCGACTTTAGGCACCTGATAAAACAAGCAAGGAACACGCCTTGAAAGCAGGATCGTACAAGCCGAAAATCTTCCGGCCCGAAGACGTTACATCCGAAAGGCCCAAGCGCGGCCTCGACGAAGAAGACCTCAAGCTGCAGCAGACGATCTACCGCGAGGATATGCTCGCGGGGAAGACCGTGCTGATCTCCGGCGGCGGCAGCGGCATGGGCAAGGCAACCGCCTACCTCGCGGCAAAGCTGGGCGCGCAAGTCGCCATCTGCGGGCGCGACGAGGAGAAGCTGGAGACCACGGTCAAGCTCGTGAAGGACGAGATCGGGAGCGACGTTCTCGCCCTTGGCACCAACATACGCGACGCCGAGGCTGTCGAAGGCCTGATTGGCAAGGTCCATGACCACTTCGGCGGGCTCGACACGCTGGTCAACAACGCGGGTGGGCAGTTCCCGCAGGACGCGATCGACTTTTCGCGCAAGGGCTGGCTGGCCGTCATCGACACCAACCTCAACGGGACCTGGTGGATGATGCAGGAAGCGGCCAAGCGCTGGCGCGAGGATGGCAAGCCCGGCAACATCGTGAACATCGTCGCCAATGTCGAACGCGGCATGCCGCAGGCGGCGCACACCTGTGCGGCGCGCGCGGGCGTGATCTACCTGTCGAAGACGCTGGCGACCGAGTGGTCGCAGTGGAACATCCGCGTGAACTGCATTGGCCCCGGCGTGATCGAGACCGAGGGTTTCCGCATGTATCCCGAAGAGGCGCTGGCCCGCTTCCACAAGGCGAACCCGATGAAGGAACGCGGCAACGCGTGGGACGTGGCGGAAATGATCGCCTACCTCGCATCGCCCGCGGCGCGGTTCATCAACGGGGACCTCATCATCCTCGACGGTGGACAGGCCCAGTGGGGAGTCGTCTGGCCGGCCGGGATGCCCGACTATTTCAGCGAGGACGGGGCCGCCTGAGCCTGCCCGCTTTCGAATAACCGCGGAAAAACGCGGATCATCATGAAGAGGAGAGGATTATGGGCCGCGTAGAAGGCAAGGTTGCGCTCGTCACGGGTGGCGGTTCGGGGCTTGGCGCTGCCGACAGCGAGGCGCTGGCCGCCGAAGGGGCGACCGTGGTCGTCACCGACGTGAAGCAGGAAACCGCGCAGGACGTTGCTGACCGCATCGGAGGCGGCGCGATTGCACTGGCGCTCGACGTGTCGAGCGAGGAGCATTGGCAGTCGGTCATGGCCGAGATCAAGGCGAAGTTCGGCAGGCTCGACATCCTGGTGAACAACGCGGGCGTCGTGCTCAACGCCGATGTCGAGGATACGAGCCTCGAGAAATTCCGCTGGGTCAACGCGATCATGACCGACGGGGTCTTCCTCGGCATGAAGTACGCGATTCCGCTGATGAACGAGAATGATGGCGGCTCGATCATCAATATGAGCTCGACCGGCGCGCTGCTCGGCTATCCGATCTTCTTCGCCTATTCCGCCGCCAAGGGCGCGGTGCGTTCGATGACCAAGTCGGTCGCGGTGATGTGCCAGGAAAAGGGCTACAAGATCCGCTGCAATTCGGTTCACCCCGGCGCGATCGAAACCCCGATGGTGCAAACCGCGGAAGGCCGCGATGCCAAGCCCGTGGCCGAAGGCGTCCTGCCGCCCGGAACGCCCGGCGCGCCGAAGGACGTTGCCGCGTTGGTCCTTTACCTCGCCAGCGATGAATCCCGCTTCGTGAACGGTGCCGAACTTGTCATCGACAATGGCGTGACGATCCGGCCCTTCTAAACTTTAGCCTCCCAAAAAAGTGCCCTGCCTCCGACGGGGAGGCAGGGCCAGGGAGGTGGCTATTTGGCCGGCTCTCTACTTGTCGAGCCAGCGATCCAGTTCGGTGTGGAAGTGGCGCAGGCGCGCTTCCTGTTCGCACCACAGCGGGCCCTTGAACCCGCGTGACCTTGCGCCCTTCTGCACGATCGGCAGCAGGTCGGAATCCTGATCCAGCACTTCGCCCATGCCCGGCGGTTCGCCTAGGCCGGTGTGCACGACCTCGGGCCGCGTCGCGCCGGTCACGTCGACATCGTCGCCAAGCCCCATCCAGCCCGGCGCGCCATATCCGGGCGCATCGACATGGCGGTACATGATCGTCGTTTCGTACGTGAACTGCTCGGGATCGCTCTCGTGCGGGTTGAAGCGGTGCAGGAACACCGCCTCGGGGTGACAGCCGATCTGGATGTTCGGGAAGATCCCGAAGATCGTCGCATCGGTCAGCTGCGCGTCCGAGAAGTGCGAATAGTCGAGGCCGATCCTTTCCGCTCGGTCCCGCTTGGCCTGCGCCACGGCAGCGCGGCTCTCCATTGCGGTCCCGTCGAAGGTTTCCGGATCGACGCCTGCATCGGCGAGCAGCATGGCGATGCCCGGATTGATGCCCTCCTGATCGGGGAAGTGGGAATTGGGCTGCGCCATCGGCACGAACTGGCGCGACAGGGCATTCGGGAACAGATCGATATGCGTGCGATCGTCGATCACGCCCATCGTTTGCGGATGGATCGCGTGGAGATGATAGCTTTCATAAAAAGCATCGATCCCGCCCTTCCAGTTCGCCGCCCAGTCCGACCGGCGATGCTGCACGACGTGCATCAGGTCGATGCGATAGGTCTCCAGCATGTCGAGGATCGGGGCGAGTAATTCCTGCAGCGGCACAACGTCGTCACTCATCGAGATGAAGACGAGGCCCACCGCTTCCTCGGCGCGGACCGAGGTAAGGTCGGTGCCGTGGCACAGCACTTCGGCGCGGAAGGTCTCCTCGTCGGTGATCTTCTCGTTCTTGCCGTCGATGCCAAAGCGCCACGAATGGAACGGGCAGGTGAAGCTGTCCTGGCTGCCCATGTCGGTTGTGACCAGCCGGCTGCCGCGATGCGGGCACACGTTGTAGTGTGCGTGCACCGCGCCATTCTCGCCGCGAACGACGATGAAGCTTTCGCGCCCGATGTCGACCTTCACCCAGTCGCCCGGTTCCTGAAGATCGCTGGCCGGCGCGGCGAGCAGCCAGGTCTTGGTAAAGACCTTCTCCCACTCCTCCTCGAAGAAGGCCTTCGAGGTATAGCGCGCAGGATCAAGCCGCTCGGCCCCGTTGTCGATGGCGGGGGCCGGCTGGTCGAAGGGGTGGTCTGACCCCTTGTGGACCGCCCAGCTGCGCGGATCGTAGTTCACGAGCCCTTCGCCATGCGGCGATCGAGCTCGCCGTGGAAATGCCGCAGGCGTCCTTCCTGCTCGCTCCACAACGGACCACGGAAGCCCCGCGACTTCGCGCCTTGCTGCACGATCGGCAGAAGATCGGAATCCTGGTCGAGCACTTCGCCAAGACCCGGCGGTTCGCCAAGGCCGGTGTGCACGATTTCGGGACGCGTCTTGCCCGACAGGTCGGTTTCCTCGCCCAGACCCATCCACGCAGGCGCGCAATAACCGGGTGCGTCGACGTGGCGATAGAGGATGCAGGTGTCGTACGTGAACTGGTTCGGGTCTCTTTCGTGCGGCATGAACCGGTGCAGGAAGATCGCCTCGGGGTGGCAGCCGATCTGCGCATTCGGGAACAGCGAATAGACGACCGAATCCGAAAGCTGGCTGTCGCTGAACTTTTCATAGCCGAGGCCGAGTTCGTCGGACCGCTTGCGCTTGGCCTTCTGCACGGCTTCGCGCGTTTCGGCGGCAGTGCCTTCGTAGGTTTCCGGATCGATGCCCGCATCGCGCAGCATGAGCTGGATGCCCGGGTTTACCGTTTCCTGATCGTGATAGCGTTCGGCAGGCTGCGCGAACGGCACGAACTGGCGCGAAAGGCCGCCCGGCCACAGGTCGATCTGGGTGCGATCGTCCATCAGGCACTGCGTCTGCGGGTGCACGGCGTGCAGGTGATAGATTTCGGCAAAGGCGTCGACGCCGCCCTTCCAGTTCGCGCCCCAGTCGGAACGGCGATGCTGGACGACGTACATCTTGTCCATGTCGTAGAGTTCAAGCTGCGGCAGGATCGGCGCGAGCCACTCCTTCAACGGCTCGATATCCGGATCCATCGAGATGAAGACCAGTCCGCACGCCACTTCGCAACGGACAGACGACAGGTCGTGCCCATGGCAAAGCACTTCGGGGCGGAACGTTTCTTCATCGGTGACGGCGACGTTCTTGCCTTCAAGGTCGAACTTCCACGAATGGAACGGGCAAGTGAACTGGTCCACCGAACCGAAATCGGTCGTAACCAGCTGGCTGCCGCGGTGCGGGCACACGTTGTAGTGCGCGTTAACCCCGCCATCCTCGCCGCGCACGACGATGAAGCTTTCGGGGCCGATGTCGAACTTGAAGAAGTCGCCAGCCTCCGGAATGTCGGAAATGTGGCCAGCAAGCAGCCACGACTTGCAGAATACCTTCTCCCATTCCTCGCGCATGAATTCGCGGTCGTGATAGCGGCGCGGGTCGGGGCGGCCGGTGCCATTGTCGATCGTGGGCGCACGGTTGTTGAACGGGTGCGGCGTGCCGACGTGGATATTCCAGTCTTCGAAATCGAGCTTCATCAGGCATCCCTCTCCACTGGGATTTTTCCCGGAAATCCGATCCGGGACCGGTCCCGCGTGCGGCTTGTTTTCATGGCCGACTCCACGGGGGCTGGACTGTCATTAAAAAACAGTCATGATTGTTTTGCAAGTGACAAGCGTCATGCACACGACAGGGCGCAGCACGGGAGAGACGAAGATGAGCAAGATCTATGGCACAACGTTCCAGGTAGCCTATGTCGTGCCCGACCTCGACGCAGCGATCGAGCACTGGACGACGAAGATGGGCGTGGGACCTTTCTTCGAATTCCCGATTCCCCTGCCGTTCGAGGAACTGGCCGTGCGCGAGGAGAAGGTGCCCAACGATTACCCTGTCTTTGCAGGCGTGGGCGTATCCTACAGCGGCGACACGATGATCGAACTGATCCAGCCCGGATCAGCCGATTCCACCTATCGCGAATTCCTCGAATCGGGGCAGAGCGGCATCCACCACTTCGGCACGTTCGTCGAAGACTACGACGCGGTGATGGCCGATGCGCGGGCGCGGGGCGTCCCGGTCCTGCTCGAAGGCAAGCTTCCGCTATCGCGCTTTGCCTATCTCGACACCGCCAAGCCGGGGCTGAGCCCGATCGTCGAGATCATCCAGCCCTACGACGCGATGTTCGAAGCCTTCGACATGATCCGCGGCGAGGTTCGCAACTGGGACGGCAAGACAAAGCGCAAGTCGCTCTGACCCGTTCGCCCGCTCAGTCGTCGCCTTCCGGAAGCGCGAAGGCGACGACATGGTCGCCCGGCGTGGTGCCCATGTACATGTGCCCGCCGGCCGCGATCACCACGTACTGCCGCCCCGTCTTTTTCGAACGGTAGGTGATCGGCGTCGCCTGACCGCCTGCGGGCAGGCGGCCCTTCCATAGCTCCTCGCCGGTCTCGGTATCGAAGGCGCGCAGGTAATCGTCGATTGTCGCGCCGATGAACGTCAGGCCCGATGCCGTCGTCACCGATCCGCCGAGGTTGAAGGCGCCGGGGATCCTGATGCCTAGCGGCGCGACATCCTCGCTTGTGCCGATGGTGCGTTTCCACGCAAGCTTGCCGGTCTTGAGGTCGACGGCGGACAGGTGCCCCCACGGCGGCGAAGTGCACGGAATGCCAAGCGGCGAGAGCATCGGCCAGAGGCTGACACCGTAGTTCGTGCCGATCTGCGGCAGATAGCCCGGCGCGTGCGAACTGCTCGCTTCCTCGGGCGTGTCGGCATCGCCGTCGTGCGGGAAAAGCAGGACTTCCTGCGGGATCGCCGCCGAGTTCACGAGCATTAGCCCGCGCGCAGGATCGATGCTGACACTACCCCAGTTGAGCGTGCCGAAAGTGCCGGGATACTCGATCATCCCGCGCTCCGACGGCGGCGTATACAGCCCCTCATAATCGAGCGAGCGGAACCGGATGCGACAATAAAGCTGGTCGAGCGGCGTCGTGCCCCACATCGACGCCTCGGTAAGGTCCGGCGGCGTGAAAGAGGCGAAGTTCGCGTTGAACGGCTGCGTCGGGGAATAGCGTTCGCCCGGTAGATTGCCTTGCGGGACAGGTCTTTCCTCGACCGGCACGAGCGGCTTGCCGGTGCGGCGGTCGAGGATGAAGATCTCGCCCTGCTTGGTTGGTGCGGCCAGTGCGGGAACGGGGCCCTTCGCCGAGGGATAGTCGAAAAGCACCGGCTGGGCCGGAACATCGTAGTCCCAGATATCGTGATGCACGGTCTGGAAGCTCCAGCGCACTTTGCCGGTCGCAACGTCGAGCGCGACGACCGAACTGGCATAGCGCTCCAGCTCTTCGGAACGGTGCGTGCCGACATGGTCGGGCGTGGCATTGCCGGTGGGCAGATAGACAAGGCCGAGGTCCGGATCGGCGCTGAACACGCTCCACGCATTGGGCGAGGCGCGGGTCCACTCTTCGCCGGGGCCGGGCTGCGGCGCATCGTCAGGCCTGCCGCTGTCCCATCCCCAGAGCATCTTGCCGCTCTTCACGTCGTAGGCGCGCACGACGCCCGAGGGATCGTCGTTCGTATAGTTGTCGCGCACGTAGGAGCCGAGGATCGCGACATCGCCGACGATCGCAGGCGGGGACGAGGTATAGGTTCGCAGCGGATCGACCGAACCCAGACCCTCGGTCAGGTCGATGCTGCCGGCCTTGCCGAAGTCGGGGCAGGGGGTGCCGGTTTTCGCATCGCTTGCCAGCAGGCGTCCGTCGACCGTCATCGAGATCACGCGGGCAGCGCAGATGCCGTTGGCTGCGGCATCCGCATGATAGGACACGCCGCGGCAATTCAGCATCTGCGCATTGCCGACATCGGTGCGCGGATCGCGCGTCCAGATGGCCTTGCCCGTATCGGCGTCGAGCGCGAAGACCTTGCCGGTCGGCGAGCACAGGAAGACCGTGTCGTCCACCATCAGCGGTGTCGCCATGAACGAAATCGGCGCGCCGATCTCGGGCCGCTTGGCATTGGTATCGCCGGTCTTGAACGACCATGCCGGTGTCAGGCCGGCAACGTTGGCGGGGGTGATCTGGTCGGCACCCGAATAACGCAGACCCGCCGCATTGCTGCCGTAGGCGGTCCAGTCGGTAGGCCCGTCATCGGCGACGGCTGCGGCAATGCGGCTGGCCCCCGGCGCGACGTCGTATGCGCGCACCTGGAAGAACGCGACCGCCATGACAGCTACCGCCGCCCCTGTCGCAACCGCAGGCAGAAGGCGCGCCACTATCGGGCCCTTTCGCACCAGCGCGCGCTGAACGAAGGGCAGGGCAAGGATCGCCCCGATGACCACCGGCCCTGCCAGGCGCGGGACGAGTTGCCAGAAGGTCAGCCCTACTTCCCACACCGCCCAGACGAGCGTTCCGGCAAGCAGCGCGGCATAGACAGGCAAGGCGCGATGATCGCCGCGCCAGACGAGAAAAGCGGACACAAGACAGGCCGCGCCGGCAAGCGCGTAATAGGCCGACCCGCCAAGCGAGATCAGCCACGCCCCTCCGCCCAGCAGGGCAAGCCCGACAAGGCCGAGGAACACCGCCGCGACGAGGCGCGACCACAGGGGCGGGCGCCGCTCGGCCCCGCCCACGCTTTCCGCTTGTCCCACCGGTCCTTACTCGGTCTCGATGACCATGATCGGCGCGCGTACGTCGACCGTCTCGCCTTCTTCGGCGATGATGCGCAGCACCGTTCCGGAGACGGGGGAAGGGACTTCGACCGTGGTCTTGGCCGCTTCGACCTCGACCAGGTTTTCCCCTTCAGCGACCCTGTCCCCCGGCTGTTTCAGCCACTTGACGATTTCGCCGTCCTGCATCCCCATTCCGTACTGGGGCAGGACTACCGTGAATTCAGCCATGGTGTTCCTTTCCGGCTCAGGCGGGTTGGGTCTGTCGGGTGCCCACGACCTTGCGGGCCGCGTCGACGATGCGTTCTACAGACGGGTAGAGCGGTTTTTCGATGTGCGGACTGAAAGGCAGGTGCGTATCGGGCGTGGTGACCCGCAGGACCGGCGCGCGCAGTGCGTCGAAGGCGTTCTCTACGATCGTGGCCGAAATCTCGCTTGCCGCGCTGCAGGTCATGTGGGCCGGGTCGACGCAGATCGCGCGGCCGGTCTTGCGCACCGACTGCAGGATCAGCTCGCGGTCCAGCGGAACCAGCGTGCGCGGGTCGATGACTTCGGCGGAAATGCCTTCCTGCTCCAGCGCCCTCGCAGCTTTCAGCGCTACGTTCACGCCGCCTGCGATGCCGATGATCGTTACGTCGCTGCCCTCGCGCTTGATGTCGCCCTTGCCCAGCGGGATGACATGCTCTCCCTCGGGCACTTCGTCCTTGGCCATCCAGCAGGTCGAATCCTCGAAGCTGAGCACGGGATCGTCGCTGCGCACGGCGGCTTTCAGCAGGCCCTTCATGTCGCTGGCGCACGACGGGGCGATGATCTTCAGGCCCGGCATGTTCATGAACATCGGATAGGGCCGGTCCGAATGCTGTGCGGCATTGGAATTGCCGTAAAACAGGCACGACCGGATCACGAGCGGGAGCTTGGCCTGACCGCCATAGATGTAACGCGACTTCGCGATGATCGAACAGATCTGGTCCATCGCCGGAAACAGGAAGGACGAAATCGTCGCATCGACGATGGGACGCATTCCCACCATCGCCGCACCGCCCGCGGCCCCGATGAAGCCGTTTTCGGAAATCGGCGTGTCGCGCACGCGCTCCGCGCCGAAGGCGTCTACGAAACCGGTGGTGGTGCCGAAAACGTTGCACCGCACGTCCTCACCCATGATGAAGACCTTGTCGTCGCGCTGCATCTCTTCCTGCTGCGCCTGCATGATCGCTTCTAGAAACGTTATTCTTGCCATTGTCTGGTCCTCCTCAGGCGTGGGCCTGGACTTCGGCGGGGATGGGCAGGCGGTCGACGAAGACGTCGTCGAAAGCTTCCTCGAAGACGGGGTATTCGCTGTCGCGCGCGAACTGCAGTGCGTCTGCGACCTCGTCGGCCACGGCAGTGTCGATGGCATCGAGATCGGCCTCGGCAACGCCCGCCTCGATCAGCCGCTGGCGGTAGATCGTGATCGGATCGCGCTTGACCCAGTCGTCATGCTCGGGCCCGCGCGGGGTAAGCTCGCGGCCCATGTTCACGGCGTGGTCGCCATAGCGGTAGGTCTTGGTCTCGATCAGGGTCGGACCCTTGCCAGCCCGCGCGCGGTCCACCGCTTCGCGAACCGCGGCCTCGACCGCGTCGACGTCCTGCCCATCCACGATCACGCCGGGGATGCCATAGCCGTGGGCACGGTCTGCGACGTTCTCACCCGCGACCGCGTCGCTGGTGGGCGTGGACATGCCGAAGCGGTTGTTCTCGCAAACGAAGATCGCGGGCAGCGACCAGACGGCGGCAAGGTTCATGCCTTCGTGGATCGCGCCTTCGCTGCTGGCCCCGTCACCGAAGAAGCAGAGCGCCACGCGGTCCAGCCCCTGCAGCTTCGCGCCCAGTGCCGCGCCTGCGGTGACCGGCCCGCCCGATCCGACGATCGAGGTTTCGCCAAGACTGCCCATCGAGAAGTCGGACAAGTGCATCGAACCGCCCTTGCCGCTGCACACGCCGGTTTTCTTGCCGAGCAGTTCGGCCATCAGCGGACGCAGCTTTGCGCCCTTGGCGATGGGGTGGCCGTGGCTGCGGTGCGTGCCGACCATGTAGTCGTCGTCGCGCAGCGCCATGCACGAACCGACGCCCGATGCTTCCATCCCTGCGTAAGTGTGCAGCGCGCCGGGGATCTCGCCGTCGGCGTGGATCTTTTCCGCCTTCGCCTCGAACTGGCGGATGCGTTGCATGCGCCGGTATTTTTCGAGGCGCGGATCGTTTTCGCCTGTACTGGTCATCTCTCTCGTCCTCTTGTTCTTATTCCGCAGGCTCTGTCTCGGCGGCCAGCGGCGCGACGATCAGTTCGAGCGGGGCGTCGTACATCGGTTCGGGCGCGCCCGAGGTGATCGCGTAGACGTTCTCCATGTGGCAGGGCCCGACTTTCGCGCCGAAGTAGAGGCTGTCGAGCGAGAGCAGCATGCCCTCTTCAAGCACAAAGCCTTCCTTCACGCCGGCAAGACCGGCAGCCGGGTAAGGCAGCGGGATTTCGAGTGGCATGAGCCCGATGCCGTGCGCGACCACCAGCAGCTTTTCGGGCGTGGCGACGCCATTGGCCTTGAGATGTTCGTACCCGATGGCGGGCAGGTCGGCGGTGCTCATGCCCGGGCGAAGCTGGTCCACCATCTTGACGAAAGCATCGCGCAGCACGTCGTGCTGGCGCTGGTATTCCGCGCTTGGCGGACCGATCACGGCAGTGCGGTTGATGTCGACCCAGAAGCTGTCGTGAATGCCCTGCGTTTCCAGGATCACGATGTCGCCCTTGCGCAGCGAACGGTTTCCGCGCGTGCGGAACAGGTCGGGGATGAACTCGTCCTGTTCGTAGGCACCGCCGAACAGCATTGCGCCTTCGTCGACGGGGATGACTTCGTTGCGGACCATGAAGTCGCAGATCCTGGCCTGCACGTCGTTCCAGTCCGCGCCTTCGTAAAGGACGCTTCCGGCGAAATCGATGATCCGGTCGGCCAGCTTGCCGACCTTGCGATAGCGTTCGAGCTCTCCATCCGTCTTCACCACGCGCACGCGCATCATGAAATCCAGAACGTCGGAATATTCGTGCGGGACGTGATCGGAAATGCGGGCCGACATGCGGTGCTCGTCGAACCCGATGCGCTTGCCCGCCATGCCGTTGTCGGCCAGCGCGGATGAGACGGCGGCGGCGATGTCCGGCTGGCACGATCCCTTGATGAGACCTGCCATCGCCATCGCGTCCTCGCCCAGCTGGCCCGCATCGCGGTCGGGGTCGAGATAGCGGCTGACCTCGCAGAAGTTCAGCATCTCGAACGTGCGGATTTCAGCAAAGGTGCAGGCCGGACCGTCCTGGTTCAGCACCGCGACAAGGCCGAGGTTCGCTTCGGGAATGACGAGGGTGAGGGGCTTGGCCGGATCGGCATAGACGATAGCCGCTGCCATCGCTTCCATCTGGCCCCAGCGTTCGAGGATCGAGTGGTAGCCGACCGCATAGCGCACGTCGTGCGGGTGGGAGAGCACGACCGCGTCGTAACCCTCCTCGCCCATCATGCGCCGCAGCCGCTCCGCCCGAGGGTTGCTCGGCTCGGTCATTCGGCTGCCTCCTCAAGCCCCTCGTTCGCCACGTTTGAGACGACATCGCCCTTGGCAACGTCGCGCAGGAATTCGTGGTTGAGGATGAAGCGGATCTCGCCGTCGTCATCGAGGAAGGCGACCGCGCCGTGGCCCATGAACAGGTATTCGGTCACCTGCTCGCAGCGGGCCTCGTTGTGGCGCGAGCCGATCGGTTCGTAGCCGTAGGTGCCTTCGGGGGCGGAACCGACGTCGTAGATCAGCTCGCCCTTGGTGACGAAGTACTGGCCGTGGCCAAGGTGCCAGTGCGGGGCGAAAGTCGCGCCGGGCTCCATCTTGACCCAGAGCACCCAGTCGCCCGTTTCCTCGCTGTAGCGAAGGAGACGGATCGTGGTGCCGGTGCCCAGTTCCACTTCGTTGCAGTCGTTGATGTTGACGATCAGGTCGCCAAGCTTGCCGGGGTTGTGTTCGGTCATTGCTGCTCTCCTTGGGTGTCTTTTTGTGCGCTCATTGTGCCGTAAAACCGCCATCCACGACCAGTGAGGATCCGTGCATGTATCCGGCCTCGTCGGATGCGAGGAAACGGACGGCCTTGGCGATGTCGATGGGGTCGGCCATGCGGCCGATGGGATGTGCGGGCGCCATGCCTTCGGCGACCTGTTCGACCGTTTCGGCAAAGCCGCAGTCGACGAAGCGCTGGAAGATGTGATCGACCATGCCGGTCTTCACGCCGCTGGGATGGATCGAATTGAACCGCACTTTGTAGCCCAGCGCCGAGAATTCGAGCGCGGCGGCCTTGGCGAACATGTTCACTGCTGCTTTTGATGCACAGTACCCGGTGTGGAGCGGCGATCCGACAAGGCCCGCGACAGACGAGATCACGATCATCGAGGCGCCGTGCGGCAGGTCCTGCCCTGTGCGGTTCATGATCTGCACCGCGGCTTTCGAGCCAAGGAATACGCCGTCGACATTGACCGCCATCTGCTTGCGCCAGTCGGCGAGCGAGGTGGTTTCCAGCTTGTCGACCACGACGATGCCGGCCACGTGAACCAGCGTGTCGAGCCTTCCGTGCTTTTCCTCGACATGGGCGATCGCGTTGGCCCACGAGTCCTCGTCAGTCACGTTCAACTGGATGTAGTCGGACTTTGCGATGCCGTCGGCCCAGTCACCGCCGTCGGCGGGAAGATCCGCGCCGACGACGGTGGCCCCCACTTCGGCCAATGCCTGGCAGATCGAGCGGCCGATCCCGCCAGTGCAACCGGTGACGAGTGCGACCCGTCCTTCAAGCGATGAAATCATGCGTGGACTCCCGTTACGTGTGGTTCGCCCAGCAGGTCGAAGCTGCGGATATCGACTTCACCGTCGATGCAGGACCAACCCTCGTCGGCCATGGCGACGTGATAGGGCTGATGGGCGTGGGCTTTCTGCGCCGCGCGGTCGCGGAACGTTTCGTAGAAGGCGAAGACGTGCGGATCTTCGGGCGAGCGCAGGATCTGGAAATGCAGCGTGTCGGGCTCGTTCGCGCGCACGTCGGCCTGAAGCTGGGTAGCCAGTTCGACGAACCGCTCCGTCTTGTCCGGCTTCGTGCGAAAATGCATGATGACTGCGATCATGAGAGGGGCCTTTCGAAATGGACGGTAACTTGCTGGCCGAGGCAGCAGGCCTCGCCCAGGGGCCGAGGCCGGGCGATGCGGCCCCGCTGGTCGAGCGTCTGTTGAGTGAGGCGCCAGACGATCCCGACGCGCTGACCGTCGCGGCGCTGGTGGCGCAGCGAACGGGGCGCGGGGACGAGGCGGTTCGCCTCTTCGCCGCCGCGCGTGATGCCGATGTGGGCAATCCCTCGCGGCACCAGAACCATGCCGTTGCGCTCAAGGGACTGGGCCGGTTCGACGAAGCTCTCGCCGCGTTCGAGACCGCGCTGGACTTGCGCCCGCGTCACGCGGCGACGGTCGCCAACATGGGTTCGTGCCTGCTGGCCGCTGGCCGGAACGAAGAGGCTTTGGCTAGGCTCGATCCGGCGGGCGTCGACGATCCCGCCCATGCCGATTTCTGCAACAACCGCGGCATCGCGCTCGCCCGCGCAGGCCGCTTCGGTGAGGCGGTCGAGTACTATCGCAGTGCGATCTCCGCGCGGCCTGCAATGGCCGAGGCGCGGATCAACATGGCCGACGCATTGGCGCGGTCCGGCGATAGCGCCGGGGCCATGCGGGTGCTGGAAGAAGTGCTTGCCGCCGGTCCGAACATGCGCGCCGCGAACCAGCTTGGCCTGCTCAAGGAAAAGGCGGGAGATTTCGCGGGGGCCGCCGAGGCACTGCGCGGCGGGTTCGATCCGAATGCCCCGAACCATGCGCTGGGCATCAACTTGGCTCGCAACCTGATCCGCGCCGACAGGCCGCGCGATGCACTGGCCGTCTGCGAGAGGATGCTTGCCACCTCGCCCTCGGTCACAACTCCGCTCGCCATGGCGACGGTCGCGCTGGGCCGGATGGGTGAGCATGGCGCGCAAGGCCAGCTCATGGGTGTCGAGCATTTCGTGACCGTGCACGACATCGATGCCGTCTCCGGTTTCGCCACGATGGCGGATTTCAACGCCGCTCTGGTGGCAGAACTTCAGGGGCATCCCTCGCTGACCGAGGAGCCAGAAGGCCTCGTCACGCGGCAGGGTCGGCAGAGCGACGATCTCGCTACCGCGCAGACCCCCGCGCTCGCCACGCTGGGCCATCTGGCGCGAGAGCGGCTGGCGGCGGAAGTGGACAGGATGCGCGGCCTTGGCGGTAACCACCCGTTCCTGCGCGCTCTGCCTGAAAACTGGTCCCTCACGCTCTGGGGCACGATCCTGCGTCCCGGCGGAGAAGTGGGCGCGCATATCCACGCGCCGAACTGGCTGTCGGGGGTCTACTACCCCGACTTCACTGGCAATCCCGATAACGAGCGCGAGGGCGCTTTCGGCATCGGCGTCCTGCCCGATGAACTGGGCGGAGATGCAGAACCCTTGCAGGTCTTCACTCCGCGAACGGGGCGCATGATCCTCTTCCCCTCGTACCTCTGGCACGCGACGCTGCCTTTTGGCGGCGAGGAGGAGCGGATCAGCTTTGCCTTCGATCTGGTGCCTGCGGGCGTGGGGCGGGCGCACAGCCTTTCGTGACGCGGCCGAGCCCTCCCGGAACGGCCGACGGGACCGTTCCGGGAGAGTACCGGCAGCGCGCGAGGAAGGAGAGTGCCCCTGCGCCATCGATCAGAACTTCGCCGAACCCTCAATGCCGAACGAGCGCGGCGGGGCGTAGTTGGTGAAGTTGAACAGACCCGCGACTGAGTTCGCGCTGACGCGGTAGTTCTCGTCCAGCAGGTTCCGCCCGAAGATCGCGACACGGTACATTTCCGACGGATCGGTCCATGACACGCTGGTGCCGACAAGCGTGCGGGCCTCGCCCTGCGTGTAGTCGGCGTTGAGCGTGACGGATTCGTATTCCGACTGGTAATTCACGTCCGCCGTGACAGCGACCATGCCCCAGTCCGTCGGCGGGAATTCGTACCGGACATTGCCACTGATCGTCAGTTCGGGGGCATTGCGAAGGTCGAGGAACGAGGCGTCGTCGTTGACGCCATCGCCATCGATGTCGGTGAAGAACTCCAGGTACTTCGCCTTCTGCCAGCCCATGCCAGCACCCAGCGTGAGCCCTGCGACTGGCGCTGCCGAGACTTCGACTTCAAGGCCATAGACTTCGGCCTTGCCGGCGTTCGTGGTCTTCGTTTCCTGACCCGGCAGACCCGTGATCGGATCAATGAAGGGCACCACCGCATCGCGCTGCAGGTCGTTGTACTTCACGTAGAAGCCCGCGACATTGACGCGCAGGCGGCGATCTGCCGTCTCGGTCTTAAGGCCCAGTTCGAAGCTGTCTGCGGTTTCTTCCTCGAACGGCAGGGCGGACGTGGCCGACATCGCCTGTTCGTTGTAGCCGCCGGATTTATAACCCTGGCTGTAAGTGAAGTAGTTGTTGATCCCCGGCGCGATGTCCCAGCGGTAACCGGCGCGAATGGTCGGGCGGTCGAACTTCGCACTGTCGCTGTACTGCGGCCAGAAACCGGTTTCGACGACAGAACGCGGCACCTGCGGCTGGACCGAGAAAGACTTCTCTTCCTTGGTGTAACGCGCGCCGAAGAACACTGCGAGCGGATCGGCGACCTGGTATTCCGCCTCGCCGAATACGGCGTAGGAATCGACCTTGTAGTCAGCCGTCGACAGGTTCGGATCGGATAGCGATCCGGGGCTGCCGAGGAAGCGGAGGAAGCCGAGGAAGCTGGTCGCGTTCGCGTCCAGCGTCTGGCCCCAGTACATGCCGCCAGCGGTAAACTTGAATACGTCCGAAAAGTCGGACGAGAACCGCGCCTCGACGCTGTACTGTTCGCGTACGTCGTCGCGTGTGGACACGAACAGGTATGCGTTCTCGCCCGTGTAGTCCGATGGCAGAACCGATTTTACCCGGCGCCAGCCACCGACGACAGTGACGGTGCCCGCGTCAAAGCCGTGTTCGCCGCGCAGGAATACGCCGTCGACATCGACTTTGTGTCCGCTGAGCGTGCCGGGGCAGTCGTCTGCGGTTGCCGAACCTTCGCAAAGCGTCGTGCCGGTATCATAGGGGCTGGCACCGGTCGTCTGGATGCCGGGGAAGCCGACGACGTCGAAAAGGAAGCCTTCGGGCGTTTCATTCACCGACGGCGGTGAATCCCCGCGGTCGCGCAGCATTTCGTAAGTCAGCATGACCTCGCTGGTCGGGCCGGGTTCCCACAGCAGCTTCGCGCGGTTGCTGAAGTAACGCGATCCGCCCCAGCGCTGGCCGTTGCCGGCCACGCCCTGAATGCCATCGACATCGTTGTTCTTGGTCAGGCGGTAGAAGCCGTCGCTTTCCTGAAACGAGCCTGCGGTGCGGAAATAGAGATTGTCCGCCAGCGGGATGTTGAGCGCGAGCTTCACGTCCTTGGTGTTGAAGCTGGAATAACCGAGGCGGACTTCGCCGCTGAAACCCGGTTCAGGCTTTTTCGTGATGACGTTGACCACGCCGCCAACGGTGTTCTTGCCGAACAGCGTGCCCTGCGGACCGCGCAGGACTTCGATCCGGTCGATGTCGAACAGGTCGAAAAGCTGCGTCTGCACGTGGGCGAGGACGAAGTCGTCGACGACAACGGCGACTGCCGGTTCGAACGTCAGGATGATGTCGCCAGTGGACTGGCCGCGAATACCGATCGAGGCTGCGTTGAAGCCCGGCACGTTGGTGATGACAACGTTGGGCACGTCGCCTGCAAGGCCGCGAATGTCGGTCGCGAACTTGTCGTCGATCGCCGCCGACGTGAACGCGGTCACCGCGACGGGCGTATCCTGCAGCGATTCCGTCACGCGGCGGGCGGTGACGATGATTTCCTCTAGCCCTGCATCGCGCGAGGGTGCCTGCTGGACCTGTGGTCGTTCGTTGTCCGTAGTGTCCTGGGTTGCGGCCGTCTGGGCCATTACCTGGCTGCTTGTGGTGGTCAGAAGTCCCGTCACGAGCAGTTTTAGGGCGCAATTCGCCTGTGTCTTACCGATCATCAAACCCTCTCCCATTCCGGCCACCATGTCTGTCGCTGGCAGCTCGAATCAGTGCGGCGTTGTTCGCCTGTCCAATAAATGAACGCATGTGATCATTTTTGTGAAGATAAAAATACAATCATGTATGTTTGGTTTATGCCGCACCGGCGAAAGGTAGTGATGATGCCGATTTGCCTGGCTACCCCGATTGGGAGTAGAAACGTCGTGAAACGGGGAATGACGATCGTGCCGACAGGCGATGTTGCAGTGCAGGAGACTCGGGGCGAAAAAGTGAAGCCCGCTCGCCGTCGCTATACCTCTCCGGCCATGCGGGAGCGCCGCACGCGCATTGTCGACACCGCACACCGCATCCTGGGCGAGGGCGGAGTCGCCGCGCTGACTATCCGCAGGCTGTCGGACGAGGCAGGGGTTGCGCAGCGCACGATCTACCGGCTGTTCGGTGACAAGGACGGCGTGATTTCCGCAACCGTCGTCGACCGCATGAAGGAAGTGCGCGAACATATCGCGGGGCGCGGACAGACCTATACGTTGCCGGTGGTTTTCTCAGAGCTCGACTGGATGGTCAGCGAAATGGAGCGCGACACGCTCTACGCCCGTGTCGTCGTCGGCTTCGTGTTCGAGACCGAGCAGCGCCAGCTGGAGGTCCGCGAACTGACCAGCGTTGCCTATTCCCGATTTATGGGTTGGTACGCGTTGCAGCGCGAGGCAGGCCATGTTCGCGACGAACTCGACGTCGAACGCGTCGCGCGCGATCACGTCATGCACGAATTCCTCGTCTATCGCCGCTGGGTGCTGGGGCAGTCTTCCAGCGAGGAATGCAAGCTGGAACTGCATGCCTGCTTCCTGCGCAGCGCGATGCTCATGCTGCGCGAGGAACAGCGCGAGGACTACCTCGCCAAGCTGGCCGGCATCCAGAAGAAGCTGAACCGGATCGCGTCGGCCTGACCGGTCCTTGCACGTTGCCTTGCGTGCGCCCGAAATCCCGTGAAAACACGACAGTGGAGAGAGTGATGACCCTTGAAGACCTGATCGCGCGCGAAGAAATCCGCCAGTTGCGCTGCGATTATTCGACTGCCTTCGACACGATCGACGAGGCCGCGGTGCGCGCCAATTTCGTCGACGACATCGTGTGCCATTATCCGGTCGCCTTCGGCGGCGCGATCACGGGGGTCGAGGCAGTGCTGGAGCTGTTCCGCGCGACCTGGGCGCACTGCAATGCCCCGCTCGACACGGTGCATTTCATCGGCAACCACTCGATCGAACTGACCGGGCCGGATACGGCGACGGGGCACTGCCTCCTGCTCGATTTCGTGACGCGGCAGGGAGAAGGCTCGCCCATCACGACGCGCGGGGGGCATGACAATCCGATGCTGCTGATCGGGCGCTATGACGACGAATATGTCCGCGTGGACGGCAAGTGGAAGTTCAAGACGATCCGCCTGATGACGGCTTGGCCGATGCGCGCGGAGTAAGGGTTTCGAACGGCGCGCCCAAAGGGAGAGGGGCGCGCCGTTCTACCGGTAAAGGCTTCTACGCTCAGTCCGAAGCCTTCATGGTCGATGCCACGTTGTTTTCGTTCTTGCCGCTGCGCAGGGATGCAGCGCGCGACCGGATATACTGGCGCAGGGCCTTGAGGCTCGTGTCGTCCAGTTCCTCGAACTGCGGCATTCCGTTGGGCACCAGGATCCCGTCATGGACCACGGCCCTGAAGGTTTCGGCATCCGCTGCCGCTGCCGAAGTGCGAAGGTCGGGCGCCGTACCCCCGCCGATGGCGCCGGTACCGTGGCAGACCGCGCAGCGGGCGTTGAACGTGCCTTCGCCCTTGGAGGCGAGCGCGGCGTCTTCCTTGTAGTCCGCATCGTCGAAGGCGACTGCCTTGTAGGGTTCGTTCTCGGGCAGCGTCATCTTCCCGCCGATCGCGAATGTCAGGACGCGGCGTTTCTGCGTGTGATAATCGATGCCGTATTCGGTGAACATCGGCCCGAACAGGCCTGCGCTGGTGCCGATACCGGCGATGACGGTGACGTACTGCCTGCCGTTCACGCTGTACGAAATCGGCGGCGCGACGACGCCTGCCTTGGCATCGAAGTTCCACAGCCTGTCGCCGGACGTGGCGTTATAGGCGCTGAACCCGCCATCGGGCCGGCCCTGAAAGATCAGGTTGCCGCCGGTTGCCATGATGCCGCCATTGAGATGCTTGTCCATCGGCAGTTTCCAGCGCGGTTCCTGCTTCACAGGATCCCACGCGATGAGCCAGCCGGTCACCTTCTTGCCGCCGTCGCCGATCGCATAGCCGACGCCGGGCGACAGGCCCATCTTGGGCGTCCACTTGAAGTTTTCCGCAGTGACGCCGGTATCGTCGAACGTCACCTGAAGGTCGATTGCAGGAATGTAGGTCAGGCCGGTCTGCGGGCTGTAGGCCATCGGCATCCAGCTATGCGCGCCAAGTGGGGTGGGGCGGAACGTCGTCGTCCCGCCTTCGTAGCGCACACCCTTCGCTTCGATTGGGCGGCCCGTTTCGATATCGATACCCTCGGCCCATGTGACCTCAACGAACGGTTCTGCCGAAATCAGCTTACCGTTGGTGCGGTCGATGACGTAGTAGAACCCGTTCTTCGGCGCGGTCATCACGACCTGGCGCGGTTTCCCGTCGATGACGAGATCGGCAAGTTCCATGTCCATCGAGGCGTTGAAGTCCCAGCTTTCGCCCGGATTGATCTGATAGTGCCACTTGTACTTGCCGGTCTTCGCGTCGAGCGCGACGATCGAGCAGAGGAACAGGTTGTCGCCTTCTCCGGCAGAGCGGATCTTGTGGTTCCACGGCGCGCCGTTGCCGGTGCCCAGAAGGATCTGGTCGTTCGCGGCGTCATAGGTCATCGCGTTCCAAACGCTGCCCCCGCCGCCGTACTTCCACCACTCGCCCGCCCACGTTTCCGCAGCCATTTCCATGGCCTCGTTCTCGAACCCGTCTGCGGGGTTGCCGGGGACGGTGTAGAACTCCCACAGCTTCTCGCCGGTGTCGGCGTCGTAAGTCATGACGAGGCCGCGGACGGGGCCTGAATCCGAACCGCCGCTGCCGATGATGACCTTGCCATCGAACACGCGCGGCGGGCCGGAGATAAAGCGCAATTCGTCCTTGCCGAAAGTCTGCGCGGTCCACACCGGCTCGCCGGTGTTTTCGTCCAGCGCGATCAGCCGCCCGTCCTGCGTCGCGGTGATGACCTTCTGGTTCCAGTAGGCAATGCCGCGGCTGCCCCAGCCCTGCCGCAGCTTCACGCCCGATGCTTGCGGAGCCTCGGGATCGTAAGTCCATTTCACCTTGCCGGTCTCGACATCGATCGCGCGGACCACCGAATAGCCGCTGGCGAGATAGACCGTGCCGTCGATGGCGATCGGGCCGGTTGCGGGATTGCCCGCGGGCAGGTCGACCGCCCAGACGAGGCCGAGTTCGCCGACATTGTCCGCGTTGATCTCGGTCAGCGGGCTGAAATGCTGTTCGCCATAGGTCCGGCCGAACGCAGGCCAGTCCTTGCCATCGCTGTCGTCGGAAAGCTGGGCCAGCCATTGCGCGTCACCGTCGCTTCCGGTGGCGATGTCGCCGCCCGGACCGCCGCACGATGCAAGCGCGATGGCAAGGAGGGCGGGGAAGATGGCGCTGGGGGCACGCCGGATTGCTGGATGTCTCACGTCGACCCTTCGTATCCGGCCCAGATCGCGGGGCCGGCCTTCATGTCTTGTCATTCGAAAAGAAAAGCCCCGCAGACCATGGCGGCCTGCGGGGCATTTTCAGTCACTGCCTCAGAGGAAGTCGCCGAAGCTGAAGCCCACTTCGAGGCCGAAGTAGCGCGGCGGGCCGTACTGGGCGTTCTGCCACAGGCCGCCCACGTTCTGGATCGCGACCTTGTAACGCTTGTCGGTCAGGTTCTGGCCGATCAGGCGGACATAGTACTTGTCGTCTGCCTGGCTCAGCGTGATCGAACCGTTCACCAGCGTACGGGCGTTGAGGTAGGTATTGCCCTGGGGATCCGTGATCGCCTGCGTGTTAAGGTTGCGGCTGACATATGCGACCGAGCCGTTGAGGGCGAGATTGAAGTCCGATGACACCGGCGTTTCGTAGGTACCGTTGATCGTCCACTGCCACTTCGGCGCACGGTCGAGCGGGGCGGTGGAGAGGTCGTAACCGGCCCCTGTCGTGTCGTATTCCTTGTACTTGCCATCCTGATAGCCAAGCACGCCGCGAAGGGTGAAGCCTTCGAACGGATTGGCCGAGGTCTCAAGCTCGATACCCTTAACTTCGGCGGCTGCGGCATTGACGAACAGGGTAACCTGGTTCGGCTGTCCGTTGACCACGATCGGCACGTTGAGCTGCTTCTGCAGGTCCTTGTACTTCACGTAGAAGCCGGTGAGGTTGAAGCGCAGGCGGTTGTCGAAGAACTCGGACTTGATGCCCGCTTCGAAGCTGTCTGCGGTTTCGGGATCGGTCGGTGCTGCGGCCTCGGCAAAGGCGTCGAGATCGCTGCCGAAGGCGTTGAAGTTACCGGCCTGGTCGTTGAAGCCGCCGCCCTTGAAGCCGCGCGAATACGTACCGTAGATGTATACGTCGGGGTTCACTTCATAGCTGACGCTGGCGCGCCATGTCGGCTCCTTCCAGCTGCCATCCACGCGGATGACGTTTGCCGGATAGTCGAAGACATTGGCATCAAGCGGCGTGCGGATCTGGTCGACGATCGACAGGTCGAAACCGCCGTTCAGCTCTGCATAGAAAGCCTGCTGGCGACCATACCAGGTCTTGTCTTCCCAAGTGTAGCGACCGCCGACCGTGATCGAAAGACGGTCGGTTGCCTGCAGCGTGCCTTCGAGGAAGACGGCCTTCGATTCCGCCTTCTGCGCGTTGCAGAGCGTGTAGATCGTGTCGTTCCAGTTGCCGAAGGGCAGTGGGCCGCTGGTCAGGTCGAGGAAGCCGAGCAGCTGCGGAACGCAGAAGCTGGTCTTGTCCTTCTGATAGAACCCGCCGGCCACGAAGTCGAACGAACCGCCAAGGTCGCTGGCAAAGCGCAATTCCTGCTGCCACGTCTTGCGGTCATCGTCGCGGGTGGCGTCGAAGAACGAAAGGTACGTGCCGTCGGGGGCGATGGCAGTGGCACCGGCGTACGAGTTGGGAATACGCGAACGCTGGAAGCGGTAGCCCGAAACGGACGTGAACGTGCCGAATTCGGGGCTGAATTCGAGGTTCGCATAAATGCCGTCCACATAGATGCGCTGACCCTTGCCCAGCATGAGGCCGCCTGCGTTACGGCCCGTGTAGGCCGCATTGTCCAGCGGATCGCTGCTGTCCGGGTTGGGTCGGATCGTGCCGAGGATGTCGGTAAGGAACGGGACGCTACCGGTATATTCGTCGTTGACGTTGACCGAGGGGACGACGTCCGAATCGTCGCGGAAATACTCGTACTGCACGAGTGCCGAGAACCGGTCGCTGGGTTCCACCAGCAGCTTGGCACGGGCTGAAATCACACTCTGTCCGCCAAGCGTTTCACCGCCCAGGCAACCCGAAACACCTTCGAATGCGCTGGGCACGAAGCCGGTGACGGGGCCGTAGCAAGCGCCGTTCTTGTAATAACCGTCGTTCGATTCGTAGCCTGCGACCAAGCGCAGGGCTGCGACGTCGCCGATCGGCACGTTGGCTGCGCCCTTGGCGTTGATCGTGTTCCAGCTGCCGACTTCGAACTGTCCGTCGACACCGATGTAGCCGAGTTCGGGGCGCTTGGTACGAATGGTGACCGCGCCGCCGGTGGTGTTCTTGCCGAACAGGGTTCCCTGCGGGCCGCGCAGCACTTCGACCTGCTCCACGTCGAACGTATCGAGAAGCTGGGTCTGGACCGACGGCATCACGAAGTCGTCGACAAGCACTGCGACCGGCGGTTCGTAATAGATGATGATCGACGTCTGGCCGACGCCGCGCATGGCAAACGATGCCGCGTTGAAGTTCGCGATCGTCGCTGCGGAGAAGTTCGGCACGAAAGCGGCCAGATCGCCCACGTCGCGCGGGTTGGATTGCTGGATCAGTTTCGAATCGACCGCCGAAACCGCGACCGGGGTGGTCTGCAGGTCCGTCGCACGGCGCGTCGCAGTAACGATGATGTCGCCCAGGCCAACCGAAGACGTCGGTGCGGGCGCAGGACTTTCGTCGACCGGTCCGGCCGGTACGGTTTCTGGCCCGTCAAGATTGTCCGCATCTTGCGCATAGGCCGGCATTGCGACGCTTGCAGCCAACGCAATGGCGCACGTCGTACGATAGAGATTACTCGCTTTCATCCCCTGCTCCTCTCCTTGGTTCCCGCCATTTTGCGGGTAACGCCGGGGAGGATAGAAGCACGTTGCCAGCTTCCAATCAATCATGAATGTTTTTTTCTTGTGAAATTTTTTCAGGCGATGCCAAAGAGCAACTGATCGCAATTACGAACATGCATGATTGTTTTTTTCTTGATGTCCGTTATCGTCGCATCCGGAACGATCCCGCACGAACGGGACGCCGTGATGGAGAAGAGGATGACCGAAAGCGCCACTGCACCTGCGCCCGTCGTATCCGACGCCGAGATCGAGGACCTGCTTGCCCGCAGGGACATCTATTCGGTGCTGACCCGATATTGCCGCGCGCTGGACCGCGCCGACGTCGAACTGATGAAGAGCGTCTACTGGCCCGACGGTTCGGATTCGCACGGGGTGTTCGACGGCAACGCGGTCGAGTTTTCCGAATTCATCGTGCGTGAGATCCAGGAATGGTTCGAAGTCACGATGCACGGCATCATGAACGTCCACATGGAAGTGAAAGGCGACCGCGCCGCGACCGAGACGTACCTCTTCGCCTATCACAAGGTGCGCGTGGACAAGGCCGAGGAGATCTTCGGATCGCGCTACATGGAGCGGTTTGCCGGCAAGGGGCTGGACCCTGCCCACCATCACTTCTTCTTCGGCGGACGCTATCTCGACAAGTTCGAACGGCGCGACGGCGAATGGCGCATCTTCCGCCGCGAAGTCGTGATGGACTGGAACGAGAACCGCCCTTCGAACGAGATCCTCGACCAGGGCATGTTCGCGACGCTGCGCCCGTTGGGTGAGCGCGGGCCGGGCGATCCGGTCTGGGGCAACCGGCCATGACCTCCAGCGGTCTGACAGGCCGGGAACGCCTAGCCGAACTGGTCGCGGTGCGCGATGTCGGCGATGTCCTGACGCGCTATTGCCGCGCGCTCGACCGTGCGGACCTTGCCATGATGGAAACCGTCTACTGGCCCGACGGAGAGGACATCCACGGCATCTATTCGGGGCGGGCGAGCGAGTTCGTGCCCTTCATCATTTCCGAGATCACCAAGTATTTCACGATGGGCACGCACTGCCTGCTCAACGTCGATATCGAGATCGACGGGGATCATGCTGCTAGCGAGAGCTACCTCTATTCCGCCTGCCGCGTTCGGGGTGGCATGGCCGAGGACATGCTCGGCTCGAGCTATTTCGGGCAACTGGCGGCCAGCGGCCTTGATGCCGATCATGAGATGTTCGTGATGGCAGGCCGCTATCTCGACCGTTTCGAGAAGCGCGACGGCGAATGGCGCATCCTGCGTCGCATGGTCGTCAGCGACTGGAACGCCAGCCACCCGTCGAACCAGATCCTTGACCAGGGCATGCACCAGACCCTTCGCCCGATCGGCGAATGGGGGACGGGTGATCCGGTCTACGCCAACTCACGCTACATCGAAGGAGCACATGGATGAGCGATATCGAGAAACGCCTCGCGCGGCTGGAGGCGGAATCGCAAATCCGCCAGCTGATCGCGCATTACTGTTTCGACATCGACGACCGGAACATCGAGGCGGTGCGCGACCTGTTCACCGATGACGGCGTGATCCAGTCCGCAGACGGCGTGATGTACGCAAAAGGTCCGGATGCCATCATCGATCAGTACCATGGACGTTTCGACGTACTCGGCCCCGGCCATCACTTCATGCACGACGTCCAGATCGATTTTGTCAGCGATACCGAGGCGACGGGCCGCGTTTCGGGCCATGCCGAACTAAAGCGCAAGGGCATGATGATGGTCACCGCTCTTCGCTATGCCGACAAGTACCGGAAGACCGATCATGGCTGGCGGTTTGCCGAACGCACGATCCAGTTCCTCTATTATGTGCCGGTATCCGAATACCCCGACATCCTCCTGCGCGAGGATCGCAACATGGCGTACGACACGCCCGGACCGGCAGACTTTCCCGAAAAGCTGGAAAGCTGGCAGACCTATCACGAGAACAGAAAACACGGCTGAGGAGAGCCAAGGCACATGGCATATACTTTTCTGTCCCGCTTCAAGGTGCGGGACGACAAGCAGGACGAATTTATCGATCTTGCCCGCAAAATGGAAAAGCAGGCTCCGGATGAACCGGGCACGCTGCACTTCCAGTTCTTCCGGCTGGGCGATCCGGGCATGTTCGCAGTGCTGGAAAGCTTCGTCGACGAAGCGGCGGACAAGGCGCACATGGAATATGCGCAGAACAAGCCGCTGATCGACGGCATGATCGCGTGCATGGACGGCAGCTACGAACGCGAGCTGCTGTTCGACCTTGGTCGCCATCCGGAGGGCTGAGGATGTCCGCGAAAAGCTTTATCGCCGTCCTGAAGACGAAGCCCGAAAAGCGCGAAGAAATGATCGCGCTCCAGGCCGAACTCAAAGGCCTCGTCTTTCAGCATGAGCCCGATGCGCAGGTCTATGAGTTCCTGCAATCGGACGACGATCCCGACACGTTCAATGTCGTCGCCACGTTCAAGGACGATGCGGCCTTCGAAAAGCACATGGCGATCGACTTCCACGACCGGCTGGTTCCGCCGATCCTCGAATGCCTGTCGGAAGACATGCAGCTCAGCTTCTTCCGCTCGCTCGGTTGACGATCAGGTTGCGCTCGCCTCCCACTCGGGGGCGAGCACGGCCATAGTGTAGCTGTCGATCCACTCGCCTTCCCAGTAAAGGGCATCGCGGCGCGTGCCTTCCAGCGTGTAGCCGACCTTTTCGTAAGCGCGGATTGCGCGCGGATTGAAGGCATAGACGCCAAGCTCGATGCGGTGCAGGTCGACTTCCTCGATCCCGAACTTTGTCATCAGGCGCATCGCCTCTGTGCCAAGGCCGGTATTGCGGGCCGAAGGCTCCCAGATAACGATGCGGATATTGGCCGAACAATTGTCCCAGTCGATCTCGTTCAAGACGACTTCGCCGACCATCTTTCCATCGACCTCGATCGCATAGTCCCAGCGGTCTTCGGCTGCCGCGACCATCGCGCAGTGCTTTTCGACGCGCTTCGCGGTGAAAATCTCGTGCGTGCCAGTAAGTCGGTTCGATTCCTCGTCCTCCAGCCCTGCGAACATTGCCTCCGCATCATCGGCCGTGACGGCTCTTAGTGTGATCCTCTCTCCGTGAAGGACCGGTTTTCCCGGGTTTCTCATTTCCACTCCTTTTCACGGTACCACTGCGTGATGACGTATTTGGTTCCCTTGCGGACCTTCATCCCGTGATGGAGCGTGGCTGGATTGGGGCGACCGTCGGGGCGCATGTTGTTCCAGCACACCAGCCGTCCCGCATCGGGCTGGAACGTCTTGTTCACGGACTTGAACCGCGTCGCGCCGCCCGCGTCGGGTTCGTTGAGGTAGACCATGAAGGTCCAGGTGCGCTGTCCGGCGACTGCGCAGAACTTTTGATAATCCGCGCCCGAAGGCTCGAAATAATCGGTGTGGTTCTTGAACTCCTGCCCCACGGCATAGCGCTGCCCCTGCGAGGGTTCGGCGTAGGCAAGGTCGATGCCGGACACTTGCGTGAACAGGTCGCGAAGGCGGCGCACGACGTCGGCAGCAGGCGGCAGATCGCAAGTCTCGCTGGTCCGGAAATAGTCGTCGCCGTTCGGGTCCGCGATGGTCGATGGGCGGCGGTTCGCGTCGATCAGGTCCATCAGCTCGGCACGCATGTCGTCAGGCACGAAGTCGCGCACGGTGAACAGCTCGACCTTGGGGGAAGGGACGCGCTGCATCCCGGGCCAGGTGCTGACGTGGGCGGCGACCGATTGTCCGAAATCCTGCATGCACCAGCATCTAGGATATGCCCGCCCGCGCGCCAAGCTTGCAGGCGCATCGCGGCTGGCGCATAGGCTTGGCCCGTCATGACGCGCCGCCAAACCGTTCCTGCAAGCCGCATGAAACCCAACGGTTTCTCGCTGGTCGAGCTCATGGTCGTGCTTTTCGTCATCGCGCTGATGGCAGGGGCCGCCGTTCTTGCCATGCCCAGCGGCGTAGGCGACTTGCGGCGCGAGGCGGAAAAGTTTGCTGCCCGCACCATCGCCGCGCGGAACGAGGCGATCTCGACTTCCGCATCGGTCTCAACCGTCGTCGGTCCGGCAGGCTATTATTTCGAACGCCGCGTCGACGGGCGCTGGACCCCGCTCGACGGCAAGTCGCTGACCGCGACCGACTGGGGTAAGGACACGCGGGCCGCCATCGCGGGGCAGGGCGACAATGCGCCAGCCAATCGCCGCGTGATCTTCGACCCGCTCGGCCTTGCGAGCGAGGACTTGCGCGTCACGCTGTCACATGACGGCAATGCGATGGTCGTAACCGTGCGCCGCAACGGCGAGGTCGCCGTTTCCGGAACATGAGCATGAAACGGCGCGCAAACGGCTTTACCCTGATCGAGCTGCTCGTCGCGCTGG
Organism: Croceicoccus gelatinilyticus; assembly: GCF_018398395.1. Lineage (GTDB taxonomy): Bacteria > Pseudomonadota > Alphaproteobacteria > Sphingomonadales > Sphingomonadaceae > Croceicoccus > Croceicoccus gelatinilyticus. The sequence continues at coordinate 86,502 of NZ_JAHCBF010000004.1, read as the reverse complement.
CGATCTTCGCGATCGCAGGCCTGACGCTGATGCGGATGGAAGGCGCCTCGATCGCGCGCACGGCAGACCTTGAACAGCGGCTTCTGCGCGAAGTGACGGCGCAGAACCTCGCCGCCGAATGGCTGACCGACCCGTTGCCGCCCGCACTGGGCGACGAGGACGGCATGGTCGAGAATGCGGGCCGCCAGTTCCAGTGGTCGCGCATGGTCGAAGCGCCGCCCGAATTTCCCGGCACGATCCGCATCGTCCTGTCCTTGCGCGAGGTAACGCCGGGTCGCGAATCGAGTGCGGTGACGTACGAATTCCTGCGGGTCGCGCCGTCGTGAAGCGCAACGGTTTCACGCTTGTAGAGATGCTCGTCGCACTCGTCGTCTTTGCGGTGATCGCGGGCGGCGCGCTCGCCATGTTGCGCTTTTCGGTCGATGCCGAGATTTCGGGCCGCAACGCCACCGAACGCATCGCCGACCAGCGCCGTTTCCTCGCGGTCTGGACCGCCGATCTCGCACAAGCCGCCGCCCGCCCCGCGCGCGAGGAAGGCGGCGCGATCGTGCCCGCGATGGAGCAGGGCCGCAGCGGCGCATTGCTCGACCTCACGCGCAGCGGCTGGGACAATCCGGCTGGCGAACCGCGCCCCTCAATCCAGCGGGTCAGCTGGCGTGTCGATGGTGACCGGCTCGTCCGTATCGGCCTGCCGTTCCCCGATGGTGCTCAGCCGCCAGAAGCCTCGCCAATGGCCCGCGTCTCGGGTGTGCCGCGCCTGAGATTCCGCGCGCCGCAGGGCAACTGGCTCGACAGGTGGGAGCCGGAAAGCGCGACCGACCTGCCGACGGCGGTCGAACTGCTCCTGCCGCAACAGGACGGCACGACCTTGCGCGTCGTCGCCCTTGTCGGGGCGAACTACCAGTGAGGCGGGGGCTCAATCGCTGGATGCGCGCGAAAGAGCGCGGGGCGGCGCTGCTCTCGGTCCTGCTGCTTGTCGCGGTCATGGCGGTGATCGCGGCGGTCATGCTCGAACGGTTGAACCTTGCCACGCGGCTTGCGGTCAATTCGCAGGCTATGGCGCAGGCGCGGCTCTATGCCTTCAGCGCGGAATCGATCGTCGCTTCGCGGCTGGGCCAGCTTGTCGCCATCGACCGCAGCCGCACGATTGATCCCGGCGGAATGCTCGACCGCGAAACGCCGCTGCCGCTGGCACGCGGCATGGTGACGGTACGCGTGCGCGATGCGGGCAACTGCTTCAACGTGAACTCGCTGGTTTCCGGAGAGGGGGAGCGCACGCGCCTCAACCTCACCGCGCTCGAACAGTTTCGCCGGCTCATGGACAGCCTCGAAGTGCCGCCCGACGCCGCCGTGGTCATTTCCGATTCGGTCGCCGACTGGATCGACGCGGACCAGGAGCCGCAAGTGAATGGGGCCGAAGACGCCTATTATCAGCAGCTTGCCGTCCCCTATCGCACCGCGGGCCGCCGTATCGTGGACCTGTCGGAACTGCGTGCGGTGCGCGGCATGGAAGAACCGATCTACCAGCGCCTACGCCCGTGGCTCTGCGCCTTGCCGGGCGGGGAAGGTGCAAAGATCAACCTCAATACCCTGCGTTCCGATCAGGCCCGCCTTGTCGCGGCGCTGACGCCCGGAACGCTTGGCGTGGAACAGGTTCGCGCGCTTCTCGAACAGCGGCCCGCCACCGGCTGGGGCACGGTCAACCAAGCAGTCGGACCGCTCGCCAATGCGGGCGCGCCGTTCGGTCCGGTGCAGCTTCGCCAGCTTGCCGTGACCTCGCGCTGGTTCGAGGCGCGATTCGTTGTCCGGGTCGATTCGATAGTGCTCGAAGAACGTGCAATTATCGACGCGGGGCTCGAACCGTCGCGCGTAGTTGCGCGAAGCTGGGGCGAGGCAAATTAGGCCTGCGTAATTTTATTGCGTTTCGCGTTCGATCATACGTTTTTTGCTTCCCTTCTCGAACGGCTTGTGCAACAGGCGCAGCCCGCCGCCGATAGCGCTTGACGCGAACGTGCAGCAGTGAAAACAGGCCTCTTCCGCTCGCCATCCGGCGGGCGTTTCAAGGCTCGTGGCGACCGTAGCTCAGTTGGTTAGAGCGCCGGTTTGTGGTACCGGAGGTCGGGGGTTCGAGACCCCTCGGTCGCCCCAGTCTTCACTGCCGGAACGGGGGTGAAATCCACATCATCCGTTCCCGTACGAAGAGGCGGCGAACACTCGCATGTGGAATAACCCGGCGTTCGACGATCACGAAAAGATCACCCTTGTCCATGACCGCAAGAGCGGGCTTCGCGCCATTATCGCGACCCACTCGACCCACCTCGGCCCTTCGGCCGGCGGCACCCGGTTCTGGCACTATGCCGACACGAAGGCCGCGCTGACTGACGCGCTGCGCCTGTCGCAGGGGATGAGTTACAAGAACGCGCTGGCCGGGCTTCCCATGGGCGGCGGCAAGGCCGTCATCCTCGCCGACGAGAACCGCACCAAGACTGACGAGATGATGCTCGCTTTCGGCGATGCCATTGAGCAGCTGGGCGGTCAGTACGTCACGGCAGAAGACGTCGGCATTACCGAAGCGGACATGGCGCTCGTCAACCGCCGCACCAATTTCGTGACCGGCCTGCCGGCCAAGGGCGATGAGCCCGCTGTCGGCTCGGACCCCGGCCCGTTTACCTCGCACGGCATTTTCCTCGGCGTAAAGCAGGCGGTGAAGCACAAGCTCGGCAAGGACAGCGTTGCAGGCGTGCACGTTGCGCTGCAGGGCGTGGGCAGCGTCGGTTCGGGCCTTGCCCGCCACCTCGCCAAGGAAGGCGCGAAGCTGACGCTGGCCGATGTGAACGCGGAACGCGCGGCACAGCTTGCCGCGGAACTGGGCGGCACCAGCGTTGCGGCCGACGAGATCATGACTGTCCCTTGCGACGTCTTCAGCCCCAACGCGCTTGGCGCGGTCCTGACGCCGGAAAGCATCGCGGCGCTCGACTGCCTGATCGTTGCCGGCGGGGCGAACAACCAGCTTGCCACCGCCGACGAAGGCGATCTTCTGGCCAAGCGCGGCATTCTCTTCGCGCCCGACTACGTCATCAACGCAGGTGGAATCATCTCGGTCGCGGTCGAATACCTGTCGCGCGACGGGTCGGTGCCCGCGACGTTCGACGAAGTGAACGCCCGCATCGCACAGATCCCGGGCCGGCTCGAACAGATCTGGCAGGAAAGCGATGCCACCGGCGTTGCCTCCAACCGGGTCGCGGATGCCATGGCGCGCAAGGCGATCGGGCGCTGATCCCGCGCATTTTGCGACGAAATCTCGTCCATTAGGACAAGCGCGGCGAGTCTTGCTCTTGAAGCAAGCCGCCGCCGCTGCCAAAGCGGTGCGCGAAAGCCAAAGACTATGCACGGTTTCGCCAATCCCGCCCGTTTCCTGCGCCTAGCGCGCTGGATGACCCCGCTTCTGCTGGTGTCCGGGCTCGTGCTTGTCGCGGGCGCGCTCGCCTGGGGGCTGTTCTACGCACCGGCGGACCGCCTCATGGGCGAGACGGTGCGCATTCTCTACATTCATGTGCCCAGCGCATGGCTCGGCATGGGCGGCTGGACGACGATCGCGATCGCCTCGCTGGTCGAACTCGTATGGCGGCACCCGCTGGCGACCATCGCGGCCCGCGCCGCTGCGCTTCCGGGCGCTGTCTTTACCGCGATCTGTCTTGCCACCGGTTCGATCTGGGGCCGCCCGACATGGGGGACGTGGTGGGTCTGGGATGGGCGGCTGACCTCGATGCTGGTCCTGCTGTTTCTCTATTTTGCCTACCTCGCGCTCGCCAGTGCGGCGCAGAAGGATGGTATCGGCGCGGGCAGCCGTGTGACCGCGATCTTCGGCCTTGTCGGCGCGATCAACGTGCCGATCATCAACCGCTCGGTCGTCTGGTGGAACTCGCTGCACCAGCCGGCGAGCATCACGATGGGCAAGTCGGCGATCGATCCGGCATTTCTGTGGCCGCTGCTGATCTGCGCGCTGGGCTTCTCGCTGCTGTTCGGCGGGGTGGTGCTGGCGCGGATGCGCGCGATCCTTGCCAATTTCCAGGCCGAAGCCCGCCTGCGCCGCCGCGCCATGGCTAGTGAGGCGCTGGCATCGGTGGAAGGAGCCACGGCATGAACGAAGGTCTCGACCACTGGCCATTCGTGATCGCGGCCTATTCGATCGGCATCGGCGGCACGCTGGCAATGGTGGTGTGGAGCTGGCTCTCCATGCGCCGGGCAGAGGCCCGTAGGGACGCAGCCAAGGGACGCAAATGAGCACAGCCTTGAAGCCCAAGCACCAGCGCCTCGTGCTGGTCATCCTCGCGCTCGTCGTGCTGATCGGCGCGGCGCTGCTCGCCATTTGGGGCCTGCGCGGTCAGGCGAGCTATTTTTACGTGCCGAGCGATATCGCATCCGATCCGCCCGAACCAGGCCGCGCGGTGCGCCTTGGCGGCATGGTGCAGGAAGGCTCGATCCAGACGCTGGCCGACGGGGTGACCGTCACATTCGTCGTCGGGGACGGAGAGGCGACCGTGCCCGTGCGCTACACCGGCATCACACCCGACCTGTTCGTCGAAGGCTCGGGCGTCGTGGCCGATGGCCGCCTTGCCGCCGACGGGACTTTCGTGGCCGACAGCCTGCTGGCCAAGCATGACGAGAATTACATGCCGCGCGAACTCGAAGATATGAGCGAGGCGCAGGCCAAGGCCGTCGTCGCGGAAACGACCGCGAAATGATCGCGGAAGCCGGCCTCGCGCTCCTGTGGTTCGCCGCAGCGCTCGCCCTCTTGCAGCTTTTCGCCAGCGTCATGACGCTGGTTGCGGGACAGAGCGAGGCGGAGCTGGGCGATGTCGTCCGCCCCGCCGCGATCATGCAGGGGCCGCTCGTCGCGCTCTCGTTCCTGATGCTGATGTGGCTGTTCATCCGCACCGACCTGTCGGTGCTCTTGGTGGCCAGCAATTCACACAGCGCCAAGCCATTCATCTTCAAGCTAGCGGGCACATGGGGCAATCACGAAGGCTCGATGCTGCTGTGGGTCACGGTCATGGCGCTGTCGGGCTCACTCGTCGCGCTGGTGGAGCGCCGGTTGCCCGAACGCACGATGATCGCGACGCTGGCGGCACAGGCATTCGTAAGCCTCGGCTTCTATGCCTTCCTGCTGTTCTCCTCGAACCCGTTCGAACGTCTGCCGACCCCGGTGCCCGAAGGTAACGGTCTCAACCCGTTGCTGCAGGACATCGGCCTCGCGTTCCATCCGCCCACGCTCTACATCGGCTATGTCGGCCTGTCGGTCGCATTTTCGTTCGCGGTCGGCGCGCTGCTGACCCGCGAGGTTGGCCCTGCCTTTGCCCGCGCCATGCGGCCGTGGGTATTGGGCAGCTGGATCTTCCTCACCATCGGCATCACCGCAGGGTCCTACTGGGCCTATTACGAGCTGGGCTGGGGCGGCTGGTGGTTCTGGGACCCGGTCGAGAACGCCTCGCTCATGCCGTGGCTGGCCGCGACCGCGCTGCTGCATTCGGCCTCGGTACTCGCCTCGCGCGATGCGCTGCGGACATGGACGATCATGCTGGGCGTCGTGGCGTTTTCCATGTCGATGGTCGGCACGTTCCTCGTGCGTTCGGGCATCCTTACCTCTGTTCATGCCTTCGCGGTCGATCCCGAACGCGGCAGTTTCATCCTTGCTCTGCTCGCTATCTATATCGGCGGGGCGCTAGCCCTGTTCGGCGCGCGCGCCAGCACCGTGAACGAGGGCAAGCAGTTCAGCCTTGTCAGCCGCGAAGCCGGGTTGGTCTTCAATAACGTGGCGCTCTCCGCCATCCTCGGCATCGTCCTTCTCGGCACCCTCTACCCGCTGCTGACCGAGGCGTTCGACACCAAGGTCTCGGTCGGCCCGCCCTATTTTAATCCGGTGGGCGCTTTCTTCGCGATCCCGATGATCGTGGTCATGGCGGTTGGACCGCTGCTGCGCTGGCGGCGCGACAGCTTCGACCGCATTGCCAAGGCACTGATCCTGCCTGCCGTACTGACCGTAGGCGTGATCGTCGGCGCCGTGGTGTTGGCACCGGGTATCGGCATCTTGCCGCTTCTCGGCCTTGCTCTGTCCATCGGGCTCGGCATCGCCAGCCTGCTGCCGCTTCTGGGTCGCAACCTGCTGCGCACGCCGCTGGCGACTTGGGGCATGGTCGTCGGCCACTTCGGCCTTGCCGTCGCGCTGTTCGGCATGGCGAGCGAGAGTGCGTTCTCGACCGAAAAGCTGGTCGCGGCAGAGATTGGCGATACCGTCGAAGTCGGTCCATGGTCGATCGAACTGGCGGGTATCGAACCGGTTGCAGGCCCCAACTGGACCGCGATCGAGGCGAACATGATCGCGCGTTACAAGGGCGGTCATCCGGTCAGCCTTCACCCGCAATCGCGCAACTTTACTCAGCCCCCCATGACGACGAGCGAGTCTGCCCTGTCGACGCGCTGGAACGGTCAGCTTTACGCGGTCGTCGGCGAAGAGGGGGGCGACGGACGTTGGCAGCTTCGCCTGTGGTGGAAACCGTTTGTGCCGCTGATCTGGTTCGGCGGACTTATCGTGGCTTTGGGCGGCGCGCTGGCGCTGCTTGGCCGCGTGCTCGGCGACATTCGCAAGGCGCATCAGGTCCGCCGCATTGCCGAGCGGCGTGAAGACAATCCGTTGGGCGACGCCATGCCGGAGCCTGCGGAGTGAGCGCGCCTGACAAGAAGCCGGGCAAGCGCTGGGCGATCTGGCTTCCGCTGGTCTTGTTCGGCGGGTTCTTCGTGCTTGTCATGAACGGGCTGATGCGCCCCGCCGATCGCGACATCGAAAGCGCGATGGTCGGCAAGACACTACCCGAATTCACGCTGGTCGCAGGTTCTCCGGAACGGCCCGGGATCGCCACGGAAGACTTCCGCAAGGGCGATGTTCGCCTGCTCAACATCTTTGCCAGCTGGTGCGTCCCTTGCGCGGCAGAAGCTCCGCAACTCGACCAGATCGCCCGCGCGGGCGTGCCCATCGATGGCGTCGCCATCCGCGACCGGGAGCAGGACATCGCCCGCTTTCTCGCACGCTATGGCAATCCTTTCGCCACGATCGGCAAGGACGACATCAGCGAAGTGCAGCTTGGCATCGGATCGTCCGGCGTGCCCGAGACTTTCGTGATCGATGGCACCGGCACGATCCGCTATCAGCATATCGGCCCGATCATGGAGCGTGACGTGCAGACAATCCTTGCCGAAGTGAAGAAAGCCGAGGCGCCGTTGTGAGCCGCGTCCTCACTTTCCTCGCGCTCGTCGCCGCGATGCTTGCCGTACCTGTCGCCGCGCAGGACCAGCTACCGCCTGCGCCTTACGCCTACCGCCAGTTGGAAGATCCGGCGCAGGAGCAGAAGGCGCAGGACCTGATGGAAACGCTGCGCTGCCTCAAGTGCCAGAGCCAGTCGATCGCCGACTCCGATGCCTCTATGGCAGGCGACATGCGCAATCAGGTGCGCCTGCGCATCAAGGCGGGCGAGGACCCTGAAGCGATCCGGGCATGGCTGGTCGAACGCTATGGCGAGTATGTCAGCTACAAGCCTGAACTGACCACGCTGACCTGGCCGCTGTTTGCAGCGCCGCTGGTCCTGCTGCTTCTGGCGCTGCTGCTCCTGCGCAAGCGGTTCACGAGGCGTTTGCCGGAAGGAGACGAGTGATGGGCTGGGCAATTGCCATCGGGCTTGCGGTCGTCACGTTCGTCGTCCTGCTGTTCGTCGTCAAACTACCGCGCGGTGGGCGCGAATTTGCCGCAGCCGCGCTGCTGATCGGCCTGTCGGGATACGCGCTGCAGGGTTCTCCCACCGAAGCCGGTTCGCCGACCCCTCCGCGGGAGAGCGAGGAGATGGGACAGGCCGCGCTGATCGAGGCGCGTCAGGCGATGGCCAATGAATTTGGCGAGGGGCGCAATCTCCTCATTACCGCCGATGCGCTGGCGCGGCGCGGCCAATTCGCGACGGCGGCGGGCATCCTGAAGGGCGCTGTCCGCAAGACGCCGAACGATCCCGATCTCTGGGTCGCGCTTGGCAATGCGCTTGTCGGGCACACAGGCGGCATCATCACGCCGGCCTCGCTCTATGCCTTCCAGCGTGCCGCCGACATCGCGCCCGATCACCCCGGGCCGCCGTTCTTCACCGGCCTTGCGCTCGCCCAGTCGGGGCAGTTCGAAGAGGCCCGCGCGATCTGGCAGGAACTGATGGACCGCCCCGGCGACCCGGACGAGGCATGGCGCGCCGATCTTGCCGCCCGCATCGAACGACTCGACGCGATCATCGCCATGCAGTCGGGCCAGGGCATGCCCGCAGCAGGCGGAGAAATGCCGTCAGGGCCTGTTCCGGTGGAGCAGGAAACGGCGGATTCCGTAGCGTCCGACGGTCCCGCTTCGTGACGGTTCGCCACCTTTTCTTGCAGGTGCGAAGAACCGCTGCTAATCGCCTGCCCCCGTTGGCCTGTCGGTTTGGATCCGTGGCCGCCACAAGGGACGACAACCGGGCATGAGCCACTCCGCATCCGGAGAAGACGGACGCCTCAGCGCCAAGACGAAGCTCGCCGTCGGGGCGATCGGCATCGTCTTCGGCGACATCGGCACCAGCCCGCTCTACGCGTTCCGCGAGACGTTCGTCGGTCCGCATCCGCTTACGCTCGACCGGCTGCACGTGCTTGGCGTGGTCAGCCTGATCTTCTGGTCGATGACGCTGGTCGTCGCGATCCAGTACGTCACCATCCTCATGCGCGCCGACAACAAGGGGCAGGGCGGTAGCCTTGCCCTTGTCGCGCTGATTTCCAGCCACATCGGGCGATCCCGATACGGCTGGATGGCCGTTCTTCTGGGCGTTTTCGCGACTTCGCTGTTCTACGGCGACTCCATGATCACGCCCGCCATTTCGGTCTTGTCCGCGGTCGAAGGATTAACCGTGGTGGAGGCCGGGCTGAAACCGCTCGTCATACCGATCGCGATCGTCCTGCTGGTCCTGTTGTTCTTCTTGCAGAAGCGCGGAACGGCGAAAGTGGGCGCTTTGTTCGGGCCGGTGATGATCGTCTATTTCACGACGATCGCAACGCTGGGCATCATCCAGATCTTCGTTCACCCGGAAATCCTCTACGCGCTGAACCCCTGGTACGCGGTGCAGTTTTTCCTCGTCGACAAGACACTGGCGTTCCTTGCGCTGGGGTCGGTCGTCCTTGCCGTGACGGGTTCCGAAGCACTCTATTCCGACATGGGCCACTTCGGCCGCGGCCCGATGCGTCTGTCGTGGTTTGCCTTCGTCATGCCGTGCCTGCTGCTCAACTATTTCGGGCAGGGCGCGATGGTGATCAGCCTGACCGGCGCCGACGCGGCAGAGGCTATTCAGAACCCCTTCTTCATCATGGCACCCGAAGTGCTGCGCCTGCCGCTGGTGATCCTGGCGACCTGCGCGACCTTCATCGCCAGCCAGGCCGTGATTTCCGGTGCGTTCTCCATCACGCATCAGGCCATGCAACTGGGCTTCATTCCGCGTCTTTCGATCCGCCATACGAGCGAGAGCGAGGCGGGCCAGATCTACATCCCGTCGGTCAACTGGGCGCTGCTGGTCGCGGTGCTGATCCTGGTGCTGACCTTCCAGAATTCGTCCAACCTTGCGAGCGCATACGGCATCGCGGTGACGGGCGCGGTGACGATCGACACGCTGCTCATGGCCGTCCTGTTCGTGGGCGTGTGGAAGTGGCGCTGGTGGTACGCAGCCCCCGTCGTCCTCCTGTTCCTGATCGTGGACGGAGCATACTTCGCGGCGAACCTCACCAAGGTGGCCGATGGCGGCTGGTTCCCCCTGCTGGTCGGCGCGATCGTCTTCACCTTGCTGACGACGTGGGCCAAGGGCCGCAAGCTCATGCGTGAGCGCATGACCGAGGTTGCCCTCCCGATCGAGATCTTCGCCAAGAGCGCGGCCAATTCGGCCACCCGCGTGCCCGGCACGGCGATCTTCATGGCGTCGAGCACGGCGGGCGTTCCGTCCGCGCTGTTGCACAACATCAAGCACAACAAGGTGTTGCACGAACGTGTCGTCATCCTGACGGTCGACATCGCCGAGGAACCTTACGTCGATCCGGCGAAGCGGGTGAACATCACCGATCTTGGCGACGGGTTCTTCCGCATGGTGCTGCGCTACGGCTTCATGGAAGAGACCGACGTTCCGGCCGCGCTGAAGCAGATCGAGAATTGCGGCGGCATGTTCGACATGATGCAGACCAGCTTCTTCCTGTCGCGCCAGACCCTGTTGCCCAGCGAAAAGCCCGCCATGATGCTGTGGCGCGAGAAGATCTTCAGCTGGATGCTGCGTAACGCGGCAACCGCGATGGAATTCTTCCGCCTGCCCACGAACCGCGTCGTCGAACTGGGCTCGCAGGTCAGGATCTGACCTGCCGGGAAGAGCGTCCTGATGGCTGAGCGCAGGCCTACGGTCTACGAAGTCGGCAAGGCCCACATGATCGGTGGGATCGTCAGCGGCATCTTCATTGTCTGGGGCATCCCCCTGCTCGCCACAGTGGCCGGCATGGAAGGCAGCGGCTGGCTCGACTGGATCGTCCTGCCGCTGCTGTTCGTGTGGGTGGTGATATTCGGTGTTCGCAGCCTGATGATTGTCTGCCCGAATTGCGGGAAGTCGATCTTCCAGCGCGGGATCTGGAGCGTGTTCTGGCCGGCGAAGACCTGTTCGCGCTGCGGCATTGATCTTACGACAGCGACAGGAAAGGACCGTGATGCCTAGAACCCTGCCGTTTCTTGCGATCGCCGCCGCCCTGACGCTGGCCGCCTGTTCCAGCGAGGCGAAGCGGCAGGCGGACGAATACACGATCATGCGCCGCTCCAACGCGAACAGCGTGGAGCTTTGCGAAAAGGCGAAGGCAATCGCGAAACTCTACGCCGAGGAAGAGAATGATCGGCAGTTCGAGCGGTGGGACCAGATCGCCTATGTCCACTGCCTGGACGTGGAACTTGGCATCATGTGAACGCGCGGGTCAGATCGCCGCGTACAGGGATCAGCCCAGCATGAACCAGCCGATCAGACCGCCTGCCTGCAGCACCGCGATGACCTGAAGATATGTCGAGAACGGCTCCTTGCGCGTCTTGTGGCGAAAGACCTTTCTGGCCAGCAGCGCGCCCGGTGATCCGCCGATCAGGGCAAGGCCTAGCAGATGCCCTTCCGGCACGCGCCAGCCGCCATTCACGGCGCGCGTCTTGTCATGCCAGAACTGGCCGACGGTCCAGACATTCACCGCCAGAAGATAGAGCGCGATCTTTGCGAACATGGCGACGCCTCTACCGGCAAAATGGTGAATCAGGCGTGTGCAAGGCCACTTGCCGTGGGTGACAAAGGTGACACGGTGTCACCCACTGCAAAGATGCGAAAACATCAGGACCTGCGCGGCTTTGCGCTGCCGCGAGACAGGGTGACAGGTTGCTTGCGAAAAGCGGGGGCCGACGATGGCAAAGAACGGCGCCATGATGACGACGCGCTGCCAAGTAGGACAATGGTTTGTTGCTGAACCGGCCGCGCTACGGGTGCCGAATCATCAGGTGCCCGGGGCCGCGAACTTCCGGTTGGCCTCATAGGCCTCGACCTCGAGCGGCATGTCCGAATGGCCATGTTCGAGGAGCTGCGGCACGTATTCGCGCGCATAGGCGCCGAAGCTGGCGCTGCGTTCGATCTGCATGACATGGACCAGTTCGTGCGCGAGGGCGGGGCGGTCCATGGTGAAGCCGTTGCGGATCCAGATGGTGTAGCCGAACGCCTGCGCATTGTTGATCACGCCGGGGCCGATGAAGCCCATGCTTCCGCCAACCGCCCGCATTTCGGGGTCTTCCACCGGGAACGGCACCACGTCGGCATAGACCAGCCGGACCTTTTCCGGATGCTGGATGCCAACCGCCTTGGCCAGATCAAGCTGTTCGGCGGTGAGCGGCGTGCCGCGCTCCTGTCCCTCAGCTTCGATGGTTTCCGCCCACGCGACGTATTTCGTGAGGAAGTCTGAGAGGGGATCGGCCTGTTCGGCAGAGGCGAATGCGCCGCCGCCCGTTACCAGCGCCGCGCCCATCACTGCGCCCGCAACCACCGCTCGCAGTCCGGCGGCGCCCAGATACTTCATCATTTCGTGATCCCTCAAGCCGGCGGATGTTCCGTTACGGCTTCTTCTTCCTCTTCCTTGCCCAGCCCTTCGCGCAGCATCATCGGAAGCTGGGTGAAGGTGAACAGGAACGACAGCGGCAGGAAGACCCAGAGCTTGGCGGCAAGCCATGCATCGAAGCTGAGCATGGCGCGCAGGACTTCGTTCAGCAGCGCAAGCGCTATGAAATAGAAGCCCCAGTTGCGCGACAGCTTCATCCAGCCGGTGTCGGAAAGCCCCTCGAACGCGGCGTCGAGCAGGTATTTCAAAAGCGCCTTGCCGCGCCACACGCCGACCAGCAGCGCAATGGCAAAGACGACATAGATGATCGTCGGCTTCACCTGTACGAAGACCGGGTCCTGAAACAGGATGGTCAGCCCGCCGAAGAACACGATCAGCGCGGTCGAGAGCATGAGCATGGGCGTCACGTGGCCCAGCTTCCACTTCGACACGGCGACCGCGATGACGGCGGCGGCGATGAAGGCGCCGGTGCCTTTGACGATGGCCAGAACCTCGCCCACCGCGTTGCCATCTTCCGAAGGGCTGAACCACTTATAGACGAGAAAGAAGACGAGCAGCGGCCCGTAGTCGATCGCGATGTTGAGCCAGCCGCTTTTCGGCTTCGGCTTGGCGGCGGGTGGGGTTTCAGGTGTGTCGTTCATCATGCCACTCCCGCGATGACGCGCGCGACGAGGTCGGGGTCGAAGGGGCGAAGGTCGTCGATCTTCTCGCCCACGCCGATGGCATGGATGGGAAGGCCGTACTGTTCCGCCGCCGCGACGAGAACACCGCCGCGTGCCGTGCCGTCGAGCTTCGTCATGACGAGGCCGGTAACACCCGCGACTTCCTTGAACACGTCGATCTGTTGCAGCGCGTTCTGCCCATTCGTCGCGTCGAGGACGAGGACGACATCGTGCGGCGCTTCAGAATTGAGACGGCCGAGGACTTTGCGGATCTTGGTCAGCTCGTCCATCAGCTCGCGCTTGTTCTGCAGGCGTCCGGCGGTATCGACGATGAGCGCGTCGCTGCCCTTGTCGGTCGCGGCTTTCACGCCGTCGAACACGACGGAAGCAGGGTCGCCGCCTTCGGGGCCGGTAACGACGGGCACGCCCAGCCGGTCGGCCCAGACCTTGAGCTGCCCGATGGCGGCGGCGCGGAAGGTATCGCCGGCTGCCAGCATGACCGAGTAGTCGTCTTCCTGGAACAGGTGTGCCAGCTTTGCGATCGTCGTCGTCTTGCCGCTGCCGTTGACGCCGATGACCAGCACGACGTGCGGGCGCGGGAAGGCGGTGACCTCAAGCGGCTTTGCCACGGGGCGCAGGATCTCGGCGATTTCTTCGGCGACGGCCTCGGAAATGGCACGCTCGTCCGCGCCGCGTTCGAAGCGGCGTTCGGCCACGGCATCGCGGATACGCATGGCGGCGCGCGGGCCGAGGTCCGACATGATGAGCGCGTCTTCCAGCTCGTCCAGCTGGTCATCGGTGAGCTTCGTATTGCCCCCGATGCCCGACAGGTTGCCGGACAACCTCTCGCTCGTCTTGCGGAAACCACCGAAAAGCCGGTCGGACCAGCTCTCGCTCATAGACTTTCTCCGATTAGCAGTCCGTCCTCGACGCGGTCGATCCGCATGGGGACGAGTGCGCCACCGCGCACCCCTTGGGGCAGGCGGACGGGCGCGAAATTGGGGGCGTGGCCGGTGCCGTCGTTCTCGCCCAGCACTTCGAACGTGCTGCTGACGAGCGAGCCGAGCCAGTCGGCGCGGGCCTTGGTGACGGCGGCGCGCAAGTCAGCGGCGCGGGCCTTGATCGTGGCGGTGTCCACTTGCGGCATCAGGGCAGCGGGCGTGCCGGGGCGCGGGCTGAACGGGAAGACGTGGCCGTGGACGACCGCGCAATCGCGGATCACCGAAAGGTTCGCCTGATGCATCGCCTCGTCCTCGGTCGGGAAGCCGGCGATGAGGTCTGCGCCGATGGCGATTTCGGGACGGCGGGCCTTGAGGCGGGTGACGAGGTCGATCGCATCGCGCCGCGAATGGCGGCGCTTCATGCGCTTCAGGATCAGGTCGTGCCCGTGCTGAAGCGAGAGGTGGAGATGCGGCATGACCCGCGCCTCGCCTGCGAAAAGTTCTTCCAGTTCGCCGTCGATCTCCGCCCCGTCGATGGAGGACATGCGGATGCGGTGAAGCTGCGGAAAGGCGCGCAGGACTTCGCCGACGAGCGCGCCCAGTTGCGGCGAGCCGGGCAGGTCGTGGCCCCAGCTTGTCACGTCGACGCCGGTCAGCACGACTTCGCGGGTGCCTTGGTCGAGGTGCATCTCGATCTCGGACAGGACCTGCGGGACGGTGAGCGAGCGGCTCTCGCCCCGACCCTGGGGGATGACGCAGAAGGTGCAGGAATGATCACAACCATTCTGCACCGCGATGAAAGCGCGGGTGCGGGCGGTCGCCTCGGTGCTGGTGCCCTGATGGACCTTTACCGGCGGCAGGGCGGCGGCGTTGTGGCCCGCGTTCCAGCTTTGCGGGGCCAGCTTGTCGGTGTTGGGCACCAGCGCGTCGACTTCGGGCATGGCCGAAAACTGCTCACGCTCAATATCGGCGGCGCATCCGGTGACGAGCAGCCGCGCATCGGGGCGGCGGCGGCGCAAGCGGCGGATGGCGCGGCGGGTCTGGCGCACGGCCTCTTCGGTCACGGCGCAGGAATTGACGACGACGGTATCGCTGCGCTCACCCAGCATGGCGCGGATGCGGTCGCTCTCCGCCGCGTTGAGGCGGCAGCCTAATGTGATGACCTCGGCCGCGCTCAAGCGTAGTCGCCCCAGTCGAACGATCCGGTGTAGCTGACCGTCGCGGGGCCGGTCATGGTGATGCGGTTATCTGCGCCCCATGCGATCACCAGCGAACCGCCGGGCAGGGTCACGGTAACCTCGCGATCCACCAGCCCGCGCCGCATGGCCGCGATTGCCGTGGCGCAGGCGCCGGTGCCGCAGGCCCGCGTGATGCCCGCGCCGCGTTCCCAGACACGCAAGGTGATCGCATCGCGCGCGGTAACGGCAGCGACATTGACGTTCACGCGCTCGGGGAAAATCGGGTCGTTCTCGATGACCGGGCCGATGGAGGCGAGGTCGATCGCATAGGCATCGTCGACGAAGAACACCGCGTGCGGGTTGCCGACATTGACCGCAACCGGATTTTCCAGTTCGCCATCGTCGATCGGCCAGCCGACCGGCATAGCCAGCGTGTCCATCGCATAGCCCAGGGGAATCACGTCCCAGTCGAAGCGCGGTTCGCCCATGTCGACCGCGATGCCGCGTTCGTCGGGGCGGGCGACAATCGTGCCGCCCAGCGTTTCGAGACTGACTTCGCCGCCGATCAGCAGGCCGACCGCGCGGGTCGCGTTGCCGCAGGCTTCTACCTCTCCGCCGTCGGAATTGAAAATCCGCATCCGCCAGTCGGCGTTCTGGCTCGGCTCGATCAGGACAAGCTGGTCGCACCCGATGCCGGTGTGCCTGTCGGCCAGCGCCGCCACGACATCGCGGGTCAGCGGCGGCAGCGCATGGTCGCGCGCGTCCAGCACGACGAAGTCGTTGCCCAGGCCATGCATCTTGGTGAAGGCGATCCGCATGGGCCGCATCTATGCACCCGCGCGCGATGCGTCCAGTGCTACGGGCCGGTAATTAGGGGCGATCAGGCCGCCGGATCGGCAGCGCGAGCCGCCACGACGTCGCTTGCGGGCGTGTCGTTGGCCGCCGTGTCGGCCGCAAGGCGTGCCTCGCTCTTCAGCCGGTTGCGCACCTGTTCGGCGGTTTCGGGCTTGCCGTAGAAGTAACCCTGGCCCTTGAACGTGCCGATCCGGCGCAGCGAATCGCGCAAGGTCTCGGTCTCGATCCCCTCGGCCGTGACGGGCAGGTTCATGCCTTCGCCAATCGACGCGATGGTCGAGATGACGTTGGCCGTATCCTCTGCACGGGCAAGGCGGCCGATGAACTGGCGGTCGATCTTGATGCGGTCGAAGGGCAGGGCGCGAAGCTGGGCCAGCGTCGCATAGCCTACGCCGAAATCGTCGAGGCTGATCGACACGCCCTGGTTCTTGAGGCTGGTCACCATCGAACGCACGAGACCGATGTTCTCGTTCAGGCACATCTCGGTGATTTCGATTTCCAGCCGTTCGGCGGGGAAGCGGGCCTCTGCCATCAGCTTCAGCAAGCGCTGCGCAAACCAAGGGTCGCGCATCTGCACCGGCGAGATATTGACCGACAGCGTCAGGCGCGGGTCCCAGTCTCGCGCATCGCGCAGGGCCTGCGCGATCACGCTTTCGGACAGTTCGGCAATAACGCCCAGTTCTTCTGCCACCGGAATGAACCGGTCGGGCGTGACGAGGCCCAGTCGCGGGCTCTGCCAGCGGGCCAGCATTTCGAAACCGGTCAGCTCGCCCGTCTCGACATCGACCTGCTGTTCGTAGAAAGGCACGAATTCGCCGCGCGCGATGCCGGCAAGAATGCCGTTTTCCAGTTCTGCGCGCAGGCGAAGTTCGCGCTCCATCTTCGCCTCGAACCAGTCGTAGCGGTTCCGCCCGCTCTTCTTGGCGTGGTACATGGCCATGTCGGCCATGTGCAGCATCTCTTCGGCCGGTTTCTCGCACGGATCGGGCAGCGCGGTGCTGCAGGCGATGCCGACGGAAAGGCTGATTGCCAGTTCGCCGCCTGCGACTTCGAAAGGCTGGCGTCCGGCCGAAATGATGGCCGAGGCAATGCGATCGATCATCGCGGGTTCGCGCGGGTCGTAGCACATGACGCAGGCGAACTCGTCTCCGCCCAGACGCGCCAGCTTGGCATCCGCAGGCAGGACTTCGCGCACACGCTTGGCCATCGTGATCAGCATCGTGTCGCCGGCGCGGTGACCGTTGAGGTCGTTGATCTGCTTGAAATGATCGAGGTCGAGCATGATGAACGCGACCGCGCAGTCCTTCGAGGAAGTCTGGCAGACCTGCTTTATGAGGCGGTCGACCTCCGGCACCATCGAACGGCGGTTTAGCGATCCGGTCAGCGGGTCGGTAAAGGCGAGCTCGCGCGCCTCTTCCTCTGCCTCGCGCCGTTCGCGCACTTCCTTCATCAACTCGTTATAACGGCGCCACCCGAAGATCACGAGCGCGGCGTTAAGCAGGAGCGCGCTGACCATGTAGCCTGCGGGCCCGTCGCCCGTGCCCAGCATGACGCGGAACGTTCCGGGAAGGACCGCGCCTGCGTGGCCGACGAACATGATAAGGGCCGCAACGATGATGCCTAGCGCAACGACATCGCGTTCTGCGGGAAGCTTCACCTTGCTTCCCTTTTTCTTCTCAAGCCCGTGGGGGGACTCGTCCATCTGCGACCGTGCTCCTGGGTTGAGCCGAGATAGGCTCTGCCGCTACGGTTACCGACGCCCTCTAAACATCGCGTTAAATCTCGCCTAGCGCATGGGTCTGGCGCCTGTGCCTTGCCAGCAGCGCGCTCGCTATGTATGTGGCGCCACGCAGACCGGCCCGATTTGTGTCGGAATGGCCTGTGAAAATCATGTTCCGTGACTGTAACGCGGTACGCTGGTCGGCGAGGTTTCGCCCACCGGCGTTTTTCGCGTTTAGCCCGGTTTTGAAGTGTTTGGCGCCGATTTTCGCGGCGCGCATGAGGAGAATTCGATGTTCGACAGCCTGTCAGACCGGCTCGGTAACGTCTTCGATTCGCTGCGCGGTCGCGGAGCGCTGAAGGAGGACGATGTCCGCGCCGCGATGCGCGAAGTTCGCATCGCCCTTCTGGAAGCCGACGTGGCCCTGCCGGTCGTGCGCCGGTTTATCGACAAGGTTACCGAGGCCGCGATCGGCCAGGAAGTCCTGCGCTCGGTCACGCCGGGTCAGCAGGTCGTCAAGATCGTCAACGACGCGCTTGTCGAAATGCTGGGCGGCGAAGACGGCGACGGTGCCGCCGCTGCCAAGCTGGACCTTGAGGCCAAGCCGCCGGTCGTGATCATGATGGTCGGCCTTCAGGGTTCGGGTAAGACGACCAGCACCGCGAAGATCGCAAAGCGGCTGAAGGAGACCGAGGGCAAGAAGGTCATGATGGCCTCGCTCGACGTCAATCGTCCCGCCGCGCAGGAACAGCTTGCCGTTCTGGGCGAACAGGCCGGTGTCGCGACGCTGCCGATCATCGCCGGGCAGCAGCCGGTCGACATCGCCAACCGCGCGATCTCTGCGGCCAAGCTGCAGAGCTTCGACGTCCTGATGCTCGACACCGCGGGCCGCCTGCACGTCGATGAAGCGCTGATGGCCGAGATGAAGGCGGTTGCCTCTGTCTCTACCCCCAAGGAAGTGTTGCTCGTCGTCGACTCGCTGACGGGTCAGGACGCGGTCAACGTCGCGCAGTCGTTCACCGGCGAAGTGCCGCTGACCGGCGTTGTGCTGACCCGTATGGACGGCGATGCGCGTGGCGGTGCGGCGCTGTCGATGCGTGCGGTTACGGGCAAGCCGATCAAGTTTGCCGGCACGGGCGAAAAGCTCGACGCGATCGAGCCGTTCGTGCCCTCGCGCGTTGCCAACCGCATCCTCGGCATGGGCGACATCGTCTCCATGGTCGAAAAGGCGGCCGCGACGGTCAAGGAAGAGGACGCCGAACGCCTCGCCAAGAAGATGGCGTCGGGCAAGTTCGACCTCGACGATCTGCGTATGCAGTTGCAGCAGATGACCAAGATGGGCGGTCTGGGCATGATCGCGCAGATGATGCCGGGCATGAAGAAGGCCAAGCAGGCGATGCAGTCGTCGGGCATGGACGACCGCGTGCTGCTGCGCATGGACGCGATCATCTCCTCGATGACGCCGAAGGAACGCGCCAACCCCGCGCTGCTGAATGCCAAGCGCAAGAAGCGCGTCGCGGCAGGTTCGGGTACGCAGGTTCAGGATGTAAACAAGGTGCTGAAGATGCACCAGGAAATGGCCAAGGCCATGAAGCAGATCAAGAAGATGGGCGGGCTGAAGGGCCTTGGCGCCCTGTTCGGCAAGGGCGGCCTCGATGCTGCCATGCCGGGACTTGGCGGCGGCATGGGCGGCGGTGCCGGTGGCGGCATGCCCGGCCTTGGCGGCGGCGCTGGCGGGCTTCCGCCGGATCTCGCCAACCTGCTGAACAAGAAATGATTTTCACGAACACTTTGAATTTGAACGAATACGAATTGAACGAAAGGTAACTGACCAATGGCTATTGCAATCCGTCTCTCGCGCGGTGGCGCGAAGAAGCGCCCCTACTACCGCATCGTTGTCGCCGACAGCCGCAGCCCGCGCGACGGCAAGTATCTGGAGCAGGTTGGCATCTACAACCCGCTGCTCGCCAAGGACGATGAAAAGCGCGTCCAGCTGACGGAAGACCGCGTCCGCTACTGGCTGGGCGTTGGCGCGCAGCCGACCGATCGTGTCCACCGCTTCCTCGATGCCGCCGGCATCCTTGAGCGTGCGGCCAAGAACAACCCGAAGAAGGCCGAGCCGGGCGAAAAGGCCAAGGAACGCGCCGAAGAAAAGGCCGAGAAGGCTCGCGAAGCTGAAGAAGCTGCCAAGGCTGCTGAAGAAGAAGCCAACGCACCGGCTGAAGAAGAAGCAACCGAAGAAGCTGCTGCTGAAGAAGCTCCGGCCGAGGAAGCTTCGGAAGAAAAGACCGAAGGCTAATCCCTTCCATGTCGGACAAGCCCGCCACGCCCGCGCCAAATACGCCTGGGCCGATCACCCTGGCGGCGATCACCGGCGCGCATGGCGTGACGGGCGAAGTCCGGCTGAAGCTTTTCGGAGAAGGCGTGGAATCCCTGAAGGGGTTCCGCGCCTTCGGAATTTCGGGGAAGGGCGAAACGCTCACCCCCAAGAAGGTCCGCGACGATGGCAAGGGCGGCGCGATCGCCCGCTTTGCCGAAGTGGCTGACCGCAATGCGGCCGAAGCGCTGCGCGGCAGCCTGCTGACCGTGCCGCGCGATGCCCTGCCTGCGCTGGCAGAGGGCGAATATTACCACGCTGACCTGCTCGGCCTAGCCGCCGTCGCCGAAGACGGCACCCCGCTCGGCACCGTTATCGCGGTCGAGAACTACGGCGCGGGCGACGTGATCGAGATCGAACGGCCCGAAGGCAGCAAACCGCGCACCTTCATGGTGCCGATGCATACCGATGCCGTCAGCGGCTGGGACAATGCCCGGCTGACCGTTACCTCCGACTTCGCCGAACCCTGAGCCGGACGCGCCATTAACGGCGCAGCGGCCTTTCCTCGGCAAGCAGGTTGCGGATGCGGGTGGCGGCGACGCCTGCCTGCCCCATAGCGTGGCTGATCTGATCCAGCCCGATGACGACGTCCCCTGCCGCGAAGATGCCCGGTACGTTCGTCTGCAAGTGATCGTCGACCGCGATGCAACCGTCATCGCTCGTTTCCGCACCCGCCATTGCGGCAAGTTCTGAACGCACGTCGCTGCCCATTGCGGGATAGACGCTATCGAACGCCATCCGGCCCTTGGCGGTGTCGAAGGCCAATTGCTCGCCCTCTATCGAAAAGCCTCCGCACGGTCCTGGGACATGCGCGATTCCGGCATCGGCCAGCTTGTTACGGCACGTGTCGTCGAGATCGTGATCGCCATGCGGGCTGACCAGCGTGATGTCGGCGGTAAAGCCGCGCAGGAACATCGCCTCTGCTGTGCCGTGGTCGCCGGTGCCGATTACGGCGACGCGCTTGTCGGTCACTTCGTATCCGTCGCAGACCGGGCAATAGCGCAGCAAGCCCTTTGACAGCGCCTCGTCATGCAGGGGGCGGGATAGGGTGTCGGGATACCGATTCACCACGCCTGTCGCCAGCAGTACGGTCCGCGCGCGCCATGTGCCGCTGTCTGTTCGGACGACGAGCAGGTCATCCTTGCGCTCCAGCCTTTCGACTTTCCGGTCCTCGCGCAGCGCGCCGTATTTCGCGGCCTGCTCGCTCATCCTTTTAAGAAGATCGGTGCCCTTGATACCGTCGGGAAAGCCCGCGTGGTTGCGCGTGCAGGGGATCAGCGCGGCGCGGCTGCTGCCGCAGTCGAACAGCCGGATCGATAGGTGATAGCGCGCAAGATAGATCGCCGCGGTCAGCCCCGCAGGCCCTGCGCCGATGATGATGCAGTCGTCGATGTGTTCGCCCATGTGCGCCCAACGCGCGGCGGGGAGGTTCGGTGCCCGAAGGCGTTGTCCCGGTTCCAAAAGGCCTTGAGTGGGGCGTATTATTCAGATAATACACCTCGGCGCAGAAGACGTGGAGATTTGAAGTCATGTGGGTTGTCTTGTCGGTACTGGTCGGACTGTTCCTGATCACGGCGTTCTCGGGCGGGCTTGCGCTTTGCCTGCGGCTTCTGGCCCCCAACATGACGAAGCGCGCGCGCATCCTGACGGCAGGCGGCCTTGCGGGTTTTCTGCCGATGAGCATCGCTTTCGGCGGCTTCTTTTCGCAGGCGGCTGAGATGCTGGACGACGGGGGCAGCGACTTCGCATTGGCGCTGATGGCGCTCATCGTCACGCAGATCGTGCTCTGGGCCGTCTTCGCGCTGCCCGCGGCGTGGTGGGTGACCGAGAAGCTGGACCGCGAAGACAGCCAGCAGATGCTGGAAACCGACGAGGACACGCTCGCCATCGAGGGCTGATCGCTTGTTCGCGGACGATCCGCTTTGGCAGCGGCTGGCGGATTACCGCATCGGTCCGCCCGATGCCGAGTTTACCTTTGCCCAGCGGCTTGCCCGCGAAAACGGGTGGAGCGCGGACTATGCGGATCGCGTCGTCGAGGAATATCGCCGCTTCTGCTACCTCGCCATGTGCGCCGGGCACGAAGTCACGCCGTCCGACCAGGTCGACCAGGCCTGGCACCTGCACCTGACCTACAGCCGCGATTACTGGCAGCGTTTCTGCCCCGAAGTGCTCGAAAGCCCGCTGCACCACGGTCCCACCGCGGGCGGTCAGGAGGAGCGGGACCGGTACTACCGCCAATATGCCGAGACACTGGCCAGCTACGAACGGGTGTTCGGCGCTTCGCCCGCAGACATCTGGCCCGATGCGAACCGGCGGCTCTACGTCGATCCGCTGGCCCGCCGTGTCCTGACGCGCAATTACTGGATGGTGCCAAGGCGTGTGGGCATCGCGGTCATCGTTCTTGCGCTCGTCGCCATTAGCGTGATCATGATGCCGGGGATTTGAAGAGGGGGAAGGGCGATGAACGGGATCAATCCGCTGGACTGGGACGCGGCAGAGTTCCTGATCCTCTATGCTTTCCTCATGCTCGTCACGCTGGTCCTGCGCACGATGATCGCGAACTTCGTGCGGGGTGATGGTTTCAACGGTACGCTGAAGGATGCGGACGAGATCGCGATGATCGCGGGCGGGCGGCAGCGTTTTGGCGAGGCGGTGGTCGCGCGCATGTTGGCTACCGGCATGCTGGAAATGCCCCGGCGTGGCCGTTTCGCGCCCGGCACGCGGCCTGCGAACCCCACCAGTGCCGAGCGCGCGGTCTTTGCCATGGGCTCTCGCATCAAGTGGACCAAGGTGATGGCGGCGCTGCGCGACAACGCGCAGCAGCTTGAGGAACGGCTGGTCAGCCGCGGCCTGATGATGGGCGACGGAGAGGTCTGGCAGGTGCGCCTGCTGCAATCGATCCCGTTCCTGTTTCTGCTCGGCTTTGGCTGGATGCGCGTGAAAGTCGGCGAAATGCGCGGGGAATCGGTCGGCATCCTGACGATCATGATGATTATCGCAGCACTGATCGGCATCGGTCTGCTCTTCAAGGTCGACCGCGCCACGAAGGCTGCGCGGGCCGAACTGGCATCACTGCGCGCCACGAACGATCGCCTGCGCCGCGCGCCCTTGTCGGAAGAGACCGGCATGGCGGTGGCGCTGTTCGGCACGCCGGTGCTGGCGGGCACGATGCTTTCGGACTTTCACCGGATGCGCAGCAACGATTCCAGTGGCGGTTGTGGATCCTCCGACGGAGGCGGCGGTTGCGGGGGTGGTGGTTGCGGCGGGTGCGGCGGCTAGCTAGCGCCTAGCCAGTTCGCGCCTTTTCGACTAACCGGCGCGCCATGACTTTCGCCGCGACCGTCCTGACCCTTTACCCCGAGATGTTTCCCGGGCCCCTGGGCGTCAGCCTTGCAGGCCGCGCGCTCGATGCGGGCAAGTGGTCGATGGACGCGGTGCAGATCCGCGATTTCGCCACCGACAAGCATCGCACCGTTGACGATACGCCCGCAGGCGGCGGCGCGGGCATGGTGCTGAAGGCCGACGTTCTGGCCTCTGCCATCGACCATGCGCGGGGCAAGCAACCCGACGCGCCGGTGATCGCCATGACCCCGCGCGGAAAGCCGCTGACGCAGGCGCGCGTGCGCGAACTGGCGGCAGGGCCGGGCGTGACGGTGCTGTGCGGCCGGTTCGAGGGTTTCGACGAGCGTATCTTCGAAGGCCGCGAGGTCGAGGAAGTCTCGGTCGGCGACATCATCCTGTCGGGCGGAGAGTGCGCGGCGCTGATGCTGCTCGACGCTTGCATTCGCCTGCTTCCCGGAGTAATGGGCGCGGCTTCAAGCGGAGTCGAAGAGTCGTTCGAAAGCGGCCTTCTCGAATATCCGCATTTTACCCGACCTGTCGAATGGGAAGGGCGCACGATCCCTGAAGTGCTGCGATCGGGGGATCATGCGAAGATCGCGGCGTGGCGAAAGCAACGCAGCGAAGACGATACACGGTTACGCAGGCCGGACCTTTGGGAACGTCATATCGGCGTTCGGGACCAGTCTGCCTCTGGCGCGCGGCGAAAAGACGAAGGTACAGGCAAATGAACCTGATCCAGCAGCTCGAGGCGGAAGCAATCCAGGGCCTCGGCAAGGACATTCCGGAATTCCGTGCGGGTGACACCGTGCGCGTCGGCGTGCGCGTCGTTGAAGGCACGCGTGAGCGTGTCCAGAACTACGAAGGCGTCGTCATCGCCCGTTCGAACCGCGGCATGGGTTCGAACTTCACGGTTCGCAAGATCTCGTTCGGCGAAGGTGTCGAACGTGTCTTCCCGCTCTACTCGCCGAACATCGATTCGATCACCGTCGTTCGTCGCGGTGTCGTTCGTCGTGCGAAGCTCTATTACCTGCGCGGCCGCACCGGCAAGCGCGCTCGTATTGCCGAGCGCAAGACGGTTCGCGAAGACGCATAAGCGCTACGCGACAGGTAAAACGAACAAAGGCGGTTCCCCCGGGAGCCGCCTTTTTCGTATGAGGCGAGCGTGAACGATACCGGCGAGACGAAGAAAGCATTGGGCCTGCCCGGCGCATGGGCGATGGCGGTGGGCGGCATGATCGGCGGGGGCATCTTCTCCACGCTGGGCGTCGTCATTCAGGTCGCGGGCCAGTGGGCATGGGCAAGCTTTCTCATCGGCGGGCTGATCGCGTGGTGTTCGGGCCACTCCTATGCCGAACTGACTGTGCGGCGGGACCAGCCGGGCGGATCCTATGGTTTTCTGCGCGACATTGGGCAGACGACCATTGCCCGCTGGCTGATGTGGGTGCTGATCGCGGGCTATACGCTGACCGTTGCGGTCTATGGTTTCACTTTCGGGGCCTATGCCGCCAACGCACTGGGCGCGCCCGGCTGGGCGGCTTCGGCGGCGGCGGTCGCGGCCATCGCGATCCTTGCTGGCGTGAACCTGCTGGGCGCGACACAGGCGACGATCGTCGAGCTGATCGCGGTCTTCGTGAAACTGGCGATCCTGCTCGGCCTTGCGGGGCTGGGCATCTGGCACTGGGCGCCCGAACAACTCGTGCTGGAGACGGGCGATCCCGTCGGACCTCTGGGTGCGCTGGCGGGGGTGGGCGTGGTGTTCATGGCCTACGAGGGATTCCAGCTCCTCTCCTACGACTATGACGAGATGAAGGACGCCAAGCGCACGATCCGCCGCGCGATGAGCCTTGCGATCATCGCGACCTGTGCGACTTACGTGGCCGTGGCGCTGGGCGCGACGATGCTGGCCGGCGCGCCCGAGATTGTCGCGAAGGAAGAAGTCGCGCTGGCAGAGGCGGGCCGCGCGGCACTGGGCACGTTCGGCTTCGTCGCAGTGTCGATCGCAGCGGCCTTCTCGACAGCATCGGCCATCAACGCGACCGTTTTCGCCACCGCGCGCCTTGCGGGCGAGGCGGCGGGCGACAGCGAGCTTCCCGCCGTTTTCGGCAAACGCAACGCGCGCGACGTGCCTTACGCGGGCGTGCTGGTCATCTCGGGCGTGGCCATGGTGCTGGCCGTCGTCGGCGGAATCGCGCAGCTGGTCGAAGGGGCGAGTTTCGTCTTCCTCGGCGTCTTTGCGCTGGTCAATGTGCTCGCGTGGCGGGGCAGGGTGCGGATGCGCTGGTTGAGCGGGCTGGGCGCGGTTACCTCGCTGCTCGCGGCAGTGGCGCTGGTGCTCTATGTCGCAGGGCTTGCCTGAACGCGCGCCAAGGCTTGCGCCGCGCTTGCCAAGGGCCTAACCGGCCCATTCGAAAAACCACAGTGATCAGGACGAACCCCATGGCGAATACCGCCGAAAAGCCCCAGTTCGCACGCATTCCGCACCCGGCCCCGACTTCGGATGCCGATCGCGCTGCGGTATTGGCGAACCCCGGCTTTGGGACGCAGTTCACCGATCACATGGTCGTCGTCGACTGGAAGGAAGGCGAAGGCTGGCACAACGCAACTGTCGGTCCGCGCCAGCCGATCCCGCTCGATCCGGCGGCGTCGGTCCTGCACTACGCGCAGGAAATCTTCGAAGGTCTGAAGGCCTATCGCCACCCCGACGGCAGCACCGCGCTGTTCCGTCCCGAACAGAACGCACAGCGTTTCAACCGTTCGGCCGACCGTCTCGCCATGCCGAACATCCCCGAAGAGATGTTCCTTGCCGCGATCGACGCCCTGCTCGAAGTCGACGGCAACTGGATCCCGGATGGCGCGGGCGCATCGCTGTATTTGCGCCCCTTCATGTTCGCGGACGAGGCGTTCCTCGGCGTGCGTCCGGCCAAGAGCTACAAGTTCATCGTCATCGCCAGTCCTGCGGGCAACTACTTCAAGTCGGGCGCGCCCGCGGTCTCGATCTGGGTGTCGAGCGACTATACCCGCGCGGCGCCCGGCGGCACCGGCGCTGCCAAGTGCGGCGGCAACTATGCCGCCAGCCTTGTGCCGCAGGCCGAAGCGATCGAGCGTGGGCACGACCAGGTCGTCTTCCTCGACGCGGTCGAGCGAAATTGGATCGAGGAACTGGGCGGCATGAACCTGTTCTTCGTGTTCGACGATGGCCGCGTCGTCACTCCGCCGCTTTCGGGCACGATCCTGCCGGGCATCACGCGCGACAGCTTGATCGACCTGCTGCGCGAAGAGGGCCTGAACGTCGTCGAGGAACGCTACTCGATCGACCAGTGGCAGGCCGATGCACAAAGCGGAAAACTGGTCGAATGCTTCGCTTGCGGCACCGCCGCCGTCGTCACGCCGGTCGGGCGCGTCGTCGGGCGCGACCGTGACTTCACCGTCGGTTCGGGCGGTCCGGGCCAGATCACCGGCAAGCTGAAGGCGACGCTGACCGGTATCCAGCGCGGCGAAGTCGAAGACACGCACGACTGGGTGCGCCGCGTCTGATCGCGCAGCGCCTCAGTTCGAGGCGAGCGACATGAACTTGTAGACGTGGTTGCCACTGACCGAGTGGCCCCAGCCTTTCACCCGCGGATCCACCAGGTAGGTCTGCGAATAAGTGAACAGCGGGATCAGCGGCTGCTGCTTCAGCATCAGGCGTTCCGCATCCTGCAGGATGCCAAGGCGCTTTTCACGGTCGGCTGTATTGCGCGCCTGTCGGATCAGCGCATCGAAATCGGCATTGCGCCAATTCATGTCGTTGCTCAGGCTATCGGATTCGAAGGAATCGAGCAGCGCCATGGGATCATTGTAGTTCGCGACCCAACCTGACCGAGCCACCTCGAAATCGCCCTCGGCAATGGAGTCGAGATAGTCCTTCCAGTTCTGTTCGCGGATCACGACCTCGATACCGAGCTTCTGCTTCCACATTGCACCGATCATTTCCGCGATGCGGCGGTGGCGGGTCATGCGGTTGATGAGCAGGTCGATCTGCGGAAAATCGGTAGGGTCCTCGAACCCGGCCTCTGCCAGCAGGCGTTTTGCTTCGGCAAGGTCGGACTGCGGCGCGTCCATCGCCTCGTAATCGGCCATGCCGGGCGGGATCATGCCGCCAAGCGGACGTTCCGCGCCGCCCATGACTTCCTCGATCAGGACGTCACGGTCGATCGCCAGCGCCAGTGCGCGCCGCACGCGCGGGTCGTCGAACGGCTTCTTCTCGACATTGAAGACATAGGCATAAGTGCCAAGTAGTTCATCGGTATAAAGGCTGTCAGGCCGGGTCTTGCGCAGTTCGGGGATGGCGTCGACCGGCACTGTGCTGGTGACGTGAAGCTTGCCCTTCATGAAGGCGGCCATTTCGGCCTCCGGCTCTTCGATCGGGATGAAGCGGATCGCGTTCAATCTCACGTTCTGCGCGTCCCAGTACTGCGGATTGCGTTCGACAAGAACGTAATCGTGCAGCTTCCACTCACTGAGCAGGAACGGGCCGTTACCGACGTAAGACCCTGCATCGGCCCAACGGTTCGTTCGGCTGTCGACCGCGCCGCCGGCCTCCACCGCAGAGCGGTTCACCGGAACGAAGTTCGTGCTCGCCAGCATCGGCAGGAAGTAGGGGGTGGGTCCCTCCATCTCCACGATCAGGGTGTGCGGATCGGGCGCTGAAACACCGACATCGGCGAAATCCTCGATCTCGCCGTGGTTATAGGCACGCCCGCCGCGAATGACATGGAGCAGTTCCGCGCCTTCCACTTCCAGTTCGGGCGAAAGCGCGCGTTTCCAGCTGAAGATGAAATCCTGCGCGGTGACGGGGGTCCCGTTGCTCCACTTCGCGCCCTTGCGAAGCTTGAAGGTCCAGCGTTTGAACTCTCCGTCGTGGGACCATTTCTCGGCCACGCCGGGGCGGACCTTGAAGCTGTCATCGGGGTCCTGCACGACCAGCCCTTCGCTCAGCGCGCGGACGATGTTGTCTTCGGGAAGCCCGACCAGCAGGTGGGGGTCCAGCGTCTTGGGATCCGTGCCGTTGCCGACAAGCAGTATCCCGTCGCGCGCCGCACGATCGGTATCAGTCTCCGTCGCGCCGCAACCGGTAAGCGCCAGCGCACACGCCACCAAGGCGAAAATACGTTTTATGAAACCAGCCCCCCTGTTCTTCACAGATTACTCGCAAGTGCCCGACCCTTGCAAGTACTTTGGGGATAAACCTTTTTTCAGATTTTGTTAACTTCAGGCCGCGGCTGAAAGCGTGATTTCCCCACATCCGTCAAGAAGCGCGACAAGCCCGCGTTCTTCCCGGCTCAGCCACTGGGTCCTGCGCGGCAGCGACAGCGATTCCCGCCATGCCTGCTGCCGGTCGACAAGGTCGATGACGGCGGGGTGGATATAGCTGCGACGGGCCACGGCAGGAGTGTTGCCAAGCCGGTCGGACACGACTTCGAGAAGGGCCTTGATGGTCATCTGATCTTCGGCCTGGGCCAGGGTGGCAAAGGCAAGGCAGCTGGCATGGAAAGTGCGGAAATCCTTGGCGCTGAAATCCTCGCCCATCGTTTCGCGCAAGTAATCGTTCACGTCGCAAGAGCGGACGGGATGCGCCTCGCCGTCGTCGTCGACGTATTGGAACAAATGCTGGCCGGGCAGTTCCTGCAAACGGCGCACGAACTTGGCGAGGCTGCGATCGGTCAGCGTGACTTCGCGCTGCTTGCCCGATTTGCCCTTGTAGTGGAGCGTCAGGCGCTGGCCTTTCACCTCGGCATGGCGCTGGCGTAGCGTGGTTGCGCCGAAACTCTTGTTCTTCTTCGCATAGGCCTCGTTGCCGATGCGCACTTGCCCCAGGTCGAGCAGGCGAACGATGCAGGCGATGGTGTGCTGGCGCGTGAGGCCGCCGGCGCGAAGGTCGTCCTCCACTCGCTTGCGGATTAGGGGCAGGGCATTGCCGAAAGCGACGGTGCGGTCGAACTTCTCGCTCTCGCGCTCGGCCCGGAAACGGGGGTGATAGCGGTATTGCTTGCGCCCGCGCGCATCGATGCCGGTGGCAAGGATGTGGCCATTGGGCGCGGGGCAGAACCATGCATCGGTATAGGCAGGGGGCAGGGCGATGGCGTTCAGCCGGTCGATTTCATCGCGGTCGGTGATGCGACGCCCCTTGGGATCGGTATAGGACCAACCGCGCCCGCAACGGCGGCGCGCGATGCCGGGCAGCGAATCGTCGACAAAGACCAGCCCGCCGGTGCCCCCTCCGCCGGTCTCTGAGCCGCCGTTCGCGTTTTCCGCCTTTTTCGAATGCTTTGCCATGATCGAAGGGGCAACGGTGCAAGTGGCACGCCGGTTCCTGCACCCGCCCCCTTTTCATCCGCGCCCGCCGCGCTATATGGGCCCATCCGAACGGATGATGGGGCGTAGCCAAGCGGTAAGGCAC
The DNA here is from genome assembly GCF_018398395.1 of Croceicoccus gelatinilyticus. Lineage (GTDB taxonomy): Bacteria > Pseudomonadota > Alphaproteobacteria > Sphingomonadales > Sphingomonadaceae > Croceicoccus > Croceicoccus gelatinilyticus. Next base: position 56,781 of record NZ_JAHCBF010000004.1, on the reverse strand, counting down.
CGGTTTTTGGTACCGGCATGCGCAGGTTCGAATCCTGCCGCCCCAGCCAGTTCGGATAGAAGGTCCCGCCACGCAACCGTGGGCGGAGCGATCACTCCTTGAGCAGGTCGAGCGCGACGTCGACGATCACGTCTTCCTGCCCGATTGCAGGTCGGTGGGGCCATGACTACGCAGGTGCGTAGATCGCTGGCCCCAAGCTTGACCAAGACTATCGGTTTAGCATGCCGAAAATCCAATCCCGAAGAAGACGGGGAAAGTGCGCCCCAAGAATCAGGCCGCGACCTTGATGGCCTTGGCGTTCACGAACTCCTTCAGGCCCTCGGGACCATGCTCTCGCCCGTAACCTGAATCCTTCACACCGCCGAACGGCAGGCTTGGCGAGGCAACGTCGAAGCTGTTGATGAAGACCATGCCGGTGTCGAAGTGTTCGGCAGCAAGCTCTTTTGCCTTTTCAACGTCCTTGCTGAAGATGCCGCCGCCAAGGCCGTAGCGGCTGCTGTTGGCGATACGCATCGCGTCGCGATCATCCTTCGCCTTGATGATCGAAGCGGCGGGGCCGAACAGCTCGTCCTCATAGGCGGGTTGGCCGGGGGCGACGTCGGCAAGAACGGTCGGGGGGTAGAACCAGCCGGTCCGGTTAGGGATCTTGCCGCCGGTGACGAGGCGTGCACCCTTGGCGACGCTTTCTTCAACCTGCTCGTGCAGCTTCTCTCGCTGGGACTTGCTGACCATCGGGCCAAGCTGGGTGTCGTCTTCGGTCGGATCGCCGACCTTCAGAGCTTCGAACTGTTCGGCATAGGCTTTGACGAAGGCATCGTAATTCGCCTCGGTCACGATAAAGCGCTTCGCATTCACGCAAGTCTGCCCGTTGTTGTAGATCCTGCCTGCGACACAGGTTTTTACGGCAACGTCGAGGTCGGCATCATCGAGCACGAGATAAGCGTCGTTCGAGCCTAGCTCGAGCACGGTTTTCTTCACTTGCGCGCCAGCCTTGGCGGCAATGTGACGACCGGCCTTGTCGCTACCCGTCATCGTCACGCCGCGGACCAGATCGTGTTCGATCACCCGATCGGACTGATCGTGCGTGATGAAGAGAACGCCGAACAGGCCCTTGGGCAGGCCCGCTTCTTCGTAAAGATCGCGCAGGAATGCCCCGCTGCCGGTGCAGTTTTCGGCATGCTTCAGCAGGACGCCATTGCCGGCCATCAGGCTGGAGACAGAGTAACGCACGGCCTGATAGGCGGGGAAATTCCACGGCTGGATGCCGTAGATCACACCGACTGGCGCGTGCGAGACGAAGGCATTGGCACCGTCGACTTCGCGCTCCTCGTCGGCCAGCACTTCGGGGCCGTGTTCGGCGGTGTAGTCACAGATGGCGGCGCAAAGCTCTATCTCGTCGCGGCTGTCGCCGATCAACTTCCCGACCTCGCGGGTCATCAACTGCGCGAATTCTTCCTTCTTCTCGCGCAGTTTCACGCCGATGGCGGCGATCACTGAAGCGCGATCATCCAGATCGCGAAGCCGCCATTCTTGGAAAGCGTCATGGCTGGCCTTGATAACCGCATCCGCTTCGTCGTCGGTCATGTAAGGGTAAGTCGCGATTACCTCTTCTGTCAGAGGGTTCGTGGTGGTGAGATGTTTGTCTGGCATGAAATGTCCTGTCGGATGTACGCCCTCATGCTCGCGCAATTCGTGGTGGATGGCGCCGCAAAGGGCACGGCATCGACCGATCGCCGCGATGTCAGAAAGGGCAGTCGTTTGCAGTCTGGTTCACTGGACCAAAGCATTGTCGTCCGAACCGTTCCGACCGCACGCCCAAACAGGGACGAGCCGACAGCGATTTGTGCTGGAACGCAGGTGACGGCTCAGCACCGGGGTAAGGGCAGGCGGCGACAGATAGAGCCATTTGGCACGCGCAGCATGAGAGAAGCGCCTAGCTGTCAGATGCTCCCACTGTCGGAACGCTCTTTCCGATCAATACCAGAGGCGCAGGCCTGCGACGAAGGCGGTTGACGATGTCGCGTCCCCGTCGGCACGGGCGTAGTCGGCGCTCTTGCCCAGCTTCCAGTGCTGTTCGACGCCGATGTATGGCGCAAATTCGCGGTTGAAGTGATAGCGCAGGCGAAGGCCCGCCTCGATCGCGTCGATGCCTGAACCGATGCCAAGTTCGGGGATGTCCTGCGCGGAGAGCGATAGCTCCGCTCGCGGTTGCAGGATCACGCGCTGCGTCACGCGCTGGTCCAGTTCGGCCTCGATCTTGGCCGTCAGATCGCCTTTGTTCGACAGGAAGGCGGCGGCGTCTACTTCGAACATGTAGGGTGCAACGCCCTGCACACCGATCACGGCATGGGTACGGGAAGGACCGGTGAGATCCTGCCTCACACCGGCCTGAAGGTCGAACCACGGGCCGATGGCGCGGCTGTAGAGGGCCTGGATCTCGGCATCTTCCACGCCTTCACCGAATGCGCCTTCGCCTTCGGACTTCAGCCAGAACTTGTCGAGATCACCGCCGTAGTAGCCCTGCACGTCCCAGAGATAGCCGTCGGGGCCGTCCTTTGCCTGATACTCGAGCCTGTCGGCCTGCAGCCACAGGACGGGCATTCCGCTGGTCTCGTGCACGAGCGCGCTACGGCTGGCCGCCATGGCATCTGCACCCCAGATGGCGTCGGCGGCATTGGCGGGGCCGGTTGCGGTCGACGGCGGCACGGCGGTACCCATCGGCATCGCACCGTGGTTCATGGTCGAGTGGTCCATCTCCCCGTGGTTCATGGTGGCGTGGTTCATGGTGGAATGGTCCATCTCGCCGTGGTCCATGGTCGAGTGGTCCATCTCGCCGTGGCTCATGGTGGAGTGATCCATCTCCCCGTGGTCCATGGTCGAGTGGTCCATCTCGCCATGATCCATGGTGGAGTGATCCATAACCGGCTCTTCGCCATCGGCCTCCTGCGCCGATGCCGCTGCGGGAAGGGCGAGGGCTGCGAGCACGAGCGGCAGCATGCTCACGGCGCGGTTCATTCGCCGTTCTCCGGGAAATCGACCGAGACGATCTGAAACATCCCCGAATGCATGTGGTAGAGCAGGTGGCAGTGAAACGCCCAGTCGCCCGGCTCGTTCGCGGTGAGGTCGAAGCGCGCGCTGCCGCCGGGTTGTACGATCACGGTATGTTTGAGCGGCTGGTGCATCGCGTTCGCGCCGTTGACCAGTTCAAAGAAGTGGCCGTGCAGGTGGATCGGGTGCGCCATCATAGTGTCGTTGACGAGCTTTACCCGCACACGCTCGTTAAAGCCGAAGCGGATCGGTTCGTCGGTCACGGCGCTGAACTTCTTGCCGTCGAACGACCACATGTAGCGTTCCATGTTGCCGGTAAGATGGATCTCCATCTCGCGCGACGGGGCGCGGTGGTCGGGGTTCATCTTGAGTGCAACGAGATCGCGGTAATTCAGCACGCGGTGGCCAACGTCCGACAGGCCGATGCCCGGATCGCCCATGCGGTCGACAGGGTTCATCGCGACCATGTCGATGCCGGGGCCGACCTTGACGTCATCGGGCAGGAGCGAGGTATCGCGCATCGAGTGACCCGACATGTCCATCGCGCCGCCAGCCGTGGCGCCGTGATCCATAGAGCCGTGATCCATCGAGCCCATGTCCATCGAGCCGTGGTTCATCGAGCCATGATCCATGGAACCGTGATCCATCCCCGACATGTCGCCGCCCGATCCGTGATCCATGCCGCCCATGCCCATATCGGCCATCGTCAGCAGCGGCGGATCGCGTAGCGCGGGGACTTCGGCACGCGCACCGGGGCGGCTGGCCAGCGTCGCCACGGCCATGCCCGAACGGTCCATCGCCTCTGCCACGATCGTATGCGCCTCGCCCGTCGGCTCGACCACGATGTCGTAAGTCTCTGCCGTGCCGATCTGGAATTCGTCGACCTCGACCGGGCGCACGTTCTGGCCGTCTGCGGCCACGACCCACATCTTCACGCCCGGAATACGAATGTTGAAGAAACTCATCGCGCTGCCGTTGATGACGCGAAGGCGCACGCGCTCACCCACGTTGAACGCGTATTCCAGCCCTTCTTCCGGCCCGTGCCCGTTGGCGAGGTAGGTATAAGTCGAACCCGTCACGTCGAGAATGTCGGTCGCCATCATCCGCATGCGCGCCCACATCCGGCGATCGGACCCGTCCAGCCGATAATCGTCGGTCCAGCTCGTCTGCTGATAATTGAAGTAGCCTTCGCCCTTCTTCAGCTTGTCCATGATCGTATGCGGGTGGAGCGGGGTGAACTCGCTCAACAGCAGGACATAGTCGCGGTCCGCCTGCACCGGATCGGGCCCGGCCGGATCGATGACGAGCGGGCCGTAGTGACCGGCCTGTTCCTGCAGGTTGGAGTGGCTGTGCCACCAGTAGGTGCCCGACTGCCGCACGGTGAAATCGGCGACGAAAGTCTGGCCCGGCGCGATGCCGGGAAAGCTGACACCGGGGACGCCGTCATACTGGAACGGCAGCAGCAGCCCGTGCCAGTGGATCGAGGTATCTTCTGCAAGCGTGTTGGTGACGGCAAGCTGGACATGCTGCCCTTCCTTCAACCGAACCAGCGGGCCCGGAACGCTGCCGTTGACGGCAAAGGCATGGCCCTGCCGCCCCTGAACCATCTGCATCCCCTGTCCGACGGTCAGGTCGATGCGGTGGCCCGACACCTCGTCGAAACCCTTGCGGACGTGCGCGCCGTTCATGTCTGCCCCGCGCGCCCATGCCGGTACCGAGAACGCAGCCGTTGCGACCGCGCCCGATTGCAGGCCACGGCGCAGGAAAGATCGGCGGGAATGGGGTGAAATCAGCGAGGGCTTGATTGTCATGACAATGCGGTTCTAGATACCCCCCGAGGGTATTTCAAGCGAGACACGCAATGGCGCACTGCAAGGACAACACGGCCGTGGTGAACCGCCTGCGCCGGATCGAGGGGCAGGTGCGCGGCGTGGCGCAGATGGTGGTCGACGACCGCTACTGCATCGACATCCTGCATCAGGTCCAGGCGATCAAGGTCGCGCTGGGCCGGGCCGAGAGCGAGATCCTGAAAAACCACGCAGCGCACTGCGTTGCCGAGGCCATTGCCAGCGGCAGCGAGGACGAACAGCGCGAAAAGTTCGGCGAACTGATCGACCTCATCGAAAAGGCCAAGCGATAAGGCGCCCGGCTTCAGCCGATCTTAATCGTCTGCGCATATCTTACGGACGGGATCTTGGACGAGGGTTTTGTTTAATGTTCGACGAGCACGCACGCGTGTTGCGCTATTATTGCTGGTTCTCCGCCGGGCTGGTCGCCCTCGGTTTCGTGATCGAGGGGCTGAAATCCCCTGCGGGCGTTGAACCTGCTGCGGCGTTCCTGCTACTCGTCATCTCCGGCTTGTGTGAGGCGATGGCCTTTGCGGAATGGCGCAGCGACCGCGTCCTAGAAAGCAGGCGCTCCTGACCGCGTAACGCTATTCGGCGAGGATCGAACGGTCGATCTGGTCGATGCGGGTGACGCCGGTAAGGGACATCGCAACCCGCATTTCCGCATCGATCAGTTTCAGCACGTGTTCGATGCCGGCCTGCCCGCGCGCACCCAGCGCATAGGCCCAAGCCCGTCCGATCAGTACGCCCTTTGCGCCCAGCGCGAGCATCCTTACGACGTCGAGCCCCGATCGAATGCCGCCATCGGCCAGCACGGTCAGCCGGTCGCCGACCGCATCGGCGATCGGTGGCAAGGCATGTGCGGTCGAAAGCACGCCATCGAGCTGACGGCCGCCGTGGTTCGACACGACGATCCCGTCCGCGCCCAATTCCGCGGCTTCGCGCGCGTCATCGGGGTCGAGCAGGCCCTTGATGATCAGCGGCCCGTCCCACTCCGCCCGAATGAAGTCGAGATCCTTCCAGTTGATCGAGGGATCGAAATTGTTGCGCATCCACGCGAAGAAGTCCTCGATCCCGGACTGATCGCCCAGCACAGGCTCGACATTGCCCAGTGAATGCGGCCGCCCCATCACGCCGACATCCCAAGCCCAGTGCGGCTTCAAAGCGCCCTGAAAAGTGCGCCGGAGCGCGCCTTTCAACCCTGCGGCCCCGGCGAGCCCGGAATGATAGTCGCGGTACCGGCTTCCCGGCACCGGCATGTCGACCGTGAACACCATTGTCGAACATCCAGCGGCGCGGGCACGGGCCATAAGGTCGCGCATGAAGGCGCGGTCGCGTATCATGTAGAGCTGGAACCAGAACGGTCTGGTTGCGGCGGCTGCCACTTCCTCGATGTTGCAGGCCGACACGGTCGATAGCGTGAAGGGAATGCCCGCGCTTTCCGCCGCGCGCACAGCCTGGCACTCTCCGCGCCGCGCGTTGAGACCGGCCAGTCCGATCGGTGCCAGCGCGACGGGAAGCGCCAGTTTCTGACCGAAGATCTCGGTCGACAGGTCGAGGTTCGACACATCGCGCAGCACACGCTGGCGCAAGGCGATGTGCTTCAGGTCGTCGACGTTCCGTTCCAGCGTGACTTCGGCGTAGGAGCCGCCGTCGATATATTCGAACAGGAAATGCGGCAGGCGCCGTCGGGAGAGTTCGCGGTAGTCGAGTGCGGAGGCGGCGATCATGCGGACAGGTTCTGAACCCACTGCCCGTTATCGCGCAAGGCTCTTGGCACGTCTGCTGCGCAGACCTGTGCGAAGCGATCAGGCGAGCGGCAGGCGGATCGTGCGGCGCATGCCTTCGCTGGTCTCACGCTCGTGCACGATGCCGCCCGCGCGATAGACCGTGGCCTCGACCATGCGATCCGCCAGCGCCGATGCGCGTCCCGCGTATTCGTTAGCGCCGGCCTCGGTCCAGTCGATCAGGAGTTCCGCCTCCTCCATGCGCCATGCCACCGCGATCGGCGGCTGATCCGGCGTTGCATGGGCATGACGGGCCAGCGGGCTGCTCCATTCATGCAGGATCAGGGCCAGCGGAAGGGCCAGCGCACGTGAAATCGAAAGGTCTTCGCCATCCATCGCGAGTTCGGAAAGACCGGCGGCATGTGCCGTTTTCTCGGTCACGGCGCGAAGGGGTGCCTTGTCGCCATCGGCATAGAGCGTGTCGACCGCGATCAGCACGTCGATACGGTCGCAAAGCAGGCTGGCGAACTGGGAAATCGATGCGGCTTCCCTCTGGCCCAGGGTGACCAGGCCCCGCACTTGCGCAAGGATGTTCTGTAGGTTGTGCCTTTCACCCTGTTCCGCGTCCGGCTGCATTTCCTCGATCACGACGACGACGGCTCCGTCCGCTGCGGGTTGGCCCGCGCTGCACGGTTGAAACCAGAGGTCAACGGCGTGGCTGCCGTCCTCGCTCTCAAGCCTGCGTTCAAAGCGGCGTTCGCCGTTGCGCGCGACGGTGTTCACGCATTCGTAGAAAGCTTCTCCGAAGGGGGTGTCGGCTTCGTCCAGAAAGCGGCCGGGTTCGAGATCGCGGCCGGTGAAGCCGGGAACGGATGCGGCTGTGCGGGCCAGGATTTTCGCCTGCGCATCGATCACGATAGCGGCAAGTCCGCTGGAGTTTGATGAAGGTGCCGCAGCGCCCGTCATGTCGTCTATTCTCGTCCTTGCTCAACGTGTTGGGCGTCGGTAGCGGAAACATGATGCGAACATCAAGTCCATTGACCTGACGTTAAGTTCAGGGCGAGCGCCCGCCCCTGATCGCCAGTGAAACTTGCCGCGCGGCGCGACTTCGACCAAGAAGCCCCCGGATGACGAGGATCGACCCCATTTTCGAGGACCTGCTCGCGCAGAAAGCCGCGCGCGGCCTGAGCCGGACGCTGCGTTCTGCCGCGCTGGCAGGGAATGGGCGGATCGTGCGGGACGGGCGGGAAATGCTCGATTTCTCCAGCAACGACTACCTCGGCCTCGCGCGCCATCCGCTGCTGGCCGAACGCGCCGGCGAATGGGCGGCGCGCATGGGCAGCGGCAGCGGCGCATCGCGGCTGGTGACCGGCACGCACGAGGCGCACCTCGCGCTGGAGGACAAGATCGCGCGGTTCAAGGGGACCGAGGCGGCGCTGATCTTCGCATCGGGCTGGCAGGCGAACGCGGCGGTGATTCCGGCGATCCTCGCGGCAGTGCCGGGGGCGGTTGTCCTGACCGACCGGCTGAACCACGCCAGCATGCACGCAGGCTGCAATGTCGCGGGCATTCGCCAGACGCGGTTCGCGCACAACGACATGGCAGCGCTCGAAAAGCTGCTGACCGAAAACGCCGATGCGCCTGCGCGGGTGATCCTGACCGAAAGCGTCTTCAGCATGGACGGCGACCGCGCCGACATGGCAGAACTGGCGCGTCTGGCGCGGGAATACGACGCATTGCTCTATGTCGACGAGGCCCATGCGACCGGCGTTCTGGGGCCGAAAGGTGCGGGACTTTCGGCAACGGTGCCGGGCGCGGTGGACGTCACGATGGGCACGTTCAGCAAGGCGCTGGGCGGGTTCGGGGCCTATGTCGCGGGATCGCGCGTGCTGATCGACTACCTCGTCAATGCGAGCAGCGGCTTCATCTACACCACCGCGCCGCCGCCCGCCGTTCTGGGCGCGATCGATGCGGCGCTGGATCTCGTGCCGGAGATGGACGCGGAGCGCGCCCATCTTGCCGCTTTGGGCGACCGGCTGCGCGAAGGGCTGACCACGCGCGGCTTCGATGTCGCTGCGTCGAGCACGCAGATCGTCCCTGCCCTGATCGGCGAGGCCGAGGACGCACTGGCGCTTTCGGCGCGACTGGAAGAGGCCGGCATGATCGCCTCTGCCATCCGCCCGCCGACGGTGCCCAAGGGCACGAGCCGCCTGCGCCTCGCCCTGCGCGCGACGCATGGGGAAGGGGACGTCGATGCCCTGCTGGCCGCGATTGGTGAGCGGTCGTGACGGCGTTGCTGTTCATGCACGGATGGGGCTTCGATGCCTCGATCTGGTCGGGTGTCGTGAGGCATTTGTACGGGTTCGATTGCCGCTTGGCCGACCGAGGCTATTTCGGCACGCCGGTCATGGTGGAGAGCGATGGACCTTGCGTCGTCGTGGGGCACAGCCTTGGCGCGATGCACTGGCTGGCGGGCTTGCCCGAAGGGTGCCGCGGCATGGTGGCGGTGAACGGGTTCGACCGGTTCTTCGAGGGCGATGACTTTCCCGGTGTGCCGCGCCGCCCGCTGGACCGGATGATCGCGCGGCTGCCGCAGGCTCCGGCGCAAGTCTTGTCGGATTTTCGCACGCGATGCGGTGCGGATGCTGCGGCTGGGGTGCCTGAACCTGCGTCACTGCTCGCCGATCTGGAGCTGCTGCGTGACGGCGACTTCCGCGATGCTGCGGGCGGCCTGCCGGTGCTGTCTTTGCAGGGCGCGAACGATCCCCTGCTGCCCGAAGCGATGCGGGAGGCGGTATTCGCCAAGGCAAGCGTGACTCGCATGACTTGCGAGAATGCAGGCCATCTCCTCCCGCTCGAAGCGCCCGAATGGACCGCAAAGGCCATCGCCGACTTCGCGAGGGCCGCGGCATGAACGCGGTCGAACGCGACCGGATCGGCGCGGCCTTCGGTTCGGCCCGCGACTATGATCGCCATGCGCGGGTCCAGCACGATGTTGCCAGCGACCTTGCCGCGCGGATCGCCGCGCTCGACCTGCGGGACAACCCGCGCATTCTCGAGATCGGATGCGGGACGGGGTTCCTGACGCAGGCGCTGATCGATGCGGGCGTCGGCGGCGAATGGCTCGTCACCGATATAGCGCCCGCCATGGTCGACCGCTGCAAGGCGCGCGTGGAAGAGAGCGCGGAGCGGCGCTTTGCGGTGATGGACGGCGAATACGGACTGCCCGAGACGGGCGAATTCGATCTCGTCTGCTCCAGCCTCGCGATGCAGTGGTTCGACGATCAGGACATGGGCCTGGAGAGAATGCTACGCAGCGTGAAAGTCGGTGGGCATTGCCTGTTCGCAACGCTGGGCGCGGCGACGTTTGCCGAATGGCGCGCGGCGCACGAGGCGGAAGGGCTGGAAGCCGGAACCCGCCAGTTTGCGCCTGTCGAGGAACTGGAATCCATGCAATCGGATGCACGGGTCGGTGATCTGGTCGTGCAGAATCGTGTCGAAAGCCACGACAATGCGCTGGGCTTCCTGCGCAGCCTTCGCGCCATTGGGGCCGGCACTCCTCAGCCGACACATCGCCCGCTCGGCCCTGCGGAGATGCGCCGCGTCATGGCGCGGTTCGAAGAACAGGGGGCGGCGGTCACTTACGAAGTCGTTATCGGGCATTTCCGCAGGAGCGCGCCGTGAACACCATCGTCGTCACCGGCACCGACACCGACATAGGCAAGACCGTCTTCGCCGCCGCGCTGGCAGGGGCACTGGGCGCGCATTACTGGAAGCCGGTGCAGGCGGGCACCGACGACGAAGGCCGCACCGACCGCGACCGCGTGATCGAGCTTTCGGGCCTGCCGCAAGACCGTTTCGTGCCGTCCGCCTACGATCTCGCCACGCCCGCATCGCCGCACATAGCGGCAGAGATCGACGGGGTGACGATCGATCCGGCTCGGCTTGTATTGCCCGCTGTCGAAGGCCCGCTGGTCGTCGAAGGCGCGGGTGGGGCGCTCGTGCCGCTGACGCGTGACCTGCTCTACGCTGACGTCTTCGCCACGTGGGGCGCGCCTGTCGTGCTGGTGGCGCGAACCGCGCTCGGCACGATCAACCACTCGCTGCTTTCGATCGAGGCGCTGCGGTCGCGCGGGGTGCCGATCCTTGGTGTCGCTTTCGTCGGTGATGCGGTCGAGGACAGCGAGACGATCATTGCCGCCATGGGCAAGGTGAAACGGCTGGGCCGGCTGCCTTTCGTCGATCCGCTCGACGCGGCAACTTTGGCTGCGGCCTTCGGCGAAAACTTCGATCTTCAGGACTTCCGCGCATGACTTCCCCGATCTGGCATCCCTTCACCCAGCACGGACTGGAAGAGGCGATCCCGACGGTCGTGAAGGGCGAGGGCGCGCTGCTCCACACCGCAGCCGGGCGTGAGGTGATCGACGGCATATCCTCGTGGTGGGTGACGACGCACGGGCACAACCACCCGCCGATCATCGAGGCGATCCGCGAACAGGCGACGAAGCTCGACCAGGTGATCTTCGCGGGCTGGACCCACGAGCCGGCGGAAGAAGTCGCGCGCGGTCTGCGCGAGGTGATGCCCGATGCGCTGACCCGCGTGTTCTTTTCCGATTCCGGCTCCACGGCGGTCGAAGTCGCGCTGAAGATGGCGCTCGGCTATTGGCAGGCGCAGGGCGAACGGCGCGAAGGCATCGTGGTGATGGAGCATTCCTATCACGGCGACACCATTGGCGCGATGTCGGTGGGCGAGCGGGGGGTCTTCAACCAGGCCTATCAGCCGCTGCTGTTCGACGTCGCCAAAGTGCCGTTTCCAGCCGAGGGCGCAGAGCAGGCCTGCTATGACGCGCTCGACCGCGCCTGCGCGAACGGGGCGGCGGCTTTCATTGTCGAGCCACTGGTGCTCGGCGCGGGCGGGATGCTGATGTATTCGCCCGAGGTGCTGGGTGAAATGCGCGCGATCTGTGCGCGCCACGGCACGCTGTTCATCGCCGACGAGGTCATGACCGGCTGGGGCCGCACCGGCACGCTGCTGGCCTGCGAACAGGCGGGCGTCGTGCCCGACATTCTCTGCCTGTCGAAAGGGCTGACCGGCGGGGCGATCCCGCTGGCGGTCACGATGGCGAGCGAGCCGATCTGGGAGGCGCATTACAGCACTGACCGGGCCAAGATGTTCTTCCACTCGTCCAGCTACACCGCGAACCCCATCGCCTGCGCGGCGGCGGTGGCGAACCTTGCGATCTGGCGCGATGGGCCGGTGCGCGATCAGGTGGCGACGCTCGCGGAGCGGCAGGCGCAGCACCTTGCCGCGCTGGCCGCAGAGCACGAGATCGAAAACGTGCGCCAGTGCGGCACGATCGCGGCTTTCGACGTTCCGGGTGCGCAAGGCTATCTGGCCGACGTGCAGCCGCGCCTCTTGAAGTTCTTCCGCGAGAACGACCTGCTGCTGCGCCCGCTGGGCAACACCGTCTACGTGATGCCGCCCTACTGCATTTCAGAAACGCAGCTCGCCCGCGTTTACGAGGTCATTGCCTCTGCGCTGCGCTCGCTACGCGAACCGGCACACGACGGCGCCTGAGCGTCACGCGGCTCGCTCGCCGGCATCGCCTCGATGCCGAGGCGGGCGAACATGGCCGCGTCGCTGTCATCGCCCGCGTTGGGCGCGGTCAGCAGCTTGTCGCCAGTGAAGATCGAGTTCGCGCCCGCCAGGAAGCACAGCGCCTGCGTCGCCTCGCTCATCGATTCGCGCCCAGCCGAGAGGCGGACCATCGAACCCGGCATCGTGATGCGCGCGACCGCGACGGTGCGGACGAATTCGATGTCGTCGATCTTGGCGAGCGGCGTATCGGCCAGCATGTCGCCCAGCGGCGTGCCCTTCACCGGAACCAGCGCGTTAACCGGCACCGAACCGGGATGTTCGGGCAGCGTTGCCAGCGTGTGGATGAAGCCCACGCGGTCGGCCCGCGTCTCGCCCATGCCGACAATCCCGCCCGAACAGACGTTGATGCCTGCCTTGCGCACGTTCGACAGCGTATCCAGCCGGTCCTCGAACGTGCGGGTGCTGGTGATGTTGGCGTAGTTCTCGGGCGAAGTGTCGATGTTGTGGTTGTAGTAGTCGAGCCCTGCCTCGGCGAGCATGGCCGACTGTTTTTCGTTGAGCATGCCCAGCGTCATGCAGGTTTCCATGCCCATCGCGCGCACGCCTTCGACCATCTGGATGATCGCGGGCATGTCGCGTTCCTTGGGGTTGCGGAAAGCAGCGCCCATGCAGAAACGGGTCGAGCCGTGGTCCTTGGCCTGTGCGGCGGCCTGAAGCACCTGCTGCACGTCGAGCAGTTTGGTCGCCTTCACGCCGCTGTCGGCGCTGGCCGATTGCGAGCAATAGCCGCAGTCTTCGGGGCAACCGCCGGTCTTGATCGAGAGCAGGGTCGACAGCTGCACCTGGTTCGCGGGGTGGTTGTCGCGGTGCACTGATGCGGCGCGGAACACCAGTTCGGTGAAGGGCAGGTCGAAAAGCTCCGCGATCTCCTCGCGGGTCCAGTCGCTGCGGGGGGCTGCACTTGCTTGCGTCACGCTCTCGTCCTTGCACGTATTCATCAGGGGACCGCGCCTATGGCACGGGCCATTGCCAATTCGCCTGAAGCAAGGCGCACGGTCTTGCAAGCCCGATTAGTGACAGGAACATTTCATCTGCCCCCGTGCAGGGGATGAAATCGATTACGGTGGTTCACAGGCCCCACGGTGTTTGATACCCCGTGTTCCACGCTGCGGACATTCCGGGTTTCAGCGCTTTTTCATGAGGTAATCGGGGCACCAGCGGCATCTTTTTTCCATCGCGCAACTCGCGGAGAACTGCCTTGGTCGCGGCAGTATTCCTTGCGGCAGGGGGACTGCCCGCATCCGGCCTCGCGGCACCGGCTTTTGTCGACGACGGCCCCTTGGCGACAGATACGGGCCACGTTCACGTCGGCTGGACGACGGACGAACCCGTCACACTTACCCTGACCGCACCCGATGGGCAGGTCCGTCCCGTGTATAATGGGACGAACGACGGCATATTCCTGTCCGGTCTGGCCGATGGCGAATATGCGCTGAACCTCGTCGGGGAGAGCGGCGCGAAAGCTGCGCCTCTGACACTTTCCGTAAGCCATCAATCACTTGAACAGGCCTTGTGGCTTGCGGGACTGGGGGCGATCGTCTTCCTGCTGACGGTCATCGTCATCCTGCGCGGCACGCGCGGGGAGGGTGCAGATGGCTGAGGACAAGGTCTTCCTCGACCCCACTGTCGGCTGGATCCTGCTCGCGCTGTTCAGCGTGCTTTGGATCGGCCTTGGCGTTTACTGGGGCCGCCGAAACAAGAGCTTTGAGGATCACGCGCTGGCGGGCCGGAACGTCGGCCTCGCGCTTGGCACAGCGACGGCGGCTGCGACCTGGATTACGTCGAACACCACGATGCTGGCCCCGCAATTTGCGCTGCAATTGGGCATCTGGGGGATGCTTGCCTATTCCACGGCGGCTTTCGGGCTGATCCTTTTTGCACCGATGGCCAAGCGCATCCGCCAGCTGATGCCGCACGGCTATACCAGCGGCGATTTCTTCCGCCTGCGATATGGCCGTGTCGCGTGGGCGATATTCCTCGTCTTCACGCTGTTCTACTCGCTCACGTGGCTTGTCAGCATGGCGATGGCGGGCGGCATCCTGCTCGAAGCACTGGCGGGCATTGACTATGCCTGGGGGATGAGCGTCATCCTTGCCGTCTGTGTGATCTACACGATGCGCGGCGGTCTGGCCGCCGTGATCGGGACCGACTTCATCCAGTCGCTGATCATCATCGTCGGCATCTGCGTCACCGGTTTCGCGGTCTTGCAGAACGTCTCGGTCTCGGAAATCCACGCGAACCTGACCGCGACGAAGCCAGCCCTGCTCGACGTCCTGTTCCCCGCTGCGATCATGGCGATCTTCAACAACCTGCTTTTCGGCTTGGGCGAGGTGTTTCACAACAACGTGTGGTGGAGCCGCGCCTTTGCCTTCCGTGAAGGCGTCGCGTCCAGGGCGTTCCTGATGGGCGGGCTTGTCTGGTTGCCGATCCCGGTTGCCGCCGGCTTCATCGCACTGGCATCGGGCGCACTGGGCGTCGCGGTGCCGAGCGCGGACATGGTGGGCCCGCTGGTCATTGCCGAAGTGCTGGGCGGGGTGGGCGCAGTGGCGATCTTCATCGTCGTGTTCTGCTCGCTAGCCTCCAGCATCGACAGCCTGCTTGCCGCGACATCGGATCTGGTCACCGAAGATATCTGGCGCCGCCTGCTGCACCCTTCGTCCAGTGCGGACAACCTGAAGCGCACGGCCCAGTGGGTGACCCTTGGCCTCGGCGTGCTGACGTGGCTGGTCTGCCTGCCGCGCATCGGCACGCTGGCGACGGTGCTGTTTTTCGCAGGGCCGCTTGTCGGGTCGATGATCTGGCCGATCGTCACCGGCCTTTATTGGCGCAGCGCGAATACCGTTGGTGCCATCGGCGCGATGGTGCTGGGCGCAGGCGTTGGTCTCTATTTCTATTTCGCGATCGGCTTTTACGTCGCCACGTTGATTGCAACTGCCGTTTCGATGGTCTGGACGCTGGGCGCCTGCGCCCTTGCCAAGGGCCGCTTCGACTGGACCCGCCTCAAGGAGGCCGCATGACCTTTAGCGAAGGATTCCTCTCCGTCCTGATCTACGGATCGCTGATCTGGTGCGGCGTGTCCGCGCTGGGCCTTGCCGCGATGCTGATCCGCGACGGCAAGTCGGGAGAGATCTGGTGATCCGCCCGGCAAGCCAGGTCGAACACGTCGCGGACCCGCTGCGCAAGGCGGGGCGGCTGGGCAATTGCCCCGACCCGCAGAACTTCATCAATCACGATCCGAAGCTGGATCTGGAACAACTGGACCGGCTGCACGATACCTCGGTCCTTTCGGCATCGCAGTTCGACCTGCCGCTGATGCGCGAGCTGATGAAGCTTGCCGCCTATATGCAGCAGCGCAAGTTCGACGTCGGGCGGGCGCTTGAGGACAAAATTCTTGCCGCCGCCTTCTTCGAACCCAGCACGCGTACGCGCCTGTCGTTCGAAAGCGCGATGCTCCACGTCGGCGGCAAGACGCTGTCGGTCGCCGATGCCAAGACGACCGGCGTCGCCAAGGGCGAATCGATGCGCGACATCGGGCAGATGTTCAATTCCTATGCCGATGTCGTCGTTGTCCGGCATACCGAGCAGAAGAGCCTGCAGGAATTGTGCGAATACTTGCGCATCCCGCTGATCAACGGCGGCAACGGGTCGGACGAACATCCGACGCAGGCGCTGGCGGACTGGTATGCGCTGTGCAAGTGGCGGCCGGAACTGGCGTTCGGGCAATTGCCGGAGAAGTTCCGTCTGAACATCGGGATCATCGGCACGCCGGGCAACATGCGCACGGTGAAGAGCTTCCTTACTCTCGCGCTCAATTTTCACGAGAATATCAATCACATCACGATCTTCTCGGAAATGGCCGACCCGCTGGGCGATGAGATCCGCGAGATGACGAACAACAGCCCGATCGGCATCGATTTCAGCCGCAACCTGCAGCAGAGCCTCGAGTATCTCGACGTCATCTACATGAACGCTATCGCGTTTCTGGGCGACGGATACCGGTTCTTCGGAGAGGCGTTTTCGCTTTCGCAGAAAAGCCAGCTGAAGCCTGACACCGTGATCCTGCATCCGCTGGCCCGCGGCGAAGAGCTGTCGACCGACTTGGACGAGACTCAGCACAACCTTTACTTCAACCAGGCGGACGGTGCGGTCTGGCTGCGACAGGCGCTTCTGCTGGCCATTTTCGGCCGCGTGCGCCACGTGGTTCCCCGCGAATTCATCGCCTGATATCTGCCAGAACGACGGGCCCGACAGGCCCGATCACCGAAAAGGAAAGACCGACCCATGTGTGGCATCGCCGGGCTGTGGAGCCCCCACTACGACGAGCAGACGCAGGCCCATACCGAGAAGATGGCCGACCGCATGTACCATCGCGGACCGGACGGGCGCGGTTTCCTGCACGATCGGGAAAACGGCCTCGCCATGATCCACACGCGCCTGTCGATCATCGGACTGGACAGCGGGACACAGCCGATCCACGGGCGCGAGGATGACGGCACGGCGCACCTGAAGCTGACCGTCAATGGCGAGTTCTACGACTTCAAGCGCATCCGCGGCCTGCTGCGCACCGACGGCTACTGGTTCAACACGCGCTCTGACTCAGAGATCGCGATGAAGCTGTACGACAAGCACGGGCTGGACTTCGTCCACCACTTGCGGGGCGAATTCGCTTTCGCACTGTTCGATGAAAAGAAGCAGCAACTGATCATCGTGCGTGACCGTTTCGGCATCCGCCCGCTTTATTACCACAAGGGCGAGAAGGGTTTTTTCTGGGGCAGCGAGATCAAGGCGATGCTGGCCCACCCCGACGTGCCGCGCAACGTCTGCCCCAAGGCGCAGCTTCACCAGCTGATGCAGGTGATGGTCCCGGGCATGACCCTGTTCGAAGACATCCACGCGCTGAAGCCCGGGCACATGCTGATCGTGAGCCGAAAAGGCGACGATTACGAGGTCGAGGAACGCCGCTACTGGGACGCCGAATTCCCGCTGGAAGGTCAGCACGACGACCTGCCCGATGAAGAGCACATCGAGAACGTGCGTCGCGCGCTGGTGGAATCGATCACGCTGCGGCTTGAGGCAGACGTGCCGGTCGCCTGCTATCTTTCGGGCGGGATCGACAGCTGCTCGATCCTCGGCATGGCCGCCGCGATCCAGCAGTCGCCGGTGAAAGCCTTCACCATCAGCTTCGACGACGACCGCTATGACGAAGCGCACATCGCGACCGAAATGGCCGAAATGGTCGGCGCGGACCAGGACATCCTGAAGATCAAGGCCGTCGACCTTTACGGAGAGAACTTCGAGAAGGCGGTCTATTACTCCGAACGCACGTTCTACAACACGCTGGGCGTCGCCAAGATGCTGATGAGCGAACACGTGCGAAAAGTCGGCTACAAGGTCGTCATCACCGGCGAAGGCAGCGACGAACTGTTCGGCGGCTATGCCCAGTTCAAGGCCGACTACTTCCTGCACGATCCCGCCTATTCCGAGACCGCGGCGGGCGAGGACATGAAGAAGCGCAACGCGATCTTCTCAGGCAGCGTGCTGGCCGAAAAGCAGATCAGCCACCCCGCATTCGAGGAAGTCATGGGTTTTACGCCCAGCTGGATCCAGCCGTGGATGCTGGTGCTGGAACGGGTGAAGCCGCTTTTGTCGGAAGAATTCAAGGCCAAGCTGGGTGACTACGATCCGGTCGCGGCCATTGCCTACAGCCTCGATCGTTCGATGCTCGACGGGCGTCACGTGCTCGACAAGGTGCAGTATTCCTGGATCAAGACGATGCTGGAAGGCCAGATCCTCAACTGGGGCGGCGACCGTGTCGACATGGCCAACAGCCTCGAAAGCCGGCCGGCCTTCCTCGACCATCACGTCGCCGAACTGGCCTTGCGCATCCCGCCTCATGTCCGCATCCGCGACGGCATCGAAAAGTGGGTCGTACGCGAGGCGATGAAGCACGTCCTTCCCGAAGTGCTCTACAAGCGCGAGAAGTTCGCCTTCATGGCCCCGCCCGCGCATACCGACAAGGAAAAGACGGCCGAGATCGACAAGCTGATCGAAAAGTGGCTGTCGTCGAAGGAAATCGCAGAACACGGCATTTTCGACGAAGCCAAGCTGCGCGCCTCGATCGAGGATTACCGCAAGAGCGACGACCACGCGCAGAACACGCGCAAGGACATCATCCTGAACCACGCCATCGCGCTCCACGCGATAGAGGACCTGATCGAGGGCTGAGGCGCCTTCGGCTGCACCCGAAAATCGGTTCTGGTTCGTCCGATTTTGGTATGAAATGCAACAATTTCCTGCCATCTTTCCGAACGTGGAAAGGGGTTGGAAATGGATATTCTTGCGCCACACAACACGCCGTTCGCGGTGGCGTTGGCGTTTCTTCTATTACTGCTTTTCGTTCAACTTCTCGGCTTTGGCGATTTCGGGCCCGATTTCGACGGTGACGTCGATGTCGAAGGGGCGGACGCTGCCGATGTAGTTGGCGGATTGGCCAGCATCGTCGGGCTCGAACGGCTGCCGCTGGTGGCCTGGCTGGCGCTGTTCTGCGCTTCGTTCGGGCTGATCGGCCTGTCGCTGCAGGAACTGCTCGTCGCGCTGATCGGCGCGCCGCTGCCCGCTGCTGCGGCGGCGGTCATGGGTGTCGTCGTCGGCTTGCCGGCAACGGGCCTGCTCGCACGGCCGCTGGGCCGGATCTGGCCGCATGACGAGACGACGGCCGTTTCGGTTGACGAACTGCTTGGCCGGCGGGGCACGATCTCGATCGGCACTGCGCGGCGCGGCAGTCCTGCCCGCGCGCAAGTCACCGACCGGTTCGGCCAGGCGCACAACGTGATGGTCGAACCGCACGAGGACGCATCCGAATTCATCGAGGGCGACGAGGTCATGCTCGTCCGCCGCGACGAACAGCTTTTCTTTGCCATCGGCGGGTCCGAACCGTTCCGGCTGGCACGCTGATTTCAATTTTCAAGGGGGTACGCAAATGGATCAATTGATCACCATCGGGATCTACGCGGGCACCGTTCTCGCGGTCCTGCTCATAATCGCTTTCACCATCACCCGGCTCTATCGCCGCGCGACCAAGCAGGTCGGCTTCGTCCGTACCGGTTTCGGCGGTGAGAAGGTCGTGATGAACGGCGGCGCGCTGGTGCTGCCGGTGCTGCACGAAACGATGCCGGTGAACATGAACACGGTGCGCCTTGCGGTCGAACGCAAGAACCAGGACGCGCTCATCACGCTCGACCGGCTTCGCATCGACGTGAAGGCCGAGTTCTACGTGCGCGTCCGGCCCGACGCCAACGCCATCGCCATGGCCGCGCAGACGCTGGGCGAACGCACCATGCACCCGGAGGCGCTGAAGGATCTTGTCGAGGGCAAGTTCGTCGACGCGCTGCGCTCGGTCGCGGCGGGCATGACGATGAACGAACTGCACGAACAGCGCGCGGACTTCGTCCAGAAAGTGCAGCAGGTGTCGTCGAACGACCTTGCTATGAACGGGCTTGAGCTGGAATCGGTCTCTCTGACCGGTCTCGACCAGACAAGCATCGAGCATTTCAACGCCAACAATGCATTCGACGCCGAGGGCCTGACCAAGCTGACCGAGCAGATCGAGGCACGCAAGAAACTGCGCAACGACATCGAGCAGGACACCCGCGTCCAGATGGAGACCAAGAACCTCGAAGCCGACAAGCGTTCGTTCGAGATCGGCCGCGACCAGGAATACGCCCGGCTTGAGCAGGAGCGTGAGGTCGAGGTGCGCCGCGCCGCGCAGATCGCAGAGATCGCCCGCGAACAGGCAGAGCGCAACCGCGAGGCCGATGCCGCGCGGATCGAGGCGAAGAAGCAAGTCGATGCCCAGCAGATCGAGGCCGACCGCCTTGTCGAGGAAGCCCGCATCGACCAACAGCGCGCTCTCGAAATCGCGCGTCAGGAACAGCAGATCGCGGTCCAGAACAAGAGCCGCGAGGAAAGCCAGGCCAAGGCCGAGGCCGACGAGGCCCGCGCCAAGGCAGTCGCGGCCGAGGAATCTGTCTCGACCAGCCGCGAGACCGAAGTGGCCGAGCGTGACAAGCGCATCCAGCTGATCGAGGCTGCGAAGGTCGCCGAACGCGACGCGATTAAGGTAAAGGTCGAGGCCGAGGCCGAGCGCGATGCCGCTCGCAACCGGGCTGAGGCTGCGCGCCTCGAGGCAGAGGGTGAGGCCGAGGCCGAGAAGCTTCGCGCCGAGGCCGACCGCGTCCGCTTCGAAGTCGAGGCCGCCGGTCAGCGCGCGGTGAACGAGGCTGCGAATATCCTGTCGAGCAGCCAGGTGTCGCTGCAGACGAAACTCGCGCTGCTCAAGGTCCTGCCCGACCTCGTACGCGAAAGCGCGAAGCCGCTTGAGGCGATCGATTCGATCAAGATCGTTCAGGTCGACGGCATTACGGGTGCCCGAGGTGCCGACGGCAAACCTGTTGCGGCAGGTCCGGGTGGCGGCAACCTTGCCAGCGATGCGCTGAGCGCGGCGCTGTCCTACCGCGCGCAGGCGCCGGTCATCGACGGGTTGATGAAGGAACTCGGCCTCGACGGCGGCTCGCTGGAAGGGATCGCCAAGGCAGGCGTGGTGAACGACGCGCCGATCAGCCCGTCGGAGCCAGAGAAGGCCGAACGCGGCGAGAGCGACGTCGCGGAAGCCGAGAGCGACGAAGTCTAAGAGCATGTCCGGCGGCGGCAAAACAGGGGCGGGGGCCGTATCGGCGGCCACTGCCTTTGCCTCCGCCGACGCCTTTCTGGTCGAGGCGATTGCTGGTGCGCGGCAGGATGCAGAACGGCCGGTCCTGATCGGGCTGAGCGGTGCGCAGGGCAGCGGAAAGTCGACCACCGCGGCGCGGCTGGCCGGTAAGCTGGCGGACCGGGGGCTGGCCACGCAAGTCTGCTCGATCGACGATTTCTACCTGACGAAGGGAGAGCGGGCCGAGCTTGCGCGAACCCGGCACCCGCTGCTGGCAACGCGAGGCGTTCCCGGCACGCATGACGTGGCGCTGATGAATGCTACCGTCTCGGGGCTGCTGGCTGGCGAGGCGGTGCGGGTGCCTGGGTTCGACAAAGCTGCTGACGACCGGTGGGCGGCAAGCGAATGGAAAATCATCGACGCGCCCGTTGATATTGTTCTGCTAGAGGGCTGGTGCGTTGGTGCGCGGCCTCAACCCGAAGGAATGCTGGCCGAACCCGTCAACGAACTTGAGCGCCTCGAGGATGAGAACGGCGACTGGCGGCGCGCAGTGAACGCGGCGCTGGCGGGTGAGTATCGCGATTTCTTCGACCGCATCGACTTGTCGATCCTCCTGCGTACGCCGTCTTTCGCCGTCGTCGAAAGCTGGCGCAGCGAGCAGGAGCGCGGCCTCGACCGCAGCGGCGCGGGGGCCGGGGCGGCAATGACGCCGGACAAACTGCGCCGCTTCATCTCGCATTACGAGCGGCTGACGCGCTGGCAGATCGAGGACATGGCCGCCGACATCGTGATCGACATCGACGGGGGCCGCGTGCCGCGATCAATCCGACTTGCGGAGCGCGACGCGCCGGATTGAGGCAATCAGGCGGGCACTTGCTCCACCGCCAGTTCCATCACCGCTTCGAGCAGCAATTGGCATCCGCGCTCGATATCGGACCAGTGTGTCCATTCATCCGGCGCGTGGCTGACGCCGCCGACACTGGGCACGAAGAACATCGCGGCCTTTGCGTGATTGCAGAAGAACTGGACGTCGTGCCCCGCACCTGACGGCATGATCTTGTAGGACAGGTCCAGGGCCTGCGCCTTGCGTTCGAAAAGGTTCATCAGGTCAGTGTCGCAATAAGCGGGCTTCAGCCAGCTCATCTGCTGATATTCGAAGCGCAGCTTGTGTCGCCGCGCGATGGACGACAGCACGCGCTCGCACGCCTCTGCCAAGGCTTCCATTACGCTTTCGTCGAGGTCGCGGCCCACGATAGTGAAGTCGACTTCGCCCGGCACAGTGTGCGGGAAGCCCGGTTTGCAGGCGACATGGCCGATGGTGATGCGGCTCTTGTCCGTGCCGTGTTCGTCGATAATGCGGCGGATTTCGTGTGCGAAGTCGACCATGCCCATCAACGCGTCGGATCGCATGTCCATCGGCGCGGTGCCGGCATGGTCGGCCTTGCCGATCAGGCGGCAGTTCCACTTGAAGACGCCCGAGATCCCTTCGACGATGCCGATGGTCGTCTTTTCCATGTCGAGCACTGGCCCCTGCTCGACGTGGATTTCGAGAAATGCGTGGATTTCATCCGGGCGGCGATAGGCGTGAAGCGCGTCGTAGGGTTCAAGCCCTGCTGCGCGCATCGCGTCCTTCAGGGCAAAGCCATGTTCGTCCTTGGCCGTGTCCAGCCACTCGCGGGTCAGCTTGCCGGTCATCGCCTGCGCGCCCAGCATGCCGCCGAACCGGCCTTCCTCCTCGCTTGTTCCGATGACTTCGATGGGGAAGGCGGGCTCAATCCCTGCCTCCTGCATGGTCCGCACGACTTCGAGCCCCGCGACAACGCCCAGAACGCCGTCGAAAATGCCGCCCGCGGGCACGGAATCGAGGTGCGATGCGATCATGATCGCGGGCTTGTCGTCAGGGCCCCAGCGCCCGATGACATTGCCCGCCCCGTCGAGCCGGTGGCTCATGCCCAGTTCCTCGAACCGGTCGCGCATCCACTGGCGCGCGGCCATGTCCTCTTCGCTGAAGCCCTGGCGATAAACGCCGCGATCGTTCTCGTTGAAGCCGAACTGCGCGATGGCGTTGATGTCCCGCTCTATCCGGGTGATGTCGACCTTGTTCGCGCTGTTTCTCATGTCCGTCATGCCTCTGAACATAGGGGCTTCGCCACGCGCGGCAAGCCGATCCGCCATGACCCGACCCGCCGCATGGGCGGACCGGCCGGGCCCGTCTCGGTCCAAGGTATAATTGGCGAGTGTCGGCGCGGCGCGCAAAGTGACCGGCGAAACGTCTTTGGCGAGAGGAGGAATTCAATATGCTCGAACAGGCTCTCAGCAAGTTCAGCGGCCAGTCGCTTATCCGCGACCGTTTTGACAACTTCATCGGCGGCAAGTGGGTCGCCCCCGTGAAGGGACAGTATTTCGACAACATTTCGCCGGTGACCGGCAAGCCTGTGTGCCAGGTGGCCCGCGGCACTGCCGAGGATATCGAGCTGGCGCTGGATGCCGCCCACAAGGCCAAGGACGCCTGGGGCCGCACCTCGACGACCGAGCGTGCGAACATCCTGAACCGCATCGCCGACCGCATGGAGGAAAACCTCGACATGCTGGCGCTGGTGGAAACCATCGACAACGGCAAGCCGATCCGCGAAACGACCGCGGCCGACCTTCCGCTGGGCGTCGACCACTTCCGCTACTTCGCAGGCTGCCTGCGCGCGCAGGAAGGCTCGATCTCGGAAATCGACCACGACACCGTGGCCTATCACTTCCACGAACCGCTGGGCGTTGTCGGCCAGATCATTCCGTGGAACTTCCCGCTGCTGATGGCCGTGTGGAAGCTGGCGCCGGCGCTGGCCGCAGGTAACTGCATCGTGCTTAAGCCTGCCGAACAGACGCCCATGTCGATCATGGTGCTGATGGAAGTCATCGGCGACCTGCTGCCCGAAGGCGTGCTCAACGTCGTCAACGGCTTCGGCGTCGAGGCGGGCAAGCCGCTGGCATCGAACAAGCGCATCGCCAAGATCGCCTTCACCGGCGAGACGACGACCGGCCGCCTGATCATGCAGTATGCTTCGGAAAACCTCATTCCCTGCACGCTGGAACTGGGCGGCAAGAGCCCGAACATCTTCTTCGCCGACGTGATGCGCGAAGACGACGACTACTTCGACAAGGCGCTTGAAGGCTTTGCGATGTTCGCGCTGAACCAGGGCGAGGTTTGCACCTGCCCGAGCCGTGCGCTGGTCCACGAATCGATCTACGACCGGTTCATGGAACGTGCCATCGCCCGCGTCGAAGCGATCAAGATGGGCAACCCGCTCGATCCCAGCACCATGATCGGTGCGCAGGCTTCGAACGACCAGCTGGAAAAGATCCTGTCCTACATCGGCATCGGCCGTGACGAGGGCGCCAAGGTCCTGACCGGCGGCGAGCGTGCGATGCACGACGGTGAACTGGCCGACGGCTACTACGTGAAGCCGACCGTCCTTGAAGGCCACAACAAGATGCGCGTCTTCCAGGAAGAGATCTTCGGCCCGGTTCTGGCCGTGACCAAGTTCTCGTCGGACGAGGAAGCGCTCTCGATCGCGAACGACACGCTCTACGGCCTTGGTGCCGGCGTGTGGAGCCGCGATGCCAACACCTGCTACCGCTTTGGCCGCGCCATCCAGGCCGGTCGCGTCTGGACCAACTGCTACCACGCCTATCCGGCGCACGCAGCGTTCGGCGGTTACAAGCAGTCGGGTATCGGCCGCGAAAACCACAAGATGATGCTCGAACACTACCAGCAGACCAAGAACATGCTGGTGAGCTACAGCCCGAAGGCGCTCGGCTTCTTCTGATGCCGCCACTGAGGGCTTACGACCTCCCACCTCGAAACCCCTGCCGACATATCTTCCAGGTGCCGGTCGGGGTCGAGGCCATCCCGGGCCGGGGCAGGTGCAAACCTGCTCCGGCCTTGGTGCATCCGGGGCAATCCTTGTAAGGACAAAGGTCATGACCACGATTTCCACCGCACCCGCCCGCATCGTCGCGACGCCAGAGGCCGAGGACTGGATCTTCAAGCTGACCGAAATGCACGGCCCGCTGATGTTCCACCAGTCGGGCGGATGCTGCGACGGCAGCGCGCCGATGTGCTTTCCACGCGGCGAATTCCGCGTCGGCAAGCAGGACGTCCTTCTCGGCACGCTGGTCGCCGATACCCCGGTCTGGATCGGGGCGGCGCAGTTTGAATACTGGCGCCACACGCAAGTCACCATCGATGTCGTACCGGGCCGCGGATCGGGCATGAGCCTGGAGGCGCCCGAAGGCGTGCGCTTCATCGTGCGCAGCCGCGTGTTCACGGATGAAGAGGTCGATGCGCTGAATGCGGCTGGCGAACCGCTGCGCGGCGACGAAGTGGCCTGAGGGCTGCGATTTAGCGCTATCTGTGTGTCGCTTGCCGCTTGGCCGGAGAGGCGCAAACCGCTAGGATCGGCGATCTGATACGGCCAGACCAAGACGCCCGCAAAAAGGGCGCGACACGGCCGCTGAGGGGATGAAGGAGAGGGCACCTGACTGATACAGAGGTGAGCGCGGACGGCCTTGTCGCCGTCACGACCCATGCCAGCGAGCCCGAAGCCGCGGTCGCGGAGATCGCGCGCGCCATCGCGGGCGTGCCGCTGGCGGGCGGCCTCGTATTCTGTTCGCACCGGTTCGAACGGGCTAAGCTGGCCAAGGCGCTCGACAAGCTGATGCCCGGCGTTCCCCTGTTCGGCTGTACAAGCGCGGGTGAACTGACGACGCGGGGCTATGACAGCGACAGCATCGTGTTCGTCGGCTTTCCGGCGGACGCTTTCCACCTCGAACTGCTACCTTTCACCGATCTCGACAGCTTCGACACCGAGACCGCGCGCAAGCAGGTGCGCCATTTCGCGGGCAGTTGCCGCAACGATGCCGCCCTGGCGCTGGGCGAGGGATTGAGCCACGTCGCGCTGTTCCTTGTCGACGGGCTTTCCCATCGTGAAGAACTGCTGACGATGACCGCACAGGAAGCGCTGGGCGAAATCGAGCTGATCGGTGGGTCGAGCGGGGATGGGCTGGCCTTCAAGGAAACCGGCATTTTCTTCGACGGCCATTTCCAGCGCGACGCAGCCGTCATCGGCCTCTTGTCCTCGTCCCGCCCGATGCAGGTCTTTTCAGCCAACCACTACCGTCCCGGCGGCGAGCGTATGGTCATCACCGAAGCAGACGCCGAAACGCGCACCGCGTTCGAGATCAATGCCGTTCCGGCGGCGGAGGAATACTTGCGCGTCGTCGGTCAACCGAGCCAGACGCTGGATGCGGCATTCTTTGCCTCGCACCCGCTCATGGTGCGGACGGGCGGGGAATATCACGTCCGTTCGATCCAGTCGGCCAATGCCGACGGATCGCTGACATTTTACTGCGCGATCGATCGCGGCGTCGTGATGACCGTGGGAGAACCCGTCGACCGCGTCGCCGCCATGCGTGACCTGTTCGACAAGACAGAGGGCAAAGTCGGCAAGATCGACCACATCATCGCCTTCGACTGCGTGCTGAACCGTATCGATGCCGAACGTCGGCAAGTCGCGCACGAGGTTTCCGCGCTCTATACCGAGAAGGGCGTGATCGGGTTCAACACTTATGGCGAGCAGCTTCGCACCGCCCACGTGAACCAGACCTTCAGCGGCCTTGCGATCGGACGCTGATGGCTACCAAGGGCAAGGACCTGGCCCCGGCGGCCCCGGACGAGCGTGACGCGGAAATCGCCGCGCTGAAGGAGCGTGTCCGCAGGCTGGAAAAGGTCAACGAGGCGCTGATCGACCGCGCCGAACGGTCGAGCGACATGGAAGGGTCCTATTCCATGTTCGAAACCGCCATCGCGCTCGAGGCGATGGTGCGCGACCGCACCGGCGAGCTGGAAGACGCGCTGGGCAAGCTGGCCGAAGTCAACGCCTACCTCGAAACCGTCAGCCGCGATGCGGATGCTGCGCGGGCGCGCCTGCGCGATGCGATCGAGAGCCTGTCGGACGGTTTCGCGCTGTTCGATGCCGAAGATCGCCTTGTCACGCACAACAAGGCCTTCCTGAAGATCTGGCCCGAATTTGCCGACATCGCCGAAGCCTCGCCGACCTTTACGGACCTTGCCGAACAGCTTGCACGCGGCGGACGCACGATGGGATCGCGCCTGTCGCCCGACCGCTGGATGCGGGAGCGCATGGCAAGGTACCGCGACGCATCGGGCGCGCACGTCCAGTTGCTGTCCGACGGACGCTGGCTGCAGATCAACGAGCTTCGCACCAGCGAGGGCGGGACGGTCGGCATCTATACTGACATCACCTCGGTAAAGGCCGAGGACGCGCGCGAACGCGCCCGCGAATTGGCCGAACGCAACCTCGCGCTGCAGGCCTCGCTCGACACTTTGTCCGAAGGCGCATGCCTGTTCGACAGCCAGCACCGCCTTGTCGCCTGGAACGAACCGCTGATACGCATGCTCGGCATCGAGAGCGACCTTGACGGCGCGATCGGACGGCATGAGCGGCTCAATGACTGGTGCGTCAACGAGTGCGGGCTAGACATGCCCCACGCGGTCGAATGGCGCAGCGGCAAGGGCCCGCGCATCAGCACCGACTGCACCCTGAAGGGGCGCAACTTCGTCATCCGCTCGGTTTCGCTGTCGGCAGGCGGCATGGCCTATGCCTTCGACGACGTGACCGACCGCATCCGGTTCCAGCGATCGATGACCGAACAGGCCGAGACCTTGGAAAAGCGCGTGCAGGAACGCACGGCCGAACTGATCGAGGTGAACCGCCAGCTGGTCGAGGCGAAGAACGAGGCCGAACAGGCCAACCGTTCGAAGACCAGTTTCATCGCGGCGGCGAGCCACGACCTGTTGCAACCGCTGAACGCAGCGCGACTGTTCGTGTCCGCCCTTGCCGAACGCCGCCTTGCCGCCACCAATCGCGGGCTCGTCCGGCAGAGCGCGGTGGCGCTCGATTCGGTCGAGGAACTGCTGGAGGCGCTGTTCGAAATCTCGCGCCTCGATGCAGGCGCGATCCAGCCCGAGATCGCGGCGCTTCCGCTCGATCGCATCCTGTCGGCCCTGCGTATCGAATTTGCACCGCTCGCCCGCAAGGACGGGCTGACGTTCGAAATTCCCGAGACGGGTTTCTGGGTGAAGAGCGACCTTCGCCTGTTGCGCCGTATCCTCCAGAATTTCGTGTCGAACGCCATCCGCTATACCGAAAAAGGCGGCGTCGAGGTGCAGGCCCGCGAGGAAGGCGACCACATCGCCATTTCGGTCACCGATACCGGCCCGGGCATCGACCCTGAAAAGCGCGAGGCGATCTTCGAGGAATTCCGCCGCCTCAAGAAGACGCAGAAAACGCCGGGCAAGGGCCTTGGCCTTGCCATCGTGCGCCGCGCCAGCGCCATGCTGGGCCACGAGATCGACCTTCAGTCAGAGGAAGGGCGCGGCTCCACGTTCACGATCCTGGTGCCCCGTGCCGAGCCGCGCGTGACCGAGGCCGCGACGACGACGGCGGGCGAACGCATCGGGCGTAGCGGGGAAGGCACCGTGACCGTCGTCGACAAGGACGAACAGGTGCAGCAGGGCATGCGTGTCCTGCTGGAAAACTGGGGGCTTAAGGTCGTTACCGGCGGGCATCCCGACGATCCGGCCGTGGTGAAAAGCGTGAAGCAGGGCACCGGCCTCTTGATCGCGGACTATCACCTCGATGACGGGATGACCGGCGACGAGGCCGTGGCCATGCTGCGCGAAAAGCATGCGGGCGACCTGCCGGCGGTGATCATTACGGCGGACCGCAGCGACGAGGTGAAGCTGAAGCTTGGATCGCAGGGCCTGCCGATCCTGACGAAGCCGGTAAAGCCCGCACAATTGCGCGCCCTGTTGCGGCAACTGGCGATCACGGGCTGACCGCCCGCAAGCATCGGTAGATCAGTCGGAGAAGCCCACGCGGTTGGCCATGATCACGGCTTGCGTGCGCGAATAGACGTTCATCTTCTGCAGGATGGCAGAGACGTGCGCCTTCACCGTCGTCATCGACACGCTGAGTTCGTGCGCGATCTGCTTGTTCAGCAGCCCTGCGACAAGGTGGCCCAGCACGATCCGCTGCTGCGGGGTGAGGCTGTCGATGCGGGCGCGGATTTCCTCGTCCTCGCGAAGGCGCGCATCGTCGCTTTCGGTGGTTTCGAGGTCGGGCAGGTAGATCTCGCCCGCCAGCACCTGCTGCAACGCGTCGAGGATGGCCTGACGCTTTAGCGATTTCGGAACGTAACCGGCGGCCCCTGCGGCCAGCGCGTCGCGCATCACGATCGGGTCGACGACGCCGGTCACCATGACGACAGGCGTGCTCGGGAAATCGGCGCGCAGCTGTTTCAGGCCGGACAGGCGGTTCACGTCGGGAATATTGAGGTCGAGCAGGACGAGATCGACCTCGTCCGCCTTCTGCAGCGCTTCCAGAGCCTGTTCGAAGCTGTCTGCCTCGAGGATCTCGCATTCGGGGAAGCTGACTTCCAGGATCGAACGCAGCCCGTCACGTACAAGCGAGTGATCGTCGACGATCAGCACGCGATCGGGAGCGGGAGCTTCGTTCATCCTCTGCCTCGGGAAGTCTGTGATTACTGTTGCCATAGTGGAAAATGGCCCGCCGCGACAGATGCCGGGCGGGCCATGTCCTTGCTTACTGGTTGTAGAGTTTGAAGACCCAGAGCGAACCGCCCTGCGAGATGTCCTTGAAGGTCTTGGCGACCTCACCACCCCAGAGCGGAACTGCGCCGCCCCAGCCGGACATCACGGCGACATACTGTTCGCCGCCATCTTCCCACGTCACCGGCGAACCGACGACGCCCGAACCGGTCTGGAACTTCCACAGTTCCTGGCCCGTCTTGGCATCGAATGCCTTCAGGTAGCCTTCGGGCGTACCGGTGAAGACGAGGTTGCCGCCCGTGGCGAGCACGCCGCCCCACAGCGGGGCCGGGTTCTTGGCTTCCCATACGATCTTGCCGGTCTTGGGATCCATCGCACGCAGGGCGCCGATGTGATCGTCGGCGATCGGCTTGATGGTGAAGCCTGCACCCAGGTACGCCGCGCCCTTCTTGTAGGCGATCGGTTCGTTCCAGATGTCCATGCCCCAGTCGTTCGACGGGATGTAGAACAGGCCGGTGTCCTGGCTATAGGCCATCGGCATCCAGTTCTTGCCGCCAAGGAACGACGGCGATGCGAACACGACTTCACCCTTATCCGCACCGGTGGGCGCACCGGGGCGACCATCGCTGGTGAAGTTCGGGCGGCCCGTCTTCTGGTCGATGCCATCGGCCCAGGTCGTCTGCATGACGAACTTGTGCGCGCCGATGAACTTCCCGTTGGTGCGGTCGAGCACGTAGAAGTAACCGTTACGGTCGGCCTTCGCGCCCAGCTGCATCTTCTTGCCGTTCATCGTGGCGTCGAACGGAATGAATTCGTTCACGCCGTCGAAGTCCCAGCCGTCGTGCGGCGTGGTCTGGTAGTACCACTTGATCTTGCCGGTATCGACGTCGATCGCGACCGTAGCCGAGGTGTAGAGGTTGTCGCCCGGACGCAGGTGGCTGTTCCACGGTGCCGGGTTACCGGTGCCGAAGTAGACCAGGTTGGTGCCCGGATCATACGTGCCGCCAAGCCAGGTCGCGCCGCCGCCGGTCTTCCAAAGGTCACCTTCCCAGGTGGCGTTGGTCTTGCCGGAGATGCCGTTGTCCTTGCCGCGGAGGGTGCCCATGTGACCTTCGATGGTCGGACGGTCCCAGATCAGTTCGCCGGTGTTGACGTCGCGGGCCTGAACGGCGCCGACGATGCCGAATTCACCGCCCGAGTTGCCGGTAATCACCATGTCCTTGGCAATGATCGGAGCAGCGGTCGCGGAATAACCGGCCTTGTAGTCGCCGATTTCCTTGTTCCAGATGACCTTGCCGGTTTCGCGGTTCAGCGCAACGAGGTGCGCATCGAGCGTTGCGAAGATGATCTTGTCGCCGTGAATGGCGGCGCCGCGGTTGACGACGTCGCAGCACGGCATGATGCCGTCGGGCAGGCGGGCATTGTATTCCCACTTCTTCTCGCCCGTCTTCGCGTCGAAGGCGAACATGCGCGAATAGGAACCCGTCACGTAGATCGTGCCGTCATAGACGATCGGCTGAGCTTCCTGACCGCGCTGCTTTTCACCGCCGAGCGAGGCGGAGAACACGGGTACGAGCCGGTTGACGGTCTCGGTATTGACCATGTTGAGTTTGGAATAACGCTGCTGCCACGGTCCCATGCCGTAGGTCAGGACGTCGCCAGTGGAGTTGGCGTCGTTCAGCAGGTCATTCATGGTCGGGCCAGCGTGGTTGTCCGCCACTGCCGGTGCGCCCATCGCTGCACATGAAGCCGCGAGCGCCACGGCGAGAGTCTTGAAACGCCCCTTCATCCTTCCCTCCTTCGTAAGACCGAAGTCTTCTTTGATTTGAGCGCTTTTGCGCCCGTTCCGGTATCTTGGTGGTGTCGAGACTATCCCCGCCCCTGTCGGGAACAATTGAACCTTAGGACGAGAGCGGTCTTGAGGCGCCCAAATTCAGGCACCCAAATTTATGCGTTGGGCGCGACTGCGTTGGCAGGACGCCAGGTGACACCATAGCGCGCAAAGATTTCCGCCATCCGGCCGTCGGCCATCATCGCGTCCATTTCTTCTTCGATGGCAAAGCCAAGGCTGCGGCTCTTTTCGTCGACGGCGATGCCGATGTCCCAGCCCGGTGACAGCATCGCAGGCAGCGGCCCCTTGCGCCGCTTGCCTTCGCCCGGCGCATTCGCGAGGGCCGATTCGATCTGTGCATCGGTGGCAACGGCCAGATCGGCCTCGCCCGATTTGACCGCGGCAACGGCTTCGAAGCCGGTCGTGTAATGCGTGACATCGGGGCGCAGGATGCCGCCGAAGCTGCCGATCAGGTAGAAATCGGGGATCGAATCGATTTCGGCGGCAAGACGCTTGCCGCGAAATTCGGTCGGCGTCCCTTCACACTCGGCCATGCCGGGCGAACAGGCCGCGCCGAAGCCTTCGTGGTAATAGGGGGCAAGGATGACGACCTGGTCTTCCTGCGCCGCAAAAGTGCGGTCGAAGGGGACGTGCATCATCACGTCGCACTTGCGGAAACCCAAAAGGCCGCCGCGCCACACCACATTGCGAAGATCGTCGGATACTTCCTCGTCCGCCGGAAACAGCGCGAGGTCGGTTCTGACCCCAAAGCTTTCGGCCACGGCGCGGGCGATGTCGGCATCGATGCCCATCACCTTGCCGCCTTCTTCCCACGACCACGGACGGTTGTTGGTATAGAGGCCGACGCGAAGAACGCCCAGCTCGCGCACGTTGGCGAGCGGGGCGCCCATCGAGATACGGGGCAGGGCGAGCGACCCCGCACCTGCTGCGAGACCGCCCAGAAAGGCCCTGCGCCTATATGTCATGGCTTAATAGTCGTCCGTGTACTTGGTTTCGACCCAGCTGCGGATCGCCCAGCCGGCCTTCTGGCCGAGGACTTCGCCGAACGGCGGCATGTAGACCTTGCCGTCGTGGCTGGATCCGTTGCGATAGCGCTCGATATACCATTCATCGCCCGTGGGGCCGAGTTCGAGGTAGCGAAGGTCCGGCGCGATGCCGCCCGAAATGCCTTCAAGGCCGTGGCAGCGTGCGCAGTTCTGGTTGTAGGCCGAGGCGCCGATTTCGATCGCCTTTTCGTTGCCCGAATAGGGGTTTTCGTCCAGCCACTCTTCGCCGATGTCCGGCAGAGCCGACGTGTCGACCGCCTGCGGCGTGACGTCGCCGTGGGCCATGAGCTGTGAAGTGGTAAGGCCGGCAAAGGCCATCGCGGTGGCGGCAAGCGCCAGCCGGCTGGTCAGTTTCGACATTTCAGTGCATCCTCATTTGCGACCCGAGGGCCATCAGTCCAACAAGCCCCCTTGCTTGGCTTCTATAGATAGCGACCCGAGCGGCAGCGACCCATTGAACCTTGGTACAATGTTGCTGCTGACAGGGGCGAAGGTAGACCGAAGCGTATGAAAAACCGTCATCTCCTTGCCGGCGCGGCATTCGCCCTCGGCATCGTCCTTGCCCCGTCCGTGCAGGCGGCGACGGCCTATGTCAGTAACGAGCGGTCGAACACCGTCACGGTCGTCGATCTCGACACGCGGGAGGTCGTCGCGACGTGGGACGTGGGTGAGCGTCCGCGCGGAATTACGCTGACGAAGGACGGCAAGTACGTCCTTATCTGCGCCAGCATCGACAACGCGGTGGAGATTCGCGACGCGAAAACGGGCGAGCTGGTGGGCGTTCTGCCTTCGGGCAACGATCCCGAACAGTTCTTCGTCTCGAACGACGGCAAGTACCTCTTCATCTCGAACGAGGATGATGCCGCGACGACGGCGGTCGACCTCGAAACGCGGCGCGTTGCATGGCAGGTCGTCGTGGGCGAGGAGCCGGAAGGCATCGCGCAGAGCACCGATGGCAAGTACCTTCTGGTGGCGAGCGAGGAGGAAAACATCGTCGACTGGATCGATATCGCCACGCGCGAGATCGTCCACGTGACAGAGACCGACTATCGCCCGCGCCACATCGAGTTCGCGCCTGACGGAGGCCAGGTTTGGATCGCGGCCGAGATCGCCGGAACCGTCCATGTCGTCGACGCGGCCAGCAAGGAAATCGTCGAGACCATCTCCTTCGCACCGCCGGGCGTGCCTGCCTACAAGGTCCTGCCCTGCGGCATCCGCTTTACCTCTGACGGCAAGACGGCGGTCATTGCGCTGGGCCGCGCGAACGCAGTTGCCGTGGTCGATGTCGCCAGCCGCAAGGTCACCGGATATGCCGAGACCGGCGGACGGCCCTGGCACCTGGCGATAACCGAGGATGACACCACCGCCGTCGTCGCCAACGGCACGACAGGCGACATCGCTTTCCTCGACCTTGCCAGCCTTGAGGTGACCAAGCGTATCGAGGCCGGCAAGGGCCCGTGGGGCGTCGCGATCGCGAACTAAATGCGGGTGTCGGCGCAAGTAATTGGCGCCTTGTTCCAAAGTATGAGAACCAAAGTCCAATAGTGCCGCGCGCAAGGGCGCAGCATCCTCTTCCTGGTCGCTTGGATGCGATACAGATAAGAAAGGAAGGGGGAGAGAATGATCTCCAAGATCATGTTGCGCGGCACTGCCGCGGCGATTGCCATTGCCCTGACGACTGCACCTGCCTACGCGGGCTCCAGCGAGAGCCTGCTCAAGCGACTGCACGAAAAGGGTATTCTTTCGGACGACGAATACGCCGCCCTGCTTGCCGAGGAACAGGCCGAAGAGGCGGCCGAAGCCCAGCAGATGCAGGCCATGGCGCAGGCGCAGGCACCCGCGACTTTCGAGCCGGAAAAGATGGTCAAGATGACCGACAGCGGCATCGGCTTCGAAGTCGGCCCGGCAACGATCAAGTTCGCAGGGTCGGTCAACGGCTTCTACGTGCACGACAATCCCGATACGCCCAGCGCCACGACGGCAGTGACCGGCGGTATCGCGAGTGTTTCGGGCAGCAACTCCAGCGCCATTCGTAACGGTCTTCTTCCCGGCTTCCTCGTCATCAACGTGACGACGCAGCAGGCCGGCTGGGACGTCGGAGCGACTTTCGGCATGTATCCGGGCATCAACTCGGCCGCATGGGGCGCGCTGGGCGCGAACAACGGTGGTCAGCCGACCGCGCTTGCCACGGCGGGCATCGACTTCCGCCAGACGTTCATGACGTTCGGCAAGAAGAACCTGGGTACGTTCAAGATCGGCCGCGACATCGGCCTGTTCGGTTCGGACGCGATCCTGAACGACATCACCCTGCTGTCCAGCGGCCCTCCGGGCGGCAATGTCGCTCCGGCCAATACTACGCTGGGCCGTATCGGTTCGGGCTACATCTATTCGGACTTCCAGCCGCAGATCACCTACTCATCGCCCAGCTTCGGCGGCGTTCAGGCCAGCGTCGGCGTGTTCCAGCCCTTGAAGTCGCTGACTGGTCAGGACCAGACCAATTCGGACCCCGGTTTCCAGGCAAAGCTGACCTACGACGGGGACTTCGGCGGCGTGAATGCACACCTTTGGACCAGCGGTATCACGCAGAAGCATGATCTGGTTGCCGGCGGTTCCTACACCGGCAAGGGTCTTGATGTCGGTGCGAAGGTAACGGCCGGTCCGGTTACGGCATTGGGCTACTACTACACTGCCGACGGCCTCGGCACGACGGTGCTGGGTCTGTTTGACACCGACGGCGCAGGCAATGCCCGTTCCAGCGACGGCTTCTACCTCCAAGCTCTTGCCACCTTCGGCAAGGTCTCGGTCGGCGGCAGCTATGGTGAAAGCCGTCTCGACTATGCCAATGCGGCCGACGAGGCAGCCAACCCGACGCTGGTGGACACCAACTCCAGCTGGGTCGGACAGGTTCGCTACGGCCTGACGCCGTGGGTGACGCTGATCGGCGAATACATCCATTCGAAGGCAGAAGCCCACAACGGCAACGAAGCGGACAGCAATGCAATCGCGGTCGGGGGAATTCTCTTCTTCTGACGTTTTCCGATACTTCGGATTGCATTATGGAAAAACGCGTCGGCGGCCACGGATCCGTGGTCGCCGAACGTGTCTCTACGACACCAGAACAAAGATCTCGGGACGGATCAAAGAGGGCAGGGATGAACATTTTTGGTCGCAAATCGATAGTCGCCACGCTGATGACGGGCGCTGCGCTGGTCGCGGTTCCGGCCATGGCGCAGGATGCAGATGACGACGATGTCGAAGTCACCCGCTATGCGCCGCCGATCGTGGTCACCGGCGAAGGCCTGCCCGTCACCCCCGCGACGGAAGCCTATGACGTCACGGTGCTGGATCACGACGAACTGGTCGCCACCGGTTCGGGCCGGATCGAGGATGCGCTGAGCAACATCGCCGGTTTCCAGCAGTTCCGCCGTTCCGATAGCCGTTCGGCCAACCCGTCGGCGCAGGGCGTCACGCTGCGTGCACTGGGCGGCAATGCCTCCAGCCGCGCGCAAGTCCTGCTTGACGGCGTGCCGATGGCGAACCCGTTCTTCGGTTACATCCCGCTTTCGGCGATTGCGCCCGAACGTCTTGCCAGCGCCCGCGTCACGCGCGGCGGCGGGTCTGGCCCGTTCGGATCGGGCGCGCTTGCCGGTACGATCGAGCTGACCAGCGGCGACCCGGAATCGCTCGGCACGTTCTCGGGCCATGCGCTCGTCAACAACCGCGAGGAAACGGACATCAGCGGCACGGTTGCAGCCCGGCTTGGCGCGGGCTTCGCGCTCGTTTCGGGCCGCTGGGACCGGGGCAAGGGCTTCTATACCACTCCCCAGGACCAGCGCGTTCCGGCGACGGCGCGTGCGGCTTACGACAGCTGGTCGACCCAGCTTCGCGGCGTTGCTCCCATCAGTGACGATGTCGAGGTGCAGGCCAACCTGCTGCTGTTCGACGACAATCGCACACTGCGTTTCGACGGTGCGAATTCGTCCAGCGAAGGGCAGGACGCCAGCATCCGCTTCGTCGGACAGGGCGAATGGGCCTTCGATCTGCTGGGCTATATCCAGTCGCGCAATTTCTCGAACGTGGTCGTCTCGTCCAGCCTGTTCGTGCCGGTTCTGGACCAGCGCAATACCCCTTCGACCGGGATCGGCGGCAAGTTCGAACTGCGCCCGCCGGTGGGCGACGCCAACCTGCTTCGCCTTGGCGTCGATTACCGCAAGTCCGATGGCGAGCTTTACGAAGATTCGATCAGCGGCTTCACCGGCGCGATCCGCGAACGCCGCAATGCCGGCGGCACGAATACCGATCTCGGGCTCTTCATCGAAAACGACTTCCTGCTCGGCGCGCTTACGCTGACCGCGGGGGCGCGTGTCGACCGCTACACGATCAACGACGGGTTCTATACCGCCCGCGACATCGACGGCGTGGTGATATCGGACCAGCAGTTCGACGATCGCTCTGGCTGGGAGGAATCGTTCCGCGGCGGCCTGGTCTTCGCTGCGAGCGACGCGCTCAGCCTGCGGGCGGCGGCCTATACCGGCCTGCGCCTGCCGACGCTGAACGAACTGTACCGCCCCTTCGTGGTCTTCCCCGTCGTCACGCAGGCGAACGAGAATCTCGACGTTGAAAAGCTGGAAGGGTTCGAAGCGGGACTGGACCTGACGCCGGGCGAGGGTGTGAATCTGTCGCTGACCGCGTTCCACAACAAGGTGAAGGGCGCGATCGCCAACGTCACCATCGCCGATAACCTGCGCCAGCGTCAGAACATCGACGCGGTGCGCGCCAAGGGCGTGGAACTGCAGGCCGGGATTGAGCAGGGCATTTTCCGCTTCACCGGATCGCTGGCCTATACCGATGCCGAGGCGCAGGGCAGCGGCTTTGCCGCCGCGCTCGACGGCAATCGTCCCTCGCAGACGCCCAAGTGGGTCGCGGGCGCGACGCTGGCGATCGAACCTATGGATGGCTGGCTGCTCTCGACAACGCTGCGATACATCGGCAAGCAGTTCGAGGACGACCTTGAAAGCAACATCATGCCGTCCGCGACGACACTCGACGCTTATGCCCGGATCCCCGTGGCAGGCGGCGTTTCGCTGGTGCTTCGCGGCGAGAACCTGACCGATGAGGAAATCGTGACGCGCAACCAGTCCGGATCGATCGACCTTGGCATCCCCCGCACCGTGTGGGCGGGTATAGGGTTCAGCCTGTGACGGCAGGCGCGGGCACGGAACGCTACAACGCGGTCGCGCGGACCCTGCATTGGGTCATCGCGGTCGTGATCATCGGCAACATCATCGGCGGGTTCTTCCATGATGCGTTGGAAGATGTCGTCAACGTCATGCCGCTGCACAAATCGTTCGGGCTGACCGTTCTGGCACTCTCGCTGATGCGGTTGGTCTGGCGTGTGATGAACCCTGCGCCGCCGCTGCCCGCACATACACCTGCCTGGGAAAAGGGCGCGGCGCACCTGACGCATGCGCTGTTCTATGTCCTGATGATCGGGCTGCCGATGACAGGATGGCTGGTGTCTTCGGGCAGCAAGTATCCGCTGAATTTCTTCGGCCTGTTCGACGTGCCCAAGTTCGGCATCACGCCGGACGGCGCGATCGACGGTTTCGCGCATGAAGCGCACGAGATCATGGGCTGGGTCGCGGTATTCCTGATCGTGCTGCACGTCGGCGCGGCGCTGCGGCACCACTTCGTACTGAAGGACAACGTCCTTCGCCGGATGGCTTAACTGCCAACCATCGGCAAAAGTTCTGCCTCAAGCCCCGGGTAGAAGTGCGACACGCTGCGCTGCAGTTCGTAGCGCGCGACCTTGATGTTCGCGAACCGCGCGGGGATTTCGGTCGCGCCTGCTTCGGTCATGTCCATGCCCGACAGAACCGCTTCGTTGAGCATGCTGTCCAGCCAGCTCAGCCAGTCGCGGGTCTGCGGGATCGCGACGTTACCGCTGTCGATCGGGCCGTGGCCGGGAATGACCAGCTTGTGCGGCACGCCTTCCAACGTATCGAGCGCGGATAGCCAGCCGTCGATATTCGCATGGGGCGTGGCAGGCGCACGGTCGTGAAAGACCAAGTCGCCGCCGATGAGCGTGCCGGTCGCCTCGTCGAGAATGGCGAGATCCCCGCTCGAATGACCGCCCAGCGCGAAGAGCTGCAACTTGCGCCCGCCGATCACGGTTTTTCCTGCCGTTACGTCGCCTTGTGGCAGTACGACGGTGGTGCCCTTCATCCAGTCGGCCAGCACACGGAACAGGGCATCGGAAAAGCCCTCGCCGTCACGTTCTAGATCGTGGCGCGTGGCGGAAAGCGCGTGGACGATCCCGGCATCGAAAGCGCCCGCGCCGAACGAATGGTCGGGGTGGAGATGCGTGATGTAGACGCGGATGACCGGCTTTCCTGTCACGCTCTCCGCCAATGCGCGGATCGCCTTGCCGTAGGACAGCGACGGGCCGGGATCGACGACGATCGTGCCGTCATTCGTTGCGATGATCACCGTGTTCGCGATCGCCCCGCCGTTGGCAAAGGCGATCGGCTCGTCCGCGCCGCGCACCATCCAGATGCCATCGGCGACTTCTTCGGCTTGCGGGTTGTAAGTGCCTGCAAACTGCTCGGCATAGACGAGGGCAGGGGCAAGACCGGCCAGCCCCACACCCGCCAATCCGAGACCGGCAAACATTGTGCGGCGGGAAAGCCTCATTGCCCCGACGACAGCCTTTTGCCGCTGGCGGGCGAGAGTTCGCCTGCGAATTCCAGCCCGCTGGTATCGCGCGCGGCGACTTCCATCGGGCCATCGCGATCGACGACCAGCGTGAAGGCGGGGTCTTCGGCGACCGAACCGTATACGTCCATGCTCGCGACCTCACGGCCTTCGGCGTCGGTCACGCGGACGGTCTCGATATTGTAGGCCGGGATATTCTCGACCAGCCCCGTATCCATCGGATGGCGAAAGCCGAAGCGCAGGCGGGTCGAATTGCCGTCGGACCATGCCGCACCGCGCATTTCGCCAAGGTGGTCGGCCCAGTCGCCGCGCACGCGGGACAGGGGCGGGGCGGAACAGCCGCCGCCGGCCGCGTCGATCCAGTCGCCCGCGACGTGCCAGCTGCCATCTTCCAGCTGCACCGCGGCGCGGACCGGAGTGCGCTGGTCAAGCTTGATGCGGGTGGCGACGAAGGGCGCGGCGTCCATCGGGCGATAGTCGATGGCAACGGGAATGGGGTTGAGATCGGCAAAGACCACGATCCGCTTCACGCCATCGAGCTTGCGCGCATCGACCGTGACGGGAACGACGTGCTGATCCTCTGCAATGACGGGCAGGATTACTTTCACGCGGTTGTCGAAGACGACGGGCCCGCCGGTGAATAGCTTTTCAGCGTGATATTCCCACATCGGCGATCCCAGCGGATCGGCCGGAAGCCCCTCTGCCAGAGCGGGTGAGGCGGCGAGGAGAACCGAGGCCGCGGAGGGCAGGATCGTTTTTATCAAGCGCATAGGTCCAAAGAACAATGTAGGGCGGACACCGTCTGCGCCACATTGCACTTTGGTCCAAGAATAAGGGAACGGGAGAGACGGTGAAGGCAAGCGCGATCCTGCTGGCCTGCATAGGGCTATCCTGCCTTTGCGCGCCCGCGGCGGCGCAGCAGCGCGCCGAGTTCGACGAGGACGGATATCGCACCGCCCGCTACCGCGCGCCGGTCGACAGGGACCCGCACCCTTCGGCCCGTCTTGCGCTTCCCGCCGCGCTTTTACTCGACCCAGGCAAGGATGCGCTGTTCATCGATGTTCTGCCGGTGAACGGCGGCGTGCGCGATCCCGATACGGGCGAGTGGCGACTTTCGGAAGAACACCTGACGATCCCCGGTGCTGTCTGGCATCCGGAGGCCGGGCGCGGCGATGCCGATCCGGCGCTGTGGAACGCGCTTGTCGGCGAAGTCACCAAGGCCCGCCACCACAATCCGCACCTGCCCGTCATCCTGTTCTGCCGCACCGATTGCTGGATGGGCTGGAACGCGGCGAAACGTTTGGCCGCCGAAGGGCACGAAGGCGTCTGGTGGCTGGCCGAGGGCATAGAGGGTTGGCGAACGAGCGAAGAGCTGGTCGTGGCGACACCCGTAACCGTACCGGCACCCTGATATTCACAAGGAAGAGGAGTTTTCCGCAATGGCCAAGCTGATGGTTTATTACCCGCGTCACGAAGGGCACAAGTTCGACCGCGATTATTATAACGGCACGCACATGGACATCGTGAACGAGGCATGGGGCCCGCATGGCCTCAAGAGCGCGGACGTCAGCTGGCCCTATGACGATGCGCAGCCTTTCGCCTGCCTCGTCGCGTTGAACTTCGACAGTCAGGAAGAAATCGACGCCGCGCTGGGGTCGCCCGCAACGCCCGGCGTGCTGGCCGATGTCGCGAAGTTCACCGATATCGAACCGGCCATCTACCGCACGGCCTGACCCGCACGTAAAACGGACCCGCACATAGAAAAAGGGACCCGGCCGAGAGAGGTGAGGCCGGGTCCCTTATCTGGCGTATACCTGAGCTCGCGTTTACGCCGTGATCACTTCAGCTGCTTCAGGAAGTCGATAAGTTCCTGGCGCTTGGCTTCGTCCCGAAGGCCGGGGAAGCTCATGCGGTTGCCCGGGATGAACTTGCGCGGATTTTCCAGCCACTGGTGGAGCGAAGCCTCGTCCCAGGTGACGCCCGATTCCTTGAGCGCGGTCGAGTACTTGAAACCTTCGTGGAAGCCGGCACCCTTGCCGTAAGTGCCCCACAGGTTCGGGCCCAGCTTGTTCTCGCCGCCCTTTTCCCAGGTGTGGCAAACGGCACAGCGGCTGTAGCTGGCCGGCGGGGCCAGCGCGGCGACCTGCACCGGTTCCGGCTTGGGTTCGGGCGCGGCTGCGACTTCCTTCTTGGGTTCGGCGGTCTTCGTCGGCGTGGGCGTCGGGGTCGGCGTTGCCTCGACCTCGGGCTCTGCCGTCTCTTCGGCGACCGGCGGTTCCATGGCCGGGTCTTCGACGACCTCGGCCACTTCTTCGGTCACTTCTGCGACGGGGGCTTCCTCGGCTTCTTCAGGCGCGCCGCCGCATGCAGCGAGCGACAAGGCAAGAGCAAGGGTAGGGCCGGCCAGGACCAGGGACGATTTACGCATGGCTGTCCTCTCGAACTATCTGTTTCAAAGCGGTCAATCGCATTTCGGCGGCTTGGCCGACATTGCACTTTTGGTTGGTATCGATTTGGCGCGGGCTCGCAACCTCGTAAAGAAACCAGCCCCCGCGATCGAGATCGCGAGGGCTGGCCCGAGGGTGCGCAGGTGTCAGGGAATGGGTCGCACGACCCCGCTGCACCCCCGCAAGGCGTAGGTTCGTCAAAGGGTCAGAAGGCGAAACCCGCGCCGGTGCTGATGCCCGCGTACCCGTGCGTGTCGACGGTGCCGTTGAACTTGAACACGGCGCGCCCGTCGCTGGACGATGCGGAATAGCCGATGGCGAAGGCGGTTTCCCCGCGATAGTGGCCGATTGCACCAGCGATCATCTGGCCCTCGCTCTCGATCACTTGCGGCAGGCCCGACACCGCCAGCGCGCCTGCCGTACCGGCGTAGGAAGCGCGGCGGACATCGTCGAGATCGAAGGCGATCTCAGCAAAGCGCATGTCGGTATAGGCATTGGCCGTGGCGAGCGCGGCATCGATGCCCGACTGCATCTGGCGCAGGTTCACCGCGTCGAATGCATCCACCGCGTCGGCAACGTTGTGCAGACCCACCGTGGCGTTGGGGTCAAGACCGACCAGCGTCACGTCCTGCGAAACCACGCCGCCATTGCTGTATCGCGGGTTGCTGGCATCCGAATACTGGACCGCGACGACCGTACTGCCGGCAAGGTTGTTCTGGATGATCTCGATATCGCTGGTGTTCTGCGAAATGTTCGCCGTGTTGTTGGCGATGTTCGTCGCATTGGTGGCGATATTGCTGGCGTTGGTCGTGATGTCGGCAGCGTTGTTCGCGATGTTGGTCGTGTTCTGATCGACCTGCATGTTCGTTGCGTGAAGCTGCGAACCGTTCACCGCATCGCTCGACGTGGCCGACAGCGCGCCGGAGGCAACGTTGGTCAGCGTGACCGGACCAGCTGCGGCGCCGATCATGGCAACCGTCTGCGTCGGCGAACTGCTGGGCGTGGTGCCGTCAACGTCGTCGACATAGCCCAGCGGAACGTTTGCAACTTGCGTCTGCAGGTTGGTAATCGCGGTCTCGTTCGTGGTGACGCGGCCGTCGATGGCAACGATGTCGCCTTCGTTCACGGTGACGCGGCTGTCGATGTTGGCGATGTCGGTTTCATTGACCGTGACGCGTCCGTCGATGTTGGCAATGTCGCCTTCGTTCACAGTGACGCGACCATCGAGGTTGGCAATATCGCCTTCGTTGACCGTAACCCGGCCGTCCAGATTGGCGATATCCGTCTCGTTGACAGTGACCCGACCGTCGAGGTTCGCGATGTCGCCCTCGTTCACCGTGACCCGGTTGTCGATGTTGGCGATGTCCGTCTCGTTAGTCGTGACGCGGCCATCGAGGTTCGCAATATCGCCCTCGTTGACGGTCACCCGACCATCGAGGTTCGCGATATCGGTTTCGTTCGTCGTGACGCGACCATCGAGGTTTGCGATGTCGGTCTCGTTCGTCGTGACGCGTCCATCGAGATTGGCGATGTCGGTCTCGTTGGTGGTCACGCGTCCGTCGAGGTTGGCGATATCGCCTTCGTTGACGGTAACGCGGCCGTCGAGGTTGGCGATATCCCCCTCGTTGACGGTAACCCGGCCATCAAGGGCGGCAATGTCGCCTTCGTTCACGGTGACACGACCATCTAGGTTGGCAATGTCCGTCTCGTTCACGGTGACGCGGCCGTCGAGGTTCGCGATGTCGCCTTCGTTGACCGTGACACGGCCATCAAGCGCGGTGATCGCGTCGGCATTGACCTGCACGTTCTGGTTGGTCGCGAACAGCTGAGAGCCGTTGACCGCGTCGGTCGATGTGCCGTTCAGCGCGCCGTCGGCAACGTTGGTTAC
Source organism: Croceicoccus gelatinilyticus (assembly GCF_018398395.1). GTDB lineage: Bacteria > Pseudomonadota > Alphaproteobacteria > Sphingomonadales > Sphingomonadaceae > Croceicoccus > Croceicoccus gelatinilyticus. The sequence goes on along the minus strand of NZ_JAHCBF010000004.1, from coordinate 13,202 downwards.
GGTCGTGCCGCTCGCGCCCTGCAAGGTGACGGTGGCGTAAGTGCCGTCGTCGTACTGGACCGCGACATCGGCCAAGGCATCGACGGCGTCGAGCGCGCCCTGCACTTGGCCGACCGTGGCGGCATCGGTGGCTGCCGTGCCGGGGGCGAGGTTCGTGATCTGGCGTTCTGCACCCGGCGCCCCGACCGACACTTCGCCGACCGAATCGAACGTGCCGGTAAGGCCGGGTGAGCTATAGCCCGCCACTGCGCCGCGCGACGTGACCGAACCGGCACCGATGGCGACCGAGTTGGCGAAAGTGACGCTTGCCCCGTTGCCAAGGGCAACGCCGTCCACTTCCGAGACCGAAGCGTTCGCGCCGATCGCAATCGCTCCGGTGGCGCCAGCCGAGGTCGAGGCGCTGTTGCCGAAAGCGATCGCATCAAGCTCGCCCGCCGACGCACCAAGGCCGTCCGCGCCAAGCCCGGTGATGGCATTGCCGCCGATGGAAATGCCCGCTTCCTGGTCCAGCGTGAAGCCGTCCGCAGTCACGTTACAGGCATCGGACGAGGTGACGATATTGCCGTCGGTGTCGAGCACCGTCAGCGAAAGCTGGTTGCCGTTGGCAATCGTATCGAGCGTGGTGGCAAGATCGCTATTGAGGACCGGCAGACCCAGGCCAACAAGCAGCGGGCTGAGGACAAGGCCATTCAATACCGTTTCGAGATCCTCGACCGGCTGAACCGTTTCACCGACGATGTCTGTGACGAGCGAGGGATCGAGGCTGAGGCCGGTACAAACGTCGACCACAGGCGTAATTGTCTGCGCCTGGGCGTTGCTGGACATGGCAAGCGCGCCAATCCCTACTGTTGCCAGCATAGCAATGCGGGCGTTCTTGTTCTGGAAATACATGACGAATTCTCCCCTGTTAAACCCATTCCGGGATGAGGGGATGGTCGCCGTGCTGGCAAAAAGATGAGGTGAATAGTTCGGTTACTTAGTTTTTCTCAAAATACATAAATATCACTTCCGCGCCCTTTGAGAGCGATCACACAAGTATGTTGATGTCAGGGATTGTCACAGGTGCAATCCTTTTCAGGACTTCATCTGACAATTGGTTCATGATTATCTGCGAAAACATCTGAGACTTTTGTGCAATATCAATATATGGTTAGTAACTGGAGGATATGTTGTGGGGTCAGAGGCAACCGGAGAGCATGAACTTTCCTGATCGAGGAGACGAGCGATGAGCGGTGTTACCGCTACTGCAGCCGAGGTCGTCCGGGCATTTTCGCACTGGCGTGATGTCGCGTCCGACAAGGCGGTTTTCATTACGAACCACGGTAAGGAAACCCACGTACTTCTGGATATCGAGAAATACCGCGACCTGACCAGCGATTCCGGCAAAAATGTCGGGAACGGCAACGAACTGGTCGGACTTGCCGGATGGATCGACGAAGCCCTGGTCATCTGCGATTCCGATTTGCGTATCCAGTATGCGAACCGCGTGGCAGGCGCGATCTGTCGCAAGAATTCTACAGAATTTGCCGGACGCCTTTTGGTCGAGGCTTTGCCCTCGGTCGCCGGATCGCTGATGGAAGTCCACGCTCGTCGCACCGTCGTCGGCGGTGAACCCAGCGCGGCGGACATTCCTTCGCCCTTCAAGGAAGGGGCGTGGCTGCGTTTTCAGTCATTCCCGCTGGCAGGCACCAACGTGCTCATGTTCCGTGACATCACCGAAGACGGGCAGCGCCACCGTCTTGCCGACGTGAAAACCTCGATCCTCGAGGCGATGAGCGTTCATGGCGAGGTAGGCTATGTCCGCCTTTCGATCCGCGGCACGATCGAACGGATCGACGATCCTTTCGCCCGCATGGTCGAACTGGACGAAGACCGCCTGATGGGCATTGCCCTTGTCGACCTTGTGACCCGCGAGGATCGTGTGGCTTTTCGCGATACGCTGGAAGGCGTCCTGCGCGGCGGTCCGCCGCAGCGCATGGAAGTCGGATTTCTGAACAACAGCGGCAGAGTCGCCTATGCCAAGCTGTCGATCGTGCAATTGCACGGTGCCTATGGCGCGGAAGGTGCAGTCGTCATGCTGACCGCGCAGGCCAGTCGCGAAGACGGGGCGGACTAACCTTCGATTGCGCCGGGCGTCAGGCGCGCCCGGCTTTCACTCTTGAAAGCGCTTCGTGCCAGCCATCGGCCAGTTCAGTGCGCTCGGCCTCACCCATTGTCGGCTCGAAGCTGCGGTCGAAGTTCGACAGCGCCTCGATAGCCTCGAGATTTTCGAACAGGCCGACACCCAGACCCGCCAGCGCCGCTGCGCCCCTTGCAGTCGTCTCCAGTTCCTGCGGACGGTCGACGCGGGTGGCCAGCATGTCGGCAAGGAAGGCGCAGAACCAGTCGTTCGCGGCCATACCGCCATCGACGCGCATGGCATCGGGCGGCGGCGCGCCGTCGGCGTTCATCGCGTCGAGCAGGTCCATCGTCTGGTAGGCCACCGCCTCTAGCGTGGCGCGGGCGATGTGGGCGCGGGTCGTGCCCAGTGTCATGCCCAGCAGGGCTCCGCGCGCATGGGGATCCCAGTGCGGTGCGCCAAGGCCGGTGAAGGCGGGCACCATGTAGACCCCGCCATTGTCGTCCAGCGTGGCGGCCAGCTCTGCCGTTTCCGCCGAGTTCTCGACAAGGTCGAGACTGTCGCGCAGCCATTTGACCGCAGCGCCTGCGACGAAGATCGATCCTTCCAGCGCATAAGTCGTCTTGCCGCCCAGCCGGTAGCCGACCGTGGTCAGCAAGCGGTTGTCCGAACGCAGCGGCGTCTCACCGGTATTGGCGACGGCAAAACAGCCCGTGCCATAGGTCGATTTCACCATGCCCGGATGGAAGCAGGCCTGCCCGAAAAGCGCGGCCTGCTGATCGCCTGCCATGCCCGCGACCGGAATCGCACTACCCAGCAAATCAGGGTCGGTTTCGCCGTAGATTTCCGCGCTGTCGCCGATGCGCGGCAGCAGGGCAGGGGGCACGCGCAGCAGTTCACAAAGCTCCTCGCTCCACTCGCCCTTCTCGATATCGAGCAGAAGCGTGCGGCTGGCATTGGTGGCGTCTGTCGCATGGACCCGCCCGCCGGTCAGCCGCCAGAGCAGGAAGCAGTCGATCGTGCCGAAGGCCAGTTCGCCGCGTTCGGCCCGTTCGCGCGCGACGGGCACTTCATCAAGGATCCACGCGATCTTCGTGGCCGAGAAATAGGGATCGAGCAGCAGGCCCGTCGTCTGGCGCACGACGTCCTCGTGCCCCGCCTCGTGAAGCGCCTCGCACGTCGCGGCGGTGCGGCGGTCCTGCCACACGATCGCCTTGTGGATCGGTTCACCCGTCGCGCGGTCCCAGATAACCACCGTCTCGCGCTGGTTGGTGATGCCGATGGCAGCGACATTCGCGGCCATGACCGCAGCGCTGGCCAGGGCATCGCGCGCGGTTGCCAGCGTCTTCGTCCAGATTTCCTCGGCGTCATGCTCGACCCAGCCGGGTTTCGGATAGTGCTGGGCGAATTCCTGTTGGGAGACCGAGACCCTGTCGAGCCGGGCATCGAACAGGATGCTTCGCGTGGAAGTCGTGCCCTGGTCGATGGCGAGGATATAGGGGCCGCTGGCGGTCATCGTCTCTCCGGTTGGTGGCTTGTGCACGTGCGAAAGTCGCGATGCAGGGCGCGATGGTCAACCCCGCATGCCAAGTCCTGCCTGACCGCGGGGGGTTTAACCTTGGCGCGGTCGTCGCTAGGTTTGGTGCAATGCAGCAAGTCCATGACCTTCCCCAGTCCGTCGATCTCCTCGTTATCGGGGGCGGCATCAACGGTGCGGGGATCGCGCGCGATGCGGCAGGGCGGGGCCTATCGGTCCTGCTGGTGGAGAAGGACGATCTTGCCTCCCACACCTCGTCCGCGTCGACGAAGCTGATCCACGGGGGGCTGCGTTACCTCGAATATGGCGAAGTGCGGCTGGTGCGCGAATCCCTGCAGGAACGCGAACGGCTCTGGGGCATGGCGCCGCACATCATCTGGCCGCTGCGCTTTGTGCTGCCCCAGACGCAGAGCCCGCGGCCGGGCTGGATGGTTCGCATCGGGCTGTTCCTCTACGACCATATCGGCGGGCGCAAACGCCTGCCCAAGACGGAAACCGTGCGGCTCGATCAGGCGCGGCAGGGCGAAGGGCTCGCCAATCGCAAGGGCAAGGGCTTCGTCTATTCCGATTGCTGGGTCGAAGATGCGCGGCTTGTCGTCCTGAACGCGATGAGCGCGGTCGAACACGGCGCGGTGGTAAAGACCCGCACCCGCTTTGTCTCCGCCGCCCGCGAAGGGTCGGGCTGGGCCGCGAAGGTCGAGGACGCGAACGGCATCCACACGGTCGAGGCAGGGGCCATCGTCAACACTGCGGGCCCGTGGGTCAGCGATGTGATCGGCCATGTCGCCAATGCGCGGCCCAAGGGGCAGGTCCGGCTTATCAAGGGCAGCCACATCATCGTGCCGCGCCTCTACCCCGGGGACCATGCTTTCATGCTGCAGAACCCGGACCGGCGCATCGTCTTCGCCATTCCGTATGAGCATGACTACACCCTCGTCGGGACGACCGACGTCCCATGTGCCGAAATCCCCGAAAAGGCGGAAATCTCGGACGAGGAGATCGCCTACCTGCTCGACACCGCAAACCGCTATTTCGAGAAGAACACGACGCGCGACGACATCGCCTGGACTTATTCGGGCGTGCGTCCCCTGTTCGACGATCAGGCGAAGAACGCCTCTGCCGTAACGCGCGACTACGTGCTCGACCTCGATCGCGGAGCGGGCGAGGAAGCGCCGCTGCTCAACGTATTCGGCGGCAAGATCACGACTTATCGCCGCCTTGCCGAACACGCGATGGAAGAAATGGACCTGCCGCGCGCCAGCGGTGCGTGGACGGCTGGCGCGACGCTGCCCGGCGGCGATTTCGCCGATTTCGAGGATTATCTCGTCGGACTGGCCCGCGCGCATCCCAAATTGCCGCACGACATGCTGCGCCGTCTGGCCCGCGCATATGGCACGAAGGCGGAAGTGATCATCGGCAAGGCCCGCACGCTGGCTGACATGGGCGAGGATTTCGGCGGAGGCCTCACCAAGTCCGAAGTCGATTATCTGGTCGTCCACGAATGGGCGAAAAGCGCCGACGACGTGCTTTGGCGGCGTAGCAAGATGGGGCTTCACGCCCCTGACGGCACCTATGAAAGGCTCTGCGCCTACTTCAACGGTTACGCGCCCACTGGCTAAATGGCGTTGCGCGCCCTAAATGGCGGCCCATGCATTTTCTAGACCAGGCCAAGATCTACATTAAGTCCGGCGGGGGCGGCCCCGGTGCCGTCTCGTTCCGGCGCGAGAAATATATCCAGTACGGCGGTCCCGACGGCGGTGACGGCGGTTCGGGCGGCGACGTCGTGTTCGAAGCGGTCGAAGGGCTCAATACGCTCATCGATTTCCGCTATACGCAGCACTTCAAGGCGCCGCGCGGCGGCCACGGCATGGGCAAGGACCGCACCGGCGCGTCGGCCAAGCCGCTGGTAATCGAAGTGCCCGTCGGCACGCAGATCATCTCTGACGAGGACCGCGAGACCGTTCTTGCCGACTTTACAGAGGTCGGCCAGCGGATCGTCCTGCTTGAAGGCGGGATGGGCGGGCGCGGAAACGCCAGTTACAAGTCCAGCACCAACCGCGCCCCGCGCCAGCATCAGCCCGGCATTCCGGGTGAGGAGATGTGGGTCTGGCTGCGGCTGAAGCTGCTGGCCGATGTCGGTCTTGTCGGGCTTCCCAATGCGGGCAAGTCGACTTTCATCAACGCGGTCACCAATACCCGCGCGAAAGTCGGCGACTATGCCTTCACGACGCTGGTGCCCAAGCTGGGCGTCGTGCGCCACAAGGGCCGCGAATTCGTGCTGGCCGACATTCCGGGCCTGATCGCGGGAGCGGCGGAAGGTGCCGGCATCGGCGACCGTTTCCTCGGCCACATCGAACGTTGCCGCGTGTTGATCCACCTGATCGACATTTCCGGCACGGGCGAAGGGCAGGAGCCGGTTGAGGCGATGCACATCGTCGAAGAAGAACTGGCCGCCTATGGCGAAAACCTCGAAAACAAGCCGCGTCTCGTCGCGCTCAACAAGGTCGACCTCGCTGACGAGGAACTGGTCGCGGGCTTTGCCGAGGAGCTGAAGGCAGCAGGCGCGGACGAGGTCTTCCCGATCTCGGGCGCGACGGGTGCAGGGCTGGAACCGCTGATGGACGCGATCCTCGGCTATCTTCCTGACAAGACCCGCACGGAAACCAAGGGCGCGGAACGCGAAGGGCCCGAAGAGGGTTCCGGCGATGACGCGCCGGAAGAATGGTCCCCCATTTGACGCGCTAAGCGTGACGGCAGGCAGACACGACCGGAAGGCAGACACGACAGGCACGATGGAAAAATCCGAACCAACCGAAAAGATTACTGAACTCCACGACCTCACTTTGCCGCGCACTTGCAAGCGGATCGTGATCAAGGTCGGTTCTGCGCTGCTGGTCGGCCCCGACGGGCATCCGCGCCGCGAATGGCTGGCCTCGCTGGCCGGCGAAATTTCCGCGGCCACGATCCGCGGTCAGGAAGTCATTGTCGTATCGTCAGGCGCGATCGCGCTGGGCGCGTCGCGGCTGCAGCTTGAAAAGGGTGGCCGCGCCAACCTTGCCGATGCGCAGGCCGCAGCCTCTGTTGGCCAAATTGAACTTAGCGCGCTTTGGGCGGACCTGCTGGGCGGGCATGGCCTGACGACGGGCCAGCTTCTCGTGACGCTGGAGGATCTTGAGGGTCGCCGCCGTTATCTCAATGCTTCGGCCACGCTCAAGCGGCTGGTCGATCGCGGCGTCGTGCCGGTGGTGAACGAGAACGATTCGGTCGCGACTCACGAAATCCGCTTTGGCGACAATGACCGTCTTGCCGCCCGCGTGGCGCAGGCGGGCAAGGCTGATGCGGTCGTGCTGCTGTCCGATATCGACGGACTCTACGATCGCAACCCGAAGGAACCGGGCGCGCAGATGATCCCGTTGGTCCACGGCGTGACCAAGAAGATTCACGACATGGCCGACGGTGGATCGGGCTCTGGCTTGGGTTCGGGCGGCATGACGTCGAAGCTTCAGGCGGCAGAAATCGCAGAACGTGCCGGCATCGCGCTCGCCATCGTCAATGGCCAGTATACCGCGCCGCTTGCCCGCGCTTTGCAGGGCGGGATCGGCACACTGTTCCTGCCGCGCCGCCGCGACAGCGGGCGCAAGGCGTGGTTGGGCGGACGTATCCGGATGCGCGGGACGTTGGTGGTCGACAGCGGTGCGGCCAAGGCCATGCACGACGGGCGCAGCCTGCTTGCCAAGGGCATTACCGACGTCACCGGCAATTTCTCACGCGGGGACGTCGTCGAAGTGCGGGGACCGGACGGCGAACAGATCGCCAAGGGCCTTGCCGAATACGACGCATCGGAAGTCTTCGCCATCATGGGCCGCCATTCGGACGACCAGGAACGCCTGCTGGGCTATGCCCCGCGCAGCGCGGTGGTCCACCGCGACCAGATGGTGATCGTGAGCATCCGCAAGTGAAGATCGCGATATCGGGCGCAACGGGCTTTGTTGGCTCGACGCTGCTCGATCTCGCTGCGGGCAAGGGGCACGAAGTCCGCGCCCTGACACGGCGCGAACAGCCGGAGCGCGAGGGCGTGACATGGGTGCGCGGCGATCTGGCCGCTACCGATGCGCTCGAAACGCTGTGCACCGGTGTGGACGCGGTCGTGCATGTCGCGGGCGTGGTGAACGCGCCCGACAAGGCGGGTTTCGTTGCGGGCAACGTCACCGGCACGAAAGCGATGCTGGATGCCGCCACGGCTGCGGGCACGCAGCGGTTCGTGCATGTCTCCTCGCTCTCTGCGCGGGAGCCTTTCCTGTCCGACTACGGCAAGTCCAAGTTCGGCGCGGAAGTCGCGGTGGAAGCGAGCGCGCTCGACTGGACCATCGTACGCCCGCCTGCGATCTACGGCCCCCGCGATACCGAGATGTTCGAGCTGTTCAAGGCGGCGAAGCTGGGCGTCGTGCCCCTGCCGCCCGAAGGCCGCGCCTCCATGATCCACGCCGCCGACCTTGCCGCGCTGTTGCTGGCGCTGGCCACCGACGGCGGCGCGCATGCGGGCAAGGTCTATGACCCCGACGACGGACGCGAAGGCGGCTGGCGCCATGTCGAGATGGCAAAGGCCATCGGTGAGGCGGTGGGCCGCAAGGTCACGCCGCTATCGATGCCCGCGATGCTGGTGAAAGGCGCGGCGCGCATCGACCGCATGGTGCGCGGGACAAAGGCGAAACTGACCCCCGATCGCGCCAGCTACATGGTCCACCCCGACTGGACCGCCGACCCGGCACACCGCCCGCCTGCCGATCTGTGGCAACCCCAGATCGCGACGGGGGAAGGGTTGAAGCAGACGGCCCAGTGGTATCGCGCCGAGGGGTGGCTTTAGGTTCAGGTGGCGTAAGCACAATGCATATCGACAAAGCCTATGAACGACGCACCGATCTGACGACTAGCGAACTGGAGCGGTTGCTCTCGGCGCTGGAAAATGAAGTAGCGCGCTATCGCGATACGATCCGCAATTACCCGCCGGACCGAATGCAGAAATACGGCAAACCATTTCTGGACAGCTTGCAACAACGCGTCACCGTTGTGGCGGAACTACTGAGCACGCGAAGCGACGAGCCTTCCTGATCGCCGTTACTTCGCGGCGACCACCTCAGAAAACCGGATCGTAGTCCGGCGGCAGGTCGCCGTCCTTGGTCAGGCCCGGCACCTGGTGGATACCGCATTCGGTCTTGTCCCAACCGCGCCAGCGGCCCGAGCGGGGGTCTTCGCCGTCTGCGACCGTGCTGGTGCAGGGCATGCAGCCGATCGACGGGTAGCCCTGCGCCACCAGCGGATGGCGGGGCAGATCGCGTTCATCCATGTAGGTGTTGAGGTCGTCGCGGCTCCACCCGATCAGCGGGTTCACCTTGAGGCGGCCCGCCGTGTCGGAGGTGTCGAGTTCGAAGATCGGCAAGTCGGCGCGGGTAGCCGACTGGAACGCCTTGCGCCCCGTGATCGACGCGTCATAGCCCGCCAGTTCCTTGGCCAGCGGGATCACCTTGCGGATTTCGCAGCAGCCGTCCGGGTCGTAGGACCAGCGCAGGCCGCTCTCGTCCTTCGCGGCCAGCGCCTCGGCATCGGGCGTCAGGTTGACGAGGTTCTTGAGGCCCAGCTTGCCTACCAGCAGGTCGCGATATTCCAGCGTTTCGGGGAAGTGCTTGCCGGTTTCCAGGAACAGGACGGGCGCCTGCGGTTCGACCCCCGACACGATGTCGAGCAGGACCGAGCTTTCCGCCCCGAAGCTGGAAACCACCGCCGCGCGGCCCACGACGCCTTCGACCAGAACCGCGTGCAGGATCTCAGCCGCCGAAGCATCCGCGAAGCGCGCGTTGAGCGCGGCGGCGTCCTCGGCGGTGAAGCGCGGGGCAGTGTCGATACGGTCGAGGCGGCGGGCAGCTTCGGTCATCAGCCGTGCCTGAGCGCCCAGATCGGCGTGCGGCCGTCGACGGTCTTCTGATAGACGTTTTCCCAACGCTCCAGCGCGGTCTTCACGTCGGCCTCGTTCATGGCCTTTTCGGGTTCGAACGCGTCGAAACCGCAACGGCGCATATAGGCGATCTGATCCACCGCGACATCGCCGACGGCGCGGATTTCACCTTCGTAACCGGCCTCGCGCAGGATCCGTGCCGCCGAATAGCCGCGCCCGTCGCCGAACACGGGGAAGTTCACTTCCACGCGGGCGATGTGGGCAAGGTGGGGCAGCAGTTCGCGTGCGTCGTCGCCCGGTTCGATGCGGACGGCGCCGGCGTTCGACTGGTCGCCGAAAGCATCGACGGTGACGGCGGGGCTTTCCGATACTTCGTCGTCGCGGAAACGGAGAAACTCAACCATAGATCGCCTCCTTGAACGGATCCATGCCGATACGGCGATAGGTATCGAGGAAGCGTTCGCCATCCTCGCGATTGGCGATGTAGACGTCGGCGGCCTTCTCGACCGCGTCGACGATGCCGTCCTCGTCGAAACCGGGGCCGGTGATCTTGCCGAGCGAAGTGTCCTCCGCCTCGCTTCCGCCGAGGAGGAGCTGGTAGTTCTCCACGCCCTTGCGGTCGACGCCAAGGATGCCGATGTGGCCCGCGTGATGGTGGCCGCAGGCGTTGATGCAGCCGGAAATCTTCAGCTTCAACTCGCCCAGTTCGGCGGTCTTGCCGTTGCCCGAGAAACGCTCCGAAATCTTCTGTGCGACAGGGATCGAGCGCGCATTGGCCAGCGTGCAGTAATCAAGGCCGGGGCAGGCAATGATGTCCTCGATCGTGTCGAGATTGGGTGAGGACAGGCCATTCGCGTCGAGCACGTCGAACAGGTCCTTGAGGCGCGCCTTTTCGACGTGCGGCAAGACGATGTTCTGCGTGTGTGTGACGCGGCATTCGTCGAACGAATAGTCGGTCGCAAGCTCGCCCATCAGGCGGATCTGGTCCGCGCTGGCGTCACCGGGGATACCGCCGACGGGCTTCAGCGAAATGACCGCGCTGACATAGCCGGGGGCCTTGTGCGCAACAGTGTTGCGATCGACCCAGAGCGCGAAGTCGGGGTCGGTACGGTCGATCTCGTCCGACAGGCCGGCCTTGAAGGCGGGGTCGGCAAAGTAGGGCTTGATCCGCTCAAGCTCTGCGAGCGGAGGCTCGATGCCCTGCGTAAGCAGGTGGGCGAACTCTTCCTCGACCTGACGCGTGTATTCATCCTTGCCCATTTCGTGGACGAGGATCTTGATGCGAGCCTTGTACTTGTTGTCGCGGCGACCGTGGCGGTTGTAGACGCGCAGGCACGCCTCCGAATACGTCACCAGCTGGTCGATCGGCACGAATTCGTTGATGCAGGGCGCGACCATTGGGGTGCGGCCCATGCCGCCACCGACGTAGAATGCAGCGCCGATTTCGCCTGCTTCATTCTTCACGATCTGGATGCCGATGTCGTGCAGGCGCATGGCCGCGCGGTCGGTATCCGATGCGATCACGGCGATCTTGAACTTGCGCGGAAGGTAGCTGAATTCGGGGTGGAAGCTCGACCACTGGCGCAGCAGTTCGGCATAGGGGCGCGGGTCGACCAGTTCGTCGGCGGCGGCACCGGCGAAGTGATCGGAACTGATGTTGCGGATGCAATTGCCGCTGGTCTGAATGGCGTGCATCTCGACCTTGGCGAGATCAGCCAGGAGATCGGGCGCTTCTTCCAGCTTGATCCAGTTGTACTGGATGTTCTGGCGCGTGGTGAAGTGGCCGTAGCCGCGGTCGTACTTGTCCGCGATGTCGCCCAGCACTTTCATCTGCGCACCCGACAGCGTGCCATAGGGCACGGCGACGCGCAGCATATAGGCGTGAAGCTGCAGGTAGAGGCCGTTCATCAGGCGCAGCGGGCGGAACTTCTCTTCCGAAAGCTCGCCCGACAGGCGGCGACGGGTCTGGTCGCGGAATTCCTCGACGCGGGCATCGACCATCTGCTGGTCGTAGTTGTCGTACTTGTACATCTCAGATCACCCAGTTGCCGGCTTCGGGGTCGGCAGGTTTGAGGGTCAGGTCGGGGCGGACCGTCGGGCCAAGGGCGCGGATGCGTTCCTTGATGTGCGCGGGGCGCACGCCGTTTTCGTCCGTTGCCGCGTCGATGGCGTAGGCGCCAACGACATTGCGCGAAGCTTCCTCGCGCGCGGCGATCTCGTCGGCCTTTTCGCCGACATCGACGGCATCGTTGACGTGGCGCGACCAGCCCTGGCCGTCCCACCAGGTCACGTCGCCGGTCTTGAGGTCGTTTCCGGTCAGGATCTTCATTTGTTGGCTTCCACAGCAAGGGCGGCGAGTGCGTCGTCACGTTCACGCGTGACTTCGCCGATGACGATAAGCGCCGGGCTCTTCACCCGATTGTCCTCGACCAGATCGGGCAGACCGGCGAGAAGGCCGCGCAGCACCCGCATCTCGGGGCGCGCGGCGTTTTCGATGACGGCAACGGCCATTTCGGGGGCAAGGCCGTCGGCCATCAGCTTGTCCGCGATCTGCGGCGCGGTCTTCACGCCCATGTAGATGACGAGCGTGCGGCCGACCCCTGCAAGGCCCGACCAGTCCTGATCCGACAGGCCCTTGCACTGGCCCGCGACGAAGCTGACGACGCTGGCATGGTCGCGGTGAGTGAGGGCGATCTGCGCGGCGGCACCGGCGGCGTTGGCGGCGGAAATGCCGGGGACGATTTCGACCGGAACGCCAGCGGCGCGGCAGGCCTCTGCCTCTTCGCCGCCGCGTCCGAAGACCAGCGGATCGCCGCCTTTCAGGCGCACGACGTCGTTACCGGCCAGCGCTTCGCGGACCAGCAGGGCGCAGATGTCTTCCTGCGGCATGGTGTGGTGCGCGCGGCGCTTGGCGACCGAGACCAGCTTGGCATGCGGGTGCGCCATGGCAAGGATCGCGGGTTCGACCAGCCCGTCGTGAACGACGAGCCTTGCCGAGGTAAGCAGCCGCGCAGCGCGCAGCGTCAGCAGGTCCGGATCACCCGGTCCTGCGCCGACGAGAAAGACCCGTCCGGGAGTGGTTGCAGCATTGGCCATGCAAGGCAGATGCGCGCATGGCCCACAGTATGCCAGCCAGAATGCTTTGCAGGGGGGCTAGATCAGCTTTCAACGCCCCCCCTGCCGCACTTGTCAGCCCGGCTTATTCGGCGACGACGCGCGTCACCGTGCCGACGCTTTCAGGATCGTCGACCGCAGTCGAAGTCCAGACGCCGTCTACCATTGACTGTGCATAGCAGGCCTGATTCCCGCTTTCGTCGGAAGTGACGCAATAGGGCTCTTCTGCCGTGCCGCCAGTGTAGGTGCCGGTCGATACTTCGCCGTCAGCGTTGGTATATGTCGCCTTGCCGTCTTCGGTCAGCGTGACCGACATGGTCGAACCGTCTGCAGCGGTCACGGTATAGTCACCGGCAACCGGCTGTCCGTCGACCGCCATCGGAGCCGCTTCGGCCGCTTCGGTTTCTAGGCTCAGGACCCATTGATTGGCGAGAGGCGATGTGATTCAGGCTCCGGGAGGAGATTGATCATGAACGACCTGT
>NZ_JAHCBF010000043.1 GCF_018398395.1 Croceicoccus gelatinilyticus | reverse complement strand
ATACCAAGGCGCATTAATCACGACCCATGCGCCCATTGGCGCAGTCCGATGGACATGATGCGCCACGGCTGATCGACGAGCCGGTTCCAGGCGAAGCAGCAGTGATCGACGATGTCGTCGTAGGATTTGTAGATGCGGTTCGATAGCCAGTTGTCGCGCATGAACTGCCACAGGTTCTCGACCGGGTTCAGTTCAGGGCATCGTGGCGGCAGCGGCATCAGCGTGATGTTGGCCGGAACGATCAGTTCGGCCGATCCGTGCCATCCAGCCTGGTCGAGGATCAGTACGGCGTGGGCGCCCGGCGCGATATGGAAGGCGATTTCCTCCAGATGCATACTCATCGCTTCGCTGTTGCACCGGGGCATGACGATGCCGGCAGCCTTGCCTTCAGCGGGACAGATCGCGCCGAAGAGCCAGGCTGAAGACCGCCGCTGATCCTTGGGCGCCGACGGTCTCGTGCCGCGCTTCGCCCAGCGCCGCGTGAGCTTGGTCTGCTGACCGATACGGGCTTCATCCTGCCACCACAGCTCTACAGGCGTTCCTTTCGGGAGGTTGCGTCTGATTTGCGCCAGGCGGGCAGCAAACTCTTTTTAAAAATGGCAATGTCGTCCGGCTTCTGGCCGCGATGGCGGGGCCGTGCCGAGAGCTTGCGGTAGCCCATTGCGCGAAGTTCGCGCCCGAGGGTGTGGCGTGTGATCGATAGCTGGAACTCGTCCCATAGCCATTGGGCCAGATCGCACAGCCGCCAGCGCACCACGCCATGTGCCGCCGGGATCGGACCGGTCTCGACCATCTCGGCAAGCCGGGCGCGCTGTGCATCGTTCAGGATCGAGGCGCGCCCCGGCGCCTTGCGTGTCGCCAGGCCGTCGGGACCGCCATCGTTGAACCGCAGCACCCAATCTCGCACGATCTGCAGGGTTACACCGGCCATCTTGGCTGCCTCGCTCCGGCTCCCACCGTCCAGAATCAAGGCCACCGCCATGAGCCGCCTGACTTGGTCCGCATCACTGCAACGCCGGGCAAACCGGCGCAATTCCAAGGATGTGTAATCTGCTCGAACAACAATCGCCGCCGCCATCGCAAGCCTCCAATAGCTTGCAACGTCGAATCAGATTTCCGGCCCCTTGGGAATCCCCCGAAGTGAGTCATCCTCAGCGCACTTCGGTAT
>NZ_JAHCBF010000042.1 GCF_018398395.1 Croceicoccus gelatinilyticus | reverse complement strand
CTTCATCACTACGACGAAGCCCAAATCCTCCTTAAATCACAACCTCAAATCTGTGCCATTGGTGCTGACGGGGAACAGAAGCCGTAGGCGGTCGGCACCGAGTAGTCGTTCGTCCGGTAACGCACGAGCGCCATCGACGAGACCCGCGCCGCCCGCTTCTCGCACGGCTCCAGCGGTACCGCCGGCAACGCCCGTAGCGCTGCGCTATCAGCCACCAGCCGTTCGCCGATCGTCTCCACGTGTCGGCCAGCACGCTCGGCCTGGCGAGCCCGGCAGCGGCCGGCGAGCATGGCGTTCAACTCGTCAAAGCTCGCAGCGATTGGGATCGGCACCATGAAGTTGGCACGCGAGAACTTCACCAGTCCCTCGACCTTCCCCTTGTCGTTACCCTTGCCCGGCCGACCGAAGCGGTCGCGGAACAGATAATGGCTGACCAGTTCGGTAAAGGCCCGGGTCCGCTCGCGCTTCCCGTCGCCGCAGATCTTCGCCACGGCGATCGTCGTATTGTCGTACAGGATCGATAGCGGCACGCCGCCGAAGAAGGCGAACGCCGATACATGCCCATCCAGGAACGCCTCGGTCGTCTCGCGCGGATAGGCCTTCACGAAGCACGCGTCCGACTGCGGCAGATCCATGCACAGGAAGTGGATCTTCTGGCGCACACCGCCGATCACCCCGACCGCCTCGCCAAAATCGACCTGCGCATGGCCCGGCGGATGCGACAGCGGTACGAACGTCTCACGCCCGCGGGCCCGTCCGATCCGGACATAGTCCTTCACCACCGTATATCCGCCGGCGAAGCCGTGCTCGTCGCGTAGTCGCTCGAATATCCGCTTGGCGGTGTGCCGCTGCTTTGCCGGCGCCGTCCGATCCGCTTCCAAAATGGCGTCGATGACCGGCAGCAGCGGACCCAGCTTCGGCTTCTCCGCCGGCTTCGTTCGCGTGTAGCCCGGCGGCAGCGAGAAACGACACATCTTGGCGACCGTCTCGCGGTTCAACCCGAACACCCGTGCCGCCTCGCGGCGACTGTGACCCTCAATAAACACGAAGCGCCGAACGGCGGCATAGCTCTCCACGGCAAACATCCCTGGCCGACCCCAAAGCGATCAGCCTAGGCTCAGGACTCATTGATCAGAGCCAGAATATGACGGTGGCGGCGAGAGCGATGGCGGAGAAGAAGACCGTAGGG
>NZ_JAHCBF010000041.1 GCF_018398395.1 Croceicoccus gelatinilyticus | reverse complement strand
TGTCGGCTGCCAAAATTGACGACACCCCGGCATCCGGCCGAGCCGTTGCTGCGCCATAATTGATGACCATGCGGCGGCGTTTCATTGCAGGCTGCGACTAGCCTGCCGATCGATCACCGCCGCCGCGCAGCTTGCCGAGGACGCGCGCTGCGGCATTGCTGCCCACAGCGAGCTCGCGCGCATAGCGTAGCGCGGTTGCCTGCGACGACCAGCGCAGCGCCAAAGCGATCCCCGCGCCATCCTCACCGGCTGCGAACAGGTCCTGGGTCAGCCCGACGCGGAACGAGTGCGCGCTTAGCGACCGGACTACCTCGCCTTCCCGGCCCGGCTCGAGTTCGACATGGCCGAGGTCTATCGCTGCGAGCACGCGGCGGCGCAGGATCTGGACTACCCCTTGGCGCGTCAGCGGCTTGGCGCCGATGAAGTGCCGCACGAGCTGCTGGCCCTCGCCCGCCCCCCTTGTGGTCAGCAGGTTGATCCGCCGGAACACCGGACCCTCCGTCGTGCCGCTGGCCAGCAGCCAGGCCGACAGCCGCGCCATGGTCTCGGGCGACAGCCAGGCCGTGGCCCCTGCCCCGTCCTGGTCGGTCTTCGAGTGGGCGATATCGAGCCGGCCGCTGCCGTCGGCGACCGGGGAAAAATCGGTAACGCAGGTTCCGACCAGCTCGGAGACACGCAGGCCCGCATCGTAGGCGAGGCTGATCAGCGCCGCGTCGCGCAAGGACGCCAGGTCGCTGCCGCAGGCGGCAAGCAGCGCCTCGACCGTCACCCCTTGGGGCGCCGCCTGGCCTTCGGCCATCGCCGCGCCGTAGCGCAGCGGCGCCGCTTGGCGTTGACGCTGACGTTTGTCGCGGCGGATGCCCTTGAGCGTATCGCGCACCATCCCGGCCTGGGTCGGGAGCGGCGCAGTATCGCCCTGCCCGAGAATCCGGTGGATGCGCGCGATAGAGGCGATCCGGCGAGCGAGCGTCGCGGGTTTCATGGGCGCGCGTGTTTCCGAGCCCTGCGCGAGCCAGCGCAGGTAGTGGACGAGCGCTTCGGGCGCGGCGGGGATGGCCGTCACCGCCGGCCGGCGCGTCTTGCACCAGTGGAAATAGCATTTGAGGTCGGCGGTCAGCGCCGCCTTGGTCGCCGGCGCCATCGCCGCCACGGCGGCCTCGAGCGCGAGCGCACTCGCGCCGCGGACATCGACGAGCGGCGCGTGCGCGGCCAGCACCAGTTCGACCGCAGAGGGAAATGGCCGATCAGGCGCGACGAGCACGAGCGGTTTCTGCGAGCTGCATGGCGCTTTGAGTGGGCAAAATCGCGCTTTGGCG
>NZ_JAHCBF010000040.1 GCF_018398395.1 Croceicoccus gelatinilyticus | reverse complement strand
CCAGCAGGCGCAGTACCTGCACATATTCGCGCCTGCCATGTTTGTGCATGCGCCCTTCCATCAACCGCTGCAGTGTCGTGAACGCTTCGGGCAGGTCCCAGCCCTGCAAAGGCGCAGCCTGGTCGAATGCGTTGATCTTCTGCTCGATCAGCGGGAGATAATGGAGCGGGTCGAAGACAACCTCCTCGCGGGCATAGCAACGAGGATGACGGGCGATGACTTCGCTGCGGCAGCCGATCACCACCTCATCGACATAGGCCCTGATCCAGACCTCCTGATGGCCCCAGGCCACCGGAACCGAATAATCGTTGGTCCTGTAGCGCACCAGGGATTGCGAGGAGACCCTCCCGCCTTTCTGATCGCAGGCCTCGAAGGGTGTAGCGGGCAGAGGCTGCATGGCCGCGAGATCGCGCTGCAGCCGCTCACCGATCGTCTCGCTCTGCCCGCGCACCTTGTCCTGCTGGCGCTTGCGGCATTGCTCCTCCAGCCACAGGTTGAACGCCTCCCAGGTCGGGAACTTCGGGATCGGCACCATGAAGTTGCGCCGGCAATAGCCTACCAGCCCCTCCACATTGCCTTTCTCGTTCCCCTTGCCCGGGCGAGCATAGCGGTCGCGGATCACGTAATGTGACAGGAAAGCGCTGAACAGCGTGGCACGCTGCCGCGTGCCGTCGGGCAGGATCTTCGTCACAAGGCAGCGATCGTTGTCATAGACGATCGAGCGCGGTACCGCGCCGAAAAACGCGAAGGCATGCACGTGTCCGTCCACCCAGGCCTCCGCCACCGCCGCCGGATAGGCCCGCACATAGCAGGCATCACTGTGCGGCAGATCGAGCGCGAAGAAGTAGGCCTTCTGCTCCACCCCGCCGATCTCCACCAGCGCTTCCCCGAAATCGGCCTGCGCATCTCCCGCAGGGTGCGCCAGCGGCACGAACATCTCCCGGCTGCGCTGTTCGCGCTCCCGGATGTAATCCTTGATGATCGTATAGCCGCCGGTGAAACCATGCTCGGTGCGCAAACGGTCGAATACCCGCTTCGCCGTATGGCGTTGCTTGCGCGGGACACTGCGGTCACCCTCAAGCCATCCATCAATGATCGCCACAAACCCGTCCAGCTTCGGGCGCTGCGGTACGGACTGGCGCCGGTAACCCGGCGGCGATGAAAACGACAGCATCTTGCGTACCGTTTCGCGCGACACATTGAAACGCTTCGCCGCCGCCCGTTGGCTCATGCCATCCGCGCA
Organism: Croceicoccus gelatinilyticus; assembly: GCF_018398395.1. Taxonomy (GTDB): domain Bacteria; phylum Pseudomonadota; class Alphaproteobacteria; order Sphingomonadales; family Sphingomonadaceae; genus Croceicoccus; species Croceicoccus gelatinilyticus. The sequence goes on along the minus strand of NZ_JAHCBF010000040.1, from coordinate 150 downwards.
AGCCAGACGGACCTGAAGATAAAGTTCCACGCTGTAGATCCCCACACCTCCCTGACTCGGCAGAAAGGCTTCAAGGTGGACGACTTTTACGCCGCCCGCAGCAGGACTATCCCGCCGCTACCGTGGTCGAATATTGCTCCGCCGTTCTCA
>NZ_JAHCBF010000003.1 GCF_018398395.1 Croceicoccus gelatinilyticus | reverse complement strand
CGCCACTCCCCCCGGCATGTAACACGATGGCCTGGTTTTACGCCGCCGAATGGCCGACTTTTGCTCCGCCGTTGACATGTATATTCAGATCGGCAATTTTTGCGAAAAATATCACTATATTCGATTTTTAGGGAGATCGGAATGACGAAGGGTAGCGGGAATCCAGAGAATATCGGTCACCAGGCCAATTATTCACCGTTGACGCCGTTGAGCTTTCTACAGCGCACCGCACAAGTCTTTGGTCATCATGTGGCTGTGATCTTTGAGGAGCGTAGCTGGACCTGGGCGCAATTCGCAAACCGCTGCTACAATCTGGCTGGAGCTCTGGCCGGAAGAGGCGTTAAAAGCGGCGAGAAAGTTTCGATTTTGGCAGATAATATTCCCGCTGCGCTGGAGGCCAGTTTCGGAATTCCTATGGCGGGGGGTGTCATCAATGCGATCAACACGCGTCTTGACCCCGATGCAATTGCTTTCATTCTTGAGCATGCAGAAACGCGAGTCTTCCTCGTCGACCGGCACTATGCAAAGGTTGCCGGTGAAGCGATTTCCAATTGCACACGCAACCTTCTGGTGATCGACATTGAGGACGCGGCGAGCGGCAGCAAACCTACTTTTGCGCAATTATCCTACGAGGAATTCCTGAGCGAGGCGATCACCGATCTTCCAGCGCCCAATCTGAACGAACTTGATCCGATCGCTCTTAACTATACCTCTGGCACAACCGGTGATCCCAAAGGCGTTTTACTTCATCATCGCGGGGCTTATCTGAACGCAATAGGCAACTCGCTTTCGTGGGGGTTGCCACGGTTCTGCGTTTACCTCTGGTCCCTTCCCCTGTTTCATTGCAATGGCTGGTGCTTTCCCTGGACAATCGCATTGCAGGCGGGAGTGAATGTTTGCGTTCGCGGGGTCGATCCCAACGCGCTTCTCGATTTGATTGAGAAGCACAAGGTTACACATTTGTGCGGGGCGCCGATCGTAGTGAGAATGCTGGTCGATGCCGCCAACGCAATCACCACTGAGCGGGCACCCCTCTCCATTATGACGGCGGGTGCTGCGCCCCCCTCGTCCTTGTTGGCCAAGGCCAGTGCGACCGGCTTCGATATCACACATACATACGGGTTGACTGAAGTCTACGGACCCTGTGCTGTCTGTGAATGGCACCCGGAGTGGGATGCGTTATCTCAAGACGAGCAGGCCACGCTGATGGCGCGTCAAGGCGTCGGCTACCCAGTTGTGGAAGAGATAGCTGTAATAAATCCCGAGACAATGCTGCCGGTTCCACAAGATGGCGTGACGATCGGGGAAGTCATGTTCCGAGGTAACGTGGTAATGACTGGTTACTATAAAAACCCCGAAGCAACACGGGAAGCGCTCTCTGGCGGCTATTTCCACAGCGGCGATCTGGCCGTCTGGTACCCCGGCGGCTACGTAGAGATCAAAGATCGTTCCAAAGATATCATTATATCCGGCGGAGAGAATATCTCCAGCATTGAGATAGAAGAAGTTCTATATAAACATCCCGCTGTTTCCGCAGCAGCGGTAGTGGCCGCCCCCCATGAAAAGTGGGGGGAAACGCCACACGCTTTCATCGAAACTGTCGCAAACAAAAGCGCTGACCCCGACGAGATTATTGCCTTTTGTCGAGACCATCTCGCTCATTTCAAATGCCCGACCCGCGTCACTCTTCAAGAGCTTCCCAAGACAGCCACAGGAAAGATCCAGAAATACGAACTTCGCGAGAAGGCGAAGGCCTTGTCACCCTTTTCTTGAATTTCTTGCGTGAGAAATTGGCGAGCGTCTTGTTGAGCGCGGATCGGGATAGAAGGCGATGGCTTCAATCGTCGACGGTCAAGATGGAATGAATGCGCCAGCCCGGTCCTGGACCCTCTACCAGCGCTTGAGCGTGGGGCCCGGTTCCAGGCAGGGTCATTCTCTTGTGCAAGGATGCAGATTGGAAAAATTGCGGATCATGTCAGCCTCGCTGAAGGATGCATGGGTCCGCGCTAGATCTGTAGCGCAAAAACAGTAAGACCCTCTTATTTCTACATCAATCTACGTCTTTCGGCTTGTCGCCGCTCTTCTCCGCAGCACAAAGTTTATGAAACTCTTCTTCATCTAGATTGAGCGCAATTGAACAGAAGAGGTTGGCGGCACTTGCAAGTTGAGAAGATTCTGTGAGGTTTTTTCGGGCGGGGCCCCAATTCAGTGCAGCAAGCATGTAAAGCCGACAACGCTCTGGATCGCTGAGCAGGTACTGATTTGATTTGAGTTCGTTCAGAACCTGCATCCACACCTCGCGATACTGTTGGTTGACTGTGCGCAATCGGTCCCTTGCATCGGGAGAAAGCAATTTCCAATCTCGAAAGGAGACCTCATGAGCTGAACCCAACGGTCCCATTATAGCCGTAAGGTGCGCAAGGGCGAGAGCCTGGAATCTAGACAAGGGGCCCGTTGCGGTTGAAAGATGTTCGTGAACAATTTGCAGTCCAGACTTCATCGCCTGCGAAATTATTTCTTCGAGCAAGTCTTCTTTACTTTTAAAGTAGTAAAAGATGCTGCCGGAGGTCAGGCCCGTAGCATCTGCAATCTGTCTCACTGTAGCGCCCTGATATCCATTTTTCTGGAAGAGCAGCGCCGCCGCCTGTAAGAGCTGTTCACGGCGGAGGTTGGGCTCACTATCACAGGCGAGATTTTGACGTGCCATTATCGGCCTTTCGTATCGCTTTTTGGTCTAGGTGATGCATCATTTAGTGGTCTTTTCAGTCTTGACACGGAAACGGACGAACAGAGCGGAGCAGGAAACCGCTATTGCTCGCGAGATAGAGGCGGGATATTGCAAGGATGTCATACCGGCAATGCACTCATGATACCATCAGGCAAGCTCAATCAGCCATAAATCTACGGCTGCGCCCAGAGGTTCGCGTGAACAAAACACCCCAACCAAGTCAGTCGTCAGAACATCTGGCACAATTCGCGGCGTAAATTAGCGAAGCGTCGGCCTTGTCTGGGGTTGATGTTAGGCGGCAAGCTTGCGGTGCTGCAAGCGCCGATGTGCGATGGTCTTGCGTTTGATCCTTTCTCGTTGTTGGATGATGGCTGGAGCTCTGCCGAAGTAGGCGTCTGCGGGCGTCACGTTGCTCAGGCTCTCATGGTAGCGCTGGTGATTGTAATGCTCAACGAAGGCCTCGATCTGCGCCTGTTGATTTTCGCTGAGATGTGACCCGGGTTGCGGGAGGGTTATTTTCTCCCGGCTTCGGATTTGGTCTAGTGTTGTGTGGTCTCCTTTTTCTGTTTGCTCTTGACAGCGGATGCCTTGAAGCGGAAGCTGTTATTGCCGGTTTCGAAGATGTGGCAGTGATGGGGTCAGTCGGTCGAGCAATGCAGTGGTCATCTTGGCATCGCCGAACACGCTGGCCCATTCCGAGAAGCTCAGGTTGGTCGTGATGACGACGCTGGTGCGCTCGTAGAGTTTGCTGAGCAGGTGGAACAGCAATGCCCGCCTGACGGGCTGAACGGCAGATATCCAAGCTCGTCGAGGATCACGAGGTCGAGCCGCAGAAGCCGCTCGGCAAGCTGGCCAGCCTTGTTCATCACTTTTTCCTGCTCCAGCGCGTTTACCAGATCGACCGTGGAAGAGAAGCGCACCTTTTTGCGGTGGTGCTCGACTGCCTAATCTCCCAGCGCAGTGGCGATATGGGTCTTGCCGGTGCTCGGGCCACCGATCAGAACGACGTTGTGGGCGCCATCGATAAACTCGCCGCGATGGAGCTGGCGGATCATGGCCTCGTTCGCTTCGCTGGACGCAAAATCGAAGGTGGCCAGATCCACGTAGGCCGGGAAGCGGGCGGCCTTCATCTGGTAGGCGATCGAGCGAACCTCGCGTTCGGCTACCTCGGCCTTGAGCAGCTGGGAAAGGATCGGAACCGCCGTACCGAAGGCTGGGGCTCCCTGCTCGATCAGGTCGTCGGCAGCCTGCGCCATGCCGTACATCTTCAGGCCACGCAGCATGACCACCACAGCCGCGCTGGCAGGATCATGACGCAAGGCGAAGATCCTTTCCGCGCAGGGTATCGTATCGTGCCACATTGGCCTTTGGCTCGCGGTTCAGGCTGAGCGCCTGCGGGGCATCGATCACCTCGACACTGCTCGGCTTATCATCGATCAGCCGATGCAGCAGGTTGACGATATGGTCTTGGTGGGAACGCCGGCTTCCAGCGCCAGCTCGACCGCACATAGCACCGCCTGCTCATCGGGATGCAGAAACAGCGAGAGGATATCGACCATCTCCCTGTCGCCGCCGGGGTGCTGAGAAGGTGTGACTGCAACTGGCGGAAGGCATCGGGCATCCCGGTAAAGGGGGCGCCGTTGCGCAGGGCTCCGGGCTTGCGCTGGATTACTGCGAGATAATGCCGCCAGTATAGACTGTCTGGCCCCGCAGATGATGCGCCCGCGTGATAAGCCGCCGATGTTCGCATAGCACCTGCCCTTCGGCGGCGATGACAATACGGTCGGGATAGATCCGCAGACTTACGGGCCGGCTCGCGAAGGATCCTGGTCACGTCTGGAGCTATGACTTCGTCATGGATCGCACGCGTGACGGAAAGGTGTTCCGCATGCTGACGGTGATCGATGAGCACACGAGGCAGTGCCTGGCGATCCATGTCCAACGCAAGTTGAAGAGCGATGACGTGCTGGCGGTGCTCACTGAGCTGTTCCAGCGGCACGGTCCGCCCGATCACATCCGCTCGGACAATGGGGCTGAGTTTACCGCACACGCCGTGCGCGACTGGCTTGGTCGGATCGGCGTGAAGACGCTCTACATCGAGCCAGGATCACCATGGGAGAACGGTTACAATGAAAGCTTCAACGGCAAGCTCAGGGATGAACTGCTCAACGGCGAGATCTTCTACACCCTCAAGGAAGCGGTCATCCTGATCGAGCGCTGGCGCATCCACTACAACACCATCCGGCCGCACTCATCGCTCGGATACAAGCCGCCCGCACCACAAACGATCTTGCATCGCCCTGCTAGACTACCTTACGCTACGCTTCAGGCCGCCCAGCAGGGCGACCATAACCGCCGGAACTCTAACTTAACCGTTGGACCACCCTGATGGGGCAGGTCACAAAGGCGTTAACTTCGGTGATTGGCAGACCGGAGATGTCCCATGTTTCCATACAAGGTTTGACGCTCGGATCATCCCTTGTGCGCTATGCTGCACAGGTGAGGGATGCTGCGATCCAAACCGGAGGAAAGTTTTAGAGCCACGTTCTTGCTCAGGCGGCTCAGTTCGAAGCGCGCTGCCTTTTGACCAGGTCATGCAAACTGGAGGTAATGACGCGCGTTGCCTTGCCGATCTTCACGGTTTCGAGTTCGCCCGTCGCAATCAGCTCATAGAGCTTCGTGCGCCCTACGCCGATCATAAGGGCAGCGTCATTGATCCGGACGCAGATCGGCTCGACGGTTTGATGGCCGCTCATTCTGCTGGTTCCTCTTCACGATAGTGAGCGGGATCGGCAATCCAGCGATTGATGGCAGACTCGTGCCAGCCCGCGCCGTGGATGCTGATCTTGACCTGCGACGGAAACGTGCCCTCTGCGATCTTACGATAAATGGTGGAGCGGGAAAGGCCGGTGCGGTCGAGCACGGTCTTGAGGCGGATGATGCGTTCGGTATTCGACATGGGGCATTCTCTCTTTGGTATCGGCAGCCCCTCTCCGGAACATAATGAGAACTTTTTCTGAAAGGCGCAAGCGCCCGGTTCAGTTGGAATTCGGGCAATTCTTCAACGATTTGCACGATTTGAACCGACTATGGACGGTTCGAGACCTTTACGGACAAACCGCTCCGTTGCCCTTGGTTTTGAGATTTTTTTCGTTCGACGCGAATTTACGGCTGGCACGCGCGAATTTGCGACGGCAGCGACGGATTTCCGCGCCAGCGTTGCCGGATTTCGCGCACGAATCATGTCTTCTTTCGCGCAGTCGGCTTGGTTAGGCGGTTTGATTCTTTGCCAGAACGCTAAGTTAAGCTTAGTCTTTTGAGGTTATTTCAAACTGGACACGAGTTTACACAAGTGGCAAAACACTAAGCATGGCTACGCGTTTGGACAGCAAGCTAAACCAACTCCAGCAGGAGCTCCCGGAAGGACTTCTGGTCGATGCCGCCTGGCTGGAGGCCAATGGCTATTCGTCCGCGCTGCGTAGCCAGTATGTAAGTTCCGGCTGGCTGGATAGCCCAGCGCGACGGGTCTATCGCCGTTCACGCGGGCCTATGACCTGGCAGCAGGTCGTAATCTCGCTCCAGACCATGCTTGACCTTCCACTGACCGTTGGCGGTCGCACCGCGCTCGAACAGCAAGGCTATGCCCACTACCTTTCAGCAAACGTCCAGACAGTTCACCTATACGGACCGACACGACCGCCAACCTGGCTGGGTGATTTGCCGCTCGAAGTGACATTCGCATGGCACAACAGCTTGCGCCTGTTTCCGACAGATGCCGACACGCCGCCATTGCCAAGCCCTACCATGTATAGTGCCGCTGGCGTGCAATTGCCTGTTCGCTATTCGAGCAAGGAGCGCGCCGTTCTCGAATTGCTCGACGAACTGCCCAGGCATGAGAGCTTTCATCAGGTCGATGCCTTAATGGAAGGCTTGAGCGATCTCAGCCCTCGTCGCCTGCAAACTCTTCTCGAAGCCTGCTCCAGCGTCAAGGTGAAGCGGCTGTTCCTGTTCTTTGCCGACCGGCACCGCCATGCTTGGCGATCGAAACTCGACTTGGCCAAGATCGATTTAGGTTCCGGAAAACGGGTTCTGGTGAAGGGGGGTAAGCTCGATCCGCAATACGACATCACGGTGCCCGCCGATCTTGGAGGGCAATAGGAAATGGCCTTCCAGGACGCTTATCGGCAGCAGGTTGCCCTCCTGATCCGCACCATACCGTTCGTGGCGCAAGAGCAGTGTTTCGCGCTCAAGGGCGGCACGGCGATCAACCTCTTCGTGCGCGACTTGCCGCGCCTCTCGGTTGACATCGACCTGACCTACTTGCCGGTCGAGGATCGCGCTTCATCACTCGCCGCTATCGACGCGGCGATGGTGCGGATCAAGGAGCGGATCGAAGGCGGGATACCGGGCGCGGCGGTCGCTCCATCACGTTCAGCAGGCGATAACATCATCACCAAGCTCATCGTCCGCTCTGAAGGTGTGCAGATCAAGATCGAAGTCACGCCTGTCTTGCGTGGCACCGTCTACGACCCCGTGGTCATGAGCGTCGTTCCCGCAGTCGAAGACACGTTCGGTTTCGCCGAAATGCAGGTTGTTTCCTTCCCCGACCTTTATGCGGGAAAGATCGTGGCGGCGCTGGACCGCCAGCACCCGCGTGACCTGTTCGACGTGCGAGACCTGCTGGCGAACGAAGAAATAAGTGACGAACTGCGGCGCGCATTCCTCGTCTACCTCATCAGCCACAATCGCCCGATGGCCGAGGTGCTCGCTCCGACCCACAAACCGCTGGCGGAGGAATTTGAGCGCGGATTTGTCGGCATGACGCAAGAGAATGTCGAGCTTGCCGATCTAGAGGCTACCCGCGAGGCACTCGTCGCCACAATGGTTGGCGAGATGCCAGACGCGCACCACCAGTTCCTGATCGGCTTCAAGCGCGGTGACCCGAATTGGGAACTTCTCGGCATACCGGAAGCAAGGCACTTGCCAGCAGTCTTGTGGAAGCAGCGGAATCTGGAAAAGATGCTGTCTGAGAAGCGGAAAGAGCTGATCGAGGTTCTGGAGAAAGTACTTCTCGGCTGACCGAATATGCGCTTGGCGAAAATCAGCGTGACCTCTCATCCGCAAAATGGCAGGCAGTGCGCATGTCGATTGTCTGGAAAATCATCCGCATTATCGGGCTTTACGTCGCCTCTTTCTTTGTTTGCGTAATAATCGCGGCAATTGCATTGGACAGTCTACCCGATGCGCTTGAAGCATTGTTCGCACTCCTCGCGCCGATTGCTTTTGTCTGGTGGTACGAAAAGCGTCGAAGCGCGCGAGTTGCTGAGACGACCGCCCCTGAAAAGCTGCAATCTCCCCCATTTTCGCGCGAAGTTAGAGCGTCTACGAATTCGAGACCGGATCAGCTAGCTCAGTTTGATCCCCACCTCGGAAACGTGGCACAAATTGCAGCGGAAGCAGTGCCCCGATCTGCAGAACTACAGCGTCGGTCGGACCAAGAAGAGAAGCTTTCGCCTGAAGCAAAGAGGCCAAAGCAAGGTTCATCGGAGAGATCGCAAGGCCATCACCAAGGTTGGGTGCGCAAAGGGCAATCCGTCACCATTGCAGGTCGCACGATCGATGGGATGGTCTATGTCGGCAAACCGCCTCGCATCGGCTCAACCCATTATGGCGAGAGCTGTCGAGCCTACATCGATCCATCGTTGTCCGTCGCGCAGGTTGGATCGGACAGGAATGGCGTTAACATGTCATATTGGCCGGGCTATTCGAACATCCCGGCTGTTTGCCGAGCCACCTATCTAAATTGGCTTGCGGATGGGCGACAAGACGGGACGATCGACCCCGGCTACATGTTCCTGTTCTTTTATGGCTTGGAGCGGCGGTATCTGGTCGAACAGCCATCTGAGGATGAGAAGCAGGAAATCGTAGCGGAGGTTGAGCGCCTCAAGATCCTCTTTTCTCACAACCATTCCGCACAAAGGTATCTCGGTGAATTCCTCAATATCGCCCGCGCGGCGGCACTGGGTGGCTTTTCAACAGACGACCCCACCCTAAAGCAGGCGATTTTGGAGAATCGCAGCTGGGATTTGCCCCTATTGTTGAAGCTCGCCCTCGGAGGCATGATTTCCGAAGGCGAAGCCTTGGACTCAGATTGGGTCCTCCTGTGGTTGCTGTGTTATCCAGAACGCCGCCTCCGCACGCCTGCCGAGCGTTGTGACGAAGAGTTCCGAGCACTCTTCAAGCTTAAGTTCGGAGCGCTGCATCCCGATGGCTTGAAAGTGCGAGCGCCTCGGAAAATGCTGGCTATGACGTATCGCGCCGCCTCCAGCGAATTCAACTGCTCGGTTAATCTTAGCGCGAAAGGCGGCCGAGAAGCTCAAATCCCCAACGTGTCTGATTTGCGGTCGCCAATGCAGAAGGCGCAGAAGATCGCAGATGAGGCTATGGATGAACTCGACAAGTTCAGCCGATATCTTGGACGAAATCCAGATGGTCGGGGGACCATTGAAGCACAGGCGCTGCTACCCGCTGAGCTTTGGAGTCTGTTCCCATCAGACGAGTTGGAAAAACTCAAAGACTGGGCGCGCGAACAAGTAGCCGCAGGCGGGTTGGTCCCAGCACTTGATGTGATCTCGCGCCTAGAAGGAGAAACGCCGGAGAAGCTTGGCAAGCGGAACCTCACCGGCGCAGCAGATGCACTCGCCCGTATCGGATTCGGTATGGCTCCAGACCCAAGATTCTCGCTGCGCGGACCGAAGATCGACGAACCCGTTGTGATCTTCGAACTCGGCGAGCCGGTCGAACAGCTTGAAGACGTATCCCCGGCCTATCGAACCGAATTGTTCGAACTAGCGCTGGCGACCTTCGTCGCACATGCCGATAGCAAAATTGTGGAAGCCGAACGCAGGGCACTCCGTGAAAAGATCGATGCTGTTAGCGGCCTGACTGAGCTTGAAAGAAAGCGGCTTCACGCCAACCTCGAATGGTATCTCGATGTTCCGCCAGACATGTCATGGCTGCGCAGCAAGCTGAAAGATGCGGACGCTGAGCATCATCTAGCCCTGCGCGCGGCAGTTGTCGCGATTGCCCACGCTGACAGCGTGATTCAGTCTGAAGAAGTGGCTTGCATCGAGAAGATCTACAAGGCTTTGGGGATCGATGCTGGCCTCGTTTACGCCGACCTCCATGCTGGCGACGTGCCAGACGGCCCTGTTCGCGTCAAAGCCGCCGAAGCTGAAGCACCAGGCGAACAAATACCGGACGAGCCGAAAGCCAAAGCCGGTTCGCTCGATGCAGCGCGTATTGCCGCTATTCGAAATGACACCGAGCGCGTTTCAAGCGTACTGGGCGAGATTTTCTCGGCCGACGAAGACGTGAGCGACGAGGCCGCCGCAACACATGCTCTTCCATCGTTAATGGCTGGCCTCGATCCCAAGCACGCGATGCTTGTAGAGCAGATAATCCAGCGCGATCACTGGACTGACGAAGAGTTTGACGAGATCGCCAGTAAGCAAGGGCTCATGCCCTCTGGCGCGCTTGAGGTAGTCAACGAGTGGGCTTTCGAGAAATTCGATGAGGCCTTGCTCGATGAATATGACGGATATGACGTATCGCCGGACATAGCCGATACGTTGCGAGCCGAGATGGCGAAGGGGGATTAATTCATGTCGAGACTGAAACCGCGCGAACGCGACGCCATCGCTCAGGCGCTACGCGCCGGTGTTGTTCCCAAATTGGGGCTTCGGCACATCCAGGTTGGACGAGCTCGTGAGATCGAGGAACTCGTCAAGGACATGGACCGGATCGCCGATGGCGGTTCAGCCATTCGTTTCATCATCGGCGAGTATGGCTCCGGCAAGACCTTCTTCATGAACCTGATCCGGCTTGTCGCGCTCGAAAAGGGGCTGGTCGTCATGTTTGCCGACCTTGCCCCGGATCGCCGCATCCACGCGACCGGCGGGCAAGCACGGGGCCTCTACGCGGAGATGGCGCGAAATCTTGCAACCCGTACCAAGCCAGATGGAGGTGCATTGTCGAATGTTGTCGAGCGGTTTATCAGCCAGGCCCAGCACGATGCCGAGGCGCAAGAACAATCGACAGATGACATCATTCGCCAGCGCCTTGCCCATTTTGAAGAACTGACTGGAGGCTTCGACTTCGCGCAGGTGATCCGCCGGTATTGGGAGGGGCACGAAACCGGCGATGAAGAGCTGAAATCGGCGGCGATCAGATGGCTGCGCGGCGAATTTGCAACCAAAACGGATGCTCGCAAGGCTCTTGGTGTTCGCACTATCGTCCATGACGCCAGCGTCTACGACCACCTCAAACTGATGTCGGCCTTTGTCTGTGAAGCTGGCTACAAGGGCCTGCTCGTTGGCCTTGACGAGATGGTCAACCTCTACAAGCTGACTTCATCGCAAGCACGCAACGCCAACTATGAGCAAATCCTGCGCATTCTGAACGACGTGCTCCAAGGCAGCGCGGAGAACCTTGGGTTCCTCATGGGAGGAACGCCGGAATTCCTCATGAATACGCGGCGCGGCCTCTACAGCTATGAAGCCCTCCAGTCTCGCCTCGCAGAGAACACCTTTGCGCGTGACGGACTGGTCGATCTCTCCGGGCCGGTCATTCGACTAGCCAGCCTCACGCCCGAAGATTTGTTCGTGCTTCTGGCCAACATTCGCGCCGTTATGCAGGGCGATGAAGCAATCCTGCCAGACAACGCCTTGGAAGCGTTTATGGCGCACTGTTCGGACAGGATCGGGGAGGCCTATTTCAGAACCCCTCGGAACACGGTCACGGCATTCGTGAATCTTCTGGCGGTGCTCGAACAAAACCCCGGCGTCGAATGGTCGGACCTCATCGAAGAGCTCGACGTGGCGGAGGATTCTGGTGACGACATGAGCGACGTGGATGAGAGCGTTGGCGCTGTCCCTGAGAATGACGAGCTAGCCAGCTTCCGACTGTGAGCACGGCGTTCGACAAGCTGGCTCGACCAATCCAGAAAAGGATTCGTCAGCAAGGCTGGAAGGAATTGCGCGATATTCAGGCGCGCGCAACGCACGTGCTTATGGACGGCAATCGCGACCTGATTGTCGCCGCCAGCACCGCCGGAGGCAAGACTGAAGCCGCATTTCTCCCGCTACTGTCGCAGGTGCTCGACGAACCCAGTGAGGACTCCGGATTTGATGTTCTCTATGTCGCGCCGCTGAAAGCGCTCATCACCGATCAGGCGCGGCGACTTGAAGACATTTGTCGCAATACAGACATGCCTATCACCCCGTGGCATGGCGACGTTTCGTCATCGGTAAAGGCTAAGGCTACCAAGCGACCGAGGGGCGTGCTGCTTATCACCCCGGAGTCCCTTGAAGCGCTATTCATTCGACGCGGATTGGAGATTCCGAGGCTGTTTGGCGCAACGCGCGCAGTCATTCTCGATGAATTGCATTCGGTCCTCGACAGTGAGCGTGGCATCCAGATGCGTTCGCTTCTCACGCGTCTCGAAATTGCTCTCAAGAGACCTATTCGCCGGGTCGGTTTGTCGGCCACACTCGGAGATATGGAACTGGCGAAGGTTTATCTTCGTCCTGACAGCCCTGGCGAAGTCGAACAAATCATTGCCGAAGGTGGGGCAGCCGAATTGCAGCTTCAGCTCCGGGGCTACGTTGCTGGTGACAAGGACGATGAAGGCCCTTCAGCGACGGATGCCATTGCGCAGCACCTATTCGAGCACCTGAGAGGCAGCGACAATCTTGTCTTTGGCGGTGCGCGTCAGGCAGTTGAAATCTACTCAGATCGGTTGCGCGCACTTTGCGAAAAGGAACATCTGCCGCAGGAGTTTTACCCTCACCACGCCAGCCTATCGCGCGAGCATCGAGACTTCGTCGAACGCCGCCTGAAAGATGGTACTGCGCCGACGACTGCCATCTGCACTTCCACTCTGGAATTGGGAATCGACATTGGCGATGTGACCTGTGTCGGCCAGATTGGCGCACCATTCAGCGTCGCGTCGCTCAGGCAAAGGCTTGGCCGATCAGGGCGGCGACCGGGCAAGCCAGCCATCCTTCGGCAATACACAGTCGAGGCGAAGCTCACGCCTACCAGCAATTTTTCGGATCGTCTTCGCCTTGGGATGGTGCGGGCCATTGCGATGATCGAATTGCTTTTGGAAGGCTGGTGCGAACCGCCGCAACGCGAGGCCCTGCACCTTTCGACCCTAGTTCACCAAATCCTCTCGGTGATCGCCGAGAGGGGCGGAATACGTGCGCAACAACTATACGGGATTCTCTGCCAAAGCGGACCATTCCGCCAGATCGATACCCAGTTGTTTCTGGATGTCTTGCGAGCACTCGGGCAACCCGAGGTCGCGCTCATTGAGCAAGCCAGCGATGGCCTTCTCTTGCTCGGTGCCAATGGCGAGAAGCTGGTTGAGCACTATAGCTTCTACGCCGTATTTCAGACACCCGAGGAATACCGGCTGATTTCCGGCGGTAAGGAGCTTGGGACACTTCCGATCGACAACATGATCGCGCCGGGAATGCTTCTCATTTTTTCGGGTAGGCGCTGGCTGGTGCAGGAAGTTCTCGACCGGGATCGTGTCATTTTGGTTGCACCGGCCAAAGCCGGAGTGCCGCCCATTTTTGGGGCGACCCTTGGCAACATCCACGACCGCGTGATCGAGCGAATGTTCGATGTTTTGGAGGGACAGAAGCGCCCGATCTATCTTGATGCAACAGCGCTGGAGCTACTCGACGAGGCGCGCAGCCATCACGGCCAGCTGCAATTTAACCCCGGAAGGATTGCGCAACTCAGCGACAAAGCTGCTGTCATAGCGACGAAAACGGGTTCCGTTCGGACAACGACCCTAGCACTCGCCCTTCGCGCGAGCGGCTTTACCGTGCAGACACACGACGGGTTTCTCGAAGTGTTCGGAAAGGACGAAAGCCCGGATTTGATTAACGCACTTTCGGGCCTGGCAGATGGCAAAGAGGTGGACCTATTTGCGCATTCGCCGAACCTGTTGTTCGAGAAATTCCATCCTCACTTGACGGAGGAATTGCTGCAAAGAGATGCCTTGTCCGCTCACCTAGACGCTAGCGGATTGGCTGAGTTGACCCGCTCAATTTTAGGACGGGATTAGCATACCAATTGCCGTTCGGACTGCTCCCCTATCCATCATTCGATTGCTCAGCCTCAAACGCCCGCTTGCCCTTGCGCCGGAACAGCACCAGCGCCTGCGCACCATCCGGACCGCGCAGCTTGGCGGCGACGGTGAGGAACGCACCGTAGAGCGCGGCGCGATCATCGTCAGTCAACTCGACCAGATCGGCCTTGGCGACCAGGCCGCCCAGTTCGATCAGTTGCCGGGTCCGCTCGCGGCGCTTGACCTGCCATTCGCGCATGTCGGTCCGTGCCTTTGCCGCCTCAAGCCGATGCCGCGCCGCCATCGAACGGGAGAGTGCCTTCCGGCTGCTGGCCAGGTCCGTTCGCAGTGTCTCGTGGCTTGCGCTGAAAGAAGGCCGCGCCGCGTTTGCGCCAGCCCTCCCCGGTTGCCTTGTCGGTATTGGCGGCAGCGTCGAGCAGCGCGCCTGCCAGGATATCGGCATCGAGCGCGTCGGCTCCGGTTGCCGTCACCAACGCTCCAAGGTCGCGTACGCGGCGCTCCTTTAGCTGCTTTGCCTTGTCGGCAAGCGCCTTCAGTTCCGAATCAAAATCGCGGGGTTTGCGCAAGAGAAGTCTCCATCGTTGATGTGATGGAGCCATGATAATCGGTGAGCTTTCCCAATGCAGTAAGGTCGCCGGGACAGTGTGAACCCGCCTAGTCCCGATCAGGATTTTATCATGAGAGGGCGCGCTTATACGTCGTGCCGACGCGGGCTTTGCGGTGTAACTGGATTGCCGTCATGGCAATCTTTCACTTCAGCGCAAAGATCATCGGAAGGTCGAGCGGACGCAGCGCCGTTGCGGCGGCGGCCTATCGCGCGGGCGAGCGCCTGCACGATGAGCGGATCGACAGAACCCATGATTTCACCAACAAGGCAGGCGTTCTTCATTCCGAAGTGATGCTGCCAAAAGGCGCGCCTGAAACCTTCGCCGACAGGGCCACCTTGTGGAACGCAGTCGAGGCCGCCGAAAAGCGCAAGGATGCCCAGCTATCCCGCGAGGTCGAATTCGCCCTGCCCCGCGAGCTGCCCAAGAAGGACAACATCAAGCTGGCGCGCGAGTTCGTCAAAGCCGAGTTCGTCGAGAAGGGCATGATCGCCGACCTCAATGTCCATTGGGATATCGGCGAAGATGGCAAGGCCAAGCCGCACGCGCATGTCATGCTGACGATGCGGGAAATTGGGCGCGAGGTCACAAAGGACGGCTTTGGCGCAAAGGTCCGCGACTGGAACAAGACCGCGCTGATCGAGCAATGGCGTGAGCGCTGGGCCGATCATGTGAACCGCGCGTTGGCGGAACGCGACATCGATGCGCGGATCGATCACCGCAGCCTGGAAGCGCAGGGCATTGCGCTGGAGCCGCAGGACAAGATCGGCCCTGCCGCCTCACGCATTGGCGGGCGTGGACTGGAAGCCGAGCGTATCGAGGAACACCGCGCGATTGCCCAGCGCAATGGTGAGCGGATCATCGCCAACCCGGCGCTGGCGCTGGATGCGATCACCCACCAGCAGGCGACCTTCACCAGGCGCGATCTTGCCGCCTTCGTTCACCGGCATAGCGACGGCAAAGATCAGTTCGATGCCGCCTACAATGCGGTGCGCGCATCGCCCGACCTGATTGCGCTGGGCAAGGACGGACGCGGGCAGGATCGCTTCACGTCTCGGGCAATGATCGAGACCGAACAGCGCCTGTATCGCGCCGCAGACGCATTGGCGCAGCGCACCGGTCACGCCGTCAATGATGTGCAACGAAACGCCGCGCTTGTCAGCGCGGCCAAGCGCGGCCTGGTCCTCTCTGGCGAGCAGAAATCTGCATTCGAACATGCAACCAACAGCAAGGGCCTCGCGGTCGTGGTCGGCTATGCGGGAACCGGCAAGAGCGCGATGCTGGGAGTGGCGCGCGAAGCGTGGGAAAGCGCAGGCTACGCTGTGCGCGGCGCAGCCCTGTCCGGCATCGCCGCCGAGGGGCTGGAGAACGGTTCCGGCATCGCATCGAGCACCATCGCCAGCCTTGAACACCAATGGGGCAAAGGACGCGAGCAACTCACCGCCAGGGATGTGCTCGTCATCGACGAAGCGGGCATGGTCGGCACACGCCAAATGGAGCGCGTACTGTCCCATGCCGCGAAAGCTGGATCGAAGGTTATCCTGGTAGGCGACCAGCAGCAGCTTCAGGCCATCGAAGCAGGTGCGGCGTTCCGGGCAATCCACGAACGCCAAGGAGGGGTCGAGATCAGCGAGGTTCGCCGCCAGCTTTCCGCATGGCAGCAGGATGCGACCAGGCAGCTTGCAATAGGCCGAACCGGCAAAGCGATCCGCACCTACGAGGAACGCGGCATGGTCCATGCCGCCCACACGCGCGCGGATGCACGGACGGCGCTGATCGAGCGCTGGAATCAGGAACGGAGGACCGCCCCAGACGACAGCCGCATCATCCTCACCCACACCAATGACGAAGCGCGCGAGCTAAACGACATGGCGCGCGGAAAGATGCGTGAGGCTGGCGCATTGGGTGCAGATGCCGCGATCAAGGCGGCACGCGGCGAGCGCCAGTTCGCATCGGGTGACCGTATTATCTTTCTGCGCAACGAGCGCGGGCTTGGGGTGAAGAACGGGACGCTCGGCACGGTGGAGAAGGCTAGCGCACAAGGAATAGCCGTGCGCACCGATGATGGCCGCGAAGTTACCTTCGACACCAAGGACTACGCGCACATCGATCATGGCTACGCGGCCACGATCCACAAAGCGCAGGGCATCACGGTGGATCGTGCCCATCTACTCGCCACGCCGGGTATGGATAGTCATTCCGCCTATGTCGCCATGTCGCGCCATCGCGAGGGGCTCGCGCTCCATTATGGCCACGATGACTTTGCCGATCAGTCGAAACTTGTCCGCACGCTGAGCCGCGAGCGCGGGAAGGACATGGCGGGCGATTACAAGCCCGAGCAGGCTTTCGCCGAACTACGCGGCATCACCTTCCGCGAGCGAATCTTGGAGATAGTTTGGCAAGTGCCGGAGAAGGCCAAATCCATCTTCGGGAATTTCCGTCCGCAGGCCCGACAGCTTGAGCCGCTGCCGGTGCAGGGAAACACGCAAAACGAACAGCGCCGCGCGGTCGAACGCTACGCCCGCGCGCTTGGTGATCTCGGCTCGATGCAGGCGCAAGGTTTGCCCGTTCTCCCGCACCAGAAGGATGCGCTGGAGAAGGCAGAAAAGGCCCTCGACGCGATCCGGCCCCATGCCGCCACCGATCTCGCTAATGCACTTGAGCGGCGTCCTGCGCTGATCGCAGAGGCCGCAGGCGGACGCAGCCAGGAGGCCATGCGCGCCATGCAGCACGAAGCCGCCGTTCGCACCGATCCGGCGCTGCGAACCGAGCGCTTTGTCAGCGACTGGCAGGGTCTGAGCACGGCGCGCAAGCAGCTTGAACAACAGGGCGACCGCGCAGGCGCTGCCCAAGTATCGGCCAAGCAGAACGAACTGTTGAAGGGGCTTGAACGCGATCCGCAGGTCGAAGGTCTGCTGCGCGGCAAGGCCCGCGAACTCGGCATCGATCCGAAGCCCGAACGCAGCATCGCCAAAGAACTGACCGCAACCCTCACCCGCGAGCGCACCCGCGCTTTCGACATGGGCATTTAGGAGAAACGACATGGACGACGACCATATCGAAGAAGTGCAGCTGGACCTCGAAGTCGAGGAACCGCTAGCCCCGGAACCAGAACCGGAGGCGGTGACGGAAACCGATCCGGCCACGGAAGCCTTCGCCCGTCTCGAAGGCGAAATGGCAATGGTACGCCATACCGTCCAGAACATGGCCAGGGAGCGAGCCGACATCGTGATCCCGGACTACACGGCAACGTTTAGCAAGATGGCCAATCAGCTAGAGCGGGTCTCCGACAGTTTGACAGCCATCGGCAACAAACCCGCCATCGAGCTGACGCCGGAAGACATTGCCGTTCAGATCAAGCGTGCCTCGCACGACATGCTGCGCGATACCAGCGACCTGCTCCGGCAGGGACGTAGGGACTTCGACAGCGCAACCGGGCAGCTCAGTGCGATGGTGGGGCGTGTCCGCGCCGAGGCCGAGCAGAAACGGCAGGCCTCGCACTTTGCAAGTATGGGGTTGGTTGTCGGCATCCTGCTGTGGTCGATTCTTCCCGGCACCATCGCCCGCGCCATGCCCGAAAGCTGGCAATGGCCCGAAAGGATCGCTCGCAAGGCGGTTGGCGAACCGACCATTTTGGAAGCGGGTATACGGTTGATCCGGTCACAGAACCCGGAAGCGTGGGAAGAATTGGCGGCAGCGCAGCGCATCTTCAGCGCAAACCGTGAAGCCTTCGAACGCTGCATTGAAAAAGCGGGAAAGGTTGAGCGTTCGGTCGGTTGTGAGTTTCAGATCGAGCCGCAAGGACGCCCATGAAATTCCTATCCATTGGTTTCTATCCGGTCTCGAATCTTGCTCGATCCCTTCTCCAGATAGGCTATAGCGCTTCCATTCGCAGGTAAGGCAGGCAAATCGCCTCTATGGTCGCAATTGACGTGTCAATCGCATCCGACACCTCGTTTTCCTCGCCCGCGGTGCGCTTGTTGGCGGCAAACAATGCCCGGCGAATCTTGACCGTGAAATCGCGGTCGGTGCCGTTGTAATCGTCAACGTAGGCGTCGGCGTATGTCCGCACGATATGGAATTGATGGTGCAGCGTCTCGATCGCGTTTTCCAAGTCCTCGCCGAAGAGCGCGCGCGCCATCGGCAGGCAATCCTCTAGCTTCGTCCGATCGTCGAGCAATTGATTGGCCCGCATGTAATAGGCTTGAGCGGTGATGAGACGCTTTTGCTTTTCCTCGACGATGCTGTTTCGCCATTTCGGCTCACTGCTGTTCAATTTTTCTTCTGCTGCCGCTAGCTCCCCTCCAGACATCCATGGCGATCGAAGGTATCCCAGCGCACGCCTCGCGTTGTAGGCCGCGTGCAGGATGACCTCGGCTTGATCCCGATTCCGCTCTGCCAGCTTTTGATGCTTCCAAGCTGACAAGCCCATCCTTGCGGCAGCATAGACGGCGACCGCCCCGCCAAGCGTTCCCACACCTTGCATCATCGTCCCGGTGGCGGCCCAATCAATATTCGTCCAAGATTCCACAAGGCACATCGTCACTCGCCCCTGATTTGATCGCCTGATTGCAGCTCTAGCCTCAATTCAACGATTGAAGAAAGTTTAGCACTTGATCGACATCGTTCGTCACCACGCATCTATAGAGCTGATCGAGCCTGAGCCCCTGATGTCTAATAGACCGGGTAACTCCGGCCTCGGTGAAAAACGCATCGCAATAGCCCAGCGCCGCAGCCGCATGGCCAAAATCGAATAGATCATTTCCGGTCATCGCCTTGCTGCGATAATCCCAACGAAAGAGGGCATTCAGGCAGGCGTGCACATGGATTGTCGGCAGTCGGCTCCGATGCTCCCCGCCTAGCATGGCGTGCACGAGATTCACGGCCATTTGGCTGTTCTGTTCGGAGCGCTCCACATCAGGTCCGAAATTGCCTAGCCGAGCGATAATCTGCCCAAGAATGGGCTCAGCCACCTCAGCGACGCCTCGCAACTCATCCGACAGCACGGATTCGAACGATGTCATTTCCGCCTGATGGACACGATTGCCCTCATTGAGCTTGTCGGCCAGCGCGGCCATGTCGCGGGTCATATCGAATTCGGTGCGATCAAGGCCTCCAGCGACGGCGGAGAGCGGCTGCTGCCAGACATGATCGAAGAACGCCTTTTGGATGGCCAACTGCGTTTCAGGCGGGAATCGATCGTCGCTCACATGGAAATTGCCCATGGTGTAGGCGAGGCGCGTCCACACGCGCGGCAGGGCTGTCGCGTTCGGTGCAAGCGACCAGTGAATGACAGCCTCAAGCTCATCCTCGGTTCGCTCCGGCTCGGGCATCAATGACACGCCCAAGCTCAATTCCTCGATGACCTCCAAAGTCGCCTGGCGACGGGCATCATCACCGATTTTCATCAGCTCCAAGAATGACGTCGCTGAGATCGGGCAAAAGATGCGACCTTGGTGTGCCAGTCGCTCTAGATGATGGACTAGCTTTCTCTCGCGCGGGTCGGTGCGGATGCCGCTGCGGACCTCGCGGGCAATTACCCAAAATCGAAGGTCGAGATAGACCGGCGTGCGCTCGGCAAGGTCATCGCTCAGCGCTTGGCAGCATTTCCCAATGTGCGCCTCGATCGAGACATCGGGATGCGCCATGTGATGCTCTATGGAGGCCATCAAGAGCGAATATCACGAACGGCAACGTGCAACTAACCTTCTCAGGTGGAAGGTAGAGGCGAATCCTACTCGATCTCCCGCTATGACCGAACATTGTCTCTCAATTTGAATCCCGGGTTCGGGCCAAGATGTCTCGAACGGCCCCAGAATGTGCCGGAAAAGCCCGCACATTGTGTGGGGTCAATCGTAGGAACGCTTTTTACAAGTCAGCCAAATTCTGTTTGAAAACAACGCACTGAGGCAGTTGACTGGCGCACCCGACAGGATTCGAACCTGTGGCCTCTGCCTTCGGAGGGCAGCGCTCTATCCAGCTGAGCTACGGGTGCGCGGTTCCTTGTGGAACGAGGCAGCCGCTTAACAGCACTCGGCGCCCCTTGCCAGTATATTTGCGACGGTAATTTACGGGACGGAGGCGGGCGTTAGCAGTTTTTCAACGCTGTCCTGCCACGTTAACCTTCATGAGCGCAGTTCAGGACTTTCCGATCGACGATGCAGGCAACCGCGTGGGGTGCGAGGAAGACATCCTTGCCGCACGCTGGGCCGCGATGCACCAGGCCGCAGATGCGATTGCCAAGATGCTTGGCCAGCCGGCTGCGGGCTCGGAACGCGCCATGTCGCTCTATCCGGTTGGGCTTCCCGGCGGCGATCTGGCCGAACTGGAAGACGCAACCGGCGATCTTCACGCGATGATGGAACAAGGGCTCTACGCCATTCTTCGCGCGCGTGAGAACGGGGCCGAGGCCAAGGTCGCGGCCAAGACGCTGCTCACCCGCTTTGAAAATCGCCGCCGCGACTTGCTCAGCCAGGAGCGTGAGAACGCCGACCTCGCTGCCTGAACGTTTTGCACCGGCAGGCGTTTCGGCGCTTGCCATGTTCCCATTTCGTTCCATACAATCGCGGCATGATCGAATCAGCCGCCATCCCTATCCGCGAGCCTGTCGCAGACGCGCTGGCCGGTGCTGCCGCTGTTGCGCGGGGTATCGGGCGCCTTATGGCGCGCAACGACATCTGGACGATTCCCGAAATGCCGCTGGTGGGCGGAAGGCGGGCCGATCTGATGGGGATCGACGCGCGCGGCAAAGTCGTGATCGTGGAGATCAAGGTGTCACGTGCCGACCTTCTCGGCGATTCGAAGTGGACCGATTATCTTGACCATTGCGACCGGTTCTATTGGGGCCTTTCACCGGACCTTGACCGGCAGTGTCTTGAAAGCGCGGATTTCCTGCCCGAACGCTGCGGTGTGATCGTTGCGGACAGTTATGACGCGGAAATCCTGCGCCCAGCCCCCCTTCTGAAGCTGGCGCCGGCGCGGCGGCGTGCGGAAGTGGAGCGGCTGGCCCGATGCGCCATGCGGCGGCGGCAAGTTGACTTCGATCCGCACTGCGCACCTTGGGGCGGCGAACACTCAGGCTGATTTGGCGTAGGCGGGGCACAACCTGCCACCCCGCTATCTTCACGCTCATATTATCGGTAAACCCGCCCCTATGGACGGGATCATGACGACGAGCGCGCTGATCGCGGTCGCCGCATCGGCAGCGGCGATGACGGTGATCGTCGGTGTGCGTTACCTGCTGACCAGCGGCGGTTTTGCGCTGGCGACGCGGTCGGTTCGGCCCGGCCTTTACAAGGGTCTCGACAGCCAGATCGGCAAGGAAATCCGCTGGTCTCTGCTGTCCGCCGCGATCTACGGCATTCCCGCCGGCATCGTCGCGTGGGGCTGGCAGGAGAGGGGCTGGACACAGATCTATACCGACCCCGCCGCGATGCCATTGTGGTGGATGCCGGTTTCGTTGCTCGTCTATCTCTTCGCGCACGATACCTGGTTCTACTGGACCCACCGCTGGATGCATGCGCCGCGCCCGTTTCGCATTGCGCACGCCGTCCACCATGCCAGCCGCCCGCCCACGGCCTGGGCCGCAATGGCGTTTCACCCGATCGAGGCGATTACCGGTGCGGTGGTGATCCCCGCACTCGTCTTCGTCGTCCCGATCCATGTGGGTGTTCTGGGCGGGGTTCTTGCGATCATGACCGTCATGGGCGTAACCAACCACATGGGCTGGGAAATCTTTCCGCGTAGGCTTGTTCACTCGCGCTTAGGGAGCATGCTGATAACGGCCAGTCATCACCAGGTTCACCACGAGAAGTATCGATGCAATTACGGGCTCTATTTCCGGTTCTGGGACCGGCTATGCGGAACGGACGCGGGACTGGCGAAACCGGGCTGGGACGGACGATGAAGATGCGCCGCCTTCTCCTGCCGCTCGCCGCCCTGCCGCTGATTGGCGCCACGCCCAAGGCGGGCGCGGATATCGATGTGATGGTATCGAACATGCGGTCCGAGGACGGCCAGGTCTTCGCCTGTCTGGCGCCTGCGAAGGATTCGTTTCCTGACTGCAAAGGCATCGGCGGCATGGACATGAAAATCCCCGCGACTGAGGCAGGGCATTTTACATTCCACAACGTCGCCCCCGGCCATTACGCCATTGCGATCCTCCACGACGAAAACGGCAACGGAAAGATCGACAAGGCGTTGATGATCCCGAAGGAAGGCTTTGGCTTTTCGCGTGACGCACCCGTCCGCATGGGCCCGCCGCCGTTCAAGGCCGCGGCCTTCGATGTCGGCAGCGAAGACGTCACCCAGCCGATCAAAATGCGCTACATCCTCTAATCGCGCTTACCCGGAGAACTGATCTTGCCCGAACTGCCGCTGCTGCTGCGCTCGGTCCTTTACATGCCCGGCTCGAACGCGCGGGCGATCGCGAAAGCGCGCACGCTCGACGCCGATGCGGTGGTGATGGACCTTGAAGACGCCGTCGCGCCCGAGGCGAAGGTTGAGGCGCGCAAGTTGATCGCCGAAGCGCTGCACGAAGGCGGCTTTGGCTCGCGTTATCGCGTCGTGCGGATCAACGCGCTTTCGACCGAGTGGGGCGCGGACGACATCGCCTCGATGGAAGGCGTGCCGCTGGACGCGATCCTTGCGCCCAAGGTCGGCAGTGCGGCTGATGTCGCGCAACTGGCCGCTGCAATGCACGAGGCAGGTTTCGGGCCTGAAGTCGCGCTCTGGGCCATGATCGAGACGCCCGAGGCCATCCTCAACCTCTCGGAGATCACGGCCGCGGCGAAAGACAGCCCGCTCGCCTGTTTCGTCCTGGGGCTCAACGATCTTGCCAAAGATACCGGCATTGCGCAGCTGCCCGGCAGGGCCGCCTTCCAGCCCGTCCTGACGATGAGCGTGATCGCCGCCCGCGCCCAGGGTCTTGCCGTAATCGACGGCGTCTGCAACGCGCTGGACGACGAGGCACGCCTTGTCGCCGAATGCGAACAGGCACGCGACGGCGGCTTCGACGGCAAGACGCTGATCCATCCCAAGCAGGTCGAACCGGCCAACACGGTCTTTGCGCCAAGCGAAGATGACATCGCCGAAGCACGCGCAATCGTCGACGCTTTCGCCGATCCCGCGAACGCCGGAAAGGGCGCGCTGCGGGTTAACGGCAAGATGGCCGAACGGCTGCACCTGGCGCAGGCGGACAAGTGCCTTCGCCGGGCACAAGTCATTGCAGACAGGCGATAAACTTATATCGGGCCGAACAGGGTTAATTTAACACCGCGTTTACCCTTTCCGGCGATACTCCCCCTTCCAGACAGGCATGGGCGATGGCCCTGCCTACGCGGGATCGGGGGAATCGAGATGGATACAGTCAAAGGCGGCTTCGACGATTGGCTCGACGCTGGCGACACCCTCGAACTTGCCGGTTACGAGGAACAGATCGTCGAGGAAACTCGCGACACCGGGTCCAGCCCGCCACCCCCCGCGATCGGACAGGACGAACGCCGCATGCAAGTGCGCGCCTACAATCTGTGGGCCGACATGCTTGGCCACCGGGCCTATCCCGATATTCGCGATCTCGATGCGGCCAGTGATCCCGACTTTGCGGATTTCTCGATCCTGCTCGACTTTTCCAGCGGCATCGAGGACCCGACCGTCATGCACCTCGGTCGCCGTCTGGCCGAAGAATGCGGCGCAACCGGCACTCGCGTGATCGGACAGCTTTCCGATGTTCCGGCAGGCTCATTGCTGTCGCGCATCACCGATCACTACGTCCAGATTCTTGCTCGCCAGGCGCCGATCGGGTTCGAGGCGGAATTCGTGAACCGCCGCGGCGCGCTGATCGTCTATCGCGGCATCCTGCTTCCTTTCTCCAGCGACGACCGCAAGATCGATCACATCTACGGCGTGCTGAACTGGAAAGAAGTGGCCGATACCGGCATCGCCGATCTGGTGTCGGGCGAACTGGCAGGGGCCTTCCTCCAGGCGGGCGAAGGTGCGGTCCGCGCTGAAGACCCGCTGCCCGCCCCGCTGTCACGCCGCCTGCGCGCGATCACGCCGACTGGGTTCGACGCGCTCGACGATGACGGGCCGGAATTCACGCTGCTGATGGCGCGCCGCATGTCGTCGGGCAATGTTGCGCTGCTGGGTGAGATTCCATTCGATCCGGCGCTGATGCGTCAGGCCGCGAACAAGCTACAGGGCCGCTAAGGGGCACAAAACGCCTTCGGCCTCGTTGGTCGGGTATGCCTTTCTTCGGACACCCGCCCCACGTCTTTCCCTATTTCGGCCATCGCAATGATAGCCGCCTGACCATTACCGCCCGCGCGCTGCGCGCGCGTGAGCCGAGTTGGGACCACCAAAGCGACTTTGCCAAGATCCGCGCGCTCTGGTCGCAGTTCGCCTCCAAGGAACATCCCCGCCTGCCCGTCTCGCTGGTGATCGGCGCGCCCGACGGCAGCGAGTGGCGGCACGAAGGCGTCACCAATGACGAAGGCTTCGTCCGTTTCGATGTAGAGGTCGATGGCTGGGGCCTGCCTGCAACGACCGCGTGGGAAACGGTCCGCTTCGAATGGCAGAACGACAAGGGCGCGCAGAGTGCCGAGGGTTATGTCCTCGCGCCCGGTACCGACGCGAACCTCGCCGTCATTTCCGACATCGACGACACGATCATCGAGACCGGCATTACCGGCGGCATTTCCAACGTCGCGCGCAATTGGCGGCGCCTACTGGCAACGATGCCGTCGGACAGGACGCAAGTGCCCGGTGCAGGCAAACTCTACGGTAATCTGGCAGGCGCGGTCGCAGGTAAGGACGATCCCGGCACCCGCCGTATCGCGACCGAGCGGCCCTTCTTCTACATCTCGTCGAGCCCGTGGAACCTGTTCCACTACCTCGTCGCCTTTATGGAATCGCGCTCGCTTCCGCTTGGGCCCATCCACTTGCGCGACTGGGGTTTCGACCGTGCGACGCTGGGATCGTCGGGGCACGGCCTTCACAAGCGCATGGCCGCAACCGCGCTGCTCGAAGCCTATCCGCACATGCGTTTTGCGCTGATCGGCGATGATACGCAGGGCGATCTGGTCGCTTTTTCGGAAATCGCGATGGAGAACCCGGGCCGAGTTGCGGCGATCTTCATCCGCATGAACGGCGAACCGCACACGCCCGAAGAACTGGCCGCCAAGGCGCATATCGAAGATGCGAACATCCCGCTTTGGCTGGGCGACAGCTTCGACGTCGGGGCTGATTTCCTCGACCGTATCGGCGTTTCGCCCGCGGGCGATACCGCGCAGATCGTGGAGACCATCGAGGAAGAAGGCCCCGCCGCAGACCCGTCCGATGTGGCACAATCCGCCCAAGACGCTTGAGCCTGCGGCCTTCCCGGCTTAATCCCCCGTTCAGCGCCCGACGGCCAATCCGGCAAGCAGACGTCCGGACGCCAGGCAGACATGCAAAGAACCCTGTTCAAACCGCTGGCGCACATCGCCATGCTTCTCGCGCTCGCCCTTCTGGGTGCGCGGCCCGCTCTTGCACAGTCCGTGCTGCGCGATGCGGAGACCGAGGCGCTCCTCAAGGACATGAGCGCGCCGATCATCGCGGCTGCGGGGCTTGAGCCCAGCAATGTCGACATCGTCCTCCTCGACGAGCCATCCGTAAACGCCTTCGTCGCAGGCGGACAGGCGATTTACATCCATTCGGGCCTCATAAACGAGGCGGACACGGCCTTGCAGGTGCAGGGCGTGATCGCGCACGAACTGGGCCACATTACCGGCGGCCACGTCATCAATTTCTCGCAAGGTGCGAAGGCGGCCAGCAACATCTCGATCATCTCGCTTCTCCTCGGCGCTGCGGCGGCTGTCGCTGGCGGGGGTGAAGCGGCGATGGGCGTGATCGCGGCGGGCCAGCAGGCGGCGATGGGCAAGTTCCTCGCCTTCACGCGCGGTCAGGAATCGGCAGCCGACCTTGCCGGCGCTGAATATCTTTCCGGCGCGGGTCTTTCGGGTCGTGGATCGATCGAGTTCTTCCAGAAGCTGCAATCGCTGGAACATCGCGCAGGTTATTTCGCAAAAGAGGAAGACACGTTCTTTCGCACTCACCCCCTGTCGCGCGACCGTATCGAGACGCTGACCGCGGTCTATGAAAAGGACCCGGCGTGGAAGATGCCTTCCGATCCGCGGATCGAAGAACGCTTCCGCCGCGTGAAGGCCAAGCTCTACGGCTATCAGGCAGAGCCCAAGGCAACGCTCGTCGCCTATCCCGAAACCGACACTTCCATCGCCGGCCACTACGCCCGCGCCTTTGCCCGCAACAAGGAAGCGCTGATTAGCCAGTCGGTCCAGGAGATCGACGCCCTGATCGCGGCAGAGCCGGAAAATCCCTACTTCCTCGAATTGAAGGGGCAGGTCCTGCTCGAATCCGGCAAGCCCGCCGAAGCGCTCGACCCGCTGCGCCGCGCGGTGGAAATGTCAGGTAACGAGCCCCTGATCGCCACGATGTTCGGCCATGCCCTGATCGCGACCGAAGATCGCAGCCATTACGAAGAGGCCGAAGGTATCCTGCGCACCGCTGTCGCACGCGACCGCTACAACCCGACCGCGTGGTACTTGCTGGGCCGCATTTATGGCGAACGCGGCGATACCCCGCGCGCCCGCCTTGCCAGTGCCGAACAACAGATGCTGACCGGCAGGCCGCAGGCCGCCTTGCACAGTGCCACCGCCGCCGAAGCAGGGCTTCCGGCAGAAACCGTCGACTGGCTGCGCGCGCAGGATATCAAGCTCGAAGCGCGGGCCATCATTGAACAGCAGAAGAAGCGCAGGTAAAACGAACCCATGAACCTTGCTGCCAAGCCTTTCCGCCTGACCGCCGCGATCGTCGCGATCGCCCTTGCTGTCGCCGCCGCCATCTGGGTCGTCACGGCCCGTGGAGCATCCCCGGAAAGCGAGGCGGACGCCGCGGTTCGCGCCGCAGGTTTCGACCCGGAAGAACGCGCCGCGATCGAGGCGCTGGTGCGCAACTACCTGCTCGAAAACCCCGAAATCCTGCCCGAAGTCGTCGACCGTCTGCGTGAAAAGCAGGCCGAGGAGGCAATGGCCGGCATTCAGGAACAGCTCTTCACGCCCTATCCGGGTGCCTATCTCGGCAATCCGCAAGGCACGAAGGTGCTCGTCGAATTCAGCGACTATGCCTGCGGCTTCTGCAAGAAGTCGGTCGAGGCCGTGGATGAACTCATCGCCGAAGACCCGAACCTGAAGGTCGTGATCCGCGAATTCCCGATCCTGTCGCAAGGCAGCGTCGATGCCGCCAAAATGGCCCTCGCCGCCGCGCATCAGGGCAAGTACGGGGAATTCCACAAGGCGATGTACGAAGTCGGCAAGCCAACGCCCGAAAATATCGAGAAAGCCGCGCGTCAAGCCGGTCTCGATATCGCAATGGCCAAGGAAGCCGCCGCCAGCAACGCCATCGCCGCAGAGATCGAGGCGAACCGCGCCTTTGCCAACCAGCTCCAGTTCGACGGCACGCCCGCATGGGTGACGCAGGACCAGACGCTGCAGGGTGCAGTCGGCAAGGCTGCACTTGCCAGTGCGCTATCCGGCAAGGGCGGCTGACCGCTTCGTCTCACCCGATCGGCGGCGCGGCCTGGCGTTTATGACAGGCCCGCCTTCTTCACGACTGTGCCGATGATCGCCAACACGGTCCCATGATACGCGCCGGGCGCAAGCCATGGTCGATTCTTGGGCCCGCGGGAGTGCTGTCGCGTGACACGCGATTGCGCTATCAGTCTGGTATGTCCGTTCTTCCCGTCGCCCCCGTACCTTTCTTTGCCGACAAGAACCGCGCGTTCTGGCGCCTTCAGGCGCTGGGCTGGGGCGGTGCGATGGTGCTGCGCGCGATGTCGAGCCTCGCCAATGCGCAGCCGTTCTCGTTCCTGCTGTTGGTGTTCCTCGCAACGGTCACGGGTTTCTCGCTCAGCCTCGTGCTCTCGGTCATCTATCGCAACCTGATGAACCGCCGCGCGATCGTGACGTGGGGCGTTACTGCGATCGTGCTGGCCGCAGCCGTGGGCGTTTATGCCTTTATCGATTCCTGGGTCATTTCGCTCTACCGGCCCAGTGCCGAACCCAATTTCGCGCAGCTGTTCCTCGGCGTGTTCTACTTGGACCTCACGCTACTGGGCGCATGGTCCGCGCTCTATTACGCGATCAACTTCTACCTGCAGGTGGAAGAGGCGAACGACCGCCTGCTTGCGCTCGAAAACCAGGCGACGAGCGCGCAGCTTGCCATGCTGCGTTACCAGCTGAACCCGCACTTCCTGTTCAACACGCTGAACTCGATCTCGACGCTGGTGCTGCTGAAACAGACAGAGCCTGCGAACGCCATGCTGTCGCGGCTCTCCAGCTTCCTGCGCTATACGCTGGTCAATCAGCCGACGGGCCGCGTCACGGTCTCGCAGGAGATCGACACGCTGAAACTCTACCTCGATATCGAGCGGATGCGGTTCGAAGAACGCCTGCGCACCCGTTTCGACATCGCGCCGGGCGTGGCCAGCGCGCTGCTGCCCTCGCTCCTGCTCCAGCCGCTGGTTGAAAACGCGATCAAATACGCGGTCAGCGCGCAGGAATCAGGCGCGGAGATCACCGTGAAGGCCGAACGCATCGCCGATATGCTGCGCATTACCGTGTCCGACACCGGCCCCGGCATCCCGCGCGGCAAGCGGCCCGACGACGTCATCGGCGTTGCCCACGGCGAAGGCATGCATTCCACCGGCGTCGGGCTTGCCAACATCCGCGAAAGACTGGCGCAGGCCTATGGCGAGGCGCAGCGCTTCGACATCGTTTCGCGCCCGCAGGACGGGTTCTCCGTCATCATCGAAATTCCGTTCGACACCGAACCTGACGAGGACGACGAGGCGTACGAAGGCAAGAAGGGCGCAGGGGCGCCTGCCATCGGACGCCGGATCGCTGAAACCTTGTCGTCCGCTACCCGTTTACCGTCAAACACGTGACAGGATTCCAATTCTCATGACCATCAGAACTATTCTGGTCGACGATGAAAAGCTCGCCATTCAGGGCCTTCAGGTCCGGCTTGAGCCTTTCTCCGACATCGAGGTGATCGCCACCTGCTCCAACGGGCGCGAGGCGATCCGTGCCATCAAGACCGAGAAGCCGGATCTGGTTTTTCTCGACATCCAGATGCCCGGGTTCGACGGTTTCTCCGTCGTGAAGGGCGTGATGGACGTCGATCCGCCGCTTTTCATCTTCGTTACCGCCTATTCCGAACATGCCCTCAAGGCATTCGAGGCGAACGCGGTCGACTACCTGATGAAGCCGGTAGAGGAAGACCGCCTTGCCGACGCGATCGAACGCACCCGCACGCGCCTGAGCGAGCGCAAGGGCCTTGAAGAGGTCGAGAAGCTGAAGAACGTTCTGGCCGAAGTCGCTCCCGATGCGATGGACCAGATGACGGACGAGGATGTCGGCGCCGATTCCCGGTACGAAAAGATGCTGAACGTGAAGGACCGCGGTCAGATTTTCCGCGTGGATGTCGACACGATCGAACACATCGAGGCTGCGGGCGATTACATGGTGATCTCCACCGGAGAGAACTCGCTCGTCCTGCGCGAAACGATGAAGGATCTAGAACGCCGCCTCGATCCGCGCGCGTTTCAGCGGGTGCACCGTTCGACGATCGTCAACCTGAACCAGGTCCGCCAGGTCAAGCCGCACACCAACGGCGAATGCTTCCTCGTGCTCGATTCCGGTGCCGAGGTGAAGGTCAGCCGCAGCTACCGCGACGTGGTTGCGCGCTTCGTGCATTGATTTGTGTGCCCGCCCTTCGGGGCGGGCGCCCTCAAACGCCGGGCAGCCCCCATCCGGGGCCTTGGCTTCCTCGCATAAGCTCGGGCGGCCGTTTGGCCTTGCGGGTGTCGCTTCGCGCCCCGATATCCGGGCCGACATCTGAAACAGCTTCTTACAAAGGCACTGCATGACTTTCTCGCTTCCCGGCTTCGACCTTGACCGCTTTGTCCGCGAAACTCTTGCGGAGGATCTTGGCGAGGGTTTGCCGGGTGGCGGGCAAGACGTGACTTCGGAAAACGTGATCCCCGCCGACGCGCGCTTTTCCGGCGTGATGGACAGCCGTGATGCGATCACCGTCGCGGGCCTGCCGATTGCCGCGGCCTTCTTCCGCGCGCTCGACCCGACCTGTTCGATCGAGGTGCTGATCGCCGATGGCGAGGCCGTCGATGCCGGGACCGACCTGATGCGCATCAACGGCAATGCCCAAGCGCTGCTGACGGCAGAACGTAGCGCATTGAACACCGTGCAGCACTTGTCGGGCATCGCGACGATGACCGCGACCTACGTTGCCGCGATGGACGGGCACGCTACCCTGCTCGACACGCGCAAGACCATTCCGGGCCTTCGGCACCTCGAAAAGTACGCCACCCGCATGGGCGGCGCGCAGAACCACCGCATGGGGCTCTGGGACGCGGCGATGATCAAGGACAACCACGTCGCCGTGGCAGGCTCCGTCGGCGAAGCCGTTGGCCGCGCGGTGCGCGCCGGGGTTCAGAACATCATCTGCGAGGTCGACCGCCTCGACCAGATCGAACCCGCGCTGAAAGCGGGCGCAACGCATCTCCTGCTCGACAACATGGGGCCGGACACGCTGCGCAAGGCCGTCGCGCTGATCGACGGGCGCGTGCCGGCAGAAGCTTCGGGCGGGGTCAATCTCGACACCATCGGCCCGATCGCGGCGACGGGCGTGAACTACGTCTCTGTAGGCCGCCTGACGCAAAGCGCACCTGCCGCCGACATCGGGCTGGATTTCCAGCCGCTTTAGGAGGGTTTTGTGCCTCAAAGCGGAATGGGATCCAGCGGTACTATTTGCGGATGTCAGTAAAAAGTGACATTTCTTATCTATGAAACGACGAAGGATGAAGCAGATAGGCGTAGGTATAGCGCTGGCCGCCGCATTTCCATTTGTGGCACCCATTGCTTTTACTTTACCTGATCGCGCCACGGAAATACTGGTCGCCCAAGGCTATACCGAGATTCAGACCACGGGCTACGCCTACTTCGATTGTGGGGCGGACGATTTATTCGCCACCGCCTTTGAAGGCACGAGTCCGTCAGGCCAGCGAGTTGAAGGGGCCGTCTGCTCTGGTCTGCTCAAGGGCAACACCGTCCGTCTCGATTGACAGTGCTCCCAGAACGGGACTTATCACCCCATATCGGCCAACCAATGCCTTCTTCGGTCATCCCGAAAGCTGCCGCTCCCTACCGCCGCTCCCGAAAGAATCCGCGCAGCAGGTTCGCCGCCTCCGATTCGCCGATGCCCGAATAGACTTCGGGCCGGTGCAGGCAGCTGGCCTGTTCAAACGTCCGGCACCCGTGCTCTACCGCGCCGCCCTTGGGATCGGACGCGCCGTAATAGACCCGTGCAATTCGGGCGTGGGCGATGGCGCCAGCGCACATCGGGCACGGTTCCAGCGTGACATAGAGGTCGCAGCCCGTCAGCCTTTCGTCGCCCAGCGCCTCTGCCGCGCGGCGAATCGCCAGCATCTCGGCATGGGCGGTCGGGTCTTTCAGCGCGCGCGGGGCATTGTGGGCGCTGGCGACAATCGCCCCGTCCTTCACGACGGCCGCACCCACCGGCACTTCGCCCGCGTCTGCGGCCTTGCGCGCTTCGTCCAGCGCGGCCTGCATCGCGGGGGGAAGCGGCCATCTCTTGGCGGTTTCGTTCATTTCAGCCGCCGACTTGCCCGAATCGGGAGAATGCGGCAATGGGGCCTCGCACCGGAAACGGTTCAGCGCCCGTTTGCTTGACGGACGGGCCTGTCGCCGCTATGCGCGCCGCTTTCCGACTACGGATTCACTGTTTTACAAGCGAGTTTAAAGCCATGTCGCGCATCTGCGAACTGACCGGCAAGGGTCGCCAGATCGGCCACAACGTGAGCCACGCCAACAACAAGACCAAGCGCGTCTTCCTGCCGAACCTGCAGAACGTCACGCTGCTGAGCGAAAAGCTCGAGCGCAGCTACAAGTTCCGCGTTTCGACCCACGGCCTGCGCTCGGTCGAGCATAACGGCGGTCTCGACAACTGGCTGCTGAAGACCAGCGATGCCAAGCTGTCGGCACGCGCGCTCAAGGTGAAGCGCGAGCTGAAGAAGGCTGCAGCCGCAGCCTGATTTCTCCCGCAAGGGAATGACGAAGAAGCGCCCGCGACTTATCGCAGGGCGCTTTTTCGCGTTTCCAGCTTCAGCAGGATCGTGCTCTGTATGATCTGCGCATCGTTGCTGTCGGACACGACCCAGATGGTAAGCGCACCGTCTGCGCCTTCCTCGACCGCCATGCCTTCGAAATTGTCGGAAATGCCGGGTCCGCCGATTCGCCCGATCAGACGCGCATCGACGCGCCCTGCAGGCTTCGCGTCGGCCAAGTCGAAGGCATAGAGCGCAGATTCGAAGCGGAACGGCAGGCCGAAGCTGCGGCCCAGTACCAGAACGGTGCCGTCCGTCAGCACCGCCGCCTCCACGGGACGCAGGCCATCGGGCATGGCGATATGGAACAGCCAAGGCTCGGGCGAGCGCAGTGGGTCACCATCGAACATCAGGCCCGGAAACGTCCCGTCGCGGCCCGCTTCACGCCCCTCACCGATCACCAGGAAGCGACCGTTAGCCGTACGCGCTAGCGATTCGGGGCCGCGCATGGGTGACCACTCGCTCATGATCGCCGGAAAAGTCGAACGCGCCTGCTCTGCGCCCTTGTCGAGGCGGTAGATGCCGTTCTGGTTCTCGACCACGAACCAGGTCGTGCCGTCCTCGCCTGATACGATGGCTTCGATGTCGAGCAAGTGGAACCCGCCATGGCGATCGGGCGCGATTGCGCGGGCCGTTGCGATACCGCCCGTTTCGGGATCCGGCAGGTCGAACATGAGACCGCGATCGCTGACGCTGACCAGATTGCCCTGTCCGTCGAACGAGAGACCCGAGAGGGAATGAAACTCGCTCGCCTCACCAGACAGGCGCCAGGCACCGGCCAGCTTCAGTGGGCCTGCGTCATCCAGCTTCGCACCCGCAAGGGGCTCCGCTTCTACCGGAAAGTCGAACACCACGCGGGTGCCGCGCGGGACCGTGCGATCCGGCACGAAAAGGATCAGCCACACGAGCAGCAGCAGGGCCAGAAGCCCGCCTGCCCGCGCAATTCGCGTCATCAGTTGCCCATCGGCCCCGTAAACAGCAGCGGATCGAGCCGCGCGTCGTTCCACTTCAGGCTCCAGTGCAGGTGCGGACCGGTAGCCCGCCCGCTGGAACCGACAAGGCCGATGCGCTGCCCCTGCTTCACATGGTCGCCTTCCTTCACTAAAAGCTGCTGCGAATGGAGGAATGCGCTGTTGAGGCCCATGCCGTGATCGATGATCAGCAGCTTGCCTTCGAGCGAGAAGTCATCGACCGCCAGCACCACGACGCCGTCGGCAGGCGCCACATAAGGCGTGCCCGCACCCGGCGCGATGTCGATGCCCGAA
Source organism: Croceicoccus gelatinilyticus (assembly GCF_018398395.1). Taxonomy (GTDB): domain Bacteria; phylum Pseudomonadota; class Alphaproteobacteria; order Sphingomonadales; family Sphingomonadaceae; genus Croceicoccus; species Croceicoccus gelatinilyticus. The sequence continues at coordinate 356,144 of NZ_JAHCBF010000003.1, read as the reverse complement.
TGGTAGCTGCCCGGTTCGCCGCGATAGATGCGCTGCGATCCGAACAGGCCGGATAGGCGGCCCTTCACCGGCCAGATGAAGTCTTCGCGCCAGCCCTGCGCGCCGGTGACCTTTTCGCGTGAGGCATTGATCGCCTCCAGCTCGGGCATACGGCGCTTCATGAAGGCTTCGCTCGGCCCGCCGGTGCGGCGCGCGGCGTTGATATGTTCGATGCGCCAGTCGCGCGGGCTGATCTGGAGCGGCTTGGTCACTTTCGACCCGTCGCTACGCGTGGCGACCAGTGTCGCGATCGGCCCTGAATCGCGGTCGAACGCGGCCAGGAACTGCCCGTCGGCATCGACCGAAACCGGATCGCCGTTAAGCGTCAGCGAAGTCGTGCCAACTGGCGCATTACCCCGCAGCCAGCCGCCCTGCGTCATCTCGCCCGAAAGCGTGAAGACACCGGCAGGCAGAGCCTGCGGGGTAGGGGTGGATGTCGGCGCAGGGGCCGGAGCGGGTTTGGGTGCCGCAGCGGCCACTGCCTGCGCTTGTCCGTCGGACGGCGGTACGACGGTGCAACCCGTCAGCGCGGCGGCAAGGGCGAAGAAAGTAAGGGGCGCCCTGATCATCCCTTCGGCGAAAGCCGCTCTGTCGCGATTTCGCAGGTGGCGTAAGCCTCCTGTCGCTCCACACTCCAGTAACGGAGCATGTCGAGCTGGATCGGAACGCCGGACACGGCGCAAAGGACATGGTCCCCCGCGCTGAGCTGGCGGAAGCCGTTGGGGCCGTAGATCAGGCGGGCCGGTTCTTTGGTACTCATCAACATGCAATCCAGATAGGCAAAGGGACCTGTCAAAACAATGACTGCTGGCCCGAAGCGGGATCATCCTGCGACGAGCGGCGCGCGGCCTTGCGGGGACGGGGCGCAGGTGCAGGCGGCACGGACTCACCGGGGGTGACATCCAGAGTACCATCGCGGAAGCGCAGCGTCAGGCCCGATTGCGCCGCTGCACTTTCCCGCGTCGTGACGGCGTGGCCCGAAGGATCGGTGACCACCGCATAACCGCGTTCGAGCGGGGCATAAGGATTGAGCTGCGGCAGAAGGCGCGAAAGCGAGGCCAGCGCCTGTCCCGCCTCGCGCACCCGCTGACGCGCAAGAACGCCGGGATCGGGCACGCGCGCCAGATCGCGGCGAAGCTGCACGACATGGCGCTGCAGAAGCGCAGGGCGAAGGCCCCCGCCGCTTTCCGCCAGCGCGCGCCGCGCCTGTTCAGCACGCCCCGCAAGGCCGCGCCGCAACCGGTCGGTCAGGTCATCGAGCCGCTGGCCCTGTGCCTCGACCAGCATCCTGGGATCGGGAAGCCGCTCGCTCCACGTCACCAGCCTTTCGCGGGCCAGCGCCACGGGCCGCACGACGCCGCGCCGCTGCCGCGCGGCATATTCGTCGAGTATGGCCATCAGTTCCTGACGCACCGGAACCGCCAGTTCGGCCGCGGCCGTGGGCGTCGGCGCGCGCAAGTCGGCGGCAAAGTCGGCCAGCGTCGTATCGGTCTCGTGCCCGACGGCGGAGATCGTCGGGATCGTCGATTCGGCGATGGCGCGCACGACGACTTCCTCGTTGAAGGACCACAGATCCTCGATCGATCCGCCCCCGCGCGCGACGATCAGCAGATCGGGGCGCGGCACCGGCCCGTTCGGGGCGAGTGCCGAAAACCCGCGAACGGCATTGGCGACCTGCTCGGCAGAGCCCTGTCCCTGCACCATCACCGGCCAGACAACGACGTGGCTTGGAAAGCGGTCGCCCAGCCGGTGCAATATATCGCGAATGACCGCGCCGGTCGGGCTGGTCACCACGCCGATCGTGCGCGGCAGGAACGGCAGGCGGCGCTTGCGTTCGGGCGCGAAAAGGCCCTCGGCCTCCAGCTTCGCCTTCAGTTTCGCGAGTAGCGCGAGCAACGCACCCTCGCCTGCGATCTCCATCGAATCGATGACGATCTGGTATTTGGAACGACCCGGATATGTCGTCAGCTTGCCCGTCGCGATGACTTCGACGCCGTCCTCGGGCCGGAACGCCAGCCGTCCCGCATTGCCCCGCCACATCACGCCGTCGATCACGGCGTTCTCGTCCTTCAGCGCGCAATACATGTGGCCTGATGCTGCGCGTTTGACGCCCGAAAGCTCGCCGCGAAGGCGTACATGGCCGAAGCGATCCTCGACCGTGCGCTTCAACATGTTGGAGATTTGCGAAATCGACAGGGGGGCGGCGTTGTCCCCTTGCCTCTCCTTCGCTAGGAGGCGCGCGTCTTCATCGTAATTTTCAGGGCGATTGGCCAATGAACTTCCTTTTGATCGGCTCGGGCGGACGCGAACATGCGCTGGCATGGAAGCTGGCGCAATCCCGCCTGCTGCGGCCCGAAGGGCGTGAGCCGGGGAAAATCTTTGCCGCGCCGGGCAACCCGGGCATCGCCGACCACGCCGAATGCATTTCGCTCGACGTGTCGGACCATGACGCGACTATCGCCTTCTGCGAGGAAAATCACGTCGGTCTCGTCGTGGTCGGCCCCGAAGCGCCGCTGGTCGACGGGATTGCCGACGCGCTGCGCGGTGCGGGCATCGCGGTCTTCGGCCCCAGCCGGGAGGCTGCGCAGCTCGAAGGGTCGAAAGGATTTACCAAGGACATGTGCCAGCGCGCGGGCATTCCCACCGCCGGTTATGTGCGCGCCGACACGGCGGACGAGGCTCTGGCGGCCTTGAAGGACTTCACTATCCCCGTCGTCATCAAGGCCGACGGCCTGGCCGCGGGCAAGGGCGTGATCATCGCCGAGAGCGAGGCCGAGGCGATCGAGGCGATCCGCGACATCTTCGGCGGGCGCTTCGGCTCTGCCGGTGCGCAAGTCGTGATCGAGGAATTCATGCGCGGCGAGGAAGCGAGCTATTTCGCGATCACCGACGGCGCTACGATCATGCCGTTCGGGTCGGCGCAGGACCACAAGCGCGTCGGCGAAGGCGATACCGGCCCCAACACCGGCGGCATGGGTGCCTACAGCCCCGCCCCTGTGCTCAGCCCCATGCTGCGCGGGCAGGTGCTGGAACGCATCATCGCGCCGACCGTGCGCCAGATGGCCGAAGACGGCACCCCCTATCGCGGTGTGCTCTATGCGGGCCTGATGCTGACTGACGAGGGGCCGAAGCTCATCGAATACAACTGCCGCTTCGGCGATCCGGAATGCCAGGTGCTGATGATGCGGCTCGAGGACGATCTGGGCGAGATCCTGCTCGCCTGCGCGACCAATTCGCTCGGCAAGCTGCCGCCTGCGCGTTTCACCGACCAGACCGCGCTGACCGTGGTGATGGCAGCCAAGGGCTATCCCGACACGCCCGAAAAGGGCGGCGCGATCGGCGGGCTGGACGCGGCAGAGGCGAAAGGCGGCAAGGTTTTCCATGCCGGCACCGCGCAGAAGGACGGCCAGCTTGTCGCCAATGGCGGGCGCGTGCTGAACGTGACGGCCAGCGGCGACAGTGTCACCGCTGCGCAGAAAGTCGCTTACGCGATGGTCGACGCCATCGATTTCCCGACCGGCTTCTGCCGCCGCGACATCGGCTGGCGCGAGGTAGAGCGCGAAGCGAAGGGCTGAGCATGATGCTCAGCCCGCGCTGATTATCCCAGGCGGGTCGCGACGAGCGCCTTGAGGTCGGCCTCGGGCCGCGCGCCATAGTGGCTGATGACTTCGGCTGCGGCGACCGCACCCATCGTCAGGCAATCGGCCAGCGGCGCGCCGCTGACATGACCGTGCAGGAAGCCCGCGGCAAAGCTGTCGCCCGCGCCGGTCGTATCGACGACCTTGGCAACGGGTTCGGCAGGCACTTCGGCGCGTTTATCGCCCGACACCGCAATCGCGCCTTTCTCGCTGCGCGTGGCGACCAGCACCGGCAGCTTCGGCGCAAGCGCGGCAACGCCCGCTTCGAAATCGGCCGCTCCGGTCAGGCCCAGCAGTTCGACTTCATTAGCGAAGAGAATATCGATCAACCCATCGTCAATCAGCTTGCGGAAATCGTCGCCGTGGCGGTCGAGCAGGAAAGCGTCCGACAGCGTGAAGGCGACCTGCCGCCCCGCCGCGCGGGCCGCTTCGATCGCGCCCTTCATCGCGGCGCGCGGATCGTCGGGATCCCACAGGTACCCTTCGAGGTAGAGCACCTTGGCGCTGGCGATCAGGTCCGCATCGATCGCGCTGGCAGGCAGATGCTGCGAGGCGCCGAGGAACGTGTTCATCGTGCGCTGACCATCGGGCGTCACGAGGACAAGGCACCGTGCCGTCGGCGGATCGCCTTCGCGCGGTGCGACTTCGTAATGGATGCCCGCGGCGCGAATGTCGTGCGCGAAGACAGAGCCGAGCTGATCGTCGGCAACCTGCCCGATGAAAGCCGCCTTGCTGCCCAGCGCCGCCAGACCCGCGCACGTGTTTGCTGCCGAACCGCCCGAAATTTCGCGTGCCGGGCCCATGTGGGCGTAAAGCTCCTCAGCCCGCGCGGTATCGACCAGTGCCATCGCGCCCTTGTCGAGCCCTTCGCTTTCCAGAAACGCGTCTTCGCACGGCGAGATGACGTCGACGATGGCATTGCCGATGGCGAGGACGTCGAAACGGGTGTCGGTCATGGGTTGGCTATGGGCCTTTTTCGAGATCGAATTGAGAATGGCAGCGGGGTTAGGCGCACTTGCCCGATACGGCAAGCGCCGAACATCACGCGCTTTATTGGCGCGCGCCTGATTGACACGGCACCCGCGCTCGCATCTACCTGCATCGATGCAGGATGCCCGTTCCGCCCTTTCGATACCGCAGGCCTTCGCGCTGGCGGCGACCCAGCTTGGCGACAGGCGGGTCATCTGGCTTCTGGTGAAGTCGATCCTCATCAGCCTCGTGCTTGCCGTCGTGCTCGGCGCGGCTCTGGTCGTGCTGCTGGGCTGGGGTATCGGGGCAATGTTCGGGCTGGACTACGACCAGACCGTGCCCGGCGTCGGGATTGCGATGATCGCGGTGCTGGGACTGGTCGGCCTGATCGCGGCGTGGCTCGCATGGCGCATCGTCGCGATGGCGGTGCTGCAGTTCTATGCCGACGAGGTTGTCGAACTGGTCGAGGCGAAGTTCTATCCGGCGCTTTCCCCGCGCGACCTGCCGATGGGCGAACAGGCGCGGATCGCCATTCGCGGTGCGGTAAGGGCGCTGCTCGCGAACCTCATTGCCCTGCCCTTCGCGCTGGCGTTGGTTTTCACCGCGATCGGCCCTGCGGTGGTCTTCGCAGTCGTGAATGCGTTTCTGCTGGGGCGAGAGCTTCAAGACATGGTCTGGGTGCGCCATATGAAGGACGGCGCTGCCGCTCCACTGGGCTTTTCCAGCCGCTTCCTGCTCGGCCTTGCCGTCGTCGGGCTGCTGGCCATCCCGATCCTGAACCTGCTGGCCCCGTTCCTGGGGGCAGCGGCGGCGACCCATCTGGTGCATCGCGCCGCGCTGAGGCAGGGGAAGATCGATGCGTAGCCTTATCGCCCTTGCCCTGATCCCGCTTGTTGCCGCCTGTGCCAGCGGGCCCAGCTATACCGTCCCGTCCTCGCGCCCCGCGGCAACCGCGCCGGTGCCGCCGCAGGAACCGGCGATCCAGCCGCAGACCGGCTTTCGCGCGCCGCGGATCATGGATGCACCGGGCCTCGACGGCGTGATCGGCACCGATGCCAGCGGCCTTGTCCGCCAGTTCGGCACCCCGCGGCTCGACGTATGGGAAGGGGATGCGCGCAAGCTGCAGTTCTCGGGCAATGCCTGCGTCCTCGACATCTTCCTCTATCCCACCGCACCGGGCCGCGGCGAAACCGCGACATGGGTGGAAGCGCGTCGCGGCACCGACGGGCGCGATGTCGACCGCGCGGCTTGCGTTGCCGCGCTTCGTCGCCGCTGAACGGCTTTCGCGCCAAGGTAACTCGGTCTTAAGCTTGTTTGGGTAAGCCATTCCCCGACGAACAAGGGGTTTTGCGCGCTCATGACCATGCATTTCAGCGATATCGCCCGGCAGGCTGCTGCCGATCGGCAGATTTCGGACGAAGAGATTCTCCAGCTCCGCCGCGCCGGTTGGGGTGACGGACAGATCACCGCCGAAGAGGCAGAAGCGATCTTCGCATTGAACGATTCGTTGGGCAGCCGCACCGATGCCTGGGTCGATTTCTTCGTCGAGGCGATCGGCGAATACGTGCTCAACACGCTGGAGCCGCGTGGCTACGTCACCGAGGAACAGGGCAGCTGGCTGATCTCGCGCCTGAGCGCCAGCGGCAAAGTCGAATCGATGGCCGAACTGGAATTGGTCGTCCGCCTCGTCGAACGCGCCTCGAACGTGCCGGAAAAGATGAAGGTCTATGTCCTCGGCGTCATGGAGCATGAAGTGCTGACCGGCACCGGCCCCACGCGCTGCGGCGGCGAGCTTTCGCACACCCATGTCAGCGCCGCGGAATGCAAGATCCTGCGCCGCGCTATCTTCGCCCCCGGATCGGACCGCCCCGGCGCGGTCAGCCGCCGCGAGGCCGAAATGCTCTACCGCATCAAGGACGCCTGCCTCGACGCGAACAATGCGCCCGAATGGAAGCGCCTGTTCGTGCAGGCCGTTGGCAACCACCTGCAGGGCTATTCGTCGGAAAATGCCCAGATCAGCCGCGAACGCGCTGCCGAACTGGAATCGTGCATGGCAGACGCCAGCTCGAACGTTGGCCGCTTCCTTGGCCGTATGGCAAAGACCAGCCCGAACCGTTTCGGCAAGGTCTTCGGCCGCAAGGGCACGAACGAACCGACCCGCGAACAGCTTGTCGCGGCCGACCATGCCGTGACGGCGAGCGAGAAGAAGTGGCTGGACGCCCAGATCTCGGGCAACGGCCAAGTCGACGAATTCGACGCGGCGCTGCTCGACTTCCTGGACGGCGGGAGTGCGCCGACCGTCTGAATCAGACGGTGAAACTTTCCCCGCAGCCGCACGAGCCGGTCGCGTTGGGATTGTTGAAGACGAAGCCTGCCTGAAAGTCGTCCTCGACCCAGTCCATCGTGCTGCCGATCAGGTAGAGCACGCTGGCACCGTCGATGAAGAACAGGCCGCCGGGCGTTTCGATCCGCTCGTCAAAGGCATTCGCCTCGTCCACGTAATCGACCGAGTAGGCAAGGCCCGAACAGCCGCGACGCGGGGTCGACAGCTTTACGCCGATCGCGCCTTCGGGCGCCTTGGCCATGAGGTCGGCCACGCGCTGCTCGGCGCTGGGAGTCAGCGTAACGGCGGCCTTCGGGGCGGGGCGTGTCTTGGTGTCGGTCATAGCTTCTTTTCCCAGAATTGGGCGCTGCCCTTCGCCGGATCAAGGGCATAAGTCGCATAGCCTTCGCTGGCATAGAGAGCCTTTGCCCCTTCGTTGCCCGACAGGACTTCGAGTGTGATCTTGCAGGCCCCGCGCTTTTTCGCCTCTTCGGCGACCGCGCGCATCAGAGCGCGTCCGATACCCTTGCCGCGGTGCGCGGGCAGGACGGCCATGTCGTGAATGTTGACCAGCGGCGCGCAAGCGAACGTCGAAAAGCCGGTAAAGCAGTTGGCAAGGCCGACCGGTTCACCGTCCTCGCGAGCGATCAGGCTGAACGCACCGGGGTGCTTTGCCAGTGCATCTGCCAGGCCGGCACGCGACTTCGCGGACAGCGGCTCACCCCCGCCCATCGGATCGCGCGCATAAGCGTCGAGCAGCGCGACAAGCGCCGCCGCGTCCGCCGGATCGCGGTAGTCGGCCACGGTGATGGCCAGCGTCGAGGCGTCTGCGGTGCTCACAGCATTCCGAGTTCGAGCTTGGCCTCGTCGCTCATCTTGCCCGGATCCCACGGCGGGTCCCAGACGAGGTTCACTTCGGCATCGCCCACGCCCGGCACCGCGCCGACGCGCAGTTCGACCTCGCCCGGCATCGATTCGGCCACCGGACAGTGCGGCGTGGTGAGCGTCATGGTGACGACCGCGCGGCTGTTGTCGTCGATCTCGACACCGTAGATCAGACCGAGGTCGTAGATGTTGACCGGGATTTCCGGGTCGTAAATTTCCTTCAGCGCCGTCACGACGCTTTCGTAAAGCTCGCCGCCTGGTTCGTTGCCGGACACGCCTTCGGGCTTTTCCTTCAGGAAGCCGTCGAGATAGTCCTTCTTGCGCTCCAGCTTTTCGGCGGCGGTTTCCTCGGGCTCTTCGACAAGGTCCTGCACGCGCGCGCGGCGCGGCTGCTCGATGCTGGTCACTTCCTCGGTCGGCGGCGGGGCCACGACGCGGTCGGGGGTGTTTTCGTCGGTCATCCGAAGATCCTCATGGTACGTTCGATGCCGCGGATCAGCGCGGCGATATCGTCTTCGTCGGAATAGAGGCCGAAGCTGGCCCGGGCAGTCGCGGGAACGCCGAGGTGATCCATCAGCGGCTGCGCGCAGTGGTGACCGGCGCGGATCGCGACGTTCTCCTCGTCGAGGATGGTGCCGAGATCGTGCGGGTGAATGTCGCCAAGCTGGAAGCTGACGATCCCTGCGCTGTCATCCGGCCCAAACAGGCGGAGTGAGTTGATCTTCGCCAGTTCGGCGCGCGCCTTCCGGCACAGTTCGTCCTCGTGCCGCGCGATATGATCGATGCCGATGGCCTCGACGTAATCAATGGCAGCGGCAAAGGCGATCGCCTCGGTAATGGCGGGGGTGCCCGCCTCGAACCGCTGCGGCGCGTCGGCCCATGTCGTCTTTTCGAACGTCACGCGGTCGATCATCGCGCCGCCGCCCTGATAGGGGGGCATGGCGTCCAAAATGTCCTTCTTCGCCCAGAGCGCACCGATGCCCGTGGGGCCATAGATCTTGTGCGCGGAGAACACGTAGAAGTCGCAATCGAGCGTTTTCACGTCGACTTTTGTGCGGGGCACCGCCTGACAACCGTCGAGCAGCAATTTCGCACCCACCGAATGGGCGAGATCTGCCGCCTTTGCCGTATCGAGCCGCGATCCGAGCACGTTCGACACGTGCGCCAGCGCGATCAGTTTCGTCCGTTCGTCAACGACTTGCCGCGCAGCATCGAGGTCGATGCGGCCATCTTCGGTCAGCGGGCAGACATCGATCTCGATTCCGATGCGGTCGCGCAGCATTTGCCACGGCACGATGTTGGAATGATGCTCCAGAACCGACAGGAGAACGCGGTCTCCGGCCTTCAGGTTTGCTGCACCCCATGTTGCAGCAACGAGATTGATCGCCTCGGTCGCGCCGCGAGTGAAAACGATCTCGTCCTCGGCCCCGCCGACGAGGCCAGCCACCTTGCGGCGGGCAGATTCGTAGCCCAGCGTCATCTCTGCACTGCGCGAATAGACGCCGCGGTGTACGGTCGCATAATCGCGGCCCAGCGCGCGGGTCATCGCATCGACGACGGCCTGCGGCTTCTGCGCCGTCGCCGCAGTGTCGAGGTAGTGCCACGGGCTGCCGTCGGCATTGACCATGCCGGGGAAGTCCGCCTTTCTGGAGATCGTCTGCGTGCTCACAACTGCGCACCTTCCAGCACGGACAGCGCACGTTCGAGCAGGCGTTCGCCCACCGCCTCATCCTCGATGTTCTCGAATGCGTCGGCGATGAAAGCCTGGACCTGCAGTTTGCGGGCGATCTCGGGCGGGATGCCACGCGCGGCCATGTAGAAGCCCGCCATCTGGTCCAATGCGCCGATCGCCGCGCCGTGGGCGCACTTTACGTCGTCTGCAAAGATTTCGAGTTCGGGCTTGGTGTTCGCAGCTGCGCCCTTTTCCAGCAGGATGGCGCGGAAGTTCTGGCCCGCGTCGGTCTTCTGCGCATCGCGCACGACCTCGATCCGGCCAAGGAAGTTGCCGATCGCCTTGCCCCAATGAACCGCGCGCACGACCTGGTTCGAGGTCGCGTTGGGCTCTGCATGGATGCAGCGGGTCACGAATTCACGCGTTTCGCTGCCGCCGCCGATGGTGACGCCGCCGAATTCGAAATGCGCGCCGTCTTCCAGCGTCACTTCGCATTCGAGCCGCGCATAGCCGGGGGCCGCGTTTACGGCGGACAGTTCGAACCGTCCGCCCTTGCCGATGCGGACGCGGATGCGTTCGACACCGGTAACGTCACGGCTTTCGGCCACGCTTTCGCCAGCAGGAACCGTGATCTCGGTCCAGCCGGTCAGCGTGTCCGCGTCCGAAGCCTCCAGCGCCGCCGCGTCGGCATAGCGCCAGTCCTCGTCACGCGTGGTGGGAAGGGTAGCCAGATCGGTCACACGACCTCCTCGTAACCCTCACGCTCAAGCTCCAGCGCCAGTTCCGGCCCGCCGGTCTTCACGATGCGGCCCTTGGCAAGGATGTGGACCTTGTCCGGCTTCACGTAATCGAGCAGGCGCTGATAGTGGGTGATGAGCAGCACGCCCTTGCCCGCATCGCGCATGATCGAATTGATGCCATCGCCCACGATGCGCAGCGCGTCGATGTCGAGGCCCGAGTCCGTCTCGTCCAGAATGGCGAACTTGGGATCGAGGATGCCCATCTGCACCATCTCGTTCCGCTTCTTCTCACCTCCCGAGAAACCGACGTTCACGGGGCGCTTGAGCATGTCCATGTCCATGCGCAGCAGTGCGGCCTTTTCCTTCGCCAGTTTCAGGAATTCACCGCCGGTCAGTTCGGGTTCGCCGCGATGCTTGCGCTGGGCATTGGCCGCTTCGCGCAGGAACTGGACGTTGGAAACGCCGGGAATCTCGACCGGATACTGGAAGCCGAGGAACAGGCCGGCCGCGGCGCGTTCATGCGGTTCCATGTCCAGTAGGTCTTCACCGTCGAATGTCACCGACCCTTCGGTGATCTCGTAACCCGGACGGCCGCCCAGCGTGTAGGCCAGCGTCGACTTGCCCGCGCCGTTGGGGCCCATGATCGCGTGGACCTCGCCCGCGCCGACTTCGAGCGTCAGGCCGTTGAGGATCTTCTTACCGTCAACTTCGGCGTGGAGGTTTTCGATTTTCAGCATCGTATCAGTCTCTTTTGGGGCCGCGAGCGGTGCGGGGTTTGTAGCCCTGCCCGCTGTTTTTCTTTTCGTCGAAGTGCTTGCGCCGCGCTTCCTGCCGGTCTGCAATACGCATCCGCATTCCGGCGGTGATGCGCTTCAGCACGTCGTCCATGTTGGTGAGGATGTCGTCGGCCTTGATGCGCATGACGCGGATGCCAACGGCCTCAAGGCTCTTGTCGCGGCGCTTGGCCAGCGTCTCGTCCTCGCCTTCCTCGTCGATGTCGATCGCCATGCCGAGGCTGTGGCAGTTGAAGTCGACGATGGCGCTGCCGACGACGGCGTGGCGCTTGAAGGTATAGCGGCCCATGTCGGCCTCTGCGAACTTTTCGGCCAGCGCCTTGTGCGCAGGCGTCGAATGCCGCCGCATCTCGCGCGCACGATCGTGCAGCGCGTCGAGCCGCGATTCGGAAATTTCCCAGCCGCGACCCTTCTTCTTGATCGCGGGTTCGGCGTCGTCTGTTGCGGGACGCAGGGTGAGGGGTTTGCGTTCAGTCAATGTCATGCTCGTCATTTGAATATCGGCGCAGTCGCGCGCTGAAGGCACCATTCACGATCATACCCAAGACTTTCGGATATGCTTTCAGCGTTTGAAGGCTGACTAGAGCGCGAAAGTAAGAGCGCAAGCTCACCCCACGCTCCCCTCAAGCGAGATCGCGAGCAGCTTCTGCGCCTCGACCGCAAACTCCATCGGGAGCTCTTTCAGCACTTCCTTGGCAAATCCGTTGACGATCAGGGCCACGGCCTGCTCCTCGTCCAGCCCGCGCTGCATCGCGTAGAACAGCTGGTCATCGCTGATCTTCGATGTCGTCGCTTCGTGCTCGATCTGGGCAGTGGGGTTTTTCACCTCGATATAGGGCACGGTATGCGCGCCGCATTCGCTGCCCAGCAGCAGGCTGTCGCACTGCGTGAAGTTGCGCACGTTGTCGGCATTCGGGCCCACGCGGACGAGGCCGCGATAGGTATTGTCGGACTTGCCCGCGCTGATCCCCTTGGAGATGATCGTCGAACGGGTGTTCTTCCCGTTGTGGATCATCTTCGTGCCGGTATCGGCCTGCTGGCGATTGTTGGTGACGGCGACCGAGTAGAACTCGCCCACCGAGTTTTCGCCGTTGAGCACGCAAGAAGGATACTTCCACGTGACGGCAGAGCCGGTTTCCACCTGCGTCCAGCTGACCTTGCTGTTCTTGCCCTGGCACAGCGCGCGCTTGGTCACGAAGTTGTAGATGCCGCCCTTGCCCTCGGCATCGCCGGGATACCAGTTCTGGACGGTCGAATACTTGATCTCCGCATCGTCTAGCGCGACCAGTTCGACCACGGCGGCGTGGAGCTGGTTTTCATCGCGCATCGGCGCGGTGCAGCCTTCGAGATAGCTGACGTAGCTGCCTTCGTCGGCGACGATCAGCGTGCGTTCGAATTGGCCCGTGTTCTCGGCATTGATGCGGAAATAGGTCGACAGCTCCATCGGGCAGCGCACGCCCTTGGGGATGTAGACGAAGGTGCCGTCGGAAAAGACCGCGCAGTTGAGCGTGGCAAAGAAGTTGTCGTGCATCGGCACGACCTTGCCGAGCCACTTCTTGACCAGATCAGGGTATTCCTTGATCGCCTCACTGATCGAGCGGAAGATGACGCCCGCTTCTTCCAGTTCCTTGCGGAAGGTCGTGGCGACCGAGACAGAGTCGAACACCGCGTCCACGGCCACCTTGCGCGCGCCTTCAACGCCGGCAAGCACTTCCTGCTCTGCAATCGGGATGCCCAGCTTGTCGTAGACGGCCTTGATCTCGGGATCGAGTTCGTCGAGCGATTCCAGCTTCGGCTTCTTCTTGGGCGCGGCGTAGTAATACGCGTCCTGATAATCGATCGGCGGGAAGTTGACCTTGGCCCAGTCCGGCTGCGGCATGGTCAGCCAGTGGCGGTATGCCTTGAGGCGCCATTCCAGCATCCATTCCGGCTCTTCCTTCTTGGCCGAGATGAAGCGGACGGTCTCTTCCGACAGACCCTTCTCGGCAAACTCCTGTTCGATGTCGGAGGAGAAGCCGTATTCGTAGGTTTCGAGAGCCTTGGCCGCTTCCTTCGCGGCGCGGTCCTTCTCGATCGCCTCGTCCTGGGCTGCTTTCAGCACTTCTGCCTGTGGGTCGTTCATGCGGGTACTTCCAGATCGGGAATGTCTTGCGGGGCTTTTTCGTGGGCGAGATCGACCAGCGAAATGCCGGATAGCGCGGAGCGGATGGCACGGTTGACCTGCGGCCAGTGCGCGCGGGTGCCGCAGCGCAGTTCGATGGCGCAGTCGCCATCCTCGTCACAGCACTGGGTAAGCGCGATGGGGCCTTCGATCGCCTCGACAATGTCGGCGACGGTGATCGCGGCGGCCGGGCGCGCAAGGCGGAAACCGCCGCCCGCGCCGCGCACCGAACGCAGCAGGCCAGCGGAGGAAAGCCTGCTCACCAGTTTCTGCACGGTGGGCAGGGGCAGGCCGGTTTCTTCCGAGATCTCGGACGCATTGGTGCGATCGCCGCCACAGTGAAGGGCAGCGGCACGCATCGCCACGACGGCGTAGTCGGCCATGCTCGAAAGCCGCATGTAAGCTCGTGCTCCCAGGTGTAATCGGATGATCATTCCTTAATCGGAACGATCCGGTCCGGTTTCACCTAGGGATGCACTGCCGCCGATTCAATCAAAACCGACTGTTGAGAGTCGTTTGCATCAAACAGCGGAAAAGACGCCTATCCGCGGTCGACGATGATAGGATCGCAGAATGCGAACGTGCCGTCGTCGTTGGTGGACTGCAGCAGGACGGCGTATTCGTATTCCACGCCGGCGGTTCCGCCAGACGTGACCGTCAGTTCAAGGTCCTGGTCGTCGGTACCGACACGCGCGTTGAAGGCGATGTCGCCATTCTTGATCAACACGCCGATAAAAGCGCCGTTGTTATCGGTCAGCGCAGTCCACGAACTGTAACCTGCCGGAATGAAGTCGGTGTTCGATGCGAACTCCCACTTGTTGTCCTGCGCGATCGTCAGTTCAACGATCCCGTCTGAATTCGGCATGATTGTTCGATTGTCGACATTCACGCCGCTCTTGTTGACGTGGAATTTCACCTTATTCGGATAGCTTGAGCTAGCCATAGTCCCCACTCCTTTGCGTTATTCTGCAAATATTCCCCCGAAAGCAGAGGCAGGCGCACCGGCCTTTTCCTCCGAGCAGAATTCCTGTTTGCCGCGCGTTCGGCGGCACAATCTCTTTTCCTGCACCCGCTGCAGCATCTTGCGATGATGCGACGCGGCCAGCACCTCACCCGCCTGCTCCCACGCCTTTTCGCGCGCGGCGCTGCCGGCGGACGCATTGTCGCCGATTGCGATCAGGATGGCGGCACGGGCCGGGGCGCTGGTCGTAAGCCCCTCGAAATCGCCAGCATATTCGCGTTTTGCGTAGAGATCGAGTGTCTTCGGTTCGGCAACGCCCAACCCCGCGGCATAGGCCAGCGCGAGCAGGTAGAACTCGTCCGCCTCGTCCGTGCCCTTGCCTTCGCTGTCCGTGATCTTGCGTGAAATGGCGCGCAAATCCGCCGTCGCTTCGCTCTTGCGCCCACTGCGCCACTTGCAAAGCGCCATCTGCGCACGGTCGAAATCGCGGTCCTGTTCCCAGACCTTGTTGTCGGGGTCGAGCGCGATGAGTTCGCGCCATCGGCGGTCCGCCTGCTCCAGACTGGCGCACCCGTCCTTCATCCGGCCTAGTCCAAAGCGCAGCCCCGCCAACTGATCGAGAGCGATGGCGCGGTACCGGTCGACCTGCCGATCCGTGCCGTCGTCGAACGCGTCGAGCTGCGCGATCTGGCGGATGCGGGCTTTCTCCGCCCCTATGTCGTCACCGGCATAGTCGTGAGTGGTCGCCGCGTGCGAAATCGCCTGCAAGATTGCGGTTCGGGTCGTTCGGTCCTGCGGTTCGATCAGCCGGTAGAGCCGCTCGGCCTCCTCGAAAGAGGCGAGCGCATCGTCGAAACGCCCGATTTCGCGGTAAACGACACCGAGATTGAGTTCGCCCGAGGCCGCTTCCAGCTTGGAGGTTGGATCGTCGGGCTTCAATTCGACCAGCTTGCGGCCAAGATCGCGGTATCTTCCCAGATGCACCGCTGCGTTTGCCCAATCGGCCTGTTCGTAGAAGCCGTATCCGACCCAGAATTCGCTTTGCGAATGATCGAATACGCGCTGCCAGTTGTCGGGATCGTTTTGCAGCGCCGCACCAGTGGCGCGCGCTGCCTCGACGAAACTGCGCCGTGCCTGTTCGGGCTGTCCGCGCAAGGTTGCGACTTCACCCACAAGATGCAGCGCACGCGCCTTGCGGCCCAGCGCATCGATGTCGAGATCGGACTGGTCCTGATCCTCGTAATAGGACAGCGCGCGATCCCCCACCGAATCCAGCACGTCGAGCCGCCCGACCTTCTCGAGGCGGGGTTTCAGATCGGTGATCATGAATTCGACAAGACTGTCGGCCTGTGCGCGCTGGTACTGCGCCTCGTCACGGGCGCGCACGGCGGTATAGGCCAGCAGGCTGGTGCCGATCATGCCGAGCACCGATGCCGAGGCGAGGATGGCCAACCTCCGGTGCCGCCGCTGCGCATCGCGGCGCACGATCCGGTCAAGCTTTACGCCAAGGATACCCGCGACCAGCTTCAGCCGCGCCAGCCGCTTGCCATCGCCGCCATCACGAAAATCGGCGGCGAGAGGCTCGATCGGCGTGTCGGTCAGTTCGCCATCCGGCCCCATCGCGAAACGCAGGGCGCGCGGCAGGCATTCCTCGTCCTCACGCCCTGGGATCGCGCTGGCATGCGGCTCACCCGAATGAATCGCGGCCAGCACCATGCCGTCGGGGCGCACTTTGCGGAAATAGCGGATTTCCTCGTCCACCCAGCGCGACTTTGCAGCCGCCGGAGAGCAGATCACGATCAGGCTGCGCGACGCGGCGATCGCCTCGCGCAGCCGGTCACCCAGGTCGTTCGCCGCCTCCAGTTCCTGCCGATCGCGGAAAATGGGAAACAGGCGCTTGGGCAGGGCCTGTTCCTCGCCATCCTCGACACGGATGTGGCGGGGCAGGCGATATGTCTCAAGCGCGCGATGCAGCCACGTCGCGAAGGGCGTATTGCCATGAGAGTAGCTGATAAATGCCCAGTAAGTGGCGCCCCCGCCCGGTCCTGCGTCCCCGGTCATGCCCGACATCCCTGCCCCGATCTGGGCTGCCCCGATTTCTCAAGCGGGCAGCTTGCGTGTCCATATCGCGCGGCAGTATCGTGATACGCATGATCCGCAACCCCGATACTGAAACGGTGCAGGCCATTGCACGCGGTTTCGACTGCGACGACGCAGTTGCGCTGTCGCTTGCGCGGCAGGCGCAGAGGGTCAATTTCGAACCGCGCGACATCGTGCTCGCCAGCGGGCAGCGGGCAGAACACCTGTTCCTCATGATCCGCGGTCACGCGCGGATGCTGGCCATTTCCATCGACGGGCGCATGGCTGTGATCGAGGAATTTCGCGACGGCGACCTGTTTGGCGAGGGCGCGCTGACCGACGAAGGGCCAGGGGCGGAGACCGGGGACGAAGTGGTCGCGGTAAGCCACAGCACGACCTGCAGCCTCGAATCGCACGTCATGGTCGCGGCCATGTCCGCCCATGCCAGCGTCGCGATGGCGATCTCGCGCCGTCTGCTGAAGCGGTTGATGACGCAGAACCGCCGCATGGCCGAGGTTTCGACGCTTTCCACTGTCGGCCGCATCCATGCAGAGCTTCTGCGGCTGGCGCGCGACGGCGCAAACCTCACGATTTCGCCGCCGCCGGTACTGACGCAATTCGCGCTCAGCCTTCAGACGACGCGTGAAACCGTGTCGCGCGCAATCAGCAAGCTGGAAAAGAAAGGGATCGTGAAGCGCGAGGAAACCGGGCTTCGCATCGTGGCCGAACACCGGCTCGAGGAACTGATCTTCTGATCGGAGAGGCGCGAGGCCCCTAACCATCGCGCAAGGCAAAGAGGGTCAGTCCCTCACACTCCCCGACAGGTTCGGCATAGACCACGCCCGGCGCGGCAAGAAACAAGGCGGATGCGAAAGGCTCGCTCACCGTCACCACTCCGGGCAGGGCCTGTCCGGCAAGGCGCGAAAGGTCTGCCACACCGCGACCGGCAAGAGCGGCCGGTTCTTCGAACCAGTGGGCCAGCGCGTAGTGGCCGGCGATGGTCAGCGGGGCCTTGAAGCGATGCGCTTGCAGTTCGCAGGCAAATTTCCACGCCGCCTCGGGCGTGCCAAAGGCCGCGATGCGCGTATTCCCATTGGAAAGCACGATCGCCGGCTGCGCCTCCATTGCCGCCAGCACATCGCGCAAAGGGTATAGCAGTTCGTCAGCCGCCCTCTCGAACGAGGCTTCATCGAGATCGTCGAGCCCTGCAAAGCCGATCTGCAACATTGCGGCCAGCCTGCGGTCGGGCCGCCCCTCGGGCGGCTTCGTCGCGGAGGCCTGCACGCTTTCGACACGCGGCCAACGCAAGTGGTGGCTGCGGCGACCAGCATCCTGCCAGCGCGTAGCATCGCGCGCCGTGGCGCGCCCCTTGCCCAGTTCGCCCCCTTCGTCATCAACGATGGTAAGCTGCACTGCCTCGCTCCCCATCATCGAGGCGTGGAGCACGGCAGATCCCATCGCGACGTCGGATGCAAGCGCAGTGGCCAAAGGTTCGTAAGCGCCCGTATCGGTAGCAGTGGTTACGATACTTTCCGCCGCCTCAAGGCAGGCGCGGAATCGCGTTTCCCACTCTGCGCCATAAGGACGGATCGACTGCGCGGCGAACGCCTCGGGCGTCAGTGGCAGGACGACATGCAGTTCCGCACCGCGTGCCAGCAAACGTTCGGCAATCAGGATGTCGGCCCCTGCGGCCAGCGCTCCAAAGCCCAGGCCGATCGCTTCTTCTTCCAGCACGGAATCGATCCGGTCGGCCAATGCGGCCACGTTCTTCGCATCGACGCCCATATGGCCAGCGAAGTGGAGCGAGCGTGGCGGGCGGAATTCATCGAGCCAGTCGGCGTCGTCGCCCCGCGCTTCGACGATCAGCCGCAACTGGCGCAGCGTGCTCGCCATGTCCTCGTGGTTGTCTGGTGAAGCCTCCAACGCCGAGATGAGCGCTGCTCTTGCTCCCGCGGTATCGCCGATAAGCAGCAGGGCCTCGGCGCGAGTTGCGGCGAGGTAGAACGGCGTTTCCGCCAGGTCCGTGTCACTTTCCAGCCAGTCTACGACAGAGGCGGCCATTTCGCGTGCGCCCGCATCGTCGCCCGAAAGCAGGCGCAGGGTCGCCACGTTGATGCGGGTGTAGGGCTGAGGCAGCAGGGCATCGGCGCGTTCATAAAGCGAGGCTGCCTCTGCCATTATCGCCCGCCGTTCCTCGCCCGACAGGCGAAGAGCGCGATCCTTTCGCAAGCGGCCCTTCACCGCGAGCGTCGAGGCTTCTTCCCGCCCTTCGAAGCCACCGGCTGCAAAGAGGTGTTCGGCATGGTCGAGCGCGCCCGCGCGCGCCGCCGTGATGATCGCGGGAAGCGTCGGCTTCATCGGCATTTACGATCCTCGGTCAATTTCCGTCCCCCCTGCGACGGTCGTTGCAAGCAAGTGCTTAGCACAAATGGAGAAAGTCCGAACCCTTTCGGGTCCGGACCGTCTCGTTACGATTTTCCGCACGGTTCAGCGTGCGGGTGGACGCGGCGCCTTGAACGGTTCTGCAGCAACCATGACAGGGCGGTTGTTCCGCGAGTCGATGACGGCTGCGACCTGAACTTCGGTGCGCTCCAGCGTTTCTTCCCTGCACTCGCGCTCCATTGCCATGATAGCTGCACCACGCGTCCCCGGGATGGTGCAAACCTTCTTGGCGGCCCGGCGGACTGCGCGGCGAAGGTCACTGACCCCATCCTCGCTCGTCAGATCGAAACCAAGAGTATCGATTTCGATGGAACGCTTGTCGTCTTCGGCATGAGCAGCGGAAGAAATACCGGCGGCAGCGACCCCGGTGGCGATAATCGCGATGAATGCTTTCTTGAAGTACATGATAAGAGCTCCCCACAGTCTTGCATGTAATTGTTGCGACCATCCAAGAAGTACTCATCATTCCGATTCGTTGCGCGTGACCATCATCACGAGTAATTTTATTACATAAGCAACTCTCTGAGTCCTAGACGAATTAATTTTTTTAGGCCTATGTCAGTGGCTGACAATTTACTTAGCCCAAAACGGCGAATGCCCGGACCTGTAAAAGATCCGGGCACCCCCCACGGACACCGGCGCGGACAAACGCCGGTAGGCCTTGCAAGCGAGCCCTGGTCATCGGACCATGACGGACGGCTCAGCTCACAACGTACAGAACGGAAACTCCCCCAAGTCCCTGCCCTGTATCTGCTGTCGAAAACGGGTTTACGCCGGGGTCTTGGCGGCTACGCGTGACGGCGGTCACGCCTGCGCAGAAAAATGCGTAATTGTCCCGAGGCGACTTTGCGTAAATTGCATCGAGCCGCCGTTCGACATTGCACAAAGCCTCTCTTATAGGCGCGCGCATGGTCTATTCGCTGCTGCGCCCGCTCATCTTCCGTCTCGATGCCGAACAGGCGCACGGTGTCGCGCTCGACGCGCTGAAGACGACACCCAGTTCGCTGCTGGCCAGCCCGCCGCGCCCCGATCCGGCGCTGGCGATGGAAGTTGCGGGGATCACCTTCCCCAACCCCGTCGGCATGGCCGCCGGTTTCGACAAGAACGGTGAAGTGCCTGATGCGCTGCTGCGCTGCGGCTTCGGGTTTGCGGAGCTGGGCAGCGTCACTCCGCGTCCGCAGGAGGGTAATCCCAAGCCGCGCCTGTTCCGCCTTGCCGAAGACCGCGCCGTCATTAACCGCATGGGCTTCAACAACGAAGGCGCCGCAGCGGTCGAGACCCGCATGAAGCGCCGCGAAGGCCGCCCGGGCGTTGTCGGCATCAATATCGGCGCAAACAAGGACAGCGAGGACCGCGTTGCCGACTATGCGACGATGACGCGGATCATGGCGCCCTATGCCAGCTATCTCGCAGTCAACATCTCCAGCCCCAACACGCCCGGCCTGCGCGCTCTGCAGGACGAGGGCGCGCTGACCGGACTCCTCGACGCGGTGCTGGACGCGCGGGGAGATGAAGGGCCGCCGGTGTTCCTGAAAGTCGCGCCCGATCTGGAACCCGCCGACGTTGATGCGATTTCGCGCATCGCGATCGAAAAGAAGCTGGGCGCTCTAATGGTGTCGAACACCTCGATCACGCGGCCTCCGCTCGCCTCCAAGAACCGCGATGAAGGTGGCGGGCTTTCGGGCGCGCCAATCAAGGCGCTGGCGCTGCAACGGCTGCGCGATTTCCGCAAGGCCACAGGGGGCGCCATCCCGCTGATCGGCATCGGCGGTATCGCTACGGCAGAAGACGCGTGGGAACGCATCCGTGCTGGCGCGAGCCTCGTGCAGCTTTACTCGGCCATGGTCTATGAAGGTCCGGGCATCGCAGCCAAGATCGTGCGCCGCCTGCCCGCCCTGATGGAAAGCGACGGATTTTCCTCGATTGCGGAAGCGGTTGGCAGCGAATAGCCTGCGCCCCATGATCCAACGCCTGATTGCCGTCCTCGCCGCGCCGCTTGCGCTTGGCGCCTGCGCGACGCTCCCTGCCGAAACCACCCCTGCCCGCCCCGCTACCGGAATGGTGAGTGCCGCCGATCCACGCGCGGCGGAGGCGGGTGTCGCCATGCTCAAGGCGGGCGGCAACGCGACCGATGCAGCTGTGGCGACGATGCTGGCGCTAACCGTGGTCGAACCGCAATCGAGCGGGATCGGCGGCGGCGGGTTCCTGGTGCTCGACCCCGAGGGGGACGGCGACCCGACGACATACGATGGCCGCGAAACGGCGCCTGCCGCAGCCACGCCTGCGCGCTTCCTCGACGCATCGGGCCAGCCGCTGCCGTTCCGCGCCGCTGTCGAAAGCGGGCTCAGCGTCGGCGTGCCGAGCAACATCGCCCTCGTCGCCAAGGCGCATGGCGAGCATGGCGCGCTTCCGTGGAAAGACCTGTTCGGGCCTGCCATCGCGCTGGCCCGTGACGGGTTCGCGATCTCGCCGCGTCTACGCGAAAGCCTCGACCGCTGGCGCTCGGTCGGCGCGATGAGCGCGGAAGGGCGCGCCTTGTTCTACGGTACTGATGGCGAGCCGCTTCCGGTCGGTACGACGGTCCGCAATCCCGGGATCGCTGCCTTCCTTGAAAGGGTCGCCAGCGAAGGACCTGACGCGTTCTACACCGGCAGCAACGCCGCTGCTGTCGCGAGCACGGTCTCCGCGGCGACGCCTGCGGGCAAGGGCGCGATGACGCTGGCAGATGTCGCTAGCTACGAAGCGAAAGAACGTTCTTCGGCCTGCGGCACCTACCGCCTCTACGTCATCTGCGGCATGGGCCCGCCATCGTCTGGCGCGACCACCGTTTTTGCGATCCTCAAGCAGATCGAGCGGTTCGACATGGGCGCTTATGGCCCCGAAAGTCCGGTCGCCTGGCACCTGGTTGCCGAATCGACCCGTCTCGCCTTTGCCGACCGCGGGCGCTGGCTGGGCGACAGCGACTTCGTCGACGTTCCGCTGCCGGGCCTGATGGATGAGGGGTATCTCGTAAAGCGCGGACAGCAGATCAGCGCCGACAGCACGATTGCCGATCCGCAGGCCGGTCTGCCGCCCGGCGCGATGGCGATCATGAGCATGGCCGATCCGCAGCCGGAGAACGGCACTTCGCATTTCGTCGCGATTGACGGCGATGGCGGGGTCGCCAGCTATACCTCGACGGTCGAAAGCGCGTTCGGATCGGGGCTGATGGTGAACGGCTATTACCTCAACAACGAACTGACCGACTTCAACTTCGCCCCCGGCACGGCAAACAGCGTCGAGGGCGGCAAGCGTCCGCGTTCCTCGATGTCGCCATCGATCGTCTATGACCCCGACGGCACCTTCCGCCTTGCCGTGGGTGCTGCCGGTGGTTCGACGATCATCACGCAGGTCGCCAAGGCGCTGATCGCAGTGATCGACTGGGACATGAGCGCGCAGGACGCGATCGACCTGCCGGTGATCTATGCGCCGGGCGATACCGTCTTCGTCGAGGAAGGCACTGCGCACGAGGCGATGATCCCCGCCCTCCAGGCGCTCGGCCATGCGAAAGTCACGACCCGGCCCGGCACCTACAAGGGCAACGCGGTGGAGCTGGTGGACGGCGAATACGTCGGCGCCGCAGACCGCAGAAGCGAGGGGATGGCGGTAGCTCAATAGGTTGCCGCTAGGGAACGCGCGCCCTAGAAGCGCATTACGGAGAGGAAAGGAAGGACACGCCGCATGGCGAAAACCACTGCGGGTGGACCGCATTCGGGCCCGAACGGGTTCACTATTGCCGAGATTGATGAGGCGCAGAACCTCGTCTCGCTGTTCCTGCATCGCGCCGAACGGTTGGGCGATGCACCTTTCCTCTATGCCAAGATCGACGGTAGCTGGCAGCCGCTGAGCTGGTCCGAAGTTGCCCGCCAGGTAACTCTGCTGGCCGAAGCGATGCTGGCCATCGGCCTCAACAAGGGCGACCGCGTCGTCATCGTCAGCGAGAATCGCCCCGAATGGTGCATTGCGGACCTTGCAATCATGGCCGCGGGCCTTGTCAGCGTGCCCGCATACACCACGAACACCACGCCCGATCACTTGCACGTGCTCGAGAACTCGGGCGCGCGGGCGGCATTCGTGTCGTCGGCGAAACTGGGCAAGACGCTGCTTCCCGCCGTGCTGAACAGCCCTTCGGTCGAGCATGTGATCTCGTTCGAGCCGCTGAAGCAGGAACAGGTCGGCACGGCCCGCTTCCATACTCTGGCCGACATGCTGACCGGCGATGCCGATGCCGCGCACAAGGCGGTGACGACCCGCATGGACGGCGTGCAGCGCGAGGACCTTGCCTGCATCATCTACACCAGCGGCACCGGCGGGGCGCCGCGCGGCGTGCGCCAGCATCACGGCGCAATCCTGATGAACTGCGCGGGCGCCGGGCGCGTGATCGCAGAAGATTTCAAATGGGAAGAAGAGAGCTTCCTCTCCTTCCTCCCGCTAAGCCACGCCTACGAGCATACCGGCGGGCAGTTCTTCCCGATCTGCCTTGGCGCGAAGATCTATTATTCCGAAGGGCTCGATAAGCTTGCCGGAAATATCGAGGATGTCGGGCCGACGATCATGGTCGTCGTCCCGCGCCTGTTCGAAGTACTGCGCTCACGCATTCTCAAGCAGTTGCAAAAGCAGGGCAAGGCCGCGCAGACGCTGGCGGACCGGGCGATGGCGCTGGTCGAGCGCCAAGCCGAGGGCCGGAGCCGTCCGCTGCTCGATGCTCTCGAGAACCGCGTCCTGAACAAAGTCTTGCGCCCCAAGGTTCGTGCCAAGTTCGGCGGGCGGATCAAGGCGATGGTTTCGGGCGGCGCGCCGCTCAATCCCGAGATCGGGTACTTCTTCACCGGCCTCGGCCTGCCGCTGCTGCAAGGCTATGGCCAGACCGAAAGCGGCCCCGTCATCTCGGTCAGCCGTCCGGATTCGGGGCTGAAGATGGATACCGTCGGCCCGCCGATCCACGGTGCCGAGGTACGCATCGCCGAAGATGGCGAAATCCTCGCGCGCGGCGAAATGGTCATGCATGGGTACTGGCAGAACGCAGAGGAAACCGCGAAGACGCTGGTTGACGGCTGGCTCCACACAGGCGACATCGGCCACTTCGACGAACGCGGGCGGATCAAGATCACCGACCGCAAGAAGGACATGATCGTCAACGACAAGGGCGACAACGTCGCGCCCCAGCGCGTCGAAGGCATGCTGACGCTGGAGCCGGAGATCGCGCAGGCCATGGTCTCGGGCGATCGCAAGCCGTACATCGTCGGCCTGATCGTGCCCGATGCCGAATGGTCACGCGACTGGGCGCGTGAGAACAAGGTCGAGAACGACTGGACGAAGCTGAAGGACAATCCCGACTTCAAGGCGGCGGTCCGCAAGGCGGTGGACCGCGTGAACGTCGACCTGTCGGTGATCGAGAAAGTGCGCCGCTTCGAATTCGCGGACGAGCCGTTCACGATCGAGAATCATGAGATGACGCCGTCCTTGAAGATCCGACGCCACAAGATCCGCGACCGCTATGCCGATCGGATCGGATCAATGTACAAAAGTTAAGTCAGAAGCCGAAGTTGGTCTGGAACTGCTCCAGCTCGATGCTGAGCAGGGTATAGGCCGCGTCGAGCACTTCCTCGAACGCT
This sequence comes from Croceicoccus gelatinilyticus, assembly GCF_018398395.1. GTDB lineage: Bacteria > Pseudomonadota > Alphaproteobacteria > Sphingomonadales > Sphingomonadaceae > Croceicoccus > Croceicoccus gelatinilyticus. The sequence continues at coordinate 331,787 of NZ_JAHCBF010000003.1, read as the reverse complement.
TCGGCCTCGACCTTGTCGGCGACCCACTGTTCGATCTTCACGCTGTCGCCGCTGCCAGTCATCGAATCGAAGCGCGCGTGCCAGCGTTCCTTGTTCTGCATGAGTGCCGTGATCACCCCGCTGACCACGAAAGGCCGGCGTACGCCCAGTTTCGACCAGGCATCGATGGCGCGGACGACGTTGGAACGCTTGCCTTCGCCGCCAGTCTCGGCCTCTGCAAGATCCCGCAAGATGCCAAGCTGTTCGTGCGAGGGGAGCGTCAGGTCGACCTCGTGTCCAGCAGCCTCGGCCACCATCAGCGTTTCGCAGATGATCTCATCACTGCGCGCGTAGAGGTTCATGCAGCGGCCTCGCCAGCTACAGATTTCGTCCCAATGGGGTCCGTTTCCGCCGGTTTCGGGCACCGGCTGTCCCGTGATAGCGCTCAATGGATCTCCGCCGACTGGTCTTCGATCCAGTCAGGATAGAATCCCGGACGGCGCTTTGACCAGCCCGGAGCGCACGCGGCGGCCTCGCTGATCGAGTGGAGCAGCACCTTGCGCCGTTCTGGCACAATCTGCGGCAGCGCAGAGGCAGCACAAAAGGCTGCGGGCAGCCAGGGACGCACTTCCGGGCCGAGCAGACGCTCATAAAGGAAGCGGTAGGCCGCGAATCCGTTGATGCACCCTTCGCCAAGATCGGCTGCAGTCAGCGCGATGAGACGGCCCATGAAGCGCTCCATCTTGTCACCGCTCTGCATCGCGGGAAGCGCGGCGCGAAGCGTGCGAAGCTGCTGGTAGGCCAGCGTCTGGCGGCGGATCGAAGAAGCCTCGTCGGGATTGCGCGCCCAGCGGGCCAGTGCGTCGGCGCGGGCGAGGCCAATGTCGAGACCTCGTCGGATATAACGCTGCTCCGCCGGGTCGAACTCGGCAAATTCGCGAAGTTCCGCGATTGCCAGAGATGCCGTGTCGAGCTGCGCCATGATCCTTCCTTCTCGTCCTGCACAGTTCCCGCATCTGTGGCGGGAGTGTTCTGCAAGATTGCGCGAAACGGGGTTAGGATCGGGTTAAGAGGCGCGCTGATTTTTGCGCCCGATTGCTCTTTTCAGGTCAGATCAGACCGGCAAGCGGGCTCGACGGGTCGGCGTACTTACGCGTGGCCATGCGGCCTGCGCGATAGGCGGCGCGGCCTGCTTCGACCGACAGTTTCATGGCGTGGGCCATGAGGATCGGGTCCTTCGCCTCGGCAATGGCGGTGTTCATCAGCACGCCTTCGCAGCCCAGTTCCATCGCGACGGCGGCGTCGGATGCCGTGCCAACACCGGCATCGACCAGCACCGGCACGCTAGCGCCTTCGACGATCAGGCGGATTGTCACGCGGTTCTGGATGCCGAGACCCGACCCGATCGGCGCGCCCAGCGGCATGATCGCAACCGCGCCTGCATCTTCCAGCTGCTTGGCCGCGATCGGATCGTCGGCGCAGTAAACCATCGGCTTGAAGCCTTCCTTGGCGAGGACTTCGGTCGCGCGGATCGTTTCGATCATGTTGGGATATAGCGTCTTTGCCTCGCCCAGCACTTCCAGCTTCACCAGGTCCCAGCCGCCTGCCTCGCGCGCAAGGCGCAGGGTGCGGATCGCGTCTTCTGCGGTGAAGCAGCCCGCCGTGTTGGGCAGGTACGTGATCTTCTTCGGGTCGATGAAGTCGGTCAGCATCGGTGCCTTGGGGTCCGATACGTTTACGCGGCGTACCGCGACCGTGACGATCTCGGCTCCGCTCGCCTCGACCGCGGCGGCGTTCTGTTCGAAATCCTTGTACTTGCCCGTGCCCACGATCAGGCGCGAACGGAAGGTCTTGCCGGCCACCGTCCAGCTATCGTCGTTTACCGAACTCACGTCACCACCTCCCACGAAATGCACGATTTCCAGCTTGTCACCCTGCGCCAGACCCACGCCTTCCAGCGTCGAGCGCGGCACGATGTCGCCATTGCGCTCCACCGCGACTTTCGCCGGGTCCAGTTCGAGCAGGCGGGCAAGGTCCGCGATCGAACTGCCGCGGGGAATACGGCGGGTCTCGCCGTTGACGATGATGGAGATCTGTTCGGACATGGAAGGCGACATAGCCGCTTTGCCCGCCGCTTCAACCTCCGCGATGCAAGAGCGCGGGGGCGGTCGGTGCTTTTATCCGGCGGTCAGAACGAATGGGCGCGCAAGTTCATGACATGCGCGATCGCGACGCAGACAACGCCCGCGATAGTCAGGAATGCCTCGGGCGCGCCGTGCGGAACGATGAGAGCCACGCCCATCAGCGCCAGACCGAACCCGCCCACGGCCAAAGGCAGCATCCGGCCATGGCGCAAAACGCCCACTCCGATGGTCGCCGCCCCGACAAGGATCGCAAGACCAAGGCCGAATTCATGTATCTCGGGCGCCAGCAGCCACTGGCCGCCAAGGCCCAGCAGACCGACGAGCACAATGCTCGCCACGCAATGCACGGCACACAGGCCGGATAGGGCGATTCCCATCCGGTCCAGCTTCAGGCGCGTCGCATAGCTTGGTCGTTCCATGAGGGGCCATGTATGTAACAATATATCATTTAACAAGCGGAATCCGCGAGACGCCCTTGCGCTTTGCGGCAAAGCGAAGCAGATGCGGGTCCGAAGACATGAAGACGGCCCTCATCTATCCCCCCGATTCCGTCCGCTATGGCAGTGAAAGGCCGCTGGCCCTTTCGCGCTGGCTGGCGGTTGTCGCGGCTCTCGTAATCCTGATGATCGCAGTGGGCGGCATTACCCGCCTTACTGAATCAGGCCTTTCCATCACCGAATGGAAGCCCGTGACCGGCGCGATACCACCGCTGAGCGAATCCGCGTGGCAGGCCGAATTCGACGCGTACAAGCAGATCCCCGAATATATCGAGGTGAATGGCCCGGCGGGTATGACGCTGGCCGAATACAAGTTCATCTACTTCTGGGAATGGTTTCACCGCCTGCTGGGCCGGCTGATCGGGCTGGCCTTTGCCCTGCCGCTAGCCTGGTACTGGTCCCGCGGAGCAATCCCTGCCGGATACAAGCCGCGCCTGCTGGCTCTTCTGGCCCTTGGCGGAATGCAGGGCGTGTTCGGGTGGATGATGGTGCGTTCCGGCGTCGGGACCGAGGCCATGCTCGATATGCGGACCGACGTTTCGCACTACTGGCTCTCGATCCATCTGATGACTGCGCTGTTCACGTTGGGAGGTCTTGTCTGGACCGCGCTCGACTTGCGCAACTGGGCGCGTAGCGATCCGCACGCAGGGCTGTCGGGCTTCAGCATCTGGGTCCTCGCGATTCTCGCAGTGCAGTTGCTCTACGGCGCGTGGATGGCCGGTCTTAACGCAGGCTATGTCGCCGGTGGCGGGCTGCTCAATTCGTGGCCGCTGATGCAGGGAAGCCTGTTCCCCGAAGGCATCGACTGGTCTCGCGGCGCTTTGTTCGCGTTTACGGCAGACCCCTACCTCGTGCACTTCATCCATCGCTGGTGGGCATGGGTCGCGGTGGCTGCTCTCGTCGTCATGGGCCGCCGACTTCGGGCCAAGCACCGGCATATCTCGATCTTCCTTCATGCCGCGTTCGGCACGCAGATCCTGCTTGGCATCGCGACGATCTGGACCGGGATGGAAATCTGGGTCGCCGTGGCGCACCAGGTCGTCGGCGCGCTTGTGCTCGTCACCACGGTGTGGGGTGCGCATGCACTTGGCTTTCGCGACAGGATGCCGGGGAGCGTCCTGAAATGAGCGGGGCGGCGCTGATCTGGGCTCCTTTCGAGGACGAAGACAGTGCCGCAAAGGTTGCCGATGCCCTGCTCGACGAAGGCCTTATCGCCTGCTGCAACATGATCCCGATAAAGTCCCGCTATGTCTGGCACGGCGAACGCGGCGCAGGCGAGGAAGTGGGCGCCCTGTTCAAGACGAGGGCCGACATGCTTCATCGCGCGGTAGTCAGGCTGGAAGAACTTCACCCTTACGATACCCCCGCGATCACCGGATGGACCTGCGGGGCCGCAGGCGGCGAAACCCTGGCTTGGTTGGCCGGAATAGAGCCTATCGCTGACGGGGCCTGAAACGTGCGGTATTATTTTACCGCGTCTGAAAGCCCCCGATTTGCTTGACTTGCAGGCCCGATGCGCACAAAAGCGCGCCAACTCGCCGCGGCAGCCCCGTGGCGATTCTCTTTTTTCAACGTAAGGAACTGAAAGCCATGAAGGCGCTCAGCACCCAGACCCGGTCGATCAAGCCGGCCGAGGTCGAAAAGAACTGGCACATCATCGACGCCGATGGTCTCGTCGTCGGTCGTCTGGCGGTGATCATCGCCAACATCCTGCGCGGCAAGCACAAGCCGACCTACACCCCGCACGTCGATTGCGGCGACCACGTCGTCGTCATCAATGCGGACAAGGTGAAGTTCACCGGCAACAAGACGCAGGACAAGAAGTACTACAAGCACACCGGCTATGCCGGCGGCATCAAGGAAACCACTCCGGCGAAGATCCTCGAAGGTCGCTTCCCCGAGCGTGTCCTTGAAAAGGCCGTTGAGCGTATGGTTCCGCGCGGCCCGCTCGGCCGTCAGCAGATGAAGGCTCTCCACCTCTACGCCGGCACCGAACACCCGCACGACGGTCAGAAGCCCGCCGTGATCGATGTCGCTGCCCGCAATCGCAAGAACAAGGTTGGTGCATAATGGCCGACAACGAAGTTAAGGATCTGTCCGATCTCGCCGAGCTGACCGAAGGCACCGAGATCGAGAACACCGAAGCCCAGGTTCCCACCACGCCGCTGCGCGAGCAGGAGCTTGACAATTTCGGCCGCGCCTATGCGACCGGTCGCCGTAAGGACGCCGTCGCACGCGTCTGGATCAAGCCCGGTTCGGGCAAGATCACCGTCAACGGCCGCGACCAGGAAGTCTACTTCGCGCGTCCCACGCTGCGCCTCGTCATCGACCAGCCCTTCGCGATCACCGATCGCCAGGGTCAGTACGACGTCGTCGCCACCGTCAAGGGTGGTGGCCTCTCAGGTCAGGCTGGCGCCGTGAAGCACGGTATCTCGCAGGCCCTGTCGAAGTACGAACCCGCCCTGCGCGGCACCGTCAAGGCAGCCGGCTTCCTCACCCGCGACAGCCGCGTGGTTGAGCGTAAGAAGTACGGCCGTGCAAAGGCACGTCGCAGCTTCCAGTTCTCGAAGCGCTAAGTTTCGACGAAACTTTCGAGAAATCGAAAAGAAGAGGGCGGTCCCGGCGGGGCCGCCTTTTTCGTATCCGCGCTTCCCATTTCCGCCGCATCATGCATGTTGCGCAAAGAATGGGAGGTCGCATGAAGAAAATAGTCACGCTCGCCACTTTATCACTGGGAATGGCGACACCTGCGCATGCCGGTACCACAGCCCTCGTCGGCGCGACTGCCATCGACGGGACCGGCACCGCGATCGAGGATAGCGTGATCCTTGTCGACGAAGGCAAGATCTCCTGCATTGGCACCGCCGATGACTGCAAGGTCCCGAAAAAAGCGGACATCGTGCAGCTCGCAGGGCGTTACGTAACGCCGGGCCTCATCGACGCACATGTCCATTTCGCCCAGACCGGCTGGCTCGACGGGCGGCCCGACGGGCTCAATGCACCCGATATCTATCCCTATCCCGAAACAATGGCTGCGCTTCAGGCCGATCCGGGCCGCTGGCATCGGGCCTATCTGTGCTCGGGCATTACCTCGGTCTTCGATGTCGGCGGAGCGGACTGGAGCGTTACGGGCGAGCATGCGACCGATACCGACCGTCCCGACCGCGCCCGCGTTCGCGCAGCGGGCCCGCTGATCACCCATGCCAGCGAGTACAATGCGAACTACGTCGCGGATGGCCACCCCGAATTCGCACCATTTCTGCCGTTCGATACCGATGACGAGGTTCGCGCAGGGATTGCCCACCTTCAGGCGATCGGCTCGAATGCGGTGAAGGTCTGGTTTCTGAAGCCAAAGCCCGAACGGCGCGAGGAACTGGAGAACCGCCTGCTCCTGACCGGCCAGCTCGCGAAACAGGCTGGCCTGCCGCTGATCGTCCACGCAACCGGACTGGACGAGGCCAAGGCCGCCCTTCGCGCCGGAGCATCGATCCTCGTTCACAGCGTCGACGACAAGCCGGTCGATGCCGAGTTTCTCGATCTGCTGAAAGCGAACGACACGGTTTACACGCCCACTATCGTCGTCGGCGAAGGCTGGCTGCGCGCGATGGCCGCCGTCGCGACGGGCGCTGCCTACAACATCGACGATCCGGGTAAGTGCGTCGACGATGCAATCATCGAACGGATCGTGACGCCGGAACGACTCAAGGGACAGGCCGAGCGTCTCACGCCCGACTACGTCGTCGACAGGGCGCTGGCCATCGGGCGCGAGCAGGCGATCATGGCACACAACCTGCGCGCCATCCGCGATGCAGGCGGGCGCATCGTGACCGGCACCGATGCGGGCAACCCGCTGGCGCTCCACGGCGCGTCGATCTACTGGGAAATGGAAGCGATGCAGGCTGCTGGCATGACACCGGTCGAAGTGATCGAGGCCGCAACGATTGCAGGCGCAAAGGCCATGGGCGTCGACGGCGAAACCGGCTCACTAACCGCAGGCAAGTCTGCCGACCTGCTCATCATGCCCGATGATCCGCGCAAGGATGTCACCGCCTTCCGCCTGATCAGCCACGTGATGCGCAAGGGCACCTTGTACGAGCAGCACGAACTGCAGGTCCGCTAGGCGCGGTCGGAAAACCCGATCTTGATGTGCGAACCGTCGCAGAACGGCTTGTTTCCGCTCGCGCCGCAGCGGCATAGCGCCATGCGACCCCGCGCCTCGTAAGGCTCTCCGTCCGCGCCGGTCAGCGACACGCCGCCTTCGACATAGAGCGGACCCGAACACTCCTCTGCCGGGTCCTGCGTGGTCGAGATGCGCTTGTCGCGGGGCTCTTCGACCATGTCGCCGCTTTCGGCGTCGACTGCCACCAGTCGACCCGACGGGCAGCAGGCGATCTGTTTGAGAAACACCTCCGCGACCTCGTCCTCATCGGTCCGCTCCACTTCTTTCCACACGGTCTGATACGTGTCGCAGAACCGCGCCACGGCGCAGAGGTCTTCCTTGTCGAGCAAGTGATAGCGCGGACCTTCGAGCTTCTTCGCCTTCTCAGCAAAGCCGCTGCGGTCTGCGGTTTCGGTGCCGTCGAAATCGGTATCGTTGTGGCTGCCGTCGCAGAACGGCTTGTTCGCGCTGTGCCCGCAGCGGCACAGGTAATAAGTCGGCTCGGCACCATGTTCGCCGGTCTTCGCCCAGTCGAGCGAGGCACCGTCCGGACCGGTATCGATCTTCTGTTCGATTAAGGGGATCGAAGCGCTGACCTCGTAGGGGCCGTCTTCGGTAATCTTGATGCCGTTTTCGTCTGCCATGCCCGATCAACCGACCGGCAAGCCATGCGGTTCCGCATTCATTCGGCGCCCGAAAGCGTGAATCTCCCTCTGGATCCTTTCTGCACAGAATGGGTCTCCACGTTCAAAGGCGGCAAATCCGCTTCGATCACCTTTTTCGCGCACTCTGCCGGCTTGGAATAATCGAGCTTCAATGAACGCAGGTCATAGCGCCACCATTCGCTCTTGAGCAAAAGCGCAATTGTCTCTGGTGGGAATCTGTAGCGCAAAACCTTGGCGGGTGTGCCACCTACGATCGCGAAGGGAGGTACGTCGCGGGTGACGACAGCCCGTGCGGCGATGACCGCCCCGTCACCGATCTTCACGCCAAGCGAGATGAATGCACCTTCACCAATCCAGACATCATTGCCAATCACGATCGGACCGTTTTTGCCTTTGCCTGCCTTCTGGACGACGGCATCCATGTACTCGTCGTCATTGAAGCCACCGCGGTTCCCATGACTGAAAGGATGCGTCGTGAATAAGTCTACGGGGTGTTCAGGCAAGCCACTGACGAGATTACCGGCAATCGAGCAGAAACGTCCAATTGAAGTGTTTCGGATTTTGCCAGGGCCGGTGGCGTAGCTGTAGGCGCCAAGCTCAATATTGCCGTGCAGCGAAAGATGTCGCACGTTGAGCGGGGTTTCTGCCTTTAAAAAATTAAGGCGGGAGTTGATAATAACCTTTGCCCCGCGATCAAGCAGTTGCTGCACAACCTCGCTGGCGGGCTTCTCGATTTCAGAATTACTCACGCTATTTCCGTAACAGCTGGTTCGCGGCCCTTGAAGTCCTGCGCGATCACGTACCACTCCGAACTGCCCTTCCGGCTGGCAGGGGGCTTGGCGTGCTTCACCGTGCGGAAGTTCTTTTTGAGGATGTCGAGCAGCGCCTTGTCGGTACCGCCCGCAAAGACCTTCGCCACGAAATCGCCGCCCGGGGCCAGCGTCTGGACCGCGAAGTCGACCGCCGTTTCGACAAGACCCATCGTGCGCAAGTGGTCGGTCTGCTTGTGACCCACGGTGTTCGCCGCCATGTCCGACAGGACCAGATCGGGCGCCTGGCCCAATGCCTCCATCAGTGCATCGGGCGCGGCGTCGTCCATGAAGTCCATCTTGAAGATCGTCACGCCCGGCAGCGGATCGACGTCGAGCAGGTCGATGCCGACGATCTTCGCCTGCGGGCGGCGTTCGGCAACGACCTGGCTCCACCCGCCCGGCGCGATGCCCAGATCGACGACAGCGTTCGCTTTCTTCAGGAGCGCGAACTTCTCATCCAGCTCCTTCAGCTTGTAGGCGGCGCGGCTGCGATAGCCGTCGGCCTTGGCCTGCGCGACGTAAGGATCGTTCAGCTGACGCGCCAGCCAGCGCGCCGACGACGCGGTGCGCTTCTTGTTGCTTTTCAGCTTCTGGCGGTCCTGACCCGATCTGCTCATGGCGCGCCTCTTACAGCGGTTTTTCGCGCTGGGCGAGTGCGCGCGGCTGATCGAGCCTTGCCCCGCCCATCAACGAGCGCAGGATACCCTCGCGAATCCCGCGATCTGCCACGCCAAGGCGGGCGGCGGGCCAGAGGTCGAGGATCGTTTCAAGGATCGCGCAGCCCGCGACAACCAGCTCGGCCCGGTCTCGCCCGATGCAGGGCAGTGCCTGGCGCTCTTCGGGCGAGATGTGCGAAAGCTGCTTGGCAATGTCGCGCATGGCCAGGGCCTCGACGATCAGCCCGTCGACCGCGCGGCGATCGTATTGCGGCAGGCCGAGGTGCAGACTGGCCAGCGTGGTGACAGTGCCGCTGGTGCCCAGAAGGCGCAGACCGTCCTCCCCGCCTTGCGAGCGAAAGGGTTTGAGGCGCATCGAGAAATCGGCAAACGATTTGTGCACCGCGCGGCGCATCTCGCGATAGCGTTCGAGCCGCTGGTTGTCGGTTTCTTCGGCATTGCTGGCGGGGAAACTCTCGGTCAGCGAGACGACGCCCCAGGGCACCGATTGCCAGTCGACGATGCGCGGCACAGCCTTGCCGGTCTCGATCAGCACCAGTTCGGTCGACCCGCCGCCAATGTCGAAGATCATCGCCGGGCCTTCGCCGCGTTCGAGCAGGACATGGCAGCCCAGAACGGCAAGCCGCGCTTCTTCCTGCGCGCTGATCACGTCGAGCACGATGCCGGTTTCGCGGCGGACGCGTTCGATGAAATCGTCGCCGTTCGATGCGCGGCGACACGCCTCGGTCGCGACCGAGCGGGCGAGGTGGACGTTGCGGCGCTTCAGCTTGTCCGAACAGACGTGGAGCGCGGAAAGCGCACGGTCCATCGCCTCGTCCGACAGACGGCCCGTCTGCGCCAGCCCTTCGCCCAGCCGCACGACGCGGCTGAAGGCGTCGATCACGACGAAATTCTCGCCCGAAGGCCGTGCGATGAGAAGGCGGCAGTTGTTGGTGCCAAGGTCGATCGCGGCATAGGCCTGCCGCGATGGGCGGCCCTGCGGCGCGTTACCGTGAGAAGGTTTCACGTTCTGGTGCGGAGCGTTTCCGCGCGCAGGTCTGCCGCGCCTGTTCCGGTTGTTCGACTGCCTGTCCGGCGCGCCCTTGGCAGATGGGGGTCTGCGTGCCCCTTCCGATCCCGGATCGTGCGACCTGTCCGCGGTCTGCCGATCCTCGTCCTGCGATGCCGGCGGGTCCAGATCCGCCATGCTGTATTTCCAAATCCAAAATCAATGAACTGCGCCCTTGGCCAGTGGCCGTGCGCAGCGAACCTGGAACCCATGCTAACGGCGGGTAGTTAATGTGACAAGTTCGCGGCCTAAAACGATGCAAGACTCGCCTTGACGCAGGCGGGAGATGCGAATATTGGGCCCCCCTCGGCGGCCGATTGGCTGCCCGTTGCCCCGTCGTCTAATGGTAAGACTACGGATTCTGATTCCGTCTATCGAGGTTCGAATCCTCGCGGGGCATCCACTTTCCAGACATCGCTGATGACCGGGCTGCTCAGGCGGCGGCACCGTCGATGTGTGCGCGGATGTTGCGCAGGACGCGGCGCGAGATCTGGCGCTGTTTCTCGCGGTCGAGCGGGTGATCGGGGTCGAAACGGGCCTTGTCGCTATCGGCAAAGACGTAGCGGGTGACGATGTCGCGTTCCATCGCAAGGTCGCGGTCGAGCGCGTCGATATCGCCAGGATGGACGGTGCCGGGCATCGTCTGGCGGCTGCGCAACACGGCGCGGGCGCGGTCCTGTTCGGCCCTGTCGCGCATCATCGCCTCGTAACCGTCGAGCATCTCGTCCAGCGAACGCTGCGCGATGCGGGCCGAGGTTTCGGCCTCTACCCGCGCGCTGGCCTCTTCGTCCTCTATCTCGAATCCGGGTCCGCCCTCGCCCTCGTCCATCATCGCGTCGAGCGAGACGGTGCGCGCGCCGACCCGCTTGGCGCTGTCGCGCGAATCGAGGCGGACGCGGTGGCGCAGCGCCTGAAGCTCGCAGCGAAGTTGCCAGTTCACGAACGTGGTGAAGAGCGCGCGGGCCGGATCGTAATCGCAGATCGCGCGATGGACACCGATGGCGCAGGCCTGTTCGGCATCGTCGGCCATGTCGACGAGCCCATAGACCCGCGTGAAATGCCGGATGCGCGGCGCGATCAGGCGCATGATGCGGCCAAAATGCGTGTCGATCTCGCGCAGCACGCGCGGCCCCTGCGGTCCAGAGCGCAAGGCGATGACCGCCCCGACTTCGTGTTCCAGAGCCTGCGTCGTGCGCGACATGTCCCGTTCCCTCCGACAGCGAAAGGCACGAGCCCTTCCGAAGGGAAGAGGGTTAACGGGCCGGTCATCAACGCCGCCCGCAAGCGCGGCTAGGCACTAGCCCTTAGGACGGATGGATCAAGACAGCAGCGCGTCGAGCGTGTGAATGGCCACACCGACGAACCCGCCGACAAGCGTGCCGTTGATTCGGATGAACTGCAGGTCGCGCCCGACCGCGCCTTCGACCCGCTGGGTGATCGTCGTCGCGTCCCAGCGCTTGACGGTTTCGGAGACCAGCCGGACGAGCTGGTCGCCATAGCGGTTGGCGATGCCGACCGCGCTGCGGCGGGCGAAACGGTTGATCTGGACCTGCAGGCGCGGATCGTCGCGCAGCGCCTGCCCCAGTTCGGATATCGCGCCGCCGAGCTGGCCGCCCAGCGCCGCGTCGGGATTGCGGGCCATGTCGATGAGGCCGCGGCGCATTCGTTCCCAAACGCTCTGCCACCAGACGCCGACGGCAGGGCTGGACAACACTTCGTGCTTCATCCCTTCGACCCGGGCGCGCATTTCAGGATCGTGGACCAGATCATGGGCGAGCTTTTCGAGTCCTTCCTCGATCTTTTCGCGCACAGGGTGGTCCGGGTTCACCAGCATCTCGGCCAGCATCCGGTAGAGCCCGTCGAGCACCGAATTGGCGAGGCGTTCGTCCAGACCCGTCCAGCGCAGCAGGGCATTGGCCCGCTCGTGGATCATGGTCCGCACCATCGGCTCGTTCGCCTCAAGCGTCAGGCCCGCCCAGCGGATCGTCGAATCGACCAGCGGCAAGTGCTTTCCGTCAGCGATCGCAGTCGACAGCACGTTGCCGAGCAGCGGCGCGACCTCCAGCCTGTCGAGCTGGTTCTTGAGGCCCGAGCGCACCTGTTCGCCAAGCCTTTCGGGGTCGAGCGATTCGAGCACTTCGGCAAACAGCTCCGCCGCCCCTGCGCGGACCCCCGTTCCGCCATGATCGGGTGCCGCCAGATAATCGCCGATGCCGCGCGCGATGTTCATGCCGGCCATCCGGCGCGCAACGACTTGCGGCGTCAGGAAATTGGCGCGCAGGAAGCCCGCCATGGTGTCGGCGATACGGTCCTTGTTGGTCGGGATGATCGCGGTGTGCGGGATCGGGATGCCGAGCGGGTGGCGGAACAGCGCGGTGACCGCGAACCAGTCCGCCAGCGCGCCGACCATCGCCGCCTCCGAAAAGGCCATGACGTAGCCGACCGCCGGATGCATGCCGAGATAATGTCGCGATACCAGGAACACCGCCGCCATGAGAACGAGCAGCCCGGTCGCGACCCGGCGCATCGTGCGGGCCCGATCGGGCATGGCGCCCGACGCGAGCGCGAGGTCTTCGCTACCGCTCAAACCGGGCGCATCTTCCGCATCATTCGGCAGGCGCGGGCCGATCCCCGCCAACCGCATCGTCGCGCAGTCCGTGCTCGTCACCCGGACGGTAAGTGAGGAACCACTGGCGAAGCTTGGGACCAACGCGCTTTTCGAAGCCGTCCGCCAGCGAGAAGCCAGCCGGCACGATGACGAGCGTCAGGATCGTCGACAGGATCAGGCCGCCGATCACGACCGTACCCATCGGTGCACGGAAAGCGCTGTCACCGCTAAGCGAAAGGGCCGTCGGAACCATACCTGCGGCCATGGCGACCGTCGTCATCACGATCGGCTGCGCACGCTTGTGGCCTGCATCGACAATCGCTTCCTTCTTGTCGACGCCGGCTTCCATTTCCTCGATCGCAAAGTCGATAAGCAGGATCGAGTTCTTGGCGACGATGCCCAGCAACATCAACAAGCCGATGTAGACCGGCATCGAGATGATACCGAGGTTCTTGTCGAATAGGCCCATGAACCAGAGCAGCAAGAGGCCGCCCAAGGGGGCAAGCAGGATAGAAGTCATGTTCACGAGCGGCGAGATGATGCGCTTGTAAAGCAGGACCAGCACCGCGAAGACCAGGAAGATGCCGGTGATGACCGCAGCGATGAAGCTCTGGATCATTTCCTGCTGCCACTCGTCATCGCCGACCGGCGGAGTCGAGACCCCCGTCGGCAGGTTCTGCATCGTGGGCAGCTTGTCGATTTCCGCCATCACGTTGCCCTTGACCTGGCCATCAGCCATGTCCGCACCGATCAGGACGCGGCGCGACAAGTTGAAGCGCTGGATCTGGGTCGGTCCGGCGCCGAAACTGACATCGGCAACACGGCCCAGCGGCACCGAACCACCATTGGCGGTCGGGATCGGCAGGTTCTCGATCGTAGAGATGTCCTGACGCGATTCCTTGGCGAGAATGACGCGGATCGGAATCTGGCGATCGGAAAGCGAGAACTTGGCCGCGTTTTGATCGATCTCACCAATCGTGGCGATGCGGATCGCCTGGCTGAGCGAGGCGGTCGTCACACCAAGCTGCGCGGCAAGGTCAGGCCGCGGCGTGATGATCAGTTCCGGCCGCTGCAGGTCAGCCTCGATCCGCGGTGCGACGATCGAGCTCAGACCGCGCATTTCGTCGACGATCTGGTTGGCCACCGCCTCCAGCTGATCCGAATCCGAACCAGACAGCATGACCGTGATATCGCGGCCCGAACCGAAACCACCCGATTGCGACGCAAAGCTGACACGCGCGTCGGGGATTTCCTGCAGCCAGGGCGTCAGGCGATCTTCGAACTCGATGCTCGTCGTGTCGCGGTCGTCCTTGAGCGCGATGTAAAGATTGCCGCTACCCTCGTAGATCGACATCAGCGCACGCTCGACCTCGGGCTGTTCGTAAAGCTTGTCCGAGATGATGTCGGCAACCGCCACCGTCTGTTCAAGCGTGGTGCCGGGCGTCATTTCGATGCGGATGCGGCTGGTGTCCTGGTCCGTTTCGGGCTGGAACTGCTGCGGCAGGGTGACGAGCAGGATCGCGGTCAGCACCAGCGCGCCGATGCCGCCGACAAAAGCCCAGAAGCGGTGATCGAACAGGCGTGCATAGGCACGGTGACCGAACCCGCGCAGACGCGCCATCGGGCCTGCGCCGCCGCGTGTCATGCGAACGAGCATCGCGATCAGGAAACTGATGCCGAAAAGAGCAGCGCCGGCAATGCCCGCAACAGCCGCGGTCGTGAGAAGCACGCCGCCGACACCTGCCAGCCATGCACCCCACGTGTCGCCAAAATCACCCGTGGCGATTCCGAAAGATGCACCGATCGCAAAGACGAACGCCGCCAGTAGGAAGGCCGGGACGAACATTTCGACAGCCCGCGACGGCTGAGCCTTGCGCGCCTCTGCCTTGCTTTCGTCCAACATGAAGGGAAGGACACGCATGTAAGTGTCCATCATCTTGCCCCCACCATGTTCCGCATGACCCTTCGCACGCAGGAAATAGGCGGCGATCATCGGAGTGATCATGCGCGCCACGGCAAGACTGGTCAGCACGGCGGCAACGACCGTCAGGCCGAAGTTCTTGAAGAACTGCCCCGTGATACCCGGCATAAGGCCGACCGGAAGGAATACGGCCACGATGCACATCGTGGTCGCAACGACAGCTAGGCCGATTTCGTCGGCAGCGTCGATCGACGCCTGATAGGCCGATTTGCCCATGCGCATATGGCGCACGATATTTTCGATCTCCACGATCGCGTCATCGACCAAAACGCCCGCAACAAGGCTGAGCGCCAGGAGCGACAGCATGTTCAGCGAAAACCCCATCAGGTCCATGAAGAAGAACGTCGGGATCGCCGATAGCGGGATCGCGATCGCGCTGATGATCGTCGCGCGCCAGTCGCGAAGGAAGAAGAAGACGACGATGATCGCCAGCAGCGCACCTTCGACAAGGGCCTCGATCGAGCTCTTGTACTGGTCCTTCGTGTAAGTGACCGAGGTGAAGAGCCGGTTGAGGTGAATTCCCGGGTTCTCTTGCTTGATCTTCTCAAGCTCGGCGACTGCGGCGTCATAGACGGAAACTTCCGACGCGCCCTTTGCGCGTTCGAGGCTGAACGTCACGATCTGGCGGCCGCGCAGCTTCGCGACGCGGGTCTGTTCCGAATAGCCGTCAGAAACGGTCGCAACATCCTTCAGGCGGATGATACGCCCGCCCGACAGGTTGATGCGGGTTTCACCAAGCCGATAGGCATCGTCGGCATTGCCAAGCACGCGGACTGACTGGCGCGCACCTGCGATTTCGGCGCGGCCACCAGCAGCATCGAGATTGACCTGCCGCAGCACGGCGTTGACCTGCGACGCGGTAACGCCAAGCGACATCATCTTGGCAGGATCCAGCACGACGCGGATTTCGCGGTCGACGCCGCCATTACGGCTGACCGAGGCCATGCCTTCGATCGCGAGCAGGCGTTTCGCAACCGTATCGTCGACGAACCAGCTCAGCTGCTCCATCGTCATGTCGTCGGCATAGATCGCGAAATAAGCGATCGGGCCGCCCGCGATGTCGACTTTCGAAACCTGCGGTTCAAGAATGCCGTCGGGCAAATCGCTTCGGATCTGATCGATCGTGTTGCGAACCTCGTTCGTCGCCTCGTTCGGGTCGATGCCCAGTTCGAACTGAACGAACGTACTGCTCGACCCCTCGCTCGCGGTCGACTGGATTTCATCGACACCGTTGATCGAACGAACCGCCGCCTCGACCTTTTGGGTGATCTGGGTGTTGATCTCGCTCGGCGCGGCGCCGGGCTGCGAGATGCGCACGTTCACGCCCGGAAAATCGATATCCGGGTTGTTGTTCACGTCCATGCGCGCGAACGAGAACATGCCGGCGAACAAAAGCGCCGTGAACATGACGATCGGGACGATCGGGTTGCGGATCGACCACGCGGACAGGTTGCGGAAGTTCATGGGTCCGGCCCCTTACGACCCGGGCTTGGAAAGGCTAGGCTTCACCTTGTCGCCTTCGAACAGGAAGCCGCCTGCGCGAAGGACCACCTTCTCGTCCCCGGTCAGCCCTTCGACGATGGTGATACCGGAATCGGTAACCAGTCCCGTCTTGATGTTACGACGCTGAACCTTGTCGTCCTTGTCGACGACAAAGACGAACGAGCCCTGGTCGTCGTTCTGGATCGCCGATTCCGGCAACAGCGGTGCATCGACGCCGCCCGTGCCGATCGACGCCGTGGCAAAGCCACCCGGACGCAGAGCGCGGTCATAATCAAGAGCGATGCGCGCCTCGCCCTGCCGGGACCCTTCGTCGATCGTGGGCGAAAGCTGCCAGATCTGGCCAGTGAAAGTCTTGTCCGAACCGACGGGCTTCACTTCCGCCGTCGAACCGACGGAAAGGCGGGAAAGGTCGCTTTCGCCGACAAGCGCGGCCAGTTCCATCTCACCGCCTCGCGCAATCAGGAACAGCGGACCTGAACCGCCACCGACGACCTGAGCCTGTTCGACGTTGCGTTCCAGTACGAAGCCGCCAGCCGGAGCCACGATGTTGAGCCGGGCATTGCGCGCGCGCAGTTCGCCAAGCTGGGCTTCGGCAACGCGCACACGTGCCCTTGCGGCATCGCGGGTCGCGGTCAGCCGGTCGACATCGGCCTTGGAGATAAAGCCGCGGTCTACGAGCTGGAGCGCGCGGTCGAGATTGCTTTGCGCCAGTTGTGCGTCGGCACGCGCCACTTCGACTTGCGCGGCCTGTGCCTGCACCTGCTGGCTCTGGACGGACCGCTCGATCACGGCGAGGACCTGGCCTGCACGAACCCAGTCGCCCTCGTCGACGCGAATGTCGGTTATCTGGCCGCCTTCGCCAACGACGCCGACAGGCATCGGGCGGCGCGCGGCCAGTGTGCCGCTGGCGTTGATTTCGCTGAGTACGGTGTTGCTGCCCGGCACGATCACCGTGACGGCGGGGATCTGCTCACCATCATCGGATGTCAGCGCCGCCTCGTCCGCGCCGCTCATCGCGTAAAACAGGGCGATGATGGCGATCAAGGCCCCGACGATAATCGCCGCGATCACGATCTGCTTGCGACGCCGTTCACGTGCAGGCGCGTCATCGATCGATTCTGCGTAGGGATCGATCACAGCAGGCTCAACCGGGCCGCTATTGGACATGGAATCGTACTTCATAGGCCTGGCCGGACGGCGCTCTCCATCATCGTCGGTTCGCTGTGAACGACGCTGTATTACTCGTATAACTCACCTTGAGCAAGAGTCATGGTCGCCACGCGGCCATACAGGAGGCTGATACACGAGAACCGGCCCGCCGAAACGGCAGGCCGGATTTATTTTCATATGTTACAGTCTAAGGCCCGGGCGCACAACTCGCCCGGACGATAGTATCAGTCAGCGAACGCGTCCGCGCTGCACCATGTTCACGATGCCGAGCAGGATCACTGCACCGACAAGCGCGCTGATGAACCACAGCAGCCAGGTCGCACCGCCGGCAATGCCGAGCAGGCCCAGCACGAACTTGCCGATCACGGCACCGATCACGCCGACGACGATGTTCCAGAAAATGCCCATCGAGGCATCGCGGTTCATGACCATGCTGGCGAGCCAGCCGGCGATACCGCCCACGATAATTGCGAGAATCCAATCCAAAGCGTCCTCCTCTTCTCCGAATGAGAGGAAAACGCCTTCGATCAGAACCGGTTCCTGCGGTGGATTGGTTAACGCGTTTCGCGACCCAAGTACCGTTGCGTCAGTACTTCATCTGCCGTTCGTAGAGGTCGCGATAGTGCTGGATCCGCGTGACGCGCAGGCCCTTCATGCCGGACCGTTCGACAGCACGCTGCCAGGACGCGAATTCCTCGAGAGTCAGGTCGTAACGCTTGCACGCGTCATCGATGGTCAGCAGTCCGCCATTCACGGCCGCGACCACTTCCGCCTTGCGGCGAACGACCCAGCGCTTGGTCGACGCGGGCGGCAAGTCGTCCAGCGTCAGAGGCTCGCCAAGCGGGCCGATTACCATCGCAGGTTTGATGTCCTGGTTCTCGATCATCTACGTCCTCAAACGTTCCCTTCAGACGACGGCGAGGCCTTGGGGGAGACCTCGAAGTCGAAGCCATCGCTGGCCACGTGTTCCGCCGTTTGTGACGGATTCTTACAATCGGAAGACTTAGGATTGCGT
Source organism: Croceicoccus gelatinilyticus (assembly GCF_018398395.1). Lineage (GTDB taxonomy): Bacteria > Pseudomonadota > Alphaproteobacteria > Sphingomonadales > Sphingomonadaceae > Croceicoccus > Croceicoccus gelatinilyticus. The sequence goes on along the minus strand of NZ_JAHCBF010000003.1, from coordinate 313,529 downwards.
AAACGCGATGGCGCGCCCGCTACCTGTTGTGAAAGCGCGGCCAGATCCTCGGGCAGGAACCGCCGCTCCGGCGTGTCGCCGGGCACGCCTGCCCCCGCGGCAAGCGCGAACAGCATCTCTGCCGCATGGGGATCGAAGCTGCCTTCGGTGATGAGTGTCGCAAGCCCGCGGCGGTCGAGGCCGTCCTCCAGAGAGGCGCGCAAATCGCGTTCCGCTTGCAGTCTGGAGAGCAGGGCATGCCAGTCGATCCGCCGGGTCGTCCCGCGGTTATCTTCCGTTGCCCCGTCCATTGGCAGATTGGGAAGATTCTCGAACATGTCGGTGACCATGCACCCGGCTTGGTCAAGAAAGCCTAAACGCGGGCTTCATAAGTCATTAGGGATAATGCTTAATCTTTCCAGCCAGCTCCCCCACCCTCGACCACGCCTTTTGCCCCGTGCCGGAAACGTGTAGGGGCAGCCGCGACATGACCGGACAGACCGTGACCAATCCCCCCGCCGCCCCTTCGGCGACCGACCTTGCCGGGCTTTTCCAGCTCGAGCAGCCGCTTTCCGCGCGCCGGATCGTGGTCGCCATGTCGGGCGGGGTGGACAGTTCAGTCGTCGCGGCACTCGCGGCGAAAAGCGGGGCCGAAGTCATCGGCGTCACGCTCCAGCTTTACGATCACGGCGAGGCAGTGAAGCGCAAGGGTGCCTGCTGTGCCGGTGACGACATCCGCGATGCGCGTGAAGTGGCCGACCGGCTGGGCATCGCGCATTATGTCTTCGACCATGAAAGCCAGTTCCGCGAAGACGTGATCGACCGCTTTGCCGACGAATACATGGCCGGGCGCACCCCGATCCCGTGCATCCGCTGCAACATGGGCGTTAAGTTCACCGACCTGTTCCGCATGGCGCGCGAACTGGGCGCAGATTGCCTTGCCACCGGCCACTACGTTCAGCGCGTCATGGGCGAAAACGGCCCCGAACTGCACCGCGCCGCCGATCCGGCGCGCGACCAGTCGTACTTCCTCTATGGCACGACCAACGAGCAGCTCGATTTCCTGCGCTTTCCGCTGGGCGGCCTGCCCAAGCCGCAAGTGCGCGAAATCGCAGCCGAGCTTGGCCTTGGTGTCGCGGCAAAGCCCGACAGCCAGGACATCTGCTTCGTGCCCGAGGGCGACTATGCCTCGCTGGTCAAGAAGCTGCGTCCCGAGGCGGGCACTAGCGGCCCCATCGTCCATGCCCAGACGGGTGAGGAACTGGGCACGCACAAGGGCATCATCCAATACACCGTCGGCCAGCGCCGCGGGCTGGAGATCGGCGGACAGGCCGAACCGCTCTACGTCACCGACATCGATGCGGAGCGTCAGGCCGTGATAGTCGGGCCCAAGCGACTTTTGGCCGTGACCGCAATGGAAGTGGTCGAGACCAACCGCATCGGGCCGATGCCGGACACGCAACTCGCTGTAAAAGTTCGGTCTCTTGCGAAGCCGGTGCCTTGCCGGATAGAAGGCGACCTTGGCGGTAACGCCACTGTCCGCGTGGTTTTCGATAATCCCGAATACGGTGTCGCCCCCGGACAGGCCGCGGTTTTCTACGCGGGGGAAAGGGTCGTCGGCGGCGGATGGATCGAGGATACCGAAAAGGTCTCAGGCTAGAGGCCGACCGGAAAAGCAGGAGCACCTGGCTCGGCCTGCTGATCGCATCGTGGGTGGTGATCGCCCTGCTGGCATGGCTGGACCCGTTCCAGATCGGGCACCGGCGGTATGAACAGCCCACATTGCCGGCGAATATCCACCTCCAGGCACCCGAGCGCAGCGGATCACTTCCCAATGACGTGACGCTGGAGCCGGACGGTTTCGGCGATCTCTTCGCATTCGGCACGATCGAGGATGCGCCCACGCTCTACGGCACGACAGCCCAGTTGGAGAGTGCGGGTACGGGTCGCTGGGACGGACCGTGGAGCCTGACCGAAGCATGGTCCCGCGAGGCTCGAGGCGAGAAGCTGATCGGCAAGGTCGGCGATGCCGTGCGCGTTATCGCCTTCGCAGACCCCGGCAGACCGGAAGAACACCTGGTCACGGTCGACATCGCAAGTTCGGAGCTGGGGCGGAGGGGACCGGAGCAGACGAAGCTAGTCCTGTCCCGCGGATGCCTGCGCCTAGGCAGCGTGAAGGGGCCGGTTGTCCTGCTGGGACCGCGGGCAAACGGGATCTACGTCGATAGCGTGGGCTGGCTGGTCGTCGGGCGTTTTGGACTGCAGCAGCTACGCGTCGGCGAAGTGGGGGAGATCTGGATCGATCCGCCGGTCGAGGACGAAGCCGCGCTCAAGGCCCTGCGCCTCCAGTGCGGCGGGAATAGCGATGTCGTTCAGGTCAGCGGGGTTGGCCGGACGCCGGTCTGCGACCTGACTGCAGAACAGGCCGCCGCCAACCGCGCGGCGCTGACCGAGCAGCAGCGGCTGGTCCGCGACCGCATGGCCGAAGCATTGGAAGAGCAGGTTGCCGCCTGCACGAAGCAAGGCCGCACCCGCCTCGCCTGCGAACGGTCGATCCCGCCGATGCCGCCTCCGCCCCTGCCCTATGGCGCGCCCGACGGGCCTGTCTATCAGGGACTTGGTCCCGGAGAGCGTTGCATCCCGCAGGAAGACCTGCCGTCCGGAGCGTGGAAGCCGGATCAGTCCTCGTAAGCTTCCAGCACACAGCCCCAGCCTTCGCGATACGTCGCGGTCGTGCTGGCGATCAGCGGCACGCTGGCGGTGACCGAGCGGTCGACGTCATCCTCTGACAGCGAGACCATGCCCATCCCGTCGAGGAAGTCCTTTTCGCAGTCCCCCAGCTCGCGACCGCCGACATAGCGGCACGAACAGGCAACCCGCGCGCCGTACGCCGTCCCCGCTTCGGCCTGCGCGGTCAACGGCGTCCAGCCCCAGGCCAGAACCACGGCGACGACTGCCGCGATCAGCAGCGCCGCTCTCCCCCCCTTGCGAGCGGGTTGGCGCGTGGCGTGTTTGCGGGCCGGCGTTTTTGCGGATTGAGGTGATTTGCTTGGGGGCATCCGGACTGGCGACTTGCTTTGAACGGGGGACTTGGTCGATCACGCGCGCAATGAAGACGCGTTACCTGCTTCCTATCCTTGCCGCCGCGTGCCTGCCAGTGCTTTGCGCCTGCGATGCGACGGACGGTGCCCAGCCGCTGCCTCCGCCAAGCGCGGAATCGATGGCCTCGCTGGCCGATGGCGAGACCGGCGCATCGCGCGAAGGGCTGGCCCGCGCCATCGACGGGGTGTTTGCAGACCACGTCGGCGAAACTCGTGCGCTGCTGGTCCTTCATGATGGCAAGATCGTCGCCGAACGCTATGCCGACGGCTATACGCCCGAGACGCGCCATGTTGGCTGGTCGATGACCAAGACCGTCACCGGCGTCGTGATCGGAATGCTGATCGCGGACGGTTCGCTGGCCCTCGACAAGCCTGCGCCAGTTCCGCGCTGGCAGCGGGTAGGCGATCCGCGCGGCGAGATCACGGTGCGGCAACTGCTCCAGATGCGCAGCGGATTGCGGCACGTCGAAACGGGCGAGCCTGCCTATGACGCCGATACGCCGCAGATGCTCCTGCTCGAAGGGCGCGACGACATGGCGCACTTTGCCGAGACGCAGCCGCTGAGCGCCGCGCCAGGCGAGGAATTCGTCTATTCCACGGCCAGCAGCGTCATCCTTGCCGATATCGCCACGCGCGCGCTGACCGATTCGGACCGGCCCACCACGCGCCGCGCCGCGATGGACGGATACTTGCACGAACGCCTGTTCGAGCCGCTTGCGATGGAAAGCGCGGTTGCCGAATTCGACGCGCATGGCACGCTTGTCGGCGGCAGCATGATCCACGCGACCGCGCGCGACTGGGCGAAGTTCGGCGAGATGCTGCGAAACGGCGGCGCATCGCCCAGCGGCGTTCGCATCGTGCCGCAAGGCTGGGTCCGCTTCATGCGCACGTCCAGCCCCGCCGACCCCGCCTATGGCGCGCATTTGTGGCTGAACAAGCCGAGGCCCGAGGGGCGCGAGCGTGTGCTTTTCCCGGGCAGCGCGCCCGAAAGCACGTTCGCCATGCTCGGCTTTGGCGGACAGTACACGCTGGTCTCGCCGTCGCAGAAACTGACGATCGTGCGGCTGGGCAATTCGAATAGCGAGGAACAGGACCTGCTGCGCGAGGCGATGGCGAACCTCGTCTCGCGCTTTCCGTCCGGTCAGTAGCGGCCAAAAATTCAGTAGCGAAACGTTCCTTCGAGCAGCGTGACGCAGGGCCCGCCAAGCCACGCGGTCTCGCCGTCCAGCCGGCAGGTCAGCAGCCCGCCGCGCTGAGACGCCTGAAACGCGGTGAACTGCGCCCTGCCCAGCCGCTGCGCCCAGAACGGGGTCAGAACCGCATGGGCAGAACCTGTCACGCTATCCTCGTTCACACCTGCGCCGGGCACGAAGACGCGGCTGACAACGTCAGTCTCGCGCCCCGGAGCGGTGCAGATGAACTGGTCGTCGCCCATCGCGCCAAGCGCGGAGAAATCGGGTCGCAAGCTGCGGACCGTGTCCTCGCTGTCGAACAGAAAAACGTTGTAGCCGTCACCCGACCGCGAAATCGCCTCGGGCGCAGCGCCAAGTGCGGCAACGGCGGCAGGAAACTCGCCCGGCTGCGTCGGGATCGCGGGTAGCGCGACTTCATAAGCATCGCCATGCCGCTTCACCGTCAGCACCCCTGCCCGCCGCGTCAGGAAGCGAACCTCGTCTGTTCCGTCGCGCCCCAGCATCGCGTGGCCCGAAGCCAGCGTGGCATGGCCGCAAAGCCGGATTTCGCATTCAGGTGTGAACCAGCGCAGTTCGTAATCCGCTTCCGGCCCCGCGTAAGGGACAAGAAAAGCGGTCTCGGCGAAATTGTTCTCGTTCCCGATCCGCGCCATCGTCGCATCGTCGGGAAAGCCGTCGGCGTAAAGCATGACCGCCGCCTGATTCCCCGCGAAGGGCTCGGGCGCGAAAGCGTCGATGTGCCAGAACGGAATTTCGGGCATCGTCAGGCCGGCTTTGTCTGTTCGGGAAAGTCTGCGTCCACGCCTTCGGTCAGAAGGTCGACCGGGCGATCGGAATCCATCTCGACATGCCCTTCCGGATCGGTGTGGATCAGGAACTCGGTCTCGGGAAACTTCGTCAGAAGGCTCGCTTCGATCGCATCCATGACTTCGTGCGCCTCGGCCACGGTCATGTTGGGATCGACTGTGATGTGGAACTGCGCAAAATCGCGGTTGCCCGCCGTGCGCGTGCGAAGATCGTGCACGCCCTGCAGGTCGGGATTGTCGCGGATCGTGTCGAGAAGCTGCTGCCGTTTCTCGACCGGCCATTCGCGGTCCATCAGGTTGTCGATGGCATGCTGGCTCGCTTCCCAGGCGTTCCAGCCCAGCCATGCCGCGATGCCCAGCGCGAAGATCGGGTCGGCACCGGTGACACCTGCATATTGGTCGAGCAGCAGCGCCGCGATGACCGCGAAGTTCAGGAAGATATCCGACTTGTAGTGAACGTGATCGGTCTGGATCGCGATCGAACCAGTCTTGCGGATGACATGGCGCTGCCAAACGAGCAGCAGCAGAGTCGCGGCCACCGCGATCAGCGAGACGACGACGCCTTCCTCGGCTTGTTCGATCCGGCCTCCTGCCAGCCACACCTCTATCGCGCGGGCGGCAATGCCAACGGCGGATATCGAAATCAGGACAACCTGCACCAGAGCGGCCAGCGCCTCGGCTTTGCCGTGGCCGAACCGGTGATCCGCATCGGGTGGATGGGCGGCGACCCACACGCCGATCAGCGTGACGAGGCTGGCCACGATGTCGAGCGCGGTATCGGCAAGACTGCCGAGCATCGCGGTCGAACCGGTCCGGGCCGTGGCATAAATCTTGAGCGCGAGCAGAAGCGCGGCCACGCTCATGCTGGCGATGGCGGCGCTGCGGGTCAGCAGCGCGCGGCGCGCCCGTGCCTCTTCGGCATGGACGGCAATGGTCGCAGGGCCTGACGTCATCGGCGAATAATGCTCACGGATAGAGAAGCGTGCTGGCCCAGCCGTTCGCGCTGCGCGTGAAGCGGCGGCGTTCGTGCAGGCGGAAGGGCCGGTCGTGCCAGAACTCGATCGCCTGCGGCACAAGGCGGAAGCCGCCCCAGTGGCTGGGGCGCGGCACGTCCTTGCCTTCGTAACGGCGACGGACATCCTCGAACCGCGACAGGAATTCGCGCCGGTCGGCCATCGGGGCGGACTGGTCGCTCGCCTGTGCGCCAAGCTGCGAATCGCGGGCTCGGCTGGAGAAGTATTCGTTGGCCATGTCCTCGCTGACCGGTTCGAGCTGCCCCTCAATACGTATCTGACGGCGCAGGCTCTTCCAGTGGAACAGCAGCGCGGCCTGAGGATTGGCGGCGATCTCGCTGCCCTTGCGGCTGTGCTGGTTGGTGTAGAAGACGAAACCGCCCCCCGCGCCCAGGTCCGCGCCGTGGCCTTTCAAAAGAACCATGCGGACCGAGGGAGCGCCGCTCGGGCTCGCGGTGGCGAGCGCCATGGCGTTCGAATCGTTCGGCTCATGCTCTCGTGCGAGTGCAAACCACTCGTCAAAGAGGTTGAAGGGATCGCCGGTCGGGATCGCGTCTTCTGCCAGGAGTTCGGGTTCCACTGTTCTCGCCGTGCCTGCTGTCTGGGACAAATTCAGCGCCGGACGGACTCGGATCGCCGCCCCGCACTTGCAACATAGGCATGCCCTGCCGCCTGCGCAAAGGCCGATGCACGTCACTGCTCCGTTGCGTAAAGCGCAAATGCTTCCTAGCTAACGGTCATGGCCGATCCCTATTCGATCCTCGGTGTGCAGCGCGGCGCGAGCGAGAAGGACATCAAGTCCGCATATCGCAAGCTGGCGAAAGAGCTCCACCCCGACAGAAACAAGGACAACCCCAAGGCGTCGGAGCGTTTTTCCGACGTCACGAAGGCGTATGACCTGCTGTCCGATAAGGACAAGCGCGCCCAGTTCGACCGGGGCGAGATCGACATCGACGGCAATCCGCAAATGCCCTTCGGCATGGGCGGACAGGGCTTCGGCGGCGGCAGGCGCGGTCATCCCGGCGGCGGTGCTGGCGGTTTCGGCGCAGAGGAAGTCGACCTTTCCGACCTATTCGAAGGCATTTTCGGGGGCGGCGGATCGCGTTCGGCACGCGGCGGCCCCGGTGGCGGTTTTGGTGGCGGAATGGGTGGGGGCCCGCGTCGTCCTCCGCCCAAGGGCGCGAATGTGCAGTACCGGCTTGCCGTGACGCTGACCGATATCGCCAATCTGGCCCCGCAGCGCATCACGCTGTCGGATGGCAAAACGATTGATCTGAAGCTCCCCAACGGAGCCGAGGACGGGACGCAGATGCGCCTGTCCGGCAAGGGAGAGCAGGGTCCGGGCGGCGCAGGCGATGCGCTGGTCACTATCGTTGAGAAAGCGCATGCCTTTTTCCGCCGCGACGGCGACGACGTGCGGCTGGACCTGCCCGTCACGCTGGACGAGGCTGTGAACGGCGCGAAAGTGAAAGTACCGACCAGCAGCGGCGCGGTCATGCTGACCGTTGCTCCGGGCAGTTCATCGGGCAAGGTCCTGCGCCTCAAGGGCAAGGGCTTTACTCGGAAGGACGGTTCGCGCGGCGACCAGCTCGTCACGCTTGAAATCGATATTCCCGAAGACGACGCAGACCTGAAGCAGCGGCTCGAGGGATGGAGCGACACGCGCGCCGTCCGGGCCAAGCTGGGCGTGTGACCCCGAAGTACTCCTTCGCACCCAACCCGGGTCTTGCGGGATGAGACGGCGGATCAACCGCCACCTCCACAAGGTCCGCCGAGAGATCGGGCCGGGGACGCGTACGTACCAGGTTATCAAGTGTACCCTGCTGGGCGCATGGGAAGACGGCTTCATCCACGCGGGCAACCTTGCCTACATGGCGATCCTGTCGCTGTTCCCGTTCTTTATCGTGGCGGCAGGCGTCTTCGCCTTGCTGGGAGACGCAGAGGACCGGACCGCTGCGATCAATGCGCTTCTGCTGGCCGTCCCCGCAGTCGTCGCCGAAGTGGTTGAGCCTGTCGCCAAGGACGTGGTCTCTTCACGGACCGGCTGGCTGCTTTGGGTCGGCGCGATCTTCGGCCTTTGGACCGTGGGCAGCCTGATCGAGACGATCCGCGACATCTTGCACCGCGCCTATGATACCAAGCCTTCGGCCAGCTTCCTGAAGCACCGCCTGCTTTCGGTCGCCGTCATCATCGGGTCGATCATCCTGCTGATGATGTCGCTATCGGCGCAATTCTATATCTCGGCCGCGCAAGAAGTGATCACCGCTTGGTTTCCCGATGCGGCGGACCTGGGCTCGGCGCTTTCGCTGTCGCGCATAATCCCGGCGTTTGGCCTGCTGCTGTCGATCTGGCTGCTGTTCGTGTCCCTGACGCCCAAGGACTATCGCGGGCCCGAATATCCCAAGTGGCCCGGGGCGCTGTTCGTTGCGGGCTGGTGGATGCTGGTGACGGTCGCCCTGCCCCCGGTCCTGCGCACGGTATTCGCCTATGACCTTACTTACGGAAGCCTTGCCGGGGTGATGATCGCCCTTTTCTTTTTCTGGCTTGTCGGGCTAGGGCTTGTCGTCGGTGCGGAGCTTAATGCCGCGCTGGCCAACACGCCGTCAGTGCGTGACATGGAAACAGCAGAGGCTGGCGAGGAACCGCCCGCCCAGCAGGAATGAAGATAACAGGCATGGACGAAAACGCTCTTCCCACCGGAACCCTGATGCAGGGCAAGCGCGGGCTGATCATGGGGCTCGCCAACGACAAGTCGCTGGCTTGGGGCATCGCAAAGGCACTTCGCGCACAGGGCGCGGAACTGGCCTTTTCCTATCAGGGCGAGGCGCTGGCCAAGCGCGTGAAGCCGCTGGCGGAAAGCCTGGGCAGCGATTTCCTGCTGGAATGCGACGTTTCCGACATGGACGCGCTCGACACCGCGTTCGAAACGCTGGCCGCGCGCTGGCCGAAGATCGACTTCATCGTCCACGCCATCGGCTTTTCCGACAAGAACGAACTGCGCGGGAAGTACGTCGACACCAGCCTCGACAACTTCCTGATGACGATGAACATTTCCGCCTACAGCCTTGTCGCGGTGACCAAGCGTGCCGCCCCGCTGATGACCGACGGTGGTTCGATCGTGACGCTGACCTATTACGGCGCGGAAAAGGTCGTGCCGCACTACAACGTCATGGGCGTTGCCAAGGCTGCGCTGGAAACCAGCGTCATGTACCTTGCCAACGATCTTGGCCCCGCCAACATCCGCGTGAACGGCATTTCGGCCGGCCCGATCAAGACGCTGGCCGCAAGCGGCATCGGCGATTTCCGCTATATCCTGAAGTGGAACGAACTGAACGCCCCGATGCGCCGCAACGTCACGATCGACGATGTCGGCGGCTCGGCGCTTTATCTCCTGTCGGACCTGTCCTCGGGCGTGACGGGCGAGACGCATCACGTCGACTGCGGCTATCACGTCGTCGGCATGAAGCAGGAAGACGCCCCCGACATCGCGCTGTCCTGACGGGGCAGGGACGATGACGACCACGCTCGTCACCGGAGTCGCCGGGTTCATCGGCGCAGCGCTGGCAAAGGCCTTGCTGGCAAGGGGTGAGCGGGTCGTCGGGGTCGACAACCTCAACGACTATTACGACGTCGCGCTGAAACGCGACCGGCTGACCGACATCTGCCAAGGAACGGGCGACCGCTTCCGCTTCATCGAGCTGGAATTCGCCGATATGGCAAAGCTGCGCAGCGCGCTGGAGGGCGAGAAGATCGACCGGATAGCGCACCTGGGTGCGCAGGCGGGTGTTCGCTATTCGCTCGAAAACCCGCACGCCTATGCCCAGTCGAACCTCGTCGGCCATGTGAACATGCTCGAACTCGCGCGGGAACGCGGGGTTGAGCACATGGTCTATGCCAGCTCGTCCTCGGTCTATGGCGGGAACGAGAAAGTGCCGTTCGACGTGGACGACAGGGTAGACCATCCCGTCTCGCTCTACGCCGCGACGAAAAAGGCGGACGAGTTGATGAGCGAGACTTACGCCCATCTCTACAAGCTGCCGATGACGGGGCTGCGGTTCTTCACCGTCTATGGCCCGTGGGGGCGGCCTGACATGATGATGTGGATCTTTACCGACCGCATCCTCGCCGGAAAGCCGGTGCCCGTATTCAACAACGGCGATATGTACCGCGACTTCACTTACATCGATGACATCATCGCCGGCGTGGTCGCCTCGCTTGACCATGCCCCCCAGCATGACGGCCAGAAAAAGCCCGGTGGCAGCACTGCGGCGCACGCGATCTACAACATCGGCAACAACAAGCCCGAACAGCTGATGCACGTCATCGGCCTGCTGGAAGATGCCTGCGGTCGCAAGGCAGAGCTGGAGATGAAACCGATGCAGCCCGGCGACGTACCGCGCACTTATGCCGACATCACGGCGATCAGCCGCGATCTTGGTTATGCCCCGACAACTTCAGTGGACACAGGCGTTCCCGCCTTCGTCGACTGGTTCAGGAAATACCGCGGCATCTAGGCCGCGGCGCTCAACCGCTTATTCGGCAACGATTTCCGGAAGCGGCTCGTCCTCGACGGCGGCGGCTTCCTGCGCCTTGCGGCGGGCTTCGTACTCGGCCTCGATCGCTTCGACACGGGCCTGTTCGGCGGCTGCATCCTCGTCGATCTCGGCAAGGCGGGCAGCGCGCGCTTCTGCGACAAGCTGGCCCATGCGCACGTCAGAGCCGTTTGCCTTTTCGGCATAAGCCTGTTCGATGATCGCTGCGGTACAGCCGGTCTGACCCTCGGGCCCGATTACGGTGCACGACCCGACGCCGGTGGAGCCGACATCGCGGTTGGCTGCAACACGCTCGGCCCAGGCTTCGTTCTGCTTGCTCTCGCTCTGCCGAAGGGGCTTGGGAATGCGATAGGGATCTTCCTGACGCACGCAGACGACGATTTCGTCAGCCGTCGGTTCGGGGCAGGCCTGATCGCCATAGACGATAACCGAGTTCACGGCGGTCTCTGCGTCCTGCGCAGCGGCGGGGCTGGCAAGGCCGATCCCGGCGGTGGCGATGGCAAGGGTAGCGATCAGCGTGCGGGTCATCGGTCTATGCGCCTCCTTAAAGCGCGAGGTCTGTCTGCCGGTCTTCAATATAAGTGCCCTTCGCGCTGAATGACAGGTGAAGGGCGGGCATTCGGGTGAAATCAGATGCGTTTGGAAAGTCCGATGGCAACGCGGCAACCGAGGCGGATCGCGCCTGACATCAGGCCATAGACCGGTGCGCGTTCGGCACCGGCGTCGATCGCGGCGTCGTGATGCTCACGCTCGTCATCGCGGAATTCGGTGACCATCGCGGAAAGCTCGGGGTCTTCCTCGCCCAGTTCGTCGAGCTGCTGTGTGTAGTGTCGTTCGATCTCGGTCTCGATCGCGGCCGTGCAGGCCATCGCCGCTTCGGGACCGATCAGCGCGGTGACGGCGCCAAGCGCGAAGCCGGCCTTGTCCCAGATCGGCTGAAGCAACGTGGGCCGCACGCCGCGTTCAGCCATCAGGGCGTCGAAACGAGCGCGGTGGTCGGCTTCCTGCTGCGCCATCGCGGCAATTTCGCCGGCCCCCGGTGCGCGGTCGCCCATCACGGCAAGCTGGCCCGCGTAGATGCGCGTTGCGCCATATTCGCCGGCCTGGTCGACGCGGATCATCGATTCGATCCGCTGCTGCTTTTCCGCTTCGGTCATCGTCATGCCCTACCAACGCCCGACCGGCCTGTCCGTGCCGAGAGAACGAGGACGACGATAGCGCCAATGCCCGAAATCAGGAAGTTCCAGCCTGCAAGCGAGATACCGAAAAGCGACCACTGCACTTCGTCGCACCGCACCGTTGGGGCGCCCATGATCGCGTCGAGCGCGCTCTGCCCCTCGGCGATTTCGAGCGAAGCGCACTGGGTAAACCCTTCCCACCAGCCATATTCAACGCCCGCATGGAACGCGCCGATGAGGCCCGAGATGAGGACGGCTATCGCGGCCAGCCGCACCAGCCAGACCTTTGCGGCATCGCCCGGGACGACGAATGCCAGCAGCGCGATGGCGACGGCGGCAAAGTGCGGCCAACGCTGCCACCAGCACATTTCGCATGGGTAGAGTCCGAATACGTACTGCGAAATATAGGCCCCTCCGAGCAAAGCGGCGGGGATGAGCAGCGCGAGCAGGCGCGCGATCTTGAAGTCGGCGGTCATCGTCAGTCCGGTGAATTCAGGTCAGATCAGGGCTTTGCCGCACCAATGTGCTTCTGCGCCAGCCGCGTATTACGCAGCGTATCGAGCGCATAATGCAGCTGGAAGTCCTCGATCCCTTGCTGCTCCAGCTCCTCTGCCGAAATCTGAAAGCGCGGATCGTCGATCAGGTCCTTTTCCAGTTCCTGGTCCTCGACCTGAAGCTCGTTGATCAGGTGGCCGCGAAGGTCGGATTCGCGGATCGCGCGTTCGGCGCGGGCGCGGGCATCGGGATCGGAAAGCTGCGGCACGGCGATATCGGGTTCGATCCCGCCTTCCTGCACCGACTTGCCCGACGGCGTATAATACCGCGCCGTCGTCAGCTTCAGCGCGCTGTCGTTGGTGAGCGGAACCAGCGTCTGGACGCTGCCCTTGCCGAAGCTGCGCTGACCCATGACGAGCGCGCGGTGATGATCCTGCAGCGCGCCGGCAACGATTTCGGAGGCCGAGGCCGAGCCGGAATCGATCAGCACGACCAGCGGAATACCGCGGGCGATATCGCCGGTGCGGGCGACATAGCTTTCGTTGTCGCGCGCGAAGCGGCCGCGCTGGGACACGATCTGGCCCTTGTCGAGGAACAGGTCGGACATGGCGACCGCCTCGTCCAGCAGGCCGCCGGGGTTGGAGCGCAGGTCGATCACGACGCCTTCGGGCATCTTGCCCAGTTTCGTGCGGATGCCGTTCATCGCCCGCTCGACGTCGCGGCCGACGTTCGCGCTGAACGAGGACACGGTAATCACGCCCATGTCGCCATCGACTTCCCATTCGACCGGGGTCAGTTCGATGATCGCGCGCGTCACGTCCACATCGAACGGTTCGTCACGCCCCGCACGATAGATGGTGAGCTTGATGTCGGTACCCGGGCGCCCACGCATCTGGTCGACGGCTTCGTCTAAAGTACCACCGTAGATCAGCTTGCCGTCGAGGTGCGTGATATAATCGCCCGCCTTGATACCCGCATTTTCGGCAGGAGTGCCCTTGGTCGGCGCGATGACCTTGACCACGCCGTCTTCCATGGTGACCGAAAGGCCGAGCCCGCCGTAGTTACCGTCGGTCTGGGTGCGCAGGCTTTCGAATGCGGTGGCATCGAGATAGCCCGAATGCGGGTCGAGGCTCGACAGCATGCCGTCGATCGCGCCGCGCAGCAGCTTTTCGTCGTCGACCTGGTCGACGTAATTCGCCTTCACCCGCTGGTAGATCACCATCAACTTGCCGAATTCCGGAGCGCTGCGGGCATCGACGGCGGCAAGACCGGCAGTCGTGGCGGGCAGCATGGCAAGTGCGGTCACGAGAGCCGCAGAGCGCAGGAACGGCGCGAGGCGAATGGCCATGGGTAACTTGATCCTTCTTGTCGCGCGGCATGGGTGGCCGCCACGGGTCGCGAACAAATGTATAGCGCATGAAGGCTTAACGCCAGATGGCAGGTTTTCAGCGCGTTTCAGCGTGCCAGCAAGGGATGGATCGTCCGCCTTCCCTGCCGCAGTTCGTAAAGGATGCGCGGCTCTTCGTCAGGGGCGCTTCCCACCGTCTCGCCGCGCCTGACCTTGGTGCCAATGGCGACAACGGTGCGGTCGAGCCCAGCCAGCAGGCTGAGCTTGCCGTCGCCATGGCGCAGGATGACGACAGTGCCATAGCCGCGAAATGGCCCGGCAAAGGCGACTTCGCCCGCCAGCGGCGCCACGACCGGCGCACCGCCGCGCGGGGCTATGGTCATGCCGCTGCTGCGCCCGCCTGCGGCGTCGCGTTCGCCGAAACCTGCAAGAATGTCGCCGCGAACCGGTAGACGCGGCGCGTTTGGATCGGTCTTGGTGGCCGTGGTGGAGGCGAGCAATGTCGGGGCAGGAAGCGCCGATAGCGCGGCAAGCGTGCGCTCGCCCTGCTGTTCCTGCGCGACGAGCGCACCGATCGACCGGACCTGCGCGCCGCGCAAGGTCGCCTCGCGCCGTGCCTCGTTCGCGGCATCAGCCAGCTTTTCGGCCGTCATCCGGTCCTCGATACCCATCGCCTGAAGCTCTGCGCGACGTTCGCTGAGGTCCGCCCTCGCCTGTTCGCCTTCTTCGCGAGCGCGCCGCGCGGTTGCGGCAAGGTCACGCGCCTCGGCCAGATCGCCGCGCAATTCCTTTGTGTGCGCCGCAATCTGCGGCTGCATCCCTGCGACCATCGATCGCATCCGTACAAAATCACGGGTCGAGGACGGACGCATCACCAGCAGAAGCGTGGGCCGCTGCGCCAGCCGCTGAAGCCCTGCCATCATGCGCGAAAGCGGCGCGCGCTTGATGGCGAGTTCGTCGCGCAGCACGGCAAGCCGGTTTTCCGAAGCCTCGGCGCGCAGTTGCGCAGCCTCCAGCCGGTTCTGCGCCTCTGCCACTTCGGCGGAAAGCGCCCTCGCCCGCGCTTCGGCCTTCAGCCCGCGATCCTCGATCAGGCGGGCCTGATCCGAAAACTCCGCCGCCTTGCGCTGCGCCTCCGCCCTTGCCGCCTCGACTTCGCGCAGCCGGTCTTCCGCGCTCGTCACCGCGCCAGCTGCAGCGGGCAACAGGGCGAGCGTAAGGATGGCAAGGCGCAGGCGCATCTATCCGGCCCGGTGATAAGGGTGACCGGCAAGGATGCTGGTCGCCCGCCATAGCTGTTCGGCCAGCATCGCGCGGACCATCAGGTGTGGCCACGTCATCGGTCCGAACCCCAGCAGGACGTCGGCTTCCTCGCGCGCGGCATCGCCGTGCCCATCGGCAGCACCGATCAGGAACCGCGCCTCGCGCACGCCATCGTCGCGCCAGCGTTCCAGCAATTTTGCAAAATCTTCGGACGACATCTGCTTGCCCCGCTCATCCAGCAGGACCTGTTTTGCAGGCGTCAGCGGAGCGGGCACCGTGCCGCCGGTATCGGGCAGCTCGGTCCACTTCATCGGCCAGGTCACGCGCTTGGCATAGCGCTGGACCAGCTCAGCCTCTGCCGAGCGGCCGATCTTTCCGCGAGCGATGACGTGCAGGCGCATGAGGGCCTGTTACACCGGTCGCACAATTCGCGTCCAGCGCCCCGGCCGGTTATCCCGATCGCGGGGACGAGGATCCGCGGTTCAGCTCAGGCGTTGCCGCCCTCGCCAAAGCCCCACATGCGTTCCAGGTTGTAGAACGTGCGCACTTCGGGGCGGAAGATGTGGACGAGCACGTCGCCCGCATCGATCAGCACCCAGTCGGCGGCCGGAAGGCCTTCGATGCGTACCGATCCGAAACCGCCTGCCTTCACGCGTTCGGCAAGTTTCTGCGCGATCGCGGCAACCTGACGGCTGGAGCGGCCGCTCGCGATGACCATCTGGTCCGCGATCGAGCTCTTACCCGCAAGGTCGATGGAGACGATGTCCTGCGCCTGATCGTCGTCAAGCGACTGGAGGACCAGTTCGTGCAGGGAACCCGGCTCGGCATCGATGTCTGCAATGCCCGATCCGGGGGTGTTGAAGCCGGTCTGCTCCGGCATGGCTTGGGCCTGGTTCATGGGTGTTATGTAGGCTCCTCGTCTTCTGCCTTCAATTCCCTGCGGCGCAAACCGCCGGGTGCCCGCACCATGCAGGCGTATTGCAACCGGACTGTGATGAAACGAACACAGGGTGCGCGGCGATCAAGCCAGGTCCCCATGCGTCGGCCCCGACAGAACCTTCCGCGTTACCGCATCGCGCGGTCTTGAAGCAGAAAAGGCCCCTGCCCAGTCGGGCATAGCATTGCGCCGGGCCGTGGCCGAGCGCGGATCGGGATCGAATGCCAGGAACACCAGTGCCGGTGCGCTCCAACTTCCCCGGTTGCGTAATCTGGACAAAGGCACCCGGAAGCGCCTTAGCCAGGCCGTGGCAGGGCTTGTCACGGCATGGGCATCATATCCCGGACGCGCGATCACCGCAATCGGCATGGTTCGCGCTATCCTCCGCCAATCCTTCCAGCGGTGGAACTGGGCGAGGTTGTCGGACCCCATCAGCCAGATAAAACGCCTTTGCGGATAACGCCTTACGATCGCTTCCAACGTGTCGGCAGTGAATACGGTGCCCAGTTCGCGCTCGATCGCGGTGACGCGGATCGGGGCGCGGCGGGCCTGTTTACGCGCCGATGCGACCCGCGCGTTCAAGGGCGCCATGCCCTTTTTGGGCTTGAGCGGATTGCCCGGCGACACCAGCCACCAGACCTCGTCCAGCGCCAGCGCATCCTTCGCGAAAAGCGTGATGCGCCGGTGGCCGCCATGGGCTGGATTGAAGCTCCCGCCCAGAAGGCCGGTGTAGATTGGCGCGCTCAAACCCGGTGTCCCGACAGGTTACGGACGGGTCTGGCCCGTTCCGCGCACCTGCCACTTGTATGTCGTCAGCCCTTCCAGCGCGACCGGGCCGCGAGCATGGATGCGGCCCGTGGCAATGCCGATTTCCGCACCGAGCCCGAATTCGCCGCCATCTGCGAACTGGCTGGAGGCATTGGCCATGACGATCGCGGAATCGACCGAATTGAGGAAAGTCTCCTCGGCTCCGGCGTCAGAGGTCACGATCACGTCGGTATGGCCCGAGGAATGCTCGGCAATGTGCGAGAGCGCGGCATCGATGCCGTCGACGACCGCGACCGAGGCCACGGCTTCGAGATATTCGGTGTCCCAGTCCTCGTCTGTCGCGGGCAGAACCCGCTTGTCGAGCGACTGTGCCCGACCATCGCCGCGTAGTTCGCAGCCCGCGTCGAGCAGCTTGCCGACAAGCGCCGAAGCCTCGGGATACGAAGCATCGACCAGCAGCGTTTCCATCGCGCCGCAAATGCCGGTGCGGCGCATCTTGGCGTTTACGGCGACTTCCTCGGCCATGTCCTTGTCGGCGGCCGAGTGGATGTAGGTGTGGCAAATGCCGTCGAGGTGGGCGAGAACCGGCACGCGGGCTTCGTCCTGCACGCGGGCGACCAGCGACTTGCCGCCGCGCGGGACGATCATGTCGACTGCGCCGGTTGCGCGCAGCAGGGCGCCGACAGCGGCACGGTCCTGCGTCGGGACCAGCTGGACGGCCTTTTCGGGAATCCCGCCTTCAGCGAGGCCTTTCGACAGGGCAGCCAGGATGGCGTGGTTGGAATGCACGGCCTCGCTACCGCCTCGCAGGATCGCGGCATTGCCGGCGCGTACGCAAAGAACTGCGGCGTCGGCAGTCACATTCGGGCGGCTTTCGTAGATGATGCCGATGACACCGATCGGAACGCGCACGCGCGAAAGTTTGAGGCCGTTGGGCCGCTCGCTGGAATCGATGACCTCGCCGACAGGGTCGGAAAGATCGGCCACCTGGTCGACGGCATCGGCGATGCCCGAAAGGCGCGCTTCGTCGAGGCGCAGGCGGTCGAGCATCGCACCCGAAAGCCCCCGCTCCTCACCTGCGGCAACATCCTTTGCGTTTTCGGCAAGGATCGTCGGGGCGGCATCGCGCAGGGCCTGCGCGGCAAGGTGAAGTGCCTTTGCCTTCTCGGCATCGCTCATCTGCGCAAGCTTGCGCTGTGCCGAACGGGCATCGGCTGCAAGGCCGGCAATCATCGTCTCGACGTCGGTTTGGGTTTTTTCGGGGGCGAGTTCGGTCTGTGTGTTCATATAGGCGCACCTATCATCTTTGGGGGCGTTCTGTCAGGGATTTTCCCACGGGAGAGTGCGGGTTTGCCGGCTTCATCAACGCAACGGCAAAGGCCTGCGGACGTTCCGGCACGCGCCATGATTCTACTGACACCCCTGTCAGCGCCTCCGGCGCAATGCGACCAAACGCCTGAAATTTGAGAGCGTTCCCGAGTGCTTGTGACTTTATGCACGATACCGGCTCAACTCATCCCGTCCGTCCAACGGTTCATCTGAAAGTCAGATTCGGGAACTCGACGTTAACCTTGGCCCTGTTAGCCCTTGCGTCGACGGGAAAGTTTCGCACCCCCAGCGGAACTGCAAGGGACTACGGGGTCTTTGTTGTGACACAGGTTGCCAGCGGGCTTGCCACCCGCCTGCAGAACTGGTTTCCGGATCGCGAATTCATCATGCGTTCGCAAGGTCAGGTACGGTTCGTCCGCATTAGCGGGAAATTCCAGAAACGGTGCGCCGCCGCCATCGCGGCCCTGACGGTCGTCTGGACCGGAACGATGGCCACCGCCCTCGTGAACGAGTGGCTCACCCACCAGAACGCTGTCGAGCTTGCCAGCCGCGAAGCCAAGGTTGCCACCGCGGAAAGCCGCGTCGCCGCCTACCGCGAAGACATCGACGCCGTTGCCGACGATCTGGTCCGCCGTCAGGACTTCATCGACGACATGGTCGAAAGCCACCTCGGCCAGCTTCCCACCAGCGGCGTTGCCGGCGTTCAGGACAGCACCGACGAAACGCAGGCCACGATCGAAAAGGTCAGCGCCGCCCTTCCCGAAGCTTCGGCCCTCGCCCGCCTCGAAGCGCGCCAGCTCGCCTTTGTCGAAGGCCTCACCCGCCTTGCCGACAAGCGTGCAGAACAGGCCGCCAGCGAAATCCGCCGCCTCGGCCTCGACCCGGCATCGATCGTGCGCACGGCCCGTCCGGCCGCGATTGGTGGTCCGTTCGAAGCCTTCACCAGCGGCAACAACAGCCTCGACCCGCGCTTTGAAAAGCTGGGCCAGTCGCTTGCACGCATGAGCGCGCTGGAACGCGGCCTCGAAGGCATTCGCAACGTGCTTCCGGCGGCCAAGGACATGATCTCCTCGCCGTTCGGCTATCGCCGCGACCCGTTCAACGGTCACGCCGCGATGCATAAGGGTCTTGATTTCCGCGGTCCGGTCGGCACGCCGATCCACGCCGCTGCCAAGGGCAAGGTCAGCTATGTCGGCTGGAAGGGCGGATACGGTAAAGTCGTGGAAATCCGCCACGGCAACGGCATGATGACCCGCTATGCCCACATGTCCAAGTTTGACGCCAAGGTCGGCGAAGCGGTAAAGGCGGGCGACGTCATCGGCCGTATTGGATCGACCGGCCGTTCGACGGGTCCGCACCTCCACTTCGAAGTGCGCATCAACAATCGCGCGGTCAATCCGCGTCCCATTCTCGAAAAGGGCGCCAGCCTTTCCGGAGCAAAACGTGTTCTCGAAGCAAAACAAGGTGGCGGAGCAGCGCCCGCAAAGAACGGTTAATCACGTGGCCAGCAACAGCTCGACTTTCTCGGTCTTCGGACCGGACATCAAGATCAAGGGCGACATCAACGCCACTGACGACCTCCACATCGATGGCAGCATCGACGGCGACATCACGTGTGGCACGCTCGTCCAGGGTGAGCAGAGCGTGATCAACGGCGCGATCGAGGCGGATTCGGCTCGTCTGGCCGGGACGGTCGAGGGTTCGATCAATGCCAAGACGCTGGTCATCCTGCGCAGCGCGAAGATCACCGG
The DNA here is from genome assembly GCF_018398395.1 of Croceicoccus gelatinilyticus. Taxonomy (GTDB): domain Bacteria; phylum Pseudomonadota; class Alphaproteobacteria; order Sphingomonadales; family Sphingomonadaceae; genus Croceicoccus; species Croceicoccus gelatinilyticus. The sequence continues at coordinate 293,815 of NZ_JAHCBF010000003.1, read as the reverse complement.
CGATGTTTTCTACGACACGCTGACGATCGAACAGGGCGCGGCTGTCGAAGGCAAGTTCGCACAGCGTCCGGCCAAGGGTGCCGCCGCTTCGAAAAGCGACGAGCCCGTCCTCAGCCTCGCAAACTGATCTGACTATTTGAAAAGGTGGCGCGGACCGGGGCTCAGGCCGCCGGTTCCGCCACCTTTTCCTTTGCCTGTTCCGCGACCTCGGCGCGCAGGGCCTTGCGGTCCAGCTTGCCGATCATCGTCTTGGGCAGTTCGTCGCGGATCTCTACCGCGACCACACGCTCGTGCTTGCCGACGTGGCGGTTCACCCACGTGCAGAGCGAATCCGCATCGTCCTCGCTACCCTCTTCCAGTGTAACGTAGAGCTTGGGCCGTTCGCCGAGGTAGTCGTCGGGCACACCGATGACGAGCGCTTCGTGGATGCCCTTACGCTCCATCACGACTTCCTCAATCCGGCTCGGGAAGACCTTGAAGCCGCCGACGCTGATCATGTCCTTGATGCGGTCAACGATGGTGACGAAGCCGTCCTCATCGATCGTGGCAACGTCGCCGGTGCGCAGGAATCCGTCGGCAAAGACGCCGTCGTCGTTCGACCGGCTCCAGTATCCCACCATCGTCTGCGGACCTCGGATCGCCAGTTCGCCCGGCTCGCCATCAGGTGCAAGGCGGGTCGGGTCAGCCTTGTCGAGCAAGCGGATCTCGGTACCCGGTAGCGGCTGACCGATCGTGCCCGGTTTTTCAAAGTCGAGATTGCCGAAGGGATTGGTCGAAACGATGCCAGATTCGGTGAGGCCATAGCCTTCGACGATATGCGCGCCGGTCCGCGCCTCGAACTTGCGCTTCAGCGGCAGGGGCAACGGTGCGCCGCCCGAAATGCAGACCAGAAGCGAATCGAAGTCGGTCTTCGCCACGTCGGGATGGTCCAGCAAAGCCTGAAACATCGTCGGCACGCCTGGCATTGAGGTCGCCCTCACCCGGTTTTGGGCTTTAAGAGTCTGGCGCGCGTCGAAGCGCGGCAACATGACAATCATGCCGCCATCGAGCACGGTGCGGTTCAGGACCACAATGTTCGCAAAGATATGGAACATCGGCAGGACGCCGATCATGATGTCGCGCTCGCCCCGGTGGCGGTCGACCCGCAAGGTCTGGCGCGCGTTCACCGTGATGTTCTGGTGCGTCAGCATAGCGCCCTTCGGCGTGCCGGTCGTACCGCCGGTATATTGCAGCAGGACAACGTCGTTCGGATCGATCTCGACCGGCTTCGGCTCTGTGCATCCCGCGATGAAGTCCACGTAAGTCCGCACGCGCTTGTCGTTCGTTGGGATTGCGGCAAGCTGTTTGCGCCCGACAATACGGATCAGCGCCGATTTCAGGCGCGGGAGCATATCGGCAAGGCTCTCGACGATCAGCCCTTCGAGCGAGGAGCAATCCAGCACTTTGAGCGCCGTGGGCAAGAGAGCGGCGGAATCGATAGTGAAGAGTAGCTTCGCGCCCGAATCCTCGACCTGTTGGGCCAGTTCCTCGACCGTGTAGAGCGGCGAGAAGTTGACCACGGTCGCCCCAGCCATCGCGATTCCGTAATAGGCCGCGACATAGACCGGCACGTTGGGCAGGAAGAGACCGACACGGTCGCCCTTGCCTATGCCCGCGCGCTGCAGGGCGGCGGCGACTTTCTTCGCTTGCGCCAGCATGTCGATGTAGCTGGTGCGCCGACCATAGAAATCGACGATCTTGCGCGTGCCGGCCAGATGCGCGCCGCGTTCCAGCAATTGCGGAACGGTCAGCGGTTCGAACTCGCTGTCCCATGCGATCGGGTGACGATAATGAGCAAGGGCCTCTTCGCGGTCCATACCGGGCCATTCTGCGTTCAAGGTCCTCTCCACTTTTTTATTGACATTCATGTCAGCTATTTTGCGCTTTTCCGCAGAATTCCGCAAGGTAGCAGCCTCGCAAGCGCAGCAAAAAGCCCGGCACCGCACAATTGGCGGGCCGGGCTTGTCGCAGATGCCGTAGCGTCAGACGCTGCGGCGAACTTCGGAAATTTTTATTCCTCGGGGATGCCTTCGGCGCGGCGAGCGGCAAGCCACGCCTCTGCTTCGGCTTCCTGAGCGGCTTCGACGGCTGCGCGGGCGGCGTCTTCGCGCTCCTTCTTCAGTTCGTCGATGAGGGCCTGCTTGTCATCGACCAGCTTCGAATCCGGCACGGCGTCAGCCTCGATACCGGCCTTCTTCGCGGCCTTGGCAACTGCAGCATCGAGTTCGCGCTGCGAGCACAGGCCCAGCGTAACCGGGTCCTTCGGGTTGATGTTCTGGATGTTCCAGTGGCTACGTTCGCGAATCGCACCGATGGTGTTGCGGGTCGTGCCGATCAGCTTGCCGATCTGCGCGTCCGACATCTCGGGGTGGTTCCGCAGGATCCACGCGATGCCGTCGGGCTTGTCCTGGCGCTTCGACACCGGGGTGTAGCGCGGACCCTTGGTGCGCTGGATCTGTACCGGCACCTTCTGGATCTTCAGCTTGTAGGTCGAGTCGGCCTGGCCCTTCTCGATCTCGTCATGCGTCAGTTCGCCCGAGCGGACGGGATCGCGGCCAGTGTACTTGGCACCTGCAAGATCGTCGGCCATGGCCTGGACCTCGAGGATGTGGAGGCCGCAGAATTCGGCAATCTGCTCGAAAGTCAGGCCGGTGTTGTCGACCAGCCAGCTTGCCGTGGCGTGCGGCATCAGCGGAGTGGCTTGATTCTGGCTCACGCTAAAAACCTCTCGAAAAAGGGGCCCGGTCGATCGTTTGGATAAGGAGCCGGGCGGTAAATACGATAAGGGCCGCCCCTTACCGGAGCGGCCGCTTGCGCTGTCGCATTTAGGCCAAGGCGTCGCTTTCGGCAAGGCCGGATAGGGGCCTGCCACGGATTCACGTGGTTTCAGCCCGCCATCGGGACATATCCGGGCAGCGCCTCTATCCGCGAAAGCCACCGCTGAACCGCCGGATAGCGCGAAAGGTCGAACCCCGCCTCGCCCGCGACGTGGGTATAGGGATAGAGGATCAGATCGGCGAGCGTCGGCCCGTCGCTTACCAGCCAGTCCCGCTGCGCCAATTCGCCGTCCATCAGCGCGAGCGCCGCCTCGCCCCCTGCCCGCTTGGCGGGAATCGCCGCTGTCTGCACGGGATCGAGAGCCCCCTCGCCCACGACCGTCAGCCAGAAGCGCAGCGTCGCTACGTTGGGTTCGTGATTGTACTGCTCGAAGAACATCCAGCGCAGCATGTCGGCCCGGGCGAACCTGTCCTTCGGGATGAAGGAGGATCCTTCGGCGAGGTAGAAACAGGCCGCATTGCTTTCGGGCAGGAATCGGTCCCCCACCTGAAGCACGGGAATGCGCCCGTTCGCATTCACTTCGGCGAGAAACTCCGGTGTGCGAGTCTCACCTTTAGTGATGTCGTAGGCCCGCCGTTCGATCGGTATCCCGACAAGCGCCGCGGTCAGCCTGATCTTGTAGCAATTGCCGCTGATCGGATCCTCATGGAGGACGAGCCGGTCAGACATCGAGCACGATCTTGCCGATATGCTCGCCGCCATCCATGCGCGCATGTGCGGAGCTTGCCTCGCGCAGCGGGAAGGACTGGTCCATCACCGGGCGCAGCTGTCCGCTGGCAACGAAAGGCCAGGCATTGGCACGAATCTCGTCGGCTACGGCGGTCTTGAAGTCGTTCGAACGTGGGCGAAGTGTCGATCCGGTCAGCGTCAGGCGCTTGGTCATGACCTTGTGCATCGGGATCGTCGCCTTGACCCCGCCCATCACCGCGATCGTGACGTGACGGCCATCGTCGGCCATGCAGGCGATGTTCTTCGCGACGTAATCGCCCGAGATCATGTCGAGCACGACATCGACCCCTCGCCCGCCGGTGATACGGGCCACTTCCTCGACGAAATCCTGCGTTTTGTAGTCGATCGCATGAGTCGCGCCGTGGCGTAGCGCAGCCTCGCACTTGTCCGCGCTGCCGCATGTGACGATCGTGCGAATGCCGAACAGCTTTGCTAGCGAAATCGCAGTCGTCCCGATCCCGCTGGTTCCGCCGTGGACCAGCAGCCAGTCGCCTTCATCGGCGAAACCGCGCTCGAAGACATTGTGCCAGACAGTGAAGACCGTTTCGGGCAAGGCCGCCGCTTCGGCCAGCGGCACGCCATCGGGCACCGGCAGGCAGTGGCTCGCCATCGCGAGGCAATATTCGGCATAGCCGCCACCGACGACAAGCGCGCACTGGCGAGAACCAATCATGCCCGCATCGACGCCCTCACCCACCGCGACAACTTCGCCAGCGATTTCCAGGCCCGGAATCTCGGGCGCGCCCGGCGGCGGCGGATAGAGGCCCATGCGCTGCATAACGTCGGGGCGGTTTACGCCCGCGTGCGCGACCTTGATCAGGACCTGACCGGCTGCGGGTGATGGGACCGGCATCTCTTTCGGCACGAGAACCTCGGGCCCTCCGTGTCCTTCACAAACGATGGCAGTCATCGTGTCCGGCAGCATCAATTTCCCCCTGTTGCGACAAAAACGAAGCTCCAAGCGGTCAAACCCCCTGCCCGCCTGTGGATTTCGCATCGTTTCGCCGCGTGAGTAGCCGCCCCACCCATTGACAGCAAGCCGGACGCACCCAAGATTGTCACAGCAAGATGGACGACGACGATCGCCCCCGGACACGCGGCGACCTTGCCAGCCGCCTCACCAGCGAAAGCCTGGACAGCTATTCGCAGGACGAGCTGGAAATTCGCATCGCGCAGCTTGAAGCGGAGATCCTCCGCACCCGTACTCACATGGAAAAGGCAGCGGCACACAGACTTGCCGCAGACGCCCTGTTCTCTCCAAAGCCTGACAGGCCTCCGGAGTGACCGTAGCGCGCCCTTCCCTTCCGGTCTGGGCGATTCAGCCTGCATTCGTCGCATTTTTCTTTACGCAGGTGCAGCAATTGTGCTGCACTGCAGCAACCAAGTCGTTTGCCGTTCGTTCAGCCCTTATGGGTTACAACAAGGAACGGACTCGCTTCCTAGGCACAGAAAGGGCCTGACACATGCCATCTTTTGCCCAGAGCCTTGAAAAGACTCTCCACACGGCGCTCGCCAATGCGGCGGAACGCAGCCACGAATACGCGACGCTGGAGCATCTCCTGCTCGCTCTCGTGGATGATCCGGATGCGGCGCAAGTCATGGAAGCGTGCGGGGTAGATCTCCCCGAACTGACGAACGTGGTCAAACAGTATCTCGACCAGGAATACCAGTCGCTGAAGACCGCGGAAAAGGCGGACCCGTCGCCCACGGCAGGGTTCCAGCGCGTGATCCAGCGGGCGATCCTCCACGTCCAGTCCTCGGGCAAGGACACGGTGACCGGTGCCAACGTGCTCGTCGCCCTCTTCTCCGAGCGCGACAGCTACGCGGTCTACTTCCTGCAGCAGCAGGACATGAGCCGCCTTGATGCTGTCAGCTACATCAGCCACGGCATCGGCAAGTCGGGCCGTTCGGTTGAACAGCGTCCGGCCAAGGGTGCGAGTGAGGAAGAAGCCAAGCAGGAAGAAAAGACCGAGAACGCGAAGGGCAAGAAGGACTCCGCGCTCGACCAGTTCACGGTCAATCTCAACGAGAAGGCGCTGGCCGGCAAGGTCGACCCGCTGATCGGTCGCGGCCCCGAAGTGGACCGCACGATCCAGATCCTGTGCCGCCGTTCGAAGAACAACCCGCTCTATGTCGGTGATCCCGGCGTCGGCAAGACGGCGATAGCCGAAGGTCTTGCCCGCAAGATCGTCGAAGGCGACGTGCCCGAAGTCCTGCAGGACGCGATCATCTACTCGCTCGACATGGGCGCGCTGCTTGCAGGCACTCGCTATCGCGGCGATTTCGAGGAACGCCTGAAGCAGGTCGTCAACGAGCTCGAAAAGATGCCCGAGGCGATCCTGTTCATCGATGAAATCCACACCGTGATCGGTGCCGGCGCGACCAGCGGCGGTGCGATGGATGCCTCGAACCTGTTGAAGCCCGCGCTTTCCAGCGGTGCGATCCGCTGCGTCGGGTCGACGACCTACAAGGAATTCCGCAACCACTTCGAAAAGGACCGCGCCCTGCTGCGCCGGTTCCAGAAGATCGACGTGAACGAACCCACGGTCGAGGATACGATCAAGATCCTCAAGGGCCTGCGTTCCGCGTTCGAAGATCACCACCAGGTCAAGTACACGCCCGACGCGATCAAGACGGCGGTGGAGCTTTCGGCCCGTTACATCAACGACCGCAAGCTGCCCGACAAGGCGATCGACGTCATCGACGAGGTCGGCGCGATGCAGATGCTGGTTCCGCCCAGCAAGCGTCGCAAGACCATCACCGCGCGCGAGATCGAAAAGGTCATCTCCACGATGGCCCGCATCCCTCCCAAGTCGGTGTCGAAGGACGACAAGAAGGCGCTGGAACACCTCGAACGCGATCTGAAGCAGGTCGTCTACGGGCAGGACAAGGCCATCGAGGTCCTTTCGACCGCGATGAAGCTGTCGCGTGCCGGACTTCGCGATGCGGACAAGCCGATCGGCTCGTTCCTCTTCTCCGGCCCCACCGGCGTCGGCAAGACCGAGGTTGCGCGCCAGCTGTCCGACATCATGGGCATCCCGCTGCAGCGTTTCGACATGTCGGAATACATGGAACGCCACTCGGTCTCGCGCCTGATCGGTGCCCCTCCGGGCTATGTCGGGTTCGACCAGGGTGGTCTGCTTACCGATGCCATCGACCAGCAGCCGCACTGCGTCCTGCTGCTCGACGAAATCGAGAAAGCGCACCCCGACCTGTTCAACATCCTGCTTCAGGTGATGGATAACGGCCGACTGACCGACCACCACGGCAAGACCGTCGATTTCCGCAATGTCGTCCTCATCATGACGACGAACGCGGGCGCGGCGGACATGCAGCGCAGCGGTATCGGGTTCGGCGACGTGTCGAAGGCTGACGCGGGTGACGAGGCAGTGAAGAAGCTCTTCACTCCCGAATTCCGCAACCGTCTCGATGCGATCGTGCCTTTCGCCTACCTCGGCAAGACGGTCGTGGCGCGCGTGGTCGACAAGTTCATCCTGCAGCTCGAACTGCAGCTGGCCGACCAGAACGTCCACATCCAGTTCGACAGCGATGCCCGCAGCTGGCTGGCCGATCGCGGTTACGACAAGCTCTATGGCGCGCGCCCGATGGGCCGCCTCATTCAGGAGAAGGTCAAGCAGCCGCTGGCGGAAGAACTGCTGTTCGGCAAGCTGGCGCAAGGCGGCGAAGTCCACGTCTCCACCAAGGACGACGAGGACGGCAAGCCGGTCCTGGCCTTCGAACTGACCCCGGCACCGCCGAAGGTCGTCAAGCGTCGCAAGCGCAAGACCAAAAAGGTCGAAACTCCCAAGACGCCTGACAGCAAGGCGAATTCCTCGGACGAGGCACCGCAGGGCGGCGACGACAAGGCTGAATAAGACCTAACTCGATCGATAAGCGGGAAGGGCGGTCCATCGGGCCGCCCTTTCTCTATGTGGCCTTTGCTCTAGGACCCGTGGCGCTGGCGCAAGGTCTCGACCATTACGCGCACTTGTTCGCGTGTTTCATCCAGCGTCGTGCCGGTATCAATCACGAAGTCGGCCCGGCGGCGCTTTTCCGCATCGGGCATCTGGCGAGCGAGAATGTCCTCGAACTTGTTCTCGGTCATGCCCGGTCGCGCAAGAACGCGGCGGCGCTGCTCCTCTGCCGGAGCGGAGACGACCGCGACCGCGTCGAGTCCTGCAGAACCCGTCCTTTCGTAAAGCAACGGAATGTCGAAACAGACGACGGGCGCGTGCCAGTGCTCGTCCATGAAGTCGAACCGCTCTGCCGCGACGGCAGGATGGACGATAGCCTCAAGTCGGGCGAGGGCTTCGCTATCGCCAAAGACGATTGCCCCCAGTTCCGCGCGTTTGACGCCTTCAGAACCAGTCGAACCGGGAAATTCGGCTTCGATCGCAGGCAAAAGCGCACCGCCCGGGCCCTGCAACCGGTGTACTTCGGCGTCTGCGTCGAAGACCGGCACGCCCAGTTCGCGGAGCATTCCCGCAACGGTCGACTTGCCCATGCCGATCGAGCCGGTGAGACCGAGAATGAAAGGCCTGGGCCCATCGCGATCGGGATAGACGCGGCTCATGCCGTCAGTTTGGCGCGCAAAGACGCGTCGTCATCACGCGGGGCAGGGGCGGCAAAGAACTTCTCGAACGCCGCGGCGGCCTGTCCGATTAGCATCGAAAGCCCGTCGACCGTGCGGAACCCGTGCACTTTCGCCTCTTTCAGGAAAGGCGTCTCCAACGGCGCGGTGACGATGTCGTAACAGACGCTACCCGGCGGAACATGGCTGAAATCAAAGGATAATGGCGGCTGCCCAACCATGCCCAGCGCGCTGGCGTTCACGACAACGTCGAAGCAACCCTCGCGATCGTCGAAAGTGAAATCGGTCTCGGACCCGAAATGGGCGAGGGGGGCGACGTGGTGTTCGCCCTCAGGGTCGAGTTCGTCGAGAAGCGCACGGGCCTTGTCGACATTGCGGCCCGCGACGACGAGGACATGCCCCGTGTCAGCCAGCGCCGCGATGATCGCACGCGCCGCACCACCCGTTCCGATGATCCGCGCCATGCGGAAAAGGTGCTGGCCTGCCAGATCTTGCTGCAAGGGTTCGAGGAAACCGGCGGCATCGGTGTTGTAGCCGACAAGTTCGCCATCCTCGGGCACGACAGTGTTCACAGCCCCGATCCGCACTGCAAGAGGGTCGATCCGGTCAAGCAGCGGGATAATCGCCTGCTTGTGCGGCATCGTGACATTACACCCGCGCCAGTCGAGATCTGCGCGGCGCTGCGCGATGTAGTCGGCCAGACCTTCCGCCGTGACGTGGCAGTGACGGTAATCGGCGTCGATTCCGGCTTTTTCCAGCCAGAACCGGTGAATTGTCGGCGATTTCGACTGTGCGATCGGGTCGCCGATCACTTCGGCAAAGGGCTGGCTCATGTCGGCAACTCGCCTTCGAACCGTAGCGCGCCGAGCACTTCGAGCAGCGGCATTCCGAGAACGGTGAACTGGTCACCGGTAATACGCTCGAACAGCTGCGGACCCAATGCTTCAATTCGAAAGACGCCGACACAATAGCTGACCTCGGGCCATTCGGTGTCGAGATATTGTGTGATGAACGTCTCTGATAAATGGCGGACCTGCAAGCGGGCCAGCGCGCCGTGGCGAAATACCACGTCACCATCGCGAGACAGCGCCGCTGCGCTGTGCAATTTCATCGTCCGCCCCGAAAAGTGGCGCAAATGTTCCGCCGCATCTTCGCGGCTGGCGGGCTTGTCGAAGCGGCGACCTTCGACTTCGACCAATGAATCGCTTCCCAGCACGAGCCGGCCCGGCTGTTTTGCCGAGACGGCCAGCGCCTTCGCCTCTGAAAGCGCAATAGCCACTTGTGCTGGTGACGCGCCAACGAGTTCCGCCTCCAGTGCACGTTCGTCGAGATCGGCGGGGACCGCCTCGAACTCCACGCCGGCAGACGTCAACATCGCCTGCCGCGATGCACTTTTGGAGGCCAGCACGATCATACGGGATTAGTCCCGGCATTGCGCGGCGACATCTGGGTGCGGCGCTCGTTATAGAGATTGATGACAGCCGCAGCAGTTTCCTCGATCGAGCGGCGGGTCACGTCGATCACCGGCCAGTTGTTGTCGGCCGCCATGCGGCGGGCGAAGCGGACCTCGTCCTCGACCTGCTCCTTGTCGACATAGGCGGTTTCCGGCGCTTGGTTCAGCGACAGCAAGCGGTTGCGACGAACCTGGACCAGGCGATCGGGCGATGTGGTCAATCCCACGACCATGGGGCGCTTCAACCGGAACAGGTTCGGCGGAGGCGGGGATTCCTTCACGATCGGGATATTGGCAACGCGATAACCGCGGTTGGCGAGATAGATCGATGTCGGCGTTTTCGATGTGCGGGACACGCCGGCAAGCACGATGTCGGCTTCTTCCCACTCTTCCCACATCAGTCCATCGTCATGAGCGATAGTGAACTGGATCGCTTCCACGCGCTTGAAATAGGCCTCGTCCATCTGGTGCTGGCGACCGGGACGGTGGAGCTGCTCCTGTCCCAGCACCCGCGAAAGGCTTTCCGTCACGGCATCAAGCGCCGAGACGGTCGGCATGTTCGCTTCTGCGCACGACGTCTCGAGACTGCGACGAATATCCGGATTCACCAGTGTGAAGACGACAAGGCCGGGAAAATTGATGATTTCCTGCATGATCCGGTCAAGATGCTGCTGCGAACGCACCATCGGCCAGAAATGCCGCTCGACCTCGACCGCGTCGAACTGCGACAGTGCCGCCTTGGCAATCATTTCGAGAGTCTCTCCGGTCGAATCGGACAGGAGATGGAGGTGAAGCTTGGTCATGCGGCCCCGGATGCCTGTGGACAGGTGCCCGGATAAACCACGGGAGAGAACTGCGGACAAGCGAAAGGGCCGAAACTGCACCCACTGTCCTCGATTCCGTTCTGGGTATTTCTGGACAGGGACAGCGATCACCCACAGCCTGTGGGTAAGGCGAACAAGTTTCGTTTGACCACGGACCAAGCGGGATTCGGGTGGCCGAAATGGGCATGGCCTTTGCCGGATAATTCGGGCAGGGCCCCGCAATCCCCGATTTCCACAGGGCCAACAGATTCCATCAAACCTTTTAAAATTAAATTATTTGGAGTTTCTAAGGGGCATGCCCGGTCTTTTGCTCGACACGTTGAAGGGAACGAACGGTTCCCGCCGCCCGCTATGGCTCATGCGCCAGGCGGGTCGCTATCTACCCGAATATCGCGCGCTTCGTGCGGAAAAGGGCGGGTTCCTTGCGCTCGTCTATGACTGTGAGGCGGCGGCCGAAGTCACACTGCAACCGATCGACAGGTTCGGTTTCGACGGCGCGATCCTGTTCTCAGATATCCTGATCGTCCCTTATGCGATGGGACAGGACCTGCAGTTCCTTGCCGGCGAAGGTCCGCATTTGTCGCCGCGGCTGGCAGATGCCGCGCTCGCCTCGCTGGAAATGGTGCCGGAACGGTTGTCCCCGATCTATCGGACGGTCGAGCTTTGCGTCGAACGGCTGGACGACACGAAAACGATGCTGGGTTTTGCAGGCTCTCCGTGGACGGTCGCGACCTACATGGTGAACGGCGAGGGTAGCCGTGACCAGCATGCCGCACGCGAAATGGCCTATGGCGATCCGGCGGCGTTCAAGGCGATCATCGACGCGATTGCCGACGTCACGGTCGAATACCTCGTTGGACAGGCAAGGGCAGGGGCCGAGGCGGTGCAGTTGTTCGATTCCTGGTCGGGCAGCCTTGCGCCTGACGAATTCGAACGTTGGGTCATTGCGCCCAATGCTTCGATCACGGCGCGATTCAAGCAGCAGTGCCCCGACGTTCCGGTGATCGGATTCCCCAAGGGTGCTGGCGAAAAGCTCGCCGCCTATGCCCGCGAAACCGGCGTCGATGCGGTTGGTGTGGATGAAACGGTCGATCCCATCTGGGCCGCGCGCGAATTGCCCGCAAACATGCCGGTTCAGGGCAATCTCGATCCGCTGATCCTGCTTTCGGGCGGTAAACGCATGACAGATCGGGCAAAGTACATTCTCGATTGCTTTGCCGACAGGCCGCACGTTTTCAATCTTGGCCATGGCATCGGCAAGGAAACCCCGATCGCCCATGTCGAAGAACTGCTGGCCACGGTCAGGGACTGGTCCCGCTAACGTTTTTCCCGTTTCGGACGGGCGAGGGGGTTTGCGCCGCGCGTTGCCCGTCCTATCTCATGTCCCATGCAGGAGTATCTTTCCTTGCTCTATCCCTGGCTCAAGGTCGGCCACCTGGTCTTCGTGATCTTCTGGATGGCGGGACTGTTCATGATGCCGCGGTTCTTCGTGTACCACCAGGAAGCTCCCGAAGGTTCGGAAGAGGCCGCCCGCTGGGTCGAGCGTGAGGGACGGCTTCGCAAGATTATCCTCAATCCCTCGATGATTCTCGTCTGGGTTTTCGGGCTCGCGCTGGCCTTCACGATCGATGCGTGGAGCCAGGGGTGGTTCCATCTCAAGCTGCTCTTCGTGCTGGGCCTGTCGGGTTATCACGGCTGGATGATGGCCTATGCGAAGAAGCTGGCACGCGGCGAACGGCCGCTTTCGGGCAAGAAACTGCGTCTTCTCAACGAAGTACCGGGCATGGCCGCAATCCTGATTGTGACGACGGTGATCGTGGGCAAGTTCTACCTTTCGTAGGGCGCAGCCGGTCGCACGGGACCGTCAGGGCAGATTGACGATTCACCGCGTAAAACCTATTTAGAGAGTCAGCGGCTTCCTGCCGCCGTTCGATCCCGCAAAGGGGCGAACAGGTCCGCTTTCACCAAGCCCATAGACCACGGCCCTGCCAGCCTGCCGAACGATCGGTTCAAGGCCCGACAGGATCCACCAGACTCCACGACGGAATTTCAAAAAAATGCATCTCAAGGAACTCAAACAGAAAACCCCCGCCGAGCTGGTCGAGATGGCCGAAGAGCTGGGCGTGGAAGGCGCGTCGACCATGCGCCGCCAGGACCTGATGTTCGGCATCCTCAAGGAAGTCGCCGAAGACGAGGAAATTCTCGGCATCGGCACGATCGAGGTTCTGCCTGACGGTTTCGGCTTCCTGCGCAGCCCCGAGGCGAACTACCTTGCAGGGCCCGACGATATCTATGTCTCGCCCAACCAGGTCCGCAAGTTCCAGCTGCGTACCGGTGATACGGTCGAAGGCGAGATCCGCGCTCCGCGTGATGGAGAGCGCTATTTTGCCCTTACGAAGCTGCTGAAGGTCAATTTCGACGATCCGGATGTCGTGCGCCACCGCGTCAACTTCGACAACCTGACACCGCTTTATCCGGAAGAGAAGCTGGTCCTCGATGCTGTCGATCCGACGGTGAAGGACAAGTCGGCCCGTGTGATCGATATCATTTCGCCGCAGGGCAAGGGCCAGCGCGCCCTGATCGTCGCACCGCCGCGCACGGGTAAGACCGTCCTGCTGCAGAACATTGCCAAGGCGATCACCGACAATCACCCGGAGGTGTTCCTGCTGGTCCTGCTCGTCGACGAGCGTCCGGAAGAAGTCACCGACATGCAGCGCAGCGTGAAGGGCGAGGTCATTTCCTCGACTTTCGACGAACCCGCACAGCGCCACGTGCAAGTTGCTGAAATGGTTATCGAAAAGGCAAAGCGCCTGGTCGAGCACAAGAAGGATGTCGTTATCCTGCTCGACTCGATCACCCGTCTCGGCCGCGCCTACAACACCGTGGTTCCGTCCTCGGGCAAGGTGCTGACCGGCGGTGTCGACGCGAATGCGCTGCAGCGCCCCAAGCGCTTCTTCGGTGCGGCCCGCAATATCGAGGAGGGCGGCTCGCTCTCCATCATTGCGACCGCGCTGATCGATACCGGCAGCCGCATGGACGAAGTTATCTTCGAAGAATTCAAGGGCACCGGTAACTCGGAAATCGTGCTCGACCGCAAGGTCGCGGACAAGCGCATCTTCCCCGCGCTGGATGTCGGCAAGTCCGGCACCCGCAAGGAAGAGCTGCTGGTCGGCAAGGACAACTTGTCGAAGATGTGGGTCCTGCGCCGCATTCTCATGCAGATGGGCACGGTCGATGCGATGGAATTCCTGCTCGACAAGATGAAGGATTCGAAGACCAACGAAGACTTCTTCGCGACGATGAACCAGTAAGCGCGTCGCCCACCGAAACAGCGAAAGGACGGCAGCCACACGGCTTGCCGTCCTTTTTTGTTTGCATCTGCAACCATTCCGATTCCATTATCGCGATAGACGGAAGGGTCGCTTCTCCTGTCGGGAAAGGCTTGCGCACTGGCCAACCGGCAGGTTGCTCGTATGGAGGAGCAGCGTGCGCCAGATCGTTTACGTAAGTGCGGCGACGAACCCCTTATCCGACAAAGACGTGTCGGATATTGTCGCCAAATCACAGTTCAACAATGCCATGGCGGACGTAACCGGATTTCTCTTATTCAACGGAACTACGTTCATGCAGCTTGTCGAAGGACCCGACAGAGCGATCGATAAGCTGCTCGACAGGCTTTATACCGACAAGCGGCACCACGCGATCACGGTGCTGGAAGACAACATGATCGAGAAGCGCAACTTTCCGGTCTGGACGATGCATCACATCCGGTTGAACGGGGACAAGCAGCACCGGCGAGAGACGTTGGCACGCAACATGCCGATCGACCTCAAGAGTGCTGTGATGCGGGTCGTGACAAACTTTACGACGCTGAACTAGACGAGGTTCGCGGCGAAGAATTCAGCCGTGCGGCTATCGGCAAGGTCTGCACCTTCTTCGTCGCGGCGCTTGCCCATTTCCGTCGCGAAACCGTGGTCCAGCCCTTCGTAATCGTGCAGCGTGACCTTGGCGTGGCCGTCCAGGCCCTCATGCATCTTGGCCTGAGCTTCAGGCGGAACAAAACCATCGGCGGTCGGGATATGCAGCATCAGTGGATGCGCGATCGCGTGCGCTTCATTGAGCATCTGGTCGATCATCACGCCGTAGTAACCGACACTGGCGTCGATATCGGTGCGCGTGGCAGTCATATAGGCAAGCTTGCCGCCAAGGCAGTATCCGACGCAACCTACCTTCGCGACGCCTTCCTGCCGGCGGATGAAGTGAATCGTTGCCTCGATATCCCGCACGTTCTTGTCGGGATTGTTCTTGCCCATGTAATCGAGCGCTTTCTGGAAGTCGCTTTCGACATCGGGGTCGAGCTCGATGCCTGGTTCGATCCGCCAGAACAGGTCGGGGGCAACCGCGAGATAGCCCGCCGCGGCCAGCTTGTCGCACTTCTGGCGGATACCTTCGTTCACGCCGAAGATTTCCTGGATGACGATGATCGCGGCCCGCGGAGTGCCTTCGGGGCGGGCGACATAGGCGCCGAAGCTGTCCTCGCCGCTCAGCGTCTCGATTTGTGCATTGAAGGCCATCGGTCGTCTCCTGACAATTTTGCGTTTCCCTGTGGGGATATGGCGCGGTAATGGACTTTGCCAAGGTCGTATGACAGCTTGGCGTGGTAAAGCGCGCTTACGGACGAAGGGGAAACGGGCAATGAAAGTGAATGTCGAGATCGATTGCACCCCGGAAGAGGCGCGCCGCTTCATGGGCCTGCCCGACGTTTCGCGTGCCAACGACGTCTATGTCGACAGCCTTGTCACCGCGATGAAGGGTGCAGGTAGCCTCGATCAGGTCCAGGATCTCATCAAGGGCTTCGCGCCAATGGGTGAAATGGGCCTGCGCATGTTCCAGCAGATCATGGAAAGCGGCACCAAGGCGGCTTTCGGAACGCCCACCAAGAAGAGCTGATCTTTTCGCGATTGAAGGACTTGGTCGCAGATGGGCGGCGATACGATCTTTGCCCTTTCCAGCGGCAGTCCGCCCGCAGCAATCGCCGTTATCCGCCTGAGCGGACCGGGATGCTCGCTGGCACTGGAAACACTGACAGGCTCGGTACCCGAAGCGCGCAAGGCCTTCCTGCGGTCGCTGCGCGATCCGTTGGAGGGAGCATTGCTCGATAGGGCGCTGGTCCTGTTCATGCCGGGCCCGGCCAGCGCCACGGGCGAGGATTGTGCGGAACTGCACCTGCATGGCGGCCGCGCGATCATATCTGCCGTTGAGAGGGCGCTTAGCAATATAACTGGGCTTCGCCATGCAGAGCCGGGCGAATTCACGCGTCGCGCCTTTGCAAATGGCAGAATGGACGTGTCAGAGGCCGAAGGACTGGCCGACCTTCTATCCGCCGAGACCGAGTTGCAACGGCGCAATGCGCAGGCGCTGGCAGGAGGAGTGCTGTCTCGGCAGGTGAGCGAGTGGCGAGATTCCGTTCTTTCTCTTGCTGCAGAGATCGAGAGCAATCTCGACTTTTCCGACGAGGACGATGTTGCAGAACTCTCGCCCGTATTCGCGCAATCATGTGATGCACTAGCCAGCAGTCTGGCTACCTGGCTTGAAGCGCCAAGGGCCGAAGTTTTGAAGGAGGGCTACCGAGTCGTCATCGGGGGGCCGCCAAACAGCGGGAAAAGTAGTCTTTTCAATGCTTTGCTTGAAGAAGAAGCAGCGATTGCGACACCCATTGCGGGTACAACGCGTGACGTCCTGAGCCGTTCGGTCGGGTTGGGCGGTGTGCCGTTCACTTTTACTGACACGGCTGGTCTACGCAGCGCGACCGATGACGAGATCGAGCAGATCGGCATCGAACGCGCCCGCGGAGAGATCGAACGAGCAGATCTGGTCCTCTGGCTTGGCCCTGAAGGGGAGGGGCCGCAGGGCGCTTGGGAGGTCGAGACGATGATCGACCGGGCCGAGCATGTCACCAAGTCGGCACCGCGCCACCGCATATCTTCGACGACCCTGGAGGGCGTGAGCCAATTGGTGGAGGATCTAGTCTCCCATGCCAAGGGAGCAATGCCGAAGCCGGGGCAGGTGGCGCTTGCGCGGCATCAGCGGACGCTCTTGGCAGATGCACGTGATGCGATCGATTTGGCTGGTAGAGAAACCGACATGCTGATCGCCGCCGAACATTTGCGGCGGGCACGACTGGCGTTCGATCGATTGACGGGCCGCGCAGCGACCGAGGATATGCTGGATACCTTGTTCGGTCGTTTCTGCATCGGCAAGTGATGTTCCACGTGGAACATCATCTTGCTTTGACCAAATAGCACGCCGCCTCTAGATGGCGGCTATGCAAGAGTTCGATGTCATCGTTGTAGGCGGAGGCCACGCCGGTTGCGAAGCAGCAGCAGCTTCGGCCCGTGCCGGTGCGCGCACTGCGTTGGTGACATTTGATCGATCCAAGACCGGAGCAATGTCCTGCAATCCGGCAATCGGTGGTCTGGGTAAGGGACACCTTGTCCGGGAGGTCGATGCCTTCGACGGACTGATCGGGCGTGCGGCTGATGCCGGTGCAATCCATTATCGCATGCTCAACCGGTCAAAGGGCAGTGCAGTCCATGGTCCGCGCGTCCAGGCGGATCGGACGCTGTTCCGGCGTGCGATTCAGGCGATGGTCGCGGCTCAGGATGGTCTTGAGGAAATTGAAGGCGAAGTTGCCGCGCTTCGTATTGAGGCGGGTACGGCGAGGGGTGTTGTCCTGGGTGATGGCACCGAGATTGCTTCACGTGCAGTTGTCCTTTGCACGGGTACCTTCTTGGGTGGCCGACTCTTCCGCGGTGAAGAGGTATTCGAAGGTGGCCGCATAGGGGAGGCTGGTGCTCATAAACTGGCTTCGCAGCTGCGTGACGCTGCCTTGCCGATGGCACGGCTCAAGACCGGTACGCCGCCGCGCCTTGATGGCCGGACGATTGACTGGGCCAGACTTGAGGAGCAGCCGTCAGACGCAGACCATTGGACGATGTCGCCGCTGACCAAGGGGCGCGTGAATCCTCAGGTCTTCTGTTCGATTACGCGGACGACACCTGAAACCCATGAAATTATCCGTAATGGGTTGGACCGATCACCGCTCTTCAGCGGGGCCATTGACGCACGTGGACCGCGATACTGTCCATCAATCGAGGACAAGATCCACCGGTTCGCCGATCGCGACAGTCACCAGATCTTCCTCGAGCCCGAGGGTGTCGACACTCACCTGATCTACCCGAACGGAATCAGCACATCGCTACCCACCGACATCCAGTTGGCCTTCCTACGTACGATAGAAGGGCTGGAAAATGTCGAGATGGCGGTGCCGGGATATGCTGTGGAGTATGACCACGTGGATCCCCGCTGCCTTCATCGCTCCTTGGAACTTCAGGCTATTCCCGGTCTCTATTGTGCCGGTCAGATCAACGGAACAACCGGTTATGAGGAGGCCGCAGCGCAAGGGCTTATTGCCGGTCTCGAGGCTGCTTGCGCGGTTGTCGGGAAAGAGGGGCCCGCGATCGATCGGGCCAATAGCTACATGGCGGTGATGATCGATGATCTGACGTTGCATGGCGTCAGCGAGCCTTACCGCATGTTGACGGCAAGGGCCGAATACCGACTTCGTTTGCGGGCCAGCAATGCGGCATCGCGCCTGACACCTGTTGCGATGGATGTCGGTTGTATCGGAGAGGAGCGTCAACAGTGGTTTACTAAGCGGGGTGTTTCACGTGAAACACTCTCGCGAATATTTGAACGTAAAATGACGGGAAGCGACCTCATTGCGCGAGGTGTCGAGGTGCGCAGGGATCTGCCGGCTGCTGAACTGACAGAGTGGCTACGTTTCGATAGCGTAGCGGAGAAGGTCGCAGATCTCATCGATATCGAAGATCCAGATGCCGATCTTCTCGAAGAGATGGTCGAGGATGCGCGTTACGCCCCTTATCTGGCGCGGCAAGAGGCGGAGCTGCGCGACCTTCGTGCGAGCGAATCCTTACGGCTAGCCCCGGACTTTCCGTACGCGGAGATCCCCGGTCTCTCGAAGGAAATGGTTGAGAGACTTTCCAGTGCCAAACCGGACAGTCTTGCCGCCGCAGGACGGATTGCGGGGATCACGCCCGCAGCGCTTTCAGCCTTGCTGGTCCATGCCCGCCGCCGCTCTAGCGAGGCCGCCTGAGTGTTCGACCCGCAGGATGAGAACTGGTCTAGAGACTGGCTGTCTGCCAATCTTGATGCGAGCGAGGAGAGTATCGCGAAGCTCGATACTTTGCTCAAGGCTCTGCTGACCGAGGCTGAGAGTCAGAACCTGATTGCGCGCGGAACGGTGCCGTATGCTTGGTCCAGACACATCGTGGATAGTGCCCAGCTACTCACATATGTTCCACGTGAAACACAATCGTGGCTTGATCTTGGAACCGGCGCGGGGTTCCCCGGGCTCGTTTGTGCAGCGCTTTTGCCTTCGTGTCGGTTCACTTTGGCAGAACAACGCCCGCTGCGTACTGACTGGCTAAACCGGGCTGCGCAGCAGATGCGACTCGACAATGTCGATGTCGTGACTGCAAATGTATCACAGCTGCCAGAGGCCAAATTCGAAGCGATCAGCGCGCGAGCCTTTGCACCTTTGCCACGTTTGCTCAGGCTATCCGCCGCCTTTTCCACAAAGGCTACCGAATGGCTCTTGCCGAAAGGGCGTTCTGCAAAGCAGGAATTGGAAGACTTGAAGGGGTGGCGACACACGTTCCACGTGGAACAGTCGGTAACCGATCCGCAATCGGGCATCATTATCGGGAAGTTGCTCGGCCCAAAGTAAAGCGGGGATTCGCATGATCACGATAGCGGTTGCCAATCAGAAAGGCGGGGTTGGCAAGACTACCAGCGCCGTGAACCTAGCAACCGCGTTCGCCGCGATTGGTTGGCGCACCTTGCTTGTCGATCTTGATCCGCAGGGAAATGCCTCAACCGGGCTTGGGGTCGAGCGTGAAGACCGACTCAAATCGAGCTATGACCTCCTCGTCGATGGGATTCCTCTCGACGAATGTCTGGTGAAGACCCAGATCCCCGATCTTGATCTGGTGCCTGCGACCGTCGACCTTTCAGGTGCCGAGATCGAATTGGTCGAAATGCACGACCGGACTGGTCGCCTGCGCGCAGGATTGGCGGAAGCACATCACGATATCTGTTTCGTCGATTGCCCCCCGTCGCTGGGGCTTCTGACGCTCAATGCGCTTACCGCTGCCGATCGCTTGCTGGTTCCGCTCCAGTGCGAATTCTACGCGCTTGAGGGATTGAGCCAGCTGCTTAATACGGTTGAACAGGTGCAGCAGCGCTTCAATCCAGAGCTCGCTATCGTTGGTATCGCGCTGACCATGTATGATCGGCGCAATCGATTGACCGACCAGGTTTCGGATGACGTTCGCAACGTTCTTGGCAAGCTCGTCTTCGAAGCTGTCGTGCCGCGCAATGTGCGCTTGTCAGAGGCACCCAGTCACGGGATGCCTGCCATTGTCTATGACCACAACTGCACCGGATCGCGCGCCTACATGGACTTGGCACGTGAACTGATCGGTCGTCTGCCCGAAAAGAGGAAAGCCGCATGAGCCAGGACACCAAGACCAAGCCGTCGCCGAAGGGCCGTGCAGCACTGGGTCGCGGCCTTGGCGCTCTGTTGGGCGATACCCGTCGGGAAGAGCCTGTCGCAGCAGCTGGTGCAAAGCCTGCCGCCGCCAAGAGCAAACCCGCGCCGGTCGGCGAGGGCCTGGCCATGCTTTCCGTCTCCAGCATCGAGCCGCATCCCGAAAACCCGCGCGTCCATTTCGAAGAAGGCGCATTGGAGGACCTCGCCAAGTCGATTTCGGCACGCGGCGTGATTCAGCCGGTAATCGTGCGTCCGGCTGAGGGCGGCACCTATCAGCTTGTCGCCGGTGAGCGGCGCTGGAGGGCCGCTCAGAAGGCACAAGTGCATGAAATTCCAGCGATTGTTCGCGATCTCAACGATCGTGACGTCACTGCGCTAGCCTTAATCGAGAATATCCAGCGCGAAGACCTGAATCCGGTTGAGGAAGCGCGCGCCTACCATCGGCTGTCGGATCGTGACGGCATGTCGCAGGGCGATATTGCCGAATTGGTCGAAAAATCGCGCAGCCATGTCGCCAACCTGATGCGCCTGCTCAGCCTGCCCGAAGGCGTGCTGACGATGGTGGAGAAGGGCGATCTGTCGATGGGCCATGCCCGGGCGCTTATCAATTGCGAAGCGGCCGAACAGATTGCGAAGGAGGCCGCGGGCGGTGCGCTGTCAGTGCGCGAAGTCGAGAAGCGCGTTCGCAAGGCCTCTGCCGGGACTGAGGCTCCGCGCCGCCGTGCCGCGCGTCCCCCGCGTGAGGACAATGCCGACATCGCGGCGGTCGAGAAGCATCTGGAAGATTTCCTCGGCCTTCCCGTGCAGATCAAGTCCGATGACGATCCGACGAGCGGCGTGGTGATCGTGCGCTACAAGTCGCTCGATCAGCTGGACCTGGTCTGTCAGCGGCTTTCAGGCGGCGAAATCTAGAACCGTTCGGCGAGGATCGCGGCAACCGCTTCGATCCCTGCCTGGTCCTCTGCGTCGAAGCGCGCGGGCGAAGGACTGTCGAGGTCGATTATCGCCACGACTTCGCCGTCCTTGATGATCGGGACGACAAGTTCGGACCGGCTCGCTGCGTCGCAGGCGATGTGGCCGGGGAAGGCGTGAACGTCCTCCACCAGCATCGTCCGCTTTTCGGAAACCGAAGTGCCGCACACGCCTTTGCCAAAGGGGATCCGGATGCACGCAGGGCGCCCCACGAAGGGCCCGAGCACGAGTTCACCTTCGACCACGCGGTAGAAGCCTGACCAGTTCAGGTCTGCGACGAAGGCGTCGATCAGCGCGGCACTGTTCGCCATGTTGGCGATCCGGTCGGTTTCGCCAGTCGTGATCGCTGACACCGCTTCTGCCAGTTCGGCGTAAGTTGCGGTCTTGTCGGACGGGTTCGTGGGAAGGAAATCGAACATGGCCCGCCCATAGCTTCCTCTGCGAGCCAATACCATTGCCCGCGTACGGGCCGCGCCCTATCTAACTCCGCATGACTTCAGCAAAACGCAACGTGTTCGTCTTTGTCGGCCTGATCCTCGCGATCATCGTCGGCATCATCATCTATCTCTGGATCGGCAATCCTGCCGATATGACGGTCGATGAAGTTTCGGGCACCGATCCGGTCATCGCGCCAGCGGAGATGGAGACGTTCCCCACGCTCAAACTGCTGGAACCCAGTGGCTGGGCGGATGCGGAAACCCCCGTGGCTGCCGAGGGGCTGAAAGTCTCGCGCTTTGCCGATGGGCTTACGCACCCGCGTTCGATGCTGACCCTCCCCAATGGTGACGTGCTGGTTGCCGAAACGAATTCGCAGCAACGCCCGGCCGACAGCCTCAAGGGCAAGGTGATGAACTTCTTCATGGAGAAGGTCGGGGCCGGGGTGAAGTCGCCGGACCGGATCAAGCTGCTACGCGATGCTGACAAGGACGGCGTGGCGGAGCAGGCCGGCGTGCTTGTCGAGGGACTAACGTCGCCTTTCGGTATGGTCTGGACCGAAGGTACGCTTTACGTCGCCAACACCGACTCGCTCGTGTCCTTCCCTTATGAGCCGGGCCAGACGAAGATCGACGCAGCGCCGACTAAGTTGATGGATCTTCCCGGCGGGGAGAATCACTGGGCGCGCAACCTCGTGCTGTCACCGGATGGTGAGCGGATCTACGTCAGCGTCGGCTCGGCCTCCAACATCGGCGAAAAGGGCATGGATCTCGAAGAGGGACGCGCTGCCATTCATGAGTTCAACATCGCCAGCGGCACTTCGCGCATTTATGGCGAGGGCCTGCGCAATCCCACTGGTCTCGCTTTTCACCCGCAGTCCGGCGAGCTCTGGACCACGGTGAACGAGCGCGACATGTTGGGCGGTGACGGTCCGCCCGACTATCTCACCAACGTGCCGATCGGCGTGAATTACGGCTGGCCGTGGATTTACTGGCGCTTCGAATATGACCCGCGTGTCGAGGCACCGATGCCGCAATACCTGCAGGAATATGTCCGCTGGCCCGAATATGCGCTTGGTGCGCACGTTGCGCCGCTGGGGCTGAAGTTTGCGGAAGGCAGTGCATTGCCTGCTCGCTTTGCAAGCGGCGCTTTCGTGGCGCGCCACGGTTCGTGGAATCGCAAGCCGGCGGCGGGTTATGACGTGGTATTCGTCGGTTTTGACGAACGCGGCAATCCGCTGGACGAGCTTCCGAAGCCCGTTTTGACCGGTTTCATGGATGCCGGCGGCGACGAGGCGCACGGGCGCCCGACGATGCTGGAATGGGATCAGACCGGCGCCTTGCTGGTCAGCGATGATACCGGCGGCATCATCTGGCGCGTCACCGGCTCCTGATCAGCCGAGCGTCCGTCCAGCGCGGCCTGCCAGTTCGGTGACATAGTGGCGGGCCACGCGGCCCGACCGTGCGCCGCGGCGCTTCGACCATTCGAGCGCGTCCGACTGTTCCCACGCCAGGCCGTAATGATCGGCATAGGCTGCGATGATGGCGAGATAATCGTCCTGAGTGCAATTATGGAAGCCGATCGACAGGCCAAAGCGGTCTGCCAGCGCCAGTGTATCGTCCACCGCATCGCGCGGGTTCACCGGATCGTCCTGCTCAGCCATGTGCCGCGAGACGATCGCGCGGCGGTTCGAGGTGACCGCGATGCGCACGTTGGCGGGGCGTGGGGTGACGCCGCCCTCCAGTAATGATCGCAGGGTACGAGCCTCATTCTCCTGACCCGCCCCAAAGCCGATGTCGTCAATGAACAGCAGGAAGCGGCGGTCAGCACCTCTCAGGACGCTCATGAGCGCCGGAAGCGTGCCAAGGGCGTCTCCTGCCGCCTGGACCAGTGCAATGTGCCCTGAGGGGCCTGCAGCGGCCTTTACAGAGGCGCGGACAAGGGCGGACTTGCCCATGCCGCGCGCGCCCCACAGCAGCATATCGTGCGCATCCGCGCCGGCGGCGTGGCGTGCGACGTTTTCGGCTACCGTATCGCGCTGCCGGTCGATGCCGCGCAGAAGCTCCAAAGGAGGGGCATCGATCGCGGGAATCGCGGTCAGAGCCTTGCCGTCCCAGCCGTAGGCGGGGGCGGACAATACGTCCTGTGCATCTGTCGGGGCAGGGGCGATACGCTCAAGCGCGGCGGCAATGCGGGCAAGGGTCTGGTCGTTGTCGGTCACGCGCGAAATTCTTTCCTTCCGGCCCACGATGCATCCCGCCTATAGCGACGCAAGATGACCGACGCCAATCCATCCCAGCCGCGCGTGCTGCCTGCCGACGAAGAGGGTATTTCCGAGGCCGTGCGCCTTCTGGGGGAGGGGGCCTGCGTCGCGTTACCGACTGAGACGGTCTACGGCCTTGCGGCAAGAGCGGACTTGGCCGCAGCGGTCGCGGGTATCTACAAGGCCAAGGGCAGGCCCGATTTCAATCCGCTGATCGTCCATGTGCCGGATCTATTGGCGGCGGAGCGTTTGGCGCATCTGGACGATCGGGCGAGGACGCTGGCTGAACACTTCTGGCCCGGTTCGCTGACGATGGTCCTGCCGATACGCGACGATTCCGGTTTGGCGCCAGCGGTGACCGCAGGGCTTTCAACCGTGGCGCTCAGGATGCCGAGCCATCAAACCATGCGCGCGGTCCTTCTTGCCGCACCGGCACCTCTTGCCGCACCATCGGCCAATCGCAGCGGGGCCGTCAGTCCGACTAGCGCAGCCCATGTCGCAAGTTCGCTGGAAGGGCGCATACCAATGGTGCTCGACGGCGGGGAGACTGAGCGCGGGCTCGAATCGACAATCGTCGCGGTGCGCGAGAATGGCTGGCAAATCCTGCGACCGGGCCCTGTAACCGAGGCGGAGATCGCAGCGGTGCTCGGCCCTGCGATAGCTGGCAGCACAAAGGGTATCGAAGCACCGGGCCAGCTTGCGAGCCACTATGCGCCGGGCAAACCGGTCCGGCTTGAAGCGCTGGACGCGCAGGAAGGCGAATTCCGCATCGGCTTCGGTACGGACGGTGGCGATTTCAACCTGTCGCCATCGGGCGATCTCGCCGAGGCCGCATCGCGGCTCTACGCAGCGCTGCACGCCGCTAGCGCGGCCCCGCAGCCGCGTGTCGCGGTCGTGCCGATTCCGCACGAAGGCATCGGCGTCGCCATCAACGACAGGCTCGCCCGCGCCGCAGCCTAGTCGGGTTCGACAGGGATCGTCGGCAGGATTTCCTGAATTTCGGCATAAGTCGCGCGCGCTTCGGCGCAGGCCTTTGCATCGCCATCCTCGCAGTCGGCCATTTCCTTGCCGTACTGCCGCTCCAGCTTGCCAAGGCGTTCCTCGCGCTTGCGAATCTCGCGCCCGCGCTTTTCGTCAGCCTCGGACTGACTGGTCGTTGCGACGTCGACGGCCTTGCTTGCGACGCGAACGGGCGCAGTGGCGACGTCCAGCGCGGTCTTGGCGATACAGCCCGAAAGGGCAGTGGCGGATAACAACAGGACTGGAACGGCCAGCTTCAGGCGCATACGAAAACTCCCCACGACGGTGATCCCGTCATGAGGAGTATCCGATTTACGATGGCGCTGTGATGAACTGCGCCATCCTGTGTCTTTCTTACGCTTCCTCGCAGACCAGCTTGCCCGATCCCATCGAGGAAACCTCGCACGTGGCGCGGCCTTTCACTTTCACGGTGCCCGAACCCATGATCGAGGCATCGACCTTGCCGTCAGAGCGGAATGCCCCGCGGCCCGACCCTGCGATCGAAATATCGGCCTTTTCGACCATGAGATCATCCAGATCGGCATCGCCGCTGCCCGCGATGTTGAGATCGAGCGAACCGGCCGTGCCGCTGGCCCGATACGTGCCGGAACCGACGATGTTCACGTCAAGCGCGCTGACGGCGATGTCCTTCGTTTCGGCCGAGCCCGAACCCGCGATGGTCACGTCTGCCTTTTCGGCGAGCTTTTCGGCCTGGAGAGTACCCGAACCTGCGATCACGACTGACTTGGGCGCAGGCATCGTGACCAGGACTCTCGCACGTTCGCTATCGGGGGCGTCCTTGCTGCGCATGATGGCGAGCGTCTTGCCTTCGATGTGGAAGCGCATGGCGTCCTTCATCGCTTGCGAGCCTTCGACTTCGATCGCCAGTTCCTGCCCTTCGCTCAGCTTGACCGTGTCGGGCCCTGCCAGCGCGATGGATTCGGGCGGATCGCCGCTCATGTCGAGTTCCGAAAGCGGCACGCCCTGCTTGCCGCCGAAAGAGATGTTCTCTGCATTGCAGGCCGAAAGGCTGGCGCCCAGTGCGAGCCCGGCGACAGCGCCGATGGCCTTGCCGAGAGTGTCGAAAGGAAACTTGCGGGACATCGTCTACTCCTGAACTGTATTAACACGGTAATACAGAACTGGAAGCGAAGCGGCAAGGGTGGGGCAGGCAGCGCTCGACCAGCAGGCTATTCGCTTCGACGAACGGCAGACGAACGGTACAGGCTCGCAAACGGAAAAGGCCGCCGGTTTCCCGGCGGCCTCTTCACGCGATCAGGTCGCTTGATGTGAAAATCAGGCGGTCTGTTCGTAGTACTTGGGTGCGTACTCGTTCAGGATCTCGAGGATCTTGGCGAGGGCGGCCGGTTCGTCGGTCTTTTCCATCGCGGCCAGTTCACGCGCAAGGCGGCTGGAAGCGGCTTCGAAGATCTGGCGTTCCGAATAGGACTGTTCCGGCTGATCGTCGGCACGGAACAGGTCGCGAGTCACTTCGGCGATCGACACGAGGTCGCCCGAATTGATCTTCGCTTCGTATTCCTGGGCGCGGCGCGACCACATGGTGCGCTTTACCTTGGGCTTCGACTTCAGAACGTCCATCGCCTCACGCAGGGTCTTGTCCGACGACAGCTTGCGCATGCCGATCGATTCGACCTTGTTGACGGGCACGCGGAGCGTCATGCGCTCTTTCTCGAACCGCAGAACGTAGAGTTCCAGCTGCATGCCTGCGATTTCCTGGCTTTGCAGCTCGATCACACGGCCAACACCGTGCTTGGGGTAAACGACATAGTCTCCGACGTCGAAGGCAGGAGCCTTGGCAGTCATGCATTGTCCTTTCTATGGCGGGATTGTCCCGCGTTTCGCAACGACCCCGGGGGGCGGGGCACGCAACGATGGAGTGCAATGTCCCTCGTGCCGAAAATCACGGCCCGAATTGTGCACACCTCGCGGGAATTACGCCTTTCCTGACGGCAGCAGGCGGCACTACGCCACCAGCTTGGGTGGAGTTTTACCATAATCTGACGGAAAATGCGAATCCTGTTGCGAACGCTCGCAACAAGCGATCACAGGGACTTGTTTGCCATGTCGCCGGGGGTACCGGCGGCGGAGCGACTCGCGCCCCGCCAAGGGCTGATTAATCGCCTTCGCCGGGCTCTGCCGAGAAGTACTTCTCGAACTTGCCTTCCTCGCCCTTGTGCTCGTCGGCATCGGCGGGGGCTTCCTTGGCGGCCGTGATGTTCGGCCATTCGGCGGAGAACTTGGTGTTCAGCTCAAGCCACTTTTCGAGACCGTTCTCGGTATCGGGCAGGATGGCTTCGGCCGGGCATTCGGGTTCACAGACGCCGCAGTCGATGCATTCGCTGGGATTGATGACGAGCATGTTCTCGCCCTCGTAGAAGCAGTCGACCGGGCAGACTTCCACGCAGTCCATGTATTTGCATTTGATGCAGGCATCGGTGACGACGTAGGTCATTTCGCGTGGCTTCCCCGTGTTATCGTGGCCCGCCGGGCGGCAGGCATAAGCTAGAGCCGTTAACGCCGCTGCTATGCAGGGTGTTCCGGTTCGTCAAGACGCCTCGCCTTCTTGCGAAACGCTTGCATTTGCGCCGGGCGTATGGTCGCGGAACATCGCAAGCGCCTCGGCAGGCGGTCCGCGGCGGCTGGGCAGGTCGAGGATCTCGATGATCCGCACCGTCTCGTCATGCGGCATGGTGACGATGTCGCCGACCGCGATCGCCTGCGAACAGCGTAGCACGCGCCGCCCGTT
This sequence comes from Croceicoccus gelatinilyticus, assembly GCF_018398395.1. Taxonomy (GTDB): domain Bacteria; phylum Pseudomonadota; class Alphaproteobacteria; order Sphingomonadales; family Sphingomonadaceae; genus Croceicoccus; species Croceicoccus gelatinilyticus. The sequence goes on along the minus strand of NZ_JAHCBF010000003.1, from coordinate 266,250 downwards.
CACGCGGACATGGCCTTCGCAGACGAGATCCTGCGCCGCCCCGCGCGTGCGGGTGAGGCGCAGCATCCATAATAGCCGGTCGATCCGCCGCGTCTCGCGCACCGGAACGACCTGCCTCGACATCAGCGGATAAGCTCGGCGAGCGAGGCGAAGGGATTGCCTTCGGCGACTTTGGGTTCCGGCTCGCGGCGACCACGCGGGCCTTTGCGTCCGGGCCCGCCCTTGCGGTTGTCGTTGCGACCCCCACGGTTCTGGTCATTGCCGCGCGGCGCACCGTCACGGCGCGGACGCCAGCGCCACAGCGGCGGCTCGGGCGGGCCGAACGCGCCTTCGGCAAGTTCGGCGGGCGGCTGGGCGGTGAAGCCCGCCTGGCGCAGCAGTTCGGTATAGGTCTGCGTGCTGAGCCCCATCGAAAGCGCCATCGACGGGTCGAGCGCGAAGCGCACCGGCTCTGCGGGCTTTTCGCCTTCCTTGCCCTTGCGGCGGCGCTGCGGTGCTTCGCCAGCCCAGCGGGCGCGGCGCTGGTGGGCGGCGTGGACGAGCCGTTCTGCCAGATCGACGCGTACGTTCTGCTGGCCGACGCGGCGGTAGAACAGCGGCGGCGCGCCTTTGACCGGCAGGATCGCCTGCATCTCGGCAGCAACGGGGCGGACCTTCATGCCGCTCAATTCGGCCAGCGCGCGCCATGCCTCGAGCGTCGAGGCCTTGGCCATGGCGGGTACGAAAACGTCGAGCGCGCCGACCTGAACGCCCAGACGGCGCAGGTGCGAACGCTTGTCGGTGTCGAGCTTGCCGACACCGCTATCCTTGCGCGCAACCGCACCGCCCGCATCGTGCAGGGCAATGGCGAGTGCGCGAAGCTCGGTACCGGCCTCGGCTTCCTCGGCGGCCTTTGACAGCTTCACCAACGGCTTCAGGCGGACCGAGATCTCGCTATCGAGCCAGCCTTGCACGGCTTTCTCGATCTTCGCGCGCAGCGGCGCGTCGAGGGTATTGAGGCCCGGCGCCAGCTTGACCTGCGGTTCGAGCAGGCGGCGGCCCGCAACCAGCTTTGCCACCGGCTGACCCAGCCAGCTGACCGTATCGCCGGACCACGCGAGATCCTCACCGCGATTCTCGCAATCTGCCTTCAGCGCGTCCGCGCGTTCGTTCAGCAGACCGGGCAAGTGCTTTTCCGCCGCGGCCAGAAGCAGCCGCCGCGTTTCAAGCCGTGCCTGGGGATCGACATCGAAGCGGAAGCCTTCGAGTTTCCCGATTTCCTCGCCGTCGACCATCACGGCTCCTCCTTCTCCAAGCGTCACCGGCAGAAGTGCGGTGTCGCCCAGTTTCTTCATCAATACGGCGGTGCGGCGGTTCACGAACCGCTCGGTCAACCGCTGGTGCAGGGCATCCGAAAGCTTTGCTTCGACCGCGCGGGCCCGATCGGCCATGTCCTCACGGTCGCGGACCCAGTCCGGACGCTGCGCGATGTAGGCCCATGAACGGATCGCGGCAATCCGTCCCTGCAAGGTGTCGATGTCGCCGCGCGCATCGTCAAGGTGCGCGATCATGCCCGCGACGTAATCGTGACCCAGTCGGCCCGTTCCTTCGGACAGGTCATCCCACAGCCTCGCGACGAAGCGGGCGTGGTTTTCCGGGCCCAAAGAACGGAAATCGGGGAGCGAGCAGGCATCCCAGAACCGTCCGACCATCGCCTTGCCCTTGGCGCGTTCACGAACCTTCGGGCTTTCGGAAAGTATCCGCGCAACGGCCAGGTCGATCGCTTCGGGCGCGGGGGCAAGCGCCGGATCGTTCGGTGGGGCGGACAGATCGTCGATCAGCACGTCGACCGAATCGAGGCGAGGCCGCGCATCGCGCCACATCATCTTCTCGATCGGCGGGAAGATGTGTTCCTCGATCGCGTGGACTTCCTCTTCGGAAAACTCCGCGCCGCGCTCACCTGCCAGCGTACCGAATGTGCCGTCCTTCTGGTGGCGACCGGCGCGGCCCGCGATCTGGGCCATTTCGGCGATCGTCAGCCGGCGGCGGCGCTGGCCGTCGAACTTGGCAAGCCCTGCGAATGCGACGTGGGCGACATCGAGGTTGAGGCCCATGCCGATGGCGTCGGTGGCGACAATGTAGTCGACCTCGCCCGACTGGAACATCTCGACCTGCTTGTTGCGGGTCTGCGGCGAAAGCGCGCCCATGACGACGGCGGCCCCTCCGCGGAACCGGCGCAGCATTTCGGCGACGGTGTAGACTTCCTCGGCGCTGAACGCGACGACTGCGCTGCGCGGAGGCAGGCGGGACAGCTTGAGACTGCCTGCGTGAGTCAGCGTCGAAAAACGCGGGCGGGTAATGATCTCGGCCTCGGGCACGAGCTGCTCGACCATCGGGATGAGTGCGGAGGAGCCGAGGATCATCGTCTCCTCGCGGCCCCGTACGTTCAGCATCCGGTCGGTAAAGACGTGGCCGCGTTCCCGGTCCGCGCCCAGTTGCGCTTCGTCCACCGCGACGAAGGCGACATCGGCGTCGCGGTCCATCGCTTCTACCGTGCAGAGCTTCCAGCGCGCATTGGGCGGATCGATCCGTTCCTCGCCCGTGATCAGCGCGACGCGGTCCGGCCCCTTGATGGCGACGACACGGTCATAGATCTCCCGCGCCAGAAGACGCAGCGGAAAGCCTATTTGCCCGCTCGAATGCGCGCAGAGCCGTTCGACGGCGAGGTGGGTCTTGCCGGTATTGGTCGGGCCAAGCATGGCCTTGACGGTGCGGCTGTCGGGGGCAGCGCGGTTCATGACAGGACCCAACTTGGCAGTCGCGGGGCGGGGCGACAAGGCATGGGGCCGTGCTCATCACCCGCCATGCGCGCATCGGAGCGTGTCATTCGTCGCAGCAAAACGGCATTTCGTCGCTTGGTCTTGTGGAAGCAGCACTTCTTCAACTTTGCGTAAGGCACGATTTGCGCCAACGCGTTAACCAGTCCTGCGCGCGGGGGGGTGGATCGCCTCAGCGCCAGGAATACGGACCCATGACGAGGAGGTGCGCGGTGCAGGCACCGCATATCGGCAAGCCGGACGACGGAAAGACGGAAGAGGTCGAAAAACGCGACCTCGGCACCGTGCTGCGCCAGTTCGGCCTGAAGGACGGGGCGGAGGAGCCCTGGGTTTCCGACCTTGGTTCCGGCATCGGTTCGCCGCGCTGGTATCGCAGCCTTGCCTTCATGCTGGTCCTCATCGCGCTGGCGCTAGCGCTTTGGCCTGATTTCAACGCCGTCCAGGCTGCGCCCGACGTCGACCTGACCGAGGAAGAACGCGACGAATACCGTAGCCAGATGATCACCCCGCTCGCGCTGGGCGCGGACACGGGCCGCCGCATGGGGCCGTCGCGCCTTGTCGTGCCGTTGGCCAGTGCGCCGGAACGCCCGGTCGTCGAACTGACAGCGACATTCGGGGCTGACGATTCCCTTGCCGCCATGCTGCGCCGTGCGGGCGTTGGCGCAGGCGATGCCTCGCGGGCCGAGGAACTGATTTCGGGCGCGTTTCCGGTTGAGGACATAGAAAGCGGCACCGGTTTCCAGATGACGCTTGGCCGCCGCACTTCGCCCAGTGAGCCGCGCCCTCTCGAAAACCTGACGTTCCGCGCACGGTTCGACCTGCAGCTGACGGTAGGCCGCGAAGGCGGGCCCCTCGCGCTCGAAAAGCGGGTTATCCGCGTCGACGACACGCCGCTGCGCATTACCGGCAAGGTGGGTTCGGGCCTCTATCGTTCGGCCCGTGCCGCAGGCGCTCCTGCCCGCGCGGTGCAGCAGTACCTGAAGGCTCTGGACGAGGCGATCGACCTTGATCGCGAAGTCGGGGCCGACGACGATTTCGACATCATCATCGCCTACAAGCGTGCCGAGACCGGCGAGGTCGAAGTGGGCGACGTCCAGTTCGCGGGGCTTTCGCGCCGCGGCACGGCCAAGGCGCAAATGCTGCGCTGGGGCAAGGACGGCAAGTTCTATGACGCGAACGGGCAAGGCGAGCTGCGCACCGGTCTCGTTTCACCTACCAACGGTGCGATTACGTCGCGCTATGGCATGCGCCGTCACCCGATTCTGCGCTACAAGCGGATGCACAAGGGCGTCGACTTCCGCGCTCGCACCGGACAGCCGATCTACGCGGTGACCGACGGCACTGTCGCGTTTGCAGGTCGCAACGGCGGCTATGGCAATTTCATCAAGCTCAGCCACGGCAGCGGATTGCAGTCGGGTTATGCCCACATGTCACGCTTTGCCGTGTCGCGCGGGCAAAGGGTCAAGCGCGGACAGGTCATCGGTTACGCAGGCTCGACCGGCCTTTCAACGGGTCCGCACCTTCATTACGAGCTGTACCGCAACGGCAAGAACATCGACCCGCTGTCGGTCCAGTTCGTCGTCCGCGCCCAGCTTTCGAGCAGCGAGTTGCAGGAATTCCGCGCCCACCTTCGCGAGTTGAAGACGGTTAAGCCGGGCGCCGCCCTTGAAGCGCTTGCTCCGCAGAACGAGCAACCGGAAGAGCCCGTGCGCGAGATCGACCGCCTTTCCAACGCGGCCTGACGCGACAAGCCACTTGCGCTGGATAGGGGCGAAGGGGCAGGAGACTGCGCCATGAGCACCTATCCCAACCTTCGCATGCGCCGCACTCGCTCCACCGCGTGGAGCCGCGCCATGCTGCGCGAGACCGTCCTCACTCCGGCAGACCTGATCTGGCCTCTTTTCGTTACCGAAGGCAGCAGCGTGGAAGAGCCTGTCGGCTCGCTTCCCGGCGTTTCGCGCTGGTCGGTCGACGGTATCGCGGCGCGGGCGAAGGAAGCGGTTTCGCTGGGCATCCCATGCGTCGCGCTGTTCCCCAATACGCCCGCCGAGCTTCGCAACGACACGGGGACTGAAGCGCACAATCCGCAGAACCTGATGTGCCGCGCGATTTCGGCGATAAAGGACGCGGTCGGCGACGATCTCGGCGTGCTGACCGACGTCGCGCTCGATCCTTACACCAGCCACGGGCAGGACGGTCTGCTCGACGATAACGGCTATGTTGCGAACGATGCGACGGTCGATGCGCTTGTCGGGCAGGCGCTTGTGCAGGCTGCGGCAGGCGCGGACATCGTTGCCCCGTCGGATATGATGGACGGACGCATCGGCGTGATCCGCGATGCGCTGGAGGATCAGGGCCATCACAACGTCCAGATCATGGCCTATGCCGCCAAGTATGCGAGCGCGTTCTACGGCCCGTTCCGCGATGCCGTGGGATCGAGCGGGCTGCTGAAAGGCGACAAGAAGACCTACCAGATGGACCCCGCCAATGGGCGCGAGGCGCTGCGCGAGGTAGAGCTGGATATCGAGGAAGGTGCGGACAGCGTCATGGTGAAGCCGGGCCTGCCCTATCTCGACATCGTGCGCCGCGTGCACGAGACTTTCGAAGTGCCGGTCTATGCCTACCAGGTCAGCGGCGAATACGCGATGATCGAGGCCGCGGTCGCCGCCGGAGCGGGCGAGCGCGAAGCACTGGTTCTTGAAACGCTGATGTCGTTCAAGCGTGCGGGCGCGAGCGGGGTTCTGACCTATCACGCGCCGCTCGCCGCCCGGCTGCTCAATGGCTGACACGATCTGCCGGACCGAAAGGCTCGTCCTGCGCAAGTGGCGGGAGGACGACCTTGCGGACTGGCAGGCGCATCTCAACACAGAGGAAGTGCGCAAGCATCTCGGCGGCAAGCTGCCGCCCGAGCGTGAGCGCGAGACCTTTGCCCGCCTCTTGGAAACATGGGACCACGAGGGTCATGGGTTTCTCGCCATCGAGCGGGTGTCGGACGGGGCCTTGGTCGGGTCTTGCGGTACCGGCCCTGTCATGGCCGAGACCGCGCCCGACGAACTACGCGGTTCGTTCGAAGTCGGCTACCAGCTTCGCAGCGATGCGCGCGGGCAGGGCTACGCGACCGAAGCGGCGGCAGCGGTCGTCGCGATGATCTTCGACCGGTTCGATCAGGAGGTGGCCTACGCGCAGACGTCGCAGGCCAATTGCGGGTCGTGGCGGGTGATGCAGCGGCTGGGCATGGCGCGGCGCAAGGACCTCGACTACGACGATCCCGACTATCCGCCACAGGAAAACCCGACAATGGTGTGGTCGATGCAAAGGCCGGAGAGAGGGTGATGGAAATCGAAACCGAACGCTTGCGACTGCGCGACTGGAAAGTCGGCGACGACGGCGACATCGACGCGATGCACGTGCTCGGCACTGACCCCAAGGTCATGGCGACTCTTGGCACATTGATGACTCGCGAGCAGACGGCAGGACTGATCGAGCGGCTGGACAAAGTCGCGCAGGAACAGGGCCACACCTTCTGGGCCTGCGAGCGCAAGAGCGATGCGCGTGTCATCGGCTTTGTCGGTATGTACCGCACCTCTGTCGGCCCTATCGCGGGTGAGGTCGAAATCGGCTGGCGGCTGGCCTGGGACACCTGGGGCAAGGGCTATGCGACCGAAGCTGCACGCGCGACGATCGACCACGCTGCGAAGACCTATCCCGGCAAGCCGATCTACGCGATCACTTCTGTGCTCAACCATCGTAGTCAGGCCGTGATGCGGCGGTTGGGCATGGAACGGGTGGAGAGCATGGACTTCGACCATCCGCATGTCCCGGCAGGTTCGCCGCTGGAGGCGCACGTCACTTTCCGGCTTACGCTCTGAATCTTGCGGGCGTGGACGTGGGCGCATCTGTCTCATAGACCTTCACCAAACACGAAAGCGCAAGGAACCCATCATGACCGCACCCGACGGCGTCTCGATCATTCCGTTCGGCGGCAAGACCCCGAAAATCCACGACAGCGCCTTCATCGCGCCCGGATGCCGGATCATCGGCGATGTCGAGATCGGCCCCGACGTCAGCGTCTGGTACAACTGCGTGATCCGCGCCGACGTGAACCGCATCCGGATCGGCGCGCGCACCAACATCCAGGACGGCTCGGTCGTCCATTGCGACAGCCCTGACGAGGCGAACCCCGCTGGCTGGCCGACGATCATCGGCGAGGATGTCCTGATCGGTCACATGGCGATGGTCCACGGCTGCGACCTGAAGGACCGCGCTTTCGTCGGACTTGGCGCCATCGTCATGAGCGGGGCGGTAATCGAAAGCGACGGGATGCTGGCGGCTGGTGCCATGCTGACCGGCGGCAAGACCATCGGTGCGCGTCAGCTTTGGGCAGGGCGTCCGGCGAAGTTCATGCGCGATCTCGGCGATGCGCAGATTGCCGACATGCAGGAAGGCGTCGCGCACTACGTGAAGAACGGAAAGGCGCACACGGCGGCGATCGCGGGCTGATCTTGGCTCGACCGAAACCGTCGCTGCCGCCGGCCGAGGCGATCCGCACGCTTGTCGATGCGGACGGCCTCCTGCCCGTCCGCGTCACGCCCAATGCCAGCCACGAAGCGCTTATGGTAGAGGATGGTCAGCTGCGCGCCCGCGTGACTGTCGTTCCCGAAGACGGGAAGGCCAACAAGGCCGTCATCAAGCTGGTCGCCAAGGCGATGGGTATTGCGCCCGGCACCGTCGAACTGGTGCGCGGCGCGACTTCGCGGGACAAAGTGCTGAAGGTCGGCTGACCTGTCAGGCGGGGACTTTGGCCATGCCCCGCGCCATCGTGGTCAGCCGCTCCGACAATTGCGCTGCAAGGTCGGCGTTCTCGATCTCGGCCTCGGCAATCGCGCGTTCCATCGCGTCAGCCCACTGCCCTGCGGTATCCGCCGAAATCGGGAAGTCGCCGTGGACCGAGAACATGCATCGGCCCGGATTGGCGTCGAACCATTCGCGCGGGCCGCCGGCCCATCCGCCCAGAAAGCTTGCCAGCGCGCCGCGCATCGGGGCTAGATCAGGCGCGTGCATGGCGCGAAGCTCTGCAAATTCCGCTTCGCTTTCCATCAGGTCATAGAACCTGTCGGTGATACGGCGGAAGGTCTCTGCCCCGCCAAGCGCTTCATAAGGGGTGCGCGGTGTATTGGTCATTCGTGGGTCCTTACGGATCGAACTGCTGCGAGCCTCGTAATCCAGCATGCAGAGCCAAGCGTCTTTGATACCTGTCAAAAAATGTAAGTGAGCGCTTGAAATCAAACGATTTCAGAGGGTAACGCTTCACCGGGTCGTAGAAAAAGGGTCGTAATTCCTTGTCAGTCATGACGATTGCCGGCACGCGTCCGGAAATCATCAAGCTTGTGCCCGTGATGCGGGCGCTGGAGGACGAACCTGTCCTGCGGCCAAGCTTCTGCCATTCGGGTCAGCACGCCGATCTGGGCCGAGACTTGCTCACCATCGCGGGGATCACTCCCGACGAATTGCTGGAAAGGCCGCACGGCCCCGGTGTCGACCGGCTTTTGGCTGGCATGATCGAGACGATCGGTGCCGCGCTTGATCGCCAGTGCCCGAAGGCCGTGATCGTGCAGGGCGATACCGCAACGACGCTGGCCGGGGCGATGGCGGCTTTCCACCGGCGCATTCCGGTCGCCCATGTCGAGGCGGGACTGCGCTCTGCCGACATCACGCAGCCTTTTCCCGAAGAGGCATACCGGCGGCTGGTCACGCCGCTGGCCCGCTGGCACTTTGCGCCGACCAAGGCGGCGCGCAACGCATTGCTCAGCGAAAATATCGCGCAGGATAGTATCGAGGTCGTCGGCAACACCGTCGTCGACGCGCTGCACTGGGCCTGCGCACGGCTCGATGCCGATCCCTCGTTAGGGGCGGAGGCGCATCGGTATATTGCGGCGGCGGATAACCACGCCCTCGTCCTCGCGACCGTGCACCGGCGCGAGCATGATACATCGGCCCTGAAGGCCATTGCTTATGGCCTGCTGTCACTGGCCGAGCGGCGCGATGTGCGGATCGTTTTGCCGCTTCATCCCCGTGCCGAAAGCGCGATTTTGCGGGAACTTCTGGCGGATATGCCGCGGATCGAGCTGATTCCCGCAGTCGGCTATTTCACCTTCCTGCGCCTGATGCGCGCATCGCGGCTGGTCGTCTCTGATAGTGGCGGCGTTCAAGAAGAAGCCACCGCACTGGGCCTCCCGCTGCTCGTGTTGCGCAAGGTGACGGAGCGGATGGAGGCCATCGGAGCAGGCGTGGCGCGGCTGGTGGGGCATGACCGCGATCTGATCGCCACGGCTGCGAACGAGGTGCTGTCGCTGCCCATGCCAGAGCCGAGCGATGTCTTCGGCGATGGCCGTGCCTCTGAACGCATCGTCCGTACGCTGCGCGGCGATCTCTACCCGCGCTAGTCACGCACGAGCGCTTTCAGCGACTCGATCCGGTCCGCCTCGTGTGCGGGCTTGTCCTGCCGGATGCGGTTGATGCGGGGAAAGCGCATGGCAAGGCCGGACTTGTGGCGTTTGCTTTCGTGTACGGAATCGAACGCCACTTCGAGGACGAGCGACTTGTCGGTCTCCCGCACCGGGCCGAAACGGTTGATGGTGTTCTGGCGGACATGGCGGTCGAGCCATTTCAGCTCGTCATCGGTGAAGCCGAAGTAAGCCTTTCCGACGGGAAGCAGCTCCGCCCCTTTGTCGGGGTCTCCGTCCCAGCAGCCGAAGGTGAAGTCGGAATAGAAGCTCGACCGCTTGCCCGACCCGCGCTGGGCATACATCAGCACGCAGTCGATCAGCAGCGGATCGCGCTTCCACTTGTACCACAGGCCGACCTTGCGTCCGGCGATGTAGGGGGAATCGCGGCGCTTCAGCATGACGCCCTCGATCGCATCGTCGCGCGCGCCTTCGCGGATCGCGGCGAGGTCCTCGAAACTCCCGGCCTCGATCAGGCGGGACAGGTCGAAGCGCTCGGGGTCGAGCCGGTCCATCAGCAGTTCGAGATGCTCACGCCGCTGCGCCCAGCCCAGTTCACGCAAGTCCTCGCCATCACGGAGCAGCACGTCGTAGAGCCGGATAAAAGCCGGTGCCTCCTTCAGCATCTTTTTCGACACGGTCTTGCGGCCAAGGCGCTGTTGCAGCGCATTGAAACTCGCCGCCCCGCCTTGCGTCTTTTCATTTTTTGGGCCGCCCTGATGCGCCCCGCGCACGAGCAGTTCGCCGTCGAGCACGGCGGGAAAGTCCAGCGCCTCGGCCATCTCGGGGAATGTTGCCGAAATATCGTCGCCGCTGCGGGAATAGACGCGGGTCTCGCCGTTCACGTGGACAAGCTGTACGCGGATGCCGTCCCATTTCCATTCCGCCGCGTAGTCGTCCATCGTCACGACAGTCTCGTCGAGCGGGTGGGCGAGCATGAAAGGGCGGAACAGCGGGACGAGGTCGGTGCGCGGCGGCTCTGCACCGTCCGCCGCCCATGCGAACAACGTGGGGTAGGGCGGTTCGACCCCGTGCCAGTATTCCTCGACCTCATCGACCGGCACATCGAACGACTGCGCAAAGGCGACACGGGCAAGGCGGGCGGAAACGCCGATCCGCATTGCGCCGGTCGCGAATTTCAGCAGGGCATAGCGCCCGTCGGCGTCGAGCCGGTCGAGCAGCTTCGGCAATTCGGTCATCACCGAACCGCGCGTCATGGCACGCAGCAGGTCGACGACTTCAGACAGGCTGGGCTCGTCCGTCGGCGCTTCACCTTCAGGGGCGGGCCACAGCAGGCTGGCGGTTTCCGCCGTGTCGCCGACGTAATCGCGCGAGAGGGTATAGAGCACCGGATCGACCCGCTCGGTCAGGAGATTGCGGATCGTGCTCGACTTCACCGCCGGGAAATCGAGCGCGCCGGTCAGCGCCGCCAGCGCCCAGCCACGGTCGGGGTCGGGCGTGGTGCGCAAGTAGTCGGCGATGAGGTCCAGCTTGGCATTGCGGCTGCGCGTATAGGTCAGCCGGTCTACGAGGGTGGCGAAGGCGCGCATCAGTCGTCCTCATCCTCGTATCCGACCATCGCCAGCGCGCGGGCTCGGCGCTGGTTCAGCTGGCACCAGCGCAGCAATGCTTCCTCGCGCCCGTGCGTCACCCATGTTTCCGCCGGATCGACCTCGCGGATCGTCTGGGTCAGTTCGTCCCAGTCGCAATGATCGGAAATGACGAGCGGCAGTTCGACATTGCGCTGCCGCGCCCGCTGACGAACGCGCATCCAGCCCGACGCCATCGCGGTCACCGGATCGGGCAGCCGTCTGCTCCACCTGTCGTTGAGGGCAGAGGGCGGGCAGAGCACGATCTCGCCCTTCAATTCGTCTTTCCTGATGCCGGTCGCGCTGCGCAATTCGCCAAGCGGAACGCCCAGTTCCTCATAGAGCCCGCACATCTTCTCCAGCGCGCCGTGGAGGTAGATGGGGTCGTGATAACCCGCGCGGCGCAGTTCGCAGATCACCCGCTGCGCCTTGCCGAGCGCATATGCTCCCACTGCGACGCAGCCTTCGGGCCGCTGTTCGCGTGCATCAAGCAACTTGCGCATCTCGCCCGCGATCGGGGGGTGCTTGAAGACCGGCAGCCCGAACGTCGCCTCGGTGATGAAGATGTCGCAGGGCACGACCTCGAACGGCTCGCAAGTCGGATCGGGGCGGCGCTTGTAGTCGCCGGTGACGACGACCCGCTCGCCAGCGTGCTCGAGCAGGATCTGCGCACTGCCAAGAACGTGGCCCGCCGGGAAATAGGTCGCGGTAACGCCGCAGCCCAGCTCCACAGGCTCGCGCATCGGCACCGTCACCTCGCGCCCCGCACCGCCATAGCGCAAGTTCATGATCGCCAGTGTTTCCCGAGTCGCGAAGACCGCTCCGTGCCCGCCGCGCGCGTGATCGGCGTGCCCGTGGGTGACGAGCGCGGTCTCAACCGGCTTCGACGGGTCGATCCAGGCATTGCACGGCTCCACGAAAATCCCGTGGGGATCGGGCTTTAGCCATGAAAAGTCGGGGGCAGGCTTGATAGGCATCTGCCTGTCAGAACCAGCGGTGGGCAAGGTTCGTTCCGCACGCCGATCTCCCCTTGCCACCGGGGCGGGTGAAGCGCATAGTTTTTCAAATGCGCGAAATCGTGTTCGATACCGAAACCACTGGCCTTGATCCCCGCACCGGGGACCGTCTCGTCGAAATCGGCTGCATCGAAATGGTCAACCGGGTCGCCACCGGCCGGGTCTACCACCAATATTTCAATCCAGACCGCGACATGCCGGCAGAGGCAGAGGCCGTGCACGGACTTTCCGCCGCCTTCCTGTCTGACAAGCCGCGCTTTGCCGAAAAAGTGGCGGAGTTCCTCGAATTCATCGGCGATTCGCCGCTGGTCGCGCACAATGCGGGTTTCGATTTCGGCTTCATCAATGCCGAACTCGGCATGTGCGGGCACGATATCGTGTGCACCTCGCGCATGGTCGACACCGTGCAGATCGCGAAGAAGAAGCACCCCGGCGCAAAGCTTTCGCTCGACGCGCTGTGTACCCGTTACGGCATCGATCGCAGTCACCGTACCAAGCACGGCGCACTGCTCGACGCCGACCTGCTCGCCCAGCTTTACGTCGAACTGACCGGCGGACGGCAGATCGGGCTCGAGCTGGCGGTCGAGGCTGCGGCACAAGAAGTTTCAATCGAAGTCGAGACGGTCGTCGTCCGGCGCGAATTGAGACCGGCTCGTCCCCATGCGGCGAGCGCGGACGAAATCGCGCGGCACCAGGCCTTTATCGCGACGTTGAAAGACCCCATCTGGAATGAAGGAGCGGTCGCGGGCTGAACCACAATCGGCGCCACGCTCCTTCCCCGACGGGGATGAAAAAGAAGACTAAGAATAGGAGTTGTCGATGGATATTCGCGTTTCCGGTCACCAGGTCGAGACGGGTGCAGCGCTTCAGGAACACGCCTCCGACAGACTCAACGGAATCGTAGAAAAGTACTTCAACCGGGCGATCTCGTCCCAAGTCACGCTGGGCAAGGGCCCGCATAACAGCTTTACCGTCGATATCGTCACGCACGTGATGCAGGGCCTGATCCTCAAGGGCCACGCCGAGGCGCAGGACGCGCACCAGGCCGTCGACAAGGCCGCCGAGAAGATCGACAAGCAGCTGCGCCGCTACAAGCGCCGCCTGAAAGATCGCCATGAGCAGGCAGAACACGCGCTCAAGGAAGAAGATGCGGCCTACACCGTGTTTGGTGCTGCGCCCGATTTCGAAGATGATGGCGAAGAACTCATCGAAACTGATGCCCCGCCGATCATTGCCGAGACTCGCACCGACATTCCCGAGACTTCGGTTTCGGACGCGGTGATGATGCTTGATTTGCGCGATACTCCGGCGCTGTTTTTCAAAAATGCTGGCACCGGACGGCATAATATGGTTTACCGCCGCTCCGACGGCACGATCGGCTGGGTCGAACCGTCATAATTCTGTCCGCTGGTGCCGTTTAGGCGCGAGGGGCCTTCCACCCGATGGAAGGAGCGGACGTAGATCGGTTTGCGAATCAGGGAGAAGAGTTCGCAAGGGCCGGACAGGCGCGGGGTGTGCCCTCGCGCCTAGCCGCGCTTTGCCGATGCCCGGCTGCACCTGCTCGAAAACAAGTGGGGCGGCCATAGTAAGGCTGGAAGAACTGAAAACATTATGAGTGCGCTGTATCTGCTCGATCCCGCTGCTGTCGGGACGTCGAATGCCATGTCGAAAGGTGAAGTGCTCCAGGCGCTCGCCGATCGCTTTGCCGCCGTCTACGATCTCGACGCCGTTTCCGTGATGGAAGCGCTGGAAGAACGCGAACGCCTTGGAAGCACGGGCTTCGGTCGCGGCGTCGCGATCCCGCACGCCCGAATCCCTGGCCTGCGCCGTCCGGTCTGCGCCGTGCTGCGCCTTTCGACCGCTGTCACGTTCGATTCTGCCGATGGCCTGCCGGTCGAAGTGGCCTTCGGCCTGCTTTCGCCGGACAATTCGGGGGCGACGCATCTTCACGCGCTGGCCGCGATTTCGCGCATAATGCGCGACGACCGCTTGCGCGACCGCCTTGCCGAAGCGCAGAACGACGAGGCAGTCTACGCCCTGCTGACGAACGAATCGACGCGCGACGCGGCCTGATCGTTCCTGTTGGCAGGTACGATCAGGATATAAGGCGAGCGATGGGCGACAGTGCAAATAGGGATGGGGCGGCAAGCGGTGCGCAAATGCACTGGCGCGCGCTGGAATCGCTTTATGCATCCGCGCCGGTCAACGCGCTCTTCAAATCGAAGCTGGAAATCGTGGGCGAAGGGCTCTCGCGCATCACATTTGATGTCGATGAAAGCGTTTTCCATGCCGCTGGGGCTGCGCATGGCACGATCTACTTCAAGATGCTGGACGATGCGTCGTTTTATGCGGCGAACACGATGGTGTCCGACCGCTTCCTTCTCACCACCTCGTTCAACCTGCACTTCGCGCGGCCCATCAAGGGCGGGCGCGTCATCGCGGAAGGTAAGTGGATCTCGGGCCGCCGCCGCGTATTGATCGGTGAAGCGCGCCTGGTCGATGAAGAAGGCGAGGAAGTGGGCCGCGGCACCGGCACCTTCATGCGATCGCAGATCAAGCTTTCGGGTCTTGCGGGATATCGCGTGCCCGAAGGCAAATAAGGCACCGCGATGGACGCGCGTTTGCCGACTCGGCTTGAAGTGACGGCCATGATTCGCGCGGTAGAGGTTGCAGGAGGCTTTGCGACAGTACTCAAAAAGGGTGAATCGGATTCTGGTTCCCTTCTTGTCGTTATTTGCGAAAGAGGCGGGGATTCAATACTTTACGAGCGTATGCCAGACCTGTCGGGTGGCCGAAAATGGGCCGAAAGCAGGCGCTCTGACCCCGAAAAACCATTTGATTTCAATGACTACGTCGACAGGCGCGGCGCGCAGGATCCCGATTGCTGGGTCGTGGAACTGGATGTCGCAAATGCGCAACAGTTCATCCCGGGAATGGATTAACGTCTTGGTTACCGGTGTTGACACTTTTCCGCCACAATCGCACATGGCGCGCGATTGACGGGCGTAGGCAGATCGCGCGTGCATTAAGGCACGCCTGATCAAGCGCGCAGACGGGGAACGGCCGGCAGCGCCGTTTCAAGGAACACACAAAAGGTTGTCGGGATCGACCGCCGTTCCTTCGAAAGCGCTGCGACAGGACGTTAACCGCACTCGATAGAACATCGATGAGCCGCAAGGTTAAGGGCGCCAGCGTTCTTTCGCTGGTCGCGACCCTCGGGGTCATACTGCTGGGAACGGACGGGTCCAGCGCATTTGCAGACAGCGACGTGGCAGGGCCCGTCGAAGTCTCCGTCCAAGAAGATGCACAGGCGGAATCCGCCGTTGATACGCAGGTCGAAGACGCTGCCGTATCCGGGGAAGCCGCGCCTGCTTTCATTTCGCAGCCTGTCGTGCAGCCGCTTCCCGAAAAGCCGGAAGTCGCGCCGCAGACTGCATCGTCGCTTCGTGAACTGGTCGCCGCCTCGCCGGTTCCCGACACTCTCGACGAACAGATGCGCTGCCTCGCCGGGGCGATCTATTTCGAATCGAAGGGCGAACCGCTGGCAGGGCAACTGGCCGTTGGCCGCGTGATCATCGCCCGCGCCGAATCCAGCCGCTTCCCGTCGAGCTATTGCGGCGTTGTCTATCAGCGTTCGCAGTTCTCGTTCGTGCGCGGTGGCCGTATGCCCGCGATCAACACCGGCAGCCGCGCTTGGCAGCGTGCCAAGAAGCTGGCCGTGATCGCTCGCGATAATGCATGGGAAAGCCAGGCCGAGGGCGCCCTGTTCTTCCACGCGAACTATGTGTCGCCCCGCTGGAAGAACAAGCTGACCCGGTTGGCCCAGATCGATAACCACATCTTCTACCGCTAAGCCGGTAGTATCAGATCGCTGAAGCGCGTCCCCCCCAAACGCGCGCGGAAGCGGAAAGGCCGCCGGATCCCCCCATCCGGCGGCCTTTCGTTATTTCAGAACCCTGGAAAACCGATCAGTCGGTGACTTCGACCCAGACGGGAACGTGGTCGCTGGCCTTTTCCCGGCCGCGATATTCGCGGTCGATGCCTGTTGCGACCAGCCTGTCGGCCAGCTTCGGCGACAGCAGCGCATGGTCGATGCGGAAGCCATGATCGCGCTGCCACGCACCGGCCTGATAGTCCCAGAAGGTCCACATGCCGCCGCGCGGGTGATGCAGGTCGATCGCGTCTGTCCACCCGTCATTGATCAAACGGAAATAGGCATCGCGCGATTCCGGCTGCATCAGGGCATCGGATGCCATAGCCTTGGGCGACCAGACGTCCTTGTCTTCGGGGATCACGTTATAGTCGCCGATGACGACTGCAGGAATCTCTTCCGCCAGAAGCTGCGACATGCGCGTGCGCAGACGCTTCATCCAGTTCAATTTGTAGTCGAACTTGGGCCCCGGCACCGGATTGCCGTTGGGCAGGTAGATGCACACCACGCGCACGCCGTTCACGTCCGCCTCGATATAGCGGGAGTGCGTGTCCTCATCGTCACCGGGAAGGCCGCGCAGAACTTCGTGCGCAGGCTCTTCCCCACGGCGCAGGATGGCTACACCGTTGAAGCCCTTCTGTCCGTGCCAGATCGCGCGATAGCCGACTTCGTGGAAGGCATCGCCCGGGAAAGTCTCGTCGCTCGACTTGATTTCCTGCAGGCAGGCGACGTCGGGCTTCGTTTCATTCAGCCATTCAAGCAGGCGCGGCAGGCGTGCCTTCACGCCGTTGATGTTGAAGCTCGCGATGCGCATTGCCGTCCCCCTCGAACCGAAAATCAGATCGAGAAGCTGGAACCGCAGCCGCAGCCCGCGGCCGCGTTGGGGTTCGACACCTGGAACGAGGCACCGCCCAGCGATTCCACGAAATCCACGATGCTGCCGCGCACCAGATCGAGACTGACCGAATCGACGACGAGCTTCACCCCGTCGCGTTCGACGACGATGTCATCGCCCTCGATCTCACCGGCAAGGTCGAAACGGTACTGGAACCCGGAACAGCCACCACCTTCGACGGCCAGACGCAGCGCGGCGTCACGTCCTTGCTTGGCGGCAATCGTCGCCACGCGCTTGGCGGCGGACGGGCTCAGGTCGATGGGCTGTTCCATGCCTGTCGAGATAGGATGTGCCGCGCCTTGGGGCAAGGCGGCGCAGGCATGGCCGTCAGACGCTGTGGATGTATTCCCGCATCGCCTGCGCTTCGGATTCGATGGAATCGATGCGCGATTTGACGAGGTCGCCGATGGAGACGAAATCGACCATCTTGCCGTCTTCGACGACCGGCAAGTGGCGAATACGGCGGCGGGTCATGAGCGCCAGGGCCTGGTTTTCCGAAGTGTCCGGGCTGACCGTCACGGCAGGCGAGGTCATCACCTTTTCCATGTCGAGGTTCAGCGCCTCTCCGCCATGCGCTTTCAGGCAGCGGATCACATCGCGTTCGGAAAAGACGCCGATCACGCGGCCTTCGTCGTCGGTCACGGGCATGGCGCCGATCCGGCGTTCGGTGAGCAGTTCGACCGCCTCGCTGACTTTGGTCGCGGCCTTGCAGGTGACAATCTCGAAGTCTCGTCCGGCGATGATCCTCGCAATGCTCATGGTGCGTCTCTCCTGCGCTGGCCACCGCCCGTCGCAGCGGCACTGCGCCACGCATGGTGCCACAAGAGTCGCCGACTTGCCAGCGGGCCGCATCAGGTCCATGTGAGGCCCGTCATGGCCCCCAGATCACCCCTCGACGACCCGGAAAACGCTGCCTACGCATGGGCGCGCTATCGCTGGCTGATGAAGCTGATGTTCGGCATTACCAGCGTTGCCGTCGTGCTGTCGCTGGGCTTTCTCTATTGGCGCAACGGGATGGTCTCGATCCACCTCTATATCGCGACCGCGCTTGGCGTGACGGCGGCGATGATGCTGATGGCGGCACTCATGGGACTTGTCTTCCTGTCGAGCGGGACCGGCCACGACGAAGCGATCGATGACAGGCTGGGCGATCAGGCCAAAGACGCCTGGGACGAGATCGACTAGGTCTGGTCTGCCTCTTCCGGCACGGTCAGCCGGTATTCTTCCACCGGCTCTCCCCCGACGAGGTGCTTCTGGATAATCTCTTCCAGCACGTCGGGGCTGCACGAGTGGTACCAGACGCCTTCGGGATAAACGACCGCCAGCGGCCCCGCGACACATAGGCGCAGGCAGTTGGCCTTGGTGCGCATGACCCCGCCCGCACGGTCGAGGCCGAGTTCGGCGAGGCGGGTTTTCAGGTAGTCCCACGATTCCAGCCCTGCCTTCTTCGGGCAGCACTTGGGCTTCGTCTGATCGGCGCAGAGGAAGATGTGGCGGGAAAAAGCCTCTCCGCCGCCCATGACGCCCAGTTCGGCGCGCGCGCGTGCGAGGAGGTCAGGACCGGCGATTCTGGCCATGGGATCAGCGGCGTCCGGTGATGCGGGCGATCTCGTCCTGAACCATGCGTTCGATGATGCCCTGCAGGTTGGCGTCGAGCCAGTCCTTCAGCATCGGGCGAAGCATTTCGCGGACCATGTCCTCAAGCGGGTTGGCAGCAGGCGCAGCTTTCGGCGCCGAGGCCGAGAGATTGTCGAGCGCGGAAAGCTGGGCGCGGACTGCTGCTGCGGCGGCTCCTGCAAGGAGGCCCTCGTTGCCGCTGGGTTGCGGTTCGGGTGTCGGTTCCGGATCTACAACATGCTCAGGCTCTGCAGCGACGGCTGTTTCCTCTTCCTCGAACTCCGCTTCGAATTCGATTTCGACTTCAGGCTCATCTTCTTCCTCGTCCGACACGAACGGGGAGGACAGCGTCAGCGGCTCTTCCTCATCCTCTTCGCTGGCGGAAGGGGCAGGCGTCTCATAACGATGGACCTGAAAGCCGGCGGGAAGGGCGACGGTTTCCTCGGGCGCCACGGCCTCCGGTTCCGAGGGTGCTTCGCCGTCGGGCAGTGCACCGAGATCGTAGACGTCCTCGGCATCTGCCTCCTCGGACGCATTGGCCGGAGTGGGCATGGATGTCGGGCGGGTAAAGCTGTCGCGGCGGGCGAACGGGCCGTTACCGAAACTGGGCGCAGCTACGGGCTCACCGCCCTGCTGCGCGCCTTCATCCTCGCGGGAAATTACCTGCTTGATCGACCGAAGGATATCTTCGACCGACGGTTCCCCATCCTTGTTCACACGTCGCTCCTGTCCAAGAGCCAAACTACGACCCGACCCTTACAGGTTCGGAATGTCTGCGTCTTGCGCCGGTGTGTCAACGGTGCGGGTAGAGACCGGTTCGGGGTCCGGCTCAAAGCGCCAGTCGAAGATCGCGCCCTTTACGCTGTCATAGTTGACGAGCGGATCGTAGAGCGGGCCAACGTCGAGATTGAGGTCCTCCGCCTCTGCCATGCCCATCGCGGCCAGAAGGCTGAACCCGGCGACATAGGCATTACGCTGCGCAGTCACGAGCTGGACCTGCGCCGACAGCAATTCGCGTTCGGCATCGAGGATGTCGAGAATCGTGCGATTGCCGACCGTGTTTTCCGCCCGCACGCCTTCGAGGCTGAGCGAAGCGGCGGAAACGGCGGTCGTCGTCGCCTCGATCACTTCGTTCGCGGCCAGCCACGCCGTGTAGGAGGCGCGGGTCTGTGCGATCACGTCGCGTTCGATCGCGATCTCGGTTTCCATGGTCGACTGGGCGCGGGCCTGGGCTTGCCGTTCGAGCGCGGCGGGGAAGCCACCCTGGAAGATCGGAACGGTAAGGCGGGCCCCTGCCTGCGCCGTCGTTTCGGTCTGTTCTACGTCGCGCGCATTGCCGCCAAGCGTGCCGAAATAGTCGGTATATCCGCCGCTGGTGAAAAGCTCGACCCGCGGCAGGCGCGTGGAACCGGCGACTTCGATGTCATAGCGCGCCGCTTCGCTGCGTTCGCGTGCTGCAATGAGGTCGGGATTGTTGGCCAGCGCCACCGCCACGGCCTCTTCCGGGCTGGACGGAAGACCCGGCAGGGGCGGCGGTGCTTGCAGATTTACCGGCGCCTTGCCGACAAGCTGGATATAGCGTTCGCGGCTGCCGATGAGGTTCGACTGCGCGGTCAGGTAATCGCTTTGCGCCAAGGCAAGGCGCGAATCGGACTGGGCAACGTCGGTACGGGTGAGGTCGCCGATCTCGAACCTGTCGCGCGTCGCCTGCAGGTTCACGTCCAGCGTATCGACGTTCTGCTTGTTGAGCTGCACCACTGCGGAATCGCGGATAACGTCCATGTAGGCGGCCACGACCTGGCTGAAGACGCCGGATTCGGTTGCCTTCAGGTCGGCACGCCCTGCCTGAACACGCTGTTTCGCCGCGCGGATCGAATTCTTGACGCCGCCGCCCGAATAGACCGGGACCGATAGCTCTACCCCGGCATTGAGATAGCGGCTGGGTGAATTGAAGCTGTTGTCGCTCTGCTTCAGGACTTCGGTGTACTGCGCATTGCCGCCGATGCTGGGAAGGCCGTCGGACTTTTCGATCGGTACGTTTTCGTCCGTCGCGCGCAAGTCGGCGCGGGCGGCCTGAATCGTCGGATTGGTCTGATAGGCAAGCGCGAGCGCTTCTTCGAGCGTATCGGCCCACGCCGATGCGGGAGCAAGAAGGGCGGCGCCGGCAAGAAGCGCGGCGCCAGTGCGAGCCTTCATCAGAAGCTCCAGCCCTTCGGTGCGGCGAAGTCGGCAAGAACGGGCATCGAGATATCGGCAACGTCGTCCAGCACGACCGACTTGTCGACGCGGCGGCCCACGGCAATGCGAGTCACGCCGCGCGTGACGGTGCCGGTGACCATGCGGCCGTCTTCGGCCATCTGCTTGGCGATAGCGGCGGGAATCTGTTCTGCGGCGCCATCAATGATGATCAGGTCGAAAGGCGCGCCTTTCTTCCAGCCAGCGGCAAGATCGCCGCTATGCCAGTCACCGGCCTTCACCGATGCCATCGCGGCAAGCGCATCGTCGCTTTCCACCACGTCGAGCGATGCGACGAGCGGGGCAAGAATGGCAGCGAGATAGCCCGAGCCGCCGCCGATCAGCAGGACCTTGTCGGTTTGCGCAGGCTTTGCTTCGAGCAGGAGGCGTGCCTGGCTGAGCGGTGCCGTCATCACGCGGCCCCCACCAAGCGGGATCTGGCGATCGTTGTAGGCAACGGCGCGAGCCGATGCGGGCACAAAATCTTCGCGCGGCACGCGGGCAATGGCATCGAGCAGGTAAGGCTCGTTGATGCCGCTGGTCCGCAGCTGGCTGTCGATCATCGCGCGGCGGGCGCGGGCAAAATCACCGGTCTGGGCGGTCGGAGCGGCAGCACTGGCCATCGCGTCATGCACTCTCTTGTTGCAGCAGCCCGAAGCGGACTGTCCTAGTCAGGTAACACACTTGCCCCCAAACGATAGCTTTCGTCAAGGTGCGAGTCCGCTTGGCGCCCTACGCCATCGAAGGCCCGCCGCCAAGAGGCAGGACCTTCGCCCCTGCGAAGCTATGCGCCTGTACCCCTCCTTTTGTCGGGGTCGAACGGCATTGCCACTGAGCAGCATCGCTCCTAAGTCGCCTCTCGTAACGACAGGCTCGAGCGAAAAGGTGGGTTTTACATGTCCGACATGGTGGTGATCGAGGAACAGGACCTCATCGACAGCGTCGCTGACGCCTTGCAGTACATCAGCTTCTATCACCCGATGGATTACATCCAGGCGCTGGGCGAGGCTTACGAGGCGGAACAGAACCCCGCCGCCAAGGATGCCATTGCGCAGATCCTGACCAACAGCCGCATGTGCGCCGAAGGCCACCGCCCGATCTGTCAGGACACCGGCATCGTCAATGTCTTCGTGAAGTGGGGTCAGAACTGCCGCCTCGGTTCCAAGCTGTCGCTGCAGGAAGTCGTCGATGAAGGCGTGCGCAAGGGCTACAACAATCCCGACAATAAGCTGCGCGCGTCTGTGCTAGCCGATCCGGCTTTTACCCGCCGCAACACCCGCGACAACACGCCTTGTGTACTCAACGTCGAGATGGTCCCCGGCGACACGGTGACGATCGACGTAGCGGCCAAGGGCGGCGGCAGCGAGGCAAAGTCCAAGTTCAAGATGATGAACCCGTCGGACAATATCGTCGACTGGGTTCTGGAAATGATTCCGCAGATGGGCGCCGGCTGGTGCCCGCCGGGGATGCTGGGCATCGGCATCGGCGGCACGGCGGAAGAGTGCGTGAAGCTTGCCAAGAAGAGCCTGATGGACCCGATCGACATGGGCCAGCTGAAAGAGCGTGGGCCCCAGAACGATCTGGAGAAGCTGCGCATCGAGATCTTCGACAAGGTCAACGCGATGGGTGTGGGCGCGCAGGGCCTTGGCGGTCTTGCCACCGTGCTCGACGTCAAGATCTACGACTGGCCTTGCCACGCGGCGAACAAGCCGGTCGCGATGATCCCGAACTGCGCCGCCACGCGCCATGCGCACTTTACGCTGGACGGCAGCGGCCCGACTTTCCTGCCGCTCCCCGATCTGGATGCATGGCCCAAGGTTCACTGGGAGCCGGACGCCTCGGCCAAGAAGGTCGATCTCGACAACCTGACGCCCGAGGAAGTGCAGAGCTGGAAGCACGGCGACCGCCTGCTGCTTTCGGGCCACATGCTCACGGGCCGCGACGCTGCGCACAAGCGTATCGCCGACATGCTGGAAAAGGGCGAGGAGCTGCCCGTCGAGTTCAAGGGCCGCGCGATCTATTACGTCGGCCCGGTCGATCCGGTCGTCGGCGAAGTTGTCGGCCCGGCTGGCCCGACCACCGCGACGCGCATGGACAAGTTCACCGACCAGATGCTCGAGCTTGGCCTCCTTGCCATGATCGGCAAGGCCGAACGCGGGCAGGGCGCGACCGAGGTCATCGCAAAGCACAAAGTCGCTTACCTCATGGCGGTCGGCGGCGCGGCCTATCTCGTCGCCCGCGCGATTAAGGAAGCCAAGGTCGTCGCCTTCGAGGACCTGGGCATGGAAGCGATCTACGAATTCAAGGTCGAGGACATGCCCGTCACCGTCGCGGTCGATAGCGAGGGCAAGAACGTCCACACGCTGGCCCCTGCGGTCTGGCGTGAAAAGATCGCCAAGGAACACCTGCTCCCCTCGACCTGAGGGGATAGATTCGCGACTACAGTTGTGAACGTTCGACAAACGGCCGACTCGCCTCGACGGGGGCGAGTCGGGCCTACTGGCGCGCACGGCTTGCGCCGCGTATCACGGTCGATGTGAAACCTTACGAAGACAATGGGCCCGACCCGCACCCCCATGCGGCTGTCGGGCTGCCGACCGTTCTGATCTCGATGGTCATCCTGTGGACCGTCTACTTCGCGCTGGCGACGGCGCGCGGTGTCGTCCTTGGCTTTGACATGCAGATGGAAATGCTGTCGAGCCGCGTGATCGTCAGCATCGCGGGCATCGCCGTGACCGTCCTGCTCTGGCTGTTGCTGCGCGGGTTTGACCGGCGCAGCCTTGGCCTGCGTATCGTGGTGGCCATCGTCGCAGCGGCACCGGCATCACTGTTGCTGGCATTCATCAACCAGCAGGCCTTTGCCGACATCGAAGAACGCAACGTAAAGCGGATCGGGGACGAGCAGGGCATTTCGATCCGCCGTGATGAGGCAGGCAACCTGCTGGTCGACGTACCGGATATACCGGCACCGCCCGAAGCTCCGCCTCCGCCGATGCCTGGCGACGAGGACGTGCCGCCCCCTGCGCCCCCCGCGCCCGACGTTCCGGCAGAGCATGCTGCGGCGCAGACCGTCATTGCATCGCCGGGGCCGGAAAAGCTCTTGTGGCAGCAACTGACCGACATTGCGCTGGGCCGCTATTACCTGCTGCTGTCGTGGTGCGCGATCTACATCGCGCTGGGACAGGCGGTACAGGCCCGCATGGCCGAACGGCGCGCGGGCGAACATCGCCGCGCGGCCAAGGCGGCGGAGCTGAAATCCCTGCGCTATCAGGTCAATCCGCACTTCCTGTTCAACACGCTGAACTCGCTTTCCGCGCTGGTCATGACCAACCGGAACGAACAGGCCGAAACCATGATCCAGATGATCAGCCGGTTCTATCGCCGGTCACTGTCCGGCGATCCGACGCATGACGTTCCGTTGGAAGAAGAGATCGAGCTGCAGCGCATCTACCTGCAGATCGAGGCCGTACGCTTCCCCGATCGGCTGGTTGTCGACATCGACGTGCCGCCCGAACTTGCCAAGGCGCGGATTCCCGGCATGATCCTGCAGCCGTTGATCGAGAATTCGGTCCGTTATGCCGTCGCGCTGGTTAATCGTCCCGTCACGATCCGGCTGGCAGCTTCGGAAGAGTACGAGCGGCTGGTTGTCACGGTGACCGACGACGGCCCCGGCGCTTCGAGCGACGAACACGGCGGCTTCGGTATCGGTCTCGCCAATGTGCGGGACAGGCTGAAGGCGCGGTTCGGCAAAGAGGCGAGCGTGGCCAGCGGCCCCGGGGAAGAGGGGTGGCGAACCGTGATCAGGATGCCGCTGAAGTTCAGTGGGGAGGAGGACTGAACGACATGTCCGGGGGGACACATGGCCAGAATTCTGTCGAACAACAGGAAAACCGCACGCTCTCGACGCTGATCGTCGATGACGAGCCTTTGGCGGTGGAGCGTATGCAGGTCATCTGCTCGCGCATCCCGGCCTTGCGCATTGTCGGCACGGCCGGTGACGGCGCGGCGGCACTGCGCATGATCGAGGCGCTGACGCCCGATCTCGTCCTGCTCGACATGACGATGCCGCAAGTCGACGGGTTATCGGTCGCACGCCGGATTGCCGAGACCGTGCCCGACATGGCGCAGCGCCCTGCAGTCGTCTTCGTCACCGCGCATGACAGTTTCGCGGTCGAGGCTTTCGATCTCGATGCCGTGGACTATGTTCTCAAACCCGTCGCGACCGACCGGCTCGAACGCGCCATCGACCGCGCCTTCAACCGCCGTGCTGGCGGGACTGCTGCGGCCTCGTCCGAAACCGCGCCCAGCCCGTGGATCGAGGAATTCTGGGTTCCGCACCGCTCCGAACTGCTGCGCATCGCCGTGGACGACGTTTGCCGCATCGATGCCGAACGGGATTACGTTCGCCTGCACGTCGGAGAGACGAGCCACCTGCTCTTGGAGACAATCGGATCGCTGGAAGAGAGGCTGGACCCCGAACGCTTCATCCGCGTCCACCGTTCGACCATCCTGGCGCGTGAGTTCATCACGGGCCTTCGCCACGAAGGTCTGGGCGTCTGGTCCGCCGAAATCGCGCGGGGCGAGCCGGTACGTATCGGGCGTACACACTTGAAGTCGGTAAAGGCGATGGCCGGGCGCTAAGCGCGTCCTGCTCCTTCCATTTCAGACACAAAAAATGCCGCAGGAAGGGGGACTGGTTCCTTCCTGCGGCAGGTTGACCTCCAAGGGACTGCATTTCCTTGTGAGGGTAAATTGTCCCCGGACCGGGGGACTGGGACCGGTCCGGGGTGGGACGGCTGCGGGATCAGCCGCCGTAACGTACGTCCTCCGTCCGCTTGGCCATTTCGATGCGGCCCTTCTTCATGGCGACTTCGAAACAGTCGCTCGACGAACGGTGATGGAAAAAGCTCTTCGGCGTGTCGGCCTTGCAGACCTTGCGAGCGGCCTGAACGATCCGGCGCTCCATCTCTTCCTGACCTTCGGCAGTGGTCAGATCGACGTCCTCAAACGAAACTTCACGGCTTGCGGTTTCGACGTCCTTTGCAGAAGCCGCGCCCGAAGCGGCAAACATGGCGAGGGCGGCGGTGGCGGTCAGAATGGTCTTCATCTCTCATCTCCTCTAGTGTTGCGGCTTCGGCTCTTTGCCGCGTCGTCATTCTGTCTACGCAAGGGTGGGACGTCAGGCATTCGCCCCTCTGCAAGGGCGGCTCGCGGGTCGATAAGCGCCGTTTTTGACGGACGAACGACATATTCCGGCAGGACGAACGACTTCGTTACAATCGCAAGACTCGTGCGCCGGACCGGAGCCGCACGTAAAAAAGTGCCGACGAATCGCGCTTTCATGCCTAGAATGTTCGCCTGATGCTATTGCTTGCCTTCATCCTCGGCGTCGGAAACTTCGCGATGCACAAGGCCGTGCTGGAAAGCGGGCATCCGCTGCTGGGCCAGATGCCGTGGTTCGTGCACATGCTGTCGGGGCGATTTTCGATCGCGATCGAATTCGTGATGCTGCTGGCGGCCATGCTGCTGGGCGTGAACGGATACCCGCAGGCGATCTGGGCCTACTTTGCCTATACCCTGGCAAACGGCGTTGCGGCCTGGCTGATCATCTCGCGCAAGGTCTGAAACGGGAACCGCGTGCCGCTTCGCGCTTTTTGTGGGACATGGCCCACGCGCGCAAGACATGGCTGGTCATCAATCCCGATAGCGGAAGCTATGACGACAAGGCGTTCAACGCGCTGCAAGACTGCTGCGGCCAGAACGGCATCGATGTCGAACGGGTGATCCGCTTTCCCAAGGACGACCTGCCCAAGCCGGACGAACTGGACGCGGCGGGCATCGAATTCGTCACGATCTACACCGGCGATGGCACGATCAATGCGCTTGTCACTGGCCTTTACGGCTGGGGCGGGGCGGTCCTGGTGTTGCCGGGCGGGACGATGAACCTGCTTTCGATCCGCCTCCATGGCGATGTCGAGCCGGATGTGATCGTCTCGCGCTTCTGTTCGGGCAAGGCCGAGCGGGAGCGTCCCCATGTCATCCGCTGCGATGCGGGCGATGCGCTGGCCGGCATGATGGCCGGGCCTGCCTGCGCATGGAGCGAAGTTCGCGAGGCGATGCGCCATTTCGATGTGGTCGCCATGGCGGGAAGTACGGCCGAAGCCCTGAAGGAATCGACCGACGGGCCAATGGTCCGCGTCGTAAGCCCGCCGCTGGGCAAGCCGGACGGATATCCCCTCGTCCTGATGTCCCCCGAAGACGGCAAGATGTCGGTCGACGGTTATCATGCTGAAACGCTAGGAGAGTACGCGCAGCAGAGCCTGGCACTGCTGAAGCGCGATTTTCGCGAAGGTCCGCATGACAAACTGGGAAGACTTGAAGAAATGACCATCACGGCCTGCGAAGGCGAAAGGCTCGACATTCTTGTCGACGGCGAACCGCGCGTGTCCGATTGCGAAGCCACGTTCCGCGTCGTCCCCTGCGAAGTCGACCTAGTGGTGTCGCGTGGCCGATAACGAACGCCTGCTCTTTCACCTCAGCGATATTCACTTCGGGCTTGAGGACCAGCGCGCGCTGGACTGGGTCGTGGCCGAGATTGAGCGCCTGCGCCCCGATGCCGTGGCGATCACCGGCGATCTCACCATGCGGGCGCGCCACCACGAATTTAAGGCTGCGTGTGAGTGGATTACCGCGTTCGACGTGCCGGTGACGGTCGAGATCGGCAATCACGACTTGCCCTATTTCAATCCGATAGAGCGGTTCTTCGATCCCTATCGCCGGTTCCGGTCGATCGAGGACGTGGTGGAAAAGGAAATCGACCTGCCCGGTGCGGCGATCGTTCCTTTGAAGACGGCTGCGCGGGCCCAATGGCGGCTGAACTGGTCGAAGGGCTGGATCACAGGCGCCGCGCTTCAGGAATGTCTCGACATGATTGATGCGCTACCCGTTGGCACGCGGCCGATCGTTGCCTGCCACCACCCGCTGGTCGAAGTGGGCACGCACGGAACCGCGCTGACCCGGGGTGGCAACAATGCGCTGGCCGAACTGGCGAAACGCAACGTGCTGGCCGTGCTGTCGGGCCATGTCCACGATGCTTTCGATCTTATGCAGGACACGCCCAATGGCCAGATCCGCATGATAGGCGCAGGCACGTTGTCTCAGCGGCTGCGCTCCTCCCCGCCCAGTTTCAACGAGCTGCACTTGTCGGATCAAGGCATCAAGGTCGTCGTTCGGAACCTTGAGCACGTGCCGAGCGAGGACATGATGATCCCCGAAGTACCCGAAGACGCACTGCCCCCGCGCAAGCCCGGCGAACCGGTCGCGCCGGTCGGCCGTATTCCGGCAGAGGATCCGCCGGTCTACTGATCCGCCACGCGGGCCAGGCAAAGAAAAAGGCCCGCCGGACGATCCCGGCGGGCCTTTTCGTGTTCGCTTGCCAGCCGCTTATTCCGCGACGGCAGTGCCTTCTTCGGCAACCGGGGTCTGCGTTTCGCCATCAACGGCGGCCGCACCGTCCGGCGTGGCCGAGACCGCAGGCTCTTCAGCCGTTTCGATGCCGGCTTCGGTTTCGCCTTCGGCAGCCGGTTCTTCCGGAGTCGGCAGCGGCAGGTTCGAACCCTGCGCGTTCAGATAGGCCAGGATGTTGGCGCGATCTTCCGGCTTGGAAAGGCCGGCGAAGCTCATCTTCGTGCCCGGGGCGAAAGCCTTCGGGCTGGCGAGCCACGCGTCCATGTTGTCCCAGTCCCAGGTGCCGCCGTGATCCGCCAGCGCGCCCGAGTAGGCGAAACCGGCAACGTGCTGACCAACGGGCTGGCCCATCACGCCATAAAGGTTCGGACCGATGCCGTTCGCGCCACCCTGGTTGATGGTGTGGCAAGCGGTGCACTTGGCAAAGACCTTTTCGCCAGCAGCCGGATCGGCCGAAGCGAGCAGGGTTGCAAGGCTCGGACCTTCTGCTGCGCCTTCTTCCTCGGCTGCCACGATGGTGTAGCCTTCGGTTTCGGGCGCGTGCGAAGTGATCACGCGGTGGCTGATGCTGGAAAGGCCGAGTGCCACGACTCCGCCGAAAAGGGTCCAGCCGGCAATGGTGTTGAACTTGTCGCTCATGCAGAAAAACCCGTCGAACGTGTCCCTGATCGTCCCCCGGACGGGGGTTTGCGCGCCGCTCTAGTTACAAGGGCAGGTTAGCGCAAGTCTCATTTGGGCCCGAATTGCTGCCGTGCGGCACGAACGGTGGCTTGCGCACGCGCACGCGCGGGCTTGGCAGGAGCGCTGCACGCGCCTAACGCGCTTGCCGCAATGCACAGCTATCCCGCACCAGCCCTCGCCTTGGCCGAGGAACTCAACCGCACCGCGCTTGCGGATCGCACCCGTGCCATGTCCTTCCAGGGGGCGCCGGGCGCCAATTCGCACATCGCCGCGCTGCGTTACGATGCAGACTGCCTGCCGATGCCGTGCTGGTCCTTTGCCGATGCGATCGACGCCGTGCGCGAGGGCCGCGCCGACCGCGCGATCATCCCGATCGAGAACAGCCATAACGGGCGCGTGGCCGACATCCACTTCCTGCTGCCCGAATCGGGCCTGTCGATCACGGGCGAGCATTTCATGCCGATCCGCCACACGCTGATGGCGACGGGGCCGGGGCCGTTCAAGGCGGCGGTCAGCCACCCGCAGGCGTTAGGCCAGTGTCGCCACTGGCTGCGCGCGAACGGCATCGTCCCGATGGAGTACGCCGACACCGCTGCTGCCGCTGCCAAGGTAGCCGAGGACCAGGACCCCTCGCTTGCCGCGATTGCGCCGCCTCTGGCTGCCGAACTTTACGATCTTCAGGTGATCAAGGAATCGATCGAGGACAATTCGGACAACACGACCCGCTTCGTCGTGCTGGCCCGCGCGCCGCTGGATCCGGCAGAGATCGAGGGGCCGGCGATGACGACTTTCGTCTTCGAGGTCCGCAACATCCCCGCCGCGCTTTACAAGGCGCTCGGCGGGTTCGCGACGAACGGCGTGAACATGACCAAGCTGGAATCCTATCAGGACGGGGCCAGCTTCGCCGCCACGCGCTTCTATTGCGACATCGTGGGCAAGCCGGGCGATCCGGCAATCGATCTCGCGCTGGAAGAGCTGGGTTTCTACTCCAAAAACCTGCGGCTGCTGGGTTGCTATCCGCAGGGCCTGATCCGCAGCTGATTGGTCGGAGCCCCGCGCGCTGTCTTCATTGAGGGCAAGCGGGCCTGATCCGCAGATATCCGCGGCTTGCCGGATATTCTCCGTCGATATACGAATTTGAGTATAGAGTATGATTGCAACGCTGCGCGCTATCGGAAAAGCGTAATCGGCACGTCGCGGAACCGGGAAGGGACAGCCCGCTTCGACTATGAGAAAGCTGCTGAAATACCTGCTGGTGGCTGAAGACCACCCGATCTGTACCGCTGCTATCGATATGGCGGCTCACGCGTATGAATCGGCGATCGTGGTGACCGGAGTTCAGACGCTCGATGCGGCGAAAGATCAGCTGGAAGCGCGCCGCTTCGATGGCATGGTGCTCGATCTCGGGCTCAAGGACAGCCAGGGTTTCATAAACCTGTCGATCGTTCATTCCATCGCCCCGCGTATGCCGATCCTCGTGGTATCCGCCACGGAACAGCCCGATGCTGCCGCAAAGGCCCGGTCGCTGGGTGCAAGGGGCTTCCTGCCAAAGTCTGCCCCCATGGACGAGATGACCAGCGCGATCGCTGCGGTTCTTAACGGCGAAGAATGGTTTGAAGACGGGCTCGACAACGATGCCGAGTTAGAGAGTGACCAGATCAAACTGCTCTCCGGCGCACAGCTTCGCGTCATGCGTGAGGTTGTTAAGGGCCAGCCGAACAAGATCATTGCCGCCGATCTCGGCCTAGCCGAACAGACGGTAAAGACTCACGTTTCAGCCGCGCTCAAAACCTTGGGCGTCACCAATCGCAGCCAGGCCATTCTGCGGCTTAAGGAAATGGGCGTTACCGAGTAAGTGGCGCCAAAGGGCCAGTCATTATTGGGCGATCCTTTGCAAGGCCGCTTCCCGCGTCGTCGCATGGACTGTCTGAAGCGGTCCTGCATCAGGCATTTTGCCCGCCTTTGCGGCCAATTCGAAGTCGCGTGCCATATTGGCAAGCGCTGCGGCACCGGCTGCCATTGCGCCGCCCGCAAGAGCATGAGCCGCTTTACCGGCTTCGCCGACATCGTCTGCCGCAATCGCCGCATTCAGCCGTGCCATGTCTACCTCGGAGGCGCGCAGCAGTGCCTCAAGCATCAGCTTTACGTTCGCGTCCGTCGCCAGCGCGCCGAGTTGCGCGTCGATGTCGAGTATAGCCGGACCTGTCATCGCGAACCTTGTCTTGCACCCGCCCTGCCGCACATGGTGATGGCGCTTTAAGAGCCGAGCCCGAACCATGCCACATTCGCATCCGATCCCGCTACAGCCCGCTGCCTATGAGGGCATGCTCGACCTTGTCCGCGAGGCAGTGGTCCAGACCGACATGGCGGGCAACTTCCTCTACGTGAACCCGGGGTGGGAGCGGCTGACCGGGCTGACACGCGAAGAATCGCATCGCTGGAAGCGATTGCTGGGCCTTGGCACGTTGCGAACCGTGCGGCGTATCTTCGCAGGGGCCGCGGCAGACGTTTCGGGATCGGTCCATCAGGTCATGCTGGAAGGCGACGATCCAAGGGGCCGGAAGCGGCGTTTGCAACTGATGGTTCGCCACGTGAAAGCCAGCGAGACCGTGCCAGCGACGTTCGCTGCCACAATTTCGGACGAGACCAGCCGTCAGCGGCTGGAACAGGAGCTCGACGTCGCGCATACGCGCTTCGAAAGCACGGCGGATATCGTGCCGGTCGGGATCTACCGTGTCGGCGTCGACGGGCGGATAACCTATTTCAACCGCCGCTGGTACGACTGGCTGGGCCCACTGGCCGAAGGTGCGATCGGCCGGCACTGGGCCGATCTTGCGCTGGAAGTCCCCGATTTCCGCCGTGATCCGCCGTTCCAGAACTACACGAGCGATTTGCCGGAGAGGGAGCGGATTGTCCCCGTCCCTCAGCTCGACGGTGGCCTGCGCCTGCTGCACAGCTTCAACCGCGCGGAATTCGACCTCGACGGCAAGCCGACCGGTTTCGTCGGCGTTGCGATCGACGTGACCGAACAGATCGCCTCGCAAAAGGCGCTGGCCGACAGCGAGCGTGCCTATTCCATGCTGGCCGACCAGATTCCGTGCGGCGTGTTCCGCACCGATCCCAACGGCTTTTTGACGTTCGTAAACAGCACCTACACGCAGATCACCGGCCTCTCGCTCGACCAGAGCCAGGGTGAAGGATGGCGCGATCATGCCCATCCCGACGACGTCGAGGATTTTGCCGAACTTTGGGCAGAAATTCTTCGCACCGGCCAATCGGGTGAACGCAAGATTCGCTGGCTGCGGGAAGACGGATCGGTCGTTGTGACCGAGGTATATGCAAGCGCCGAAACCGACGAAAATGACGAAGTTCTGGGCTTTGTCGGCGTATTCATCGACGTCACCGAACGTGATGCCTACCGCAGCGAGCTACAGCGGCGTGAGGCGGAATTCTCGCTTCTGGTCGAAAACTCGTCCGACGCCATCTTTCGCATCACGCTGGACGGCATTTGTCTGTTCGCCTCGCCGGCCGTGCGCGAACAGCTTGGGATGTCACCGGAATCGTTGATTGGTCGCAGGTTGCTCGACCCGCTTCATCCCGATGACAGGGTCCGCGTCCTCTCGCAGTTTGAACAACTCGTGCGCGGCCAGACCGAGATGCTGAAGGCCGAGTATCGTACCGCCACGCACGTGCAACCCGACGTCTATATCTGGCTGGAGGCAAGCTGCCGGCTTGTCCGCGACGAGGAGGGCGCGCCCAGCGAGGTTATCGCCAACATCCGTGACGTCACGCGCCGGAAGGAGCTTGTCGCGCGGCTCCATCGGGCCAGGCAGGCTGCGGAGGACGCGGCGCGAAGCCGTTCGGTTTTCCTTGCCAACATGAGCCACGAGATCCGTACGCCGATGAACGGCGTGCTCGGCTTTGCCGATCTGTTGAAGGACACCGATCTGGATCATGACCAGGCCTTGCTGGTCGATACGATCCGCCAATCCGGCAACGCGATGATGACCTTGCTCGACGACATCCTCGATCTTTCGCGGATAGAGGCGGGCAAGCTCAGCCTGCGCAGCGGTCCGGTGGACTTGCGCGAAGTCGTTGCAGAAGTCGCGCGGCTAACCGGAACCTTGCTCACCGACCGCCCGATCAGGCTTGTCGTGAAAGTCGAGGACAATGTCCCGGCTTGCGTGGCGGTGGACCAATCGCGGCTTCGCCAGATTCTCGTCAACCTTATGAACAACGCGACGAAGTTCACGGAGGAGGGCGAGATCGGCTTGCGGGTCCGCGTCGGCAGCGCGGGGATGCTGGAGTTCCCGGTGTCCGACACTGGCATCGGCATTTCGAAAGATGCGCAGGGCCGCGTGTTCAACATGTTCGAACAGGCCGGTTACGATACGCACCGCCAGTTCGGCGGTACGGGTCTTGGCCTCGCGATCTGCAGAAATCTCGCTGAACTCATGGGCGGATCGCTGGCGTTAAAGAGCGAGGAGGGCGTCGGATCGACTTTCACTCTGGCGCTCCCGCTCGTAGTCGCCCGGCCCGGCGATGCACCAAAGCCTGCCGCTCCCCGCCGCCGCATGACCGATGCGCGCGTGCTTGTGGCAGAGGACAACGAGACCAACCGACTGCTGATCCGCCTGATGCTTCAGCGCGTGGGTATCGACCCGGTAATCGTTGAAGATGGCAGACAGGCGGTCGAAGCCGTCATGGCTGCCAATAGCAAGGGCCCCGCTTTCGATCTGGTGCTGATGGACGTCGAGATGCCGGTGCTGGACGGCACTGCCGCCACGCGCGAGATTCGCGGCGCCGGGATATCGGGCGACGACTTGCCCATCGTCGCACTGACAGCGCACGCTTTTGCAGAGGATGAACGCAAGTGCCTTGAGGCCGGAATGCAGTCGCATATGACAAAGCCGATCCAGCCCGAAGCGATCGAAAGCCTCGTCATGCCGCTGATCCGCCAGCGCGTGGTCAGCGCGGCGGACAGCAAAAGCTAGTCCGCGGCGTAAATCGCCACTTCGCTCACCCCGTTGCTGTCGGCACGTCCGCGAAACATGCCGGGCGTGTTGAAGCTGAACCCGCTCTCGCCATCCTTGCTCACGAAGATCACCCCGCCGTCGCCGCCCATTTCGCCGATCTCGGCCATGACCGCGTCGGCTGCCTGCTGCGTATCCACGCTGGTCAGCCGCACGCGGGCGCAGATTTCGTGCGCGGCGGCTTCGCGGATGAAGTATTCGCCGGTGCCCGTTGCCGAAACCGCGCAGGATCGGTCATCGGCATAAGTACCCGCGCCGACGACGGGGCTGTCCCCGATGCGGCCCCAGCGCTTGCCCGTCAGACCGCCCGTGCTGGTCGCGGCAGCGAGGTGCCCGCCGCTGTCGCGGGCGACCGCGCCGACGGTGCCGTACTTCAGGTCCTTGTCGAACCAGCCAACCTGCTTGGCGCGGAATTCTTCCCACTGGCGGCGGCGTGAGGGAATGGCGAACCATTCGGGCGAGGCCTGCTCGATGCCCATTTCTTCGCTGAAACGGTTTGCGCCTTCGTGCGACAGGAAAACATGCGGTGTCCGCTCCATCACTGCGCGGGCGGCGAGCACGGGGTTCTTCGTCGCGGTCAGCCCTGCCACGGCCCCTGCCGCGCGCGTTGCGCCGTCCATGACGGCAGCGTCCATCTCGTTGTGGCCTTCGTAACTGAACACCGAACCGCGTCCTGCGTTGAAGCCGGGGTCGTCCTCCATCACCATGACGGCGGCTTCTACCGCGTCCATGGCGCTACCGCCGCCTGCCAGAATGTCCGACCCCGCTTTCAGCGCCTTGGCCAGCGCATCGCGGTATTCCTGCTCGCGCTCCGGTTTGAACCGGCCCGGTGCCATGGAACCTGCGCCGCCGTGAATCGCGATGCTCCATTCGGATTTGGCTGGGCTAACCGGCATGGGCGGATCCTTTACCGTGGTGCATCCGGCCAGTGCCAGAACCATGGCAATTATCGACATCGGTTTCCACATCATGTGCCCTTCAAGATTGCGCCGGCCAGTGGTTACGTCCATGGGGCCTTCGGTGGGTGTACAGACACGACGGATTGTTACCAATGGACAAACGGGCCTGACCGGATGACCGCGATTACCTACCGCGATGCATTGCCCGAAGACCGCGACGCCCTTGTCGCGCTGGGCCGCGCCAGTTTCGACGCAGCCTTCGGCCATCTCTACAAGCCGGAGGACCTCGCCAATTTCCTCCATTCCGCGCACTCGCCGGAAAAGATCGCCAAGCAGATCGCGGACCGCCGCGTCGCCTATCGCCTTGCGGTGAAGGGCGACAAGCTGGTGGGCTACTGCAAGCTGGTCGAAGGCGCGCAGTTCGGCGATCACGGCGATGCCAAGCGCCCGATCGCGCTGTCGCAGCTCTACACCGATCCACGCTACACCGGCCGCGGCATCGGTGCTGCACTGATGGATTGGGCGATGGAAGAATCGCGCAGCCGCCGGGCCGACGCCATCCAGCTTTCAGTCTGGGCCGAAAACCACGATGCGCAGCGGTTCTACGCACGCTTTGGCTTCGAAAAGATCGCCGACATCGACTTCTGGGTCGGCAATCACCGCGATGACGAACTGCTCTACGAACTGAAGCTCAAGAAGATCAAAGCCGCCTGATCGCAAAGTGGGTGCAGGTCGCGTCCTGCGGCCGGACTTCGGGGGCGTAGCATACCTCGGCCTCGCGCAGTTCGCCGGGACGCATCGCCTGGAACACCACCAGCACCCGCCGGTTCTCGCCCCCGCTCAATTCCGGCGCATTGTCGGGCAGCACGCGCACACCGCTTACCGGTGCATCGCTGCCCGGTGCGGCCACGCGCACGGTGAACCGGCGCGCAGCGGTGTCGGTGTTCTCCACGTCGATCCACAGCGATTCCATCGAACTCGTCGTTTCCCGGCTGACGATCCCCCCGTCTTCGCCTGCAAACTCGAGTGTCGGAATCACCGCAATCGCCAGCACCACCATGGGAATGGCGAGCAGTTCCTTTATCTTGCCAGATTCCTTCTACCCCACATTGGGCAGAAGGAATGGCAGCAGCCGATGAATCCTGCGGGCGGGCCGCCTTAGGTATTGGCACTTATGCGGCGGGCTAGAGGCTCAGAACCACTTCCAGCGCCAGAAGAGCGCGAACTGCATGATCAGGATCGCACCGCATAGCGCGACGACTTCCCAGAAGGCATTGGGATCGCTGGCCCCCGGCATCCCGCCGACGTTGATGCCCAGAAGGCCGGTCAGAAAGCCCAGCGGCAGGAAAACGGCGGCCACGATAGTCAGCAGGTAGCTGGTGCGTTCGGATCGTGCTGCGGCGCGGGCGCGAATGTCGTCCTGCAGCACGACGGCGCTTTCCTTGGAGATGTCGATATCGTCGAGATAGCGGGAAAGCCGGTCGATGGTTTCCGCGATCTCGCGCCGGTCATGATCTTCAAACCAGGCCGGTGCTTCGCGGCTGATCCGTTCGAACGCTTCGTGCTGCGGGCTCATGTGGCGTTTGAGGGCAAGGCAGTTGCGCCGGATCGTCGCGATCTTTTCCAGCAGCGGCTCGGTATCGCCGTCGAGGTCTGCCTCTTCCAGTTCATCGATATGTTCGTTCATGTCGATGATCGAACGGCTCATCCGCGCGATCATCTGTTCGGTCAGCGAGGTAATCAGCGATCCGGCATCGGTCGGCCCGCGGCCCATGTCGATCTGGGCCAGCGTGTCGCGAGGCGTCTGCAGCGGATGGCGGCGCAGCGTGATGACGCGCTTGCCGTCGCTCCACAACTGCATCGAGACCATGTCCTCAGGCTCTGCATTCGGGTTGAAGTTGATGCCGCGCAGCGTCGCGACCAGCGTATCGGCCTCGCGGAAGGCGCGGGGGCGGGTTTCGTCCGATACCAGCAGTTCCGCCGTCGGTTCGGGAATCTCGTAAGTCGCCTCCAACCATTCCTGGATACCGGGCTGGTTGCGGCACAAGTGCATCCAGATGATCTCGTCGTTCGCACCGGGGGACCATTCGCGGGCCTCTGCCCAGGTCACGGGCCTGCCGCCGCCCTTGCCGTCGAGCACGCGCCCGAAAAGCAGCGCCTCGTCCCCGGCGACGTCATCGGTCAGGAGGATGCTGCCGTGGCCGGGATGGTTATCGTGTCGCGTCGCTGTCATGGCGCCTATCTATGCAGGTTGTCGGGGCAATTTCATACTGCCCTGAAAAACTGCTAGGGGAATCCCCATCTGGCCGTAAGAGCATATGGCAGGGCGCATGGAACGGGCGGCAGGGCCCATCCGTTCCGCATCGTCCGGACACGAAATTCAGGAAGACGATCAAGCATATGAACGCGATCCGCCCCTGGCGCACGATCGAGCGACGCAAGAGCCGGCAGATCATGGTCGGCAAGGTGCCCGTGGGCGGCGATGCCCCGATCACCGTGCAGACGATGACCAACACGCCGACCGAGGATGTGGCCGCGACGATCGACCAGATCCGCCGCTGCGAAGATGCGGGCGCGGACATCATCCGCGTGTCGTGTCCCACCGAGGAATCGACAGCGAACTTCGACCAGATCACGAAGGCGTCGAACATTCCGGTCGTTGCCGACATCCACTTCCACTACAAGCGCGCGCTTGAAGCCGCCGACAAGGGCGCGGCGTGCCTGCGCATCAATCCCGGCAACATCGGGTCGAGCGAGCGCGTCGCCGAAGTCGTCCGCGCCGCCAAGGCGAACGGCTGTGCGATCCGCATCGGTGTGAATGCCGGTAGCCTCGAAAAAGACCTGCTCGAAAAGTACGGGGAGCCTTGCCCCGAGGCGCTGGTCGAATCCGCGCTCGATCATATCAAGCTGCTGCAGGATCACGATTTTCACGAATACAAGGTCGCGGTGAAGGCCAGCGACGTGTTCCTTGCCGTCGCGGCCTATCAGGGCCTGGCCGACGCGGTCGATTGCCCGCTGCACCTCGGCATTACCGAAGCAGGGGGCCTGATCGGCGGCACGGTCAAAAGCTCGATCGGCATCGGCAACCTGCTCTGGGCCGGTATCGGCGACACGATCCGCGTCTCGCTTTCGGCAGAGCCCGAACAGGAAGTGCGCGTCGGGTTCGAGATCCTGAAATCGCTGGGCCTGCGCACCCGCGGCGTGCGTGTCGTGTCATGCCCGTCCTGCGCGCGTCAGGGCTTCGACGTGATACGCACCGTCCAGACGCTGGAAGAGCGGCTTCAGCACATCAAGGTGCCGCTTTCGCTCTCCGTCCTTGGCTGCGTGGTCAACGGTCCCGGCGAAGCGCGCGAGACCGACATCGGCATTACCGGCGGCGGCAACGGAAAGCACATGGTCTACCTGTCGGGCGTGACCGACCACCATGTCCAGTCGGGCGACATGCTCGATCACATCGTCAACCTCGTCGAAACGAAAGCCGCCGAGATCGAGGCGGACATGAGTGACGCGGGACAGGCCGATCCCAGCCCCGAACCTGCTGAATAGGCCCGAACCTGCCGAGTAGGCCGAAAAGCACCGAAAATTTACCCTATCTTCAGCCCTTCGCACCAGTGTGGAGGGCATGAAGATCGGCGGCATCCTTGCACTCGGCGCTTCCATGTGTGCCCTTGGCGCGATGATGCCGGACAATTTCGGTGGCTCTCCCAATCCGCAAGACGCTGAAAAGGCCGCGCTTTCCAGCCAGATGCAGACGTCCCAGCCCGGTGCGTCCGACTATTTGTCGGGCGAAATGGTGCTGCAACGGCAGTCCGACGGGCATTTCTATGCGACCCCGTCGATCAACGGCGTGCAGGTCAATTCCCTCGTCGATACCGGCGCCAGCGTCATTGCGCTGACGGCCGACGATGCCGACGCCATCGGCATTACGTGGCACCCTTCCGAACTGTCGGTCATCGGCCGCGGGGCGAGCGGGGACGTCGTGGGCGTTGCCGTCCATCTCGACCGCGTGGAACTGGGCGGTTTCGACGTTCGCGATGTTGATGCCGTTGTGATTCCCGAAGGTTTGCACATCACGCTTCTGGGCCAGAGCTTCCTGTCGCGCATCCCCAACGTGGCCATCGCGGACGAGAGAATGAGCCTGTCCGACTATTAACCGCGACAGATGCGTCTTTTGATTAAGTGCATGGCAAGCTGATTTGTGGTAAATGTCATTTCATATGACGGACACGACTAGCAGGCGGACACTTCTCAAAGGCGCGATTGCGGCGGGCGCGGGACTCGCGCTGCCTACCCGCGTTTTTGCTGCTGCAAGCCCGCTGACCCCGCGTGACCGTGCCATCCTCGACATTGCAAAGCGCGAGATGGACCGCGCCGGCGACGCGATCTGGCGCAAGGACATTGCCGGTATTGCCGACTTCGGCGTCCATTCGGCCATTCCCCGCTTCCACTTCGCCAATGTCGAAACCGGCAAAGTGCAGAGCTTCCTCGTCAGCCACGGCCAGGGTTCGGACCCTGAACACGACGGCTGGCTCAACGAGTTTTCGAACACGCCGGGCTCCAACGCGACGAGCAAGGGGTCCTACGTCACGTACGAGTGGTACAAGGGCAAGTACGGCACGTCGGTCCGCCTCGGCGGGCTCGACAATTCCAATTCCAACGCCCTGCCGCGCTATATCGTGATGCACGCCGCCGAATATGCGCGCGCTTCGCACATCGACAAGTGGGGCAAGCTGGGCCGGTCGAACGGCTGTTTCGCGATGAGCCCGGAAGACTTCAACCAGGCGCTCTGGCACTTGTCCGGCGGGCGTCTGCTTTACGCGGACAAGCTCGGCCTCGGCTGAAGCCCGTCTCCAGCAGGGTGACAAAGGTGACACCCTGTAACCCACATCCAACAGGCCCAACCCCGCACGACTCGGACGTTTTTGCGCCTCCGGTCAGGGTGACAGGTGTGCTGGCGATACCGACAATCTGAAAGAACGGCAGCGACCATGACGGGCCGCGCCTGTGTAGGACAGCGTTTTCAGCCCGTTAGCGCCGGAAAGGCGACTTGAGACTTCGCTATCAAGGCGATTAGCGCCGTGTTAAGTTGGTTGCATCGTCCGCGTCGAATTTTGGCCAGCGGATTCTGGAGGCTCGACAGGCTTTCGCCACGATGGAGCCGTTATGAAATGGAAATTTTCGAAGGCCTGCGCAGCGACGCCCTGAGCCGCGTTGCTCACGGCGATCCGTCGAGCGAGATACTCGCCG
The DNA here is from genome assembly GCF_018398395.1 of Croceicoccus gelatinilyticus. GTDB lineage: Bacteria > Pseudomonadota > Alphaproteobacteria > Sphingomonadales > Sphingomonadaceae > Croceicoccus > Croceicoccus gelatinilyticus. The sequence continues at coordinate 226,321 of NZ_JAHCBF010000003.1, read as the reverse complement.
ATATCGCCAATCACTTCATGGACCGTTTCCCGCACACGACCGCGGGTGTCACCGCGATCGACCGGACGACGCTGGCGTTCGAGCCGGGCATCTTTCCCACGCTCAGCCCTGCGTTCGGTGACGCGTTGGCCGGTATCAAGGTGGCGGACAAGCCGGGAAGCTGCGCGCGCGCGGTTGCCGATGGCGAAATCATCGATGTCCCCCACGTGCCGTCCGACGAACGCTTTGCGCAGGCCTGGCGCGACATGTGCGTGAAGTTCGGAATAACCGCGATGACCTCTTTCCCCGCCCCCCAGCGTGACGGGACGGTGCTGGGCACGTTCGTTGTCGTCTACGACCCGCAATCCCCGCTCGATTACCAGACCCGCCGCCTCGCCGAAAAATACGCGCAGCTTTGCGGCTTCATCCTTGCCTATCGCCGCCGCGAGGATGGGCAGGAACTGATCGTTGGCGAATTGCAGCATCGCACGCGCAACCTGATCAACACGATTGGCGCGCTGGTCTATTCGACGCTGAAAGCGAACCCCGACATGGAGCGGTTCCGCAAAGTGCTCGACGGGCGCCTTTCGGCCATGGCACGCGCGCATTCGCTGGCCCTGTCGCCGGGGAATACCGATCTGCGGCAATTGCTGGTCGATACGCTCGCGCCTTATTCGATCGATCACCAGCTGAACTTCGAAGGGCCGAAACTGCTTTTGTCCGAACAGTCGGCGGTTGCCTTTTGCCTTGCGACCCACGAGCTGGCGACGAATGCCGTGAAATATGGATCGCTTTCGCGTTCCGGTGGCCGGATCGATGTCACCTGGGCTTATGATCCCGAAGCCGAAGGCGATTTCCGGTTTGACTGGGTGGAAAGCGGCGGCCCGCAAGTCGTGGCGCCGACGCGGCAGGGCTTTGGCCAGCGGACCATTCACGCAGGGCTGGCCTCTGCCTTCGATGCCAAGGTCGAAGTCGACTATCCCGAAGAGGGCTTCCGCATGTCGCTGTCCGCACCGCGCAGCCTGCGGCTGGGGTCGTCGGTCAATTAATCACGATAAAAGGCAGGCGCATAGCGTGCCTCGCCCTTGGGTACGCGGCCTGTCATCGGCAGGGCCATGAACGCATCTTCCGGCGCGCCGGGGAAAGTGGGGCCAAGCCCTGCCTTGAACCCGAAGCGCCGGTAGTATTCCGGATCGCCCAGAACGACGCAGCCATAGGCGCCTTGGGCGGCCACCGTTTCGAGCGCGAGGTCGATCAGCATCGCGCCGATCCCTTCGCCCTGCCGCATGGGCAGGACACTGACAGGACCAAGCCCGAACCAGTGGTCGTTCCCGTCGATGACGACAGGCGACATGGCGACATGCCCGACAAGCTCATCACCTTCGACCGCCACGATCGAGACGCAAAGATCGCCAGCGGCGCGCAAGTCGTCGACGATTTGCGCTTCGTTGCCGCCCGAATGCTCTGCCCCTGCAAAGGCGGCAGTGATCACGGCGGCAATCGCGCCCCTCTCGCTTTCACGTTCGGGGCGCAAGTTGATCAAAGGCCGGGGTTCTCGATCGCGACGACTTCCTCGTCCGTGACGCGGCGGCCGTCCTTGGCAACGCGCGGGGCCTTGAAGCTTGCCAGCACGGGTTCGTCACGGCCGTAGATGTCGGCAAAGCTGCGCATCTCGCCGTCGATGTCCTGCGCCATCGTGAAATAGGTGATGTATACCGGGATTTCCTTTTTCAGCGGGACCTTGGTGTACTTGCCCGACTTGGAAATCTCGACCGCCTCTTCCTTGGGCACTTCGCCCAGCACCATCGCCAGTGTCAGCGCCAGTTCCAGCGCGCGGTCGGTGCGGATGCAGCCGTGCGAATAGGCGCGGTTGTCGGTGTCGAACAGGTTCTTGGCCGGCGTGTCATGCAGGAAGATCGCATGCGGGTTCGGCATGTCGAGCTTCATCATGCCCAGCGAATTGGTCGGGCCCGGCTGCTGCACGACGACGGTCATCCCGCTCTCGTTCTTCCACGCCTTATAGTTCTTCGCCTTGGCGTAGGACGGGTTGTTCAGCACTTTCGCGCCAAGCCCTTCGCCGACCACGATCGACTGCGGCACAGTCCACGTCGGGTTGAAGATCACGCCTTCGACCGTTTCGGCAAGCTGCGGCGTGCTGGTGCGTCCGGGCTTGCCGACGATGGTGCGATAGGACCGCACGATCTTGTCGTTCACCGTCAGGCGCAGCTGATATTCGGGCACGTTGGTGAGAAGATAGCTGCGGCCCAGATCGCGGGCGAGCCAGCGCCAGCGATCCATGTTGATGCGGATCTTGTCGCGCTTCTCGGTCTCGCTCTCGGGCGTTTCCATCAACATCTGCTTCAGAACCGCGTAGTCGGGGTGAACGGGGTTCAGCGAATCCAGCGCGGCAATGATGTCGCCGGTGGTCAGTGCTTCTTCCAGCAGAGGCTTGATCGGCAGCCGTTCGGCATCGGGATCGCGCACGAACCACTGGCGGCGCGAGTCCATTTCGGTACGGCCATCGCGCAAGTCGAGTGCGACCATCGTGAAGATGCGGGTGGCGACCTCGTTCAGCTGCTCGCCATCACCAGCCGAAATCGCGGCCTCCAGTTCGGCAGGCGTGTAGTCGGCGGGAAACAGCCCCTCGTTGCCGAGGTTCGCGATATAGCCAAGCAGCGCTTCGGCCTGTCCCTGCGTCCATGCGGGGGCAGTGGCGAAATAGTCTGTCGGCACGGTCTGTACCGTCGGGCTCGACTGGAACACCGTTCCGCCGGGCGTGCTGGTCGGGGCGGGCGCGGTCTGGGCAGGAGCCGTCGGGGCGGGCTGGGGCAGCTGGCCTTCGCCGACATAGACGGTGCCGTTCTGCGGCTGCGCAGACGGGATGTCCTGCTGGGCAATGGCGGGCGAGGCGACGAGCGCGATCGCGGCGAGGCTGGTAGTCGTCAGGCGGATATGGGGCAACACGGGTGCAAATGCTCCTGCCGGCGGTTGAGCGCCAAAAAAGGCGCGCGTTTCACCGGAATAACGCGCCGAAGCGCATAGGGGTTTCCATCGCCATGCGCCAGCGCCGCTTTCGGTATTCTGAACTGGGCCGACAGGGCGTTTGACCTTGCGCGCCGCCCTCGGCAAAAGGCCGGACATGATCGATGCAACCCATTTCCGAAATGTCCTTGGTGCCTATCCCACGGGCGTCTGCCTTATCACCGCAGTGGACGCGGATGGCGAACGGACCGGCATGGTCGTCGGTTCTTTCACCTCGATCTCGCTCGATCCGCCGCTCGTCGGGTTCTTTCCGGACAAGGGGTCGAGCAGCTACAAGGGCATCGCCAAGGCCGGGCGTTTCTGCGTCAATGTCCTCGGTTCGGACCAGTTGGCCTTGTGCCAGCGGTTTGCATCGCGCGCGCCGGACAAGTTCCTCGATCTCGCCCATGGCGAAAGCCCGTCGGGCCAGCCCGTTTTCGACGAGGCGCTGGCGTGGATCGACTGCACGATCGAGCGGACCGAGGATATCGGCGATCACTGGCTGGTGGTTGGCCGGGTCGAAGCGCTCGACATCTGTGGCGGCGATACGCCGCTGCTGTTCCACCGCGGCGCCTATCACTCCTCTGTCGCGATCGACTGACGGGCAGCCGGCCCGGCTCAGTCGCTGACGGCGGCTTTCCGGTCGCCATCCGAAACGAGGTTGTCGCGAACGCGGCCCAACAGGCCTTCCAGCGTCACGCGTTCGTCCGCGTCCAGTCCTTCAAGCGCCGTATTCAGCATGTCGGTGATCGGCGCGTCGAACTGGTTGAGCAGGCGTTCGCCTTCCTCCGTCATGTGAATGCGCCAGGCGCGGCGATCGTTCGGATCGGCGCGGCGTTCGACAAGGTCGGCGGCGACCATGCGGTCGATCATCCGGCCTGCAGTGATCGGTTCGACTTCCAGCAGGTTGGCCAAAGTCGACTGGTTGAGGCCGGGGTTGCGCCTGATGCTGAGCAAAACGCGCACCTGCGCGCCCGTGGCACCTGCCGGGCGGCTGAAAACATCCAGCCGCTTCCTGAAGAGTCGTCCGATATCGTTGGCGAGATAGCCGATGTTTCTGTCCATGGCATCGCAGATATTAGCAGTGCTTATAATATGCAAGGTTGCTATAACTATCGATAGTCATCCGGGGTGCAAACGCCTGACGGAACAGTCGAAAGCCGCGGATCGGGCGGAATCGGCGCTCATTCGACAATAGGCTGCCTTGACGTAGCGCCGTTCTGCGCGCATCGCGCCCTCGCACGTTAGCAATTGCAACACGGATACGCGGCCGAATCGGCACTCCTGCCGTACGCCCGCGACCGGTAAGCCAAGGGGAAGCACCGCATGACCGCAGTCGGCAAGGACACGCTCGGCACCCGTTCGACGATGACCGTCGGGGGCAAGGAATACGCCTACTACTCGCTCAAGAAGGCCGGTGAGAAACTCGGTGACGTCAGCCGCCTGCCGTTCTCGCTCAAGGTCCTCCTCGAAAACATGCTGCGTTTCGAGGATGACGGCTTCACCGTCAGCGAAGGCGACGCCAAGGCGATCGTCGACTGGATGAACGACCCCACCGGCCCGCACCCGGAAATCCAGTATCGCCCCGCCCGCGTCCTGCTTCAGGACTTCACCGGCGTTCCCTGCGTCGTCGACCTTGCAGCCATGCGCGACGCGATCGCCAAGCTTGGCGGCGACACGCAGAAGATCAACCCGCAGGTTCCCGTGAACCTCGTGATCGACCACTCGGTCATGGTCGACGAATTCGGCCACCCCAAGGCGTTCGAAAAGAACGTGGAGCTTGAGTACCAGCGCAACGCAGAGCGTTACGACTTCCTCAAGTGGGGCGCGAAGAGCCTCGACAACTTCTACGCCGTGCCCCCGGGCACCGGCATCTGCCACCAGGTGAACCTCGAACACATCGGCAAGGGCGTCTGGACGTCGAACGACCCGTCGGGCGCCGCCGTGGCATACCCTGACACTTGCGTCGGCACCGACTCGCACACCACGATGATCAACGGCCTGGGCGTTCTGGGCTGGGGCGTCGGCGGCATCGAGGCGGAAGCCGCGATGCTCGGCCAGCCGGTCTCGATGCTCATCCCCGAAGTCGTCGGCTTCAAGCTGACCGGCGAAATGGCCGAAGGCATCACCGCAACCGACCTCGTGCTGACCTGCGTGCAGATGCTGCGCGAAAAGGGCGTCGTTGGCCGCTTCGTCGAATTCTACGGCGAAGGCACTGCCAAGCTGTCGCTCGCCGACCGTGCGACGATTGCCAACATGGCACCCGAATACGGCGCGACCTGCGGCTTCTTCGGCGTCGACGACAAGACGCTGGAATACATGCGCCTCACCGGTCGTCCGGAAGAGGAAATCGCACTGGTCGAGGCCTACTCGAAGGAACAGGGCCTCTGGTTCTCGCCCTCGAACCCGGAACCGGTCTTCACCGACACGCTCGAACTCGACATGGGCAGCGTCGTCCCCTCGCTTGCCGGCCCGAAGCGCCCGCAGGACAAGGTCGCGCTCGACCGCGTGGACGAACTGTTCAACACCGATCTCGAAAAGATCTACAAGAAGGCATCGGCCCAGCGCGTCGGCGTCGACGGCAAGGATCACGACATCGGTGACGGCGACGTCGTCATCGCCGCGATCACCAGCTGCACCAACACCTCGAACCCCAGCGTTCTGGTTGCCGCCGGTCTCGTCGCCAAGAAGGCCCACGAAAAGGGCCTGACGCCCAAGCCGTGGGTCAAGACCTCGCTGGCACCGGGCTCGCAGGTCGTGACCGACTACCTCGAAAAGGCTGGTCTGCAGGACCACCTCGACGCGATCGGTTTCGATCTCGTCGGCTATGGCTGCACCACCTGCATCGGCAACTCGGGCCCGCTGGCAGAGCCGATCTCGAAGGCGATCAACGGCAACGACATCGTCGCCGCATCGGTCCTTTCGGGTAACCGCAACTTCGAAGGCCGCGTCTCGCCCGACGTTCGCGCCAACTTCCTCGCATCGCCGCCGCTCGTCGTCGCCTATGCGCTGAAGGGCACCGTGACCGAGGACATCACCGAGACCCCGATCGGCACCGGCAGCGACGGCACCGACGTGTACCTGAAGGACATCTGGCCGACGAACCAGGAGGTCTCCGACCTCATGGCCGGTTCGATCAGCCGCGAGATGTTCCAGGCCCGCTATGCCGACGTCTACAAGGGCGACGAGCACTGGCAGGCGATCAACGTCGAAGGTTCGGAAACCTATAGCTGGAACCCGACCTCGACTTACGTCGCCAACCCGCCGTACTTCGACGGCATGACGATGACGCCGGAGCCTGTCTCCGACATCATCGAGGCCAAGCCGCTGGCGATCCTGGGCGACTCGGTCACGACCGACCACATCTCGCCCGCCGGTTCGATCAAGGAAGACAGCCCCGCGGGCCGTTACCTGCGTGACCATCAGGTCGCGAAGGCGGACTTCAACTCCTACGGCTCGCGCCGTGGCAACCACGAAGTCATGATGCGCGGCACCTTCGCCAACATCCGCATCAAGAACGAGATGGTCCCGGGCGTCGAAGGCGGCGAAACCGTCTACAACGGCGAGCAGATGGCGATCTACGACGCCGCCATGAAGCACAAGGAAGACGGCACGCCGCTGATCGTCGTCGCCGGCAAGGAATACGGCACCGGTTCGTCGCGCGACTGGGCGGCGAAGGGCACGATCCTGCTGGGCGTGCGCGCGGTCCTCGTCGAAAGCTTCGAGCGTATCCACCGTTCGAACCTCGTCGGCATGGGCGTGCTTCCGCTGCAGTTCAAGAACGGCGACACGCGCCAGAGCCTCGGCCTGACGGGTGACGATTCCTTCACGATCAAGGGCGTTGCGGGCATCAAGCCGCAGCAGGACGTGACCGTGGAAGTCACTCGCAAGGACGGCTCGACGTTCTCGTTCGAAGTTCTCTGCCGCATCGATACGGCCAACGAACTCGAATACTACAACAACGGCGGCATCCTGCACTACGTGCTGCGCAAGCTCGCCGCCGACTGATCGGCGCCTCAGGCGATACGAAAAGGGGCCCGGTCCAGCGAAGGACCGGGCCCTTTTTTCTTTGCGGGGCCCCTTTTACCCGAAACGGTAGGCGCGATCAGGCCGCAGCGTTGTCCGCATAGGTCTGTGCTTCGGCAGCGATCAGGATATCGGCAAGCATCCAGTATGCCTCGCCCCAGGCACCCAGCACTTCGTCCGTCGCCGCATCGCCCAGAACATCGCGGATCGCGGGCAGCAGGGCTTCGGCGACTAGCGGGTAATGTTCGGCCTGCACCCCTGTTTCGACATGGCGAGCGACCATGCGCTGAACCGCCGGGCCAAGCACCTCGAGCTTGTCGATGTTCTTCGCATAGGCAAGGATCGCACCTGCAAGCCGCTTCGGCTGTTCGCCGCTGCGCTGTGCGGCCTCGTCGAACATGGCCTTCACCTCAGCATTCTCGAACAGGCGCTCGTACATACGCGTGGTGATGGCAACGCCGTGCTGTTCGAGCGCGGGTGCGGTGCTTTTGACGATCTCGATAGTCTGCTGCGAAACGGTACGCATGATGAGCCCCCATAAGTGGTATCTATAATACCGGTATTATGGTTGCAGGATTCGTGCAAGCCCATTATCACGCGGGCCATGCAGCTCACGCTTCACACCGACCTTGCCCTGCGCCTTCTCATCGCTGCGACGCGCAGCGGGGATACGCCGGTCTCGCTTCCCGCGTTTTCGGAACTGCACCGCGTCTCCTACAACCACGTCGCCAAGGTGGCGCAGGCGCTGGTGCAGGCGGACTACCTCAAGTCGCAGCGCGGGCGGGGCGGCGGGATGTTGCTGGCGAGGGACCCTGAGGAGGTGACGATCGGGGCCGTCGTGCGGCGGATGGAGCCGTCGATGCAGCTTGCCGACTGTCCCAATTGCGCGATCAACCGCGATTGCGCACTGATCGATCCGCTGGACCAGGCAAAGCAGGCGTTTCTCGACGTGCTCGACCGTCAGACGCTGAAGGACATGGCGCGATCGATGCGCCCCGAACCGGCCTAGGCTGCCGCTTCCAGCGCGGGGACGGTGATCTTGCGCGCGCCGCCGAAGATCTCGCGCACCGCGATCAGGCCTTCCCTTTCGAAATGATCGAGCAAGCGCCGTACGCGGCCCGGCGAGCTGGTGCCATAGGCGCGGGCGAGTTCTTCCTCGTCCGGCGCGTCGCGGCCTTCCATCGCGCTGCGGGCGATGACGAGGAAGGGGGAGAGGACATCGTCGGGAATGTCGCTGGCGATCGAGAGCAGGCGCGTGCGCCCCTCCTCGTCAACGCGGTCCAGCCCCGCAAGCGCGCAGGCGAATTCGCGGCGGAAGCCGATGAGGTCGAGCGGCGGGATGTGGATGCCCTTGGACCGGCAACCGGCAAGGAATGCCTGGTAAAGCGCGCTGGCAGGCTGGAACGGGCTTTTCGGATCGGACGCTAGCGCGGCAAGGATCAGAGACACCGCCTCGGTCCGGTCGACCGGTTCTGCGGCCTGACGCGCAGGGCTTTGCGACATGTCCGCCATCGTTTCGGCAAGGTCCTTGGCCGGAGGCGCGGTGCGGACAGGCGGGGGCGGCGGGGCCTTGGCGGCGGCTTCCTCGACCAGCGAGTCGGTCAAAAGCGCGGCCATGTCGGCTTTCGGCGCTTCGGGAAGCGGCATCAGGCCCGAGACCGCAGCCTTGTTGCCGGTGCGGACAGGGCCGATCTTCACCGTGACCGGACGGCGGCTGACGGCAGGGCCGAGGCCGACGAAACTGCCGCGCTGCAAGTCGCGGATACGCTCTGCCTGACGGCGTTCCATGCCTAGCAGATCGGCGGCGCGGACCATGTCGATGTCGAGAAACGTGCGGCCCATCAGGAAGTTCGAGGCCTCTGCCGCGACGTTCTTGGCCAGTTTTGCCAGACGCTGGGTCGCGACGATGCCAGCCAGACCACGCTTGCGCCCGCGGCACATGAGGTTGGTCATCGCCGAAAGTGTCAGACGGCGCGTATCTTCGGCCATCTCGCCCGCGGCGGCAGGGGCGAACATCTGCGCCTCGTCCACCACGACCAGTGCGGGATACCAGTGTTCGCGCGGGGCATCGAACAGGGCGTTGAGGAAGATCGCGCAGGCCTTGATCTGCTGCTCGACCTCAAGCCCTTCGAGCGCGAGGACGACCGAGGCGCGGTGTTCGCGCACGCGCGAGCCAAGTGCCTCAAGCTCCCCTTGCGAATAGGATGCAGCATCGACGACGACGTGGCTGAACTCGTCGGCAAGGCTGACGAAGTCGCCTTCGGGGTCGATGACGATCTGCTGAACCATGCCCGCGCTCTCTTCGAGCAGCCTGCGCAGCAGGTGCGACTTGCCGGAGCCGGAATTGCCCTGCACCAAAAGGCGCGTGGCAAGCAGCTCTTCCATGTCGATCTGGACGGGGCGACCCGCCTCCTCGCCAATGACGATTTCGGCATTCACGCCTCCGGAGATACCCTGTCCGGGGGCGTGGCTGGAAGCGCCGGAACACGGCTATCCCCCGTGGAGGACACGGGCCTGCTCGCTTTGTTTCTTCTCAAGCTGTCGCATCGCGTTATCCAGCGCTTGCTTGCGGCAACCATCCTCTTCGTCGAGCACGGCGGGCACGTTGTTGTGGCGGCTGAAACAGACCTTGCGCATCGCCGAACGGATCGACTTCTTCACGCGCTCAAATTGCTCCGGATCGGTCAGGTCCACGCCGGCAATATCGATCTCGACGGTCCGCCCGTTGGGCTCGGCCGCCATGGCAGACCCCGATGCCAGCATCATCGAAAGGGCTGCAAGGGCACAGTTGATTGTTTTCATGTGGCTTCTCCTTGCGTTGCGCCGGGGCGGTGCGGCACCCGGCATGACAAGAAGAGCAAAAGTTCAGGGCAATCGTCGCATGCGCATCGACGGCGGCGGCAGGGCTATCGACAACCGGCGTGACGATCCGACGAGCGACCGATGGCACCCGTTCGGGGGTGATCAGTCCTCGAAAAGTCCGCCCTGCGGCATGGCCGAGCGGGGCGGGGTCAGGCCGAGGTGGGCCCAGCCGCGATCGTTGAGGCAGCGGCCACGCGCGGTTCGGGCGACGAGGCCGAGCTGGATCAGGTAGGGCTCGATCACTTCCTCGATCGTGTCGCGCGGTTCGGACAGGCCCGCCGCCAGCGTTTCGACGCCCACGGGGCCGCCCTTGTAGATGTCGGCGATCATGTGGAGATAGCGCCGGTCCATCGCGTCGAGGCCGAGGCTGTCGACTTCCAGCCTAGTCAGTGCATCGTCGGCGATCTTGCGGGTCACCGTATCGCTGCGCGCCACATCGGCGAAATCGCGCACGCGGCGCAGCAGGCGGCCTGCGACACGCGGCGTACCGCGCGCGCGGCGGGCGATTTCCCTCGCGCCGTCGGGTTCGATCTTGAGGCCGAGCAGCGTCGCCGCGCGGGTCACGACCTTTTCCAGTTCCTCGACCGTGTAGAAGTTGAGCCGGACCGGAATGCCGAAACGGTCGCGCAGCGGCGTCGTCAGCAACCCCTGCCGCGTCGTCGCGCCGACCAGCGTAAAGGGCGGCAGGTCGATCCGCACCGAACGCGCCGCGGGGCCCTCACCGATGATGAGGTCGAGCGCGCGGTCTTCCATCGCGGGGTAGAGCACTTCCTCGACCACGGGGTTCAGCCGGTGAATCTCGTCGATGAACAGGACATCGCCCGATTCGAGGTTTGTCAAAAGCGCGGCAAGGTCGCCCGCCTTGGCGATGACGGGGCCGGAGGTGGCGCGGAAACCCACGCCCAGTTCCTTGGCCACGATCTGCGCCAGCGTCGTCTTGCCAAGGCCGGGAGGGCCGAAGAACAGGACATGGTCCATCGCTTCGGACCGGCCCCGCGCAGCCTCGATAAAGACGCGCAGGTTTTCCCGCGCCGCTTCCTGCCCGACGAATTCGCGCAGCGATTTCGGACGCAACGCGGCGTCCGGATCCTCCGGCTGGCGGTCGGGGGTCAGAAGGGGCGAAGGCTCCGCCATGTCTCGCGCGTGTCCACCTGTGCTGGCCGCGCGAGTGGCGCGCGGGCTATTGAGGAACCAGTACCGGGGTATAGTCGGCTTGGGCGCGCAAGTCGTCCCTTGCCCACAGGTAATCCACGAACCGCCCGATGAAGTGCCACGCGATGCTAATCAGCACGATCGAGACGAACCCGTCGAGCATGTAGTGCCAGGCTAGGTGGACCGACCCGATCCACGTCACCGTCACGAAGGCCAGCGCGCACCAGCTGATCCAGTGCTTCCACCCCATGCGATATCGCAGGACGAGATAGAGCAGGAACGCCTGTCCGACGTGGATCGACGGCATGGCCGACACGCCCGAGCCGAACTCGCCCTTGCCCATGCTCTCGATCAGCCAGCTCGCGATTTCGGGGGCCATCAGGTGCCGCTCGGCGGAAATGGCATTCAGCCGGTCGAGCAGGGGCACGAAGTCGGTGCGGCCATAGTGGTATTCATAGAACACGGGGCCGGAGGACGAGAGCAGCGTCGCCAGCATGTACCCCAGCACGATCCACACGAACACGCAGCCCAAGAGGCCGCGCAGTTGCAGGCGCGTATCCCACGACGCGATCATCCAGATGTAGAACGCAGCGGAGATCGGGAAGAACAGCGTGTAGATCCGGTCGATCACTTCGGTCGCGAAGGCCGAGCCGAAGGCCGCGTGGGTATAGACCCAGGCATCGTTGCCACCCAGCAGCGTGCGTTCGAGGTCGACCAGCGCCGGATCGGCATAGAAGTTCAGCGTCAGCGGGATCGTGTTCTTCAAAAGCGAGAAGCATTTGCCCGCCATCAGCACGAAGACCAGCAGCACGACCATGCGGACCAGCCACCACTTGTCGCGGCGCAGCAGGCGCCTGATAGTGGCGGCGGGATGCTTCGAACCCTTGCGCATCAGGCGGAAGAGCACGACGAACAGCCAGCCGTAGATCGGAAAGCTCAGGAAGAAGAGGAAACGCGGATCGGCCCAGAGGTTCGGCACGATGTCGAGCACCGGCGTCCCCGACTGGCGCGCGGCCCACAGGACCGTCAGCACGATGACGGACAGCAGCAGGTAGTACCCGGGCTTCAGCCGCCCGAAGAGTTTGTCGCCAAGGTCCATCGCGGCCGGTCCGCTACCCTTTGATAACCATCACGGGGACCGATGTAGCGGCGATTCCTCAACAAATGCCTACGCTGGCGATGGCATTCGGCAGGCGTCAGAACGGGTTGGTGGTGAAGCCTTCGTGCTGCAGCAGGGCATGGGCGGTCATCGCCGAAAGCGCCATTTCCACGCCCTCCATCAATTCAGACTTGTCGATGCCGCTGGCTGTTGCCGACTGGCCGCAGACGATGAAGCGCACGTTATGGGCGAGAAGCTGGCGGACGAGGTCGGCATTGACATTTGCCGCGCCGTCGTGGCGCTTGCCATAGGCTTCGTCCGAAAGGACATCCTGCACCGCCCCGCCGTGAAGCACGATGGCGAGGTGGATGTTCTTTTCGGGCACGCCGTTTGCGACGTGCATGTTGATGAAGCGGGCCAGGCTTTCGAACTTGCGGTTGATCTTGCCTTCCTCGGCGGCGTCCGATGCGTCGAAGGCGACCTTGAAGAAGCTGCCCTGCGGGATCGTCACGTCGCTTTCAACGGCGGCGTGGGGGCCGTATTCGGTGAAGACGGGGCCTTTTTCGAACTTGCTCATGTCCTGCGACATGGCGGGCGTTGCGGTGATCGCAATGGCCAGAGCGGTTAGCGGAGCGAAAATCCTCATAGCAATCCCTTGTCGTCGCCGATGCAGCCGGCCCCGCGCTGCGATCCGCCGACCCAGGTGCCGCCGTCATTGGCGCAATCTTTCTTCTGCTTCGCGTCCATTACCAAGACACCGGCGATGGCGAGCAGCAACAGAACCGCAACGACAATCTTGCGCACCATGAAGCTATCCCGCCGCTTTCTTCAGCGCCACGCGGACCAGATCGTTCAGGCCCGCCTCAGCGCCAAGTTCAGCCTGGGCATGGGCGACCGCTTCTGCCGCCAGCGCTGGCTTGAAGCCAAGGTTTTCGAGCGCCGAGACCGCGTCCGCGCTCGACCCGCCAGCGGGACTGACCATGCCGCCGCCTGCCGAAGGTGCGCTGGGCAGGCCGCCGGCCTTGTCCTTCAATTCGTTGACGATACGCGCCGCCAGTTTCGGGCCGACCCCGTTGGCGCGGGCGACCTGTTTGGCATCGCCATTGGCGCAGGCGCGCTGCAGTTCCTCGGTGCTGAGGGCCGAGAGGATGGCAAGCGCGACCTTGCTGCCGACGCCCTGCACCAGCGTCAGCATACGGAACCAGTCACGCTCTCCTCCGCTGGCAAAGCCAATGAGGCGCATGTCGTTCTCGCTGACCTGCAAGTCGGTATAGACAGTGCAGGCCTCACCCTTTTCGCCAAGCGCGGTGAGCGTGCGGGCGCTGCAATGGACGAGGTAGCCGACGCCGCCGACATCGATCACGGCCCAGTCGAGCCCGGTTTCGTCCAGCCTTCCCGATAGTTTCGCGATCATGTGGGGACGCTAGCGCATGGGCGCAGGCGCGCAAACCGACGGCCCCCGCCTATCCCCTGAGATCAATCCGATATGATCAGTCGTTGCCCTGAAGCTCTTCGGGCACGTCGTCCCACGGGCGGAAATATAGCGGGGCGCATTCGTCGGCCCGCACGCCGCCGGTCAGAGTCAGGTCGTCCTTGTAGGCATCGGCAATGAAGTCGAGCGTCGAGAGGTGCCGGTCCTCGAAATACATCTCGTGGACGTCATCGCGGCCGGCGCCGAACACCACCCGCGACACGCCCGCCCAGATCGAGGCCATCGTGCACATCCCGCAAGGCTGCAGCGTGGAATAGAGCGTCGCGCCCTCGACCCGCATCTCGCCCGCGGCCTGACCTGCGGCGCGCAGGGCGACGATTTCGGCATGGGCGGTCGCGTCACAGCACTCTGCCGTCCGGTTCACCCCGCTTGCCACCAGCTTGCCGTCCATGACGACGAGCGCGGCGATCGGGGTGTCGGCGGGGTTTGTCCCCTTGGCCTCGACCGCGAGTTCGATGGCTTTGGTCATCCATGCCTTGTCGTCGGGTTCAGCCATCAGAGCCCCGGGATCGGAACGTCGGCAACAAGGCCGCACGCGGCAGCGGCCCCGGCGACTTTCAGCGCGACTTCGGGATCATCAAGGCTGGTCGCGACGGCAAAGAGGGAGCCGAAGGTCAGCGGACCGTCGGCGTTGTAGTAACGCGCGGCGTCGCTGAGCCGATTGACTTGGCCCGTGCTAAGTTCGCCGCGCAGGAATTCGGATGCACATCCCGCCTCGCTCGACGACAGGCCATAGCGCTGCAGCGCGTCGGAAATCTGGTAGCGGCTGGCGGTGCAACCGGACACCAGGACGGCGGTGGCAAGGGCTGCGGTGACGACGGGTGCTTTGCGCATTGGGGGACTCTCTTTTCGCGACACGGATGGAAGGATGAACTTCCAACGCGCGAGAGCGCCCAAGTGTTTCAGCCGTTCGGCTTAATGCTTGCCCAGATGGGCGTGCGCGATGGCGACGGCGAGCGCATCGGCGGCGTCCGCGCCCTGCACTTTGGCGGTGGGCAGCAGGACACGCAGCATCGCCTGGACCTGCGTCTTGTCGGCAGCGCCGGTGCCGACGACCGACTTTTTCACCAGTGTCGCGGCGTGTTCGAAAACGGGGATCGACCCGCGCCCGCAGGCGGCCAGCACGCTGCCGCGGGCCTGCGCCAGCTTCAGCGTCGAGTGCGGGTTCTTGTTGACGAAGACTTCCTCGACCGCGGCGACATCGGGGGAATAGGCCCCGATCACGGCATAGACGGCATCGTGCAGGTGGTGCAGCCGCGCGGCCAGATGCGCCTTGTTGTCGGTCGCGATCTGGCCGTTGGCGATGTGCGACAGGCGCGGTCCGTCGACCCGGATCACGCCCCAGCCGGTGCAGGTGAGCGAAGGATCGAGGCCGAGGACCAGCACGCCCGAACGCTCAGGCGTCGAGCTTTTCCATGACTTCGTCGGAGATCTCGTAGTTGCCCCAGACGGTCTGGACATCGTCGTCGTCGTCAAGCGCGTCGACCAGCTTCAGCAGGGTCTGCGCAGTGCCTTCGTCGCAATCGACAGTGATGTTGGGCTTCCACGCCAGCTTGACGTTCTCCGCCTCGCCCAGTGCCTTTTCCAGCTCGGTCGAGACTTCGTGAAGAGCTTCCATCTGGGTCCAGATGACGTGTCCGTCATCGCTCGATTCAACGTCGTCCGCCCCGGCTTCGATCGCGGCTTCAAGGACCTTTTCCTCGTCGCCGACGCTGGCCGGATACTCGATCATGCCGAGCCGTTCGAAGCCGTGGGCAACCGCGCCCGATGCGCCAAGGTTGCCGCCGTTCTTGGAAAACGCGGTGCGCACGTTGGTGGCGGTGCGGTTGCGGTTGTCGGTCAGCGCCTCGACGATCAGCGCGACGCCGCCCGGGCCGTAACCTTCGTAGCGGACTTCTTCGTAGTCATCGCCTTCGTTGGCCGATGCCTTGTCAATCGCGCGCTGGATGTTGTCCTTGGGCATCGACTGGGCCTTGGCGTTGTTCACGGCCAGGCGCAGGCGCGGGTTCATGTCGGGATCGGGCGCGCCCATCTTGGCGGCCACGGTGATCTCGCGCGAAAGCTTGGAGAACATGGCAGAGCGCTTTTTGTCCTGCGCGCCCTTGCGATGCATGATGTTCTTGAATTTGGAATGGCCGGCCATTGCCGCTGATCCTCGATTGTTCAGGTGTTCGTGCTTTGCCGCGCCCTTACACCGAGGGCGCGGCGTTGGGCAACATCAGTCTAGATTGGGCCTGAGCCAGCGTTCGGCCACCGCCACGTCGACACCGCGCCGGGCGGCATAGTCCTCAAGCTGGTCGCGCCCGATGCGGGCAACGCCGAAATACTGACTGTCCGGATGCGCGAAGTAGAACCCGCTGACCGCCGCGGTGGGCAGCATGGCGTGGCTCTCGGTCAGGGTGATGCCGGTGTTGTCCTGCGCGGACAGCAGGTCGAAGAGCACGGGCTTCAGCGAGTGGTCGGGGCAGGCCGGATAGCCGGGGGCAGGGCGGATGCCGCGATACTCTTCCTTGATCAGGGCTTCGTTGGTTAGCTGTTCGCCGTCTGCATAACCCCACAGGTTCGTTCGGACATGCTGGTGCAGGCGTTCGGCAAAAGCCTCGGCGAAACGGTCGGCCAGCGCCTTCAGCAGGATGTCCGAATAGTCGTCGTGCGCGGCCTTGAAGCGTTCGATGTGCGGCTCGATGCCGTGGATCGAGACCGCGAAGCCGCCGATCCAGTCGCCTGCCGGGTCGATGAAGTCGGAAAGGCAGAAATTGGCGCGGTCGCGCGATTTCTTCACTTGCTGGCGGAGGAAGGGTAGGCGCGTGCCGTCGTCCAGGAGAACATCGTCGCCATCGCGCTTGCAGGGCCAGAAGCCTGCGACGCCCTTGGCCGTCAGCCATTTCTCGCTGACGATCTTGTCCAGCATCGCCTTTGCATCGGCAAAGAGATTGCGCGCGGATTCGCCCACGATTTCGTCGTCGAGGATGGCCGGATAATTGCCTGCCAGTTCCCAGGCGCGGAAAAACGGGGTCCAGTCGAACGTCTCGACCAGATCGGCAAGGTCCCAGTCCTCGAAAACGTGGACACCGGGCTGCGCGGGGGCAGGGGCCTTCAGCGCCATGTCCGCCTCGAACCCGTTTTCGCGCGCTTCGGAAAGGGGGAGCAAGGCGCTCTGCCCCTTGTTGGCGCGGGCTTCGCGGACCTTTTCGTACTCGTCCGCAGTGGAGCCGACGAACCCGTCGCGCTGCGTGTCGGAGAGGAGCTGCGAGGCGACGCCGACCGCGCGGCTGGCGTCGAGGACGTGGATCACCGGACCTTCGTAGGCCGGATCGATCTTCAGCGCGGTGTGCACCTTGCTCGTCGTCGCGCCGCCGATCAGCAGCGGAATGGTCATTCCGGCGCGCTGCATTTCCTCCGACACGGTCACCATCTCGTCCAGCGAGGGGGTGATGAGGCCCGAGAGGCCGATGATGTCGGCATCGTTCTCGTTCGCGGCTTCGAGGATGGTCGACCACGGCACCATGACGCCAAGATCGATCACTTCGTAGCCGTTGCACTGCAGGACCACGCCGACGATGTTCTTGCCGATGTCGTGAACGTCGCCCTTCACGGTCGCCATGATGATGCGGCCCTTGGCCTTGGCGCCGGCTTCCTTCTCCGCCTCGATGAAGGGGATGAGGTGCGCGACGGCCTTTTTCATGACGCGGGCGGATTTGACGACTTGCGGCAGGAACATCTTGCCGCTGCCGAAGAGGTCGCCGACGACGTTCATGCCGTCCATCAGCGGGCCTTCGATCACCTCGATCGGGCGGCCACCGGCATCCGAAATCGCAGCGCGCATTTCCTCGGTATCGTCGACGATATGCGCGTCGATGCCCTTGACCAGCGCATGCTCCAGCCGTTTCTCAACTGGATAGGACCGCCATTCGGCCGCCTGCTTCTCGGCCTCGACCGACTTCCCCTTGTAGCTTTCGGCAAGTTCGATCAGGCGTTCGGTTGCATCAGGGCGGCGCATGAGGATGACGTCCTCGCAGGCCTCGCGCAGTTTCGGCTCGATCTGGTCGTAGACGTCGAGCTGGCCCGCGTTGACGATGGCCATGTCGAGGCCCGCCGGAATCGCGTGATAGAGAAAGACCGAGTGCATCGCGCGGCGCACCGTCTCGTTTCCGCGGAAGCTGAACGAGAGGTTGGAAAGCCCGCCCGAATAGTGCGCGTGCGGGCAAAGCTCGCGCAGTTCGGCCACCGCCTCGATGAAGTCGAGGGCGTAGCGGTCATGCTCCTCGATCCCCGTAGCCACGGCGAAGACGTTGGGGTCGAAGATGATGTCCTCTGCCGGAAAGCCGATGCCCGTCAGGAGGTCATAGGCGCGCTTGCAGATCTCGACCTTGCGCTGTTTCGTGTCGGCCTGACCGGTTTCGTCGAAAGCCATGACGACGACCGCCGCGCCGTAGTCCATGCATTTGCGCGCATGTTCAAGGAACGGCTCTTCGCCTTCCTTCATCGAGATCGAGTTCACGATGGGCTTGCCCGAAACGCACTTCAGGCCCGCCTCGATGACTTCCCATTTCGAGCTGTCGATCATCACCGGCACCCGCGCGATGTCGGGTTCGGCGGCTATCAGCTTCAGGAACGTGGTCATCGCCTCGACCGCGTCGAGCAGGCCTTCGTCCATGTTGACGTCGATCACCTGCGCGCCGTTCTCGACCTGCTGGCGCGCGACTTCGACGGCGGCGGGATAGTCGCCCGCCATGATCAGCTTCTTGAACTTCGCAGAGCCGGTGACGTTGGTGCGCTCGCCAATGTTGACGAAGCGGGAGGAGGAAGCGGAATCAGTCATCAGGCGGCCATGATAAAGGGTTCGAGGCCCGCAAGGCGGGTCTTGGTTTCAAGCGTCGGCAGCTTGCGCGGCGGCACGTCCGCCACCGCTTTCGCCATCGCGGCTATGTGTGCTGGCGAAGAGCCGCAGCAGCCGCCCAGCACGTTGACCTGCCCCGCGATCGCCCATTCGTGGACGAAGCCCGCCGTCGTGTCGGGCATTTCGTCATATTCGCCCAGTTCGTTGGGCAGGCCCGCATTGGGATAGATCATGATGTAGGTATCGGCGATCTGCGAAAGCGACTTCACGTGCGGGCGAAGCTGCGTCGCGCCGAAGCTGCAGTTGAGGCCGACGGTCAGCGGTTTCGCATGGCGCACCGCGTACCAGAACGCCTCGACCGTGTGGCCCGACAGGTTGCGGCCCGAAAGGTCGGTCAGCGTCATCGAAAGCATGATCGGCACTTCGCGGCCCAGCTCTTTCTCAAGCTGCTTCACGGCCATGATTCCCGCCTTGGCGTTCAGCGTGTCGAACACGGTCTCGATCAGGATGAAGTCGGCACCGCCCTCGACCAGCGCGGCGGCCTGTTCGCGATAAACCTCGGTCAGGTAGTCGAAATCGATCTCGCGGTAGCCGGGATCATTCACGTCGGGCGAGAGCGAGAGCGTCTTGTTCGTCGGCCCGATGGCGCCGGCGACGAAGCGCGGGCGCCCGTCCTTTGCCTCGAACTCGTCAGCGACGCGGCGTGCGAGCGCCGCGCTCTGCCGGTTGATGTCGCCGACCAGCGCTTCCGCGCCGTAGTCGGCCTGACTGATCTTGTTCGCGCTGAAGGTGTTGGTCTCGGCAATGTCGGCACCGGCCTCGAAATAGGCGCGGTGGATCGATTCCGGCACGTCCGGACGCGTGAGCGCGAGGATGTCGTTGTTGCCCTTCTGCTCGTGAGAGAGGCCCAGATCACCTGCGTAGTCGGCTTCGACCAGACCTTTCGTCTGGATCTGCGTGCCGAATGCGCCGTCGGTGATGAGGATGCGCTTTGCCGCTTCCGCTTCGAAAAGGGCGCGGGCCTTGGATGGAATGAGGGTCATGCATGCTCTCCAGTCGGGCGCATGCCCAGCAGGTGGCAGATCGCGTAGGACAGGTCCGCGCGGTTCAGCGTGTAGAAGTGAAAGTCGCGCACGCCGCCTGCATAGAGCGCGCGGCAGAACTCCGCCGCGATCGTCGCCGCGACCAGCTTGCGCGCGCCGGGGCGTTCGTCCAGCCCTTCGAACAGGCGGTCCATCCAGTCGGGGATCGCCGCTCCGCACATCGCCGCCATCTTGCGCGTCTGCGCGACGTTCGACACCGGCAGGATACCGGGAAGGACCGGCGCCGTGATGCCGTTTGCGACAAGCTTTTCCCTGAATTCGAGGAAGCATTCGGGCGCGAAGAAGAACTGCGTGATCGCCCGGTCCGCGCCTGCGTCGATCTTGCGCTTCAGGTTGTCGATGTCCGCCTGCGGGCAGGTCGCCTCGGGGTGGGTCTCGGGATAGGCCGCGACGCTGATTTCGAACGGCGCGATTTCCTTCAGCCCTGCGACCAGTTCGGCGGCGCTGGCATAGCCGTCGGGGTGCGGCTCGAACTTGCCGCCCGGTGTTGTCGGATCACCGCGCAGCGCGACGATGTGGCGCACGCCTTCTTCCCAGTACTGTTCGGCCACGGCGCGAATGTCGGCCTTGCTCGCCTCGACACAGGTGAGGTGGGCGGCGGCAGGCAGTTTCGCTTCCTTGATGATCCGCGACACGGTGGCGTGCGTGCGTTCGCGGGTCGACCCGCCTGCGCCATAGGTGACCGACACGAACGCGGGGTTCAGCGGGGCCAGCTTCTCGACCGCGTCCCACAGCTGCGCTTCCATCTTCTCGGTCTTGGGCGGGAAGAATTCGAAGCTGACATTCACGTCGCCGGGAAGGTCGGCGAACAGGGGCAGGCCCGGAAGGCCTGTTGCAGTGGACTGAGACTGGGTCATTTGCTGGCTTTTCTTCTGGTGTCGGTGCGCGCGGAAAGGCGGTGGAGCGACGAGGTCCGCCTGCCCGTCCAGATGCGGACGGTCAACTCGGAACCGGAAAGGGCGCTGTCCTCGATGGGTGCAAATCCTGCACCCTCGAGCAGCGTCTGCATCTGCGTGTCGGTGAAACCGAGGCGGGCATGGGCCTGTTCGGTGCGCAGATCTTCGCGCGCATGGGCGGCGAAATCGACGATGGCGATGCGGCCACCCGGCTTCGTGACGCGCGCGGCTTCGGCCAGCACGCGCTCGGGCGCCTGCGCATAGTGCAGGACCTGGTGGAACAGGACCGTGTCGAAACTCTCCGCCTCGAAAGGCAGTTCGAGGAAATCGCCCTGTAGCAGCGACAGGCGCGCAGGCGGCAGGTGCTGAAGCCGTGCGCGGGCGATGCGCAGCATTTCCGGGCTCTTGTCGATGGCCGCGACGTGCTGCGCGCTCGGCGCGTAAAGCTCGGCCATGCGGCCCGTGCCGGTGCCGATATCGAGCAACCGGCCCAAGGGCGCCGGATCGTCATGCGCGTCGGCAACACCGAGCAGGCGGGTCAGCTCAGCCTCCACCGCGCCATCGGGGCTGTGCAGTGAGCGTAGCCGGTCCCACTCATCGGCATGGCGGGCGAAGTATTTCTCTGCCGTTTCCTCGCGCGCAGAACGGATCGCGGCAAGGCGGGCGCGGTCGGCGGCGCAAACTTGCGCAAAGGCCGCGTCCTCGTCCTCTGCCGCGGCAAGCAGGTCTTCGGCGCGCGCGGCCATGCCGTCATCGTCGTGACCGGTGGCACGCAGGAAGACCCAGCTGCCCTCCTTGCGCTTTTCAATGAGGCCCGCTTCGGTCAGGATACGGACGTGGCGCGAAATGCGCGGCTGGCTCTGTTCCAGCACGTCGGCCAGTTCGCCCACGGCCAGTTCCATGCGCGCAAGCAGGCGCAAAAGCCGCAGGCGCGTGGGATCGTCGAGAGCGCTGATGAGGTCGTGCACGGTCATCGTGGAGAGGGCATATAAAGAAAGCTTTATATGTTTGCAACGGTGCGACGGAATGCCTCTCGTCTCCGTCCGGTTGCGATTGCGGGCGGGGCGGGCTTCGCCTAGGAAGGTCGCCTTATTTCCGCCACATGGAGGGAACCCATGAAGAAGATTGCACTCGTCGCGGCCTCGCTGGCCTTTGCCCTGTCCGCTTGCGGCTCGACCGACGATCCGGACGCACCGGCAGAAGCCGATACCGTCGAAATGCCCGCCGACGAAGTGATGACGCAGCCCGGCATGGACGAAGATCCCGCCGTCGATGCCAAAATGGCCGACGAAATGGGCGATGCTCCGGTGGTCGAGGAAACGACCGCTCCGGCTGACGACGCTGCCGATGCGGCGGCTGATGCTGCGGCCGATCTCGAAGCGGCGATGGCCGAGTAAGAGCGATGCGTTTCGTGCTTCCCGCCGTGGGCCTGCTGTGTCTTGCGGCCTGCGGCGGGGAGCCGGAACCTGCGGCTGCGCCAGCCGCGGACGAGGAACAGGTCCTGTCCGAAGCGGCGGAAATGCTGCCCGCCGAAACGCCGGTAGCAACGGAGAGCGAGACCGCTCCCGACTAGTCCCAGCGGGTTACGCGCCCGCGTCCGGCCTTCACCTCGCCGCGCGATTTTTTCTGTTTCAGACGCTGCACTTTGCCGACGCGGTTCACGCGGCTCTTGGCGCGCTTCTTCGGTTCGATCTGCGCTTCTCTCAGCAGTTCGGCCAGCCGGTCCCGCGCGTCGGAGCGGTTCTGTTCCTGCGTGCGGAAACGGCGTGCATCGATGATAAGATCGCCGCTGGCCGAAACCTTGCTTCCCGCCAGAGCCTTCAGCCGGTGAAACACTTTCGGCGTCAGGCCCAGCTTGTAGATGTTGACGCGCAGCTGCACTGCCGTCGCCACCTTGTTGACGTTCTGCCCGCCCGGTCCGGACGCGGCGACGAACCGTTCTTCGGCGAGGGCATGGGCCCGCGCCACCAGTGCGTCCTGTTCTTCAGGCACCTGTCGCGTCGGGAATGGCAAAGCCGAGCCGCGCGAAATCGGCGGGCAGCGGTGCGCTTGCCTCGATCGGCGGCTTGCCTTCGCGGTGAACGACCAGCCCGCTGGCATGGAGCATCGTGCGCGGCGCTCCCTTTCCGGTGCCGTAGATCGGATCGCCGAGCAGCGAAGCGCCAAGGCCCGCCAGCGCGTGAATGCGGATCTGGTGCGTGCGGCCGGTCTCGGGCCGGAACTCGATCAGCGTCGTCCCGTCCTTCTCGTCCAGCTTGCGCCAGTGGGTCAGCGAGGGCTTGCCCTTCTTCGCAGCGATCATGCGCCAGCCAGCGTCCTTGCTGCTGATCTTCGATAGCGACAGCGCGATCTCGCCCTCATCCTCGGCCACGGTTCCGGCCAATACGCCGAGATAGACCTTCTCGACCTGCCGGTCCTCGAACGCCTTGTTGAAGCGCTTAAGGGCCTTCGGATTGCGCGCCAGCAGCAGGCAGCCCGAGGTATCTGTGTCGAGCCGGTGGACCGGCACGGGCGGGCGCTGGAAGCCGAGCTTCAGCTCCTCGAGATGATCTTCAAGGCTGCGTCCGCCAGCGCGGGGCCGTTCGATCGGCAGGCCGGCAGGCTTGTCGATGACGAGCGCTTCGCCGTCTTCGTAGAGAATGGGGATAGTCATAGGGCGGCTACGGCTTTCTCGATGCGGTCCATCGCTTCGGTCAATTGCGCTTCGCTGGCGGCGAAGCTGATACGGAAACCCGCGAGACCACAATGCGTGCCCCCGAAGGCCGAGGCGGCGACGACCGCGACCCCGTGTTCGAGCAGGTGCAGCGCCAATGCGCCATCGTCGGCGACTTTATCGCCGATCAGCGGCGCGGCGTCGATGAAGCAGTAAAACGCGCCTTGCGGTACCGGCGTCGACAGGCCGGGAATGGCGTTGACGCGCGCGACGACAAGCTCGCGGCGGCGGCGGAATGTCTCTCGCCAGTCGGCAAGGAAGTCCTGCGGCCCTTCGAACGCGGCAACCGCGCCCGCCTGGCTGATCGAGCAGGGGTTGCCGCTCGAATGTGATTGCAGCTTTTCCATCGCGCGGATCAGCCATTGGGGGCCGGTTGCGACACCGATGCGCAGGCCGGTCATCGCATGGCTTTTCGATACGCCCGAGACGGTCAGAACGCGGTCCGCCAGATCGGGGCGCAGCGCGGTGAGTGTCGCATGAGGCGCGCCGGTGTAGGTGAGCGGCGCATAGATATCGTCGCTCATCACCAGCACCTGCGGGTGGCGGTCCAGCACTTCGGCAATCGCGGTCAGGTCTTCTGCGGTGAACACCGCGCCGGTCGGGTTGCCGGGGCTGTTCATCAGGAGCCAGCGCGTCTTGAGCGTGATGACAGCCTCAAGCTCTGCGGCGGAAAAGCGGAAGCCGTTTTCGGGCTGCGTCGGCAGGGTAACCACGGTCCCGCCCGCAAAGCGCACGATTTCGGGATAGGACACCCACCACGGCGCGGGGATCACGACTTCGTCGCCCGGGTCGATCGTCGCCATAAGCGCGTGGAAGATCGCCTGCTTGCCACCAGCGCTGATCGTGACGTGCGCGGTGTCGGTCGCAATGCCGAGGTCGCGTTCGAAATGGAGCGCCGCGGCCCGCTTCATCGCGGCGGTGCCACCGACGGAGGTATAGCGGGTCTGCCCGGCGTCCAGCGCCGCCTTCATCGCCTCGACCACGTGGGCGGGGGTGTCAAAGTCCGGCTCGCCCACCGAGAGCGAGATGATGTCGCGGCCTTGCGCGCGCAATTCGGTCGCGCGGTCGGTCATCGCGGTGGTCTGCGAAGGGGCTATCCGCTGCAGGGCGGCGGACAGGCGGGGTTCGGTCATGGCAATGGCCCGTCAGATAAGCCGGGCCGGCATCAGCCCGCGCAGCGCATTGCCGATAAAGAAGCCGTCTGCAAGATCATCGGCGGTCAGCTCGGCTTCTTGCGCTTTCCCATCCTCGATCAGCGAGGCGCGCAATACGCCCGGCAACAGGCCAGCGGAAAGCGCGGGAGTCAGGTACTTGCCGTCCCGTTCGACGAACACGCTGGTGAAGCTGCCCTCGGTCAGAAGTCCGTCCTCGCGCACGAATACGACTTCGCGCGCGCCGCCTGCCTCGGCGGCCTCGCGGGCATCGTCGTAGAATGCGCGGTCGGTCGTCTTGTGGCGCAGGCGCCAGTCGCCCTGTGGCACGGGAAGCGGAGTGAGCGACACCGGAACCGGCCCGTCCATCGCATCGGGCATGTCGCTGCCGTCGATTTCCCACGTCCCGTTCTGCGCGACGAGCACGCGCAGCTTCTTCGGCTCGGTATTGAGGAAGCAGAAGGCCTGGATGTGGTTGCGCAGCGCATGACGGTCGAGATCGAAGCCCAGCGCCAGCGCGCTGTCCTTCAATCGCTGAAGGTGAAACTCGATCAAGGGGACCCCGATCTTCGGATCGAAGGCCATGGTCTCGATCAGGTGCACGTCACGGCTCGCAGCAGCCACGAATTCTCCCTTTACCAGACACTCGGCCCATTCATCGTCCAGCCGCGAGTCCACGACGATGCCCGAACCGACGCCCATGTGGGCCTGTCCGTTTCCGCAGCCCTCCAGCGACAGGGTGCGGATGGCGACATTGAAAGCGGCATCGCCGCCCGCGTCAACCCGTCCGACCGCACCGCAGTATAACTTTCGCTCGGACTGCTCGATCTCGTCGATGATCTCCATCGCGCGGATCTTGGGCGCGCCGGTGATCGAGCCGCAGGGAAATACGGTGCGCAGCAGGTCCACCGCGCCTTCGCCGTCGCGCAACCGCGCCCGCACGGTCGAGGTCATTTGGTGGAGCGTGGGGTAGGTCTCGACCGCAAAGGCATCGCGCACTTGCACCGACCCCGGCACGGCAAGGCGCGAAACGTCGTTGCGCATGAGATCGGTGATCATCAGGTTCTCGGCGCGGTCCTTCTCGCTCGCGCCCAGTTCGGCCACCATCGCCGCGTCCGCCTCGGCATCCGCGCCGCGCGGGCGGGTGCCTTTCATGGGCTTGAGCATCGCGGCCCCGTCCTTCAGCGCGAAGAACAGTTCGGGCGAGAGGCTGAGATGGTGCCGCTCCCCGTCGAACACGAAAGCCCCGTAGCCCGCCGCCGCGCGCGTGCGCAGCTTCGCATAGATCGCCAGCGGATCGCCTGCCCATGCGGCGTGGAGCCGGAAGGTGAGGTTCGCCTGATAGACGTCGCCCGCGCGGATCGCCTGCTGCACGCGTTCGAAGGCGGCGTCGTATTCCTCGCGCTCGATCGCGGGGCGCGCGGGCGAGAGGTGGGGCGGGCCGTGTTCGTCGTGGACTTGCGCCGCGATCCAGCCCGCGACTGCATCGGCGGGAATGGTCTCGTAACCCTCGAACGCGCAGAGCCAGACGAGCGGGCCGGTGTCCTTGCCCGCAAGGCGCGGGGTCAGGCGTTCTTCCAACGCGAGTCCTGCTTCGTAGGCGAGATAGCCTGCAAGGTGCAGCCCGCCTTGCCGCGCTTCCTCCGCCTCGGCCAGCACGGGCGCGACTTCATCCGCGCTGTCCGCACGGAAAATCGCCACGGGATCGCGGTAGAGGCGGGCGGGGGCCGCGCCGGACGTTTCGCGGGCATCGTCCAGCAGGATGAAGGGCTTGCGCATTGCCGCGCCTAGATGGCGTTCCTTGTGGGGTGCGGCAAGCCGTACTTGACCGCGCCCCACAGGCGGGGCCAGATCGGCGCATCAATGGGGCCGGACGAAGGAATGGGCGCAAGGCATGTCGGATAACGCGATTTTTCTCGGTCTCGCCGCGAATGGAGAGCGCCAGTACCTCGAACTGTCGCGCGCGAACCGCCACGGGCTGATCGCGGGCGCGACCGGCACCGGCAAGACGGTGACGCTGCAGGGTCTGGCCGAGAGTTTTTCGGCGAACGGCGTGCCGGTCTTCGTCGCCGACGTGAAAGGCGACCTGTCGGGTATCTCGATGCCGGGTTCGCCCACGTTCAAGCACGCCGACAAGCTGGAGGGCCGCGCCAAGGAACTGGGCATGGACGACTATGCCTATTCCGACAATCCGGCGGTTTTCTGGGACCTTTACGGCGAACAGGGCCACCCGATCCGCACGACGGTCTCCGAAATGGGGCCGCTGCTGCTTTCGCGCCTGATGGACCTCAACGAAACGCAGGAAGGCGTGCTCAACATCGCGTTCCACTGGGCGGACGAGCAGGGATTGCTGCTGCTCGACCTCGACGATCTTCAATCCATGCTGGCGCACACGGCCGAAAACGCGAAGGAACTGTCGACCACGTACGGCAACGTGACGAAGGCCAGCGTCGGCGCGATCCAGCGCTCGCTGCTGTCGCTGCGCTCGCAAGGTGGCGACCAGTTCTTCGGCGAACCTGCGCTGGAGATCGACGACTTCATCAAGTGCGACGAGAACGGGCGCGGTTTCATCAACGTGCTTGCCGCCGACAAGCTGATGCGCAGCCCCAAGCTTTACGCGACGTTTCTGCTCTGGCTGCTGTCCGAACTGTTCGAAACGCTGCCCGAAGTAGGCGACCCCGAAAAGCCGAAGCTGGTGTTCTTCTTTGACGAGGCGCACCTGCTGTTCGACGACGCGCCTAAGGCGCTGGAGGAAAAGATCGAGCAGGTCGTGCGCCTGATCCGTTCCAAGGGCGTGGGTGTGTTCTTCGTGACGCAGAACCCGATCGATATTCCCGAAGACGTCGCCGGACAGCTCGGCAACCGCGTCCAGCACGCTCTGCGCGCCTTCACCCCGCGCGACCAGAAGGCAATCAAGGCGGCGGCGGATACCTTCCGCATCAACCCCGAACTCGACGTGGCAGAGGCGATTACCCAGCTGAAAACGGGTGAGGCTCTGGTCTCCACGCTGATGGAGGACGGCGCGCCGTCGATCGTCCAGCGCACGCTGATCAAGCCGCCGCGCTCGCGCCTTGGTCCGGTTTCTCCAAAGGAACGCGCGATCATCCGCTCGGTCAGTCCGGTGGAGGGCAAGTACGACACGACCGTCGACCGCGAGAGCGCGGAGGAAGTGCTCGCGCAAAAAGCCGCCGACGCCGCCGCGACTGCTGCAGAAGTGGCTGAAAAGGGCCGCGAGGAAGTCGGCAAGCGCGAACGCAAGTCGACGAGCCTGTGGGGCATGGACATCGGCAAGGCCGGCAAGAGCGCGATCAAGGCCGCGGCTGGCTCTGCCGTGTCAATCGGCGTGGCCGCCGCGCTGGGCAAGAAGTCGAGAGCCGACCCGCTGCGCACAGGATTGAACGCGTTTGTGCGGAATATCGTGGGTGGTTTGATGAGGTGATTGTGGAGGTTGGTGGCTCCGGAGTTATTTGTTTTGGCCTCAAACGCCGGGCGGGGTGCATCCGCACCCCTTGGCTTCGCCGCATAAGCGGCGGCGGCCGTTCGGCCTTGCGGGAGTCGCCTTCGGCGCCCCGATCCAGTTCTTACCTTTAGGTCTGGCGAAATTCCGGGCGCCGAAGGCGACACCGGCAAGCGCGAACGCGCGCCCGAGCTTATGCGAGGCTAGCCAAGGGGCCGGATGGCCCCGCCGGCGCTTGAGGCCCATCAAAAAGGCAACCTAATCTCCGCGCTCAACCCGCCTTCTGTGCGGTTCTGCAATACTAGTGAGCCGCCGTGCTGTTCGGCGATGGCGCGGGCGAGCGCGAGGCCGATACCAGCACCGCCAGTGCCGCGGTTGCGGCTGGGGTCGCCGCGTTCGAACGGCTCCATCATACGGTCCAGCTCGTCCTCGGGGATGCCGGGGCCGTTGTCGGCGACGCTGATGACCGCCAGCTTGCCGCGTTTCTCCACCGTCACGCAGGCCCCGCCCGCATAGCGCAGCGCGTTGGAGGCAAGGTTGCGGATCGCGCGGCGCAGCCATGTCGCGCGCACGGGCAGGACAATGCGCGTCGTATCGCCCAGTTCGACCGCCTGTCCCATGTCCTCGAACTCCTCGACCACCGATGCGGTGAGGGCGGAGATCTCGGTCGGCTCGACAGGGTCCGACGGGCGGCCCACGCGGGCGAGCGAGAGGATGTCGTCGAGTGTGCGGGTAATGTCCTCGATCGTGCCGGCCATCTTGGCGCGTTCGTCATCGTCGTCGACGGATTCGATCCGCACGCGAAGTGCGGCCAGCGGCGTTTTCAGGTCGTGCCCGATCGCGCCCAGCATCACGTCCTTTTCATCAAGCAGCGCGCCGATCCGTGCTTCCATCGCGTTATGCGCGGCGATCAGGCTGCGCGTGTCGACCGGGCCTTGCGGTTCCACCCGGCCATCGGGCGACAGCGTGGGATTGGCGGCGAAATCCTCCACCCGCCGGGTCAGCGCGGCCAGCGGCTTGGTGATCTGGCGCAGGATCAGCGCGATCACGCCGATCAGAACGACGTAGATCAGCAGCGTCTGCAGGATGAGATTGCGCAGGAAACGCGGCTCACGCTGGTCGCGGATGGTGCGGGCGACCAGCCAGTCGTCGCTGCCCTGTTCGCGCACCGCGGCGATGACGACGGACTTGGGGTCCGGCCTGTCGTTGCGCCCGCGAAATTCGCGGCGGCGTTCGAGGAAGCGGCCAATCGCGGTATCATCGGCGTCGCGTTCGAAGACTTGGATCTCGGCGGCCTCGAAGCCTTGCGATGACAGGATGTCGTCGAGCTTCATCTCGAACTTGCGCTTGCGCTCGTCATTGTCCTGAAGCGGAGTCGACTCCATCCTCATCAACCGGCCCATGCGCGGTGGGCGGCCGGGCGGCGGGCGCATTTCGCGGCCATTGGCTTCGCGCAGGATGCGTCCGCCAATCATGCGGAAGGCGAGCGAATGGATGATGCCGTTGTCCTCGCGCTCAAGCTGGGCGCGATAGGCGATGCCCGCACCGATCCCTTGCGCGACCAGCAATGCCAGCGCGACGGCCAGCAGCATCTGACCCTGAAGGGATTTCGGCAGGAACCGCCTCATGCAGCGACCGAATCGACCCGGGAAACGTCTGCGGCCAGCATGTAGCCGCCGCCGCGCACGGTCAGGATCAACTGCGGATCGGTGCGATCTTCCTCGACCTTGCGGCGCAGGCGGCTGATCGCGTTGTCGACGCTGCGGTCGAACAGGTGCGCCTCGCGGCCCTGCACCATGTCGAGCAGGCGGTCACGGTCCAGCACCTGGCGCGGATGATCGAGGAAAGCACGCAGCAGGCGGAATTCTGCCGAGGAAATGGCAACGACCGCACCTTCGGGGTCCGACAGGCGGCGCTTCAGCGGGTCGAGCCGCCAGCCTTCGAACATGTAGTCCTGTTCAAGCGAGGGCACCGCCTCTGCCCGCGTGGCGCGGCGCAGGACGGAGCGGATGCGTGCGACCAGTTCGCGCGGCTCGAACGGTTTGACGACATAGTCGTCGGCCCCGATTTCCAGCCCGACGATCCGGTCGGTCGCCTCGCCCCTCGCGGTGAGGAGTATCACCGGGGTCTTCTGCGTTTCTACGAGGTGGCGGCACAACGACAGCCCGTCCTCGCCCGGCATCATGATGTCGAGCAGCACGAGGTCCGCCGGTTCGTCGCGCAGCATCGTGCGTGCAATCGCCGCGCTTTCGGCCTGCCGCACGGCAAAGCCCTGCTTCGCAAGGTACGAAGCAAGCGGGTCGCGCAGCGCTTCCTCGTCATCGACGAGAAGGATGCGGTCGGGAACCTGACTGTCGGCCATCAACATGCCTTTCAATGGGTTCGAGGCGCACCAGCAAGTGCCGGTGCGCCTCGGATATTGCCGTCTATGACGCCCGGATCAATCGATCCGTCAATTCGCCTGACGTGCCTCGCGGCGTTCCTGGCGGGCCTCGCGCATCTGTTCGCGGGCGGCCTGACGTTCTTCGACGGTCACGGTGCCGTCGCCGTTGGCGTCCATCTTGGCGAAGTGCGCCTGCACACCGGCATCGAATTCGGCGCGAGTGATCGTGCCGTCATTGTTGGTGTCGGCCATCTTGCCCATCATGCGCATGCCGTGGCCACGCTTGCCGTGATGGCCGCGCATACCCTTGCCTTCGCCGTCACCGCGCTTGCCGCGCATTTCATGGGCTGCGGTGTATTCGGCAAGGCTAAGCGAACCGTTGCCGTCGGTGTCGAGCTTGGCAAAGCGCTGTTCCATGCGAGCTTCGCGGTCGGCGGCGTTGATCTGGCCGTCGGAATTGACGTCCATCTTGTCGAACATGGCAGCCGACTTGGTCTGCGCTTCGGCCAGGGTGACCGGGCCCTTTTCGGACATCATGCCGGGGGCGGCGTAGGCAACGGTGCCCATCGCAAGAACTGCTGCACCGGCGGCGAAAATAGTCTTCTTCATCATGAGTATCGTCCTCTCTCAACGATCCTGAGTGAATGGGTGAAGCCGCGGAGGCGCCGCCAGGGGCTTGGGGGAGGGGACATCAGGGGAAACCCGAGATCGTCGCCCCGCGACTTCTGAGGATCGTTCTACAGGTCCCGTGTCGCAGGTTTATGCCCGGTGAGAGGAGAATTGTCGCAATATGTATCAGGGTGAGGGGGCCGTTAATGCCCCCTCAAGCTGATGGGCCGGATTCAGGCCGAAAGCGGTGCGCACTGGGCCTTCAGCCACTCCAGACGCTCGCCCTCAAGCTGCGGGCCGACGACTTCGAGAACCTTGGCATGGTAGGCGTTTAGCCATTCCAGCTCCGCCTCCGAAAGCATCGCGACATCGGTCAGGCGGCGGTCGATCGGGGCGAAAGTCAGGGTCTCGAAACCCATCGGTTCCAGTTCCGCGCCCGCGATCTCGACATTGTGGACCAGCACGAGGTTCTCGATCCGGATGCCGTATTCGCCGGCCTTGTAGTAACCCGGCTCGTTCGAGAGGATCATGCCCGGAAGCAGAGCCTGTTCCTTGGCGCCGCGGCTCTTGCCCACGTTCTGCGGGCCTTCGTGGACGCCAAGATAGGCGCCGACGCCGTGGCCGGTGCCGTGGGCATAGTCGATCCCCGCCTGCCACAGGAACTGGCGCGCCAGCGTGTCCAATTGGCTGCCGACAGTGCCCTTGGGGAAGATCGCCATGGCGAGCGCGATGTGGCCTTTGAGGACGCGGGTGAAGCGGTCCTTCACTTCGGCGCCCGGAGCGTCGGGGCCGACCCAGACGGTGCGGGTGATGTCGGTCGTGCCGTCATGATACTGGCCGCCCGAATCGACGAGATAGACGCTGTTGGGTTCAAGCGTGCGGTTGGTCTCCTCGCTCACGCGGTAGTGGACGACCGCGCCGTTGGGGCCTGCGCCCGAGATCGTGTCGAACGACAGGTCGGTCAGCTTGTCGCTTTCGGCGCGAAATGCCTCCAGCTTGTCCGAGGCGGCAAGTTCGGTCAGCTCACCCTTGGGGCCTTCGGTTTCGACGAAGTGCAGGAACTTGGCGATGGCCGCGCCGTCGCGGGCCTGGGCGGCGCGGTGGCCGGCCTGTTCGGCATCGGTCTTGATCGCCTTGGGCAGGACGACGGGATCACGCTCTTCCTTGACGGTGGCGCCTGCATCCTCGAGCGCGCGGAAGATCGCGGCGACCGAACGGTCGGGATCGACGGCCACGGTCTTGCCGCCCATCGCGGCCAGTTCATCCTCGAACGCATCGCGGTCACGCACCGAGACGGCATTGCCGAGGTGGGCGATGAGTTCGGGCGTCACCTTGTCGGGCGCGATGAACAGGTCCGCCGTTCCGTCGCTGCGCACGACGGCAAAGGACAAGGCGACCGGCGTGCGCGATACGTCAGAGCCGCGAATGTTGAACAGCCACGCGATCGAATCGAGCGCGGTGATCACGGTCGCGTCGTATTCGTTTTCCTTCAGCCATTCAGCGATCGCGCCGCGCTTGTCGGCGCTGGAACGGCCCGTATAGACCTCGTCATGCGGGCGTGCGGGCGCGCTGCTGCGTTCGGGCTGGTCCTCCCAGACCGAATCGATCGGGTTAGTTTCCACGCCGACCAGCGTGCCGCCCTTCTTCGCCAGAGCCGCCGCCATGCCGTTGGCCCAGCCGCGCGAATGGAGCCACGGGTCGAACCCGATGCGCGCGTTTTCGGTGGCATTTTTGCGCAGCCAGTCGGCAGGGCTGGTGTCGGGGATGCTTTCATAGTCCCAGAACTTGCCGTCGACCTGATCGCGCACCTGCAGGGTGTAGCGGCCGTCGACGAACATCACGGCGCGGTCCAGCGTGACGAGCGCGATGCCTGCCGAGCCGCCGAACCCGGTCAGCCACGCAAGGCGCTGGGCATATTCGCCGACATATTCGCTCATGTGTTCGTCGCTGATCGGGATGACGAATCCGGTGAGATCGCGGCGCTTCAGTTCCTCCCTCAGGGCGTGGAGGCGGGCTTCGTGGGTCTGCATCAGCATCGTGTGGTCTTTCGTATTCGAATTTGGTGTGCCCGGCCCTCGCCTGAGATGGCTCATGCGAAGGCTCTTGTAAGGCTCGTGCGCGCAACATAGGCCCCATGGGGCGGCCTTTCCAGCGAAGTTCCCCTTTGCCATTGCGGGCCGCATCCCCATTTCAGGTTCCCCCGACCTTTCGACTTGTGATGCCGAGGACCAGATACCCTTGAACGACAGCTTGCCAGCAACCGCCCCCATCGCTCCGCCGATCGCCGAAAAACGCGCCCACAGCTTCAGCCACCACGGCATTACCGTGGAGGATCCTTATGCGTGGCTGCGCGATGCCGGCTATCCGAACGTGGCGGACCAGGAAATCCTCGATCACCTGAAGGCCGAGAACGCGTGGTTCGAAACGCGGATGAAGCCGTTCGAAGGGCTGATCGACACGCTGTTTGCCGAAATGCGCGGGCGCATCAAGGAAGACGACAGCTCGGTCCCGACGAAGGACGGCGACTGGTATTACTGGGTCGAATACGAAGCGGGCGCGCAGTACAAGCAGTGGTGGCGCAAGCCTGCCGCGGGTGGCCGCGACGGGACTGAAGGCAAGCAGCTCATGCTGGACGAGAGCGTGCTGGCCGAGGGGCACGAATACTTCAAGCTGGGCTCGTTCTCGGTCAGCCAGGACGGGACGAAGCTGGCCTATTCGGTCGACACCAACGGGTCCGAACGGTTCGAGGCGAAGTTCAAGGACCTCGCCACCGGCGAAATTCTGCCCGACACGATCCCCGGCACGCTGGGCTCGCTGGTCTGGGTCGCGGGCGATACCGGCGTTGTCTATTCGCTGGCGAACGAGAACTGGCGCACCGACAATGCGCGGCTCCACTGGCTGGGCAAGCCGCTGTCGGACGATGTCGAACTGTTCCACGAGGATGACGAGGGCTTCCGCGTCGGGTCCAGCCTGTCTTCGGACGAAAAGTGGCTGCTGATCGGCACGTCGGACCACGAAACCAGCGAAGTGCGCATGGTGCCCGCCGCCGATCCGCTGGCAGAGCCCATCCTCGTCAAACCGCGCAAGACGGGTGTTGAGTACGACATCGATGTCGCGGGCGATGACGTCTACGTCCACGCCAACGACGATCACATAAACTTCCGCCTTGCCCGCGCAAAGCTGTCCGCACCGGGTGACTGGGAGACGGTGATCGCGGGGTCGGACGAATTTTACCTGACCGGATTCGAGCTGTTCAAGGACTTCTTCGTCACCGAAGGGCGCCTGCAGGGCCTCGATCAGGTGCAGCTGCGGTCCTACGACACGCCGACCGAGTTCGAGGCGATCGCATTCCCCGAGGCGAGCTATACCGCCAGCCTCGGCAACAATCCCGAGTACGATACCCAGCTTCTGCAGCTCGGGTATTTCTCGATGGTCACGCCCAGCACGGTCTTCGAATACGATCCGAAGGCAAAGACGCTCGAAACGCTGAAGGTGCAGGAAATCCCTTCGGGCTACGATGCCTCGCAGTACCGGACCGAGCGTGTGATGATCACTGCGCGCGACGGGACCGAGGTTCCCGTATCGCTGATGATGCGCTCCGACACGCCGATGGACGGCAGCGCGCCGCTGCACCTTTACGCCTATGGCGCATACGGCATCGCGATGACGCCCTATTTCTCGACCGGACGGCTAAGCCTTGTCGATCGCGGCTTCATCTATGCCGTGGCGCAGATCCGCGGCGGCGACGATCTGGGCCGCCAGTGGTATCTGGATGGCAAGCTGACCAAGCGGACCAATACGTTCAACGACTTCGTGGACGTGGCCAACGGTCTGATCGCCAAGGGCTATAGCGCGAAGGGCCGCATCACCGCCTCGGGCGGTTCGGCGGGCGGTGAGCTGATGGGCGCGATCGTCAATTCCGATCCCGACCTGTGGGGCGCGGTCGTGGCGCAAGTGCCGTTCGTCGACGTGCTGAACACGATGCTCGACGCCTCGCTGCCGCTGACGCCGGGTGAATGGCCCGAATGGGGCAACCCGATCGAGGACAAGGCCGCGTTCGAACTGATCCGCAGCTATAGTCCCTATGACCAGGTCGCGGCCAAGGACTATCCGCCGATGCTGGTGACGGGCGGGCTGAACGATCCGCGCGTGACTTACTGGGAGCCGACCAAGTGGGTCGCGCGTTTGCGCGAGATGAAGACCGACGACAACGAGCTTCTGCTCAAGATGAACATGGGCGCAGGCCACGGCGGCAAGTCGGGCCGGTTCGAAGGCCTACGCGAAGTGGCCGAGGAATATGCCTTCCTGTTGTGGCAGCTGGGCATGGCTGAACGCGCATGAAGAAGCTTTTCGGCTGGCTGTTCCTGGCCGCCATCGTCTTCGGCATCTGGTTCTTCGGATCGCAGTTCTATGCCGCGCACGATCTGCGCCAGGCCGCGCGCGATGGCGATGTCGCGCGGCTGGAAGGACGCGTCGATTTCCCGGCGTTTCGTGACTCGCTGAAGAGTCAGATCGAGAACCGGATCGAGACCGAGGCTGCCGATCGCGGCGGTCCGCTGGGTTCGCTCGGCTCGAAACTGGCGAAGGCCGGCACCGGCGTCGTGGTCGACACCGTGGTCACGCCCGAAACGGTGGCGCAGATGATCCGCACCGGACAGGCGGCGGGTCTCGTCATCTCGCGCCGGGAAAGCGAGCGTGAGCCGGTTGCATGGCGGTTCGAGCGCGGGGGCTTCAATTCATTCCGCCTCGCCGCAGAAGAAGGCAGCGGCGCGCTGGTATTCCGGCGCGACGGGCTTGGCTGGAAACTCGTGGGGGTCGATCTCGACAATGCCTGATCCGGTTTCTTCATACCGCATGACATTCACGGCAGATGCCGACGTCATCGACTTCATGGGCCACGTGAACAACGCCAATTGGCTCAATTGGGCGCAGGACATCGCGATCGAGCATTGGGAAAAGGTCGCCGACCCCGCCCATGTCGATGCGTACCTGTGGGTCGTGACACGGCACGAGATCGATTACCGCGGCAACGTGGGCGAGGGTGAGAGCGTGATCGCCGAGACCCGCATCGAGAAACCGCCCACTGGTGCGCGCTTCGAACGCCTGATCGACTTCTGGCGCGAGGAAGATGGTGAGCCGGTGGGCAGGCCCATCGTTTCGGTGCGGTCGAACTGGGCGATGATCCAGAAGGACACGGGCCGCCTTGCCCGCGTGCCCGCAGACGTGGCGCGGGCCTTTATCAATATCGGGGACTAACCCTCGGCGCGGCGGTCGGCGTTGCGGCGGTCCTTCATGCGGCGTTCGCGCGAAGGCGGCTCGAAGATCTGGATACGCTCGCTGATCAGGCGGTTTCGGCCCGAATACTTGGCTTCGTAAAGCAGGCGGTCGGCGTGGCTGTAAAGCTGACGCATGGACGATGCGCCGCCCGGCGGACTTTCGATCAGACCCATAGAGGCCGTGACCGGGGCGTCGATCCCCTCGACCTCGTTGGCGATGCGGATCGTGATGGCCCGGCGCAGCTGTTCGGCGCGCTGCTGGATCTGGCTGCCGCGCATCATCACGACGAATTCCTCGCCGCCCATGCGGAAGCCGATGGCATCCTTGTCGCCGGCCAGTACAGCCGCGACTTCCTGCAGCACGCGGTCGCCGGTGGCGTGGCCGAACTTGTCGTTGATCCGCTTGAAGTGATCGAGATCGACCACGGCCAGCGCGTGGAAACCGTCCGAGCGCAGTTCGACGAAACGCTGTTCGAAAGCGCGGCGGTTGAAGATGCCGGTCAGCGGGTCGAGGTCGATAAGATTGGTCAGCGCGTCGAGGCGCGCGTTCACGCGCTCGCGCTCCTTGCGCATGATGTCGACACGATAGAGCACGGCGAAGACGCCCACCGCGACATGCAGGGTGATCGCGCCGACGAAGCCGACATCGACCCACCCGTCACCCATCACCAGGCCAAAGCCGCGCACGGCGTTGAAAAGATAGGCCAGCGACAACGCGGCCCAGCTGCACAGCTGTGCCCATGCGATCCGGCGACCCGACCGGATCGCCATGGCGGCGGAGGCAATGGCAACGGCTGCAAGCGGAATCGGGATGAGCAGGAATGCGATTGCCGTGAGAGGACGCAGGAACGCCAACGGCAGCGCGATGAAAGTCAGTGTCAGCCCCGCCGCGATGACCACCGACTTGAGCAGCTTGCGCATTCCTTCGGGAATGGCCTCCACCTCAAGATAGCTGAGCAGGAATCCGCTGGAAAAGACCATCGGCACCATCAAGGCCAGCATGGAAAGCTGGATCGTGGTTTCCATGCCGATGCCGATGAGGTGATGGATCAGGCCGCTGTGAATGGTGATCAGCGCGATGATGCTGGTTGCCGAGGCGATCTGCCACAGGACATACCCTTCACGCAGGATACGGTGGAACACCGCGTGGTACAGCAGCGGAGTGAGCATCATGCCCAGCAGAAGCGCGATGGCCAGCATGGCATCGTCGCTCCACCCCAAGGCATCGGTCGGCGTCTGCTGTACCTGAAGCGAGGCGCGAGAGGCGATGACGCCCGACCAAGGCTTTTCGATCGCCACGACAAGCCCCGTTGCCCCCTGCATGTCGGGCAGGGGCAGGGCGAATTTCGGGCCGTTCACGAAATGGCCGACGTCTTCCATCGAATAAGTGCGCGACCGCAGCGGCCCGCTGGCGTCCATGACGATCAGGCTGATTCGATCGAACCGCGCGATGTCGGTGACGAAGTGGCTGGGCTTCAGGCCCTTGTTCGCAAAGTCGTCCGGCGTGAAGAACACCCAGCTCACTTGCGGCGTATTTTGCGGATTGCGGCCATTGCAGATCCAGTCTGCACGGGCGGGAAGGCGCGGGTGATCGACGGTTTGCACCAGCCCGGTGGCCGCGAAACAGCTTGCGCGCACGGCCGGAGCCGCCGCCGCCGTTTGCGGCACCAGCAAAGCGCCCAGCAGCATCAAGGCTGCCAGAAATCTGTAAGGCCATCCCACCATCGCCCTGCACGATGGCAGGGATGGCTTGATGTCTGGTTAATGGCCGTGAAACGATTTCCTAGGTGGAAATACCCAGTACGTCGGGCACCGGACGGTAGCCGTATCCCAGTTCCCGCGCGACCGCTTCATAGGTCACTTCGCCCTTGTGGACGTTCAGCCCCTCGGCAAGGTGCGGGTTGTCGCGCATCGCCTGTTCCCAGCCCTTGTCGGCAATGGCCAGCGCGTGGGGCAGGGTCACGTTGTTGAGCGCGTAAGTGCTGGTCCGCGCGACCGCGCCGGGCATGTTGGCGACGCAGTAGTGGACGATGCCGTCGACCACGAAAGTCGGGTCGTCGTGCGTGGTCGGGTGGCTGGTTTCGAAGCAACCGCCCTGGTCGATCGCCACGTCGACAAGGACCGCGCCCTTCTTCATGTCGCCCAGCATCTCGCGGCTGACCAGCTTGGGTGCGGCAGCGCCGGGAATCAGCACTGCGCCGATGACGAGGTCTGCCTCGCACACCGCTTCGTGCAGGTTCGCCTTGTTCGAAAAGCGCGTCTTGGCGCGGCTTTCGAAGTACATGCCAAGCCGTTCGAGCTGTTCGGGGCTGCGGTCGAGGATGGTGACGTCCGCGCCAAGGCCGACGGCCATCTGCGCCGCGTTCCAGCCGACCACGCCGCCGCCGATGACGGTGACTTTGCCCGGCATGACGCCCGGCACGCCGCCCAGCAGCACGCCGCGCCCGCCATGCGCCTTTTCGAGCGCGGTTGCGCCTGCCTGCACGCTCATCCGGCCGGCAACCTGGCTCATGGGCTTGAGCAGCGGCAGCGTGCCGCCCGGGCCGGTGACGGTTTCATAGGCGATAGCGGTTACGCCCGACTTCACCAGATCGGCGGTCTGTTCCGGATCGGGGGCGAGGTGGAGATAGGTGTATAGCACTTGTCCCTCGCGCAGCTTCGCACGTTCGACGGCTTGCGGTTCCTTGACCTTCACGACCATCTCACACTCGGCAAAGATCGGGTCGGGGCCGCCGACGATCTTGGCACCCGCCTCGACATAGTCGGCGTCCTTGGCATCGATGCCGAGCCCTGCACCGCTCTCGATCCAGACCTCGTGCCCGTGGGCGACCAGTTCGTTCACGCTCTCGGGCGTGAGGCCGACGCGATATTCGTGGTTCTTGATTTCCCTGGGACAGCCGATGCGCATTGTCGCTCCTTCGCGCGAAGACCGGGATCATGGCCCGGCATACGATTTCGCGGGTTCGTTACAATTGTAACCGGTTCGGGGCAATCGCCCGCGTGCCGATTCTTTCATAACACGAAGTGGGGGAAGGCGTGCCCGAAGATGCGGGCGATCAGGCGCTATGCTGGGTGAGGGACCCAAAGGGGCGATCAGGCGAGCGCCTTGCGCAAGTCGGCCGGAGAGATCGGCTTGACCAGAACGTGATGCGGATGGTCGCTGGCGATGCGGTCCATCGACTTCGGCTCGTTAGAACCGGTGATGAAGACGATCTTGGTATCGGGCAGTTCGCGGTGGATCACTTCGGCCACGTCCACCCCATCGCGCGGGCCGCCAAGGCGTAGGTCCATCAGGACGAAGTCGGGTTTGACGGCGAGGATCGTTTCTTCCGCGCTGTCGGCATCGTGCGCCATGCCCACGACATCGGACCCGTGAAAGACACAAAGATCCTGAAGGTATTCCGAAATCAGCACGTCATCATCGACGATGACGATGCGGCGCGGTCTATCCAAGGTGTGGGTTTTCAAGCGATTTGCGGGGGAAGTCGATGGTGACGGTGGTCCCGTTGTCGTCTGTGACACTGATCTCTCCCTTAAGCTGTTTTACAAGCGCCCTCACGATGCGCGATCCCACGCCGCCCTTGTCCAGGCGGTTAGGGTCAAAGCCGGAAACCGTCGATCCGTCATCGGCCACGGTCAGGCGGCACCACTCTTCATCCAGTTCGCGGCAGTCTACGCGGATCGTTCCCGAAACACCAATCGGGAAGGCATGGACGATCGCGTTGATCAAAAGCTCGTTCACCAGCAGTCCGATGGCATTCGCCGCTTCGAAATCGACGACCATCGTGGCCGACCGGCATT
The DNA here is from genome assembly GCF_018398395.1 of Croceicoccus gelatinilyticus. GTDB lineage: Bacteria > Pseudomonadota > Alphaproteobacteria > Sphingomonadales > Sphingomonadaceae > Croceicoccus > Croceicoccus gelatinilyticus. The sequence continues at coordinate 186,461 of NZ_JAHCBF010000003.1, read as the reverse complement.
CCAGATTGACGTCGCTTTCCTCAAGCCCGTGGGCCTGTGCGATATTGTCGGTCAACCGGCCGAGATAGTCGGAAAGGCTGATCCGCGAGAACGAATTGGACGCCAGCAGCATCTGGTGCACCGTTGCCAATGCGCGGACGCGGGCGGACATGGCGTCAAGCGCGTGGTGCGCATATCCGTCGGGCAGGCGCGATTTTTCAAACGCGAGCAAAGCGTCGATACGCTGCAGGTTGTTCTTCACGCGGTGATAAATCTCGCGCAGCAGCGTCTCTTTCTCGTCCGCGGTGCGGCGCAGTTGTTCCAGCATCGCCGCCTGCTCCGCCTCGGCCCGGTTGAGGCGCGCGGCTGCACCCAGGACGGCGGCACAGCCCAGCACGATCATCGCATTGGCCATCAGTGCGAGGCGGAATGACTGGGTGATCATGCCGTTATCCGATGCGAGCAGGCCGATCAGCGCGAGGACCAGAGGCATGAAGAAGAAGAACGGCAGCAGCATGCGCGCAGACTGGCTGCCGCCCAGCGGTCCGCGCATCAGTTCGACCCAGCCGCCGTGCGCATCGCGCAGCATGACGGCGGGGAACAACAGCGTGAAGGCGCCCGCCGTCTGCACCGACATTGCCGCCATCGGCTTCACCCTGGTGAAAGAGTTGGGATCCAGCAGGTATGTCAGCAGCACCGAGGTCGCCACGATCATGCCCAGCGTGAGAAGGCCATGAAACAACGGGCGATAACGCGCCATGTCGCCCGCCATTACAAGGCCTGCGACACCCAGCAGGAAGAAGCAAAGCGACGTGGGAAGTGACATCGCGTCGTGCGGCCTGCCCAGCGTGCGCGGCCAGACGTCCCCATCGATGCCGTTGGGCATGACGCCCGTCGCCAGAACGACGAAATTGAGCAGCGCGAACAAGGCGACAAGGCCAGATACGACCTTCAGCGCGAGGATGTTGTTCTTCACCGGCCACATGGCGGCGAGGAAATGGACTGTGGCAATGGCGTAGAGACCGAAAGCGGTGGTCGGCATGATACCGGGGCGGTCGGAGCCCAGCCGCACAAAGTGTTCCATGCCCGCGCCCCATCCGAAGACGAGCACGAATATGCTGAACAACGCCACCAGCACCAGCAGCGCACGCTTCACGACTAAAACGCTCGTCGGCAAGGGCAGGCCCCCGCCGGCAGCCAATTGCATCATCCCTCCGCTCCACCATCATTGGGGGTAATGGTGGCGCCTTGCCCGGGCCAGCGGCCCGGCATCCGTTATGCTGTTCGCATAGCCAACCGATGACCGGCCAAGACGCGAATCGAATTCGGGGACGTTACCTCAGACCCCGTAAACACATCATGAGGGTAAAAGGTACAATGCCGCAATGCCATTGGTTCTTTGGCGAGGGTCAGAGCGGATTTCCATCGCGGTCGCGGTAGATCTCGCGCCGCCCGACGTGGTTCGCGGGGCCGACAAGGCCGTCCTTTTCCATGCGTTCGATCCACTTGGACGCGGTGTTGTAACCCACGCCCATCTGCCGCTGGATCCAGCTGGCCGAGGCCTTCTGGTTCTCGAAAACCATCTGGCAGACCTGCATGTACTTGCGCTGTTCGGGATCGTCCGACGCCCCGTCGAGATCGTCGAAGGAGAAGCCGCCGTCCTCGGGTTCCTCGGTGACCGAATCGACATATTCGGGCGATCCCTGGCCGCGCCAGAAGTTCGCCACTTCCTCCACTTCCTCGTCCGACACGAAAGGCCCGTGGACACGGGTGAGGGGCTTCGAACTTGCCTTGTAGAGCATGTCGCCCTTGCCCAGCAGCTGTTCCGCACCCTGTTCGCCAAGGATCGTGCGGCTGTCGATGCGGCTGGTGACGTGGAAGGAAATGCGGGTCGGCATGTTCGCCTTGATGACGCCGGTGATGACGTCGACCGACGGGCGCTGCGTCGCCATGATGAGGTGAATGCCCGCCGCGCGCGATTTCTGGGACAGGCGCTGGATGAGGACCTCGATCTCTTTGCCCACCGTGATCATGAGGTCGGCAAGCTCGTCCACGATCAGCACGATCTGGGGCAGGACTTCGTAGTCGAGCTGCTCTTCCTCGAAGATCTCCTCGCCCGTTTCGGGGTCGAACCCGGTCTGGACGCGGCGGCCCAGCGGCTTGCCCTTGGCCTTGGCGACTTTCACCTTCTCGTTGAACCCGGCAAGATTGCGCGAGCCGATCGAGCTCATCATCCGGTAACGACGCTCCATCTCCTCGACCGCCCACTTCAGCGCGCGGACCGACTTCTGCGGCTCTGTCACCACGGGCGAGAGCAGGTGCGGGATGTCGTCGTAAGTCTTGAGTTCCAGCACCTTGGGATCGATCAGGATCAAGCGGCACTCGGCAGGGGTCAGGCGGTAGAGCAGCGACAGCAGGATCGCGTTCAGACCTACCGACTTGCCCGAACCCGTCGTACCGGCAACCAGCAGGTGTGGCATGGCGGCAAGGTCGGCGACGATCGGCTCGCCCGCGATGTCCTTGCCCAGGATGATCGGCAGCATGCCCTTGTGATCGCCGAACGCGGCACTTTCGATCAGTTCGCGGAATGACACCATCTGCCGGTCCGCATTGGGCAGTTCGATGCCCATGACGGTCTTGCCCGGAATGGCGGAAACCCGGGCGGAAATCGCGCTCATGTTCCTTGCGATGTCGTCGGCAAGGCCCATGACGCGCGCGGCCTTGATGCCGGGTGCGGGTTCCAGTTCGTACATCGTGACGACGGGGCCGGTGCGAACGGCGGTGATCTCGCCCTTCACGTTGAAATCTTCCAGCACGTTTTCGAGCAGGCGGGCGTTGCGTTCCAGCGCCAGCTTGTCGAGCTTTTGCCCGCTCTGGTCCGGCACTTCGGCCAGCAGGTCGGGGCTGGGCAGGGTATAGTCGGCGTTGAAGAAGTCGCCCTGTTTGGGCTTGGTCTTCGCCTTGGTGGCGGGCTTGGGCGGCGCGGTCGGGTCGCTGATCTCCGGCGCGCGGCGCGGGGCGGCGGTCTCGACCATGTCTGGCTCATCGTCGACGATCGTCTCGCGCTTCGCCTTCTTCGCCTTTTTCGCGGTGCGCGGGGTTTCGACCACGTCGTAGTCATCTTCGTCTGCGCGGTCGCGGCGCAGGGCAAGCGGGAGCGTCAGCAGGCCTGCCCAGTCGATCGCGAAGACGCGGCCTGCGATATAGGCACCGCCCAGCAGGAACACGACGGCAAGGCCAAGGATGACCCAGCCCGAGTAGGCTGCGGGCGCAAAGTTCGACAGCGAATAGATCAGCTTCGATCCGGCAAGCCCCGCAACCCCGCCCATACCGGCAGGAAGGCCCCAGACCGGCCCTTCGACCAGCAGCGCCATGACGGTGGCCAGCAGGATCATGGCAAGAGCCAGCAAGGCAAGCGGCCGCCACCAGTGGGGGCGGGCCTCGACCTGTTCCTCGTCGGCAAGCTGCCACAAGCGGCGGGCGAAGACCCACAGCATCGGCAGGATCAGGACGGCGACGGGGCCGAAAGCCAGGAACAGCGCATCGGCGGCATAGGCGCCGGGCGCGCCCATCCAGTTGGCAGGGCCACCGCCCGCCGCGGTCGAGAACGAGGCGTCGGTCTGCTCGTAGCTGACCATGGCAAGCGCGAGGAACAGCGCGAACAACAGCAGTGCGCCCGCGCCCAGCAGTTCGCCGGTGCGGTTCACACTGCGCTTCAGCGCGGCACGCCAGTCGGGCGCGCCTCTTGCGGCTCGTGTCGCCATTGCCTCAAAATCCCTGTTCGAACAGCCGCGAATTATGCTCTGCGCGGGCGAAGGGGGTCAATCAGCGCGAGGGAGCCTGTGGGTATCGTCAAAAGCCCCTGATTTCAGGCAAGCCCGTCGATGGCCGCCCAGCCATGCGGCTCGACCTGAAGCGCGCGGTACGCATCCATCCCGCCGAGCATGACGGCAGGCACCAGGGCGTGCTGCGCCAGCAACCTTGCCCGCACCACGCCCAGCACACCCGCGCCGGGATGCGACCGGGTTGGGTAGACCGGCGAGATCATCGCCAGATCCGCCTCTGCCCGATGCGCTTCTCCCAGTTCGCGCAGGGAATGGACCGTCGCGATGCGCAGCAAGCCGTGCCCGCCCGCAACGGCGGCAGGCGCTCCGTAAACTGCGTCCGCGCCCCAGCGCCGCGCTTTCGCAGGCGTATCGGCCAGCGCGACGGTGTGCCCGCGCCGCCGCGCCACGCGTTTGACCTGCTCGAACCGCTTGCGCCGCGCGGCTGCGTCGAGGTGGTAGTGCCGGAACACGAACCCGCTGCCCATTGGCAGGCGCATCAGAATGTCCTCCAGCGAAGCGTCGTTGCGCGCGTCGCTGATAAGCCAGATCGCAGGCCAGAATGAAGAAGGGCAAGGTTGGGTATGGATTGGCGGCACGCACTCGCTATAGCAGCGCGCCATGGCCGGAACAGCACTGAACCAGATCGCAGACGATATCGCTCGCAACGCCCGGATTGCTCGCCGCAAGCCCGAGGACGTGACCCTGATCGCCATTTCCAAGACGAAAACGGCAGACGAGATCGAGCCTCTTTTGGAAGAATGCCACCGCGTCTTCGGCGAAAACCGCGTGCAGGAAGCGCAGGCTAAGTGGCCGGACCTGAAAGCGCGCTATCCCGACGTGAAGCTGCATCTTGTCGGCCAGCTCCAGTCGAACAAGGCCGATGATGCGGTCGCATTGTTCGACGCGATCCACTCGCTCGACCGGTCGAGCCTCGTGAAGGCGCTGGCCAAGGCGTTCGAAAAGGCCGGGCGCACCGTGCCGTGCTTCGTACAGGTCAACATCGGGGACGAGGACCAGAAGGGCGGCTGCGCGATTGCCGACCTGCCTGCGCTCCTCGCCGAAGCTCGCGAGGCGGGTATTCCGGTCGAAGGCCTGATGTGCGTGCCCCCCGCCGACGTCGAGGCCGCGCCCTATTTCGCTTTGCTCGCCAAGCTGGCGGCGGAACACGGCCTTTCGGGGCTGTCGATGGGGATGAGCGGCGATTTCGAGACCGCGATCATGCTGGGCGCGACGCACGTGCGCATCGGCACCGCGCTGTTCGGCGCGCGCGACTGACAACGCGGGGGAACTGCCTGCCGCCCCTGCCGGTTGAAGGGGCAAAGGAGTTTTCATGAGCAATGTCACGATCACGCGTAACGACGGCGAAGGCCGCGGCGCCTATCATGCAACTGTCGACGGCCAGCAGACGCAGGCCGAACTGACCTATCGCAAGGACGACGGCGGCAAGGTCCTCGTCGCCGACCACACTTTTGTGCCGAATGATCTGCGCGGCAAAGGGATTGCCGGCAAGCTGGTCGACGCCCTTGTCGCCGATGCGCGCGAGGAAGGTTTCAAGATCAGGCCGGTGTGCAGTTATGTCGTCGCCGCGTTCCGGCGCAATCCGGACTGGGACGACGTCGAGGCCTGACCGGCGCATGGCGGAGTTTCCTTTTCCGCCCAGACAATTGACATTTGTCATCTTTACGTCCCGAATACCGGCCTTAGCCTTCTGGCTACCGGGCCGACGAGTCGCGCCGGTCCGCCTTTGAACTGTCCGGATGTGGGGAGACAGGTAAATGGCATTTGTACGAAATACGGGTTCGATTCTCGCGCTGGTCGCGGCCGCCGGTCTGGCGGCGACGCCGGCCATGGCGCGCAAGGCAAGCACGCTGACCGACATCAACGGCATGCACGCATCGAGTGCGGAGAGCGAGCTTCAGGATCGCGGCTTCAAGTATATCGACGGGCACAAGGGCGGTTACGGCGCCAGCTATTCCAACTGGTGGCACAAGGGTGACCGCGACTGCGTGACGGTCGAGGTGATGGACGGCCGGGTCATGACCATCAACGACGTGGTTCCGCAGGATTGCGGTCATACCGAGAAAGGTCATTCCGGCGCGGGTGCGGCGGTTGCCGCCGTTGCGGGTGCGGCCCTTCTGGGCGCGCTGCTGTCGCACAAGTCGAAGCATCACGATGATGGCGAACACTACGACGATGCCGAGGCGGAGCGTCAGTACGACCGCGGCTATAACGACGGTCTGCACAATGTTGCCTATCACAACTACGACAAGACCGATGCCTATTCGTCAGGCTATTCGGCCGGTGTCGACCAGCGCCGGCACAACACCAGCTATCACCACGGCAGCGGCGGCTATCGCGAAAAGGCGAAATTCTCCGACCTTCAGGGCATTCGCGCCCGTAACTTCGGTAGCGAACTGGAAAGCCGCGGTTTCCGCAACGTTGATGGCTTCAAATCGGGCAACACGGCCTACACGATCTGGTCACGCCCTGCGTCGCGTCAGTGCCTGCAAGTGACAGTTGCTGATGGCCGCGTCTACGACATCCGCGACATCGGCCAGCACCCCAAGTGCTGATCTGACGGGGCGGGCTTCCGGGCCCGCCCATTAGAAACAAAGCGGTGCCGTAACGAAAGCGGGGCGAGGTGTTCGCTGCCACCTCGCCCCTTTTCGTGCGCGGTGTTTGGGGACGCGCGCGAAATGCTGTTGCGAACTACGTCAGTTGCAGTTCTTCGAATTGCCCCGGCAGGGCTGCCCGCCCGGGTTCGTCGGCGTGGTACCGCCGCCTGTGTCCGTTCCGCCACCTGTGCCGGTGCCGCCGCCAGTATCGGTGCTGCCGCCGCCGCTGTTGGATCCGCCACCAGTGGTGCTACCCGATTCGACCTGGCCCCCGCCATTGCCGTTCGAAGTCGATGCCGAGGCATAAGCGTTCGTCGCATCCAGATCGCTTTCCAGCGAACTTCCCGAAGCGCCGACATTCGCACCAAGAACCAGCGCGGCCGCGCCAAGTCCCGGGCCGACAACGGCCAGTATCAGCGCGTATTCGGCCGCCGACCCACCGTTTTCGTCTTTCCAGAACCGCTTCAACATCGTCCGTAATCCCTGTTAGTCGAACGCCCCGCAGTGCTGGTTGGGGGGAAGCACCACGGAACGCCCGATGTTCTACAGATACGCGTGCCCGGACCGGCGAAGAAGCTTGGTCATTTCCATGACAGAACTCTTCATCGACTTAACGGACACGCACGTGCGCGGTCTGGAGACTAGGCGGCAAAGGTTAAGAGGCCGCAAACCAAGGTTGCGGGCCGTTCCGGTAACGATTTGCGGGGTGGGCGGATGGTGCTGCTGGGGAGGATTGAACTCCCGACCTCACCCTTACCAAGGGTGCGCTCTACCACTGAGCTACAGCAGCAAGACCATCGCAAGGCGATTCGCAGGGCAAGTGCCCGCCGGTCTGATGGGACCGCATCGCAGGGGCGCGCTATTGGCGGGGGCATGGCGCCTTGTCAAGCACAGCGTATGCCTCATGCGGCGACTTGCGGTTCGACGGGGACGGTGCCATCGCAGTCCGATGAGCGAAAAGCAGGAAAAGTCAGGGGCGATACCCGCGGAAACCCGCGAAGAACGGCTGGCGCGGCAGCTTCGTGAGAACCTGAAGCGGCGCAAGGCACAGGCCCGTGCGATGAAGCCGGCTGGCGATAAAACCGTACGCCAAGACGACTGAAAAACGCGTCACGCCCCGCTTTTGCACATCCCGTCGCGGAACGCTTTTGCGTCAAGGCCGAATCGGTTAATTCTGTAACAATCCGATCCATGCTATACGCGGGAACATGATGGGACTGGCTACACGCAAATTTCGCCGCGCGGCGGTGGCGGCCTTTTCGGCCTCCGCGCTGCTTTTCTCCGCCAATCCGGCAAGCGCCGATAACGCGCCTGCGCAGACGTTCGACGAGTTTATAAACGGTCCGAACGGCGCAGTGCTCGACGGGCGCGAGGCTGATCCGGTCGGTACCGGCCTTCGTCAGAACCTCTTTGCCGTCGCCCGCCCCGACAAGGGCCGCATCGGCGTTGCCGCGATGGATCTTTCGACGGGACAGACCGTCTCGATCCTCGGCGACCAGGCTTTCCCGATGGCCAGCACGTCGAAAATCGCGATTGCCGCGACTTTCCTCGCAGGCGTGGACGCGGGACGTTACCGCCTTGATGACAAGTATCCGCTGATGATCCCGGTCGCATCGCGCCCGTTTTCGAGCAGCATTGCCCCGGTAAAGCCCGGCATGGAGCTGACCGCACGCAGCCTCATCGAACTGATGATCACGCGCAGCGACAATACCGCGACAGACGCGATGCTGAAGGCCGTGGGCGGCCCGGCGGAAGTCACCAAGTGGATGCGCGACAAGGGCTTTGAACGGTTTCGCATCGACCGCGACATCGCGACGCTGGTGCGCGACGATGGCGAATTCGATCCGGCCACGGGTGCGGACCAGCGCGATTCGACCCCGCCGAACGAGATGGTTCGCCTGATCGCGGGCCTCTACAAGGGCGAATGGCTGTCAGGTTCCAGCACCGATGTCGTGATCGGCGCGATGACCCGTACCGTCACCGGCAGCCGCCGCATGAAGGCCGGCCTGCCGCGCGGAATTGATTTCGGTCACAAGACCGGCACGCTCAACAATACGGCAAGCGATGTCGGCTTTGTCGAAATGCCCGATGGCCGCGTCGTCGTGATGGCGATCTACGTCACCGGACAGGGCGGCCGCCCGCAGCGTGACGCCCGTATCGCGGAAATTACCCGCACGCTCTATGCAGGCTTTGCCAATCCGCGCTTTGCGGCGAGTGCGTCGAACGACAACACGCGGGTGCGCTAACGTCTAGTCTCTCGAAGAGAGGGGCCCGAATTATTCGAAGAGAGAGGCGTAGCGTTCGCGCAGCGCCTTTTTCTGTATCTTGCCCATGGTGTTGCGCGGCATCTCGTCGATGACGATGACCGCCTTGGGCACCTTGAAGCCGGCCAGGTCGCGCTTCATCTCTTCGCGCACGGCATCGGCATCAATCTCGCCATAGGCGCGCAGAACCGCGACGACCGCCTCGCCGAAATCGGGATGCGGCACGCCGATCACGGCGGCTTCGGCCACGTCTTCGCGGTCGTCCAGTAGCGCCTCTACCTCTGCCGGATAGACGTTCAGCCCGCCGGTGATGATGAGATCCTTCTCGCGCCCGACCAGTTGCACATAGCCGTCCGCGTCGATCAGCCCCATGTCGCCCGTGATGAAGAACCCGTCGGCGCGGAATTCCGACTCGGTCTTTTCGGGCATTTGCCAGTATCCGGCAAAGACGTTGGGGCCTTTCACCTCGACGATGCCGACCTCGCCCTGCGGCAGTGCCTGTCCCTCGCCATCGGCAATGCGCAAGTCCACGCCCGGAAGCGGCGGGCCGACGAAGCCTGCCTTGCGTTCGCCCTCATAGGGGTTGGAGCAGAGCATGCCCGTTTCGGTCATGCCATACCGTTCGAGCACGCGGTGCCCCGATCGCGCTTCGAATGCGCGGTGAATGTCGGCGGACAATGGCGCGGAGCCGGAGATGAAAAGCCGCATGTTGCGCGCGGCGTCTGCGTTAAAGCCATCCTCGGCCAGCAGGCGGATGTAGAACGTGGGCACGCCCATCATCACCGTCGCATCGGGCATGGCGGCCAAGGCGGCCTTGGCGTCGAACTTAGTCTGGAAGATTACCGTCGCGCCCGAGAACAGCGCGCAGTGCAGGGCCACGAAGAGGCCGTGGACGTGAAAGATCGGCAGTGCGTGGATCAGGCGGTCCCGTTCCGTAAACTGCCAGAAATCGACCAGCATCTCTCCGTTCGAGACAAGATTGCGGTGCGTCAGCATCGCGCCCTTTGGTTTGCCCGTCGTGCCCGAGGTATAGAGGATCGCCGCGATATCGTCGTCATCGCGCGAAACAGCGTCGATCGCGTCCTGCGGCAAGTTGTCGAACAGCTCTTCCAGCGTCGTCACGGCAAGGTCGCTGCCGCCGATGCGGGCGAACAACTTGCGCGAGGCTTCGCGGCAGACCGCGATCACGGGCGTCGCATCACCCACGAAATAGGCCAGCTCGCTTTCGGTGTAGTCGTTGTTGAGCGGCAGGTAGATCGCGCCGCAACGCAAGGTGGCGAGGTAAAGGGCCACCGTTTCGACCGATTTCTCGGTCTGGACCAGCACACGCTCGCCCGCGCGAACGCCGCGCGCCTTCAGCCGACTGGCAAGGCGCCCCGCCGCTTCTTCCAGATCGGCGTAAGTCCAGTTTCTCGCATCCGTTTCGATCGCGGTCCTTTCGCCATATTCGGCGAAGCTGCGGGCGAAACGGTCGTAAAGGCTGGCCATCGGTGGCGGTCTCCTGCAGGTTGGACCTGTCGCAGATGCCTTTGCGGACGGCGCTGTTCAAGTCGAGCCTGATCGGTTTCCGTCATCCGGACCGGAGGCAACAAAAAAGGCGCGGGAACCGAAGTTCCCACGCCCTTTTCGAAAAGCTGAGAGCTTTGGCTTAGTCAGCCTGAGCTTCTTCAACCGATTCGTTCTCGACTTCAGCTTCGACTTCAGCAGCAGCTTCGTCAGCGTCAGCAGCAGCTTCGTCCATGGCTTCGTCGACGGCTGCGCCGGCTTCGTCCATGTTTTCTTCGGTGTCGGCAACAGCCGAATCAACGGTGGCTTCAGCCGACTCTTCGGTGCCTTCCGAGCAAGCCGTGAGCGAGAGAGCAGCGCCAGCAGCGGCAGCAGCGAGAATGATCTTGCGCATGAATATGCATCCTTCTTTCGAATAGTATGTGCCGAGACCCCTCAGACACATGCGATCCGACCCTCATAGATCGAACCATGAGAGCAGGAATAAACTCTTCCGAATCTGGATGCAAGCGTTCTCGCACAACGCGCCACTGTCCGTATGGCACCTTATCTAGGCAACAATGCGGCGTAATGAGGCGGAATTGGGGCAAACGTCATTTTGTCGCACGAGGATTGCGCCTGATCGAACGCACATTTGCCGACATCTTTCGCCAAATCAGCGGCTGACCTTCCCGCGACCCCCTGCTAATCCCCATGGCCATGAGCGATGCCGACACGAAACCCTCCGCCGAAAAACCGTCCGACGCTGCGAATCGCAAGCCGCACCTCTACCTCGTCGACGGGTCGGCCTATATCTTCCGCGCCTATCACCGCCTGCCGCCGCTGACCGATCCCGAGGGTACGCCCGTTGGCGCGGTCTATGGCTATACGACGATGCTGTGGAAGCTGGCGCAGGACCTCGACGATGCGGATGGGCCGACACACCTTGCGGTGATTCTGGACAAGGCATCGCGTTCGTTCCGGCATGACCTGTTCCCCGAATACAAGGCGAACCGCCCGCCGCCGCCCGAGGACCTGGTGCCGCAGTTCCCGCTGATCCGCGATGCCACCCGCGCCTTCAGCCTGCCCTGTATCGAGGAAGACCTGCTGGAAGCCGACGATCTTATCGCCAGCTATGCCCGTGCTGCGACGCGCAAGGGCTGGGACGTGACGATCGTGTCCTCGGACAAGGACCTGATGCAGCTTGTCGGCAAGTGCGGCGATGCCGACGACGGGGTCGAGGGCGGCTGCGTCGACATGCTCGACACGATGAAGAACGCGCGGATCGACATTCCCGAAGTGCAGGAAAAGTTCGGCGTCCTGCCCGAACAGCTTGGCGACGTCCTCGCGCTCATGGGCGACAGCGTCGACAATGTGCCGGGCGTTCGCGGTATCGGGCCGAAAACGGCATCGAAGCTGATCAACGAATACGGCACGCTTGAGGCCGTGCTGACCGCCGCGCCTGACATGAAGAAGTCCAAGATGAAGGAAAACCTCATCGAGCATGCGGAGATGGCGCGCCTGTCCCGCGAGCTCGTGCAGCTGAAGGAGGATTGCGATCTTCCGATGGAGCTGGAGGACTTCGCGCTCGACGGCATTCCGCCCGATCCGCTGGCGGCGTTCCTGTCGAAGCACGGCTTCACCTCGCTGTTGAAGCGCCTGGGCACTGGTGCTGGCAGCCCTGCGCGGCCCACCGACCTCAATCCAGCCAAAGCCGAGAACGCGGCTGCCGACAAGGTCGAGGGCGCGACGCGCCAGCCGCTGCCCGAATGGCCGAAGATCGACCTCGACAGCTATGAATGCGTGCAGAGCGCCGACCGGCTCGACGCGTGGATCGAACGCGCCTTTGCGGCCCACGCGGTCGCCATCGATACCGAGACCAGCTCGCTCGACGCGATGCGTGCCGAACTGGCAGGTGTCAGTCTTGCGCTGGGCCCCAATGACGCCTGCTATATCCCGCTCGGCCACGGCAGCGACGACATGTTCGCCGAAAAGCCCGAGCAGATCGCGCTGGACGTGGCGCTGGCAAAGCTGAAGCCGCTGCTAGAAAGCGATGCCGTCCTGAAGGTCGGGCAGAATATCAAGTACGACATCAACGTGCTTTCCCGTCACGACATCGCGATGGGGCCGGTGGAGGACACGATGATCCTGTCCTTCGACCTCGACGCAGGGCGCGGCGGGGGCGGTATCGGGCAGGCGCATGGCATGGACTCACTGGCTGAAACGCACCTTGGTCACACCACCCTGACCTTCAAGGACATCTGCGGCACCGGCAAGAAACAGATCCCGTTCAGCGCCGTCACGCTCGACAAGGCGACGCGCTATGCGGCCGAGGACGCGGACGTGACCTGGCGGCTCTGGAAGGTCCTGCGCCAGCGCGTCGCCGACGAAGGCGCGACGCGTATCTACGAACAGGTCGACCGCCCGCTGATCCCTGTCGTCGCGGGGATGGAGCGCGAAGGCATCAAGGTCGACCGCGAGTTCCTGTCGGGGCTTTCGTCTGAATTCGGCGGCCAGATCGACGCGCTGGAAAAACAGATTCACGAAATGGCCGGAGAGCCGTTCACCGTCGGCAGCCCCAAGCAACTTGGCGAAATCCTGTTCGACAAGATGGGCTACAAGGGTGGCAAGAAGGGCAAGAGCGGGCAGTATTCGACCGACCAGTCGGTACTCGAAGGGCTGGCCTCGCAAGGCGTGGACATGGCCGCGCGCGTGCTCGACTGGCGCCAGCTGTCGAAGCTGCGTTCGACTTACACCGACGCGCTGCAGGAAGCGATCAACCCGCGCACGGGCCGCGTGCACACGAGCTACAGCCTTGTCGGCGCGCAGACGGGGCGGCTTTCGTCGACCGATCCGAACTTGCAGAACATCCCGATCCGCACCGAGACGGGCCGCCGCATCCGCGAGGCTTTCGTGGCCGAGGAAGGCAATGTCCTGCTCGCCGCCGACTACAGCCAGATCGAACTGCGGCTGGCTGCGCACATGGCCGATGTTCCGCCGCTGAAAGAGGCATTCGCCAACGGCGAGGACATTCACGCGCGCACCGCTCTCGAAATGTATGGTGAGGTTACCCGCGACACCCGCGCGCAGGCCAAGACGATCAACTTCGCGATCCTCTATGGCATTTCGCGCTGGGGCCTTGCCGGACGGCTGGGCACCGACGCAGACGAGGCGCAGGGCATGATCGACCGCTATTTCGAGCGGTTTCCCGGCATCCAGCGCTACATCGTCGCCACGCTCGAGAAAGTGCGCGAGTGCGGGTATTCCGAAACGCTGTTCGGGCGAAAGACACACTTCCGCAACATCAACTCCAAGAACCAGGCCGAGCGTCAGGGCGCCGAACGCGCCGCGATCAACGCGCCGATCCAGGGCACCAGCGCCGACATCATCAAGCGCGCCATGGCCCGCATGATGCCCGCGCTGCGCGATGCGGGGCTGAAGGACGTGCGGATGCTGCTGCAGGTGCACGACGAACTCGTCTTCGAACTGCCCGAAGGCGACGTTGCCGCCGCCAGCCCGATCATCGAACGCGTCATGGCCGAAGCCGCGCTGCCGTCCGTCACGCTCGACGTGCCGCTGGGCATCGATATCGGCACGGGCAAGTCGTGGGGTGAGGCGCACTAAGCGGCTTGATCGGGCGGCAAGCCGATTGACGCCGCAGCGATTGTGCCGGACAGAGGCGGACCCTGTTGTCGCCTACAAGACGGGTGTTTGGACGGTTAGCGTAGAATGTCAGCGCCACTTTTGAGCATGTTACGGTCCGACGAGACCGGAGGCACGCGCCAGCGCCGTGCGCCGATCCTGCTCGTCCTGACCCTGACCGCGATCGGCCTGATTGGCAGCTTGCTGCTCGTCTGGTCCACGATCGCGAGCGAGCGGGCCGAGCGTGAGCAGGTCGAGCGTACGAACGAGATCATGGTTGCGCTGCGCGATATCGACCGTGCCGCGATCAATGCCGAGGCAGGGCAGCGCGGCTATTTCATCACGCTCGACAAGCGGTATCTCGCCTCATACGAATTTGGCCGCGCGCTCTATCCCCGGTCGATGGACAACCTGAAAACCGAAGTCGAGGCCGCGGGAATGCTGCCGCGGCAGGAAGAACTGCTCTCAACGATTGAGCAGCACGCCGATACGAAGTTCGACCAGCTGGCCAAGACCGTGGCGATGATCGATCGCGGCGAAATCCGCGATGCGCAGCAGCGTATCCTGTCCGACGAAGGCCGCATCGCGATGGAGCGTTTGCGCAATTCGCTGTCGGAGATGGAAGCGCTGGAACAGGGCATCCTCGCCTCTGCCACGCAGGAAGCAGCGGCAGCGGAAGACCGCGTGCTGCCGCTTTTGTCGGTTACGCTCCTGCTGACGCTAGGCTCACTGGGCTTGGGTCTATGGTCTACAGTGCGCGCCACCCATGCCGAAGCGCAGGCCGCACAGGCCGCGCAACTGGCCGAAGCCCGCGATCGGGCCGACCTGCTCGCGCACGAGCTCAATCACCGCGTGAAGAACCTGTTTGCCGTCATCCTCGCCATCGTGCGGATGAGCGCGCGCGACAAGCCCGAGGCCAAGCCCGTCGTCGACAGTATCTCGGCCCGCATCCACGCGCTGCTTGACGCGCATGAGGCGACGCAGGGCAAGGATACCGATGGCACGGCGCGTATGCGCGTGCTTGTCGACAAGGTGCTTGCGCCCTATTCGGACGAGGGCAACCAGTTCGAAGTGTCCGGCCCCGATGTCGAACTGACACCGCGAGAGGCAACGCCGCTGGGCCTCGTGCTCCACGAACTGACGACCAATGCGGTCAAGTATGGCGCGTGGTCCAATGTGGGCGGGAAGATCGCGATCAACTGGACTTATGAAGGTTCGGGTGACGATCGCGCGCTGCAGATCCGCTGGCAGGAAACCTCGCCCTCGCCCAAGGCACCGACGGAACGGCAGGGTTTCGGTTCGATGCTGATGCAAAGCAGCGCCCGCCAGTTGAGCGGCACGATCGACCGCGAATTCAACGATCAGGGCATGGTCGTGGACATCCGCTTCCCCCATACGACAGCGACCACCACGGTCTGAACCGCGTCCGATTGCCTGCCTTTCGCGTCAGGGGGCGTTGAATGTTGCAGTGCAGCAACCTAGGTTCGATCGCATGCAAGCGATTCAGGACCTGCTCGCCGAAACCCCTCCATGGATGATCAACACGGCAATCGCGCTGGGTGCTGCCGCCCTTGCGATCCTGGTTGCGCTCGTCATTCACCGGATCATTTTCAGGATATTGCGCAAGTTCGCCAAGGGCAGCGACAGCAGTACCGATGACCTGCTGGTCCGCAAACTGGCGCGGCCATCGCGCTATGCCCTGATCGCGCTGGGTCTCGTTCTTGCGGCACGGGAAATCCCGTTGCTGGAAAAGGTGTGGGAGCGGGTGGCAGGCTTCGTCATGCCCGCGCTGGTGGGCTGGATCGCGCTTGCCGTTCTGCACGCCTTCATTCACGCGATGACGATCCGGGCCGATATCACCGTGGCCGACAACCAGCGCGCGCGGCGCAAGCGGACCCGTCTGGCGATTTTCTCTCGCATAGGCACGGCAGTGATCATCTTCGTGACCGTGGGCCTGATGTTGCTCTCCATCCCCGGCGTTCGCGATATTGGCGTGACGTTGATGGCGTCTGCGGGTCTTGCCGGCCTTGCCGTCGGTGCAGCGGCTCAGCCTGCGCTCAAGTCCCTGATTGCGGGTATGCAGATGGCCGTCACCGAACCGATCGCGATCGACGATGTCGTGATCGTGGATGGTGAATGGGGCCGGATCGAGGATATCAAGACGACTTACGTGGTCGTGAAGATCTGGGACGAACGCCGCCTTGTCGTGCCCACGACGAAGTTCCTTGAAGAGACTTTTCAGAACTGGACCAAGCGCGGCTCGCAGCTTCTCGGCTCAATCATGCTCTACGTCGATCCGGCCACTGACGTCGCCCCGATCCGTGCGGAGTTCGAGCGCCAGATCGCTGAACATGAGCTTTTCGACGGGCGCGTGCAGAACGTGCAGGTCACCGACCTCAAGCCACACGCGATGGAAGTGCGTTTGCTGGTCAGTTCCACAGGAGCGCAGGAGCTTTGGGACCTGCGTGTCGCCATTCGCGAGACGATGATGGACTGGCTGCGCCGTGAAATGCCCGATGCCATCGCCAGCCAGCGTCTGCGCGCGACAGAGCCGGTGCGGATCGAAGGAGCACCGGCCCTTTCGCAGGGCTGATCCAAATAAACAGGGCAGATATAAAAAGGCCCGCCGTGATGGCGGGCCTTTTGCTTATTCGTGCTTGTTGTCGCGGGTCGAACTCAGCATCCCCGGCGTAACGAACCCGATCGGGTTCACTTCTGCCGCGCGGCGTTTCAACTCGCCGCGCATCTTGGCGTACTCGCTCTCCATCCGGTCGGTCACCGTGGGGCGCGAATCCTTCAGCGCGTCTTCGAAATCGGCCTTGTTGACGGACGACACCTTCGATCCCTCGCGCCGGATGGCGTTAAGGCCCGCGCGGCGCACCACGTCTTCAAGGTCCGCGCCGGTGTAGCGCTCTGTATGCTTGGCGATGGCGGCCAGATCCACGTCTTCGGCCAGCGGCATCGCGGACGTGTGGATCTTTAGGATGTGATGACGGCCCGGCTCGTTCGGCGCGCCAACATATACCAGTTCGTCGAAACGCCCCGGACGCAGCAGCGCAGGGTCGACCAGCGTGGGCCGGTTGGTGGCCCCGATCACGACGATCGACTGCAGTTCTTCCAGTCCGTCCATTTCGGCAAGGATCGTGTTGACCACACGCGCGGTGACCTGCGGCTCGTTGCCACTGGACCCACGGGCCGGGACAAGGCTGTCGATCTCGTCGATGAAGACGACGCATGGCGCGACCTGGCGGGCGCGGGCGAAGAGCTTGGAAATCTGCTGTTCGCTCTCGCCGTACCACTTCGAAAGCAGGTCGGACGACTTCATCGAGATGAAGTTCGCCTCTGCTTCCTTGGCGACGGCCTTGGCCAGCAGGGTCTTGCCGGTGCCCGGCGGACCATAGAGCAGGAAGCCCTTGGCCGGACGGATGCCGAGCCGCTTGAACGCATCGGGGTTCTTCAGCGGCAGTTCCACGCCTTCACGCAGCATTTCGGTCGCATCGTCGAGCCCGCCGATGTCGGACCAGCCGACCGACGGGGCCTGCACCATGACTTCGCGCATGGCGCTGGGCTGGATGCGCTTTGATGCCGAGATGAAGTCGTCGCGAACGACCTTCAGATCGTCGAGAACTTCGGGCGGGATCGTGCGGGCGTCGAGATCGATGCGCGGCATGATCCGGCGCACCGCGTCGATCGCGGCTTCACGTGCCAAAGCGGCAAGGTCTGCACCGACGAAACCATGCGTCGTTCGGGCCAGTTCCTTGAGGTCGACGTCATCGTCCAGCGGCATGCCGCGGGTGTGGATGGCGAGGATTTCCTTGCGACCCTTCTCGTCCGGCACGCCGACGATGATCTCGCGGTCGAAGCGGCCCGGACGGCGCAGCGCCTCGTCAATCGCGTCGGGCCGGTTGGTGGCCGCGATGACGACGAGGTTGGAGCGCGCCTGAAGCCCGTCCATCAGCGTCAGCAGCTGTGCGACAAGGCGCTTTTCCGCCTCGCCCTGCACGTTCTGGCGCTTGGGCGCGATCGAATCGATCTCGTCGATGAAGACGATCGAGGGGCTGTTCTTCTCGGCTTCCTCGAACACCTCGCGAAGCCGCTTTTCGGATTCGCCATAGGCCGAACCCATGATCTCGGGACCGTTGATCAGGAAGAAGTTCGCATCCGATTCGTTGGCGACGGCCTGGGCCAGGCGCGTCTTGCCGGTGCCCGGCGGGCCGTGCAGCAGGACGCCCTTCGGCGGATCGACGCCAAGACGGGTGAAGAGTTCGGGGTAACGCAGCGGCAATTCGACCATCTCGCGAAGCTGCTGGATGGTCTCGCTCATCCCGCCGACGTCGTCGTAATTGACCGATGCGCGCGCATCGCGCGGTTCCTCGAACTCGGCCTTCAGCTCGACTTCGGTATTCTCGTCGATGTGGACGATGCCCTTGGGGCTGGTCGACACGACGGAAAGGCGAATCTGCGTCAGCGCATAGGCGGGCGCGTTGAACATGCGTGCGATTTCGGGCGGCATGTCCTGCACGCGCTGCTGTCCGCGCGTGGCGACAAGGTCGCCGGCGGTCAGCGGGCGGCCAAAGAAATTGCGGCGCAGCGCCTCTGCCGGGCCTTGCAGGCGCATTTCGCGCTGGGCCGGGGCGAAGACAACGCGGGTGGCGGGGCGCGATTCGGCCTTGCGGACGCAGACATGCTCACCCGAACCGACTTCGGCATTACCGCGCTCAAGCCCGTCGAGGCGGATGACGTCCAGCCCTTCGTCTTCAGGGTAGGGCAAAAGGGCGCGGGCCGGCGTCGTGCGCTTGCCCTCGATCTCGATCACATCGCCTTCGGTAATGCCCAGTGTGGCCATCGCGGTGCGGGGGATGCGGGCGATACCGTGGCCCGATTCCTCCTGCTTTGCGGCTGCGACCTGCAGCTTGACCTCGTTTTCGATCGCAGCGCCTGCGTCGGCCATGAATTCGTCCTCGTCCTGCCTGGTACGGTGTCAAAGGACGAGATGGGAAGTGGTTCCGCCGGATGCAAACCGGCACGGGCGGTGCATGCGCGGATTACGGACAAAAAAAGGCCCGGGCGGAAGAACCGACCGGGCCGTATAAGTTTGGGAGAGGATGCCTGTAAGGCCCCTCCTGAATGCGGATTCGGGCGCTATCTCGCAAGTGCGAAAAGAGAAAACAAGGTTGCAGTAATTGCAACTGTTGATCTAAATCAATGTTTTTTAATGACATTCGTCAGGGCGATATAACCCTATCCATATCGCTAGGGCGAAGTGGCAAAAATTATTGTGCGCTGCAACATCAAGGTTCGGTGGGTCGGGCGCACCCGTTGAGGGTGGCCTCGCCCAGCCGCAAAGTGGCGGCGAAGGGGTAATTGCGGTCCGACATTCCGTCCGAACACGGCTCTACCGTAACGGAAAGCGTCAGCGCCTCGTCCTCCAGCGTGCCGGTAAGGGCAAGTTCGTCGCCCTCCGTCTGCTCGCGCTGGATGTCGATCTGGCGGCCTTCCTGATCTTCGGGAGTCATGTAGCGAAGTTTCCCTTCGCTGACGTGAACGGCCCAGAACGGTTCGGTGCCTAGTGCGCGGAAAGATTGCGGGAAGCGCGATTCGCTTGGCAGCGCGGTAGGGGCCGGTGCAGGCCCGGTCGTCGGTTCAGGGGCGGTCTCTGTCGGTTGGGGCGTGGGATTCGCGCCGCAACCGGCGACAGTAAGGGCAAGCCACGCGGCGATCAGGGTCTTCGTAGAAATCATGGCCAAATGGCTACCAGATGGGGAACGCATGGGCGAGCGGCCTGTTTGCGCTTGAAGAAGCCATTGCCTGCCCGTGCCGCCTCTGGCACCGCTGCGCGCCTTACACAAACTCTAGGACCGAAAGCGGAAAGATGACCGATACACCTTGGCGGATGCCGCCCGAATGGCACGCGCAGGACTGGATCTGGATCGGCTTTCCGCACGACCCTGCCGAATGGTCCGGCGTAATCGACCAGGCCCAGGAGGAAATCGCCGCTTTCGCCAATGCGGTGGCCGAAACGGGGCAGGAAGTGCGCCTGCTGGTCCGCGACGGCGCTAACGAGATGCGTGCGCGCCAGTTGACGAGCGCGGCGGTCAAGCTGGAGCGGCGGGTCTATGGCGATGTCTGGCTGCGCGATACCGGCCCGCTGGTACTGTCCGACGGCGCAGGCAATCTTTCGGCGCGCCGGTTCGGATTCAACGGCTGGGGCGGCAAGTACCTGATGGACGGCGACCAGACCGTCGGCGCGGAACTGGCGCGTGACGCCGGACTGCCGCTGGAAACCGCCGACTGGATACTCGAAGGCGGGGCGATCGATGGGGATGGCACCGGGCTGGTCGTCACGACCGAACAGTGCCTGCTGAACCCCAATCGCAATCCGCAGATGTCGCGTGAGGATATCGAGGGCAGGCTTGCTGCCGATCTAGGCATGGACCGCGTGGTCTGGCTGCGCGACGGGCTGCTCAACGATCACACCGACGGCCATGTCGACAATCTCGCCCGCTTCGTGGCCGAAGGCACGCTCGCGCTTCCAGTGCCGACAGGCCCCGACGATGCCAACCGCGCGATCTATGCCGATGCGCGCGACAGGGCCATGGCGGCGGGGCTGAAAGTGGTCGACGTGCCTTCACCGGGGCTCGTCACTTCGGGCGATTTCATCGAGCCGGCAAGCTACATGAACTTTGCGATCACCACCCACCTTGTCGTCGTGCCAACTTACGGCACGGTACACGATGCGGACGGTGTCGCGGCGGTCGACGCGCTGTTTCCAGACCGCCGCGCGATCGGCATACCGGCTCGGGCGGTTCTGGCCGGTGGCGGCAGCTTTCACTGCGCCAGCCAGCAGATGCCGTCAGTCTGACCCGGCCTCGGGATTGCGCTGTACCGCTAGTTCGGCCAGCGCCTGACCCATCTGTTCGGTGCCGTAAGGCTTCACGATCATCGGGACGTGCTGGAACTTCTCGGGCATCACTTCCTCGCCGCCGTAACCGGATGCGAAGATGAAGGGGATGCCCGCGTTCAGAAGCTTCTCAGCCGTAGGTGATGAATTCTCGCGCCCGAGATTGAAGTCGAGGACGGCGAGATCGATCTGCCGCTCTTGCAGGACCTTGGCCGCATTGCCATTGCTGGCCGCCAGATAGACCTCGCCAGCACCCAGTTCGCGCAGCGAATCTTCGGCGTCCAGCGCGATCAGTGCGCTGTCTTCGACCAACAGCACGTGCTTTCCGGTGATCAGCGCTTCGCCTCCAGACTTGTTGGCCGGCACGGCCTTGTGCACTTCCTTGCCGCGCGACGCCGCAACGTAACGGGCGGGGATCGAGAAGTGTCCCTCGAACCCGGCGGTCTTGTAATGGGTCTGCGCCTCGCCCCCCAGTTCGTGGGGAATCGAGTTCTCGATCACGGTCGTACCGAAACCGCGCCGCTTGGGCGGCATGACGGCGGGGCCACCCATCTCGCGCCAGTCGATGACGAGCGAACCGTCTTCGGCGAGCTGCCAGGTCACGTCGACCGTGCCGCTGTCGCTGAGTGCGCCGTACTTTGCCGCATTCGTCACAAGCTCGTGAATTACGAGCGCGAGGACGGTGAAAGCATCGGGCATGATCGCGACGTCGGGGCCCACCATGCGGACGGACTGGCGGTCTTCCTCGAAATAGGCCTTCGCCTCGGTGACGATCAGGTCTTCAAGCCGCGCCGGCCCCCACTGGTCGGCAGTCAACTGATCGTGCGCGCGGGCAAGCGACTGGATGCGCGAATCGAGAGTATTGATGAACGCGCCGACATCGTCCGCCTCGCGGCTCGTCTGCCCGACAAGCGCGCGGATGAGTGCGAGGATGTTGCGAACGCGGTGGTTCAACTCGCTGATCAGCAGCTTTTGCTGCTCACTCGCGCGGCGGCGATCCTCGCTGGCCGCTTCGGTCAGGCGCAGCACGACTTCCAGCAGGGTCGAGCGCAGGGCATCGGCCACGCGCATTTCCGCGTCGGTAAACGGGGCCGCTTCGCCTCGGACGAGTTCGGACCATTCCTCGAAGCTTTTGCGCGGGGTTAGGCGCGCGCCGTTCGGCCCATACTCGATTTCCTTTTCCTGATTACCGGCCCAACGCACGGAGCGCAGGCGTTCTGCCCGGAAAAGGACGACATAGTCACGCGGGCGGCGCGAAATCGGTACGGCCAGCAGACCTGCGGCCTTGGAACTGTATTCCTCCGCCTCGGGCAGGATTTCGGAGATGCGATTGGTCGTGAAGATCTGGCTCGCCTCGCCCCGGTTAAGTACATTGGCAAGGCGGCGGAACTGTTCCTCGTTCGGAGCCAGGCCGCTGAGGGAGACATTGTCTTCGACAAAGACGCCAACGCCATCGGCGGGGATCGCGTCCATGACGAGATCGCCCATCCACTGCGCGTCGGTCAGCTTGTCGGTATCCTGCGCCGCGGCAGCCATGAGGCGGTCCGCCACGCGGCGGGCCTTTTCTTCGTAGGCGTTCATTTCCGAACGCAGGCGGCTTTCGAGGACGAGCGAGAACATCTGCCCGAACAATTCGGCAGCGCTTCGTTCGGCAAAGCTGGGCAGGCGCGGGCTATAGTGGTGGCATGCGAACAGGCCCCACAGCTTGCCATCGATGATGATCGAGATCGACAGCGAGGCGCGCACGCCCATGTTCTTCAGGTATTCGACGTGGATCGGCGAAACTGCGCGGAACAGAGAGAGCGAGAGGTCGAGCGGCTCAGTCTGGGAGACCGGTTCGATCGGCTTGGGCTCGTCATTAACGTCAGCGATGATGCGGAAGACGTTGCGCAGGTAAAGCTGGCGTGCCTGTTTCGGGATGTCGGACGCGGGAAAGTTCAGGCCGAGGAAGCTGTCGATCCCCGGTTCGAGCGCTTCTGCCACGACTTCGCCCGATCCGGTCTGGCCAAAGCGATAGACCATCACGCGGTCGAACCCGGTCAGCAGGCGGACCTGCCGCGCACCTTCGCGCAAGATGTTCTGGATCGTCTCGGTCGACTGGATCCGCGTGATCATGCTGCGCACGAGCGAGGACACCTCGATCTCGTCACCACGTGCGGGCTCACACTCGATCACGATCGAACGGCCCGAGAAATGGAGAGCGACGTCGAACGCCTTGGCGTCGGAAATCAGCTTCACGGAAAACAGCCGCTCAACCGAATCGTCGCCGCGCAAGTTCCCTGCGCGCGCGCGCAAGGAATTGAGGGCGTGCGGCAGGAAGATGTCGTGCAGCGGACGGCCCAGCAGGCCGATCGGCTCGATCCCGAGGTAAGGCTCCGTATTGGCGGCGCGCTGGATGATCCAGTCTGCGCCTACCGCGATCAGAAAGCCGATGGGCTGGATATTGCCCAGGATATGAATCGGCTCACGATCGCAGTTGGTAAGATCAACCGCGTCCATGCCCGTCTCGGGTCGGTTCAACGAAGGTCCTCCGCCATGGCAGCTGCACCCCTGCGGAATGCGCGGAAGGTCTCTATAGCTGCGTCGGTAACTTCGTCCAGCCAGTCAGCGCCCGTGCAGGCATCGTCGAATGCTGCGCAGAACGACTGCCAGTTGCGACCCATGTCTGGGTCGGGCGAGAGATAGCGGCGCGGCGTGCCGGAAGGCAGCATGTCGGACAGGACCTTGCCGCCCAGACGCGATCCTTCCAGCACGTATTGCACGCCCCATGCGGTGACCGGCGTGACGGAGAACGCGATCATCGGCGCAGGCAGCGGAATGCGCAGCGCGGCAAGATCGTCGGCAAGCCGCGGATAGCGCGGATGCCAACTTTGCCAGCCAAGGCCGGTGACCCGCAGTTCAAGCCGCGGCAACGCCATGGCGTGCGCGGTCAGGAAAGCGCGGTAATGGTCGATATTCTCAAGGTCGAACGGCGCAAAGGCGGCCTCTGTCGCCTCGTGCTCTTCACGCGTGCGATCGCGCAGCACAAAGCGCGCGGTGCGGCCGCGATTTTCCGGTTCGGCCATAATGGCTTCGGCGCCTGCCCCGCTTTCGCGGGCAGACGCCGGTTGCCGATATTGGGTGGGGGTAAACTGCGACCCGTCCATGGCAAGGGGTACTTTCTGATCAGTCGGAGAGGAGGACTTTCTCGATCCTCGCAACAGGTTCGCCGGTCACGGTCTTTGCCTCTTCGGCAACGAGCGCAGCTTCGAGCGACTTGTGATAGTGGCGGCGCATTTCGCCCAGCGTCTTGGGATCGGCGGCAATGGCCAGCTTGTCGATCTTGCCCTGAAGAACCGCCTGGTTGAGATATTCGGCAACCGCGGCCGCATGGGCCAGTTCGTTAAGATCGGTGCTGCCCTTGCGCTGGCCGACATCGTCCTGATGACGAACGCCCGCGCTGAAATTGCTGCCCTCTACATCCGGACGGTCGATGGACGTGAGAGAGGGAGAATCGGGCGATCCGTCGTTGCGCATCAGGGTGAAGCTGGCGCCATCGACGATGGCGAGGTGAGCCTTGTGCGGCAGTCGCATGATTCGTCCTTTTCGGATTTCTCGTGTTTTCGTTCTCTCAGGCAACGCTCGACAGGCCCGAAGTGTCCCGCCCGATGCAAAAATCCGAAGTTAAGTTGCCAAATCTGCGACAGGGCAGGGCAACATCAGGATAAACGACATCCAGTCGTTTACGCTTGCCACGAAAAAGGGCCGCCGAACCCGTGTCCGGCGACCCTGATTTTCGAGCCTTGGAAGGCGGGAGGCTTAGAAGCCGCCCATGCCGCCCATACCGCCCATGCCGCCCATGTCGGGCATTGCCGGCATTGCGGGCTTGTCTTCCGGAATGTCGCTGATCGCGGCTTCCGTGGTGATCAGCAGGCCGGCAACCGAAGCTGCGTCCTGCAGGGCAGTGCGAACGACCTTGGTCGGGTCGATCACGCCGGCAGCGACGAGGTTTTCGTAAACGTCGGTAGCAGCGTTGAAGCCCTGCGTTTCGTCACCTTCGCGCAGCAGGTTGCCCGAGACGACCGCACCGTCAAAGCCGGCGTTGGTCGCGATCTGGCGAACCGGGGCCATGATGGCCTGGCGGATAATGTCGACGCCGCGGGTCTGGTCATCGTTTTCGCCCTTGAGGCCGTCGAGAGCCTTGGTGGCGTAGAGCAGGGCCGTACCACCGCCGGGGACGATGCCTTCTTCGACGGCTGCGCGCGTGGCGTGCAGGGCGTCGTCGACGCGGTCCTTGCGTTCCTTCACTTCGACTTCCGAAGCACCGCCGACCTTGATGACTGCAACGCCGCCAGCAAGCTTGGCGAGACGTTCTTGCAGCTTTTCACGGTCGTAGTCCGACGTGGTCGATTCGATCTGCGCACGGATCTGTTCGACGCGGGCCTTGATGGCTTCCGCATCGCCCGAACCGTCGACGATCGTGGTGTTGTCCTTGTCGATGGTGACGCGCTTGGCCTGGCCGAGCATGTTCAGCGAAACGTTTTCCAGCTTGATGCCGAGGTCTTCGCTGATCATTTCGCCGTTGGTCAGGATCGAGATGTCCTGCAGCATGGCCTTGCGACGATCGCCGAAGCCCGGAGCCTTGACGGCAGCGATCTTCAGGCCGCCACGCAGCTTGTTGACGACGAGAGTGGCGAGTGCTTCGCCTTCGATGTCTTCCGCGATGATGAGAAGCGGACGGCCCGACTGCACGACGGCTTCCAGGATCGGGAGCATCGGCTGAAGGTTCGAGAGCTTCTTTTCGTGGATCAGGATGTACGGATCATCCAGTTCGACGGTCATCTTCTCGGCGTTGGTGACGAAGTAGGGCGACAGGTAGCCGCGGTCGAACTGCATGCCTTCGACGACGTCGAGCTCGAATTCGAGACCCTTCGCTTCTTCGACGGTGATCACGCCTTCCTTGCCGACCTTTTCCATGGCTTCGGCGATCTTCTCGCCGACTTCCTTGTCGCCGTTGGCCGAAATCACGCCGACCTGGGCGATTTCCGAAGTGCCGGAAACGTCCTTCGAACGGCCCTGCAGGTCGGCTACGACCTTGCCGACGGCCAGATCGATGCCGCGCTTCAGGTCCATCGGGTTCATGCCGGCGGCAACCGACTTCATGCCTTCGCGAACGATGGCCTGGGCCAGCACGGTCGCGGTGGTGGTGCCGTCACCGGCAGCGTCGTTCGCCTTCGAGGCGACTTCGCGCAGCATCTGCGCGCCCATGTTCTCGAACTTGTCCTTAAGCTCGATTTCCTTGGCGACGGAAACGCCGTCCTTGGTGATGCGGGGTGCGCCGAAGCTCTTGTCGATCACGACGTTGCGGCCCTTGGGGCCCAGCGTGACCTTCACGGCGTTGGCGAGGGTGTCGACACCCTTCAGGATGCGTTCGCGTGCGTCGCGCGAGAACTTTACGTCCTTGGCAGCCATTGTTCTTTCTCCTCTTGGGAATTCAGTATGTCAGAAGGTGCGAGGTGCTCAGGCCATGACGCCGAGCAGGTCGCTTTCCTTCATGATGAGCAGGTCCTTGCCGTCGACCTTGACTTCGGTGCCCGACCACTTGCCGAAAAGGACGCGGTCGCCTTCCTTGACGTCGAGCGGGGTGACGGTGCCGTTGTCGGCGCGGGTGCCGGTGCCAACTGCCACGATACGCCCTTCCGAGGGCTTTTCCTTGGCGCTGTCGGGGATGATGATCCCGCCGGCGGTCTTTTCTTCGGCTTCGATGCGTTCGACCAGAACGCGATCGTGCAGCGGACGGAATGCCATGATATGACCTCTTCCATTAAAGGGTTGGTTATGCCTGTTGGCACTCCCTGCTAGAGAGTGCCAGCGAGGCGCATATGGTTGGGCTGAACGTGGTCGTCAACCGTGGTTCATCAAGTTTTTTCGAGACGGATCGTGGCCTGCGTGCAGCAAGGCGTTACGCGCGGAATTACACGCCGCCAGTGACAAGCCCGAGACTCTCGCGCCGGTGCCAGCGCCAGCCCAACAGGATCGACGTGATGACCAGCCCGACGGCCAGTCCGATCCAGACGCCAAGACCGCCGACTTCCGTGTGGAATCCCAGGTAGTAAGCGGTTCCGAAGCCGAACAGCCAATATCCGATGACCGCCAGCACGAACGGCACGCGAGTATCGGAAAGGCCGCGCAACAGTCCTGCAAGAACCGCCTGCGCCCCGTCGAACAACTGGAAAGCGGCAGCGACGTAGAGATAGACGACCGCCAGCTTCACCAGCTCGGCATTTTCCGGCGCGTCGACGTCGATATAGATCGACAGCAGCAGTTTCGGCACGCCCAGCATCGCCGCGGCGAAAAGTACCGCGAAGCCCAGCGTGACGATCATCGTCGTCAGACCGGCGTTGTGCACACCGACGTGCGAGCCTGCACCATTGTGCAGGCCGACCCGGATCGTCGCTGCCTGAGCAATCCCGAACGGCACCTGGAAGCAGAGCGCGCCCAAGCCCAGTGCGACGGTATGGGCCGCAAGTTCCAGCGTCCCGATCGCACCCATGAGGTACGCCGCGCTGGAGAACAATCCGCCCTCGGCCAGAGTGATCGCCGCGATGGGCAGGCCAACGCGCCACAGTTCCTTGAGCCGGGCCCAGTCCGGCCTCCACAGGCGTCCGAACAGGTAATGCCGCCGCATACGCCGGTCCGACTGGATGACGATGACATATGCGGCCAGCACGACGACGGCGGTGATGACGCTGGCCAGCGCCGCGCCGCCCAGGCCCAGTGCCGGGAAGCCCCAGTTGCCGAAGATCAGCAGCCAGTTGAAACCCGCGTTCACGAAGAGCGCAACGACCGTGATCCACGTGGCCAGCACGGCCCGGTCCATCGTCGAGACGAAGATACGCAGCACGTTCGATGCCAGCACTGGCAGCGCCGCAGGGGCGAGCCAGGTGAGGTAGATCCCCGCCAGTCGCGCAACTTCTGCCGATTGTCCGGTCAGCAGCATGAAGTCTTCGGCCAGAAAGCAGATCGCCATGACGAACAGACAGGCCATCGCCGCAAGCCAGAGCCCCATGCGGAACGAGCGGCGCACTTCGCGCACCGCGTGCCGCCCGCGCCCCAGTGCCGTTGCCGCCATCGGCGCGACTGCACTGATGAGGCCAAGCGTGCACCACAGCGACAGGCCGTAAGTCGACGTCGCCAGCGTGCTTGCCGCCAGTTCCTGCGTGCCCAGCCGCGCAATGAAGATCACGTCGATGGCATAGACCGCCATCTGCAACAGGTTCGCAGCCGCCAGCGGCACGCCAAGGCGCGCCGTCGCGCCGAATTCGGCGCGCAGGGAAGTCGCATCATGGCGAGTCGAGATGGGGGCTGCGTCAGTCATAAAGCCGGCCCGGTTAGGCGAGGTCAGTGACGGGGGAAAGACAATTCGATTGAGGCGGTTGAATGCGGAGCAGATGGAGGCAACCGGGCAACACCCGCGTGCCTCGCTGCGCCTCTATCTCTGATGCAGCATGGCACGGCGTGCGGAACGTCATGCCGTTCGCAAGGGTTTGAGAGTGCATGACCCGTTTCGCACTCATCCCGCTCATGGCCGGTACCGTTCTTCTGGCCACCCCGGCACAGGCCGACGAAGTCTTTGTCGGCGCTTACGCCCACGCCGTCGACACGCCTTTCACTTTCGAGACCGGTGAGGGAGGGGTCGACGGCGTGATCGGCTATCGCTTCGACCGGATCGAGGCGCTGGACTTCATCGGCAAGCCTGCGCCTTACGTGCTGGGATCGATGAATAGCGACGGCGGCACGAATTTTGCCGCGGTGGGGCTCAGCTGGAAGATCGGCAAAGGCCCCGTCTATGTACGCCCTGCGGTCGGCATCGCCATCCACGACGGACCGG
This sequence comes from Croceicoccus gelatinilyticus, assembly GCF_018398395.1. Taxonomy (GTDB): domain Bacteria; phylum Pseudomonadota; class Alphaproteobacteria; order Sphingomonadales; family Sphingomonadaceae; genus Croceicoccus; species Croceicoccus gelatinilyticus. The sequence continues at coordinate 157,878 of NZ_JAHCBF010000003.1, read as the reverse complement.
AAGAAAGGATCGCGCCTGACGGACGGCACCTTGAACTGGGCAGCCGCGTCCTGTTCGAACCCGAGATCGCCATCGGCACGCAGATCGACGAACGCTTCTCGATCGAGGCCAGCTGGATGCACGTCAGCCATGCGCGCCTGTTCAATTCAGGGCAGAATCCCGGCATCGACATGATGGGCCTGCGCCTCAATTACAGGCTCTGATCGCTCACTCGATCGTCAGCCGCGCGATCCAGTTGTCGCCTTCTGGTTCGTCGAACCGGTCGATCAGCGAATAGGGTGGGATCGTCAGGTCGTCGGGCGGGCTGCCGATATCTTCCAGATCGATGCCCTGCGGTGTGCCGACGATGCGGTTGCCGTCGATCTCCATGCGGAAATAGATTCCGTTCTCGAACCGCGCGCCAAACTCTTTGGGCGATTTCGACAGGAACAGCAGAGCGTGTTCGAGCCAGTCAAGCCGTCCGGGCGCGACCGTTTCGCCCAGCGGATAGGGGTAGGGGACGTGGCAGAACACCTCGTCCCCCTCGACGCATCGGAAATTGCGCATGGACAGGAAGTAGGTCGTGGTCCGGTCCGGCGCGATCTGGACGTCGAACTGGCTGCCTGCCGCACTCGGGGTGAAGACCACCGTACCGATGGGGATCGCCTGCCCGTCGCGCGTGTGGAGGATGATGCGTTTCTGGCCCTGCAGCGCCGGACTGGTCGCAGGTGCAGGTTGCGCCATGACGACCGGCACAGCCAAAAGGGCCGTGAATGAACCGCTGACCGGGCCGAAAAGCCTGTGCATCGTATCTCCCCCGAGTCTTTCATCGGAAGCTATCATGCCTTTGCGGCGCGGCATCTGGGCCGAAAGTGCAAGGGAGTGGTCGATTTCACCGACGCTATCCACGGCTTTGCCCCATCTACGCGGCGCAAGCGGTTTTCCTGCGGGCCCAAGGTCTGGCAAAGGCTGATCCATGGCAGAGCCATCCGACGCCCCCTATTTCGACCCGTTCGACCAGTACGACGACTTCGAGCGCGTGGACTATCCCGACTTCACGCCCGAGCCGGTGGTCTTCGGCCCCGCGCCGGACGAGGCGACGTTGCTCGACAAGTTGCACTCGGTCTTCGGCTTCCGCGCCTTTCGCGGCGTGCAGCAGCAAGTGCTCGACCGCGTATTGCAGGGCCAGTCGACGCTGGCGGTCATGCCGACGGGCGCGGGCAAGTCTCTGACCTACCAGTTGCCCGCGACGATGGTGGATGGCACCTGCGTCGTCATCAGCCCGCTGATCGCCCTGATGCACGACCAGCTGCGCAGCGCAGAGGCGAACGGCATCCGCGCCGCGACGCTGACCAGCGCGGACGAAAATCGCGCCGAAACCGTCGCTCGCTTGCGCGCCGGAGAGCTGGACCTGCTTTACGTCGCGCCCGAACGCGCCAGCCAGTCGCATTTCCGCGAGCTTCTGGGCCAATGTCGCATCGCGCTTTTCGCGATCGACGAGGCGCACTGCGTTTCCGAATGGGGCCACGACTTCCGCCCCGACTATCGCCTGCTGCGCCCGCTGATGGACCTGTTCCCCGGCGTGCCGCGGCTGGCGCTGACCGCGACGGCCGACGCACATACCCGCTCGGACATCTTGGCCCAGCTCGGCATTCCCGAAGAGGGCATGATCGTCGCGGGCTTCGACCGGCCCAACATCCGCTATGCGATCCGGCCCCGCGAAGGGCTGACGCAGCAGCTTCGCCGGTTGCTGGCGGCCAACCCCGGCCCCGGCATCATCTATGCCCCGACCCGCGCGGCGACCGAGCGGCTGGCGGAGGCACTTTCCGATGGCAAGCGCGAGGTGCGCGCCTATCACGCAGGGCTGCCGCCCGAAGTGCGCGCCGCGAACCAGTCCGCCTTCGTGGCGTCCGAGGACATGGTGATGTGCGCCACGGTCGCCTTCGGCATGGGCATCGACAAGCCCGACGTGCGCTTTGTCGCCCATGCGGGCCTGCCCAAGTCGATCGAGGCCTATTACCAGGAAACTGGTCGCGCCGGCCGCGACGGCGATCCGGCCAGCGCGCACCTGTTCTGGGGCGCGGACGATTTCGCCCGCGCGCGGATGCGGGTGCAGGAAGTGGACGAGGCGCGCCAGCAGGGCGAACGCGCGCGCCTGTCCGCATTGGGCGCTCTGGTCGAGACGGCGGGGTGCCGCCGCGCGATCCTGCTGCGCCATTTCGGCGAAAGCCCGCCAGAGACTTGTGGCAATTGCGACAACTGCCTTGAACCGCCCAAGTCGGTCGATGCGACGGTGACTGCGCAGAAGTACCTCTCCGCCGTGGCGCGCACGCGGCAGATGTACGGGGCAGGCTATGTCGAGAGCATCCTGACCGGACAGGCGAGCGAGCGCGCCAGCCAACAGGGCCACGATACCCTGTCGGTCTTCGGCATCGTCGAGGGCGAGGAAGCGGCGCTGCTCAAGCCCGTACAGCGCGCCCTGCTGGTGCGCGGCGCATTGCTGCTGACCGAACATGGCGGGCTGATGCTGGGGCCGGAGGCACGGACGTACCTTAAGGGCGAACTCTCGCTCGACCTCGTTCTGCCGCCCAAGCGTGAGCGGGGTCGGGGCCGCAAGGGCAGCGGGCAGGCGCTCAACCCCGTGGGCGATCCGCTGTTCGATGCACTGCGTGCGCTACGCCGCGATCTGGCGAAGGAAGGCGGGTTGCCGCCTTACGTCATCTTCCACGATGCGGTGCTGCGCGACATGGCAGGCTTCAAGCCGCAGACCCGCGCCGCGCTGGCCGATCTTCCCGGCATCGGGGCCAAGAAACTCGACGCATACGGGGACCAGTTCCTGACGGTTATCCGACAACATTCCTGACCGGCTTGCGAATTCCCCCGTTCTGATATAAAAATGATATCATATTTATATCAGAACGGGGGAATCACATGGAACTCAAATCAATGGAAGCCAGCCATGAAACCGGAGCCAGCACCGCGAGTGGCTATCCGGTCCTGCTTGTCATCCTGCTTGGCCTTGTCGCCATGGTCTGGGGCCTGTTCGGCAGTTACGAGCCTATGCTCATGCCGATCGTCGTCGGCGGGCTGATCGTCGCGTTTTTCTCTTCCGGTTTCTACATGCTGCAGCCGAACCAGGCGGCGGTCATCACTCTGTTCGGATCGTATCGCGGGACTGACCGCACGCATGGCCTGCGCTGGGTCTGGCCGTGGCTGGGGCGCAAGAAGATCTCGGCGCGTGCGAACAACATCCATTCGGATCGGATCAAGATCAACGACCTGCGCGGCAACCCGATCGAGATCGCCTGCAACGTCGTGTGGCGCGTGCGAGATACCGCGCAGGCCAGCTTCGACGTCGACGACTATCGCGAATTTGTGAACATCCAGATCGAGGCGGGCCTGCGCACGGTCGGTTCGCGCCACCCCTACGACGACATCGAGGAAGGCGAGACCACGCTGCGCGGTGACGGCGACCAGGTGAATGCCGAACTGCTGACCGAACTGAACGAGCGTTTGAAAGTCGCGGGCATCGTCGTGGACGAGGCGGGGCTTACCCACCTTGCCTACGCGCCCGAAATCGCCGGCGCCATGTTGCGCCGCCAGCAGGCCGAAGCGGTCATCGCCGCGCGGGCCAAGCTGGTGTTGGGTGCGGTATCGATGGTGGAAATGGCACTGGCCAAGCTGTCCGAAGACGGCATCGTGCATCTGGATGACGAACGCCGTGCAGCCATGGTCTCGAACCTGATGGTTGTGCTGTGCGGCGAACGCGACACGCAGCCGATCGTCAACACCGGCACGCTCTACAACGGATAACGGGAGCAGGCATTCGTGCCCGCAAAACGCAAACCTTTTGCCCTGCGCCTCGATCCGGCGCTCCACGCCGAGATCGAGCGTATGGCCGCGCGCGACTTGCGTTCGGTCAACGCCGAGATTGAGTTCCTCTTGCGGGAGGCTCTGTCGCGGCGCGGGGTGAAGGTGGGGGTCAGCGAGCAGCCCCGCCGTGGCCGCCCGCCGAAACAGGAGGATTGAGATGCTTCACGTCATGCTGCGCCATATGGACGTGCCGCCCGCCACCATCCGCATGATCGCTTTGGGATCAGCCTTGATGCTGGCAGGCGGCATTGGCCTCATGGTGCTGTCGGCCTAACCCTATAGAGGCGCGGGTTCGCCCCGCGTCTTCCAGAGCGAATAGGCAACCCCGCTCGCGATCAGGGCAAACGTCACGCCAAGGCTGATCGCTGGCGGGAACTTGGCCCCGCCCAGCAGGAAATCGGCCACGAAGATCTTGCCGCCGATAAACACCAGCACTGCGGCCAGCGCATACTTGAGATAGGCGAACCGGTTGATCATCGCCGCCAGCGCGAAATAGAGCGCGCGCAGGCCAAGGATTGCCATGATGTTCGAGGTGTAGACGATGAACGTGTCGGTCGTGATCGCGAAGATCGCGGGCACCGAGTCCACGGCAAACACCAGGTCGGCAAGGTTGATGATGACGAGCGCGAGGAACAGCGGGGTTGCCGCGCGCACCATGTTCCCGCTTTCATCGGGCACTTTCACGAAGAACTTCTGCGCATGCAGTTCCTTCGTCACGCGCATGTGGCGGCTGATCCAGCGCACCACCGCGTTGTTGCCGATGTCGGGATCGTGGTCCGAGGTGAAGAACATCTTCACGCCCGTGAACACGAGGAATGCGGCAAAGATGTAGAGTACCCAGTAGGCTTCCTGCACCAGCGCCGCACCGCCCGCGATCATCAATCCGCGCAGCACGATCACCGCCATGATGCCCCACAAGAGGGCGCGGTACTGGTACTTTGCCGGAATGGCGAAGAAGGTGAAGATCAGGCTGATCACGAAGACGTTGTCGATCGACAGCGCCTTCTCGATGAAGAAGCCGGTGTAGTACTGCATCCCGGCCTCGCCACCCTTGGCGAACCAGACCCACACCCCGAACAAGAGCGCGATGCCGATATAGAAGGCGGTAAGCTTCAGCGATTCGCCGATGCCCATTTCCCGATCCTCCTTGTGCAGGATGCCGAGGTCGAAGGCGGTCAGCGCGGCAACGATGCCAAGGAAGGCGAGCCAGAACCACGCCGGAGTGCCGAGCCAGTCGGCGACAAGAAATTCCATCTGTCCGCTCCCCGTCAGTGCGCAGGCATTGGTGCGGAGCGGGCCGAAAGCCGCGCGAGACGGTGGCGCAGCGCGGACTTCATCAGCGTGAGGCGGGCGATTTCCTGCCGGTTGCAACGCTGGCGCTGCGCGCGGCGTAGCTGGTCGTCGAGCTTCTGCAAACGCTCGAGCAGGCGGAAGAGGTGGTCGGACATGTCTATTCCCTTTCGAAACATTGTTCGTTCGATCGGGCAAGAGAGCGATGGTCCGGTTTGGTTTGCGAGGCTTTGAAAAGGCCCGGACTGGCATCGGTCTTACCCGATGCGGTCCGACATCACGTGGCGTTCTGGGCCGAATGCCCAAGGACGCCGCGCCAGAGGGGCCCGGTCCCGCATTTCCGAAAATGGGGGCAGGGCGGGCCGATTGCAAGCGCCGGATTGTTACAGGATGTGTCCGGTCCGGTCGCGCTTGGTATCCAGATAGCGCGCATTGTGCGGATTGGAGGGTAGCTGGTGCGGCACGCGTTCGGCAACGGTGACGCCCACGGCTTCCAGCGCTTCTACCTTGGCGGGGTTGTTGGTCATCAGCCGGATCGCGGGAATGCCCATCAGGTCCAGCATCCGCGCCGCGACGGGAAAATCGCGCGCCTCGGTCGGCAGGCCGAGCCGGTTGTTGGCATCGACCGTATCGAAACCCTGGTCCTGCAGGCGATAGGCGCGCAGCTTGTTGATGAGCCCGATCCCACGCCCTTCCTGACGCAGGTAGAGCAGAACGCCATAGCCGCCATTGGCCGCCTCTTCGGCCATGGCGTGAAGCGCCGCATCGAGCTGTGGGCCGCAGTCGCATTTGAGGCTGGTGAGCACGTCGCCGGTCAGGCACTCCGAATGGAGCCGGACGAGCGGGGTACGATCCGAACGCTGTTCGCCCACGATCAGCGCGACGTGTTCGCGAAGGTCGTCGGGCGCGCGGAAAGCCACGATCTCGCAAGCCTCGGCCGCGGCAGTGGGCAGGTTCGCGCGGGTCTGGATCGTCAGGCGGTGCGGGTCCTGAAACGCGGTCAAGTCCGCAACGTCGCATTCGACTGCGACGTCAGCAGGTGCGGGATCGACAAGGAAGCACGGCAGTAGCCCCGCAAGCCTTGCCAGAGTCATCGCCGCTTTCGCTGCCTCGCCAGCCGCAATCGGTTCGGCAAGGAAAGGCCCTGCCAGCGGATGGGCCAGATCCTGCGAGGGGTCGGCCAATTCGCGGGCGAGGGGGAGGGTGAAGGGCTCTGCCGCGCGGATCAGGACCGGTGCGTCGGGCACGGCGGCTTCGCGCTGGTTCGCCAGTTTCAGCGTCGCGGCGCGGGCGGCGGAGATCAGCAGGCGCGGTGCGGCGGTATCGCCTGTTTCAAAGCCGGTTTCGGGGTTCAGCAGCGTCAGCACCCCGTCCGCCCCGGCCAGGCGGATCGGCCAGCCGTGGCGCAGCGCGTCGATCGCCTGCGCCGCGCGGCGGGGATTGCCCGTGCTCACCCGTTTACGCTCACAGGTCGAACTCGGTGATGAGCGGCACGTGGTCCGACGGCTTTTCCCACTTGCGGGTTTCCTCGACGATGCGGTGCGAGGTCGTTTGTGCGGCAAGGTCGGGCGAGGCCCACATGTGGTCCAGCCTGCGGCCCTGGTCCTTCTGGCGCCAGTAGGAGCGGTAGGACCACCACGAGTAGTTGCGATCGGGCGCGGGAATGTGCTTGCGGCCCAGATCGACCCAGCCGTGCGCGTCAGACAGCTTGCCCAGCGTTTCCACTTCCAGCGGAGTGTGGCTGACGACCTTCAGCAGCGCCTTGTGGTCATAGACGTCGCATTCCAGCGGGGCGATGTTGAAGTCGCCGACCAGCAGGGTGGGTCGGTCGATCTTCTCTGACCAGCGCGTCATGCGTTCGAGGAAGTCGAGCTTCTGGCCGAATTTCGGGTTCACCTCGCGGTCCGCGACATCGCCGCCTGCGGGGATATAGACGTTCTCGAGGATCATGCCCTTGCCCGGGCCGCCCAGCTCGACGCCGACATGGCGGGCCTCGCCATTGTCCTGCCAGTCGTGGCGGCTGAACTCGGTAAGGGGGATGCGGCTGACCGTGGCGACGCCGTGATAGCCCTTCTGGCCGTGTACCGCGCGGTAGGTATAGCCTAGCTTCTCGAAAGCCTCGTGCGGGAACAGGTGCTCTGCGCACTTGATCTCCTGCAGGCAGAGGACGTCGGGCGCCTGCTCTGTCAGGACGCGGGCGACTTGGTCCATGCGAAGGCGGACCGAATTGATGTTCCAGGTAGCGATAGAAACCATGGCAATGGCAAATAGAGCGCCGCGCCCCAAAGTCCACCGTGCGCGCCGCCCAAAAACGGAAAAACCCCCGACCCGGGGGCAATGGGTCGAGGGCTTCCATTCGCGTTCGTCACGCTCGGCAGAACACGTTCGCTTTGGTCACGAGCAACAGGGGGGAAACTCGAACCGCGTGTCCTGTGAGTTCATTTTTACGGGCGCAGTCCTGTCCATTAGATGAACAGTAACCATTGCATCAGGGCAGTTCACCGCCATGGCGGCACGACTGGCCGTTCAGGTGGCGGGAAACCTGAACGATCGCCCGCCCAACCTGAACAAACTGGCCTAGCGGCGGGTGCGCGGCTTCACGTCCTTGAACATGAACGTGCCGTTCGACACCGACATGCCGTACCGCTGGTTGTCGAGCAGGATCTTGGTGATCTTGTTCTGCGCGTCGACCGAAACCCAGCCGGCCAGTTCCATACCGCCGGGTGCCGCTGCGTTCTTTTCGAAGATCATCGTCAGCGTCCCGTATTCGGGATGCTTGGGATCCTTGATACGGATGCTGGTCACGTCGGAATGGTTGGTCGGCATCAGCGTGCCGTACTTGCTGATGTCGCCATCGGGCTGAAGCAGCGCGCCGAGCGGGCTGTTCTTGATCGGCCAAACCTGCTTCTGGTTCACCTCGTAATCCAGCATCGTCAGGCGCGAGCCGTCGGACACGATGAGGACCGGAACGTCATCTGCATATTCGAAGCGGATCTTGCCGGGGCGCTTCAGCACCATCTTGCCGGTAAGCTGCTGTCCGCCGCGGCCGATCTGCGTGAAGCTGGCCGTCATCGTGTTGATGGCGCGAAGCGCAGTCACGGCCTGGTCGAGCTTGTTACCCGAAGCGGCCGCAGCCGGAACGGCCGGCGCGACAAGAGCGGCCGGTACAGCGAGAGCGAGAAGGCCGACGCCGATGGCGCGGGCGGTCTTGCGGATAGGGTTCATCGTATTCATCCCGGTTCTACTACCTTTGCGGCATTGAACCCGTTGTGAACCGGGAGTGTTCCCGCCCTTAAGGTAAAACGAAGGGCAGATCGGGCGGGATGGCGGGCGGCGCAGTGGCTGCGCCCGCCTTCAAACCGCCGGAAAGCGTGCAGCAGGGCGATGTGCCCCGCCGCGCAAGATCACTTGATCTTGGCTTCCTTGAACTCGACGTGCTTGCGCACGACCGGGTCATACTTCCGCTGGACCATCTTCTCGGTCATGTTGCGGGGGTTCTTCTTCGTCACGTAGAAGAAACCGGTATCGGCGGTGGAGACCAGCCGGATCTTGACGGTTGCGGGCTTCGCCATGGCGTGTTCCTAGTAATTCCTGTAGCCGCGCGGCTGGCCGGTGAGCCTGCTACGCGAACGTTAAAACTCGCGGGTATTCGTAAGTGCGAGATTCGGAATCGCCTGACCCGTCTCGCAAAGCGTGGGGGCCTTTGCGATAAACGCCCTGCCAAGTCAACCCAAAGCCGCGTCAGCAGCCCCCTGCCGGGCGTTTCACAGTCTACCCAAACGAAAACGGCGCCGGTCCGTACCGGCGCCGTCTCGTGTCCCTTGCCGTGGGGCAAGGGCAATCTGGACGTTGGCTTACATTTCGTCAGCCGCGTCTTCCATTTCATCAGCCTGTTCTTCACCGGCTTCTTCAACGGCTTCAGCCTGCTCTTCCATGCCGGCGTCTTCCATCGCTTCTGCGGTGGCTTCGGCTGCATCTTCGATGGCTTCCGCTTCGGCTTCCATTTCGTTTTCGGCCGGGCTGTCACATGCAGCGAGACCAAGACCCATGGCAGCGGCGGCTGCAGCGGCGATAAGCTTCTTCATAATCTTTCCCCTTCACAATAATTCCGGGGCGGCAGAACCCTGCCGCCCCGGAAGATAGTCCGTCTTAAGTACCGATCTTAGCGAACGGAACCACGACGAAACAGATTAACGATCGCAAGGAGCACAACGGCGCCAAGGAACGAGAACAGCAGGGCCGAGAGGCTGAAGCCGTTCATAATAGTGTCACCACCGACGACGAGGCCGGCAAGCAGGGCGCCGACGATACCGACGACGACATTAAGCAGGATACCCTGCTGGGCGTCGGTACGCATGACGATGCTGGCAAGCCAGCCGATGATGCCGCCGACGATGATCAGAATAATGATACCCATCGTTCGAATTCCTTCAGATTAGCGTTTGAAGAAGAAACGTCGATGGGTACGCCTTGGTTCCGGCGCTTGTGGAAAAGTTGAATCGTTACAGAGGTTAAGGCCTTAAATCCCAGTAACTTAGCCGCCTGTGAAAACGCCCAACCAGAACAGGGCCGCAATGCCGATCACGATGCGGTACCAGGCGAACGGCGAGAAGCCGGCCTTGGAGACATAGGCAACGAAGGCGCGGATCACGATCAGCGCGACGATGAACGACACGACGAAGCCGATTGCGATTTCGTCCCAGCCGACCGTCATCGATCCTGCCGACAGCAGGTCGCGGTACTGCCAGATCTCCAGCGTCGATGCGCCCAGCATAGTCGGAATGGCAAGGAAGAAGCTGAATTCTGCTGCCGTACGCCGCTCGATTCCCATGGCCAATGCACCCATGATCGTTGCGCCCGAACGGCTGACGCCCGGAATCATGGCTAGGCACTGGATGAAACCGACGCCAAGCGCCTGTTTTACGGGGAGCTGGCCGATGCCGCTGGGCGGACCTTCCTTGGCGACCTTTTCGATCACGAGGATAGCGATGCCGCCCGCGATCAGGGCCCAGGCCACGATACTGGGGCTGCCCAGCATGATGTCGATGTAGTCCTTCATGATCAGGCCGATGATGGCCGCGGGCATGAAGGCGACGACGATGTTGATGACGAACCGGATCGATTCGGGATGGCGCTGGAAGATGCCGGTGCCAGCCGCCCAGAACGTACGCCGGTACTGCACGACGACCGCAAGGATCGCGCCCAGCTGGATGACGACGTTAAAGACTTTCCATTCCTCTGCGTCGTAGCCGAACAGGGCCGAGGCCAGGATCAGGTGGCCGGTCGACGATACGGGAATGAATTCGGTGAGCCCCTCGACGATACCGAGGAGGATTGCGGTCAGCGTGAGATTTTCCATGCGCCGCGGGAGGTCGCCCGACGCTCGGCCTAAGTCAAGCCGAATGCGCCGGGCTGCCCAGATAGATTACCAGATGCGCACACGCTCTTCCGGCTTGAGGTAGAGCTCATCGCCCGGCTTCACGTCGAACGCCTTGTACCATTCGTCGAAGTTACGGACGATGCCGTTGATGCGGTAGTGCGGCGGCGAGTGCGGGTCGGTGACCAGCAGTTCGCGCATGCGCTTCTCGCGCATCTTCGAGCGCCATACCTGTGCCCACGACATGAAGAAGCGCTGGTCGCCGGTGTAACCGTCGATCACGGGCGCTTCCTCGTCGTTCAGCGAAAGCTGGTAGGCGCGGTAGGCGAGCGAAAGACCTCCGAGGTCGCCGATGTTCTCGCCCATGGTCAGGCGACCGTTGACGCAGGTTTCACCGTCATCGAACGGGCAGAAGGCATCGTATTGGGCGGCCAGCACGTCCTGCAGCTTTTCGAAGTTGGCCTTGTCGCCGTCGGTCCACCAGTTGCGCAGGTTACCCTCGCCGTCGGACTTGGCACCCTGATCGTCGAAACCGTGGCCCATTTCGTGGCCGATGACCGCGCCGATCGCGCCGTAGTTCACGGCAGGGTCCGCCTCGACGTTGAAGAAAGGCGGCTGCAGGATGGCTGCGGGGAAGACGATCTCGTTCAGCGTCGGGTTGTAGTAGGCGTTCACGGTCTGCGGGAACATGCCCCATTCGCCGCGATCGACTTCCTGGCCGACCTTCTTGATCTCGTCCGCAAAGGCCCATTCCGACGCCATCATCGAGTTGGCGAGCGGATCGTTCGCCGTCGGCATCAGGCCTTCATAGGTCTCGAACTCGTCGGGCGAGCCGATCTTGGGCATGAAGGCGTTGAGCTTGGCCTTGGCCTCGACCTTGGTGTCCGCGCTCATCCACGACAGGTCGTCGAGGTTCGCGTCCATCGCGGTGCGCAGGTTGGCGACCAGCGCTTCCATCTTGGCCTTCTCTTCGACCGAGTAATACCGCTCGGTGTAGATCTTGCCGAGCAGTTCGCCCATCTGGCCTTCGACCGCGTCGATGCCGCGCTTCCAGCGGGGGCGCTGTTCTTCCTGACCACGCAGGGTGCGGCCATAGAAGTCGAAGCGCGCGTCGGCGATGTCGCTGGGCAGCACTTCGGAGTGGCTGGAGAGGAAGCGGGCGGCGAGCCATGCCTGCCAGGTCGAGACCGGAACGGTTTCCAGCATGTCCATCACGGCCGGCACGCCGCCGCCGATGTTGGCGGCTGCTTCGGCAGCGTCGATGCCGGCAGCGTCCAGTTCTTCCTGCGTCGGCGGCATCTGCCACACGACCGCATAGGGCAGGTCGGCAAGGCCCATGTCGGCGAGGAAGCTGCTCATCAGCCCGTCGGGGCCGAGCTGGGCCAGTTCATCCGCTTCGAGACGGGTGTAGGTGAGGTCGCGCTGACGGCTGACTTCCTGGCTCCAGTCTTCCTGGGCCATGCGGACTTCAAGCGAATAGACCGCGCGGGCCGCTTCGACCGGATCCTGGTAACCGGCCTTTTCGAGCAGGAAGGCGAGGTACTTCTTGTACTCGGCCTGCGCCTCGAGGTTCGTCTCGGTCGGCTTGAGGTAATAGTCGCGGTCCGGCAGGCCGAGACCCGATGTGAAGAAGTAGATCGCGTTGACGTCGCTGTTCTTCATATCGGCAAAAACGGCGGGCGCGATGGGGGAGGCATAGCCGGGCGTTGCGAACAGCTTGACCAGATCGGCGGGCGTCCTGGCCGCGTAGATCGACTGCAGATAGGGCTGCGCAGGCGCAAGACCGGCGGCGTCGATCGCGTCGGTGTCCATGAACGCGGCATAGGCATTGGCGAGGCGGGCTTCGTCAGAACCTGCTTCCCAAGAGCCAGCGGCCAGTTCCTTCAGGATCATGTGCACGCGCGCTTCGGAAAGGTCGCCCAGAAGGTTGAACGCGCCATAGCTGGTCTTGTCGGCGGGGATTTCGGTGGCCTTGATCCACTCACCATTGACGTAGGCGTCGAAGTCGTCACCCGGCTCGACCGACTTGTCCATGTACTGGGTCTGGACACCGAAGGCGCCCCAGTCCGCAGCTTCTGCAGCGGCGATGGTCTCTTCCGAGGAATCCTGGGCGATGGCGGGGGAGGTAAGAGCGAATGCGAGTGCCGAACAACCGGCAATAAGCAGTTTCCGAGTCATGGGGGGTGCAGTTCCGTTCGTTAGTCCAGTGCCACGCGTCATAGCGTCCTGCGCAGCGTTACAGATGTCGTTCGTCGGTTTCTTTTGTAACTTTATCGATGAACTGAGCCTGTAGATGGGTCAAGCGCCCGTTTTCGCAAGCGTGCGTTCAGGCTTGCGGCAAGATTTCCGGATATGTGAGGCGTTTGCCGCGGGGCAGGCCGTCAGCCAACGGGATCGTCGAACTGCAACCGGGCAAGGCGCGCATAGAGCCCGCCCGCAGCGGTCAGCGTGTCGTGATCGCCGGTTTCTACGATACGGCCCTCGTCCATCACCACGATACGATCGGCGGCGCGAACCGTCGCGAGGCGGTGCGCGATGACCAGCGTGGTGCGGTTTTCCATCAGCCGGTCGAGCGCGGATTGGACCAGACGCTCACTCTCGGCATCAAGCGCGCTCGTCGCCTCATCCAGCAGCAGGATCGGCGCGTCGCGCAGCAGGGCACGGGCAATCGCGATGCGCTGGCGCTGGCCGCCCGACAGGCGTGCGCCGGCCTCACCGATGAAAGTGTCGAGACCTTCGGGCAGTTCGCGCAGGAAATTCTCGGCATTTGCGGCGCGGGCCGCTTCCCAGATTTCCTCGTCGCTCGCCTCGGGCTTGCCGTAGAGGATGTTGTAGCGCGCGGTCGCCGCGAACAGCACCGATTCCTGCGGGACCAGCGCGATGCGGTCGCGAATGTCGGCAGGATCGGCGCGGGTCAGGTCCACCCCGTCAATCCGCACGCTGCCCGCCTGCGGATCGCGGAACCGTTCGACCAGCTGGAACAGCGTCGACTTTCCCGCGCCCGAGGGGCCGACAACGGCCACGGTCTCGCCCGGCTCGATGTTGAGCGAGAAGTCTTCCAGCGCCGCGCGTTCGGGGCGGGCGGGATAGCGGAAGGTGACGTGCTGGAACGCGATCTGCCCGCGCGGCGGGACCGGCATGGTCTGCGGACGTTCCGGCGCGGCGATTGCGGGGCGGGCTTCCAGCAGTTCGGCCATGCGCTGTGCCGCCCCTGCTGCGCGCAGCAGGCTGCCGTAGACTTCGGTCAGCGACCCGAATGCGCCTGCGACAAGGCCCACGGTAATGACGAAAGCTGCGATCGTGCCGCCGGTGATGTTGCCCGCGGTAACTTCGATCGCGCCTTTCCAGAGCAGCAGCGTGATCGCGCCGAAGATCATCGTCATGACGACGAACGTCAGGAACGAGCGCACCTTGATGCGCCGGCTCGCCGCTTCGAAACTGGCATCGACGGCCCCGCGGAAACGGTCGCGTTCGCGGTCTTCTTGGTTGAAGGCCTGCACGACCTGCATCGATGACAGCACCTCGCTCGTCATCGCGCCGACGTCGGCGATGCGGTCCTGGCTGGTGCGCGACAGGTTCCGCACCTTCCGCCCGAACCAGATGATCGGCAGGACGACGCACGGGATCGCCAGCACCAGCCACGCGCTGAGCGTGGGGGCGAGGTAGAACATGTAGGCCGTACCGCCGATCGCCATCAACAGGTTGCGCAGCGCGACCGAAACCGTGCTCGACACGACCTGTTCGATGATCGCGGTATCGGCCGTCATGCGCGATGCGATTTCGGACGGGCTGTTCTCTTCATAAAAGGCCGGCGGCATCGACATGAGGTGCCGGTTCACCCGCACGCGCAAATCGGCCACGACCCGTTCGCCCAGCCACGACACGAAATAGAACCGGAACGCGGTGCCCACGGCCATGATCACGACGATCAGCAGCAGGTACTGGAACCAGCGCGAAATATCGCCCTCGCCGGAAAAGCCCCGGTCGATGATCAGGCGGAAGCCCGAAGGGATGGCCAAAGTGGCGGCAGACGTGATGACCAGCGCGACAAGCGCCGCGCCGACGACGCCGGGATAGCTGCGCGCGGCATCGTAAAGCAGGCGCAAGGGCCCCAGGCTTTTCGCCTTGGGCGCTTCGTTCCCGTTCGATCCTGTCGGTGTGTCCTGGCGCGACTTGCGCCGCCTGTTCCCGCTCATGGCGCGGGGCCTAGCCCAAAGGCGAGGCAGGGCCAAGTGCGCCGAGGGTCTAATCCTCACCGGCGTTGCCGTTTACGGCAGGTCAAACCTCTCTCGCGACTGCAAAATAATCTTGTGCATTGCAACGAGAGGCGCAACCGCCGATATTGGCGGTGGAGGAGATACGAGGAGGACCACTCTTGCTCTACCAGATTTACGAGCTTCAGAAGGCCTGGCTGTCCAGCGCGAGCGCTGCCGCTTCGGTCGGTGCCGAATGGCTCGGCAACCCGCGCAATCCGCTTGGCTACACCGGCTTTGGCCCTGCCATTTCCTCTGCCATGGAAGTCTTTGCGCATGCCGCATCGCCGCGCGCAAAACCCGCTTTCGGCATTACCCACGTCGAACGTGACGGAAAGACTTTCGAAGTCGCCGAAGCCGATGTGCTGCACAAGCCTTTCGGCAATCTCAAGAAATTCACGCACGACGGCCTGCCCAAGGACCCGCCGCGCCTGCTGATCGTCGCTCCGATGAGCGGTCACTACGCCACGCTTCTGCGCGGCACGGTCGAGCGTATGCTCGAAAATGCCGAAGTCTACATCACCGACTGGACCGACGCGAAGATGGTGCCGATGTCGGAAGGCATCTTCGATCTCGACGCGTACATCGACTATGTGATCGATTTCCTCGAATTCATCGGTCCGGGCGCGAATGTCATGGCCGTGTGCCAGCCGTCGGTTCCCGCCTTTGCGGCAACCGCGATCATGGCAGAGGAAGGCAATCCCTGCCGTCCCGCCACGCTGACGATGATGGGTGGCCCGATCGATACCCGCGAAGCGCCGACCGAAGTCAACGAGATGGCGACCTCGCGTCCGATGGCATGGTTCAAGCAGAACCTGATCCAGACAGTGCCGCTGCACTATCCGGGTGCCGGACGCCGCGTATATCCCGGTTTCCTGCAGCTTGCCGGCTTCATGTCTATGAACCTGGGCAACCACATGATGAGCCACTACGCGATGTTCAAACATCTCGTCGTCGGCGACGGCGAAAGTGCCGAGGCGACGAAGATTTTCTACGACGAATATCTCGCCGTGTGCGACATGACGGCGGAGTTCTATCTCCAGACCGTGAACGCCGTGTTCAAGGAATACCTGCTGCCGCGCGGTCTGCTGACCCACAAGGGCAAGACGGTCGATCTTGGCGCGATCACCGACACCGCGATTCTGTGCGTGGAAGGCGAACGCGACGATATTTCCGGCGTGGGGCAGACGAAGGCCGCGATGGGCCTGACGCCCAACCTTCCCGACGACAAGAAGCTGTACCACCTTGCCCCCGCGGTCGGTCACTACGGCATCTTCAACGGTTCGAAGTGGCGCGGCAGCATCGCCCCGATCGTGGAACAGTGGATGGCCGACCATCGCCGCGGCAAGCTGCAGGCCGTCGCCTGATATCAATGGGTTGAGGTGGCGACCGAGCATGCGTCGCCACCACGACACCTAACGCTTCGTTATCACTGCATTTACCAAGTCCGTTTAAGACATCTTCTCGCAAACCCTGCGAAAGAAGACGAATGGACGCTGTGATGAAGATTGTCGGCCTTTTGCTGCGAATCGGCGGTGCCGGTGCGGGCGTGGCCGCTGTCATGTTTATTCCCGATGCAGTGCTCGCCCGCTCGATCGCGGCGCTTGGCCTGTCGGGCAGTGTCGACCTTTCGATGGCCCGCATGGTCGCGCATGGCCTGTTCGGCCTCATCGGTTTTCTCATGGGTTCGCAGATCGCCGGGATGCTGCGCCATCGCCCGAAGGAAGCCCCGGGCAGCCGCCACGATGCGGCCGAAGCCGTGCCGCGCCTGCGCCGCCACCTCGTCGATGGCGAAAAGAAGCAGGATTCGGTCGTTCCCCGCTACGAAGATCCGAACGCCGCTCCGACCAAGCCGGTCGCGGTTTCGTTCAAGGAACTCGGGCTCGAACATCCGCACGCCAGCGAATATCCCGCACCTGCCGGTAGCGAACAGGACGATCACCACGATTCGTTCGCCTATCGCGAAGAGGCGCAGCGTCCCGAAAGCGCGGGCAGCGCCGATGACGAATGGGCCGAATTCGGAGATGTCCCGCCGCCGCCGCGTTCGCAGCCCGAGGTAGCTGACGCTCCGCCCGCATCGCCGGTGGAGGAGGAGCCAGCCGCCCAGTGGACTGCGCCCGAGCCGTTCCCGGCCGAGCAGGACGAAGACCCGATCGAGGCACGCGAAGCAGAGTCGGCCGCCGACGAATGGAACGACGCGCCCGTCGCTGAAGATCTGGCCTTCGAGCCTTGGCCCGAAGAACCTGCGGCAGAGCCCGAACTGGTGGCCGAGCACGAGCCCGAACCCGTGATTGAGGCCGCGCCGGTAGAAACGGTCGCAGCGCAAGAGCCGGAGCCGGTCGCGGCAGAGGCGGAGCCTGTCATCATGCAGCCTGCGCCTGTGGCCGAGCCGGTCGCACAGGTGCAGCCCGAACCCATGGCCGAACCCATGCCGGAGCCGATGCCGATCCCCGCGCTCGTGGCAGCAGAGCCTGAGCCTGCACCCGAAGCGTTATCGGCCCCTGTTCCCGCGCCTGCCGCAGACGCCGGACCCGACCAGTACTCCCGCGTCAAGTTCGCCGCACCGAGCGACGAGAACTGGTATGACGGTGCCGGAGACGACGAGGAAGAGGCCGAGGATGACGGTGCCGGTTACGGTTCGCTGTCCGACATCGGCCTTGGGCGTACACATCAACCGCGTGGTGGAGAAGGTCAGCGCGGCGAAGCCGGTCTGCCACCTTCCGAATTCGGCAATAACAACGCTCCAAGCGTGATTCCGAAAGGGAAACCGCAGGATTTCCGCCTGCGTGAGGCGCTCGAGGAACTGATGCGGGTCGACCCTTCGGCGCGCTAAGACCATGAAAAATATCGGCTAGGCGGTCGGGATGGGGGTCCCGGCCGCCTTTTTGGTCTACTGTGCAGTTGCAAAAATCCAAATCTATCGCCATGGGGGTGCCGTGCGCCATATCGCTGCGCATACGCGGCGAGCGAGTCGCATTTTATTTCCGGGTTATGGTGCCCGGGCCCCGACAGGATAGGTGAAAATGGGTTTTCCGCCGGTTCAAGGCCTCTACGATGCGCGCAACGAACACGATAACTGTGGTGTGGGCTTTATCGCCCATATCAAAGGTCAGAAATCCAACGCGATTATCAAACAGGGTCTGACCATTCTGGAGAATCTGGACCACCGCGGTGCGGTGGGCGCTGACCCGTTGCTGGGTGACGGCGCCGGTATCCTGATCCAGATGCCCGACGCCCTGTTCCGCAACTGGGCGGAAAAGCACGGCAAGACGCTTCCGCCTGAAGGCGACTACGCGGTTGCCATGTGCTTCCTGCCGCAGGACGAAGCTGCCCGCGAATTCGTCGTGAAGCGGTTCGAGACCTTCATTGCCAAGGAAGGCCAGGACCTTATCGGCTGGCGCGACGTGCCGACCACGCTCGACGGCCTCGGCAAGACCGTGATCGAGCAGATGCCGGTCATCCGTCAGGCCATCATCGGCCGCGGCGGTCCGTGCAAGGACCAGGACGCTTTCGAGCGCAAGATCCTCGCCATCCGCAAGCAGGTCCAGAACCCGCTGGAAGATCTGTCGATCAAGCACGGTCTTCCGGGCCTGACCGAACTGTACCTGCCCAGCTTCTCGACCCGCACGATCGTGTACAAGGGCCTGCTGCTCGCCAATCAGGTCGGCAGCTTTTATGACGACCTGCGTGATCCGGCCTGCACCTCGGCGCTGGCGCTGGTTCACCAGCGTTTCTCGACCAACACTTTCCCAAGCTGGAAGCTGGCACAGCCCTTCCGCCTCATCGCGCACAATGGCGAGATCAACACCGTTCGCGGCAACGTGAACTGGATGAACGCCCGCCGCCGCACGATGGAATCGCCGCTGATGGGCGCCGATCTCGACAAGATGTGGCCCATCATCCCGCACGGGCAGTCGGACACCGCGTGTCTCGACAACGCGCTCGAGCTGCTGCTGGCCGGCGGTTACTCGCTCAGCCACGCGATGATGATGCTCATCCCCGAGGCATGGGCCAAGAACCACGAGATGGATCCGGCCCGCCGCGCGTTCTACGAATATCACGCCGCGCTGATGGAGCCGTGGGACGGCCCCGCCGCCGTTGCCTTCACCGACGGTCGCCAGATCGCCGCCACGCTCGACCGTAACGGCCTGCGTCCGGCGCGCTACTGCACGACGACCGACGATCTCGTCTGCATGGCGTCGGAAAGCGGCGTCCTGCCGTTCGACGACACCACGATCACGCGCAAGTGGCGCCTTCAGCCGGGCAAGATGCTGGTCATCGATCTCGAACAGGGCCGCATCATCGAGGACGAGGAAGTCAAGGCAGAGCTCTCGAACGCAGAGCCCTATGCCGACTGGCTGAACCACTCGCAGTACAAGCTCGAAGACCTCGAGCCGCTGGAGCCCGAGGCTGAAGACACCGGCATGGCCGTGGGCGAACTGCTCGATCGCCAGCAGGCCTTCGGCTACACACAGGAAGACGTGTCCAAGTTCCTTGAACCCATGCTGTTCAAGGGCGAGGACCCGATCGGTTCGATGGGCACCGACACGCCGATCGCTGTCCTGTCCAAGCGTTCGCGCCTGCTCTACGACTATTTCAAGCAGAACTTCGCGCAGGTCACCAACCCGCCGATCGACCCGATCCGCGAGGAACTGGTCATGAGCCTGCTGTCGATGATCGGGCCGCGTCCGAACCTGCTGGGCAAGGAAGCGGGCACGCACAAGCGTCTGGAAATCAGCCAGCCGATCCTGACCAACGCCGATCTTGCGAAGATCCGCTCGGTCGAGGAAATGCTCGACGGCGCGTTCCGTACCGCCACCATCGACATGACCTGGGATGCCAGCACCGGGGCCGACGGCCTTGAGCAGGCGATCAAGGAAATGTGCTGGGCCGCGACCGAAGCGGTGCTGCAGGACAAGAACATCCTCGTCCTGTCGGACCGTGCGCAGTCGAAGGACCGCATCGCGATGCCGGCGCTTCTGGCGACGGCTGCGGTCAACGCGCACCTCATCCGCCAGGGCCTGCGCATGCAGACGGGCCTCGTCGTCGAAACCGGCGAAGCGCGCGAAGTGCATCACTTCTGCGTGCTGGCAGGTTACGGCGCCGAAGCGGTGAACCCCTATCTCGCTTTCGAAACGCTCGAAAAGATGCGTGTCGACAAGGACGCCCCGCTGGAAGCGTGGGAAGTCGAGAAGAACTACATCAAGGCCGTGGGCAAGGGCATCCTGAAGGTCATGTCCAAGATGGGCATCTCGACCTACCAGTCCTATTGCGGTGCGCAGATCTTCGACGCGGTCGGCCTGTCCAGCCGCTTCATCGACGCGTACTTCACCGGCACCGCGACGACCATCGAGGGCGTCGGCCTTGCCGAAGTGGCGCAGGAAACCGTGCGTCGTCACGAAGCCGCCTATTCCGACGAGCAGATCTACAAGAACCAGCTCGATGTTGGCGGCATCTACCAGTACCGTCTGCGCGGTGAAGATCACGCCTGGACCCCGGGAACGATCAGCAACCTGCAGCACGCGGTCCGCGGCAACGACTTCGCCAACTACGAAGAGTTCGCCAAGGAAATCAACGAGCAGAGCGAACGCCTGCTGACGATCCGCGGCCTGATGGACCTGAAGAAGGCCGACAAGCCGCTCGATCTTTCCGAAGTCGAACCGGCGGAATCGATCGTGAAGCGTTTCGCCACCGGCGCGATGAGCTACGGCTCGATCAGCTGGGAAGCGCACACCACGCTCGCGCTCGCCATGAACCGGATCGGCGGCAAGTCGAACACCGGTGAAGGCGGCGAGGATCCCAAGCGTTTCGTTCCGCTCGAAAACGGCGACACGATGCGTTCGGCGATCAAGCAGGTCGCATCGGGCCGCTTCGGCGTCACGACCGAGTATCTCGTCAATGCCGACGACATCCAGATCAAGATGGCGCAGGGCGCAAAGCCCGGTGAGGGCGGCCAGCTGCCCGGCCACAAGGTCGACAAGATCATCGGCAAGACCCGCCACTCGACCCCGGGTGTCGGCCTGATCTCGCCCCCGCCGCACCACGACATCTACTCGATCGAGGATCTCGCGCAGCTCATTCACGATCTCAAGAACGTGAACCCGGGCGCACGCGTTTCGGTCAAGCTCGTGTCCGAAGTCGGCGTCGGCACGGTCGCCGCCGGCGTTTCGAAGGCGCGTGCCGACCACGTCACGATCTCGGGCTATGAAGGCGGCACGGGCGCGTCCCCGCTGACTTCGCTGACCCACGCGGGTTCGCCCTGGGAAATCGGCCTCGCCGAAACGCAGCAGACGCTGCTTCTCAACGATCTGCGTGCCCGTATTTCTGTGCAGGTCGACGGCGGCCTGCGTACCGGCCGTGACGTTGCCATCGGCGCGCTGCTGGGTGCTGACGAGTTCGGCTTTGCAACCGCTCCGCTGATCGCGGCGGGCTGCATCATGATGCGAAAGTGCCACCTTAACACCTGCCCGGTCGGCGTTGCGACCCAGAACCCGGAACTGCGCAAGCGCTTCACCGGTCAGCCGGAGCACGTGATCAACTACTTCTTCTTCGTGGCGGAAGAGCTGCGCAAGATCATGGCCGAGATGGGCTTTGCCACTCTCGACGAAATGATCGGCCGCGTTGACCGCATCGACATGAAGAAGGCGGTCAAGCACTGGAAGGCGCACGGCGTCGACCTGTCGCGCCTGCTGCACAAGGTCGACGTTCCCGAGGGCAAGGAGCTCTTCTGGACCGAAACGCAGGACCACGGCCTCGAAGCCGCGCTCGACAACGATCTCATCGCCGCCTCCGCCCCTGCGCTGGAGAAGGGTGAGAGCGTGCGCATCGACCGCGAGGTTCGCAACGTGAACCGCACCGTCGGCACCATGCTGTCGGGCGAAGTCGCGAAGAAGTACGGCCACGGCGGTCTTCCCGACAACACGATCCGCGTGAACTTCACCGGCGTCGCGGGCCAGTCCTTCGCGGCCTGGTTGGCGCACGGCGTCACGCTGGACCTCGTCGGCGATGCCAACGACTATGTCGGCAAGGGCCTTTCGGGTGGCCGCGTCATCGTCCGTCCGCCTGAAGGCGCGGACCGTGACCCGTCGAACAACATCATCGTCGGCAACACCGTGCTTTACGGAGCGATTGCGGGCGAGGCCTACTTCAACGGTGTCGCGGGCGAACGTTTCGCCGTCCGCAACTCGGGCGCGGTGGCCGTTGTCGAAGGTACCGGCGACCATGGCTGCGAATATATGACCGGCGGCATGGTCCTCGTGCTGGGCCAGACCGGTCGCAACTTCGCAGCGGGCATGAGCGGCGGCATCGCCTACGTCTATGACGAGGACGGCACGTTCGAGAAGCGCTGCAACACCGCGATGGTGGACCTGCGCAAGGTCGAGAACGTGCGCGACGAGGACGACGGCGCAGGCCGTCCGACGCAGCGTGGCCGTTCGGTCGACGACATGGGCATGGGTGATCCGCTGTACCACGATGCCGAACGCATCAAGGTCCTGCTGGAACGTCACCACTTGCACACCACCAGCAGCAAGGCACGCGCCCTGCTCGACGATTTCGACAATACGATCGGAAAGTTCGTGAAGGTGATGCCGCGCGATTATGAAAACGCGCTCAAGGCCATGGAAGCAGAGCGCATCGCCGCTCAGAGCGAAGCAGCGGAATAAGGGTCAGCACTATGGGCAAGGAAACGGGCTTTCTCGAACTCGACCGTGTCGATCGCACTTATGCGGATCCGGCCGAGCGTCTGCAGCACTACAAGGAATTCGTGATTCCCCACACCGAGGATGGGCTGCGTTCGCAGGCCTCGCGGTGCATGAATTGCGGCATTCCCTACTGTCACAACGGCTGTCCGGTGAACAACATCATCCCGGACTGGAACCACATGACCTATGAAGGGGACTGGCAGGAGGCGCTGATCACGCTGCACTCCACCAACAACTTCCCCGAATTCACCGGCCGCATCTGCCCCGCCCCGTGCGAGGCGGCCTGCACGCTCAACATCACGGACGAGCCGGTGACCATCAAGTCGATCGAATGCGCCATCGTCGACAAGGGGTGGGAAAACGACTGGATCAAGCCGCAGGTCCCCGAAAAGAAGACCGGCAAGTCGGTTGCCGTCGTCGGTTCGGGTCCGGCGGGCATGGCCTGCGCACAGCAACTCGCCCGCGCCGGCCACTCGGTCACCGTGTTCGAGAAGAGCGACCGCGTTGGCGGCCTGCTTCGTTACGGCATCCCCGACTTCAAGATGGAAAAGCACCTCATCAACCGCCGCGCGGCGCAGATGGAGGCTGAAGGCGTCAACTTCCGCACTTCGACCGAAGTGGGCGTCGACATTTCCATGAAGACGCTGAAGGAAAACTTCGATGCGGTGGTTCTGGCCGGCGGTGCGGAAGACGCCCGCACGCTGAACATCCCCGGTTCGGAGATGAGCGGGGTCCGCCTCGCGATGGAGTTCCTGACGCAGCAGAACAAGCGCAACGCGGGCGACGACGAACAGCGCGCCGCCCCGCGCGGCACGCTCACCGCGACCGGCAAGCACGTCATCGTCATCGGCGGCGGCGACACCGGTTCGGACTGCGTCGGCACCTCGAACCGCCAGGGCGCGGCGAGCGTGACGCAGATCGAGATTATGCCCAAGCCGCCCGAGCGCGAAGACAAGGCGATGACCTGGCCGAACTGGCCGCTGAAGCTGCGCACCTCGTCCAGCCACGAGGAAGGCGTCGACCGCGACTGGGCGATCCTGACCAAGCGTGTCGTCGGCGAAAACGGCAAGGTCACCGGCCTCGAATGCGTCCGCATCGAGTGGGAAGGCCGCGAGATGAAGGAGATCGAAGGCAGCGAATTCACGCTGAAGGCCGATCTCATCCTTCTCGCCATGGGCTTCGTCGGTCCGAAGAAGAGCGGCATGCTGGACCAGGCTGGCCTCGAATACGATGCACGCGGCAACGTGAAGGCCGATACCACTTCGTACAAGACGAGCGACGAGAACGTCTGGGCCTGCGGCGACATGCGCCGAGGCCAGAGCCTTGTCGTCTGGGCCATCCGCGAAGGTCGCCAGTGCGCCCGCTCGCTGGATGAGGAACTGATGGGCGTGAGCGAACTCGCCCGCTGATCGGCCGAATAGCTGAAATAGAATAGGCGCGTCCCGCGGGGCGCGCCTTTTTCTTTTGTGCTGCGACACTTGCGGCTACTCAACGGGAATTCATTCTCTGGGGGTCGCAATGAACAATCCGGTAGCTTCGATCTTGAAACTTGGCGGCGCGCTCGCCTTTCTGCTCCTCGTCATCGTCGGTGGCGGGTTGGGATCGTGCGCGGCCTACAATTCGGTTCGCGTCTGGAATGCGGAGACGGCGGGCGAAGCGGAACTGGCGCAGGCATCGCAGAACCGAAAGATCGCCGTTCTCGAGGCGCAGGCTGCACTCGATAGCGCCAAGCTGAAAGCCGAAGCCGAGATCGAACGGGCCAAGGGGCTGGCCGAAGCCAATCGCATCGTTGCCGACAGTCTGGGCGGGCCTGAAGGCTACTTGCGCTACCTCTACATCCAGAACCTGGAGGAATCGCGAGGACAGATCATCTACGTGCCGACCGAAGGTGGCCTGCCTATCCTCGAAGCGGGACGGCGCGCGACTCCGGCGAACTAGCCGCCCAGTTGCGCGGTGAGACCGGCCGTGTCGAAATAATCCCGCCACTCGGTGATCTTGCCGTCCTCGACGACGAAGATGCCCATGACTGCGATGCTGGCAACCACGCGCCCGTCGGCGGCTACGACTTCGTCGATGCGTTCGTTATAAACGCTGTTGCCCTCGCTTGCGCTGGACAGGGTCTCGACGCGGATGTGGCTGCCGGGGCCGGAGACCTGTTCGAACCCTTCGATGAAGGCCAGCGTTTCCTCGATCCCGCGCGTGTCGGACATGCCGACGTTGAGATAGCGGGTGTCTGGCGTGAAATAGAGCTGCACGGACTCGGCAAAGCCGCCGGGCCTGCTCCACATCGACAGGAATGCGTCAACGGTTTCGGCTGGTGAGGGCATGGATGGTCCCCCTTTTGAAGACAAGTGCGGCGGGCCCGAAGACCCGCCGCCCTTGATCAATACATGTGCTGTCCGCCGTTGATCGACAGGGTCGACCCGGTGACGAAAGTCGCTTCCTCGGCTACGAAGAAGGCGACGCCGCGTGCGATCTCGTCGGCATGGCCAAGACGACCGACCGGGATCTTGGCGATGATCTTTTCAAGGACCGGTTCCGGCACGGCGGCGACCATGTCGGTGTCGATATAGCCCGGAGCGATCGCATTCACGGTCACGCCGTATTTCGCGCCTTCCTGTGCCAGCGCCTTGGTAAAGCCGTGGATGCCCGACTTTGCCGCGGCGTAGTTGACCTGACCGTACTGACCGGCCTGGCCGTTGACCGAGCCGATGTTGACGATGCGGCCCCACTTGCGATCGCGCATCGAGGGGAACGTTGCCTTGGCCATGTTGAAGCACCCGCCAAGGTTGACGCGCATGACTTCGTTCCAGTCTTCCCACGTCATCTTGTGCAGCACGCCGTCACGGGTGATACCCGCGTTGTTCACCACGACGTCGATCGGGCCGAGGTCTTCGGCGATCTTCGCGCAACCGGCCAGTGTCGCTTCGTGGTCGCCCACGTCGAACTTGTAGGCTGGAATTCCGGTGCGATCGGTAAAGGCCTTCGCCTTGTCGTCGTTGCCTGCGTAATTCGCGGCAACGGTCATTCCCATTTCCTTGAGTGCGAGGCTGATGCCTTCGCCGATGCCACGGCTTCCCCCGGTGACCACTGCAACTCGACTCATTGGATACTTCCCTTTCAGTTGCTCTCCTTGCGGGCCAGCCTATGGGCCGGTCCCGCTCTCCACAAGCGGACTTTCGTCGCACCCTGCGATTGCGAAACTATGTTGCGTTGCAGCGCAAGGCAATAGTCTTTTCGCAATTGCAGCATAGGCGTT
The DNA here is from genome assembly GCF_018398395.1 of Croceicoccus gelatinilyticus. Taxonomy (GTDB): domain Bacteria; phylum Pseudomonadota; class Alphaproteobacteria; order Sphingomonadales; family Sphingomonadaceae; genus Croceicoccus; species Croceicoccus gelatinilyticus. Next base: position 132,144 of record NZ_JAHCBF010000003.1, on the reverse strand, counting down.
CGGACTAGGCGCAAGGACGTGCTCCGAGAAAAGTCGGCGCAGCATGACACGAATTTTATGAAAGCGCCGCGACAGGTGCGGCAAGGCGATCAGAAGCGGAAGCGCGTTCCGACGTAGACCGACTGGCTATCCTGCTGTCCATCGGTCAGCGGGGTCAGGCGATCACGCTCGCTCTGATAACGAATGCCGGCCGTGACCTTGAGGTTGCCGGCAACGCGATAGGCACCGCCAACGTCGACCGACATATCGTTCGCACCAGCAAACGTGCGCGGCGAGGCGCCGGGCAGGTTCTGCTTTTCGTCAAGCTCGACCACGGTGCTGAACCTGCTCTTGTCGCTGGGCGACTTGGCGGGCGTGAAGGTGCGAAGATCGGGCGCGCTGATTTCGCCGATCGGGCTGCCGATCGTCAGGCTGCGCTTGCCGGTCTGCAGGACGTCGTCAGACTGAACGAAGCTTTGATAACCGCGCGACACGCCGAGGTTGAAAGCGACCGGTGCAACACCCGCCACGCCGCGACCTGCCTTGTCGGCGGCCTTGCGGACCGAGATGGCCTGCGCGGTTTCGGCATCGACGCGGACCGCGACGGTGATCGAGCGCGGGCCCGTTTTCGTGCCAGCCGGTGTGAAGCGGAACAGCGAACCGGCATCGCCGCCAGTGCCGCGGGCGCGGCGCAGCGTATCGACCAGCTTGGGATTAACCGATGCCGGCGTGAACGCGCCAAGGCCGTCGGCAGCCGCAAGGCTGAGATCGTGAATCGTGCTTCCGGAAACGGCGGCCACTGCGGACGAGAGGCCAACCACGCAGGCAGCACCGGCGAGCAGGCCAGTACCTGCACGCGCTACGCGCCTGAACATGGATGCTTTTCCCGTCGCCATGATGGCTTCCCGCTATCTCCGTCTCTCAACCGACCCTACGCTGTTGCGACGAGGCGGTTCCCAGCTGCGACCGAATTTAGGCCACGTAAACCAATCTACTACGCCCAACACGAGTCTGCCAAGCTTTCTCGTGTCGTGAAAAACCGATTCCGCGCAATATGTTGCAAGGAATCCGCAGAGCGGTTTTTCGGCCAGCCCCGGTTAATCATCGACCCGCCTTATGACACCCCGACGACAGCCGCACCTGGCCTTAGTCCCATTAAGCAACGGTGGTAGTCCCGCCTCTACGCTTGCCGCCCGCCCTTGCGCGGGATAGAGCAGGCCCGAGCCGGACGAAGCAGGTGCTTCGCAAGACATTCATTCTGCCCAAGGATACTGAGATTCGATGATCGGCAAGACCACCACTTTCGCCAAGACGCTGCTGCTGACCGGCGCGCTGGCCGCGCTTTCCGCATGCGGCGGCAGCAAGGACGCGGTCAAGGCAGACCTCGCGGCAAGCAAGGTCACCACGATCGGTGTCAATTCCTACCTCTGGCGCGCCAGCCTCGACACGCTGAGCTTCGCGCCGCTGGTCCAGACCGATTCGAACGGCGGCGTCATCGTGACCGACTGGTACACGAACCCCGCCAATCCGGGTGAGCGCATGAAGGTCACGGTCACGATCCTCGATCAGGACCTGCGCGCCGATGCACTGCGCGTTGCCGCCAGCCGCGAAGTTTCGCAGGGCGGGGCATGGGTCGCATCGCCGGTCCAGGCCGCCACGATCCAGAAGCTGGAAGACATCATCCTCACGCGGGCGCGCGAACTGCGCCGTGACGCGCTGACCGGCTGATCGTACGCCAGGGGCAACTGAAGATGACTGAAGAGCGTTTCGATCCGTCGGTCGCCGACGGACGCTGGCAGCGCGCGTGGGGCGAGGCAGAAGTCTTCCGCGCAGATTCGAACAGCGAGAAGCCGAAGAGCTATGTGCTCGAGATGTTCCCCTATCCTTCGGGGCGCATCCACATCGGCCACGTGCGCAATTACACGATGGGCGACGTGCTGGCGCGCTTCAAGGCGATGACCGGCCACGAAGTGTTGCACCCGATGGGCTGGGACGCGTTCGGCATGCCGGCCGAAAACGCCGCCATGGAAAAGGGCGTGCACCCCGGCGGCTGGACGCGCGAGAACATCGCCAACATGAAGGCGCAGTTGCAGCGCCTCGGCTTCGCGCTCGACTGGAGCCGCGAGTTCGCGACCTGCGATGCCGAATACTACGGCCACGAACAGGCGCTCTTCCTCTCGTTTTATGAAAACGATCTCGTCTATCGCCGCGAATCCGCGGTGAACTGGGATCCGGTCGACATGACCGTGCTGGCCAACGAACAGGTCATCGACGGACGCGGCTGGCGTTCGGGCGCTCTGGTCGAGAAGCGCAAGCTGTCGCAGTGGTTCCTCAAGATCACGCAGTTCGCCGACGATCTGCTCGAAGGTCTGGACGGTCTCGACAAGTGGCCGGAAAAGGTCCGGCTGATGCAGGAAAACTGGATCGGCAAGTCGACCGGCCTGCAAGCGCACTTCAAGGGTTCGAACTTCGACGAGACGATCGAGGTCTATACCACGCGCCCCGACACGATCTTTGGCGCCAGCTTCGTCGCGGTTGCCGCCGATCACCCGATCGCGCAGGCCGTTGCCGACACGAACCATGAAGCTGCCGACTTCATAAAGCTTTGCAAGGCCGGCGGCACGACTGCGGCCGAGCTGGAAACGGCAGAGAAGCTGGGCTTCGACACCGGCCTGAAAGTCGCGCACCCGTTCACGGGCAAGGACCTGCCGGTCTGGATCGCGAACTTCGTGCTGATGGAATACGGCACCGGCGCGATCATGGCCGTGCCGGGCCACGACCAGCGCGACTTCGAATTCGCCACCAAGTACGGCTTGCCCATCAAGCGCGTCGTCGCGGCCAGCAAGGCCGACGCGGACAAGCCTTTCGAGGGCGAAGCCGAGGCGGGCGAGGGCGTGGTCGTCAATTCGGACTTCCTCACCGGCCTCTCGGTCGAGGATGCGAAGACCGCGATCATCACCCGCGCTGCCGAAGACGGCTGGGGCGTTCCCAAGACGCAGTATCGCCTGCGCGACTGGGGCGTTTCGCGCCAGCGGTACTGGGGCACGCCGATCCCGATGATCCATTGCGATGCCTGTGGCGTCGTGCCGGTGCCGAAGGATCAGCTTCCCGTCACGCTGCCCGACGACGTGGACTTCAAGACGCCGGGCAACCCGCTCGACCGTCATCCCGCATGGAAGCATGTCGATTGCCCGAAGTGCGGCGCAAAGGCGCGGCGCGAGACCGATACGCTCGACACGTTCGCCGATTCCAGCTGGTACTTCCTGCGCTTTGCCAGCCAGCCGGGCGACAAGCCCTTCGACGCGGCGGAAGTCGCCAAGTGGCTTCCGGTGAACCAGTACATCGGCGGGATCGAACACGCGATTCTGCACTTGCTCTACGCCCGTTTCTGGACGCGCGCGCTGGCCCATTGCGGCATGATCGAGGTGAAGGAACCCTTCGCCCAGCTCTTCACGCAAGGCATGGTCACGCACGAGACATACAGCCGCGAGGCCGATGGCCGTCCGGTCTATTTCAGCCCCGGCGAGGTCGTGCGCGACGGCAATGGCGCGACCTTGAAGGACGATGGCCAGCCGGTGGATATCGGCCGCGTCATCAAGATGTCGAAGTCGAAGAAGAACGTAGTCGACCCCGACGAGATCGTGGCCCAGTACGGCGCGGACGCGGTGCGCTGGTTCATGCTTTCCGACAGCCCGCCCGAACGCGACCTGCCGTGGAGCGAGGCGGGCATCGAAGGTTGCGGCCGGTTCGTCCAGCGCCTGTGGCGTCTGTTCGGCCAGTACGATGCGAATGCGGAAGGTGACGACAAGGCACTGGCGCGCAAGATGCACCAGACGATCGCCGCCGTTGCCGACGACATCGAGGCGCTCTCCTTCAACAAGGCCGTGGCGCGCATTTACGAGCTGACCAATGCTGCCGAAAAGGCCGCGCCGTCGGCCAGCCGCAGCGAGACGATCCGCGCTCTCATGCTGCTCGTCGCGCCGATGATGCCGCACTTGTCGGAAGAGGCGTGGAGCCGCGCAGGCATGGAAGGCCTTATCGCCGAAGCTGCATGGCCTGCCTATGAAGAGGCCATGCTGGTCGAGGACGAAGTGACCATCGCCGTTCAGGTGAAGGGCAAGCTTCGCGATACGCTGACGGTTGCCAAGGGAACCGGCAAGGACGAGCTGGAGGCGCTTGCGCTCGCCAGCGAGAAAGTCCAGCGTAACATCGATGGGGCGCCCGTCCGCAAGGTGATCGTGGTGCCCGACAGGCTGGTGAACATCGTCGTCTGATGCGCTTTCTCGTACTCCCTCTTGCCCTGATGCTGTCTGCCTGCGGGCTGTCGCCCATGTATGCGGGCGGGGGCGACGGGCAGGTCGCTACGGGGCTGTCCTCGGTTTCGGTGAGCGCGATTCCCGGCCAGCAGGGCTGGCTGATGCGCGATGCACTCAACGACCGGCTCGGCTCGGCCAGCGCGTCGCCGCGTTACCGGCTCGACGTGCGGCTGGACGACCAACTCGAAGGGCTCGGCCTCCTGTCGGATGATACGATCGGGCGCGAACGTCGTACCTTGCGCGCACGTTACCGGCTGATCGACCTGTCGACGGGTGAAACGGTGCTCGACGCGACGGCCGGGGCCGACGCGGGTATCGACGTCGTCTCCAGCGAATATGCGACGATCGCGGCAGAGCAGACCGCGCTTGAGAACCTGACTCTCGAAGTCGCAAACCGCATCGTGACCAGCGTGGCGCTGAAGCTGCGTTCGGCAGGGTGAAGGCGACACAGCGCAACTTCGCCTCGGTCGCCGCAGGTGCGGCGCGCAAGGCGCGGATATTCTTCTTCTGCGGTCCGGACGAAGCCGGCGCCCACGGCGCTGCGGCGCGTATCGTCTCGATGCTCGACGCCCCGGGCGAGAAAGTCGAGATCGAGGGATCGGACCTCAAGAAAGACCCGGTCCGGCTCGCCGACGAAACCCGATCCACGTCGCTGTTCGGCGACCGCCGCCATATCGTCGTGCGCGCCAATGGCGAGGAAGCGCTCGACGCGCTGAAAATCCTGACTGACAGCGACCCTGCCGAACTTGCCGAAGGCTGGCCGGTGTTGATTGTCGCGAGTGGGGCGACCGACAATTCGCGCACGGCAAAGCTGCTGGAAAAGCGCGACGATGCGCTCGTCGTCATGTTCTATCCGCCCGACCTTGCCTCGGTCACCGGCGAAGTCCGGCGGCTGGCCGATGCGGCGGGCCTTCGCATGGGGTCCGAACTGGCGCAGCGGATCGCGGGCTCGGTCGGGCTCGACATTCGCATGGCGGCATCCGAAGTCCAGAAGCTCGCACTCTATCTCGATGCCGATGCGCAGGCTCCGCGCAGCGTAACCGCCGAAGACCTCGACGCCATCGCGGCAGAGACCGAGGACGACGGCATGATGCCGCTGGTCGATGCGGTCCTGTCGGGCGATGCGGCAGCGGTGCCGCACGAACTGGCGAGATTCAAGCAGCTGGGGCTGAACCCCGTCGGTACGGTCCTCGCGATGGAACGCCGCGTGGCACAACTGGCACAGCTCGCCGCGCGCATGGGCGACCGGCCCGATGTCGCGGGTTTCGTGAAAGGCGAGGTCGATGCCCGCCGCCTGTTCTTCCGCGACAAGGACGCCATTGCCCGCCAGCTGCAGCAATGGCGCGGGGCGCGTCTGGCACGGCTGGGCGAAAGGCTGATCGAACTGCACCGGGCACTTCTTGCCGACAGCCAAGCCGCGCCGCTTCTGTTCGCAGCCGGTTGCACGCAGATCGCACAGGCCGCTCGCCCGCGCAGATAATCGTAGCAGATCATGGGCGACCGGCGCGGCCCATTGGCAAGCCGGAACCCGTGGAGTAACGCAGCAAACTTCGGACCAGCAGCGCACTTGGGCGCAGAGCAAGATCATGAACCGTCCTCAGGGTCTCAAAGAGTACCAACGGCCGATCGGCACAGTGACCAGCCAGGCGCCCGATGCGCTGGGCCGCACGCGCTTGTTCGCGCCGACTGTGGAACCGCTCGAGAAGCGTCGGCTGCAATGTTACCTCGCGCTGGTCGTGGCCGACATTTTCGGCATTCTCATCGCCTTCACCGGGACCGCGACGCTCTATTATGGCCCCGGCCCACAGAGCCACGCGCTGCTTCAGGCGCAGTTGATGCTTCCGCTCTATCTGACAGTGGCGCTTTATAACGGGGCCTATAACCTGGGCGCTCTGCGTGTGTCCTGGCGGACCATGGGCGCGGTGTTGCGCGCGGTCGTGCTGGCGGCCTTGGCGATGGTTTTGCTCACCTATCTCAGCAAGACCGCATCAATCTATTCCCGCCTTGTTTTCCTGCTCGGCATATCGGGTTGCCTTGTCGTTCTACCTGCATTGCGTATTGCCATGCGCCGCTTCGTACGATGGCGCTGTGGTGAGCGGATCGAGAACGTGCTCGTCGTCAATGATGGTGGGCCCGATGTCGCGTTTCCAGGTGCCTATGTCGTCGATGCGAGGGCGGAGGCTCTGCGCCCAGACCTTAGCGATCCGGTGGCACTGGACAGGCTCGGGCAATGGTTCGGACCGATGGATCGGGTGCTCATCACTTGTGAAGATGACCGCAAGCTCGCCTGGGCAATGGCGCTCAAGGGGCTATCCGTCGAAGGCGAGGTCGTTGACGAAAGGGTGGAGAAGCTGGGCGCTCTGGGGGCCAACCACGTCGGCGGTCAGGGCTTTCTTCTCGTTTCGCACAAGCCGCTGGGCCTGCGCGCGCGGGCGATGAAGCGGATGCTGGATCTGGCCCTGACGATCCCTGCTATCATAATCCTGTCCCCCTTGATGCTGGCGGTCGCCGTGCTGATCTGGGCCGAGGACCGGGGGCCTTCGCTATTCGTACAAAAGCGGACAGGTCGGGCGAGCCGGTTTTTCCGCATGTACAAGTTCCGGTCCATGCGGCTTGATCGGCAGGATGAACACGGCACGCGATCCGCAAGCCGCGATGATGATCGCGTGACCCGCATAGGCCGGTTCATCCGCCGGACGTCGATCGACGAACTGCCGCAGCTGTTCAATGTCCTGTCTGGGGAAATGAGCGTTGTCGGCCCGCGCCCCCACGCGCCGGGATCGCAGGCCGGGGACAAGCTGTTCTGGGAAGTCGACGAGCGTTATTGGCAGCGGCACATGCTCAAACCCGGACTCACCGGACTGGCGCAGATCCGCGGGTTTCGCGGCGCGACCGAGAACGAGGTCGACCTACTCGACCGGCTGCAGGCAGACCTTCAATATCTCGACGGCTGGTCGATCTGGCGCGACGTCGGAATCATTTTCGCAACCCTGCGAGTGCTGGTCCACCATCGCGCTTTCTGACCGGCGGGAACGATTGTGCAAGCCGGCCGCTTTGCGTTTGCAATCAGGCAATTTTTCTGTTCTACAAGCCTCGAAATGCAGATTTATCGCGTCTGCACATTGTCCGGAGTTGATGAATGCGCGTCGTGAAAACCGCTACTTTCGCCCTCGCTGCTGCAGGCCTCGCGCTTGGCGGTGTTGCAAACGCGAAGGAAACGACTTCGGTAAACATGCTTCCGCAGGCCACTTCGGCTGACGATGCGGCCGCTCCTGCCGAAAAGAAGAAGAAGCGCCGGGGCGCTGGCTACCTGCTCGGCATTGCAGGTCTGGCTGTCCTTATCGGCGGCGTGGCGATGATCGGCGATTCGGGAAGCGATACGCCCGGTTGAACCGCGATCTGATCAAGGTTTAGAAGAACCCCGCCCGTAACGGCGGGGTTTTTCTTTTGGGGTTCGGACGGATTTGAGGGTCTGGCGGGGCAGATGCTGACAGCGAAGGCTTTCTCCAGGCCGTGCATCGCGACCGTGATCGCCTGCGCGTTGATGGCTGTTGCGATTGTATTCGGCGGGGGCGGTTCGCCTGCTCCGCGGGCCGAATTGCTGGTCGAACTGTGCGCGGCCCTTGCCCTTGTCGCATGGGTGTTTCTCGCAAAAGACCGGCAACGGATCGACCCTCTCGTAATCGCCCTTGCGGCCATCGTCATCGCGGTCCCGCTGATCCAGTTGGTCCCCCTGCCGCCTGCAGTCTGGCAGGCGCTTCCGGGGCGGGATAGCGCCGTCGCGGCACTGGAACTGGTTGGTGCAGCGGACGAGTGGCGACCCATCTCGCTGGATCCGGCGCAGACGCTGGCCAGCCTGCTCTCGCTAGGTCCTCCGCTGGTCCTGATGGTGATCGTTGCCTCGCTTTCTTGCGACCAGCGCAGACTACTGCTGCTGATCGTGATCATGGGCGGATTTGCGACGGCGATACTTGGCGCGATGCAATTGGCTGCAGGTGGTAGCGCGCTGCGTTTGTACGGGGAGAGCCACCGCGACTGGATCGTCGGGTTCCAGGCCAACCGGAACGCTACGGCGGATGTTGTTCTGATCGCCATGGTGGCACTTGGCGCATCGGCGGGCGTGCCGGGCCGCAAACGCCATGCGGTCTGGTGGCTGATGGGCGGACTTGGCTTGCTCTCGCTGACGTTGATCTTAACCGGATCGCGCGCGGGGATTGCGCTGCTAGTTCCTGCGCTGTTCTTCGCGGGTCTGGCATCGGGCATTGCCATCTTCGGTTCCCGCCGCCGCATTGCTGTCGCACTGGGCCTTGCCAGCATCGCCATTGCCGGGCTCCTCGCCGCACTGACTACCGGACCAGTTGGGCGCGTGGCCAGCCGGTTCGACGTGTCGAGCGATTTCCGCTTCGAACTATGGCGTGACGGCTGGTCGGCGGCGCAGGCATTCTGGCCGGTTGGCGGCGGAATGGGTGGGTTTGCGAAACTGCTCTTGCCGTTTGAGCGGCTGGAAGTCGTCGACCGTACCTGGCCCAATCGCGCGCACAACGACTATCTCGAACTCGTGGTCGAAAGCGGTGCGATCGGTGTGGTCGCCCTGATCGCCTGCGCGGTGCTGATCGCGATCATGGCGTGGCGGTCGTGCCGATCTGGCGCAATCCCCCGCGAACAACGGCTTTTCGCATTCGGAACGGTCGCGATTCTTGCCCTCCACTCGCTCGTGGACTACCCCCTGCGCTCCATGTCGCTTGCCTGTCTGCTGGCATTGGCCGTCGCGATGATGGCCCGGTCGGGACGGCGGGCGCTTGAGAAGGACACCAATTCGTGAATTCAAGGGCTGCGTTGCTGGCCATCATGGCCGCCCCCCTCATGCTAGGCGCGTGTCAAAAGACCGTGACGACGCAATTGCCGCAAGGCAGCGCGGCCTATGACGCGATCGCCGTTGCGCCTGAAGTGGCGAATCCTTCGGTTTACAGCCTGCGCGCTGGCGACCGGATCGACGTCAGCGTGTTCCGCGAAAAGGATTTCAGCGCGCAGAAGGTGCTGGTCGACGTATCGGGCAACATCGCGCTTCCCATGCTGGGCACGATCCCCGCCGCCGGCATGACGCAGGACGAGCTTGCCGCGAATATCCGCGACCGGCTTGCTGCATCGTTTCTGCGTGACCCGCGCGTTACCGTCTCCGTCGAAACTCCCGCCCTCCTCACCGTCTCGGTCGAGGGCGAGGTCGAGCAGCCCGGCGTCTACGAGATGCAGCCCGGCCACACGCTTTTGAGCGCGATCGCCATGGCCCGTTCGACGACGGACCGCGCCAAGGTCGACCAGGTCCTGGTCTTCCGCACCGTGAACGGCGAACGACTGGGCGCGCGCTTCGATCTGGCCATGATCCGCGCGGGGCGGGCGCCCGATCCGGTGATCCTTCCCGGCGATGTCGTCGTTGTCGGCTATTCGCAGGTTCGCGGCGTCTTCCAAGACTTCCTGAAGACCGCGCCGCTGCTCAACATCTTCTATCGCTACTGACGCGATCCGAGCGATCTAAACTGGACACGAAATTGGCTAGCACGTCGAACGCTCCGGTCCCCATGAACCCGCTTCTCGGGCCGACCGATCCCTATGAGGCAGGGAAGGGCAGCACGATCGGCGAGCTGGTGCGCTATGCGCTTGCGCTCGTCCGTCGCAACGTAATTCCGATCGCGCTGATCATGGCGGCTATGGTCGCGATCGCGGTTGTCTCCACGATGCTCGACACGCCGCGCTATACCGCGACCGCGACGATCCAGATCAACGACCAGAGCGAGAAAGTGCTGGGCGAGGAACTGGACAGCGCAAGCAACGTCAACAGCGGCTGGGACGTGGACCGTTTCCTCAACACCCAGCTAGAAATCCTGGAAAGCCGCGACGTTGCCCTGCGCGTGGCGAATGCGCTGGACCTCTATGAAGACGAGGCCTTTTTTACCGCGATGGAAGTCGAACTTCCCGCTGAAGGCATGACCCGCGCCATGCGCGAGGACCTGACGATCGGTCTCTTGCGCGGCAACATGATCAGCGACCTGCCGCGCGAAAGCCGCATCGCGCGCATCAGCTTTACGAGCGCCAGCCCCGACCTTTCGGCGAGGATCGCCAACGAATTCGCGGCCCAGTTCATCCAGTCGAGCCTGCAGCGCCGCTACGACAGTTCGTCCTATGCGCGCGAATTCATTTCCGAGCAGCTTGGCGAAGCGCGTGCGCAACTGGAAACGTCGGAGCGCGAGCTCAATGCCTATGCCCGCCAGGCCGGCCTGATCCGCGGGCGCGGTTCGATGAGCGACGGGGACACGACGTCGAGCAGCGTGACGGCGAGCAGCCTTGTCCAGCTGAATGAGGCGGCAAACCGCGCGCGAGCCGAACGCATCGAGCTAGAGGCCCGCTGGCGCGCCGAAGCGGCCCAGCCGCTGCTGTCGTCGACGACCGTTCTGGCCAATCCCACGGTGCAGAGCCTCATGACCGAACGTGCGCGCATCGATTCCCAAATCAAGACGCTGCGCGCCCGCTATCTCGACGACTATCCCGAGATCGTCGAGCTTCAGACCCAGCGCGAGGAACTGACCGACCAGATCCGCAGCGTCGCCCAGTCAGTGCGCGACGGCGTGCGCGGCGAATACCTCGCCGCAAGCGAGGCCGAGCGTCAGCTTCGCAACCAGGTCGGATCGCTACGAGGTGACACGCTAGCCGAACAGGACCGTTCGGTGCGTTACAACACATTGGCGCGCGAGGCGGATACGGCGCGGTCGATCTACGAAGGGCTGCTGCAGCGCTTCCGCGAACTGAACGCTTCTGCCGGCATCGCGAACAGCAACTTGTCGATCGTCGACACGGCGCAGGTCCCGACGGGGCATTCTTCGCCGAACCTGTTCAAGAACCTGCTGATTGCTCTCCTGCTCGGCGCGATGCTGTCGGCCGCGTTCGTGTTCCTGCGCGATCAGCTGGACGACCTGATCCGCATTCCCGAAGACGTGCAGGGCAAGGTCAAGCTGCCGCTGCTGGGCGTCATTCCGGTCTCGGACGAGCATACGCCCGAAGAGGACCTGCTCGATCCCAAGTCGCCGATGTCGGAAGCCTATAACTCGCTGCGCGGCCAGCTGCTCTATTCGACGGCCGATGGCCTGCCCAAGGTGTTGCTCATCACCAGTTCGCAGCCGTCCGAGGGTAAATCCACGACCAGTAACGCGATCGCCTATTCCCTCGCCCGCATGGGCAAGCGCGTGGTGTTGATCGATGCGGACCTTCGCCGGCCGTCGGAACACAAGCGCCATTCGCTGCCCAACAAGCACGGCCTTTCGGGCCTGCTAACCGGCGTCGACACGATCGGCGCCGAAACGGTGCACGAGGTTGCCGAGAACTTGTCGGTGATTACGTCCGGCCCGATCCCGCCGAGCCCGACCGAACTTCTGGCAGGGCCGCGTTTGGCAGGTCTGCTGGAAGAGCTTTCGGCAAGCTTCGACTGCATCATCCTCGACAGCCCGCCGATCCTGGGACTTGCCGATGCACCGGTTGTCAGCGCGCTGGCAGATGGTGTGCTGTTCGTGATCGAATCCGATCGCGGCCGCACCGGACAGCTGCGCACCGCGCTTCAGCGCCTGCGCGCGATGGACCCGGTGATCCTGGGCGCCGTGCTGACCAAGTTCGATTCCCGCAAGGCGTCGAACCTCTATTCCGAATATTACGGCTACGAATACTACCGCTACCAAAGCTCGGGCGATGGCGCGGCCTGACATGTCCGTTTTGCCGGCGCGAGGGGCCTTGCGCTGGATCGTCGCGGCTGGCGCGCTGGTCTATGCGGTCGCCGCGCTGGGTAGCGGGCTGGACCGGATCGCGGGGCGCGAGATCATGGCCGAAGGCGCAGTTCCGGCCATCTTCCGAAGCGAGGCCGATGTGGCACGCGCAAGGCTGGCCGTATCGCGCCAAGATGGCGAGGCGGCTGTCGATGCCGGGCAGGACGCGGTTCGCAAGCAGCCGTTCTATGGCGTTGGCGCGGGCATGCTGGCCAGCGGCTACCTGCTGTCGGGCGATACTGCGAGGGCCGATGCCGCCTACCGCGTGTCGGCGGCTGGCGGCTGGCGCGAACCGGCGACACAGCTTTACTGGGCGCAGCAGACGCTGGAGCTGGGCGAATACGATCTGGCCGCAGCGCGCATCGATGCGATCCTGCGCGCTCACCCGATCCTGCCGCAAGCCGACGAACTGCGCGCCGAACTCGAGGCCAGCCCCGAGGGGCGCGAGGCACTGGCCGCCCGCTTGGCCGAGCAGCCGGTCTGGCTGCTGCCCTATCTGACGCTGGGTGCTGAGACCGCGGACGCGACCGCGGCGGCGCGTGTCGACGTTCTGGAGCGGCTTGCGAACCGGTCGGGTCCGCTCGGCTGCGAGAAGATTGCCATGACGGCGACCGCCTTGGTGAAGCGCTCGCTCTGGGATGTGGCAGAGGCGGTCTGGTCGGCGCATTGCCCCGATGGCGTCGGCCTTGCCCGCAAGATCGATGGCGGCTTTGCGGGAGAGGCAAAATCGCCTTTCGCCTGGCAATTGATGCCCAGCGGGGACGTCTCGGTAAGCGAAGGCGGCGGGGCGCTGCGCGTCGCCAATCGCGGGCGGATCGCGCGGGTCTTTGCCACGCGCCTCGTCCGTTTCGCGCCGGGCAAGGCGTCTGTCGAGATCACCAGCGACGGGGCCAAAGATATGGTCGCCGCCTCGTTAGACTGTGGTGATCCGGCACGGCCATCGTTCGGGCGGCAGGACGCTATTTCGGTGCCCGACTGCTCGGTCCAGATACTTTCGCTATGGGCAAGGCCGGGAACGCAGATCGCGGTGGAGAGCGTGAAGGCTGGCTCAACCGGCTCTTGAGCGCACCTTTTCGGCAGGGTTGCCGCGATATATTCCACCTTCGTCCGCATCGCCGAACAGCACGCCGCGCGCGGCAAGGACCGATCGGTCGGCCATCGTGACGCCGGGCCCGACGAAAGCCTCTGCCGCGACCCAGCAGTTGCTGCCTATCACGACCGGCTTCAGCACCAACTGGAAATCCTCGCCGCGAATGTCGTGACTGCTGGCGCAGACGTGCGCCCTCTGCGACACAACCGACTTCGCCCCGATCGTGATGCGTCCCTGGTTATAGAGGATGGCGCCGGGCCCGATCAGCGCGTTGGCGCCGAGGTCGAGATTGGCGGGGTGCCAGATCCGGACGCTGGCATGGACCCGTGCGCCGCTGGCAACCCGCGCTCCGAACAGGCGCAGGACCAGCCGCCGCCAGCCGTGCATCGGGGGCGGGGTAAATCGGCACAGGACCAGCCATGCTGCCATCCACACCACGCGAAACAGGCGGTTCGACAGCGGGAAGCTGGCCCCGCCTTCGAGCGGACGGGTCTCGCTGGCGTCGAGAACTTTCATGTCTTTCCGCCTCCTTGCGCGACGAGCGTGCCGATCAGGTCGCACCACTTGCGCGACACGGCCGCAGCGCCGAACGGCCCATCTGCCAGCGCGGTCGCGGCGCGGGATATCTCATTCCATTGCGCGCCCGTCATGTCGAGCGCCTTGGCGATCGCATCGGCAATCGTCACGGCGGTCATGCCGCAATCGATCGCGGCCCCGGCACCGAACCCTTCGGGCAAGTTGCACGCCTCGCTCATCAGCATCGGCGTGCCCGCGGCCCATGCCTCCAGCGCGGCGACGGGCAGGCCCTCGCTTAGCGAAGGCAACACCATGAAACGCGAGGCCGAAAGCAGGGCGTCCTTTTCGCCGCCGAAGACCGGTCCGACGAAACGGATGCTGTCGGGAGCGGTCTCTAGCCGAAGGTTCAGCGCCTCGACGTCGCTATCCTCGCCCCATCCGGCCAGTGTCAGCACCGCGCCTTCGGGCAGTCGGCCCGAATCGGCCCGCATCTGCCACGCATCGATCAGGGCCATCAGGTTCTTCTTCGGGTGGATGCGCCCGATATACCCGACATTGGGTAGCCGGTCCTGCGCCGGAGTATCGGTCACTGGCGGGCCGGGATTGGGAATGACCTCGCTTTTCACGTCCCCCACCTCTGCCGCGATGTCTTCCGCCTCTCGCTCGGTCAGCGCGTGAAACGCGCTTGCTGCGCGCCAGCTACGCCTTTCGTAACCGGCCCGCGCCAGCGCTTTCTTCCAGCGCCCCCGCGACGTGATCCACGGATCGAGCATCCCGTGCGGAGAAATGACGTAAGGCCGCCCCGTCCGCCGCGCCCAGGATGCCCCAGCCGCAGAAGGATACATCCAGATGCCATGCAGGTGCAGCAAGTCGAGGTCTGCCTCGATCAGCGCATCGACCAGCTTCGGCGCATAGCCGACCTGTTCGGGCCCCAGCACCGGGACCGTCGCGACCTCGCACCCGGACAGCCGCTCGCGATCCTTGTCTGCAAAAGCATCGGCCAGCCCGAAAACGTGAACTTTCGCGCCTGCCTCGCGCAGCAGTGCAGCGTGGTGGACGACCGCTTCGAACACGCCGCCGCCCAGCCGCGAGACGCGGGCCGTCAACAGCCCGATGCGCAGTCCGGCAATATCGACAGTCCGGTCCAAGAGCTCTCCCACGCTAAAACAGTGTGTTTGCCGGAAATTTGCGCATGCCGCAGGCTCTCTCGGTTGCATGAGCGCGGCAAGTGTCGCTAAGTGCCGCTAACTAATCACTTCCACGACTATGGGAAACGCAAAATGGCCTCGGACCGCAGGGTTGCACTGATCACGGGCGTAACCGGACAGGACGGTGCTTATCTTGCCGAACTGCTGCTGGAAAAGGGCTACGAGGTCCATGGCATCAAGCGCCGCTCGTCCTCGTTCAACACTGGCCGCATCGAGGACATCTATCAGGACCCGCACGAGCAGAACCGCCGGTTCCACCTGCATTATGGTGATATGACCGATGCGACGAACCTGATCCGGATCGTGCAGGAAACGAAGCCGTCGGAGATCTACAATCTCGCCGCGCAAAGCCACGTGCAGGTCAGCTTCGAAACGCCCGAATATACCGCCAATGCCGACGGCATCGGCACTCTGCGCCTGCTGGAGGCGATCCGCATTCTCGGCATGGAGAATGAAACCCGCTTCTACCAGGCCTCGACGTCCGAACTCTACGGGCTGGTGCAGGAAGTTCCGCAGTCCGAAAAGACGCCGTTCTATCCGCGCAGTCCTTATGCCGCGGCCAAGCTCTATGCCTATTGGGTCGTGGTGAACTACCGCGAGGCATATGGCATTCATGCCTCGAACGGCATCCTCTTCAACCACGAAAGCCCGCTTCGCGGCGAGACGTTCGTCACCCGCAAGATCACGCGCGCGGCCGCCGCGATCAAGCTTGGCCGGCAGGACCGGCTCTATCTCGGAAACCTCGGAGCCCAGCGCGACTGGGGTCATGCGCGCGAATATGTGCGCGGCATGTGGCTGATGATGCAGCAGGACGAGCCCGACGATTACGTGCTGGCGACCGGAGAGACGACCGAAGTGCGCGAATTCGTGCGCTGGTCGTTCGAGGATGCCGGTATCCCGATTGAGTTCCGCGGCGAGGGCGTGGACGAGAAGGGCTACTGCCTCGAAACCGGGCGCTGCCTTGTCGAGGTAGACCCGCGCTATTTCCGCCCGACGGAAGTGGACCTGCTGCTCGGTGATCCCGCCAAGGCACACGAAAAGCTGGGCTGGCGTCATGAGACCAGCGTGCGCGAACTCGCACGAGAGATGACGCTTGCCGATCTGGAAGTCATGCGCGACGCGCCCATCGCCAAGGGCGCTTGATGAGCCACCGCATACCGCTGGTCTGCACTTCGATCAGGCCAGCAGAAATCGAGGCGGCGCAGGAAATTCTTGCGTCGGCCTACCTAGTTCAGGGGCGGTACGATGCCGGGTGACGCAGGCGTGATGCGGGGGCTGGACTGGCCTTCGACAGTCAGGCCACTGTCGAACATGGGCCCGAATCCGGTTTTCTGCGACATAGACCCCGCGAGCATCGGCACCCGTGCCATCATGTCGAGTGATCGATTTTTTGCTCGCAAGATCGCCTCGCGCGATACGGCCCGGCCCGACTGGATTGATTGGAAGCGTATGGAGATCGCGGGATGAGCGGTATTTACGAACTTCGCGGCAAGCGGGTCTATGTCGCGGGCCATCGCGGCATGGTGGGTTCCGCCATCGTGCGTCGGCTCGCCGCCACCGGATGCGAAGTGCTGACGAGCGAGCGGTCAACCGACTTGCGCGATCAGGCTGCGGTGAACGCATGGTTCGAAGCCAACCGCCCCGACGCGGTCTTCATGGCCGCAGCCCGCGTTGGCGGCATCCTTGCGAATGACAGCTATCCGGCGCAGTTCCTCTACGACAACCTGATGATCGAGGCGAATGTCGTCGAAGCGGCACGTCAGGCGGGCGTGGGTAAGCTGCTGATGCTCGGCTCGTCCTGCATCTACCCGCGCGATGCGGCCCAGCCGATTGCCGAGGATGCCCTGCTGACCGGTCCGCTGGAAGCCACGAACAAGTGGTACGCCATTGCGAAGATTGCAGGCGTCATGCTGTGCGATGCCTATCGCGCGGAATATGGCTGTGACTTCATCTCGGCCATGCCGACGAACCTCTATGGTCCGGGTGACAACTTCGACCTTGAAACCAGCCACGTCCTGCCCGCGCTGATGCGCAAGACGCACGAGGCGAAAGTCGCGGGTGATGATGCCGTCGTCGTCTGGGGGTCGGGCAAGCCGCGCCGCGAATTCCTGCACGTCGACGACCTTGCCGATGCCTGCGTGTTCCTGATGGAGCATTTCTCGGCAGCCGGGCAGGTCAACATCGGTTGCGGGGTGGACCTCGAAATCGGCGAGCTTGCCCGCATGATTGCAGATGTCGTCGGGTTCGAAGGCAGGCTGGAATTCGACACTTCCCGCCCTGACGGTACAATGCGCAAGCGGCTCGACGTGTCCAAGCTTTCGGACCTCGGCTGGCAGGCCCGCATCGGGCTTCGCGAAGGGATCGAGGAGGTCTATCGCGAATTCCGGTCGGGCGAAGCACGCCAGGTGCGTCTTGGCGGCTGACGATCCCGAGGGTCCCTTGCGGATCCTCGTGGTGGGTCTGAACTATGCGCCGGAGCCTGTCGGCATCGGCCCCTATACGGCGGGACTGGCCGAAGGACTGGTGGCGCGCGGCCACCGTGTCGAGGTCGTCACCGGACGTTCCTATTACCCGCAATGGGCGCCGCTGCCGGGATATCCCGCGCGCTGGAACCGGCGCACGCAGGGCGGCGTCGGCATCACTCGCGTACCGCACTACATTCCGCGCGATCCGGGCGGGCTGAAGCGACTGATCCATCTCGCCAGCTTTACGCTTTCTGCGCTTTTTCCGGCTGTGAAGCAGGCGCGGCGGATGAAGCCGGACCATGTCCTCGTCGTCGCGCCGTCACTGTTGGCAATGCCGGTCGGCGCAATGGCCGCGCGCTTTTCGGGCGCGAAATTGTGGGTCCACGTGCAGGATTTCGAACTCGAAGCCGCGCAGGCGACCGGTCTTCTGTCGGGTAAGGGAGCGGTTGCCCGATTGGGCCGCGCAGTCGAACGATTTCTATTCGGCCTTGCCGATTTCGCCTCGACGATCAGCCCCGCCATGTGCACGCGGCTGGAGGCCAAGGGTTTCGATGCCCGCGACACGTTCGAGATGCGCAACTGGGCCAATCACGCCGACACGATCATGGCAGCGGGCGGGGGAACAAGCGGGGCATCGCCATACGTCCGCGCGTGGGGGCTCGAAGGGCGCAAGGTCCTGCTCTATTCAGGCAATATAGCGAACAAGCAGGGGCTTGATGTCGTGATCGATGCAGCGCGCCTTCTGTCAGACCGCGGCGATCTTGCGTTCGTGATTTGCGGTGAGGGGCCGAACCGTCAGAAGCTGGAGGCTCAGGCCGAGGGGCTCGCCAATATCCAGTTTCACGATCTCCAGCCGCGCGAGAAAGTGGGTGATCTTCTCGCACTCGCTCACGCCCACCTCCTGCCGCAAAAGGCAGGGGCGGCCGATCTCGTCCTGCCGTCTAAGCTGACGAATATTCTCGCTTCGGGCCGTCCCGTGATTGCCACGGCGGAGGCGGGAACCGGACTTGCCGAGGAATGCGAAGGCTGCGGCATCGTTACCATGCCCGAAGACGCGCGCGCGCTTGCCAATGCGATCGAGCGGCTTGCCGACGATGAGCCTCTTGCTGACCGGCTGGGCGCAGAGGCGCTGTTGCGAGCGCGAGAGCGTTGGGCGCTGGACGGTATTCTGAATTCTACTGAGGCGGAGCTGATTGCCCGCCGGCCTGCAAGGCCAGCCACATGATCCGCCGTGTCGTATCGCGCATGAGCGGTCCGGGCCTTGGCGGCAATATCGGGGCCCAAGGCACCAGTCAGGCGGTCAACATGGTCGTGCAACTGGTGTCGGTGCCGATCCTTGCGACGAACTGGGGGCTGGAGACCTACGGGGTCTGGCTGATCCTGTTCTCGATTCCCTATTACCTCGCCATGAGCGACCTGGGCCTGATCGGCGCGGCGGCCAACGACATCGCCGCTGCCGCCGCACAGGACAGACGCGCAGATGCGCTGCGCACGATGCAGGCGGTGCAGTCGGGCGTGACCCTGATCGGCATCGCGGTGGTCGCGGTCTGTGCAGTCGTGCTTCTCTGGCCGGGGAGTAATCTTCTCGCGTTCGCGCAGGCGGCGGCGGGCGGCGAGGCCATTGCCACGGTCCTCGTTATCGTGGCTTGGGGCGTGCTGGGGCAGCAGTTCGCGATCGCGCGCGCCGGGCTTCGCGCTGGTGGGTACTATCCCACGGCGATCTATCTGATCACAGCGGCGACCGCGATCGAGACAATAGCCCTGTGGGGCTGGGTGCTGACAGGCGGCGGCTTGCTGGGCGCGGCGCTGTGCTATCTGGTCGGCCACGCGATCATTCTGGCGGTGATGCGGATCGCGATTGCGCGCAAGGTACCTTGGCTGTCGCAGTGGCGCTGGCGGGTGAAGACGCCGGAACTGCGCCGCCTGATCCGGCCGGCGCTCGCCATGATGCTCATCCCGCTGTGCTACGCGCTGTCGATGCAAGGCATGATCCTTGCCATTGGCGCAGCGGCGGGGGCAGCGGCGGTACCCTATTTCACCAGCGTACGGACGCTGACCCGCGCCGCGGTGCAGGTAACAGGCGTGATCAACATTGCCTCGATGCCTGAATTCACCGTCGCCCATGCGCGGGGCGATGTTGCCAAGCGCGAGGAACTGGTCGCGTTGTCGATCATGACCGGGCTGATCGTATTGCTCCCCACGGCGGTCGTGCTGTTCGCGGCAGGACCGTGGCTCGTCGCGCTGTGGACTGGCGGAGAGATCTCGCCCGGTTACCTTCTGGTCGCGATGCTGACGGCGGCGATGGTGCTGAACGGGCTCTGGGTGCCTATCAGCAACCTGATGATGGCGGTCAACGAGCATGAGCGGTTCAGCTACGTCTTTGCAGGGCTGGCGACGCTGTCGGTGCTGATGGCTTTCGTCCTGTCGCGCCGCATGGGGCCCGAAGGCGCGGCTCTGGCCGCAATGTGTTTCGATGCGGCGATGCTGGGCTGGGTCGGCTTCCAGGCGTGGCGCATGGATCTGCTGCACGCAGCGGCTCTTCGCCGTGCGCCGGGGCGCGTGAAGGCGATGCTTGTCAGGTTCCTCAGCCGGCGCTGACTGGCGTGTTTCAGCGCGAAGCAGGCACCAGGCGGGCGAGCGCCTTGCGCCTTTCGGCAGGTGTCATCGCCGCGCGTTCCTGCAGTGCGGCCCCCTGGGGCAGCCTGCGCTGCGCATCCTCGCGCATGGCCATCGCGCCTGGGATGTTCAGCATCCGGGCAATGCCCCACCACAGGCCGAGCGGGATGACGAGGTAGAAAAGCGACATCCTGATCGTCGACAGCAGTGAACCGTCGCGAAACCCGATCACGGCTGTGGCGAGGAAAAGCATATAGACGAGCAGCGCGAACGTGCTGCGCCGGCCGATCAGCAGCCAGCGGTAGGCGAAGCCGAAGATCAGCGCGAAGACCGCGCACTGGATCACCACGCCGATCCAGCCCCATTCGTACCAGCCCATTCCCGGCAACGAGTTCGTCATTCCCAGCGGGCTGCCATAATCGAACAGGTTAATCGTCTTGATCGGCGCGCCGACCGGTTTTCCGGACCAGAGCGCGCGGGGAATCCACTCGGTAAAGATCTGCAGATTCGACAGGAAATAGTCGTACGTGCCCGACCGCTGGGGGACTGCATAAACGAGGTACTCGAAGTACTCCATGTTCGCGAAGTCCATGTGCTCCAGCGGTTTGAGGGCGGCGCGATCGTAAGTGCGCGCTTCATCTGTCACGACGAGCGAGCGAATTGCCTTGCCGCGATCGGCGACGACGAAGTTGAACAGCAGCAGCACACCGACGCCCAGCGCCATGGCGCGCCACTCGGGCCATTTGCGCCGGTTCTCCCACAGCCAGAGCAGTATGAGTGCGAAGGACGCATAAACGAATGCTCCTCGTCCGCCCGAACCGGCCTTCAGGAACACGAAGAAGGCGAACGGCAACAATGCCCACCAGCGAAACCGGTAAAGCCATGCCGTGACGACCGAGAGCGAGGCCAGCACCAACTGCATCTCGAAGAAATAGCCGCTGCCCGTGGTGTTGATGCGGATGTTCGTTTCGGCGTCGAATACCATCGTGCTGGCGTCCGAGGCCGAGCTCATCCAGTAATCGTAAATCGAATATAGCCCGATGGGTGCAAGGATCATTGCGGCGGCTATGAACGGCTTGCGCAGCGACCGGCGCGAAATCTCGTCGTAAGTGTCACGCTCGAACACGACGGGCTGGCGCGCGACAGACATGGCCGTGGCGACAAACGTTACCATGCCGAGGTTCGCGGCGAGGATGACCGTCATCTTGTCCGAAAGAGAGGGCTGGAACTTGAAGGTCGCGTAAACGAATTCAAAGTCCATCAGTCGCGCCACGATCGGGCGCAGGACGAAGATGAAGCCGTGGAACAACAGGTAGAGCGACGCCGGGTGGAACACCGAGGCGGCCGGGCGATGCACGTAGATAAAGACGACCGCGATGTAGAACAGCGTCGAGGCGAGAAGCAGCAGGTCGTACATGTCCGGGGGAAATTCGCTCTGGCGAGTGAGGTGCGCTGTCGCTGACCATAGTCGTGAAGGCCCGGCTTAGAAACCCCGCGGGTGCGAGCATCCTTGCGAACGGTTTGCCAGTCCCCGGCAACTGGCTTATGGCCTGCCGCTTCGCGAGCATCGGGATTGCCAGTTCATGCCTTCCGGCAAGAAACCTATTGTACTGCTTTGGGAAAATTTCGGCCCCAATCACTACGACCGGCTGAATGCGGTTGCCGACGCAGGCTATGACCTGACCGCGATCCAGATCGCCAGCAAGTCCAACATGTATGACTGGGAGGAAGGCAGCTCGAACCGGTTTCGCACGGTCACTTTGGCGAAATCGCATGACGAGCTGACGCCGCCGATCCTTGCCCGCAAGATCGTTGCCGCCGTGGGGGAAAGCGATGCGCGCGACGTTTTCATGTGTCACTACGAATTTCCCGGCGTGTTCATGGCCGCCGGCTGGCTGCGCGCGACGGGGCGCAGGCCCTATGCGATGATCGCGTCCAAGTTCGACGACTATGACCGCAAGTGGTGGCGCGAAAGCGGGAAATCGGTCCTGCTCAAGCCCTATTGCGGGGCGATCGTGGGGAGCGAGCGTTCGGTCCGCTATATGCGTTTCCTCGGTTTGAAGGACGCGGTGACCGGTTACGACACGCTGTCGGTCGAACGGCTGCGGTTACAGAACCCCGATGCCATCGCCGAAGTCGACGGAGCCACGCGGCCTTTCCTCGTCGTCGCGCGGCTGGTGCCGAAGAAGAACATTGCCTTCACGCTCGAATGTTTCGCGCAATACGTCGCGCGCAACGGCACGGCACGGCGACTGGAGATTTTGGGAGACGGGCCCCTGCGTTCCGAACTGGAGGCAAAGGCGCAGGCGCTGGGCATTGCGGGTCAGGTCGATTTCCGCGGGCTTTGTCCGACCGCTGAAGTGACCGAAGCGATGCAGCGCAGTGCCGCTCTCCTGTTGCCCAGTATCGAGGAACAGTATGGCCTCGTAGTGATCGAGGCCCTGGCCAGCGGGCTTCCCGTCATCGCCTCCACCCAGTGCGGGGCGACTGATGTCGTGCTCGACAATCTCGTGAACGGGTTTGCGGTTGCCTCGGATTCGCACGCGCAGATGCTGGCCGCGATGGAAGCGATCGGCACGGACGAGGCCACGCGCAAACGCATGGCCGCCGCCGCGTACGACAGCGCCGAACGTGGCGACGTGCGCCATTTTGTGGCGGGCCTCGAACGCCTGATGGGTTGAGGCCCGCCAACGGGTCAGGTCGGGTCTGCGCTGGAGAAGAAGCCACTCTCTTCCCAAGCCCGCCCGTCGTACTTGTCGAACGTGAACTCGATCCAGTCCTTCTTGTTCACCAGCGTCCGCGTCTGCGACATTCGCAAGCCTGCGGTGCCCTTGACGAAGCGGATGCCCGGCCCGTCGGTAAAGGCGTAGAAGCGGATCTTCTGCCCGTGCGCGAAGCCATACTCGTATCCCGCTGCCGGTTCGGTCGCGACCGTGACATCGCGCGGATCGGTACCGGCCGACTGGTAATAGCCCATGTGCACCGCGCTTGGCACGACGGTCAGGTCCTGGTCGATCCAGCCCAGTGAGTGCGCCCCGTTGAACGCGCCTGCCGATACATGGGTCGAATTATAGTCGCGCAAATCGAACTTGGGCATCGACACCGGATTGATCGCATAGGGCGCCTTGTTCGCCTCACCCTCCACGATGACCCGGCAGGTCGGCTCGACGTAACCGGTCCATGTCGCTGCGATCCATTCGCGCCCCGCGGCCTTGGCAACGGCGGTACGCAACGTGCGAACATGGATACGCATGTTGCGCGGCGGCACCTGGTAGGTCCCGGCAGGCGCGCCGCTGACTTGGGTAGTAAGGTTTGAAGGTCCGGCGATGGAGATCGGCGAATAATTGCCGCGCTGGTCCATCCAGGCCTCAATCTCGAGGTCGATGTCGCGAAGCTCGCTGTAGAGCGGGGTCGAGAAATAGACTTGGGTGTCGATCGTGCGGATGGACCCGCGCGTCCAGCAGCCCACCATCAGCTGCCCGATATTCTTGAAAACGCAGCCTTCTAGCTGGGTCATTGGCGCGCTCTCGGTCTCGTCTCGGGTGGGATAGAGATAATTGTAGAGAATACCGTCCGTCGGCCCGCTGCCCAGCGGCGCGGTATTCGCATCGCGCCAGATGCAGTTGGTATAACGGGCGAAAGTCTTGCCCGTATCCTCGTGCGCGATCAGGGCGTTGCCGAACTCGCAACTGTCGGCGGTGACGCGGATGTTGGTGCCCGCGTTCCACGCATTGCCGTTGGTGGTGTGCAGGTGCAGCCGCTCGGCATGAAGGCTGCGCGCGTCGGAACCGGCGATGAAGAACAGCTCCCCCTTGAAGCCGTGAACTTCGCAGTCGCTGATGACAAGATCGCCGACCCATGTGTCGTGGATGCTGACACCCTTGTCCGAGGTATCCCACCCGTCCCCGGTGACGAGGCTGGCGGTCGTGTTGGAATTGCCGGTCCTTTCGCGATTGCCCTTAAGTACAAGCCGGCTCATCTCGAACCGCTCGATGTTCAGCGCCTCGCCTTCTGCCGGTTCGGTCATGTTGCCGAAGAGGAAAATGCCGCCGCCGCGCCAGACCGCGTTTGTGGCCGAGCCCTGGCTGTCGGGCACGACCTGCCAGTTGGTTTCCGGATCGACGCCGCCCAACCCGCGGAAGTCGAGCACGCTGCGGTCTGCAGATGCGCCGCGCAGCGACATCGTCTTGGATATGACGATCGGCCTACCATCGAGTTCAAAGCGCGATGCGCGCGGCGATGTCCGCATGGTCGCCCAAATGGCATAGCGCGGCATTGCGAACACGACTTCGCGCGCGTCGACCGCCTCGGCATAGTCGATGGTGGCCTGCACGGCGGGCTGATCATTCGCGATGCCGTCCCCGACCGCGCCGCCTTGTTCGACACTGACGCTGCCGAAATCCGGGAGCAAGCGGAAGACGCGACCGTCCGCTGCCGTGAAGGCAAAGCGCGGGTGGGCCGCAGCAAGCGCCTCATCGCAGAGCGCATCGTTTACATAGACCGCTGCGCCAAGGCCCGAAGTGGTATGCCCCACGGTGTCGACGCGCAGTAGCGTGCGGGGAAGTGCAGCGCCTTCGAGATCGGCGAACAGGCGCGGCATGGCGGCCTGCGCGGCGACACCCATACCGCGCGCGACAATGTCCAGCCCGCTCATTGCGACACCCGGTATTCGACGGTGCCGCTCTCGGGTGCGATGTCGAGGTAGAACTCGGCCGCTGCCTCGCTTTCTTCCCACGCAGCTTCGCAGACGTTGGCGGTATAGTCGCCCCAGGGCAGGCCGCCTGCGGTCAGGCTAACCTTGGTCGCGCCGCCATCGACCGAGCGCAGCAACGAGACGGTGCCGGTCCACGTTCCTGTAAGCGCCAGGACGATCGGGCGACCGGTCAGCGGGGCGAAGGGGCCGACGATTGCGCTAGTCGCGCTCGTGCCGGAAAGCGGCTGGGGCGGAGTGGGTTCAGCGATCGGCTCGATTGACACGCTGGCCGCGGTCGGCAGCGGTTGGTCGGTGCCGACGAAAGCGAGGTCGCCGTTCGAATCGGTAAAGGCCAGCGCGAAGGCGGGCGCGTAGCCGGAGGGCAGCTTGATTTCAGGAGATTGTGACATGGTTCATCCTGTATGACAGTAGGAACCAAATCGGTACAAGAACTCGGCGGTGTAGGAAAATAACAGGCGCTCGACACGGGGCGATGATTGGGCGAAGACACGCGGCATGAGCTTACGCGGCACCGACGATGTCCTGGTTTTTCATCCGGGCACGCAGCATAGCTGGCAAACCGCGCTTGCGCTGCAACAGCTTGGCAGGCTTCATGCCTATGCGACCTCGATCTTCGAGAAACTGGATGCATGGCCTTATCGCGCCGTTCGCTATCTGCCTGGGGGATTGGCTGCGAAAGCCCGGTCCGAATTTGCGCGGTTTTCCCATCCCGCGATCGATCCCGACAAGGTCCTGACCTTCGGCTGGCACGAATGGGTGGAACGTGTGGCAAGACGCGGCGGCCTTGACGGACTTGCCCGAGAGATCGACCGGATCGGCAATGCGGCTTTCGGACGCCGGATCGCAGAGCTCGCCGATGGGCAGGGCGATTTCGCGCTCTGGGGTTATAACGGCAGCTCGCTCAGTGCCTTTCGCGCGGCCAGCGGGCGCAAGGCGATCTATGACCGCACAACCCCCTCACTGCGCAAGGTGAATGCGGCGATCGACGAGATCGAGGAACGTTTCCCGCAGTGGGTTGCCGAACCCGGCCAGCGATACAGCCAGCAGCGTATCGAACTTGAGGACGAGGAGCAGGCGCTGGCCGACGTGATCGTCACCGGCAGCGAGTTTGCGCGCGACAGCGTCATCGCGGACGATCCGGCGCTGAAGGATAAAGTGCGAGTCCTGCCCTACTGTTATGACGAGGCTCTATTCGGCCAACTACCGGAAATGACCGAGGCAAAACGCGGCGAGCCGGTGCGCTTCCTGTTCATCGGCGGAATCAGTGCGAGGAAAGGCGTGCACCTGATCCTCGACGCTCTGGCCGGCCTGCCCGAAAGTGCGGCAACCCTTACTTTGGTAGGCCGGATGGATCTGCCTGAAGCCGCCTTCGCGCCTTTCGCTGAACGCGTGAACCACATCCCCGCCGTGCCGCGTAGCGCAATCCCTGCGATCATGCGCCAGCACCACGCATTCGTCTTTCCCAGCTTCTACGAAGGCGGCGGTATCGCGCTTTACGAGGCGCTGGCCTCAGGCCTGGCCCTGATCCAGACCAAGAACGCCAGCCAAGCGGTCGATGACGGCACCGGCATCATGCTCGACCGCCTCGACGTAGAAAGCGTGCGTGACGCAATGCTGCGCGTGGTGGATGACCGGGACCTGTTGAACAAGTGGCGCCAGGCCGCGCCGAAGCGAGCCGAGGCCTTTACCTTTACCCGTTACCGCGACGGAATTGCGGATCTGCTGGGCGAGGTCCTTTAACGCCGCTGGATCAGAAGACCGCGCTGGGCAAAGAACGTCGTCGGCGCAAAATCGGTGAAGGACGTCATCGGCCAGCCCCTGGTCCGGCTCGCTTCCTCGATCAGCGAAACGGCGCGGGGCACGTCACCGTCGAATTCGCCGACGCCGTGATCGGCATTGTCGAGATAGAGCATCCCGCCCGGCTTCAGAAGCGAGAGGCCAAGCTCGACACATTCGTCGCGGAACTTGCCGTCGACCAGCACGAGATCGAACGCCTCGCCCTCGGGCACCGCGAGGTATGCCTCGCGCCCGGGCGCATGGCGATAATCGATGTCGGCGTTGCTGTCAGCCAAGCGCCCGGCGATCTCTGCGTGCCATCCGGCATGATCCTCGCGCGAGACGATCCGCCCGACCCGGCGCGCAAACCACAAGGTCGACATGCCCGAGCCGAACTCCAGCACCGAACTGTCCGCATCGAGCCTCTCATCGATCAGGGCCTGCGCGTCGAAGGAAATCCACGGACGCGCGGGGCGAACATCCAGCAGGACCCGCCCGATCGCACCGACCAGCGCGCGCGATCCGTTGCGCAAAACGCGCCCGACTGGGACGCTGCGCCCAGAGGCATCATGAAACCGCGTCTTGCGCGAAGGCGCACCCGCGATGAGCTTGTTCAGCATGGCAGGTGCGACCCCGGCTGAATTCTTATTCGGGGACCGAGAAGCTTCCACTCACACGGCCGTTCGACGAAGTCTCGCCACCGGCAGAGGACGAGGAGCCCGCACTGCGGCCATCGACGCTGGACACGCCGGTGTTGAGGTCGATCACGAGCCGGCCGCCGTTTAGTGTGTCGGATCCGCGGCGCAGGCGCACGTCGCCGACCAGAGTGATGATGCGGCGGTTGAAGTCGTAGACTCCGACATTGCCGCGCGCCGTTTCGTTGCCGCGAGCAACCTGCACGCCGCCGGTGGCGGTGATGCGCTGGATCTTCAGTGCGCCTGCATCGGTGTAGTTCACGATCGTGCGACCGGCATTGAGGCGCAGGTCGCCCTGCTTGATCGCGACGTCACCAGACAGCACCACGCGGTTTTCGCGGTCCTGCAGTTCGATCCGGTTGGCGGCATAGTCGACCGGCTGGTTCGAGTTGAAGCCGGCGATCGACTGCGCGGATAACTGCTGCGCGCCGAGCATAATGGCGGCGGTCAGGCCGAAGCCTGCAAGACCTGCGCGAAGGGTGCGGGATTTCAGAATGGTCTTGAGAGTCATCGGGGCATCCTGAGTGAGCCGGGTTCCATGCGGAGCCGGGCGTCTCCGATAAGCGATACGGTGCGGGCCTGCAAATCGGCCTCTAGTCGGTTGGCGCTGAATGTGCCGGCGGGGATACGCCCCTCGACCCGGCCTGTGCCGACCAGTTTCTTTTCAGACAGGTCGAGCGACACGTCGCGCGCGATCATGCGGTATCCGTCGGCAGCCATGAAATTGACCGCGCCGGGCACCGAAACGGTGTCGTCGCCAAAGTCATAGATGCCGTTCTGCGCGCTCAATTCCGCAGGGCCGTTGTCCAGCAGGATACGCGCGGTCAGGTCGTCCATCTCGATCTTGCGGATCTCGCGGGTCTTCTGGACCGCGTTGCCCGCCATGACGGCAAAAGGCCGCCCCTCTGCATCGAGGCCGCGGTACATCGCCTTGTTCACCGAGATGCGGTTGGGCGTGACCTGCACCTTGTCCCGGTCGAGCAGGAAGCTGATTTCCCCGCGCGGCGAGAGCGGGGCAAGGATCATCAGCGCAAACAGCACGCCGATCGCGACCGGCAAGACCAGCACGAGAAAACGCACGAGCTTGTCATGCGTGCCGCCGGGGGCCGCCATGTGCTGGCGCTTGTCGCGGATGATGTCGGCTTCGGCGGTCATGGCTCGTTATATGGGGTCCGATCCTCTCAGGCGAAGGGCTTATCAGGCCTCGTGGCTGAACAGGTCCTTGTCTTCCCAGCCCGCGAGGTCGAGCAGCGCGCGCGTCGGCAGGAAGTCGAAGCAGGCCTGCGCGATTTCGGTGCGGCCTTCGCGTTCGAGGCGGACGCGGAAAATCTCGACCATCTCGTGCAGGAAGCGCACGTCGCTGGCGGCGTATTCCTTCTGCGCCTCGATCAGCGTGGGCGCGCCCCAGTCGCTCGACTGCTGCTGCTTGCTCATGTCCTTGCCCAGAAGCTCGGTGACGAGGTTCTTCAGGCCATGGCGGTCGGTATAAGTGCGCGTCAGCTTGCTGGCGATCTTGGTGCAGAACACCGGCCCTGCCATCACGCCGAGGTAATGCTGGATCGCGGCAAGATCGAAGCGGGCGAAGTGATAGTACTTCTCCCGCGAGGGATCGGCGAGCACTGCTTTGAGGTTGGGCGCGTCATAATCGCTACCGACCTTGAAGCGCACGAGGTGTTCGTCGCCCTTGCCGTCGCTGATCTGCACGACGCACAACCGGTCACGCCGGGTGACGAGGCCCATCGTTTCGGTATCGACGGCCACGGGGCCGGGTGCGAGCACGCCTTCGGGAAGGTCTTCTTCGTGGAGGTAAACTGCCATGAATGGCCCTTAGGCCGAATGGGGAAAGAGGGAAAGGGGCGGCTGGCGGCAGAAAGGCAAAAAGCCTAATCCCTTGCACGATGAACGGTGAGGCGATCCCGCAATCCTGGGCCCCGGTGCTCGAACCCGTGCTTGCGTCGGAAGAGGCGCGCAAGCTGGGCGGCTGGCTGCGCGAAGAGGAAGCGGGTGGCAAGACCGTCTATCCGCCGCGGGGGCAGCGGCTGCGCGCGCTGGACCTGACGCCGCTGGATGAGGCGAAAGTCGTGATCCTGGGGCAGGACCCCTATCACGGGCCGGGGCAGGCCCACGGACTGGCGTTCTCGGTGCCGGACGGGGTGAAATTGCCGCCGTCGCTGCGCAATATCTTCAAGGAACTCGAAGCCGACTGCGGCACTGCGCCTTCGGGCAATGGCGACCTGACCCGCTGGGCCGAGCAGGGCGTGCTCCTGCTCAACAATGCGCTGACGGTGGAGGCGGCCAATGCAGGCTCGCACCAGAAACGCGGCTGGGACGCGATCACCGATGCCTGCGTCGCCGCGGTTGCAAGGCGCGAGGAGCCGAGCGTCTTCATCCTCTGGGGCAGCCACGCGCAGGGCAAGGCGCGGCGCATTCCCGAACTGGCGGGCGACACCCGCCACTGCGTCATCGAAAGTCCGCACCCGAGCCCGCTTTCGGCCCATCGCGGTTTCTTCGGCTCCAAACCCTTCAGTCGCGCCAACGCCTTTCTGAGGGCGCATGGGCGCCAGCCGGTGGCGTGGTGAGATGAGCGTAGAGCTTTTCCCCCTCACCGAAGCAGACGGGCCCGAAATGATCGCGGCGAACCGGGCCGCGCGCGGGCATCACGGCGACTTCGCCTCGCCCTGCATCGACGCGGAAGCATTTGCTGCATGGCTGGAGGTTGCTTCGGCCCCTGCCAATCGCACCCGCATTGCGCGGACGACAGAGGGCGAACTCGTCGGCGTCTTCAACGTCACCCAGATCGCGCTAGGCAACTTTCGTAGCGCCTATCTTGGCTATCACGGCTATCCGGCGACGGCAGGCCGCGGGCTGATGACCGAGGCTATAGGCGAAGTCCTGCGCTTCGTCTTTACCGAGGTCGGGCTGCACCGGATCGAGGCGAATATCCAGCCCGAGAACATGCGCTCCATCGCGTTGGTCAAAAGGGCTGGTTTTCGCAAGGAAGGCTATAGTCCACGCTACCTGATGATAGGGGGGCAATGGCGCGATCATGAACGTTGGGCCATCACGGTTGAGGACTGGACCGGGTGAGGGCGGATCGGGCATCATGCGTAGTGACGCAATGACCTGCGCTTACGGAGCTTGAGCGATGGAACTGGTGCTTCCGACACTGGCGATGCTGCCGGAATACCGCGATGCGCTCGAACGCGGGTTCGCGCCGCATAACATCAACGTCGAAAGGGTCCGTCAGCAACAGCTTGAGCAGCTTGAGCGAGATCCCGAGGCACTGATCGCATTGATGCACGACCCGGAAGGAATAGGCCCGCCAATCGAGATGCCGGACGGTTCATTCAAGCCCCGGCTTCCGGGCATTACCCGCTGGATGTGGGAGGATGGGACCTTCATCGGCTCGATCAACTTGCGCTGGGCCAAGGGGACGAGCGCGCTGCCCGAAGGGGTGCCGGGTCATATCGGCTATACGGTTGCCGAATGGCATCGCGGTAACGGATATGCGACGCGTGCGCTGATCCAGATCTGCAAGGAGGCGCGAGAGATCGGGCTGGAATACGTCGAACTGACGACGGACCAGGACAACATCGCCTCGCAGCGCACGATCGAGAAAGTCGGCGGGCGCGTGGTCGGGACTTTCGATGCGGGCGACTTGCATCACCCCTGTCATGAAACGCTGCTTTGGCGGATCGACCTGTGAGCGAGGCCTATCATCCGCCGGTCAAACGCTCTGTCGAGATCGCCGGGCACAAGACTTCGATCAGTCTCGAACCGATTTTTTGGGACATGCTGAAGGATGCCGCGGCCGATCAGGGGATGTCGATCAATATGCTCGTCGCGAAGATCGATGCCGAGCGGATCAGGAGCGAGACGCCGCCGGGACTGGCCAGTGCGATCCGCGTCTGGCTGGTGACGGCGCGCTTGCCCTAACGGTCAGTGGATCGGGGCGGGTTCGCCCTCGGCATCCCCATTTGCCTCGATATCGGCGATCAGGCTCTCCATCTCGGCGATTTCCTTCACTTGCGCATCGATGATGCCATTGGCCAGATCGCGAACACGCGGGTCGGAAATGTGGGCGCGGCGGCTGGTCATGATCGCGATTGAATGGTGCGGGATCATCGCTTTCATGTAGCTGACGTCACCCACGGTTTCCTGGCTGCGCACGAGCCATAGAGAGCCTGCGAAGACCGCGACACTTGCCCCCATGATGAAGAATTTGACCGGCGGACGGTCGTACATCTTCCACATGAAGCCGAGCATGATGACGGCCATGACCGCCCCCATCAGCAGCGCCATCCACACACGCGTCTGGCTGAACCATATATGCGCCGTTTCATAAGTGTTGAGGTACATCAGGCCGTACATCACCACGGTCGATGTCGCGATCATTGCGAAAAAGCGCGTATAGGTCATGGCGGTGCGGGCCTTTCAAAGAAGAAGGGGCAGGTTTCCCCGCCCCTTGCTTGGTTTTTCAAGGTGATCAGTACGTCGCGGCCGGATCGCTTGCCGGGAAGCTTTCGTCGACGGCTTCGTCGGTCTTCGACCATGTCTTCGGCTTGTCCCGCATGGCGGCAGGGCCGGAATCGCGAACCGGCGTGACTTCGTTCGACGGCGTGGCCTTGGGCCCGTCGTCGTCATAGGCTGCAGGGACGCCATTGCGCTTGTTGTAGTAGCGATAACCGGCGTAACCGAGTGCGCCGAGAGCGGCCATCTTGATGAGACCCATGAGATTTCTCCTTCGTTCTTTTGCCGGTAGAACGCACGAGACGGGCCAATTGTTTCGAAAAATTCGTGCTCTTAAAGCCCCACGGCCTTGAGCGCTGCGTCCATCGTGCCTTCCAGCCCTGAACGCGGACCTTGGCCCTTGCGCCCGGCCATCGGGGCCTCTTCCACGATCAGCATGCCTTCTCCGTCGAGCACGCGGTCTTTCAGCAATTGCTCACGGCCAAGGAAGTAGGGCCAGAACGTTTCCGTCCGCGCCACGGCATAGGCCAGCTCTGCACTAAATCCGACAAGCTGGTCCTGTCCGAAGATGCGGCCCGCGCCCGCCGGTTCGACCCGCACGCCGCGCCCGCCCTTGATGACGAGGCGGGCAGGGCCGTGGAAGACGAGAAAGCGAAGCTGCATCGTCAGCCATGCGTTGAGCGAGAAGAGTCGCCAGTGACTGGTAATTTTCAGCGGCTGGCCTTCTTTCTGCACGACGGCAGCCAGCGCACGCGGGTGCAGGACCGCCGCGCCATTCTCAGGCAACGTGACTTCTGTGACTTCGGCAAAGGGGTCGTGGACCGCAGAGATCGTCGTGACTTCGCCCGCGCCGCGAATGCGGGTGAGGAACCAGAGCCCGCTGGCAAGGCTGGATAGCGGGTGCTTCAGGTCCAGCATCCACTGCGTTTCCTTGGCCCCGCTGACCGAACTGCTTTGCAGGTAGTCCTGCCGCACCAGCAGTTCCTCGCCCGCGCCGAGCTGGACCGCGATCGAGGTGCGGCTGGCGTCGGCAGGCGGCATGGGCGCGCCGATGCCGCCGGGCACGGCAATGCGGATGGAGGGGCGCCGCTCTGCGATCGGGGCAAGGACGAACCAGAACAGCAGGCGGATGAGGTAAGGCATCGCGATGATCAGCAGCAGCGCGACGAAGGCCTGCCACAAGATCGCGGTCATGCCCCAGTCGGCCCATTTCTTGCGGATCTGCGCACGGGCCGATCCGTCCGCCCCTTCGCGTTCGCGGGCGACGGCCTCGCGCAGCATGGTGTCGGCGCTTTCCAGCCGGTCCTGCGACCATGCGCCAGCGCGGGCAACGGCGGCACCGCCCTTGCGCGTTTCGTCGAGGATTTCTTTCACGCGTTCAGCGCGAGCGGCAAGCGCGGCAACGCCCGAACACTTGTCGTCGCGAGAGGCGCGCAGCCGCCTGCCTTCACCGGTGATGCTGCCGAAAAACCGGCCCAGCCCGCGCCGCGCCTCGTACCGCTTCACCGCGGCATTGGCCGCGTCGCAAGTGCGCACGGCATTGCGCCATTTCGTGTCTGCCTCGCGCCAGGCCTTGATCGCGGCGGTCATCATCGCGGCGCGATCCATCTGCGCCTCGGTCGCCGCGATCGAGCGTTCGAGCCCCGCGATCTTGCGTGTGGCGACCGCGATTTCGAGTTCCAGTGTCTGGTCCGCGATGATCGCGTCGCTGTCGGCCAGCGCGATAGAGGCGCGGCGCTTGAGGTCCGAACGGCGCTGGCTGACCAGCCGCGCCCGATCTGCCTTTGCATCGGCCAGCATGGTCTCCAGCACTTCAACCGACCGCCCGCGCGCATCGGCTTCGGCCTGCCGCAGGGCTTCCTCGCCCGCCTCGCGCTGCACTTCGATCGCGGCGAGCGTTTCTTCCAGCTTGGCCGCGCGCAGTTCCTGCTCTGCGCCGACTTGCCACGCGTTCCAGACCAGCAGCGCGCCGATCAGCAGGATCCACAGCACGAAGTGCCGCGCGATCCAGCCGATGACGAGTTTGACGATCTGCACGCGGGTCAGACTAGCCGGTCAGGCGCGGGGGTAAAGCCGTGCCCCGCGCCGGATGCGATCAGTCGCCGCCGACGCGCTGGATGTTCGCGCCGACGAGGCTCAGCTTTTCTTCAAGGCGCTCGTAACCACGGTCGAGGTGGTAGAGGCGGTGGACCACTGTTTCGCCCTCTGCCCGCAGGCCCGCGATCACGAGGCTCATCGAGGCGCGGAGGTCGGTCGCCATGACTTCGGCGCCGGTCAGCTTCTCGACCCCGTGAACGATGGCGGTGCGGCCCTGCGTCTCGATATGCGCGCCCATGCGGTTCAGTTCGGGAACGTGCATGTAGCGGTTCTCGAAGATCGTCTCGGTCAGCACGCTGGTGCCCTGCGCCATGCAGAGCAGCGCCATCATCTGGGCCTGCATGTCGGTCGGGAATCCGGGGAAAGGCGCGGTCGACAGGTTCACGGCCTTGAGTGGTCCGTCGGCATAGACACGGATGCCGCCCTTCACTTCCTCCACATGAACGCCGGCATTGCGCAGCGCGTGGTTTGTAGCGCTCATGTCCTTCATGTTCGCGCCGGTCAGCGTCACGTCACCGCCCGTGATCGCGGCGGCACAGGCGTAGGAGCCGGCCTCGATACGATCCGGCATGACGCGGTAGGTCGCGCCGTGGAGGCGCTTAACGCCGTGAACGGTGATCAGCGATTCGCCGATACCCTCGATCTCGGCGCCCATCGCGACGAGGAGATTGCACAAGTCCACGATCTCCGGCTCGCGCGCCGCGTTGTCGAGGCGGCTGGTGCCGTTGGCCAGCACTGCGGCCATCAGCGCGTTTTCTGTCGCGCCGACCGAAACCACCGGGAACGAGAAGTCGCCGCCCGGAAGGCCGCCTTCAGGGGCATGGGCGCGGACGTAGCCGCTGGTCAGTTCGATGGTCGCGCCGAAGGCTTCCAGCGCCTTCAAATGAAGGTCGATCGGGCGGTTGCCGATGGCGCAGCCGCCGGGAAGTGACACGGTCGCCTCGCCCGCACGGCCGAGCAGAGGGCCAAGCACGAGGATCGAGGCGCGCATCTTGCGGACCAGTTCGTAGGGCGCGGTCGTATTGGTAAGGCGCGGGGCCTGCAGCGTCATGACGCGGCCGAAATCTTCGGGTCGCGAACCGGCGATCGTGGTCGACACGCCGAACTGGTTCATCAGGTGCTGGAAACCGTCGATGTCGGCAAGGCGCGGCAGGTTGCGCAGCGTCAGCGGTTCTTCGGTAAGCAGCGCGCAGGGCACCAGCGTAAGTGCCGCATTCTTCGCGCCCGAGATCGGCAGCGCGCCTTCAAGGCGCTTGCCGCCTTCGATGATGATCTTGTCCATTCCCCGCCTTTAGCCCCTTTTGCGTATTGGGCAAGCAACCGCGCGGGAGCCAACAGGTTCCCTCGGCGTTGGGAAGAGGAGGGCCAGTCCGCCCTTGAACCCGACCCGCTGCCATGCCTAGGTTGCGGTGCACCATTCGCGAACAATCACAGGGACGTCTGCCCACCTCATGAGCTCTTCCGAACGCAAACCGATCCGCAAGGCCGTCTTTCCCGTTGCCGGCCTTGGCACCCGATTCCTGCCCGCCACCAAGGCAATCCCGAAAGAGCTTCTTCCCGTCGTCGACCGCCCGCTGATCCAGTATGCCATCGACGAAGCGCGCGAGGCGGGGATCGAGCAGATGATCTTCGTCACCGGCCGCGGCAAGACCGCGCTGGTCGAGAATTTCGACATCGCGTTCGAACTTGAACAGACCATGCAAGAGCGCGGGAAGGACATGAGCCCGCTCGACGATACGCGCTTTACGCCGGGCGATCTCATCACCGTGCGCCAGCAGGTGCCGATGGGCCTTGGCCATGCGATCTGGTGCGCCCGCGCCGTCGTGGGCGATGAACCTTTCGCCATCCTGCTTCCCGACGAACTGATGTGGGGCAAGCCCAACTGCATGAAGCAGATGGTCGAGGCTTATAACGAGGTCGGCGGCAACCTGATCTCGGTGCTCGAAGTGCCGCACGAGGAAGTCTACAAGTACGGCGTCATCACGCCGGGCGAGGAAAAGGGCAACCTGACCGAAGTGAAGGGCCTGGTCGAAAAGCCCGCGGTTGAGGACGCGCCTTCGAACAAGATCGTCTCGGGCCGCTACATCCTTCAGCCCGAAGTGATGCGCACGCTCGAAACGCAGGAAAAGGGCGCGGGCGGCGAAATCCAGCTTACCGATGCCATGGCCAAGATGATCGGCAACCAGCCGTTCCATGCCGTGACCTTCGAAGGCGAACGGTTCGATTGCGGCTCAAAGCTTGGCTTTGTCGAGGCGACGCTGAAGCTGGCCCTTGAACGCGAGGACATGGGCAAGGACGTACGCGCCATCGCCGAAAGGCTGCTGGCCGAGTAAGCCGCAAGGCGGCGCTGCGTAAAAGCGCGCCGCCTCTCGCGGATAATACCTAACGCCCTGTTTGCCATGGCTTTGTTAGCCGCCGCCTAGGCAGGCGGCTTGAAATTGGCAGCACGAGGCAAAGGCATGGCGAACGACGCGGTCTGGGAGGAACATCGGCCCGCACCCAAGGCGATAGCGCATATCGCGATTTGTGCAGCGATGATGGCGGTCTCGCTGGCGCTGGCCGCCATCAGCCTTGCGATACCCCATACCGGCGTGTTGGCAGCGTTGTGGCTGCCCAATGCCGTCATCCTTGCCGTGGTCCTGTCTGGGCGAAAGCAGCTTATGCCCGCGGCGCTACTCGGGGCGGCGGCAGGCCTTTTCCTTGGCGAAGTGGCGGGGAAAGTGCCGACCGACACGGCTGCGATCCTGACATTCGCGAACCTGGCCGAGGTGGCGGTTACGGCCCTGCTAACGCGGCGTTTATGCGGTGAGATCGTCGACTTCACCGATCCGGTGGCCTTCTTTCGCTTCGTCGCATCGATGATCGTAGGGACCGCCGTATCTACTGCCATCGCAGTGACATTGATTGCCGATGCCAGCGCACTGTTCGCCGCGCGCCATGCCAGCGGGCTGCTGTTCATCGCTCCTCTCACGATGGTGGGGATCGCGGCATGGCGAACGCGCGGGCAGGGCGGAATGCTCGTGCCGGTGCCTGTACTGGCCATTGTCATCCTGGGGTCGCTCGCGATCTTCTGGCAGTCGAGCTTTCCTTTCCTGTTCCTCGTCACTCCGCTTGTCGTCTTGGCCGGGATCAGTTCGGGGATCGGCGGTACGGCATTCGTACTGATCCTGATGGCGACGATCGGCACTGCGGCAACCGCGTTCGGTAGCGGCCCGATCACGCTGACCCGCGGCGATCCGGCGCTGCAATTCGTGACGCTGCAACTGTTCCTCGCCTCGCTGACGCTGGTCGGCTTGCCGCTAGCGGGCCTGATCGAACGCGGCATTCGCGACCGCGAGGAACTGCGCACCAGCCGCGACGACAAGCGCCGCCTGCTCGACAATATCGACGAGGTTATCTTCTGCATCGCCAATGATGGCACGTGGCAGACGCTGAACGCCGCATGGGACCGGATTACCGGGCGCAAGCGCGAAACAACGATCGGCCAGCCCTACGACCTGTTCCTGCCCCCGGCAGAGCGGGAGCGGATCGGGCCGGAGATGGCGCGGCTTCGTGCGGGGCTGATCACGGTTCTGCAGATCGAACTCGCGTTCGAACGGCCCGATGGGGAAGAGCGTCACGTCGAAATGCGAATGCGCTGTACCCGCGATGCCGCGGGGCGGGCGCAAGGGGTGATCGGGCACATGCTCGACGTGTCGGAAAAGGCAACGGGCCGCATCGCACTGGAAGCGAGCGAGCGGCAATTCGCGACGCTGGCCGAACTTGCGCCGGCTGGTCTGTTCCTCACGAATGCGCGCGGCGAATGTACCTGGGTCAATCGCGCGTGGCAGGAATCGACCGGGATGCTGGGCGAACAATGGCGCGGACATGGCTGGGCCGATGCAATCCACCCCGACGACTTCGACCGGGTCTATTACGCCTGGATGGCGGCAACGGCGGCGCGCAGTGCCTTTGCCGATACGTGGCGCTGGCTGCGCCCCGACGGGTCGGTCGTCTGGCTGACGTGCGCCGCCGCGCC
The DNA here is from genome assembly GCF_018398395.1 of Croceicoccus gelatinilyticus. Taxonomy (GTDB): domain Bacteria; phylum Pseudomonadota; class Alphaproteobacteria; order Sphingomonadales; family Sphingomonadaceae; genus Croceicoccus; species Croceicoccus gelatinilyticus. Next base: position 94,379 of record NZ_JAHCBF010000003.1, on the reverse strand, counting down.
GCAATTCGACGGGGAAGGGCGCCTGACCGGCCATATCGGCATCAATATGGACATCACCGACTTGCGCGTGGCCGAAGCCGAACTGGCCGAGCGTGAGCGGCGCATCAAGACGATTACCGATAACGTGCGCGATGCATTGTTCATGGTTCAGGCCGACGGCACTTGCACTTATGCCTCCCCTTATGCGGGTTCGATGTTCTCTCGCGAGCCTGATACGCTGGTCGACCGGCCTTTCGCCGCGCTGTTCGGGCGCAATGCGCAAACGGCGATAGACCGCCGTCTGCGCCCGCTCTGGAACGGGGACGAGCGGAATTGCGCCTTCCAGTTCCGCATGGACGATGCAGCAGGCGGCCGCTGGATGGATGCACACTTGTCCGCCGTTCCGGGAGAACACGGCGTCGCCTCCATCGTGGCATCTGTGCGCGACATTTCGGATGCCAAGCAACTGGAAGCGGATCTTACCAAGGCGCGGCAGAAGGCGGAACACGCAGCCCAGGCCAAGGCCGCGTTTCTGGCCAACATGAGCCACGAGATTCGCACCCCGATGAACGGGGTGATCGGTTTTACCGACCTGCTGCTGGATTCCGAATTGAGCGGTACGCAGCGCCGCCACGCGCAGCTTATCGCCGATTCCGGGCGGGCGATGATGCGGTTGCTGAACGATATTCTCGACATGTCGAAGATCGATTCCGGCAAACTGACCATAGTCCCTGCGCCCGTCGACCTGCGGGCCAAGATCGAAACTTGCGTCGGCCTGTTGCAGCCCGTGGCCGATAGCGCAGGCATCACGCTGGAAGCGAAAGTCGAAGCCGACGTGCCCTCGCGCCTCATCGGTGATCCTTTGCGGATGCGGCAGATCCTGCTCAACCTCATTGGTAATGCGGTGAAGTTTACCGAAAAGGGCCGTGTGTCGGTCCATGCAAGGGTCGAAGGCGACCTGCTGGAAATCAGCGTCTCCGACACCGGTATCGGTATCGCGCCAGAACGGCTGAGCGACATTTTCGACCAGTTCCGCCAGGCCGATGGCTCAATAGCAAGGAGGTACGGCGGAACGGGGCTGGGCCTCGCGATCTCGAACCAGTTGGCACGCCTGATGGGGGGTGAAATCGCCGTCCAGTCGCGGCTCGACGAAGGGGCGACCTTCACCCTGCGTATCCCGCTTCTGGCTGTCTCCGATACTCCGGCAAATCAGGCTGAGGCGCTTATGACCGGTCCCCCGGAAATACTGCCGCCGGCAACGTCCATGCCGGCCTTGCCACAGATGGGAGACGCGCCGCGCGTGCTGGTCGCCGAGGACAATGACATCAACCAGGAACTCGTCCTCGCCATGGCGCGCAACGTCGGACTCAACCCCGACCTCGCCGCTGACGGGACCGAAGCGATTGCCATGGTCGAAGCGGCTCATGCCGAAGGGCGGCCCTACCGCCTTGTCCTGATGGACATGCAGATGCCGCAGATGGACGGGCTGGAGGCTACCCGCCAACTGCGAGCCGCAGGGTTCGAGCCTGACATGCTGCCAATCGTCGCGCTGACCGCGAATTGCTTTGCAGAGGACATTGCGGCCTGCCGCGAAGCCGGAATGCAAGGGCATCTTGCCAAACCGCTGCAGACGCCGGCGCTGACAGAGGCGATCGCGACGTATCTCGCACCTTCCGGTCAGTCCGAACCGGAGCTCGAAGTCGCGGTTGTCGAGCCGATGGTCGAAGAGGCCGACCCGCTGGCTGCACGATATCGCGAGCGTAAGGCCCGGCTTCTGTCCGACCTTGCCGAAGTCGCCGCCGGACAGGGCGAGGCGCAATGGGACGTGCTAGCCATGCAGCTTCACAAGCTGGCCGGAACCGCGGGGTATTTCGGTGAAGCGCGGCTGGGCGAACTCGCCCGCGTGCTGGAAGACCGGCTGCGCTATGCCGAAGATGGCGCTGCGCGGCTCGAACTCGTCAGGTCGGAGTGGGAAACGATGCAGAAAGTGGCCTGAAACGGCAGCGGCCCAGCACTCTGGTGAGAGTGCCGGGCCGCTTGAACCCGATTATAAGGAACGTAGCGCTTAGTCTTCCGGACCGCCGGCACCAAGGCCGTTGGCTTCGGCAAAAGCCTGCTGGAAGGTGTCGCGGTTCAGGTAGGGCTCCGGATCGACCGGGGCACCGGCGATGCGGACTTCATAGTGAAGGTGCGGGCCGGTGGAACGGCCAGTCGAGCCGACCCAACCGATCAGTTCGCCCTTCTTCACTTCCTGGTCCGGACGCACGTTGAGGCGCGACATGTGACCATAGCGAGTTTCGATGTCGCCACCGTGTTCGATCTGAACGTAGTTGCCGTAGCCGCCGTACCACTGGGCCATTTCCACGCGGCCATCGGCCGTTGCGTAGATCGGCGTGCCGGTGGGCGCAGCCATGTCGAGACCGTTGTGGTTCTTGCGGCGACCCGTAACCGGGTGGATGCGCGAACCGAACGAGCTGGAATAGCGCGAACCTTCGACCGGAAGACGCGACGGGATCGACGCGACGCTGCTGGTGACGGTGTTGGCGATGCCGACCTTGGCTTCTTCAGCTTCGGTCTTCTTCCAGGTGGCGAAGAGCTGCTTGAACTTGGCGTCGCTTTCGGCCTTTTCGGCGTTTTCGCGAACCGGAGCCTTGACGTCCGCACTGGCCGAGGCGCTGGCGTTGGCAAGAGCCGGAGCGGGGGCCATCGCCATCGCGGCGATGCCGACCGTTCCGAGCGCAAGTGCCCGTCCAGCCTTCAGTGCAGAAATCCGAATTGCGTCCGTCATGCCAAGTCCTTCGTTATCTCGGCGCCTCAGGCCCCCCTAAAAAGGTGCGAGATACGCCGGGTGACCCCCTCGGCACGGCAGGCGTGATGTCCGTCACAGACCTGCCGCGATAAAAATTTGTAGAGAACGTCGGAACCCTCCCGCCGTCTCGTGAGTATTGGTTACGGGCGTAAAGGTTAATTAGACAATACCGGCGCGGTAGTCCCGCGACAAACCGGCTGCCTCGCGCGCCGAGTCGTTGAACGGTGGCTTCAAACGACCGCGAAAATGCCTTTCAACCAGATTTCTCCAGCTTTCTTGCGGATTTTCGTCTCTCGCACGGCTCACTTCGTCGAAGTGTTTGGTGCCGAAGCGCACGTGGCGAATCTCGTCGTCAAGGATTCGTTCGAGGATTCGCGCCCCGTTCTCGTCCCCCTGCGACCGCACGCGCTCAAGCGTCGCGGGCGTCACGTCGAGACCGCGCGCCTCCAGCACCATCGGCACGATCGCCAGCCTTGCCGCGACGTCGTGCCGCGTCTCCTGCGCGGCCTGCCACAGCCCGGCATGGGCGGGCAGGGCGCCGTAATGGCTGCCCAGCGTATGCAGCTTCCGGTCCAGCAGGGCGTAGTGCATCGCCTCGTCTGCGGCGACCGACAGGAAGTCCGATACAAACGCCTTTCCCATCGATTCGCCGAATCGCCCCGCCATGTCGAGCGCGAGGTCGATGGCGACGAATTCGATGTGCGCCAGCGCGTGCCACAGGGCGATTCGCCCGCGTTCCGACCCGCCCTTGCCGCGTTTCGGCATCTGGTTCGGTGGCAGCAGTTCCGGCGTTTCTGGGCGCGCCGGTTCATCCGGCATCTCGCAATCGAACTCGAAGGCAAGGCGCTCCAGCCGCCAATCTCGCACCAGTTTGCGCGTCGCCATGACCTTGGCGCGCGGATCGCCCGTCAGCAACGCGTCGCGGATCGCCGACGACAGGGAAGGCAGGTTTTCGGACATTTCGAACGGTCGGTTTACGGGGTCAAAGCGCCTTTGCGGCCTCCAGCACGGTATCGGCATGACCTTTGACGCGAACCTTGCGCCAGACCTGCGCGATCTTGCCGTCGGGTCCGACGAGGAAGGTCGAACGCTCTATCCCCATGTAGGTCCGGCCGTAATTCTTCTTCTCGGTCCACACGCCCAGCGCGTCGGTCACGCCGTCCTCTACCGGATCGGACGCGATCGGAACGGTCAGTTCGTGCTTGTCGATGAACTTCTGCTGCGCGGCGGGCTTGTCCTTGCTTGCCCCCAGAACCGCGGTTCCGGCCTTTTCGAATTCGGGCAGAAGCGCGGAAAAGTCCTTCGCCTCGGTCGTGCAGCCGGGGGTGTTCGCCTTGGGGTAGAAGAACACGACGACCTTCTTGCCCGCGAAGTCGGAGATCGAGACGGTGCCGCCATCGGGCGTTTCCATCGCGATGTCGGGAAAGGCATCGCCCACGTCGGGCCGCGTGTCGGTCATCTTCAAAGCTCCAGTGTCTCGCCGAAAGTCTCGGCCCAGGCCCCTGCCACTTCGGCGCGGGCCTTGTCGAGGGCGGATAGCAGCGCGTCCCAGCTGTCCTGACGGCAGGCGGCGGCCAGAACGTCGCGCGCGGCGGGCGGGGGCAGGTTGGTATCGGGAGAGACGAGGCGCAACGTGACCAGCATCCGCGTCAGGAGATCGCGCGCCTCGCCCAGCGTATCGGGAACGTGACCAGCCGCGCCAAGGCAGCGCACCGCCTTGCCGAGGTTGGGATCATGGCAGGTTCCGGTACGTAGCTGGTGGAAATGGGTCAGGAACTCCAAGTCGACCAGTCCGCCGCGCTGCAGCTTGATGTCCAGCGGCCCGCGCGGCGGTTTGTGGGTTGCCATGTCGCCGCGCATCTTCAGCACGTCGGCGCGCAAGGCATCTTCATCGCGCGGGCGCGTGAGGACCGAGCGGACGACTTCGTTAACGGCATCGCGGGCGGCAGGCGGTCCGTGGAGGACCCGCGCGCGCATCAGGGCCATGTGCTCCCACGTCCAAGCCGATTCCGCCTGATAGCGGGCGAAGCTGTCGATGCTGACGGCCAGAAGCCCCTGCGTGCCAGACGGGCGCAGGCGGGTGTCGACTTCGAACAGCGCGCCCTCGGCAGTCGGGACGGTCAGCGCGCCGGTCACACGCTGGGCAAGTCGGTTGAAGTATTGCGTTGCGCCCAGCGGCCGTTCGCCGTCGCTCTCCCCCTCGAAATCGCCGGTGAAAAGATAGACGATGTCGAGATCCGAGGCATGCGTCAGCGAACCGCCGCCCAGCCTTCCGAGGCCGAGCACGACCAGTTCCTCGGTCCCGATCCGCCCGTGGGCGCGCGAAAATTCGCGTGATGCCGCCTCCACGCAGACCGAAATCGCCGCTTCGGCCACGCGCGACAGGGCGGCGGCGACGTCGAGCGGGTCGTGCGCGTTGTCGATCAGCTGCACGCCAAGCGCGAACCGCAAGTCGCCGACGACGCGGCGGACGCGGTCGAGCACGGCTTCGTAATCGTCATCCTCGCCCCGCATGTCGGCGATCAGCGTGTCCACATCGCCGGGCAGATCGAATGCCGTCCGGTCGATCAGCGTGTCGAGCAAGTCTCCGCGCCGCCCCAGCGCATCGGCAAGGCTGGGCGACAGGGCCAGCACGCGGGCCAGCGTTTCGAGCAGGGCTGGGCGCGCTTCCAGCAAGTGGAAGATGTTGATCGCCGACGGCAGCCGCGCCAGCATCTGTTCCCATCGCGTCAAGGCGCGTTCGGGCTCGGGAGCCTTGGCCAGCGCCTCCAGCAATTGCGGACGGATCGCGCCGAAGGCCTGCCGCGCCGCGTCGGATCGCAGGCACTTCACGCGCCCCGCTTCCCAGCCGCCGATGCGTTCGGCCAGCTCGCCGGGGTCGGCAAAACCGAGCTCCTCCAGTCGTTCTTCGGCCACCGGCTGCGGTTTGGGCGCGGAAACCTTGCCCCCATGCGCTTCGACCAGCCTGTCGAAGCGGGTGCGCACCTTTTCGCAGATCGTGTCGAGTTCCGCGACAAGCGCCGCGCCATCGGCCAGCCCGTCTAGCCGCGCCACGTTGTCCAGCGCCTCGCCTGCGGGCAGCGAGTGGGTCTGGCGGTCATTCACCATCTGCAAGCGGTGCTCAATCTCGCGCAGGCGGTCATAGCTTTCGCCCATCACAACGGCGTCTTCGCCCGAAATGATCTGCGCCGCCGCCAGCGCGTCGAGCGCGGCGCGGGTACCCGAACAGCGCAGCGAGGGATCGCGGCCGCCGTGGATCAGCTGGTGCGTCTGCGCGAAGAATTCGACTTCGCGAATGCCGCCGCGGCCCTTCTTCACGTCGAAACCGGGGCCGGGGTGTTGCGGCCCCGAATGGTCGTCGCGGATGCGGTGGACGAGGCGGCCCACTTCGGAAATCGCGCCGAAATCGAGCGACTTGCGCCAGACGAAGGGGCGGATCTGCGACAGGAACTCGCGTCCTGCCTCTATATCGCCTGCGACCGACTTGGCGCGGATGAAGGCGGCCCTTTCCCACGCGAGGGCCGAGCTTTCGTAATGGGTCAGCGCCGCATCGAAGCTGATCGCCAGCGGGCTGACCTCGCTTGCGGGGCGCAGGCGCAGATCGGTGCGGAAGACGTATCCTTCGGCCGTCTGCGCGCCCATCGTCTGGACGACACGGCGGGCGGCCATCTGTGCAGCTTCGCCTGGTTCGTCCCGTTCCCGCCGGGGCAGGCGCGCGGGGTCGTAGAGCAGGATGGGGTCGATATCGGAGGAATAGTTCAACTCTCCCGCCCCGTGCTTGCCCAGCGCCAGCGCGGTCATGCCGGTGTTCTCGGCCCCCGGCATCCGGTGCGCGATTGCCTCGCCGATCGCGGCGTGGAGCGCGCGGCTGGCGAAATCGGAAAGTTCGCTCGTGACTTTCAGCAGCGGGAATGCGCCCGCGAGGTCCCCGATGCCCAGTACGAGCGCCAAGGCACGCTTTTCGCGGCGCAGCGCAGTGGCGACATCGGGCGCGCCTTCGCCCGCCTGTTTCGCCAGCGCGAGGGCCGCATCGCCCTCGCCAGTCGCCAGCATTTCTTCGAGATCGGGCCTTCGCGCCAGCAGGTCCGCCAGAAACGGCGCATGAGCCTTTGCGCGCGTGATCGCGCCGGTCCAATCTGGGTTCTGCCTCTCCATGAACCAAGGGATGGGGGCGCAAGAGGCCAATGGCAAGGCAGCAAGTTGACGTTACGGCGCTGCAACACAGGTGACAGGCACCCCTGCTAAATGTAATAGGCCCGAAAAACCCGAACCGACATTCAGGAAAGGCCTGTTCCGCGATGCAGAAGCTCTACCCCGACGCCAAGACCGCACTCGAAGGCCTGCTGAAGGACGACATGCTTGTCGCAAGTGGAGGTTTCGGCCTTTGCGGCATTCCCGAACGCCTGATCGACGCCGTGGTCGAAAGCGGCGTTAAGGGGCTGACGGTCGCTTCGAACAATGCCGGTATCGACAACGAAGGCCTCGGCAAGCTGCTACGCACCAAGCAGATCAAGAAGATGATCAGCTCCTACGTCGGTGAGAACAAGGAGTTCGAACGCCAGTTCCTTGCAGGCGAGCTGGAAGTCGAATTCTGCCCGCAGGGCACGCTTGCCGAACGCATGCGCGCCGGCGGTGCGGGCATCCCCGGTTTCTACACCAAGACCGGCGTCGGCACTCAAGTGGCCGAAGGTAAGGAAGTGAAGACCTTCGATGGTCAGGACTACATCCTTGAAAAGGGCATTTTCGCTGATGTCTCGCTGGTCAAGGCGTGGAAGGCGGATGAAAGCGGCAACCTCGTGTTCCGCAAGACCGCGCGTAACTTCAACCTGCCGGCCGCGACTTGCGGCAAGGTCTGTGTTGTCGAAGTGGAAGAGATCGTGCCGACCGGCTCGCTCGACCCCGACTGCATCCACCTTCCGGGCGTCTACGTCCAGCGGATGATCGTCGGCGCGCCCTACGACAAGAAGATCGAGTTCACGACCACGCGCCAGCGCGAAGCCGCGTAAGCGCTATGCGCGCCGCGCGCTTCAGCCGGACCCTGGGCCTGTGCGGGCTGATGCTCGCAGCAACGGGCCTGTCCGGCTGTGTCGCGGCGCTACCCCTTGCGGCGAGCGGGATGCTGGCGAAGCGGACCGTCGAGGACAAGGGCGAGGCTGCAGTGGCCGTTCCGGAGGAAGTCGCGGTGGTCATGCCGACGCCGAACCTCACCGAAAAGTGGTTTGCCGCTGCGCTCTTCGCCAGTGATCGTGCCGGAACCGGCCTTTCTGTCTTGCCCGATCCGGCGGCATCGAACGATGACGAGCCGGTTCTGCCCTGCCATGGCGGCAAGCCTGCAATCCTGATCGATCTCGATCCCGGCATTGCGGCGTTCCGGCCCGAAGCAGGGCCTTTCGTCGCGCAGCCGGGTCTCGCACCGGCGCTTGCCACCGCGCGCGCAGCGGAGACCGAAGTTCTCTGGATCAGTATACTGGGCGAAGCTCGCGAAGCAGAGCTGCGCGCCGTGCTGGCCGAAACCGGTCTCGATCCGGCGGGCGAGGATACCTTCCTGCTGATCCGCGATCCGGCAGAAACCAAGACACAGCGCCGCAATGCTGCCGCGGGCGAATGGTGCATCACCGCCATCGTCGGCGACCGCAGGGGCGACTTCGACGAATTCATGGATTACCTGCGCGATCCCGACGCGCCGACACCGTTCGATCCGCTGCTGGATAGCGGCTGGTTCGAACTGCCACCACCGATCAGGGCCGCCGCCTGACGGCGCCCGAACAACAGACAATATCGCCAAGGAGTAACGCAAATGCCCTGGACCCGTGACGAAATGGCCGCCCGCGCCGCGAAGGAGCTGGAAGACGGCTTCTACGTGAATCTCGGCATCGGCATCCCGACGCTGGTGGCCAACCACATTCCCGAAGGCGTCGAAGTCACGCTGCAGTCGGAAAACGGCATGCTGGGCATCGGGCCTTTCCCGTATGAGGGCGAGGAAGACGCCGACCTCATCAATGCCGGTAAGCAGACGATCAGCGAACTGGACAAGAGCGCCTATTTCGACAGCGCGGCCAGCTTTGCCATGATCCGCGGCGGGCACATCGACCTGACCGTGCTGGGCGCGATGGAAGTCGACCAGAACGGCGACATCGCCAACTGGATGATCCCGGGCAAGATGATCAAGGGCATGGGCGGCGCGATGGATCTTGTCGCGGGCGTGAAGAAGATCATCGTCGTCATGGAACACACCAGCAAGAACGGTAGCCCCAAGTTCATCCCCGAATGCACGCTGCCGCTGACGGGCAAGAACGTCGTCGACATGATCGTCACCGATCTCGCCGTGTTCCAGCGCCCCGACCATGACAGCCCTTTCAAGCTGGTCGAACTGGCCCCCGGCGTTACGGCCGAGGAAGTGGCGGAAAAGACGACGGCGCACTACGTTTCGTAACGTCGACACCTGATAGAGAGGATTTCCCGATGGCCCTGTCCGATATCGCGCTGACCCGCAACGACGGCAGCGAAGACAGCCTTGCCGCGCACAAGGGCAAGGTTCTGCTGATCGTCAACGTCGCTTCGCAGTGCGGCCTGACGCCGCAATATGCAGGCCTTCAGGCGTTGCAGGAAAAGTACGGCGAACAGGGCCTTGAGGTGCTGGGCTTTCCGGCCAACGACTTCGGCGCGCAGGAGCCGGGCACCGATGCGGAAATCGCAACGTTTTGCGAAACCAGCTTCGGTGTGAACTTCCCGCTCTTCGCCAAGGCCAGCGTGATCGGCGCGGACAAGCAGCCGCTTTATGCCGAGCTGGTCGAGGCGGCCCCGACGAAGCAGGGCGATGTCGAGGGTTTCCGGGAAAGGCTGCGCGGTTTCGGCATCACCCCGAACGACGATCCCGAAGTGCTCTGGAACTTCGAGAAGTTTCTTGTCGGCCGCGATGGCGAAGTCATTGCCCGTTTCGCACCGACCACCGCACCCGATGACGCGGAGCTGGTCTCCGCGATTGAGGCCGCGCTTTAACTTGCCGGAGTAAGGTTCGTCACGCGGTCCGTCTGGGGCAGCTGGCGAACCGGCACCGCGCCAAGCCACGCCTCGAACGCGTCGAGGTCGTTCGCGCCTGTCGTCGTCTGCGTCCCTTCGGTGAACACGGTAAACCCGTCGCCCCCTGCGGCGAGGAAGCTGTTCATCGTGATGCGATAGGACTTCAGCGGATTGATCGGATCGCCGTTCAGCGTTGCTTCGACAATGCGGTCGCCCTTGGGGCGTGAGCGGTCGTACGTGAAGGCGAACCCTTCGCTGGGCGCGAGGATCTGCTTCTTGTCGGCGCTGTCGAACTGCTGTTCCAGCAGGGCCAGGACCTGGTCGCCGGTAAAGGTCCGCGTGATCAGCGAATTGCCGAAGGGCTGCACGGCATAGAGATCGCCGAACGTGACCGTGCCGTCTGCTGCGGGGACGAGGCTGGCGCGCACGCCCGAATTGTTCATGAAGGCGATCTGGGCACCTGCCTCGCGCGTGGCGGCAAGCTGGCCGTCAGCGATCATGTCGCCCAGCGCGGTTTCCAGTTCGTCGTCATCGGTGATGATCGCCTCGCCAGAGACCTTGCCTGAAGGACGTTTCGCCACTTCTTCGACAGCCTCGACATACTGCCCGACATAGGCGGCGATCCCCGCATCGGGGACGATCGCGGCAAAGGCACTGCTGGTCGGGAGCGGCGAGCCGTCCTTGGCCTTGCCCTCGCTCTGCACCGTGACGTTGTGCGCGGTTTTCGCCGTTACCTCGTTCGTCGCCGGATTGATGGTGACCGCGATGTCGGTGACCTGCGACGCGCCATATCCCGCGCTGGTGACGAGGAAGGGGCGGGCCGGATCGATATCGCCGTAGTTGCAGACATAGCTGCGGTGCGTGTGGCCCGAGATCACGAGATCGACGCGCGGGTCCAGCCTTTCGAGAATGGGCAGAAGCTCACCCGAAACACTGCCGCAGCCGTTCGAATCCTCACGCGGGACATTGTAGAGCCCCTGGTGGATCGACACGACGATGGCATCGACGCCCTTGGAGGCCAGTTCCTCGACGTAGATGTTGATCGCGTTCGCCTCGTCCCCGAAATAGAGATCCTCGACCCCGCTCGGCGTGACGAGATTGGGAACGTCGCGCAGCGGCAACCCGATGACGCCGACAGTGACTTGCGCTTCGCCTTCACCGAACGTCTTGGTGCCGAAGGCGGGGAACAGCGTCTCGCCGTTGCGGGTGACGACATTGGCCGACAGGAACGGGAAGTTCGCGCCCGCAAAGTCCTTCTCGACCGCGCAGGGTTCGCGCAGCGTGTATTTCTCGCACCCGCCGTCGGCGATGCGCTTCAGCTCCTGCCAGCCCTTGTCGAATTCGTGATTGCCGACCGCATTGAAGTCCACGCCTACGCGGTTCATCACGCCGATCGCCGGTTCGTCGAGGAACGCGGCAGAGGCGAGCGGGCTGGCCCCGATCATGTCGCCGGCCGAGATCACCATCGAATATTCGTCCTGCGCGCGGATCGTGTTGATGGCCGATGCCATCCACGCCGCGCCGCCGACCGGAATGCTCACGATTTCGCCATCGGGCGTCATCACGTCCTTGGGCGCCGAGAGCGGCATCAGGTTGCCGTGGAAGTCGTTGATGCCAACGATGCGGACGGTGACCGGCTCTGGCGTGGGCGGCGCGGCGGGAACCGTGGCGCAGGCAGAGACGAGGAGCAGGGCGGCGGGGCTGAGGATGCGACGAATCATTGCGCTGACAGGCAATAAAGCCCTCGCCGCCCTGCGTCAGCAAAGTTCGCCGCTCAGCAGGTGAAAAGGCGTGCGAACCAGTTGTCGGCGGCGCGCTGGGGTGGGGCGTGGACCTTTACCTCCTGCGGTTCAACCGCGCGCGCGGGGCCGCCCGAAAGCAGCAGTTCGAGCGTGTCCATCACCGTCGTGCGCTTGCCCTTCACCGGGTGATAGGAAGGCTTGGCGACCGAATAGACCAGCGCGGTCCCGTCACCGTGCCAGCGGCCATCGAAGAACAGCGCCTGTTCGCGCTTGCGCCTGATGGCGAGCGAGGCGGGGCGGCACCAGTTCAGCATCGCCATCTTCGCGGTCTTCGTTTCGCCCTCGCGAACGTGGCGCATCCACTCGGCGCGCCCAATCGCGCCGGTGTTCCAGTGGAAAGAGAGCGCGGCAGCCAGTTCGTGTTCCTGCGGCGCGACCGGACCGAAAGCCTCCAGAACGGCGGGCAGGTAGCGGTTCTGGAGGACCCAGACGAAGACCTCGAGACAGCGGTGTAGCGGTTGCGGCTGGTCGCGATAACGCAGGACGCGGTGGCCGCAGGCGTCGGTCAGCCCGACACTCCACGTCCAGACGCCCACCGAGTCGCGATAGGCTTCGCGCACGACGCCTTCGTGCGCGATCAGCTCAGCGGCGATGCGCGGGGTAATCGTGGGGCGGTCAGGGTTGTAGGCAGTGGGCATCGGGCGGGTCTCCGGCAATGGAAAACCCGCCTCATGATGTGCGGTAGCTATTGTAGGAAAATAAAAACCGAGGCTTAGCGGCCGAGCGCGGTCTTCAGTTCCTCGACCAGATCGGTCGCTTCCCACGGGAACATGCCGTCGTTCGCCGGGCGGCCGAAGTGGCCGTAGGCTGCGGTCGGGCGATAGATCGGACGATTGAGCTTGAGACGCGTGCGGATGCCGCGAGGGGTCAGGCCGCCGAGGCTCTCGATCGAGCGAATGGCATCCTCAAGCTGCGGATCGGTAACGCCGTCCGCACACGTGCCGTGCGTATCGACATAGAGCGACAGCGGATGCGAAACGCCGATTGCGTAGGACAGCTGGATCGTGACTTTCTTAGCAAGGCCTGCTGCCACGATGTTCTTGGCAAGGTACCGCGCGATATAGGCGGCCGAGCGGTCCACTTTCGTCGGGTCCTTGCCCGAAAATGCGCCGCCGCCGTGCGGGGCTGCGCCGCCATATGTGTCGACGATGATCTTGCGACCGGTCAGACCAGCATCGCCATCGGGGCCGCCGATCTCGAACGAGCCGGTCGGGTTGATGTGATAAACCGTCTCATCCGACAGAAGGTTGTGCGGCAGAATGTCGGCAACGACGCCCTTCACATAGCTCTTCAGCTGCGCCTCGCGCTCACCCGTGTCGTAGCCCGGCTTGTGCTGGGTGGAGACGACGACGGCGGTGCAGGCGGCGGGCTTGCCGTCTTCAAAGCGCAGGGTCACCTGGCTCTTCGCATCGGGTTCGAGGAACGCAGCCTCGCCCGAATGGCGGTCGTCCGACAGGCGCTGCAGGATCTTGTGGCTGTAGTCGAGCGTCGCGGGCATGAGGTCCGGCGTCTCGTCGCAGGCAAAGCCGAACATGATGCCCTGGTCGCCCGCGCCTTCGTCCTTGGCGCTTTCCGCGTTCGAATCGACGCCCTGCGCAATGTGCGCGGACTGTCCGTGGAGGAAGTTTTCAAACCGCAGGCGTTCCCAGTGGAAGCCGTCCTGTTCGTACCCGATGTCGCGCACGACGGCGCGGGCGGTCTGCTCGATCTCTTCCTTCGCGCCCGGAGCCCAGTAACCGTTTTCGGCCCAGGCTTCGTTCTCGTCGTCGTACATCGGCTTGCAGCGGATTTCGCCCGACAGCACGACAAGCTGCGTCGTGGTCATCGTTTCACACGCGACGCGCGCTTCGGGGTCCTTCGACAGCATCAGGTCGACAATGGCGTCCGAAATCTGGTCGGAAACCTTGTCGGGGTGTCCTTCGGAAACCGATTCCGAAGTGAAGAGGTAGTTGCGACGCATGAGTGTTCCTGACGGCGTATAAAGCTTTCTTTATATCTTCTCTAACGACGCGTACGGCGGCTTGCAACAGCCGCGACGACGATCAACAGGATACCGAGCAAAACGGGCAGCCAGTTGCCGGTCCGTGAAAACAGGGTCGGCGCCGTTGCTGGAGGTACGAGACCGGAAAGACGCGAAGCCTGATGCTTGGGGATGTGCTGGCGAACGACGCCGCCCGCATCGATCACGGCGCTGATTCCCGTGGTGGTCGATCGCAGCACCGGCAGGCCTTCCTCGATCGCGCGCATCCGGGCTTGCGCCAGATGCTGGGGCGGGCCCCATGCACCGAACCAGCCGTCGTTCGAGGGGTTGAAGAGATAGTCTGGTCTGTTTCCGCGCTCGGCGACCTGACCGGAGAACACGATCTCGTAACAGATCTGGACGCCGGCCCTGCCCCACCGATCAAGGTCCAGCGTGCGCGGGCCGGGACCGGGCCGGAAGTCGAGCGTTCCGGCAACAAGGCGTGAAAGGCCAAGCGGTTCGAGGATCGAGCGCATCGGCAGGTATTCGCCGTAAGGGACGAGGTGCGCCTTGGCGTAACCGGCCGCGATCTCTCCGCCGGGGCCCACTGCGGTGACGACGTTTTCGGCAGCTGCAGCGCGGGTACCTTCGGCGTTCAGCACGATATCCACCGTACCGGTCAGGAGCATTCCGCCGGGCCCGACCATCGCCCCGATGCGTTCACGCGCCCTGGCCGGATCCGCGCCGTATGTTGTCGCGAGATAGTACCGGCGCGGATATCCGGGGCGAAGGTAGTCGGGCACTCCCGATTCCGGCCAGAGGAACAGCGTCGTCTCGTCGTCCGCTACGGGAGGTCCGCTGAGCAGCGCTGTCTTGACGAAATTCGCCTCGTACTCGCGCGGATCATTGAGGACTTCCTGCCTGACGTCGGGCTGGACGAGGCGGAAAGGGAGAGTACCTTCGCCTTGGCCTGCAGTCGGATATGGAATGAGAAGCAGAACGGCGGGGGCGGCCAAGGCGAGGGCAGGCTGCCACTTCGCCGCTTTGCCGCGCCATCCATCGAATGCCCAAAGCCATGCTCCCGCGAGCAGTATGACGACACCCGAAAGCGCATAAGTCCCGATCCACGGCAGGATCACGGCAAGGCCCGGCCTGTCGAACCCGCCTAGCGCCACCGCGCCCAAGGGGTTCCATGCAAAACCGCTGAATACCCATGAACGCAGCCATTCGCTGACGATCCAGCAACCGGCAAAAGCGACCGGCATGAGCCAGCCCTGCGGTCCGCGACGCGTGATCAGCCAGGCACCAAGCGCGGCGAGCAAAGGATAGACCGCGAGGTAGAGCGAGAGCAGAAAGACCGCGATCCAGCCCAGCCAAGCGGGCATTTCGGCCTGGTAGGTAAAGGCCGTCGCGATCCAGTTGTTGCCGAGCCAGAAGTGGCCGACACCGAACAGCCAGCCGAGCAGTGCGGCCTGCTTCCAACCTTGCGCGTTGCGCAAAAAGTGCATCAGCAGCGCAAGGGCTGCGAGCGTTACGGGCCAGAAGGAGAGGGGTTCGAACCCCGTCGCCGCGACCGCGCCGGCCACGAAGGCCAGCAACGGTGCGGAGAGTTTTGAGAAGCGACCAGACAGCACAGGCATATCGGCCAAGTAGGGCCAGTCGCCTCGCTTGTCAGCCGTTAACAGCCTGCTTCACGTCATCGTCGTCCGAGGTTTCGGCCTTCACCTTGCGCGGGCGACCGCGACGCTTGGGCTTTTCCTCGGTTTCGCCGATTGCGGGCGGCAGCGCCTGCGGGTCGAGGCCGCCGTCGTTGTCGACCGACTTTTCGGTCTCGCTGGTGTCTTCCGACGATTCCTCGTCGTCGCGATTGCGACGCGGGCGACGCTGGCGACTGTCACGCGTAAAGGGATTTTCATCCCCGCCGTCCTTGCGGCGACGCTGGCGGCGGTTCGAGGTTTCTTCCTCTTCCTCGCCGTCATTTTCGCTGTCGTTATCGTTGTTCTGGCCGCGGTTGTCGTCGTCCGACTGGCGGTCGGAACGATCGTCGTCACGCTTCTGGCGCTGTTCTTCCTGACGGGCCTTGCCGTCGGCGATCACGCGGAAATAGTGATCCGCGAACTGCAGGTAATATTCGGCCTGCACGCGGTCGCCGTTGCGGTGCGCTTCTTCCGCCAGCTTCTTGTACTTGTCCAGCAGCTGGGGGGCATTGCCGCGCGCCCGGCTGTCGATCCGGTTGAGATGCTGACCGCCACCCTGCGACCGATTGTTACGGCCGCGCCGGCGATTGTTGCCACGATTGTTATTCAAAGTAAGACTGTTCCCTTGTCCGGCGCGGGTGAACCATTTTCACCACAGCGCGCACCCAGTCGGAAACGCCCGGAGCCTCATTACCACGGGCAAGCCCTTTTCGGTCCGTCGTCCTTTTTGCAAATCAATGGGGACGGCAAACCAGCCTTACGGTCCAGCACCGACCCTGCCTGTCGCAGGCACCGAAGCGTTCGGAACGGAAGGATAGACGATCGCGCGGGAATCTACGTCCGTCGTTCGTCTGGTTACAGGGTTATCGGCAAAAACAGAGCCTGCCAACCCCTTTTCACCAAAAGGCTGTTTACCCTGCGCGAAACAATAGTGCGCGCGCATTACTTGCAAGGTCGCGGTACATCGAGCCGCAAAGCCCTGACTTTTCACCGATTGCCAACACCGCATTGGCCTGGCGAGAGCCGATTTCGATGACCGCGACGCCGTCCGGCGCCAGTAATTCGGGCAGGGCGGGGATAAGAATACGATAATCGTCGAGGCCGTCTTTGCCCGCAAACAGCGCCTCTGCCGGTTCGTGTTCGCGCACGTCGGGGGCCAGATCGGGGTCATTGGTTTCGACATAAGGAGGGTTCGACAGGACGAGATCGAACCGGCCGAGGCCGTCAAGCCAGTTCGCCTGTGTCCAGTCACCGGCCTGCATCGCCGCGCGGTCGGCCATGCTGGTGCGTGTTGCATTGTCGCGGGCGACCGCGAGGGCTGCGGGGCTGCGTTCGATGCCGGTGCCTTGCGCCTGGGGCCAGACCGACAGTGCGGCGAGCAGCAGTGCGCCCGTTCCCGTGCCACAGTCGAGCACGCGGTCCGGCGCGCGATCCCCAAGCGCGGCGATGGCGGTCTCGATCAGCGTTTCGGTATCGGGACGCGGAGTCAGGACGTCGGGCGTGACTTTCAGCGAGAGCCCGTAGAATTCCTGCTCTCCCGTGATCTGCGAAACCGGTTTGCCGGTGAGCCGCTCCGCGATAAGCGCCTCGAACCGCGCTGGAACCTCGTCACGGGCATGGCGCAGCAGCATGTCGGAGCGGCTGGCCCCCAAGGCATGCGCCATCAGCAGTTCGGCGTCGAGGCGGGGCGATGAACTGACCGCCTCCAGCGCGCGGGCGGCGTCGCGCAGGGCATCCGCCACGCTGGTCACGATCAGGCCGCTTCGTTCTGCGCCGCGAGCCGCGCGGCCTGGTCTTCGGCGATTAGTGCATCGACCAGTTCGGCAAGGCCGGGGCCTTCGAGAATCTCGGGCAGCTTGTGCAGCGTCAGGCCGATGCGGTGATCGGTCACGCGGCCTTGCGGGAAGTTGTAAGTGCGGATGCGTTCGGACCGGTCGCCGCTGCCGACCATGGCCTTGCGGGCCTCGGCCTCTGCGCCTTGGGCTTCGTCGCGCATCTGCTCATAGAGCCGCGCGCGCAGCACCTGCATCGCCTTTTCCTTGTTCTTGTGCTGGCTGCGACCGTCCTGACAGGTCACGACGATACCGGTCGGCTCGTGCGTGATGCGCACGGCGCTGTCGGTCGTGTTGACGTGCTGCCCGCCCGCGCCGCTCGCGCGATAGACGTCGATCTTGATGTCCTTGTCCTCGATCCGCACGTCGACTTCGTCGGGTTCGGGAAGGACCGCGACAGTCGCCGCGCTGGTGTGGATGCGCCCGCCGCTTTCGGTGACGGGTACGCGCTGGACGCGGTGGACACCGCTTTCGAACTTGAGCTTTGCAAAGACGCCCTGGCCCGAGACGTTGGCGACGATTTCCTTGAAGCCGCCGACATCGGATGCGTTCATCGAGATCGTCTCGACCCGCCAGCCCTGTTCGGCGGCATAGCGTTCGTACATGCGGAAAAGGTCGCCTGCGAACAGAGCGGCCTCGTCCCCGCCGGTGCCAGCGCGGATTTCCAGCATCGCGGGCCGCGCATCGGCAGCGTCACGAGGCAGGAGCGCGATGGCGAGACGGTCTTCGGCTTCGGGCAGTTCCGCTTCGATCCGATCGATGTCGTCGGCGGCCATCGCCTTCATTTCAGGATCGGCCAGCATCTCGCGCAGTTCGGCAAGCTCGCCGCGCATGGCGGTAATGCCTGCTGCCTCGCGCGCGACAGGCTCCAACTCCGCATAGTCGCGGCTGGCCTTTACGAAGTCGTCGCCCTCCAGCGTGCCAGAGGCAAGCCGCGCTTCCAGTTCGGAAAAGCGCTGCGCGATCTGGGCAAGGCGTTCGTCGGAAACCTGCACGGCGGATCAGTCGGCCAGCGCCGCCTCGATTCGATCGGCAAGGTTGTCTTCGGCCTTGATGCGGCTGGCGACTTCGCCCTCGCGGATCGAATAGGCAAGGATCGCTTTCGCGCCCTGCTTTACCGCCTTGTCGAACCGCTTGCGCGGGGATCCGCTGGCGAACAGCTCCGCGCTGGTGCCCGAACGGCGCAGGCGCGACACGGCGGCAACGCCCTCTGCCATCGCGGCATCGTCCTCGACCACTACGATTACGTCGGTCACGGGCTCCTCACGCTCTCCGACAAGCATGGCGAGGCGTTCGATGCCCGCCGCCCAGCCGACTGCCGGCGTCATCGGACCGCCCAGCGCTTCCATCAGCCCGTCATAGCGCCCGCCGCCCAGCACCGTGCCCTGCGCGCCGAGGCGGTCGGTCACGAATTCGAAGGCGGTGTGGCGATAGTAGTCGAGCCCGCGCACGAGCGAATCCATGCGGTTCCACCTCACGCCCGCGGCATCGAGACCGCTGGTGACGGCACCGAAAAAGTCCTGCGCTTCGCCCGACAGGAACTGGTCGATCTTGGGCGCATCGGCGACGAAAGGCCGGTCGCGAGGGTCCTTGGAATCGAGGATGCGCAGCGGATTACGCTCCAGCCGGTCCTGCGAATCCTCGGACAGTGAGATTACGTGATCGCGGAAATATTCGACGAGCGCGGAGCGCCACGCCTCGCGGCTGTCGCCATCGCCCAGCGTGTTGAGCTGCAAAGTCACGCCTTCTGCGATGCCAAGTTCATTCAGCAGCTGGTCGGCCATGACGAGCAGTTCGACATCGGCCTGCGGTTCGGCCGCGCCGATCACTTCGGCATCGATCTGGTGGAACTGGCGATAGCGGCCCTTCTGCGGGCGTTCGTAGCGGAACAGCGGGCCATGGGTGGCGATCTTGAGCGGGGCGTACTGCTTCCACCCGTCGGTGATGTAGGCGCGGGCAAGTCCAGCCGTGAATTCGGGCCGCAGGGTCAGCGATTCCCCGCCGCGATCCTCGAACGAATACATCTCCTTCGAGACCACGTCGGTCGTCTCGCCAAGGCTGCGCGAGAAGACGGCGGTCTTTTCGAAGACGGGCGTTTCGACCCGGCGGAAACGGTAGAGTTTGCGCACCCGCTCGAACGTCTCGACGACGTGTGCGAATGCCTCGGCCTCTGCGCCGAAAATGTCCTGGGTGCCGCGAATGGCCTGTGGTGTGTCGATCTTGCCGCTCATGCCGCGCGCCTTAGCGATGTTCGTGCGGGCTGAAAAGCGTAGCTATCGGGCCATGCAGTTGCATCGCGCAGGACCCCTCGCCATGTAGTAGGCGATGAAACCTTTTTCGATGATCGCGCTGCTCGCCGCCAGCGCTCCGCTCGCCCTTGGCGCCGCCCCCGCAATCGCGCAAACGCAAGCCGAAGCCGTCCGCAGCCTCCCCGCCGCAGGCCTTGCGCTTTCGCAGGACGTGCCCAGCCCGGTCGATACGCCGTTTCCGGGCGGAACGATCACCATCGATGTCGATGCTACCGACCTTGCACGCGGGTTGTTCCGCACGACCGAGACAATCCCCGTCGCTGCCGGCACCGACAAGCTGACGCTGCTCTATCCGCAGTGGCTGCCGGGCAAGCACGCAGGGCTTGCCAAGATCCGCAACCTTACCGGCATCCGGTTCACCGTCGACGGCAAGGACGTCGCGTGGGAGCGTGATCCGGTCGAAGTCTATGCCTTCCACCTCGACCTTCCCGAAGGGGCGAGCGAGGTCGTGGCGCATCTCGTCTATACTTCGGCGCTGCGGTCGTCCGAAGGGCGCATCGTGATGACGCCCGAGATGATGAACCTGAAGTTCGAGGAAATGACGCTCTATCCCGCGGGACATTACGTGCGCCGGATCGCGGTGAAGCCGACCGTCACGTTCCCCGCAGGCTGGGACGTCGCCACCGCTCTCGACGGCATGGCGCGCAGCGGCGACACGGTGACCTGGGCGCAGACCGATTACCAGACGCTGGTCGACAGCCCGATCTTTGCAGGCGAACACCACCGCGAATGGGATCTGGGCCATGATGCGCAGCTTCAGGCTTTTGCGCACGATCCCGAACATCTCGAAGCAACCGACGAACAGATCGCCAGCGTCCGCGCCCTTATGGACGAGGCGGTGATCCTGTTCGGCAACCAGCAGTGGGATCACTACGACTTCCTGCTCGGCCTGACCGAAAAGCTGGGCGGCATCGGGCTGGAGCATCACCGCTCGTCCGAGAACACGCTGCCGCAGGACACTTTCCAGGACTGGGAAAAGAACGAATACCGCGTCGACCTGCTGCCGCACGAACTGGTGCATAGCTGGAACGGCAAGTTCCGCCGTCCGGTCGGTTCGTGGACGCCCGACTATCGTCAGCCGATGCAGAACGAACTGCTCTGGGTCTATGAAGGCCAGACGCAATACTGGGACCTGCCGCTGTCCGCGCGCTCGGGAATGCAGAGCAAGGAAATGGTGCTGGGCGAGATCGCGCGTTCGGCCGCCGAATATGCGAGCGAACCGGGCCGCAGCTGGCGTTCGCTGGTCGATACGACCAACGATCCGCAAGTCGGCCAGCGCGCGTCGAAGCCTTACTACAGCTACGCTCGCGGCGAGGAATACTACAACGAGGGCGCGCTGGTCTGGCTGGAAGCCGACATGCTGATCCGCAGCGAGACGAGCGGGCGCAAGTCGCTCGACGACTTTGCCAAGCTGTTCTTCGGCGGCCATCCGGGCGACTGGGGCGAGATTACTTACGATTTCGACGACGTGGTCGAGACGTTGAACGCCATCCACCCGCGCGACTGGGCGACGTTCCTGCGCGAACGTGTCTACGCGGCTGGTGCTCCCGCTCCTCTGAAGGGCATCGAGCTTGGCGGCTACAAGCTGGTCTTCAAGGAAGAACCCAATCCCTTCGACAAGAGCCTGATGGCCAAGGGCACGCTGCGGCTGGAACACTCGCTGGGCATGGTTCTGAGCGAGACGGGCGCGGTGACTTCGGTGATCTGGGACGGCGTCGCCTTCAAGGCAGGCATCGTCAGCGGGGCCGAGATCGTGGCCGTGAACGGCGAGGAATACTCTGCCGACACGCTGAAAAAGGCGATCACGGCGGCCAAGGCAGGCGGTTCGATCGATCTCCTCGTCAAGCGTGGCGGTCGTTACACGACCGTGCCGGTTACCTATGACGGGGGCTTGCGCTGGCCGTGGCTGGAAAAGGCGGTGAAGGGCAAGGCGCCCATTGACCGCTGGCTCGAACCGCGCCGCTGATCGCCTGCGCCTTCGCAGGCGCGATACATCCCGAGTATCAGACCAAAGGAAGCCTTGGCGAAGGAGCGTGGGCGCGCTAGAGGCACCGGCGTTCCATTCGCTTGCTGCACTGCGGCAAGTTCCACCGATACCCTGAGACGACAGGAAATCCGATGCGCATCGACATGATCCCGACCGGCGACAATCCGCCCGAAAGCCTCAACGTCATCATCGAAGTCCCGACCGGCGGCGAGCCCGTGAAGTACGAATTCGACAAGGCCTCGGGCGCTCTTTTCGTCGACCGCATCCTGCACACGCCGATGCGCTATCCGGCCAACTACGGCTTTGTCCCACACACGCTTTCGCCCGACGGCGACCCGCTCGACGCGCTGGTCGTGGCGCGCAGCCCCTTCGTCCCCGGCTCGGTCGTGCGCGCGCGCCCGATCGCGGTCCTCAACCTCGAGGACGAACATGGCGGCGATGAAAAGCTGGTCTGCGTGCCGGTGGATTCGACGTTCCCGTACTATACCAACGTCGCGGAAAAGCACGATCTGCCCGAAATCGTGATGCAGCAGATCGAGCACTTCTTCACCCACTACAAGGATCTCGAAGCCGAGAAGTGGGTCCGCATCGGCAACTGGGGCGGCGCTGAAGAAGCCCGTCAGATCGTGCTCGAAGCGATCGAACGCGCCAAGGAAGCCGGTCAGGCCTGAACCTTCAGGACAGAGAGCCGCTCACTCGACGGGGCGGCTCTCGTCCAGCAGGTCCTTTTCGCGAGTGACCTGCCTTTCCCGCTCCACCAGGTCCGCAACGTGGGTCTCGGGCGCGGTATCCACCTTTTCCTCGATGACGGCAGCGCGTGAAACCTTCGCGGGTTTTGCGCCCTCTTCGCTTGGCGCGGGCAGCGGCATCGGGGCCGAACGCGGATCGATACGCAGGCGGTAGATCGGCTCGGGCAACCCGAAGCCCGCCCCTTCCAGCGCGTTCTTCGCGGCCTGAATCGCCAGAGAGCGAGCCTTGAAATAGTCGGTGTCGGTCTGGTCGATCCAGCCGAGAAAGCGCACGACGACATTGGAATCGCCCACTTCCATGACGCGGGCGCTTGGCACCGGTTCCGCGATCACGAAATCGAGCGCGGCAATGGCGGCCGTGCCCGTCGCCATCGCCTCGACCGGATCGTCGTCCGCATCGACGCCGAGATCGAATTCGAAGCGGCGCTGCGGATTGGTCGTGAAATTGAGGATTACCGCCTTGAAGACGGTGGAGTTCGGGATACGCAAATGATTGCCGTCCAAAGTCATCAGCACCGTGGCGCGACTGGTCAGGCGGATGACGCGGCCTTCGTTCCCTTCGATCACGACATGGTCGTTGGCGCGGAAGGGCTGGCGCAGCGAAAGCATGATCGAGGAGATGTAATTGTCGATCGTGTCGCGCACGGCAAAGCCGATGGCGATACCGATGACGCCGCCGATGCCGAGCAAGGCGCCCAGTAAGGCCGTCGCGCCCAGAATCTTTAGCGCAATGTAAAGCCCGAGCAGCACGCCGAAGAACCGGATCGCGCTGGCCAGCAATTCTGCGATGAAAGGATTGGGCGTGACACGCAACCAGAGCGATTCCCGATCCGCCAGCCAGCGCAGCGCGATCATGACGAGCGCAGCGAGCAGGACTGCCACGCCGAACAGCGGCAACATGCGCCACAAGTTGCGCGCCTCGTCCCCTATGGCCGAGACGGTGGGGGCAAGGTTTCGGTCGACGGCAAGATCTCGTTCGATCTCGTTGTTGACGGTGACGACACCCGCGACACGTCCCGCGATTGTCTCAGCCTGATCGGCCTTCGTTGCGCTGGCGACGCTGCCCGACAGGGTGACGACGCCTTCCTGTACTTCGACTTCGACACCCTCGAGCGCGTCGATAGCCGCGAAGATGGCGCTGATGCGTTCCGCAATGCGGGCGTCGGCATCATCGGCCCGTTCGGTCTCAATCGCGGCGGGTTCGGGGGCGCTAGCCTCCTCTGCCGCGGGTTCGCCGGTCAGTTCTGCAATCGCCCCGTGGGCGGCGACCGGAGAGAAAAGCGCGAGAAAAAGCGCACAGAACAGGTGTCGCAGGGCCCGATAATCAGGCACCGGCAACCGTCATCCCGTCGATGCGCAGCGTCGGCACGTTGACCGCGTAGAACGTCTCCAGATCGTTCGCCGCGCGCAGCGAGCGGAACATTTCCAGCAGGTTTCCGGCAATCGTGATGCCCGAAACCGGCCCCATGATCTCGCCGCCGCGAATGCGGAAGCCGGAAGCGCCCCGGCTGTAATCTCCGGTCACGCCATTGACGCCCTGTCCGATCAGTTCGGTGACCAGCACGCCTTCCTCGATGTCCGCGATCAGTTCCTCGACGCTCTGCTCGCCGGGGGAGAGCACGACATTCGAACACGATGCACTGGGCGATCCGCCGCCGTGGCGCACCGCATGGCCGGTCGGCCTGCGCCCCAGCTTGTTCGCCGATGCCGTGTCGAGCAACCAGCCCGAAAGCACGCCGTCCGCGATGATGGTCGAGGGTCGGGCGGGCAGGCCTTCGCCGTCGAAGGGATGCGAACTTAGCCCGCGCGGGCGCAGCGGATCGTCGACGATGGTGACGGCGCTGTCGAAGACCTGCTTGCCTTCATGCTCCATCAAAAAGCTGGCCCCGCGCGCAATCGACGGGCCGGCAATAGCGCCCACGAGGTGGCCGACAAGGCTGCGCCCGACCATCGGGTCGAACACTACCGGCATCGCGCCGCTGCGCATCGTTTCGGGGCCGAGACGGGCAACTGCACGCGTCGCAGCCTTGCGGCCGATTTCGGCGGCATCGGGAAGTTCGCCGCGATGACGGGCGACGCGCCATTCCGATCCGCGCTCCATCCCGCTGCCCTGTCCGGCAACGACCGCCGCGGAAATCGAATGGCGCGACTGGCAGTAACTTCCGGCAAAGCCGTGGCTGGTGGCGATGGCGATGGTGTTGCCGCCGCTTCCTGCAGAGGCACCTTCGCTGTTGGTCACGCCCTGGACCTGGCGCGCGCATTCCTCCGCCTCGCGCGCGCATTCGCGCAGGATGTCGGCGTCAGGATTGGGCGAGACGAGGTCGAGATCGGGGATCGGCCCGGCCATCAGCATGTCTTCGGGGGCAAGGCCCGAAAACTCGTCCTGCGGCGCGGCGCGGGCCATGGCGATTGCGCGGCTGGCCAGTTCATCGAGGCTGGCGGCATCCAGCGCGCTGGACCCGATGGTCGCGCTGCGCTTGCCGACAAAGACGCGCAGGCCGAAATGCTCGGTCTCCGACCGGTCGACGGCTTCGAGTTCGCCAAGGCGGACTTCCACGCTTTCCGAATGATTTCCGACATATACCGCGTCGGCAGCGTCCGCGCCCAGTTCCTTTGCGCGGTTAATCAGGTCGGCGCAGCGGCCGAGCGCGCCCTCTTCGTTCAGCATGGGCTCTCGATCGTAATGAGGGGGATCGTAATCAAGGCGTCAGTCGCTCGCTCATCCTGCAGCATTTCGCCAAGGGATAGGCGCAGGATCGCAGGGCGGCAAGCCGCGTGACGGCCAAGCCCCTATGGCGCGCCTCAGAACGCAGCAATCAGGCGCGCGATACCGGCCAGAACGAAGGGCGTGCCGATGGCGAAGGCCCAGATGATGATACGGTCACGCTTGAACCGCGTTTCCTGTGCCGGGTCGAACGCTTCGGCATCGGTAAGCTCGCTCCAGTGCTTTTCCAGCATTCGGGCGGCAGGGATGATCATGGCAACCAGGACGATAAGCGCGAGATAGGGCAGCGTCGTGCTGGTCATCTCTTTCAGCTGCTTCATCGTCACGAAGATCTGCAGCGCGGTATAGACCAGCAGCGAATAGGCGAGATGGTCGCTAATGCGGCGGCGCCAGTCCTTCACGACGGCGGGTTCTTGTGCGTGATCACGGATCGCGGAATCCTTCCGGCTGTTTACCATCATCGCTCCAGTCCCTTCGGCAATCCTTTTTATAGCATGAGTATTCATCTGGGAGAAATGTGCGTCAAGCACGGTTCTCCAACGCCCCGGCGATGTCCCGGGGCGGGTCGACGCCTGTCTGGCACCCGCGGCCATGCAGGAATCTTGCCAATTGGTATGCGGGGGGCTTCAAAGCCGGCTCGCAGATGCTATGTGGTGGCGCAAGAGAACGACGCGTGCCCCCTTTCGCTTCGCATGACGGGGGTGCCTGCCGACGAGGAGCAGTACCATCGACAGCCATACCCTCGATCCGTCCGTGGACCCGGCCGAAACGGCCTCGCCCCCGGTGCCTCAGGGCGGGCTGGAAGTCGTCTCCATCGCCAAAAGCTACGATAAGCGCGCGGTCCTGACCGATATCTCGCTCTCGGTCGCCAAGGGCGAAGTGCTCGGCCTGCTCGGCCCCAACGGCGCGGGCAAGACGACGTGTTTCTATTCGATCATGGGCCTCGTCCGCCCGGATTCGGGCCGCATCCTGATGGACGGCGAGGACGTGACGAAGCTGCCGATGTATCGCCGCGCGATCCTCGGTCTTGGCTATCTGCCGCAGGAAACCTCGATCTTTCGCGGCATGACGGTCGAACAGAACATCAATTGCGTTCTCGAAATGGTGGAGCCTGACGCAGACGTTCGTGCATCTGAGCTCGAACGCCTGCTCGATGAATTCGGCCTGACGCGCCTGCGTGAAAGCCCGGCGATGGCGCTTTCGGGCGGTGAACGCCGCCGCTGCGAGATTGCCCGCGCACTGGCGGCAAAGCCCTCGATCATGCTGCTCGACGAACCGTTCGCCGGTATCGACCCGCTGTCGATCGGCGACATCCGCGATCTCGTGATCGAGTTGAAGAGCCGCGGCATCGGTGTGCTGATCACCGACCACAACGTGCGCGAGACGCTGGAGATCGTGGACCGGGCCTGCATCATCTATGGCGGGCAGGTCCTTTTTGCCGGTTCTCCGGAAGATCTCGTCGCGAACGAAGACGTGCGTCGCCTCTACCTGGGCGAAGCCTTCACGCTTTGATGCCGCGCCGCCGCTGACCGATGGCACTGGGCCCCCGCCTCGACCTACGGCAGACGCAATCGCTGGTGATGACGCCGCAGTTGCAGCAGGCGATCCGCCTGCTTGCGCTGTCCAACCTCGAGCTTGAATCGTTCATCGCCGATGCCGTCGCAGACAACCCGCTGGTCGATCTGGTCAACGGGGAGGGCGAACGCGCCGCCCCTGCCGAAAGCAGCGAAATTGTCGAGGCCGTGCCTGAAGGGCAGGGCGATGGTGAGGCCGCGCTCGACATATCTGGCGAGATGCTGGACCGCGATTTCGACACCGGATCCTCGCGCAGCAGCGGTTCGGGCGGAGCGGGCGAGGACATGCCCGACATTGGCGAGCGTGCTTCGGGCGATGAAACGCTGGCCGAATATCTCCACGCACAGCTTGGCGCGGCGGGCGGGACCGAGGCGGAGCAATTCATCGCGCGCCAGATCATCGACCAGCTGGACGAGGCGGGATACCTGACGCTCGACCTTGCAGAGATCGCCGACCTGCTCGGCATCCCGATGCGGTTGGCAGAGGCGGGGCTGGCACTGGTCCAGTCGCTCGACCCGACGGGCGTGGGTGCACGTTCGCTGTCGGAATGTCTCGCGCTGCAGGCGAAAGAGGCGGACCGGTATGACCCGTGCATGCAGGCGCTGATCGCGAACCTCGACCTTTTGGCGCGCGGCAATTTCGCGCAGTTGAAGCGCATGTGCCGTGTCGATGACGAAGACCTGACCGACATGATCGCGGAACTGCGCAGCTACGACCCCAAGCCCGGTTGCCGGATCGGCGGCGATGCGGCCCCGCCGGTCGTGCCCGATGTCTTCGTGAAGCCTGATCGCACCGGCGGCTGGGCGATCGCATTGAACCGCGACACGCTGCCGAAGCTGGTGATCGACCGACAGTATTATGCAACGCTGAAGGCCGGATGTGGCAAGGACAAGTCGTCGGGCGGCTGGCTGGGCGAGAAGCTGGCCGATGCCAACTGGCTGGTGAAAGCGCTGGACCAGCGGCAGAAAACGATCCTGAAAGTATCGAAAGAGATCGTGCGGCGGCAGGAAGGCTTCTTCCGTCGCGGCGTATCCGCGCTCGTCCCGCTGACCTTGCGCGACGTGGCCGAGGCGGTCGAAATGCACGAATCGACGATCAGCCGCGTGACGTCGAACAAGTTCCTCAATTGCGGGCGCGGCACGTTCGAATTGAAGTACTTCTTCTCATCCGGCGTCGCATCGGACGGCGGTGAGGGCGCGGCATCGGCAGAGGCGGTAAAGGCCGCGATCAAGGCGCTGATCGACGATGAAAAGCCCGATGCCATCCTGTCGGACGACACGCTGGTCGATCTGTTGAAGGCCAAGGGATATACGCTGGCGCGGCGGACAGTGGCGAAATACCGTGAGGCCATCGGGCTTGGCAGTTCGGTCCAGCGCCGCCGCCAGAAAAAGCTTCAGGGCGTGCGCTAGGCTTTCGTCGCGAGAGCGATGAGCGTGGGGTAAACCGGCCCTGCCATCCGCGCGACGGCGCGGGGAACGAGCCGCAAGGGGCTGGCCCCCATTTCGTGCCGTACGGCGAAGTGAAACGCGTCGGCGGTCTTGTCCTCCACCCTGGCGAACCGTGGCTCCAGCAAGTCCATGAACTGCGAGCGTGAGAGCGGGTAGCAGTCATACCGCGCATGGCCGCGCCATTTGCGGACCATGGCATCTGCAAGCCCGCGGGGCAGGGCTCCCAGGAACGGCAGGCGAAAGTGTGGCTCCACCGGTGCGTAGCGATTGGGCACCGCGATGTAGAGCTGACCGCCCGGTTTCAGGATGCGGCTGATCTCGTCCAGCACGTGGCCCTGCGCGGGGCGGTCTCCGACATGTTCGATCACGTGATTGAAGATAACGATATCGAACGATGCGTCGCCGAATGGCAGATCGTCGCCGTCTATCGTCACGACTGGCAAGTCGGGCTGAAACGTCGAGGTATCGCGGTCCGCCGCCGTGACATCCGCCCCGCGACTGGCGAAATAGGTCGAGAGCAGGCCCGAGCCCGCACCGAGATCCAGCAACCGCTTGCCCGCCACCGATCCGATCAGGTGCTCGATCTTGCGCGCCTTGGCGACACGCTTGTCAGCCTGCCCGTCGGCGTAGCCGCGAAGCGCAGGGGTATCTGTTTCGGTATCGGTCACGCCTTGGCTCGTCCCTCGAACATCTGCGCGGTCATCGGTTGCAGGTTATGGCAGTGATGCGCAAGTGCCCGCCGGTCAGCGGCTTTCTCACTTGTGTAGGGGATGCTTGTGCGGGGCCTTTGCTCGCCCGCCGCTCAGTTGATCCGTAGTCGTGTCCGATAACAGCTTCATCCCGATAGAAGCGGATAGACACAAGATTACGCGATGCGGGGGTTCCTGATCGGACCTGTGCGAGTAAACGAATGCCTGCAAGGAATATTGCGGGGATTGCGTGGTGACGGAAGTGAATGGCGTGACATCAGGTTCGAGCAAGACGATGGCGCGCTGGGTACTGGGCGGTGCGGCGTTGATCGCGGCGAGTGCCATCGGCTATTCCATCGTGCGCAACGACACTGCGCCCGTGCCGCAAGTGACGGGAGATCAGGCCTCTGTCGGCGAGATGATCGCCAAGCTGGAAGCGCGGCTGGCCGAGAGCCCCGACGATGAAGAGGGCTGGCGCATGCTCGGCACAGCCAATTTGCAGACAGAGCGCTATGCCGAGGCAGCGACTGCGTTCCGGCGCGCGGCGACGCTCGACCCCGACAATGCCGAAAACCACGCGATGCTTGGTGAGGCGCTGGTTCTGGCCAGCCGCAACGGCGGCGACCTGCCTGGCGATGCCCGCGCCGCGTTCGATCGCGCGCTGTCGCTGGACCCTGCCGATCCCCGTGCCCGCTATTTCCGCGGCTTGGCAATCAACCTGGAGGGCAAGCACGAGGAAGCGATCGAGGCGTGGTTCGATCTGCTGGAAGACACGCCCGCCGACGCCCCCTATGCCGCCGCCGTGCAACAGGCCATCACCGAAGTCGCCAAGGCCAATGATATCGACGTTGCCGAGCGGCTGGAAAACACTAGCCTCGCCCCGTCCATCGGCGGCACGGCAACCGCGACCGCAGGCGCACCGGGGCCGAGCGCGTCCGACATAGCAGCGGTGAGGGCGATGTCGGCCAGCGAGCAGCAGGAGATGATCCGCGGCATGGTCGACCGGCTGGCGGCCAGGCTTGAGGAAGACCCGCTCAACCCCGATGGCTGGATCATGTTGATGCGCAGCCGCGTGCAGTTGGGCGACATGGCAGGCGCGCGCGAGGCGCGGGACGAATCGCTGCGTCTGTTCCGTAACGATGCCACAACGACGCGACGCCTTCGCGAGGCCGCAGACGCTCTGAGGCTGTAAAAAGGTTTGCGAAACTTGTGCGCCGAGTTTGCGAGATTCGCTTGTCCACACCCCCAAAAGCCCAGAAAACCGCCCTCAACGTGTTGCAATTAAGACTCTATTTGCAAACGTTAACCTTTTTCAGAACTTATTAACCTTTCTAAACGACTCTGCTCATGGTTAATGATTCACGGCACGGGCTTCGGGGGATTTAAACGAAGCCGGTCGACGGAAACGGACTAGGGGGCACTTTCAAATGCGTATCCTGCTGATCGAAGACGAACCGACCACCGCCAAGGCGATTGAGCTCATGCTCACGACCGAAGGCTTCAACGTCTACCAGACCGACCTTGGTGAAGAGGGTCTCGATCTGGGCAAGCTCTACGACTACGACATCATCCTTCTCGACCTCAACCTGCCCGACATGCACGGTTACGACGTCCTGAAGAAGCTGCGCGTCGCCAAGGTGCAGACGCCGGTCCTGATCCTTTCGGGCATCTCGGAAATGGATTCCAAGGTCCGCTCCTTCGGTTTCGGCGCCGACGACTATGTCACCAAGCCGTTCCACAAGGACGAACTGGTTGCCCGCATCCACGCCGTGGTCCGCCGTTCGAAGGGCCATTCGCAGTCGGTCATCAAGACGGGCAAGCTTTCGGTTAACCTCGACACCAAGACGGTCGAAGTCGATGGCGCCCGCGTCCACCTGACCGGCAAGGAATACGCGATGCTGGAACTGCTCTCGCTGCGCAAGGGCACGACGCTGACCAAGGAAATGTTCCTCAACCACCTCTATAACGGGATGGACGAGCCGGAACTGAAGATCATCGACGTCTTCATCTGCAAGCTGCGCAAGAAGCTGGCGACGGCATGCAGCGGCGACAACTACATCGAGACCGTCTGGGGCCGTGGCTACGTGCTGCGCGATCCGGGCGCAGAGGCGCAGGCCGCCTGATCCATCCGGATAACAAGTCCGCTGCCCACTTCACGGCGGACATTCCCCCGAAAAGGGCAGGCGCCCCACCGCCTGCCCTTTTTTCGTGCCTACAGCAGACGTTTTCCGTTTTGCCGATAGGGTGATAGGCTTCCCCCCCAGGGTCGGATGGAAGGGGGAACCATGCGAAAGATATTCATGGCGGCTGCGGCCGCCTGCGTGCTTGGGGTGGCTGCACCGGCACGGGCCGATATCGTGACCGACTGGGCGGAGCTGGCCCGCGTGGTCGATGCCGATGACAAGTCGCCTTGGTCGCCTGAGGGCTGGTTCGCCCAGACACAAGTCGCGCTCGCCATGTTCGAGGCAGCGAACGCGGTTGATCCGCAATACGAAAGCTATCTGAAGCTGGAACGTGCGCCAGAGGGCGGTTCGGTCGAGGCGGCGGTTGTCACTGCGGCCTACGAAGTGCTTTCGGCCCGCTTTCCCGCCGCAAAGGGTGAGATGGACGGCAGCTATCAACTCGCCATGTCGATGGTCACCGACAAGGCCAGTCGTGAGATCGGTGTGGAGGCAGGCAAGGCGGCGGCAACCCGCGTGCTGGGCACTGGCAAGATCCCCGATGGCGTGAAGGCCGTGACTTACCGTCCCCGCACTGCGCCGGGTGTTTGGGTGCCGGTGGTCTTGCCCTCGATCCGGGACGAGATGACGGTCATGCCGCTCTGGTCGATCGAGAGCGTCGCCGCCTACATGCCCCCGCCGCCGCCCGCGCTCACTAGCAAGGTGTGGGCACGTGACCTCAACGAAGTGAAGCGTATCGGCGGGAAGGAAGGCGCCGATCGCAGTGAGGTGGAAAGCCGCATCGCGCGTTATCGCATCACGCCGGTAATCATCCCGACCTTGCGCGCCATCGCTGATCTTCCAGGCCGCACGACGGTTCAGAACGCGCGCATGGTGGCGCTGGCTTACATGGCGGGCGACGATACCGGCGTCGTTACTTCGGCGGCCAAGCTGCACTACAATTTCTGGCGGCCCCAGACCGCGATCCGCAATGCGGACGAGGACGGCAACCCCGCGACCGAGATCGATGCCGACTGGCAGTCCTTCATCTACACGCCGAACTTCCCCGAATACCCCTGCGCGCACTGCAGCTATGCGGCTGCGACCGCCGAGGTGCTGAAGCAGGAAGCGGGAAATGCTCCGCCCGGCGGAGTGCAAGTGGCCTCGCGCTCGCTCGATTATGCAGCCGTGCAGGTGTTGCCGACCTTTGACGACTGGACAAAGGACGTGTCGCAATCGCGCATTCTTGGCGGTGTGCATTACCGTTTTTCGAACGATGCGGCAGAGGCTCTGGGCAAGCGGATCGCGGGCGAGACGCTGAAACTGATGCCGCCGCTGAAGGAGTGAGGGGTCAGGCCTTTCGGGTGAGCAGGCTAAATCCGGCCAGAACCCAAACACCGGCAACGGCGGGCCAGAGCGCGTTCATGGCCAGTGCCTCATAGGCGACGCCGCCGAGGATGGCCCCGCCGGACAGGGCGAGCCAGAGCAGCAGGAGCGGCAACCAGTCGGCGCGGGGCTCTCCCGCCAGCGCGTCGGCCAGCCGCGTGCCGAGCTTGATCAGCGTGCCGGTCATGTAAGTGAGGCCGAACCGCACCTCGCCCTCGTTCTCCAGCGCGAGGTTGATGCCGCCCATCGCGAAGGCGAGTAGCATGAACGGCGCGATACTGGCCGAAACGCCGAGAGCTAGCGTTGCGACCGTCAGCAGACCTGCGCAGAAGGCGAGGGTCAGGCCGGGCTTCCTCGCCTCGGCCATCCGCCGCCGCAGCAGCGAGGTCACGGTCACGCCCGCCACGAAGCACGCGATCAGCCCCGCGGCAATCGCCGCCGCGCTGCCGTCGCCGGCAATGCCGACACCGAGCCGGGTGGTATTCCCGCTCATGAATGAGACGAAGAACGCTCCCGATCCCAGGAAGCCCACGGCATCGACATAGCCTGCGATCGCGGCAATCGCGAAAGCGAGCATGCGGGCCGTGCGCGAATGCTGGAGCATGGGCATTTGGCTAGCGCCAGTGCGCAGGGGCGGCAAGGGGCCCCTTGACCCGCAGGCTGATCCCCGCCATCGGCGCGCACTTGTTTGGAAGGCCACTTGTCAGGAAGGGTAGCGGCCATGACGGCACACAAGGAAGGCGATCCGACAACGCTCAACCGGCTCTATGGCCGGGCGAAAGGCAAGCCCCTGCGCGCGGGCCAGCAGGACCTTGTCGATACCCTGCTGCCCCAGATCGCGGTGCCCGAAGAAGGGCCGGTCACGGCAGAGGCGCTGTTCGGATACGACCGGCCGATGCATTTCGAGATCGGCTTTGGCGGGGGCGAGCACATGGCCTACCGCGCCGACATGCTGCCCGATCACGGCTTTATCGGGGCAGAGCCTTTCGTGAACGGCGTCGCGCAGGCGCTGGTCCACGTGAAAGAAGGCAAGCTTGCCAATGTTCGCATCCATCACGGCGATGCGCTGGAAGTGCTGTCACGCGTGCCCGACGGTTCGCTGTCCTTCGCCTACCTGTTGCATCCCGATCCCTGGCCCAAGGCGCGCCATGCCAAGCGGCGCATGATGAACGACGGTCCGGTCGAGATGATCGCGGCCAAGCTCAAGCCGGGCGGCGAATTCCGGTTCGGCACCGATCACCCGGTCTATGTCCGCCATGCCCTGATGGTCATGCAACGCCATTCCGACAAGTTCGACTGGCTCTGCGAAAAGCCCGAAGATTTTCTGGTCCGCCCCGGCGGCTGGCCCGAAACGAGGTACGAGGCCAAGGCCCGCCGGCTGGGTCACGAGGTCTGGTACTTCCGCTATCGTCGCAAGTGATTGGCAGGGCCGCGCAAAAGCTGGACTTTGCGCGCGCCATGTAAATCTGCCTTCTGTTCGAACCGGTCCCGGCCTTACGAGCCTGCGCGGCAATCCTGCCCCGCGAGACTTGGCCCATGGACTTCACGTTCGTCGAACAGCTTCTGCCCTACATAGCGATCGGCTTTGCCGCGCAGCTTGTTGACGGCGCGCTGGGCATGGCCTTCGGGGTAATCTGCAATACGCTGCTGGTGGGCGTGCTGGGCCTGCCGCCTGCGCTGGCATCGGCGAAAGTCCACGTCGTCGAATGCTTCACGACGGCTAGTTCGGGCATCAGCCACCTTCTCCATCGCAACATCGACAAGGCGCTGTTCTTCAAGCTGCTTCTGCCCGGCATGGCGGGCGGGGTGACGGGGGCGTATCTGCTCACCAACATCGACGCCTCGATCGTGAAGCCCTTCGTTCTGGGCTATCTCGCGCTCATCGGCCTCTACATCTTCGTGCGCGGCGTGTTCTGGCCGCCCAAACCGCGCGAGGCGAAACATGTCTCGCCGCTCGGCCTTCTTGGCGGGTTTCTCGATGCGGCTGGCGGGGGCGGCTGGGGACCTGTCGTCACTTCGAACCTG
The DNA here is from genome assembly GCF_018398395.1 of Croceicoccus gelatinilyticus. Classification (GTDB taxonomy): domain Bacteria; phylum Pseudomonadota; class Alphaproteobacteria; order Sphingomonadales; family Sphingomonadaceae; genus Croceicoccus; species Croceicoccus gelatinilyticus. Next base: position 60,228 of record NZ_JAHCBF010000003.1, on the reverse strand, counting down.
CTGGTGCAGGGCGTGGAGCCGCGCCGCGTGATCGGCACGGTCAACTCGGTCGAGTTCTTCCTGACGATCGCGGTGTCGGCGACATTCATCGCGCATCTGGGAATCGCGGACCTGCTAGGGGCAACGTTGGGCCTCATTATCGGCGGGGTCGCGGCTGCACCTTTGGGGGCATGGGCTGCAAAGCGCATCCCGTTGAAACCGATGCTGATTTTCGTAGGCTTCGTGCTGGCAGCGACCAGCTCATTCGGGATCTGGAGCGCGCTGCGCTGATCAGGCGATGATGTCGGGGATCAGCGCGTCCTGAATCATCGCGATCTGGTCCTTCAGCACCAGCTTGCGCTTTTTCAGGCGGGCGACCTGAAGCTGCGCCGAAGGGTTCTCTGCCAGGGCGGCGATCGCGGCGTCGAGGTCGCGATGTTCGACCTTCAGGATCTCAAGCCGCTTGCGCATCTCGTCTTCGGTCATGCGAGCGCTGCCCTGTGCATTATCGTTCGAACCACCCCGCTCCCGTGCGGGCGAGCGCTCTTTCGCACGACCTGCCGCCGCGCGCAATCGGTCCGTCGCCCGGCAATTCGGCTCACCCTTTGATCTTGCCCGATTTATCGAAATATTCCTGCAACACTCTTCGCAATCGTGAAACTTTGTGTTCCATTACTGATGTCGGAAGCGAAGGCGACGTGAGTCGCACTGCCGACGAAAATTGGACGAAAGAAGGTTCAGGGGAACAACGTCAACCAACGCAGGAGAAAGCCATGGAATCGACGCACATCACCGCTCTTCAGTCAAAGCATGCCGGTCTGGACCGGGAGCTTCGCAACGAGCAGGCGCGCCCCGCGCCCGATAGTGCAAGAATCCAGGAGCTGAAGCGGGCCAAGTTGAAGATCAAGGAGGCCATTTCGCTTCACTGAGTTCAATCCGAACTAAAGGAACCGAACGCCCTCGCGCCTGTTGGCCGGGGGCGTTTCCTTTTCCGTCAGGTCGGTTTGCGGCGTCGGCCAGCCTTTTGAACGCTTTCCATTTCGCAAAAACACCTCGCATGTGCTTTAACGCAAGGCACGATGGAATCCGCCGTAACAGCCGCCCGCTCGATCCTCACCAACCTGCACGAGGTCATGGCCTCGCGCGCGAACGCGCAGGCCAAGCTGAACCAGGTCGTCGATATCATCGGTGAAAACCTCGATAGCGAGGTCTGCTCAATCTACCTGCTGCGCGAAGGCATGCTCGAACTCTTCGCAACGCGCGGTCTTGAACAAAGCGCAGTCCACGTCACGCGGCTTGCCATCGGCGAAGGCCTTGTCGGCACGATCGCGAAGAACGTGGAAATGCTGAACCTGGCCGAGGCAGCGGCCCACCCGGACTTCCTCTACCGCCCCGAAACGGGCGAAGAAAAATTCCATTCGTTCGCAGGCGTTCCGATCGTGCGCCGCGAACGCGCGGTGGGCGCACTGGTCGTGCAGCATGTCGAGCCGCGCCGCTATGCCGATGTCGAGATCGAGGCGCTGCAGACGGTGGCGATGGTGCTGGCCGAACTGATCAGCAACGCCGACCTCATCGACGAATACGATTCGCTGTCGGCCAGCCCGCACTTCGTCGATCCGCAGCAGTTGTCGGGCCTGCCGCTGGTGAAGGGATTGGCTGCGGGCCACGCGGTATTCCACCAGCCGCGCATCAACATCGAACACGTCGTTGCCGAAGATACCGAGGCAGAGCGTCAGCGCGTCTATCTCGCCTTCGACAAGATGCGCGAACAGATCGACAAGATGGCGAGCCAGGCCGAATTCGGCGTGGGCGGAGAGCACGAGGCCGTGCTCGAGACCTACAAGATGTTCGCCTACGACGAGGGCTGGGCGCGCCGCATCAACGAGGCCATCGATTCTGGCCTGACCGCCGAAGCGGCGATCGAACGCGTGCAGCAGCGCACCCGCATGCGCATGCGCCAGATCGATGATCCGCTGCTGGCGGAACGCATGCACGACCTTGAAGACCTGTCGAACCGGCTTTTGCGCATGGTTTCGGGGCAGGTCGGTACGGCTGCGACGATGGGCCTTCGCGGCGATGCCATCCTGATCGCGCGCAACCTCGGCCCTGCCGAACTGCTGGAATATGACCGGCGACGGCTCAAGGGCGTGATCCTCGAAGAAGGCTCGCTGACGGCTCACGTCGTCATCGTCGCGCGCGCCATGGGCGTGCCGGTGCTGGGCCGCGTGCATGGTCTGCGCGGTTTCGTGCGTGAGGGGGACGAAATCCTGCTCGACGCTTCGCAGGGCATCGCCAACGTCCGCCCCGGCCCCGCCGTGATCGAGGCTTTCGAGGCGCGGTCGGCCAAGAACCGCGAACGCCAGGCCGCTTATGCCGCACTGCGCGAGGTCGAGCCGCGCACCAAGGATGGTGAGCGCATCACGATCATGGTCAATGCGGGCCTTCGCGATGACGTGCCGATGCTCAACATGACCGGCGCGGACGGCATCGGCCTGTTCCGGACAGAGTTCCAGTTCCTCGTTTCCGCGACCTTGCCGCAGCGTGACCGCCAGACCCGGCTCTACCGCGACGTGCTGGAAGCGGCGGGCGAAAAGCCGGTGGTGTTCCGCACCGTCGACATCGGCGGCGACAAGTCGTTGCCCTATCTGCGTGGCGATGAAGACGGGCTCGACGATGAAAACCCGGCGATGGGCTGGCGCGCCCTGCGTCTCGCGCTCGAACGCGAAGGCCTGATGAAGGCGCAGGCCCGTTCGCTGCTGGAGGCGGCTGCGGGCCGCACGCTCAATGTCATGTTCCCGATGGTGTCCGAGCCGTGGGAGTTCGATGCCGCGAAGGAAGTATTCGAAAGTCAGCTCGAATTCCTGCGTTCGCGCCGCAAGATGCTGCCCGAACAGATCCGCTACGGCGCGATGCTGGAAGTGCCCGCGCTGGCCGAAGTGCTCGACGTGCTCGCGCCCAAGCTGTCGTTCCTGTCGATCGGAACGAACGATCTTACGCAGTTCCTGTTCGCCGCTGACCGGTCGAACCCCAAGCTTGCCGAACGTTATGACTGGCTGACCCCGTCGATCATGCGCTTCATGCGCCGCGTCATCCGCAGCATCGACGGGCACAATATCGACGTCACGGTCTGCGGCGAAATGGGCGGGCGCAGGCTGGAGGCGCTGGCCTTGATCGGGCTTGGCCTCAGGCGGCTGTCGATCACTCCGGCCTCGGTCGGGCCGCTCAAGGAAATGGTCTGCAAGATCGACACGCGCGAAATTACCGCCGCGATGGAACGCTGGCTGGCCGACCCGGTGCCCGATCTTCGCGGTTCGCTGATTTCGTGGGCCGAGGAACGCGGGATCGAGTGGGAATAATCCCTTTCCTGGTGCGGGAACGGTCCGGCGCGCATCCGGTTAGGTCATTGAGGTGAGTAAAGAGGGGAAATCCTCGGGGGTTGCTTGACTTGCGCCCCTTGGCGCGCTTGCCTCGCGATCAAGGCGACACAAGCAAGAGGCGACTAATCGAGTGGACGAGATCGAAGACGGACCGGAGCCTGAAATCCAGACGACCGAGACCGCATCGGCCGCCCCGATCAGCGTCGGCGCCCGCCTTAAGGCGGAGCGTGAGAAGCAAGGTCTCTCTCGCGAGGAAATCGGCGAGAAGACCAAGATTGCCGAACGCCACCTGACCACGATCGAAGAGGGCCGCTTTGCCGACCTTCCGGGCCGGACTTACGCGGTTGGCTTTGCACGCAGCTACGCCCGCGCGCTCGGTCTCAATGAGACGGAAATTGTCGAAGGCGTACGCGACGAAATGGGCGTGGCCGCGCCGCAAGTGCCCGAACGCAAACTCGACTACATGGAACCGGGCGATCCGGCGCGTGTCCCTTCTTCGAAGCTGGCATGGGGCGTCGCGGCGCTGCTGATCGTGCTGGTCGTGGTCGGGGCCTTCACCTGGAAGGGCTTCTTCGTCCCCGCCGCCGATCTGCCGACGCTTCAGGATGAAACCGAGGCTGTCGCGACTGCGCCCACTGCCGCGCCGACGCCGACGGAAACTGCCGTGCCGACGGGCGAAGTCGCCTTTACCGCAACGGTTGAAGGCGTCTGGGTGAAGTTCTACAACCGCACCGGCCGCCAGCTTTTCCAGAAGCAGATGGAAGAGGGCGAGACTTTCACCATTCCCGCAGATGCCGATGGTCCGCAGATCTGGACCGGCCGTCCCGATGCTTTCACCATCACCGTGGGCGGGCAGCAGGTCGCGCCGCTCTCTACCGAGGAGCGCACGATCCGTGACGTTCCCGTCGATGCGGAGTCCCTAACCTCGCGCCCTGCCGGTCCCGGCCTGCCGACGCGCGGGGGCTAACGGTTTTTTCAGGCGATTCACCAACGTCGTTAAGCGCCTGTTTGGCATGACCTTGTCACCTAGGCCTGCGACGAACACGAAATACGAAAAGGTCTTCAAGATCATGACATCCATTCGCCGCCGCACCGGTCGCTTTACTGGCCTCCTGATGGGCACGGTCCTGTCCGCTGCATTGCTGTCGCCGATGCCCGCTTCGGCGCAGGACGAATCCACGCGCATCCGCAAGCTGGAATCCGAAGTCCGCGCCCTTCAGCGCAAGGTCTTCCCCGGCGGTGACGGCAAGTATTTCGAGCCTGAGATCACTGCCGCTCAACCGTCGCAGCCCGCGATGACGACCGGCCCTGCCAGCGGCCCGGTCACCGACCTTCTGGCCCGTATGGATGCGGTCGAATCCGCACTCGCCAGCCTGACCGCCCAGGTCGAGGTGCAGTCGAACGCGATGCGGCTGATGAATTCACGCCTGGACGAGATCGAGCGCAAGACCGCCACTTCGATGCCGATGCCGGTCGAACCCAATGGCGGTATCGGCGATGGCGCAGGCCCGCTTCCGGCAACGCCCGCGCCGCGTCCGGCGACCGTGACACCCACGCCCACGCCGGCCCCTGCGCCGTCGGGTGCCTCAACGGTTGAACGTCCCAATACCGGCGATGCGGGCGACGACGCCTATGTCTATGGCTATCGCCTCTGGAACGAGGGGTATTACGCCCCTGCGCGCACTGCGCTTCAGCAGATGCTGAACGATTATCCCACGCACAGCCGCGCGTCATATGCGCGTAACCTTCTGGGCCGTGCCTATCTCGACGATGGTCAGGCGCGTCCGGCGGCAGAGGCGTTCCTCAAGAACTATCTCGACAACCGCGGCGGCGCGCGTGCGCCCGACAGCCTCGTGTACCTCGCGATTGCCACGCTGCAGCTTGGCAACAAGGCCAAGGCCTGCGAGGCGCTAGAAGAGTTCCGCCTCGTCTATCCGCAGGAAGCTTCGGGTCGCCTTTCGTCACTTTCGTCGGAAACCGCGACGAAGGCCGGCTGCAGCTAACGACACTGGAGGGGGCATGAATCTTGCGGTCCACTTTGCGCAGGAATGCGCGCGGTTAGGACTGGGTGAGGGCGAAACGCTCGGCCTCGCCGTGTCGGGAGGACCGGACAGCCTCGCGCTGCTGGTCCTCGCGCAGCAGCTCATGCCCGCCTCGATCCATGTCGCAACTGTCGACCACGGGTTGAGGCCTGAGGCCGCGCAGGAAGCGGCCATGGTGGCCGAGGTCTGCAACGATCTTGGCGTGCCTCACGATATTCTGCCTGTCGAACTGGAAGAGGGCGGCAACATTCAGGCCCGCGCCCGCGCCGCGCGGTACAAGGCGCTGGGCAATTGGGCACAGCGGCGCGAGATCCGCACGGTCGCGACCGCGCATCACGCCGATGACATCGCTGAAACCCTGCTCATGCGGCTCAACCGTGGGTCGGGCCTGCGGGGCCTTGGCGCGATGCGTGACCGTTCGCCGATGCCGGGGCGCAGTGACATCGTTCTCATCCGCCCGCTCCTGACGCTGCCCCGCGCCGAACTGGCCGAAGTGGTGGAGCGCGCAGGGCTGACCGCGGTGGACGATCCCTCGAACTCGGACCCTGCCTACGACCGCGCGCGTATCCGCATGGGGATGGCAGGCGCCAACTGGCTGGACCCGATGCGCCTTGCCACCAGTGCGCTGCATTTGCGCGATGCCGCCGATATCCTCGAATTCGCGGCAAGACATGAATTTGCCGCGCAAGTCACGATGAGCGAGGACGGCAGCCAGTTCGCCTACAATCCCGCCGGACCGCGCGCCGTTCGCTTCCGCGTGCTGGAGGAACTTGTCGCCCGCCTTGCCACCGAGGGCACTCCGCGCGGCGAGCAGCTTGCACGCCTGATGGAGGCGCTGGAGACGGGGCAGAAGGCGACGCTTTCGGGCGTCATGTGCACGCCGCGCGCCGGTTCATGGCATTTCACCGCCGCCCCGCCGCGCAGCGAAGGCTGAAAATAGCAGGAAAAGCCGACTTTCGTTTGCTTGCCATTCACCCGGCGTAACCTACATTATTGGGTGAAAGGACGAATCTGCGCACATGAACGACAACGACCAGCAGCCTAACGGCAATCCTTGGCTGAAGAGCCTCATGATCTGGGGCGGTATTTTCCTCGGTCTGCTTCTCGTGGTTTCCATGATCGGAGACCGCTCGCAACCGTCCGGAACGCAGATCGCCTACAGCGATTTCCGCGACAAGGTGGCCGAAGGCTCCGTCTCCGAAGTGCAGATCGCGCCTGACCGGATTACCGGCAAGCTGAAGAACGACCAGACGTTCAGTACGATTCCTGTCGGCTCCGACCCGCAGCTGACGACGCTGCTCGCCGAAAACGACGTCCAGTACGAAGGCGTCGCCGCGGAAGAGCCGAACCTGCTGCTCTACATCCTTGCCCAGTCGCTGCCTTTCCTCCTCATCCTCGGCATTGCGTTCTTTGCCCTGCGCCAGGTCCAGAAGGGCGGCGGTGCAGGCGGTGCGATGGGCTTTGGCAAGTCCAAGGCGAAGATGCTGACCGAAAAGCAGGGCCGTGTAACGTTCGACGACGTCGCCGGCATCGACGAGGCGCGCGAGGAACTGGAAGAAATCGTCGAGTTCCTGAAGGACCCTTCGCGCTTTTCCAAGCTTGGCGGCCAGATCCCGAAGGGCGCGCTGCTGGTCGGTTCGCCCGGCACCGGCAAGACGTTGCTCGCCCGCGCCATCGCGGGTGAAGCGGGCGTGCCGTTCTTCACGATCTCCGGCTCCGACTTCGTCGAGATGTTCGTCGGCGTGGGCGCAAGCCGCGTGCGCGACATGTTCGAACAGGCGAAGAAGAACGCGCCGTGCATCGTCTTCATCGACGAAATCGACGCGGTCGGCCGCCATCGTGGCCACGGCCTCGGCAATTCGAATGACGAGCGTGAGCAGACGCTGAACCAGCTTCTGGTCGAGATGGACGGCTTCGAGGCTAACGAGGGTATCATCATCATCGCGGCGACGAACCGCCCCGACGTGCTTGACCCCGCGCTGCTGCGTCCGGGCCGCTTCGACCGCCAGGTCGTCGTGCCCGTGCCCGACATCGACGGGCGCGAGAAGATCCTCTCGGTCCACATGAAGAAGGTGCCGCTGGCGCCCGACGTCAATTCCCGTACGATCGCGCGCGGTACGCCCGGCTTCTCGGGTGCGGACCTTGCCAACCTCGTGAACGAGGCGGCGCTTCTGGCTGCGCGCCGTAACAAGCGCCTTGTCGCCATGCAGGAGTTCGAGGATGCGAAGGACAAGGTCATGATGGGCGCGGAACGCCGCTCCATGGTCATGACCGACGATGAGAAGAAGATGACCGCCTATCACGAGGCCGGGCACGCGCTCGTCTCGCTGAACGAGGATGCGTCGGACCCGATCCACAAGGCGACTATCATCCCGCGCGGCCGCGCGCTGGGCATGGTCATGCGCCTGCCGGAACGCGACAACTATTCGTACCACCGCGACAAGATGCACGCGAACCTCTCGGTCGCGATGGGCGGCCGTGTCGCCGAGGAAATCATCTTCGGCTACGACAAGGTCTCGTCCGGCGCGTCGAGCGATATCCAGTACGCGACCGACCTTGCCCGCAACATGGTCACCAAGTGGGGCATGTCCGACAAGCTCGGCCCGCTCCAGTACGAGGCGAGCCAGGAAGGCTATCTCGGCATGGGCCAGACCAGCCGCACGATGGCGAGCGATGAGACCAACAAGATCATCGATGCCGAAATCCGCAAGCTGGTCGACGATGCCCACGCCCGTGCGACGGACATCCTGAAGACGCAGGAAGACAAGCTTCACCTGCTGGCGCAGGCCATGCTTGAGTACGAGACGCTGACTGGTGACGAAATCGATCAGCTGCTCAAGAACGGCGAGATCGACCGTCCTGACGAGCCGAAGGGGCCGACCCGTCCGCTCAGTTCGGGCAGCATCGGCGTGCCCAAGGCGGGACGTCGTTTCGGTGGAGGTACGGCGCCGCAAGGTGCCTGAACCTTCGGGCTTCCAGGGCCCCGTTTCGGAACCGGTTCGCATCGCTGGTGGTTGCCATAGGAACAACCACGAGGTGACGATGATGCGCACGACCCTGATTGCCCTTTCTGCCGTGGCCCTGCTGGGCCTTGGTGCCTGCTCGGAAGAGACCGGCCAGAACGCGTCCGAAACGCTCGACAAGGCGGCGGCGGACACGGTCGACAATGCCGAAGTGGTCGAGAACGCGGTGCGCGAAAAGACCATCGAGGCCGCCGACAAGATCAGCGCCGAGCTCAAGCAGGACGAGCAGACCGACCCTGATCAGGGTGACGGGGCACTCGACGGAACCGACTGAGGCATCAGGTCAGGATTATCTCCGGGTAAAGGTCGTCGACCGGGATGCACCGGTTCGCCGGATCGGCGACTTTCTCGCGCAGGTCGGCTTTCGCCTCGTCCATGATGTCGGCGCCGAGCAGGATTTTCTGCTTCGGCACGGCGCGGCTGAAGATCGCGCCGTTCTCGTCGCGCCGTACGGCGTATAGTGGGGCATCCCCGCGCGCCAGTTCGACCAGCTTGTCCCAATCGAACCGGACGACGGTCTCGCCCGCCTTGCCCGTGACGACCGGGTCGGCAAAGGCCGCCTCGCCATCGTCACGCGACAGGACGACCTGTCCGGTTCCCTGCGCGCCGAAAATCTGGATTTCCCCGGTGGTCATGCCGTCGAACGGTACAGGCTCTCTCGCCCGGTATGTGCCGTCGCCCGCATAGGCGCGGATCGCCCATTGCGCGCTGTCATCCCGCCATGCCCAGAACCAGTAGGTCTCGAGCAGGGTCCCGTCGGCAGCAACGTTGGCATGGGCGTCGAAGCGACCGTCGGGCGACGTGGACTGGCACTGCCACCCAGGCGTCGGTTCGTGCGGAAGCGTGATGCATCCTGCGAGCAAAAGCGGCGCAAGCGCCATCAAAGCCTTCAACCTCACGCCGCACTCCTCTCGATCTTTCGGAAGAGCCTATCGCAAGGCGCGATCCACGCAATATCAGATGTTTATCACATCGACCCTAGCAGAACGATCGCACCCATGAAGAGCAGGGTCGTGATGTTGATGAAGAACAGCAGCGCAGCCGTACGCCACAAGGCCGAGAAGCGCCGCAGCTCGTAGGCACCCTTCACATGGCGGTAGAGATGTAGCACCGGGACCGTCACCGCCAGCAGCACGATAAGCCACTCCGCCCCGCCCAGCAGCGCGATCACGCTGACGAGAATGAACCACAGCGACATGAAGGCGATCGAGTAGGTGACGAAGACCGTGTGATCGTACAATCCGATCCCGCGCTTCCAGAAAAACAGCAGCCACACGAACGGTAGCGAAAGCGGGATCAGCAGCCACGAAAATTTGTACCCGTTGGACTGCATTTTGTAGATCATCAGTTTCGGGTTCTGCTGCCACTTCCTGATGATGTGATCGTCGAGCCATGAATTGCCCGATTCGTAGACCGCGACATCCGCGCCGGCGACGGTCGTGATCTTCTTCGCGCTTTGCAGGGTGTCCAGATCCTCTTCGGCCTTGGCCAGCGCGGCCTCGACCGCGGCGCGGCCCGGGGCATCGGGTGCCATTGCCTCAAGCTCTGCCAAGGCCTCGTCACGCGTCTCCTCGGTCTGCTCCTGCAGTTTGGCGACAGAGGATACGACATCGATGCGGCCCGGTTCGGCCGGGTCTTCCACGCCCGACTTGCCCGCGATCTGGACGAGGGCGAACATGATGAAGACCGAAAACAGGAACAGCCCCATCGGCGACACGAACCGCGCCCGCTTGCCATCGATGTAGTCGCGGGTGAGGCGGCCCGGGCGGAAGGCCAGCATCGGCAGCGTGCGCCAGGTCTTGCCCTCGAAGTGCAGAACGCCGTGCAGCAGGTCGTGCAGGAAAGCGCCCAGCGTGCGGTGCAGGTGGGCGGGCTGGCCGCAGTGGGCGCAGTAATTGCCCGTCAGCGGCGTATCGCAGTTGAGGCAGGCGGTTTCGTGGAAATGGCCCTTGCCGCCGCGGCTGACCGCGCCGGTTTCCGGTTCCACCACGCGGCCCAGCGCCGTGCCGGTAACCGCCGTGCCCAGACCTTCAAGGTCGCTCATGCCCATAACCCCCATGTTCGTCCCGGGGGTATCCTATGCTGCAATCGCGCAATGAAAAAGGGCCGCCCCGCGTGGAGGCAGCCCCTTTTTCACAAGCCGTGGGCCGTATCAGGCCCGAAGGCGATCAACCGGCGTCGTAATCGCTGCCGATCGAGGTGTTGCGCGTCGGCGCAGCGGCAGTGAGGCGCAGTGCCTCTGCCGAACGCGACAGCGAGCCGATTTCATCGACTTCATCGTCATCGTCGACGGCAACCTTCTGAAGACCCTGGATAAGGGTTTCCTTCAGGTCCTTGGGCTTTACATTTTCTTCCGCGATCTCGCGCAGGGCGACGACCGGGTTCTTGTCACGGTCGCGGTCGACGGTCAGTTCCGATCCGGCGGAAATCTCGCGCGCACGCTGGGCAGCCAGCAGGACGAGATCGAAGCGGTTCGGGATCTTGTCGACGCAATCTTCGACGGTAACGCGCGCCATGGGGCACTCCCACAAGAAACTAAGTTGACGGGAAAGCGCCGCAATTAGGGCGTGACTGCCCGAGAGTCAAGGATTGCGGCGCGCCCCGCTTGCCCCCAAATGATACCGGATGGACAAGCCGGCAACCCTTGAACCTGCAAAGATGGATGAGCCGGACTACCGCGATCCGCCCCCGTTCACGGTTGAAGCGCAGGGCCAGACCCTGACGTTCTATCCCGCCGGCAACGACAGGCTGGAGGCGCTGATCGATTTGATCGATTCGGCAAAGACCAGCCTTTCGGTCTGCTTCTACATCTTTGCCGAGGATACAGCCGCCCACCGTGTCCGCGACGCGATGGCCAATGCCGCGCGCCGGGGCGTAAAGGTAAAGCTCGTCATCGACGGCTTTGGCGCGGCGGCGACCGACGCCTTTTTCGAACCTCTGGCAGCAGCGGGCGGGCAGTACTGGCGCTTTTCCGCGCGCTGGTCGCAGCGATACCTTATCCGCAACCACCAGAAGATGGTCATCGTCGATCAAGAACGCGCGATGATTGGCGGCTTCAATGTCGAAGACAGCTATTTCGACCCGCCGCAGAAGAACGGGTGGAACGATCTTGGCCTGATCGTCACCGGCTCCGTCGTTTCCGATCTGGTGCGCTGGTTCGAGAAGATGGAAGGCTGGGTGTCCGATCCCAAGGCCAACTGGCGCGCGATCCGGCGGATCTTGCGCGAATGGGATCCGGGCAAGGGGCCGGTGCGCCTGCTGGTCGGTGGGCCGACGCGGGGCCTGTCGTCATGGTCGCGTTGTGTGTCGGAGGACCTGATCCACGGCACCCGCCTCGACATGATGATGGCCTATTTCTCGCCGCCCAAACGGCTGGTGCGGCGCATCGCCCGCATCGCGCAGAAGGGCAGCGCGCGCCTGCTGATGGCGGGCAAGTCCGACAATGGCGCGACCATCGGGGCGACCCGCGCGCTCTATCGCTACTTGCTGAAGCGCGGGACGCAGATCTGGGAATTTGTGCCCTGCAAGCTGCACACGAAGCTGATCGTGCTGGACGATCGCACTTATGTCGGCAGCGCGAATTTTGACATGCGCAGCCTCTATCTCAATCTCGAGCTCATGCTGGTGATCGACGATGCGGGGCTGGCCGAAAAGATGCGCGATTTCGTGTCGCAGCACCTGGCCGCCTCGCTTGAGGTCACGCCCGAAGTGCACCGCGCCCGCGCCACGACATGGAACCGCATCCGCTGGCGGACGTCGTGGTTCCTTGTCGCGGTGCTGGATTACACGGTAAGCCGCAAGCTGAACCTCGGCCTCTAGGGCAATTGCCGCGGGTGACAAAGGTGACACCCTGTCACCCCCTGCTCCTATCCGAAAACCCAAGGAAACCTGCCGCCCGACGCGGCTGCGCGCAGGGTGACACATTGCCTGTCCGAACCGATCCGACGATGCCAAAGAACCGCGCGCATCATGACGGGGCCAGCGGGTGTAGGAAAATGCTTTGTGGCTTGCGCGAAGGGTATGGGCGCGGGAGCGCCCCGCTATCCTGTCGCCCTGAATTTGGTCTTCTCAGGTCCGGAGAATAGCATCGGCCACGGCCTGCGGTGCTTCGGCCGGTGCCATGTGCCCCGCGCCTTCGATGATGCGCAGTCTTGCCCCCGCAATCGCGGCGGCAATTTCGGCATGCTGGTCGGGCGGGGACCATGCGTCATGCTCGCCGGTCATCACCAGGGCAGGGCAGTCGATCCTTGCCAGTAATTCGTCCACGGGGCAGCGATGAAGCAGGGCCTCGGTCTGTGCCTCGAAAACGGCCTGACCGGCGTCGAGCACCATGCTGCGCAGCGGATCCATAATATCCGGCGTGCGATTGGCCGGGGCCACCATCGGCGGCAGCCAGAGATCGACAAGAGCTTCGAAGCCCTGTTCCCTGCCAACATCGCGCAGCCTGTACCGATTTTCCTGCTCACCCTCGCCCCTTGGGTGAATCCCGGTATCGGCGAGCACAAGCCCTGCCACTCGATCCGGAGCCTGCCGCACGATCTCCAGCGCAATGCGCCCGCCCATCGAATGGCCGAAAAGGACCGCCTTTGCCGGCAACCTGTCGAGGGCCCATGCCGCCATGGCATCCAGGCGATCATGCCCGCCGTAGTAACCGTCGAGCGCGTTTGCCCCGGGCAAAAGGTTCATCATCGAACTGAACATGCGACTGTCGCACATCAGGCCGGGCAGGATCACCAGTGGTGCGCCGTCAATCACAGTTGCAATCCGAACACATGGAGGAGGCCCCCGACGACATAGTGCAACGCAATGTTCTCCGCTCTTGGCATCATCTGGCGAGATTAGCGCCTACCCATGGCAATGTAACGAGCGCAATAACCGCGCCGCCACGGCCCCATCCACACGCCACCTATGCCTGCGCTTCATTCCTCGCTAGAGCGTGATGTTCGAATTATTCGGATGATTGCATACCCATGGCCTTGCTGGTCTTTTACGTCGCGCTTGCACTGTGTGTCTCGTTCCTGTGCTCGCTGCTTGAATCCTCCTTGTTGACGATCACGCCGTCGCAGGTCCGCACCGCGCAGGAACAGGGCGCGGGCTGGGCCAAGTCGATGAAGCGGTTGAAGGACGACATCGAACGGCCCTTGGCCGCGATCCTCACGCTCAACACGATTGCCCATACGATGGGGGCCGCAGGCGCAGGCGCGCAATATGCCGCGCTTTACGGCGACGGCGGCGAGGCGGTCTTTGCCGCGGTGCTGACGCTGGCGATCCTCGTGGTGACGGAGATCATCCCCAAGACTCTGGGCGCGCGCTATGCGCTGGCGCTCTCGCCGTTCAGCGCGCGGCTGCTGCCCTTGCTGATCACGGGGCTCGCCCCGCTGGTCTGGGCCTCGCGGCAAGTCACGAAGCTGATCACCTTCGGCAAGACATCGCACGTGCCGCAGCACCGCGAGGAACTGCTGGCGGTCGCCAGTCTCGGCCAGGCATCGGGCCAGCTGGACAGCAGCGAAGTCCGCTTCGTCAAGAACATGCTTCAGCTGAACGCGATCAAGACCGCCGACGTGATGACGCCGCGCACGGTTGCCTTCTGCCTGTCGCTGGACACTTCGTTTCAGGAGTTCGCCCGCGCGGTTCGCGAAAGCTCGCACACGCGCATTCCGGTCTATCGCGACCATGTCGACCAGATCACCGGTTTCGTCCTGAAAAGCGAAGTGCTGGCGATGATGACCCTGGACGATGCGGCGGATAAATCGCTGGAAAGCCTCGTGCGGCCGCTACCCAGCGTGCTCGACGAATTTTCCGTTGACCGCCTGTTCCACCGCCTGATCGCCGAACGCCATCACATCATGGCGGTCGTCGACGAATATGGCACGTTCCTCGGCCTCGTCACGCTGGAGGACGTGCTGGAGACGATCTTCGGGTTCGAAATCGTCGACGAATTCGACAAGGTCGCCGACATGCAGGCCTATGCCCGCGAACTGTCGCGCAAGCGGACCGCTTCTGCAGGGCGCAGCGCAGAGCAGTAGGGCGCTTCGGCGGTAGAACCGCCAATCATCGCGATTCCTTCTACGGAACTCTTCCGGGCGAAGGCTGGTTACCTTTGTAAAAGGGGCCAAGATGAAAAAACTCGCAATCGCGTTTCTGTTAGTCGCATCGCTCATGCTGATCGCGGTGCTGGTATCGCTCATACCCAGCGACATGTGGTTCATTCGTACCATAGATCTGGTGCGCGAACCGATGTCCTATGCCGCCGCCATCCTTCTCCTCGCCGCGCTCTTCATCGGCGGGGCAAGACGATGGCTTACGGTTGGCATGTTCGCTGCGGTGATCGTGATCAACGTGTGGCGCATCTGGCCCTATTCGTTCCTTGCCGACACGCAGCTTGCCCTTGCCGAAGATGGCGCGGCGGCGACAAGCGGGCAGTGCTTTTCCGCGATGGCCGTGAACGTGAAGGTCAAGAACCAGAAATACGGCGAGGTTGCCGACCAGATCGCGCGCTATAATCCCGATGTCCTCTTCCTGATGGAAACGGACCAGGCATGGATCGACAACCTTGAGCCTGTGCTGGCCGGTTACGATCATGTCGACCGCCACCCCCAGTCAGAGGCGTTCGGACTGGTGTTCGCCACGCGGCTGCCGGTGGCCAAGGCCAATATCGTCGAGAACACGCACCGCGATACTCCGACGCTTTACGCAACGCTTCAGCCCGAAGGCACGGTGCCGGTCGAATTCATCGGCCTGCATCCCAAGCCGCCGCTGCCGGGCTGGAATACCGAGCTTCGCGACGAGAATATCGTCAATGCGGGCTTCCAGACGCCCGACAGGTTGCCCGATGCGGTCGTGATGGGGGATTTCAACGACGTCCCGTGGTCCCGCACGACCAGCAAGTTCCGCGAAACCGGCGACTGGCGTGATCCGCGCGTGGGGCGCGGCACTTATCCGACGTTTCCGGCCGAGATGACGCTGGTCGGCTGGCCGCTGGACCATTTGATGGTGAAGGGCGGCATTGAACTGCAGTCGTTCGAAGTCTTGCCGAACAACAGCTCGGACCATCGCGCGATGCTGGCACAGGTCTGCGCGCCGATGCAGAACCCGGCAGAGACCGAGTAAGCGGGGCCACGCCGCCCGACAATCAGCGATCGAGCGTGGCGAGCTTTTCGAGAACGAGTTCCGGCGCTTCCAGCTGCGGCATGTGCCCTGCGCCCGATAGCAGGTCAAAGCTTGAGCCGGGTATCAGGTCATGCAGGCTTCGACCGCGGGCGACCGGTATCCACGGATCGGCATCGCCCCACAGGATGCGGACCGGGCAGCGGATGGTGCCGTATTGCCCCTCGATCTCGTCGGTATAGCGTTCGTCGGCCTGCGCGAACTGGCGATAGAAACTGATCTTGCCCGCTTCCGATAGCCACGGCTGCGCCAGCTCGGTCGCATCGTCGTCGCGCAGCGGTTTGGCGAAGGCGCCGGCGATATAGGCTTCGACCACGGCGCGGTGGATGTGGGGCGGCAAGCCTTCGAACGCGGCGACGTGGCGGCCCACGTGGTCGAAGAAGTCCGAGCCCCACGGGCTGACCGCGACCACGTTCATCAAGGTCAGCACCTCGTATTCGCAGCCGTGCAACAGGTGCGCGCGCAGTGTCGTCGCGCCGCCGAAGTCATGGGCCAGGACGGCCGGTTTCGACAGGCCCCAGTGATCCAGCATCTCGGCAAAGACAGCGCCTTGCACGTCGAGCGAATTGCGGGCGAATTCCTTGTTGGAACGGCCATAGCCCGGCATGTCGAACCAGAAGAGGCGGAACCGTTCGGCCAGCGCGGGAATGACGCGGTGCCACGAAAACGACGACCACGGCCAGCCATGTGCCAGGACGAGTGGCGGGCCGTCACCCGCGCTGCCGGCTGCGACTTCACCTGCCGAAGTGACGACGCGCTCTTCCAGATGCCATTGATGCATCAGGCAAAAATACAAGGCGCCGCGCCGATGGCAACGTCAGCAAGCGCCGCCGTGCACAGCGGGCTTCATGCCTTATTCCGGATCGTACCCGTAATCGTCGTCGACGAGATCCGAGAACTTGGTGATGCGCGATTCAAAGCGCATGCGGACGCGGCCGGTGGAGCCGTGGCGCTGTTTCGCGACGATCAGTTCGGCGATGCCGGTCACCTGCTCCATCTTGGCGCGCCATGCTTCCCACTTTTCGTGGACGTCGGCGGGATCGTTCTCGTCCGGCAGTTTCGGTTCGACCGCCTTCACGTAGTAATCCTCGCGATAGACGAAGAGCACGATGTCGGCGTCCTGCTCGATCGAGCCGGATTCGCGAAGGTCGGACAGCATCGGCTTCTTGTCTTCGCGCTGTTCGACGGCACGCGACAGCTGTGACAGGGCCAGCACCGGCAGGTCGAGTTCCTTGGCCAGCGTCTTGAGCCCTCGCGAAATCTCGGAGATTTCGTTCACGCGGTTGTCGGTGGCGCGGCCCGAACCCTGCAGCAGCTGCAGGTAGTCGACCACGATGAAGCCGATGTTGTGGCGGCGCTTCAACCGGCGGGCACGCGCACGCAGCGCCGCGATGGTGAGCGCGGGCGTATCGTCGATGTAGAGCGGCAGTTCGGCCAGTTCCTGGCTTGCGCGCGACAGGGCCTGGAAATCCTCGCGGCTGATCTTGCCGGTGCGCAAGTCGCCCGAAGAAATGCCCGACTGTTCGGCAAGGATACGCGTGGCCAGCTGGTCGGCGCTCATTTCGAGGGAGAAGAACGCCGTTGCCGCGCCCACCGATTCCTCTTCGCTGATGCCGTCAGCCAGGTCGCGGCGCAGGCGGTTGGCCGCGTTGAACGCAAAGTTGGTGGCAAGCGAGGTCTTGCCCATGCCCGGACGGCCGGCAAGGATCAGAAGGTCCGAATTCTTCAGGCCGCCCAGCTTCTGGTTGACCGAAGACAGGCCGGTCGTGACGCCCGCAACGTGGCCGCCCGAATTCAGCGCCTGTTCGATCAGCTTGATCGAGGTGCGCGTGGCCTGCGCAAAGCTTTGCGTCTCGGTGCCGGTCGTGGTGCCTTCGGCGACCTTGTAGAGCGCGGATTCCGCATGCTCGATCTGCTGCATCGGGTCGACCGCTTCGGACGTATCCATCGCGTCGGTGACGAGCTGGCGACCGACCGAGACAAGCTGACGCAGCAGGGCAAGGTCGTAGATCTGTTCGGCCAGTTCGCGCGGGGCGATGAGGCCCTGTGAATCGGCGGTCAGGCGGGCGAGGTAGTTGATCCCGCCCAGTTCCTTCATCGCCTCGTCCGTTTCGAAATACGGCTTCAGCGTGACGGGCGTGACCACGGCCTTGCGGTCGATCAGAGTCAGGATCTTCTCGTAGATCCGCTTGTGCAGCGGCTCGAAGAAGTGATCGGGCGAGAGGTGCGTATTGAGCTCCTCGATCACCCGGTTGTCGATCAGGATCGCGCCGAGAAACGCTGCCTCCGCCTCTACGTTGGCGGGCAGTTTCTGACCTTCGTCGTCGTTCGAAGGGTGAAGCGGAATCGGATCGTTGAGTGCCATGGGGCAGCGTAATGCTCCCACGCTTGCCGCCTATCAAGCGCCGAATTTTTCCACACCCTGTGGGTAGCGGGTATCAGTCCCGCGTGACGAGGAAGACCGCGTGTTCGGCAGTGAGATTCGCAAACCGCTGGCGCGAGGGCTGGCCGCCGGTGAAGTACCACGAGCGTTCGGCGCGGATGCCGCGTTCGGCCAGCAATGCGCGGAAATCGGCGATCGTCAGGTGGTGGATATTGGGCGTTTCGTACCACGCCACCGGGATCAGCTTCGTCACCGGCATCTGCCCGCCGAACATCAGCGAAGCACGCACGCGCCAGTGGGCGAAGTTGGGAAACGACACGAACCCGCGCGGCGCGATGCGCAGCAGGTTTTCAAGGATCAGGTCGGGCCGCCGCGTCGTCTGCAACGTCTGCGACAGGACCGCATAGTCGACCGACCTGTCGGGATAGAATGCAAGGTCGGTATCGGCATCGCCCTGCATCACCGAAAGCCCACGCCCGACGCAGGCGGCGACGTTGGTGGGATCGATCTCCAGCCCGCGCGCGTCGCATCCCTTGGCGGTCAGCGCGGCCATCAGCTCGCCATCGCCGCACCCGATGTCGAGCACGCGTGCGCCGGGTTCGACGTGTTCCGCGATGACGGCAAGGTCGGGGCGTAGCTGGCCGGGCGTAACGGGGCTCATCGGATGAAGCCTTTCACCACGCGGTCGAGATCGTCGTTGTCGAGCAGGAAGGAATCGTGCCCGAACGGGGCCGACAGTTCCATGAAGCTGACCGGATGACCCGCCGCGTTCAGCGCGTGCGCGATCGTGCGCGATTCGCTGGTGGGGTAGAGCCAGTCGGTATCGAAGCTGACGAGGCAGAAGCGCGCCTTCGTGCCGCGGAAGGCATCGGCCAGCTTCCCGCCGTGTTCCTCGGCCAAGTCGAAATAGTCCATGGCGCGAGTGATGTAGAGGTACGAGTTCGCGTCGAACCGGTCGGTGAACGACAGGCCCTGATAGCGCAGGTACGATTCGACCTGGAAATCGGCGTCGAAGCCGAAAGTCTTGGCATCACGGTCCTGCAAACGCCGCCCGAACTTTTCGGTCAGGCCCTGTTCCGACAGGTAGGTGATATGCGCAGCCATGCGTGCCACGGCGAGCCCGGATTCGGGGCCTCCCTTGCGCGGGTCTTCGCCGCCTTCGCCGTAATAATCGCCGCCATTCCACTTGGGATCGGCCATGATCGCCTGACGCCCGACTTCGTGAAACGCGATGTTCTGGGCCGAGTGGCGAGAGGTGCTGGCAATGATCAGCGCGGCATCGATCCGGTCACCGAAATTCGCCGCCCAGCTTAGCGCCTGCATCCCGCCCATCGAGCCGCCGACAACGGCGTGGAGCCTTCCAATGCCCAGCGCATCGACCAGCGCGACTTGCGCGCGGACCATGTCGCGGATCGTGATGACGGGGAAGCTCATGCCATAAGGCGCGCCGCTTTCGGCCATGCTGGCAGGGCCGGACGAGCCCATGCACGATCCGATCACGTTCGAGCAGATGACGAAGAATCGATCGGTGTCGATCGGCTTGCCGGGGCCGACCATGCGAATCCACCAGCCCGGCTTGCCCGTGATCGGGTGCGGGGAGGCGACGTGCTGATCGCCTGTCAGCGCATGGCAGATCATGATCGCATTCGACTTGTCGGCGTTCAGGGTGCCGTATGTTTCATAGGCGATTTCGACGCCCGCCAGGCTGCGCCCGCTATCCAGAGGGAGCGGCTGGGCCAGCTTCAGAACGGGGCCGGCAGGGGTATTTTCGGGCGTCGGTGCCATGGGGCGCCGGGATTGGGACCAAGCGGCATCGGAGTCAACGATTGTAAGCGCTGTGAAGATCATCGGGATGGTTGCAAAAGTTACATTTGATATTGGCCGCTCTGGGGTTAGAGCGCCGTTGCATGACAGGTCGCCGCACTGCCCCGAGCCCGAAGCCCTGGATCGAGGGTATTCACGCCTATGTTCCCGGCAAGTCCGCGGGCGCCGATGGCCGCCCGCTGGTGAAGCTGTCGGCGAACGAGAATCCGCTGGGTTCCAGCACGCTGGCCATCGCCGCGCGGCGCGAGGCGAGCCGCCCGTCGGTCTATCCCGATCCCGACAGCCGCGAACTGCGCGAGGCGCTGGGCGAACTGCACGGCATCGATCCGGCGCGCATCGTCTGCGGTACGGGAAGCGACGAACTGCTGAACCTTGCCGCCCAAGGCTACGCCGGGCCGGGCGATGAAGTGATCTACGTCCGTTACGGCTTTGCGGTCTATGACATCGCCGCGCGCCGCTGCGGGGCCATGCCGGTGGTCGCGCCCGACAAGGATTACGGCACCGACGTCGATGCGCTGTTGGGCTGCGTGACCGACAAGACGCGCGTCGTCTTCGTCGCCAACCCCAACAACCCGACCGGCAGCTACATCCCGGCGTCCGAACTGGCGCGCCTGCATGCGGGGCTGCCCGATGGCGTCCTTCTGGTCGTCGATCAGGCCTATGGCGAATATCTGGGCGCGGACGAAGACGATGGCGGCATGGCCTTGGCCGCCGCGCACGACAATGTCTTTGTCACGCGTACCTTTTCCAAGATTTACGGCCTTGCCGGTGACCGGATTGGCTGGGGCACGGGTTCGCCCGCGATCATCGACGTCATGAACCGCATCCGCGGCCCCTTCAACGTCGGGCTGACGGGACAGGCTGCCGCAGTTGCCGCCGTGCGCGATCAGGATTTCGTGCGCGCCAGCCGCGAACACAACCTTGCCGAACGCACCCGTTTCGAAAACGCGATCCGTCTGCTCGGCAATCAGGGCATTCGTGCGGTGCCCAGCAAGGCAAACTTCGTGCTCGTCCTGTTCGAAGGCCCGCTTTCGGCAGAGCGCGCATTGAACGCCATTGGCGAGGCGGGCTATGCCGTGCGGCATCTGCCGGGGCAGGGGCTGCCCGATGCGCTGCGCATCACCATCGGCACGGCATCGCAGATGGACGACATCGTCACCGTCATCGCGCGCGAGGCGGAGGCTGCATCTTGAGCGAGAACGAAGCCCCGTTCGCAAACGTCGCGATCATCGGCCTTGGCCTGATCGGCGGTTCGGTCGGCCTTGCGGTGCATGAAGCGATGCCGGACGTGCGCACTTACGGCTGGGACGCCGACGCACACGTCCGCGAAGTTGCGGCGGAGCGGAACCTCGCCCACGCGATCCCCGCCAATATCGACGATGCGGTGGCCGATGCCGACCTCGTCGTCCTGTGCGTCCCTGTCCGCGCGATGGAAAGCGTCGCCGCGCAGCTGAAGGGCAAGATAAAGCCGACCTGCGTCATCAGCGACGTCGGGTCGTGCAAGAAGTCGGTCGCCGACGCCATCGCGCGCCAGCTTCCCGGCCAGCCCATCGTGCCCGCGCACCCCGTGGCAGGGACCGAGCATTCGGGGCCGGAGGCAGGCTTTGCCTCGCTGTTCCACAACCGCTGGTGCATCGTCACGCCGGGCGAGGGCGTCGACCCCGCTGATGTCGAGAACGTGATCGCCTTCTGGCGCGCAATGGGTGCGACGGTGGAAACGATGGCGCCCGATCACCATGATCTGGTGCTCGCGGTGACCAGCCACGTGCCGCACCTTATCGCCTATACCATCGTCGGCACCGCCTCCGACCTCGAGGAAGTGACCCGCAGCGAAGTCATCAAGTATTCGGCCGGCGGTTTCCGCGACTTCACCCGCATTGCCGCGTCCGATCCGACGATGTGGCGCGACGTGTTCCTGTCGAACAAGGACGCAGTGCTCGAAATCCTGCAGCGGTTTTCAGAGGACCTGACCGCGCTGCAGCGCGCGATCCGCTGGGGCGACGGGGATGCGCTGTTCGATCATTTCAGCAAGACCCGCGAAGTGCGCCGCTCGATCATCGAGGAAGGGCAGGACGACGCCCGTCCCGACTTCGGCCGTCATGATCATGGCGATGCCCCGGGCGCGGAAACGCCCGAGGACGGCTCGGACTGATTATTCCGGCGGGTTGAGCGCGTTGATCGCCTCGAACACGCGCGTCTCGACCTCTTTGCGCGAAAGGCCCGGCGGGATCGTTTCGCCGATCCGGTAAGTGATCGTGCCGCGCCGCTTGGGGCTGCACTGGTAGAGACGTCCGCTGTTCACCGCGACCGGCACGATGGGCAGGCCCAGCAGCTTGTAGATGCCGTAAAGCCCGCTCTGGATCTTGCCGCGTTCGCCGTGCGCAACGCGCGTGCCTTCGGGGAAGAGCAGGAAGTCGCGGCCTTCCTTCTTCAGTCCCGCCGCCTGCTTGCCCATCGAACGCAGCGCCTTGGCCCCGGCTTCGCGGTCAACCCCGATGACGCCGTAATGCCGCGCGGCCTGACCCCATAGCGGGATCGAAAGAAGCTGGATCTTGCCGAACGGCACGATTGCACCGCCCGACAGGTGCGGGCTGTCGATGGCCTCGAAAAAGCTCTCGTGCTTCACGGCATAGAGCTTCTGGCCAGCAGGTATCTCGCCTTCGACCACGACCTTGATGCCAAGGATGCCGGTGACGCACCAGCGGTGCCACGTCGACCACCACTGCGGCGGATACTTGACCCCGCCCGGAAAGATCAGCGCCGGAAAACACAGCAGCACGAGGAAGAGCGAGCCGACGTAAAAGAAGACATTGAAAAGGAGCGTGCGCAGCCAGGCCATCGTCGCGCCCTTACAGGTTCAGCCAGCGGGCGACGTGGCCCAGCAGGAACTTGTGATATTCAAGGAATAGCATCGCGAAGGAAGGCTCGCTCGTCACCGCGTCGCGCAGGATTTCGATATCGGGGTCGATCGAGGTTTCCAGCTCGAACGCGGCGCGGCGCATGTGCCAGTCGCTGGTGACGAGGCGGATGGTCTTCATCTTGTTGTCGATCGCCCACTGCGCCGTTTCCGCAGCATTGGTGCGCGTGTCGACCGCGTCGTAGCCCAGCGTGATGCAGCATTCCATGAGAGCGGCGGGAATGTCGTATTCGGCCGCCAGTTCTTCAGGCTTCACCTCGCGGTCGACGCCCGATACCAGCATCTTGCGCGACCAGCCTTCGCCAACCGCCTCAATCCCCCGCTCGATCCGGCCACCCGCGCCGGTCAGCACGACGACCCCGTCGGTCTTCGTGTCGTCGGCAGGCTGCGGCAGCAGCACGGCGAACCATGCGAAACCAAGCAGCCAGGCCAGCAGGAGAAAGGCGAATATCCGTCGGAACATCTGTAGCGTCTTGTTAGGCGCAGCAATCGCGCGCCGCAACGACCCTCACGGCATTCTGCGCAATGTTGCGAGCACGGTGACGCGCGCGGTGAACGCCGCCAGCGCCACGCCCGCCACGGGGATGAGGACAAGCGCGATCCAGTCGTACCAGTGCAGCCCCGCCGCCGTGTTGCCCGGACCAAGATCGGCGAACCGGCGGCCCAGCGCGATGATCGTCGCCTGTGCCACGGCAAACCCCGCCGCGCCGCCTGCCGCCGCGCTCAATCCCGCCGCCTTCTGGAACATCTGCGCCACTTGCCGGTCATGCGCGCCCAGCAGGTGCATGATCTCGATCGTGTCGTGATTGGCGGCCAATGCGCTGCGGCTGGCCAACAGGACCGAGGCCGCCGTTGCCGTCACCAGCAGGCCGACCAGTGCAACCGCCAGCCACTGCAGCGCTGAGATCGCGTCTTCCAACGGGGCGAGCCAGTCCATGTCCGCGCTGACCGTCGCATCGGGCGCGGTTTCGGCCAGCGCCTCGCGAATGCTCTCGATCCCCGAATCTTGCGCATCGGCGGCAAGGCGCAGTTCGATCAGTTCGGGCAGGACCAGAAGGCTGTCCTCTCCCGGCTCGCCATCCTCCATCGCCGCATCGCCCAGCCACGGGCGCAGCAGCGCCTCGCGTTCTGCATCAGGCAAACGGCGCACATCGGTAACGCCCGGCATTTTGCGCAGGGCATCGATCGCCGCGCTCGCCTGCTTGCGCGCTTCTGCCTGCGCGGGGCCGGCAATCTGCACGGTAACGCCGCCGGCAAGATCGGCCTCTGCCGTGCGCGCGATGGAGCCCAGCGCCAGCCCGCCCGCCGCCGCAACGACGGTCAGCGCGGTCATGATCGCGATCACCCAAGGCACGGGGCCAGCGACCGCCTTCTGGCTCAGCAGCGGGGCGCTGGCCGGTTCGGGGAACCAGCGGGAACGCAGCGCACTCGCCCCGCGCTTGACCGCGATCCAAGCCCTTTCGCGCCGGGTCAGGATCATCGCAGACCCTTTCCGTCGGGCGGATTGCGCAGCACGCCGGTCGGATCGTCGAGGCGGCCCTTTTCCAGCCGCATAACTGCCGCATCGCCCTGCCGGTGCATCAAGGTAGTATCGTGCGTGGCCAGGACGACGGTGGTGCCCATCTTGTTCATCGCCTTGAACAAGTGAAGCAGGCGCAGCGCCATCTGCGGATCGACGTTGCCGGTCGGTTCGTCCGCGACCAGAAGGTCGGGCCGCGTGATGACCGCGCGGGCAATGGCTACGCGCTGCTGTTCACCACCCGAAAGCGTTGAGGGGCGCTGGTTCGTCGCGCGGCTCAGCCCGACCCATTCGATCATGTCGGTGACGGGGCCGACCAGTTCTTCCTCCGCCGTTCCCGCCAGCCGCAAGGGCAGCGCCACGTTGTCGAAGACGGTCAGGTGCGGGACCAGCCGGAAATTCTGGAACACCACCCCGATGCGGCGGCGCAGTTCGGTGCGCTTTTCGCGGCTCAGCACGCTGGCATCGTCGCCGAACATCGAAATCGCCCCGCGCGACGGGCTCTGCGCCAGGTAAAGCAGTTTCAGCAGCGTCGTCTTGCCCGCGCCCGACGGGCCGGTCAGGAAATAAAAGCGCCCCGGGTGCAGCTTGAACGTGATGTCGGACAGCACCTCGCGCCCCGCGCCATAACGCAGGCCCACGTTCTCAAACCGCACGATCGGGCCGGTCGGATTGCCGAAACCGGGGGCGGCAAGGTCAAGGGGAGAAGGGTCGAGGCTCACAAGTCCAGCGCATCACCTGCCGGGAAAACCGGCGCGAATAGGGGCCGAACCGCTTCTAGCGCCCGCCAAGGCGTTATTTCCAGCCCTATTGATGTGGATAAACAGCCTTTGATCGAGGTGCAGGGGCGCAACCCTATTGCCCCCGATTCGCCGCCGTTGTTTAGTCTTGCCCATGCAAATAGCCTGCCCTGCCTGCCAGACGCGCTATTCTCTTCCGGACGGAGCGATCGGACCGGAGGGGCGCACGGTTCGCTGTGCCAAGTGTCGTCATAGCTGGTTCGAAGCGGGGCCGGGCGGAGAGGAAGCGCCTGCCGCTCCCGAGCCTGCGCAACCCGAAACGCCGCCCGTACCGCCCGCGCCTACGACCGGCGGCTGGGACGATGCGCCCGAACAGCCCGCTTCGCCGCCAGCGTCGCCCGGATACGATGCGCCTCCCGCGCCGCCCGTGCCGCCAGCGCCCAGCTTCGATGGCGGGACGAATTATGGCGGCGGAGCCAGCCACGGACCTGCGCCAGAGCCGACGTTCGAGCAGCCCGATATGCCGCCGCAGCCGATGCCGGGCACGCCCGAGCCTTATGCCGAAGGCGCTGGCGATGCAGAGGCCTGGCCCGAGGTTCCCGAATTCGATGGCCCGGCCGACACGCCGACACCCGCTGCGGTAGAGCATGTGCCATCGCCGCCCGCACCCGAAATGCCCGCCGCGGCCTATGAAGAGGGTGAGTGGGACGAGTACGAAGAGCCTGCTCCGCGCAAGTCGAAGCTGCGGCTCATCATCGTAATCCTGCTGGTGCTGGCTGCTGTCGCCGCTGCCGCCTTCTTCGCCGTCCGGCACTACGGCGCGCCAGCGTGGCTGCCGGTGGGGCAAGTTGCATTCGCGCCGGCATCGGAAGACCTGCAGCTCGAATTCCCGGTCGAGGAACAGGATCGCCGCAAGCTCGACAACGGCCTTCAGTACTTTGCCGCCAGCGGCACGGTAACGAACACGGGCCGCCAGACGCAGTACGTGCCCGACGTCCAGGTCGTGTTGCGCGACGCGCAGGAACGCGTCGTCTATTCGTGGGAGCTTGAACCGCCCAAGCGTAAGCTTGCGCCCGGCGAAACGCTGACGATCAACGAAGCCGTGACCGACGTTCCCGCCTCTGCCCGCGTGGTCGAGATCGGCTGGAAGGCCGGCTGATCCGAACCTTTTTACAGGTTCGCGAAATTTCCTTTCATAGCCTGTTGCACGGGGTCTCAACCGTTGCTAATGGCACGCGCCTACCCGGCGGCGGTATCCGATTCCGATCGGTCCGCCGCTTGCTACAGGTGCGGTCGTGGCGGAATTGGTAGACGCGCAACGTTGAGGTCGTTGTGGACGAAAGTCCGTGGAAGTTCGAGTCTTCTCGACCGCACCAGAAGTAGCCCGATTCATGCATCGCCGGGCATCGTGATCATCCGCCGCGCGGATGGCCTGATGTGGTGATCGTGAAAGGGTTACACCGGGCCGAACAGGCGATTTTTCGTTTGTCCGATTTCCGGTTATTGACAAGACAAGGCAACGCTCGCTATCGGCGCTGCCCTACCCGCACGATGCAACATGGCATCGCGCATGTGTGCCCAGATGGCGGAATTGGTAGACGCACCGTCTTCAGGTGGCGGCGCTGGCAACGGCGTGGAGGTTCGAGTCCTCTTCTGGGCACCATTTGTTCTCATCAGAACGTTCCAAAACATTGCAGAAATGGCGGAATTCTGCCATTCTTGACCTCTAGCGCAGAAAGCGAGGTCTTGTTTTGTTCCGCTTTGTTCCAACGTCTGTGGGGGCCTCGGCTGGGGGCTCCAGCTCAAAAAGCCCCAACTTGCACAAAAGTGAGGCCCCCAAATGAGCCTCAATGTGCAGGAAATCAAAGGCTTCCGGGCTGCCGACAAGTCTTACAAGAAATACGACTCGCGGGGGTTGCTGCTTCTGGTGAAGCCGAATGGCTCCAAGCTCTGGTATTTCAAGTACCGCTTTGGCGGGAAGGAAAAGAAGCTGCCAATCGGCGCGTTCCCAGAAGTCAGCTTGTCGCAAGCGCGCCAGCTTCGCGACCGGGCGCGGCTCAAGGTTTCGGATGGCATTGATCCGATGCTGGAGCGGAAGCGCAAGAAGGCCAGGATCAGGCTCGGCGCTGAGAACACCTTCGAGGTCATCGCCAACAAGTATATCGACGAGAAGATGGTGCCCGAAGGCAGGGCGGAAGCCACGCTGCGCAAGGCGCGCTGGTTCCTCGACCTGCTCAAGCCAGCAATCGGCAATATGCCAATCAACGACGTCGATCCGCAGTTGATGCTTGCTGCGCTCAAGAAGCTCGAAGCCAAAGGCAATCTCGAAACCGCGAAGAAATGCCGATCCTTCGCAAGCCGAGTGTTTCGATATGGGGCTGCGCTTGGGCAGTGCCAAACCGATCCAACATCGATCCTCCAAGGCGCACTGGTTACGCCCAAAGCACGGCACTACGCGGCGATCCTCGAACCAGAGAAGTTGGGCGGGCTGCTCCGTGCTATCGATGATTTCGAATGCTATCCCGCGACCAAATTCGCCCTCAAGATTGCACCACATGTCTTTGTGCGGCCAGGTGAGCTTCGCCATGGCGAGTGGCACGAGATCGATTGGGACAAGGCCACCTGGACAATACCGGAAGGCAAGATGAAGGCGCGGCGGGCCCATGTGGTGCCGCTATCATGCCAGGTGTTGGAGCTGTTTCGAGAGCTAAAATCGATTACTGGCAGCAAGGGCTACATCTTCCCGGCGTTCCATACGCGTCAACGTCCCATGAGCGAGAATACTATCAACGCGGCATTCCGGCGTATGGGCTTCACCAAGGACGAAGTGACCGCCCATGGGCTGCGCTCAACTGCCTCGACCTTGCTCAACGAGAGCGGGCTCTGGCACCCCGATGCAATCGAGCGCGCGCTCGCACATGGAGACAGCAACGCCATTCGGGGCGTCTACAATCGCGGCAACTACTGGGATGAGCGGGTGAAGATGGCTCAGTGGTGGAGCGACTATCTTGATGAGCTTCGACAACGTGAAGCGAGCCGCTGTACGTAAAGTGATATGGGGAGCTTTGAGCCCTTACTTTGTTGTCCGAGTAATCCGCTAGAGCACCTAAAAGCGACCGCTCCCCAAGACAATTCGCTGCGCTGTGATGCCCGACACCGCGCTCGACCGATGCTGAGCAAAAGGTTTCTATGGCCCCGACCAAGATAGAAAATCGGCTTGGCATCCCTGAGGATCAAGCAAGGCTCCTCAATCATCCGCCCAACATTGGAATCCGGGAGTGGATCGCACCTGTGATGACCAAGAATACGACAAAGGGGGCAACGCTCATAGCACAGGCGATAATTGCCAGTTTCACGCGCCGGTACTTTTCGCAAACGATGCAGGAGTTACGCCAGATCTGACCTAGGAGGTCGTTCCGCAGCGTAGCCTCGCTGCACTCGTGGAATTCCGCGATATAGTTCGCTTCCGTTCGTTTTTGTATTTCCTTGAAAAAGATAAGGCTCTTTTCCCCTCCATTGTCGTCGGGAAAATTGGCGCGGAACAGGTGATAGTAGGACACGAGCAAGCCGACGAGAAGAAGCGACCCAGGAATCGTGACATACCAGAGTTGCAGGTCGCCAGCAGAAACGTTCAATGCCGCGATTATGAGGATGAGCGTGTTCACGCCGAACAGGGCGTTGATCCTCGCTTCCACACGCGGAAAGAATCCAAGAACTCGATCTAGCTGACGCTGAATGATATCGAGGTCCTTCATTAGTTCTCCTCTCTTTTGCCTTCAGGCCTGTCTTCGTACGCAGCAAGCGGGCACCGGCGCATCGTTCGGCAGCATTTCTCGCCGCTGGCGAAAACGGCCTTCCAATACTTGTCGAGAGCTTTACGACGTTGGTGCTCAGCGTAGGCGAGAGCGACGAGTAACTGCCATCTATCGCAGTCGGTTCGGAGAGTCGTGACTTGGCGCCCCCTAGCACGTCTTTTGCAGCCTAGGGGACACAGCGCACGACCGTTTATGGGGCGGCCCTTCTTGTCGAAAAGGTGCAGCTTGGGATCGGTCAGCCAACTCGGCTCACCGAGGCGCGCCGAAGCATACTCTTCCTCCAGACCTGCTTCGGCAGCAAGCGAGATGGCACGCTCATGATGTTCGCCCGCGTCTCCATGATCTAGGGCCTGGTTTATGGGCCAAACTCGCGTGAGTTCAGCGACCCCTTGGCATCTAAGAAATTGGTTGAGCTGCACCCACCACTGTCGAGCCTTCTCCGCCGTCTGCACTTTGAGATAGCGCAGACCCAAGCAGAACGTTTGGTCGCCTTGAATGTGTCGCTCGGGGCATCGGCATGGCAGGTCAGTGCCGGGCACTTCCTCCCGCACCCGTGGAACCTCCCTCCCGAATATATGCAGGTGCAGACCATCGACTGCCCACGGCGTCTTGGGCAGTCGCGCGTGACCAACGAGGTTCTCTCTATTCGACTTTTCTACTGAAAACCAGGCTGGCGCTGTTTCAGCCAGGTAGAAGATGGCTGATTTCACCTGCGATCATGAGCCCGCATCGGCGGGGATGCCTCAGGCTCATGCGCGCGCATTGGCTCGGCGTCCGCTCCTGTGTTGATGTAGGGCGAAGACATGGTCCCCAGAATTACCTCAGCAGTGTCTGCATTTAGATTCTGGAAGATCCGCTCGTCGCCGAAGGCTTCGCGAACGCTTGCGGGCGAATTACGATATGCATTCTCGCCGAGCGCTGTCTCCATCCCGTTGCAACGCCGCTGTTCCGCTTCGGAAACGCAGGTCGCCCGGCTGGCGGCTGCGCGAACACTAGCATCGCCGCGCAGACCGAGCCGACAGATCGGCGTTGTGCCGTAATCGATACCGATGGCAAGGCCCAGATCTTCAATTCCAGGCAGCATTTCGCGACACAGTTCGAAGGAGGAGCGAAGCCCTGCTGCAGCGTCCACCGACTTCTTCATTGTATCCATTGCGTGGGTTTCGGTCTTGCTTCCTTCCGCAAGCAGACCATGGACGCAGTCCCCGATATAGCGCACCTTTCGTCCGGCGAAGTCGTCGCGCAAGACCGCGCCCATCTCGGCGCGGATCACATGTAGATTGGCCACAGCCTCGGCGATCCCGCCCGTCGCGATGGCATTGTCGATATAAGCCGTGAAGTTGTCCACGTCCGCGAAGATCGATGCCAGTTCCATCCGGATTGAGTTGCTCGGCGGATGGTCCGCGTAGACCAGGTCCTTGAGCGGCGGTTCCTTGTGATGGAATCGGAATACCGCCTCGCCATTGTCTGACTTGCTGCGCGCGTCGAGGCTTTCGAGGACCGCAGCATATGCTTTTTCGAGCCTGTCGTTTGCACTCTGCCGAACGCCTGCTGTCGTTATTTCATCGCCAAGATAGCGACGCTCGATCTCTTCGTTGAGGAAAACGCTCTTGGCGAGCGGTTCGGCCGCTTGCCCAATAGCCGAGGCCGCCTTCGGGCTGAGGTTCAGGCCTTCTTCAGTCCCATCAGCGAGTTTGGCAGCGTGATTGGCAGGGCTTCCTATAAAGAGCGGCTCACGCTCGCCACGCCGACCCGAATCAATGGCGACAGCAGGACCGCTGTCGATGCCGATGCAGACACCGGTCTTGAAGTTCGGATGCTTGTCGCCGAGCCTCTCAACCATTTCCCTAAACGCAGCGGAAAAGGCGACGGCGACGCGAACACGTTCGCCCTCGTTCTCTGCGCCTTCGGGGGAAAGAACCACGGCGTGCAGCCTCGAGCCGTGGAAATCCACGCGCTGCATCTCGAATTCGTCGATGAGTTCGTCACAGCCTTGGTAATGCGCATGGAGAAATTCCAGCGCCCGCTTATGGCTTGCTTCGGTTTCGCGTCCCGCCTCTGTCAATACACCGTTGAAGTCGATGAGATTAGCGTAGACGTGAACGGCGTCCGTGGTGATTGCCCTATTGCGTGGGATATCGACCAGGGCCGCACGGATGGAGGCGTCGGCGGCCATCCCCTTCTGCACCCGAGCCTCGGTGAGGAAGGTGCGAAAATCTTCGACCTTGATGTCGCCTTCCGGCACGCTGTCCATGAAATCCCGGATCCTTTTCCGGGCACGATCCTCATTCCACGCCATTGTATGCAGCCTCCCAGATTATCGCGAATCACCGAATGGCTGCGACCTGTTGACGGCTGGAACGTTAGCGGAACATCTAAATTTTATCCAGCCTAACCAGCTCTTCAGTGCACATGTTGGGGGTTACCAACAGGCAGACCAAGTCTCAGCCGTTGAACGGCCCCCATTCCTTAATGTGGTCGCGAAGGGTGTTGCATGCTGGCGCCATAAGTGCCGCGGCATCCTTGCCGGCCTCGAAGGAGTAAGGGATAGTTGTTACGCCAGTAAGATCACTGGGCAACTTTACCTTTTCCTCGCGCGGTTCCATCAAAATTGCTCGTTTGCGGCCAAGGCGGCCCATGAAAAGCCCGAGCTCGAAGATCACATTGTCCCGAGGCGCAGGCCATTCCTGATCCCGGAACAGAGTGACGTCGTCACTATGCGCGATCGCTATGGCGAAATCGGAATCGTCGACTTCGGTCTCCAGTGATTCTAAAGCGTAGCTGGCGACCTTGAAAACATCGTTCGTCCATAGCCGCACCACGAAATCGTCATGCTCGAACGCGTTCTCGATGATGCGCCCGACAGCCAGCGCTTCTACCGAGCAAATAATGAAGACCCGGATTTTTTCGCGGTGCTGTCCAACCAGCTTGTTGCGTTCGAGCAGGCGGCGCGCCAGTGTCCTGGCGATGACTCGATAGATGTCAGGATAGCGTGAGGCGACATCAGTGACGTCGGCGTGCGTGATCTTGGCGACCAGCCCAGTCTCAGTGGCTACGACGTCTGCTGACCGACGCTGAGATGGCTCGACGACTACCATCTCACCGACATGGTCACCTCGCCCTCGTGAAGCCACATCACGACCATTCACGACGATCCTAAAGCTGCCAGCTACAATCAGGAAGAGATCGTTGTCGTTGCCGCCTTGCGAGATGATCGCTTCGCCCTCGGGGACCTCGATGATCTCGGCTCTATCGGCGAGTTCCTCGGCAAGTTCGCGATTACCGCTCACGATCTGTTGCTGCAGCATTGCGTCAATGAGATTGCCGCGTCCTGCGTCGCCCTGAAAACGATCGATTATTCCGCTCAACTGAACTGCCTCCAATAGGTCGAGGAATAGATCTCCTCGTCGTTGTGCTGGTTCCATTTCCAGCTCTTCCAGATATTCTCGCCTTTGGACCCAAGCTTCTGCGAACCATCGAGGTAGTCGTAAACCCGTTTTGTGATCCAGGTCGGCTGATCTGCGCTAAGCGATGTAAGCTTGGCAGCGAGATTTGCAGCGGTGCCTATCCACACCAGGTCGTTGTCGCCACGAACACCTGTGCGTGCGGCGCGTATCTCCGATGTGTCGATGCCGATCACATGGCGGATCTTGAAGTCACCAGTCCAACGCTTTTCTTTCTCTGCTTGGACGTAGTTTTTTACCGCGTAGTTGATCTTCAGGGCACAGGAGACCGCCTCGTTTCGCTGTCTATCTCCTATGAACACCCCCATGACCCTATCACCATCGTAGGACACGATCGTCCCGCCGTGATGGCGGATCAGACGCGAGGCAGCGTAAAGGAACGTCTTGTATACCTCACCTGCAAATTCCCACTTTTTCGTCTCAACCAGATCGGTAGACTGGTCGAGGTCAGCGTAAAGCACGGTGGCGGTTTCGAAACGGACAGCGTCGTTCTTCAACTTTAAATCGTTGGCGCTTGGCACCACCTGGCCATCGCGCACGGTCCATTTCGTCCCGAAGGTCTCGGAAGAGTTCTTCTTGATGTCGTCAGCGACGCTCACGTTCGTGCCTAATTCCCAATTGTTGCGATGAAGGCGTTCAGTTGGATATTGGCATAACTTTTTCCCATTCGTCGCGGAACGTCAAACTATGGGTTGTTTGATTTCATGTTCAGACTGCCAAAACCGAACAGTCTGGGGTGATCCAATTCTGTCCGTTTGACCGAAGGCCGGGCGCTAGGCGCCCGGTTCCTTCTTCTCGTCGTCCAGCGGCGTGCGCAGGACGATCCGGCCATTGATCGGCACCACTTCTAATTGAAGCGAAAGCCCTTTGCGGTCGCGGTGGAACCATGCGGCTCCGATGCGGGTCCAGAACCCTTTGTCGCCCTTGTTGGCTACATGCCAGGCGAGGAAGTCCGGCGGATTGGTCTCCTGAGCGGGTGCGGTATTGCTGCGTGCCATGATAATTTCCTTTCGTGTCTGGTGGCTCGTTGCACCAAACAGGAAGGACGTACGGCCAAGGGCAGGATTCATGTCCAACACGGGTGAGCGGAGCGAACCGGCGCGGGCCGGGCATTGAAGGCTGGCCGCGTGCGGGCAGTGAGGGTGCTCAATACGAGGCCAAGGCAACGAAGAGTTATCAGGCCCAGGCAGGCAAACGATTCACCTGCAGTTCCCCACGGAAAAACGTGGCGAAGTCGAGCACGTTGTCATGGCGAACATATTCGGTGTCCCTCGACTTCTTGAGGGTTTCCGGCACGACAAGGTTGATGCCCATCGATGCCATATCCTCGATCGCATTGGCTGCGATCGATTCATCGACCGTGGCGAGAAAGAGATCGCTGCCGCCCATTTCACGCTGGACCTGTTTCCAGCGCTCGCGAAGGGTGGTCTTCGCACTTAGAATAAGCCCGCGCTGCGCACCTTCGTACGGCTTCTTGAGATGGGCAAGCGATGGAAGCACAAAATCAGGTCGCTTTTTCGCGTCCATAACGACCTGCTTGGCGAAAGGAATGTTGCCCGCTTCAAGCATGGCCTCGATGTGGTGCTCGAACGAGTATCCGGCGCGTGACTTGCGTTGCTGGCTGGCCGACAGCATCAAGCGGTCGACCGCGCCTGTGGCGTCGACCAGACGCCGCACGACGCCTTTCATGTCGGGCTTGATCGGCTCATCACCGAGCACAATACGAACCAGCTCAACTCCGCGCTCCCGGCGCTGGAATTCTCGGAAGAGGTCCCACTCGATCTTGCGGCTGATCTCCCGGACCGCGTCGCCAGGAAACTCCAGCTCGAAAGGATTGAGCGAAGGTAGTTTGTAGCGATCAAGAAAGTTCGCCCGCGCCAAGAGGGCGAGTTCGGCGGTCGCAGGCATTGTGGCCCTATTGTCCGCAAAACCGGCGATCTCGCCTGCGAGCCATGCCAGCGCCACTTCTTCTGCGAAGTCCAGTATCTCGTCACGTTCGCGCGCGACCACAGCTGCCGGATCGAGGATCCCTACCGTGAAAGCGGCATCGATACCCAGTGTGTCGAGAAGGACGGTCGCGTCGTCAGAGGCGGAATCGACCGTCAGGCAAATGTAGCGCTGCTCTCCGCGCTCGTCTGCCCTGGACATCACAAGCCAGGAAGCGGGGGACAATTCAGCGAATGCCTCCTTGGGTACCCGCGTCATGTGGGTCTCAGGACCCTTGCTGGTGTAATGCACCAGACGGGTCTTCCTTTCGATTCCGTACTGTGGCCAATCGGTCCGGAACCACGCTTCCCTTATTTCATCGGCTTCCGGGTCGTCCCGTTCCTTGGCGACAAGAGGCGGGAAGAAGCCGCTGTCGCGCTGAGTTGGCGGGACGTAGACACCGCCCTGGTGCTTGTTGGTCAGTCGCGCCCAGTCGCGGTCGTTGTTGGACAGCTTCTTGACGAAGAGTTCGCGCGACGTGCGCAGCAGCTCTGCAAGAAGGCTGCTGCCATCTTCCGCGAAAAGGTCAAACTGTTCAGGCATCT
The DNA here is from genome assembly GCF_018398395.1 of Croceicoccus gelatinilyticus. Taxonomy (GTDB): domain Bacteria; phylum Pseudomonadota; class Alphaproteobacteria; order Sphingomonadales; family Sphingomonadaceae; genus Croceicoccus; species Croceicoccus gelatinilyticus. The sequence continues at coordinate 25,447 of NZ_JAHCBF010000003.1, read as the reverse complement.
GCGCTCCGTCCGGACGTGTTCTGTCCTTGGATCTCGATAGACGCCTGGTCCGATCGAAGCCAGTCCGCGAGCAGTCTCACGGGTTGCCCATCGGCTAAACGCGTCTTGCCCTTGAGGCTGCATTCCCAAACAGTCGCCTGACGCCAGCCAGCCTTGTTCAGTGCCGCAGAATGCTTGCGATCATTCGCGCGGTTTCGGGTGATTTTGGCCCGCCAGAAATCCTCGCGTGTCGAAGGCCATTTGAAAAGATGGCAGTCGTGCCCATGCCAGAAACAGCCGTGTACGAAGATCACTGCCTGTCGCGCCGGAAACACAAGGTCCGGCTTTCCAGGCAGCTTGCGGTCGTGAAGGCGATAGCGAAAGCCGAGTGCATGCAATCCGCGCCGGACGATAATCTCCGGCTTTGTATTCTTGCCCCTGATTCCGGCCATCATCCGGCTGCGGACAGCCGGTGAGACCACGTCAGCCATGGGCGTAGGCCGGTTCGCGAACCTGTTCGCTGACAACGTCCTTCGCAGCGGGCTCGCCCACAATATGGGGGGCCATGATCCTGGCTACAGCGCGGACTACGGGCACCACCACGGCATTGCCGAACTGGCGATAGGCTTGCGTGTCAGAAACGGGGATAATGAAGTCGCTGCCTTGCGGTTCATCGAAACCCATGAGGCGCGCGCACTCGCGCGGGGTCAGCCTGCGGGGCCGGTTGCCAGGTTGCAGAACCAGGCATTCGGACCCGTCCTTGTGATAGCGCGCCGAGAGCGTACGCGAAACATCGCCGGGACCGAAGACGGAATAGCCGAAGCCATTGCCCTTCTTCGCGTGCTTCTCCTTGTACCCCTGCAAGTAGCCCCATAGATGCGCGCTCAGCGTATACTTAGCGTCTACATCTTCTTCCAGAATGTCGCCCAGCACGGGCTCCCGGCTCTCGGGCAATGCCAGGTCATCGAAGCTGAAATCAGTCTCTTCCCGGAAACCGACAATGAACACGCGCTCGCGCTTCTGGGGAACCCAGGGCGCGGAACTGATTACCCGGTACTGGACCTTGTAGCCGAGCTCCTGTGTGAGCACATGCATGATGGTGGCGAAAGTCCGGCCCCGATCATGCCGCTCGAGATTCTTCACGTTCTCAAGCAGGAATGCTTTGGGCTGATGATGGGCGATGATCTTGGCGAGGTCGTAGAAAAGCGTCCCCTGCGTATCGCACAAGAAACCGTGAGGTCGACCAAGCGCGTTCTTCTTCGACACCCCCGCAATCGAGAATGGCTGGCAAGGGAAACCGGCAAGCAAGACGTCATGCTCGGGAACCTTCCAGGGCTCGTCGGCATAGGGCCGGATGTCGCCAGCGAACTCGTGATCGAAGGGGTTGTCAGGATAGTTGGCGGCATAGGTCTTGCGTGACCAGCGGTCCCACTCGGCGGTGAACACGCATTTTCCGCCAATCTCCTCGAACGGCTTCCGCAAACCTCCGATCCCTGCAAAGAGGTCAATGAAACGGAAAGCTGGCTTTTCGCGTTCCACAAAGTTCGCACGCGCAGCGGCCTGTGCCATACGGCGAACGAAATCCATCGCCAGCGGCGATGGATCTGTTCCGCGTGATCCAGGAGTCTCGTAGCGTCTGATCGTTCGTTCGGTCACGTGGAGCAGCTGTGCTGCCTCCTCGATCGACAATCCGGCGCATTCCCTTAGTCTGGTAAACTCGGTGCGGCGATCAAGCACGGGCATCTCCACTGGGTCTGGAAAGGACAAGATGTCCAATTCAGACCCAGTGATGAAACATTTGCAGAACATCTGCAAGAGTCCCGTGGAACAAATTTCCACAGGACACTTCCGGTCAGTACTCGCTGGCCAGCATGATAGTTAGCACCCGTCGGGTAACGGCAGGGTTGGCGGGGTCTTCGCTGCCGAACTGCAAATCGCGGTCGTAGGCATCGATCTTCCAGAACACGGTTTCGGCAGGCCGCGCTGGCCGCGTGGTCGTCCAGCGACCATCGCCATCCTTATAGATCGCCCCGAAATCGCGCTCGCCATAAGGATCATTGTCCGGCGTGAAGGCGTCGAAGGTCTCGACCAGTTCGCGCACCCGCGACTGATCTTGCTCGGGCAAGGCCCGGAATCCCTCGGTCGCCACGGCAACGCAGGCAAGGCCCATCGCCTGCCGTGCCCTATCATTGAGCCGGGCAAGCCGCTCGCTGCGGGAAAGAGTGCCAGCACTCATTGAACCCTCCCGCCGCATTCGCAAATGTTAACCAGCTCGCCGAAATCCTCCCGCTCGCCCAGTTTCTCGGCCAGACGCTGCACCGTCCCGAACGGCAAGCCGTTCTCATTGGCCAGCATCCGCAACCAGTCCTCGCGGCACTCGGCTCCGCAAGCGCGATAGTTCAAGATCAGGTCACCCATCTTCTGCCCTCCTTCGGCTGAAAGCCGCATCCGACACGCGGCATGCGGCCTGCCTTCCGGCGAGGATGGGAGGGGGAGGGAAAACCGGAATCGATGCCCTGGCGCGGGCCAGCGGGCACAGCCTGCCACACGGGGGCGTCTATTTCCGGTTTCGGGAACGAGAGGGCAAAGCCCTTGGTGTTCCCGCCAGGGATCGCCCTACGATCCAACAAACATCGGCACCCTTGCAACGGCGCGAAGCCGACGGAGGTCCTGCGCGCGCGATCAGTGCGCCAGCGGGCCTCCGGCAATGAGAGAGGCAAGAGTGCCTGCGGGTTAGCTCAGGAATGCCGCGCCCTCAGGAGCGCAGAATGCGCGGGACAGAGCGCGTCCACCAGGAATTCCCGCTCCGCTTCAAACTGCTCCTGATCGTCACCCGAATGGGACGGGACTACAGGCCTGGTCCGCGCTAGCGGATAGAGCAGGTTGCCCGGCAGGGTAGCTTGCCAATATCTGCTCACGCCGCCTTTTCGAACCACTTCTCGAATTCTCGCGGCAGAATATCCTGAATTCTTTGAGAGGGCATCTCGTAGAGGTCGAAGTTCATGTATAGCTGCGGCGAAATAACTGAAACAAGACGCCGGAAGCTTCCCGGCGTGGCCACAGAGCTGGCCACTCCCTTCTTTAATTTTGCCGCTTTCTCATCGTAAAACAGGTCGAGACATAGCTCGATAAGGTGAGGATTTGAGCGAACTTCATCCTTTTGCGATTGCTCGACAAAATCCGAATGGGTGCTGCATGACACTGACAAAAACAGCTTCGATTTTTCGCCGTACTGTCTGAAAATAGACCACGCCATCTTTGCCAGATGGCGATAATACCTCAACCGGTTGTCGTCGGGGATATAACGGTATTCACTACCGAGAAGGGACATTCCGTCCTTTCGCCTCGCAAGTAGTTGGCTGAGATAGACCATACTGATCCAGGTCCAAAGCCCGGCATCACGCTCGGCCTGAGAATGGGTAATTAGGCCAGCAAGATAGCGGCCCATGTCATAGCGGCTTTCGAACTGCTTGCTCGTGTCGATTTCGGCCTTTTCGTCGTAAGGTTCGACAAGGTCCTGCCTGAGCGCCAGCTGGGAAAGCGTATCCAGTTCCTCGGAAGAGATCGGTGTCCCTTGGCTGCCCTTCTTGGTGGAGCCCTGATCGCGGAGGCCTTCGATTGCGAGACGAACCGTAGCGAGCCCCTGCTCCGTGAAACGCATCACCTGCGTGCAAGCGAACTCGCTCATTTCCCTTCCTCCAGCATCAGATCGAACAGGGTCTTGTCCTTGCGCCATTTGGTTTCAGCAAACTCGACAACGCATTCCTCGGCCCATTTGAGCCATTCGTCCCGGTTGCCGTCCGGGCCGCTGAACGTGCCGGATGGAAGTTCGGCATCGAAACGCTCCTTGCAGAACGCGATGATCCGTCCCCCAATTGTCCCCTCGTCCAGTTCATCTTCGCTTTCGACGCGGCAAATGAGTCCGGTCAGGAGCTCGCGCAGCATCGCAGGGAGATAGAGTGCCTGAAGAACAGGATCTTGCCATGAACCGAAAATATCATCCAGCTTCCGGTTGATAACGAGACGGGGATCGGCGACGTCGCCCTCCCACTGGATGCACCAGGGAAGCGAGCCGAGATCATCTGGTTCAGGGATGATAAAAGGTTCCCGTTGAACCTTGCCCTCAATCTCCACGGGGCGAATGTCGGCGGTCGCGGCGAGCACGCGACCTTCGTCAGAGCCAATAGCGACCTGCCGGACCTTGAACCTGAGTGAGGCATCGACAGGAAAACCGGTGAAGTCGAGATCGTCTCCAGCGGGGTTCGTGATCGTGTTCCTCTGGTGGCGACCACGATCAAAGCCATCGAGGACCAGACGATAGTCTGCGTCGGTCTTCAGGACCTTGGCATCCACGCTGACTCGCACGCGGATATAGGCTTCCGAACGCTCGATGACGCGAATATCGACAAAGGCCGACTTAATCTTGCGGCGTTTCGTGAAGTTCAGACTGGCAGCGGTCATTGCGTAGCCTCCGCGACCTTGCGGACGTCGATGTGAACGTCGCGGTTGGGGTCAAATCCATTGAACCCGATTTCGAACTCTTCGCTCTCGGCGATGAAATCGAGGCTGTTGGGTGACCTGACAGTGATGCTTGCGCCCTTGCTTTCGACGACGCCATCCTCGGCAAAATCGAAATCCGACGCGTGATGGTGCTTGCGCCAGTTGGACTTGCTCTTTCCGAAGATGATATTTGCGGCCCAGACCCTCCCGCGAACCGGCCCGGATTTCTCGATCGCTTCCTTGAGGTGTTCGGTGCCTGCAATGGCGGCGCGACCGTTTGCCAGCCTCTGGATGCGGAACAGCTGTGGGGACGGTGCTGGAATGTCAGGAGGAACAGGAGCGGTCGTGCCGGGTCTCTGGCCGTGGTTGCCGCCGGGCACCCCGGGTTCATCGGGTCCAACTTCCTTCTCGACAAAGAAGATATCGTCGGCGAAGCCGTCGATCTGTTCCTGATCGTCTGTTCCCGTCAGGATGGCAATGAAAGCACTTCCGAGTTTCTGGACGAGGTGGCGTTGCCAGGTTTCCGAACCCGGGTAGCGCCCTTGACTACGGCGCTGCGCCGAGTTCTTCCATTCGGTATGTCCCGGGTCCTCGGCATACTTCATGTATTCCGAAAGTTCGTTGCCCTCGTCATCATTGAAGATATCGAGGATCAGAACCGAAAATGGCTGCGCTGCACGGCACTTCTCTTTCTCGATAAGGATGTTGCCCCGGAAGGCCTTGTAGGTCTTGGAGCCTCCCTTTTCCCCGCCCCTCGCAAAAAGGTCGGCATAGCCGCTTACTGTCTTGCCATCCGAGAGAGTCAGCGGAATCTCGATACGCGCTGATACGACGTCGCCGTTCTCGAAGGCTTCCTGCATCTTCTTCACATTCGCGTCGCTGAACGCCTCGGCCGAAAGCGTGTTTTCGCTGCTGAGGCCAAAGTCGCTGCGCAGGAAAAAGAACTCGTTCTTGCTCGCGAGCCTGGTGGCTTCGAGCGAGACTTCGATCGTAGAGCGAAACTCCTCGGAGTATTCACCACCTTCGACAAGCGACAGGATATTCGACTTCTCGATGACGACTGACTGACCCGTTGCCGCATTGCAAATTTCGACAACGAGGCTCTGCTTGATGATCGGGAAAAAGAAGTTCTCGACCACCGCCTGGAGCAATGAATCTTCATTGATCTCATCGCGTACATCGGGAATGAAGACCGACAGGCCGTTCTCATCGGTTCTTTTCGGAGCCGCATGCTTGCGAAAGCGTCCAATGACCTCACCGTCTTCTGCACGGGTGTAGGGATAGATCACCTTCGCTCCGTCGCTTGGCCGGTCAACGCGCTTGCCGAATCTTGCGTAGCCCAGGTACTCCTTTGGACCGAGTTCATGCGGAGGGAGGATGGAATAGCCGATAAGTAGCTCGTCACCGTCAGACCGCCGTGTCAGCGCAAGAAAAGCGTTGGAATTGGACGCGCCGGAGAGCGTGCTCTTCCCGACGCCATGGCTTCCCCCGCTGCCCGTACGCTTTTTGGACCGGCCTTCTTCCCACCAGAAACTGTATAGGCTGTCGTGAGGCTTCTCCTCCTTGTCGATCGGGCCAAGGAGGCCCTTGGTGTTGAAGTCCTCGATCAGGAGATAGCGGGTAGAAGTTGGGGCGCCTGATTCGTGCCTCGCCGCTTGCCAGTGCTCGCCGAGAGTCTCGTATGCCTCCGGGAAACCGGCAGCCGCAGCGCTGCCCAGTGTCAGAACAATCCGAACCGGAGCAGAGTGATTGTCGATTGCATCCAGAGAGTTCTGAAAAGATTCCCGGACAATCGCTTCGCTGGGCTCGCCTGAGAAAAACTCGTTGAGCTTGGATTCCGCAATGGTGTCCTCGTAGGCGGCTTCTCGAAAATGCCACATCAGTTGCTTCCCCCCAGAGAAAACTTGCCCTTCGAGCCAGTGCCAGCCTCAGTAAACTTGCGTTTCATTTCACGCACTTCCGAATCAATTGCACGGAATATCTTCTGATAGTCCGACTCATTGAACTCGTAGTTACCGGTGTTCGACAGATTTCCGATCAGCTGGATTTGCTTGATCGCGTTGTTCACTCTCTTTTCCGCCAGCTCGACGAACTTTTCGCGTTTCCTGCTCACCCATAGTCCCCTGACAATCTCGATTCGCGGGAGATATATGCACAATGAATTCTTGATACGCAATACATTTTCTAAATGTAGTGAGAAACGAGGAATTATGGGGAAGTTATGCCAGACATAATTTCGACATGTGTGGTGGTCTTGTGGGGTCCCAAAAGGTGGCGCGATGGGGGTCGCGACCTCACCCCAATCCAGCATCCATCACCTTTGACTTGACGGCCTCGGGAGCGCTCGCGGTCATGGCGGTCTGCTTTTCGCCTGCGCGTTCGTAGATCGCGCGGACGAGCCGGTCCTTATCGTCGGTGACAACCACCGCCCCGGCTCTGGCGCGTGACAGCGAAACATACAGCATCTTCTGATCGACCAGATTGGTGGAGCGGCTGTCGGCATGGATCAGGACGCGTTCGGCAGTCTGGCCTTGCGCGGCGTATGCGGTCTGGACATAGGCGTGACGCAAATGGGCGTCGCGAGGATCGGACAGATCGAGCTTCTGCTCGCGCCCATTGGCGAGCTCTACTGTCGCCCGGCCACGGTCGGAATCGATATGGGTAACGGCCCCGCCCAAGCCATTGACTCGCCCGGCCTCGCGGTCGTTGCGGGTGAACTGCACGCGGTCGCCGGTGCGGAGTTCCATCGGTTTCGGCTCGAACACCTCGGCCTTGCCCGCGCCCCATTGCCGGGGATGCCAGTCCAGCGACCGTCCATCGCGGCCTTCCAGAACGACGCGCCCGCGCTCGGGATCGACAGCGGCAATTGCAAAGCTCTCGCTGCGGCGCACGCCCTTGGCCGTATAGTCGCGACTGAATCGGACGACATCGCCAATGGCATAGCTTGCAGCCTCGCGCGCCTCGGCACGGGTGAGACCCTTCGCTTCAAGCGCGTCGAACCGCACGGCCTCCGCCGACAGCTCGCCGCGCTCGGTCTGCTTTGCGCGGATCATACCGGTGAGCCTGTCGCGACCTTCGCGCGATGGTTCGATCACCAGCGTTCGCGTGCGCTCTGAGGGCGACATGGCCAGATAGTGCCGGGCCATCGCTCCAAGGCGCTCATCCGGTGTTGCGCCTTCGATCACCTTGCCGCCGCCGCGTTCCAAAGCTGCAAGGGCCTTGCCTGCATGGCCTTCGATTGAGGCCATCACGGCTTCGCGGGTTTCGGCGTTGGTCTGCCGGACGACTTCGGCAAGCTTCGCGGTCGTCATGCCTGCCTGCTGCAACTGGGCAAAGGCAGCGCCAGCGCCGACCGATCCCAGCTGCTTGACGTCGCCGACAAGAACAAGCCTGGCTCCGGCCTTGTCAGCACGGGTCATGATTTTTGCCATGTCGTGTGCCGAAAGCATCGAGGCCTCATCGACGATCCAGACGGCCTCCTTGCCCTCTGTCTCCGCCTCGGGTGCCAACAAGTGCCGCGCTACCGTATCGCTTCGCAAACCGAGCGCTTCGCCGAGAACGGTTGCTGCCGATGCGGTCGGCGCGAGCGCAGTCACGGCCAATCCATGCCGCCTGGCCTCACGGGCATAGGTGGCAAGAACGGTGGTCGTCTTGGCCGTCCCGGCATAGCCCTGAACTGCGGTGATCCGGTCCCGCGATGTGAGCAGGTCTGCGGTCGCCCGCTTCTGGTCTTCGGTCCAGGCATGACCGGATCGTGCCGACTGCCGTGCAGCGCGCTCGATGGTCCGTGCTGCTGCCACCGGACTGGCGAGCGATTGCGCCATGCGGCGCCCGGCTTCCTCCAGTCGCAGCATGGTTCGCTCGGCTTCGATAGCCTGCGAGGTAGTAAACCCGGCAAACTCCGCGCCGCGCCGGTCCAGGAAAGCGCGCGGGACAAGCTCGCCGCGTTCTCCGGCCTCGGCAATCGCTGCGCTGATTGTGCTGTGCCCGGCCTTGCCAAAGGCAAAGTCTCCGGCCTCGCGCGCTAGCGTGCTGGCCGAGAACACAGCCTCTCGCTCGGACAGCTTTGCAGCGGCCCAAGCCACTGCCTGCCGTGCCAGCAGATCGGGGCTGGCAGTAGCATCGCTGCTCCTGGTCCGCTCTCTCGCTTGACCGATCAGCCTGTCTCGCACTGCCTTGTCGAACCCATTGGCATCGGCGGTTGCCCGCCAGTCGGCCCGCAAACTGCGATGATCCGCACTGGTCTTGGCTTCACGGGTATCGAGCGCGGCGATCTGCTTTTCGGCGGCGCTTGCCTCCGCGCGGCTCGTGCCGCGCTCGGCAAGCCGGGCATCGATTGCTGCGGTGCGCTGGCTCAGCGCATCGATGGCCTTCTCAGGAACGCCTGCGATTTCGAAGAGCGAGTCCTTGCCCGTCTCGATCCGGTAACCCAGCGCGGCAACGCCGTGCGCCAGCTCCTGCCGGTAGATCGCACCTATTTCCTTTTGCAGCTGGTAGAAGGCGCGCGGCTCCAGGCTGCGCCAGTTGCCATCCTTGTCCTGCGTGGCATTGATCACAACGGCATGGGTATGCAGCTGCGGGTCCTGCGCCCGGCTCGTGGCATGGCGGAATGTGGCGATGGCGAGATTGCCGGTCGCTTCGCGCCGGACCTCGCCGCCTTGTCTGATCCGGGTTGCCGCCATGTGCTTCTCGACATGGGCGAGCGCCACTTTCACCGCCGCGCCATGCGCTTTGATCAGCCGCCTGTCTCCGGCAACCTCAGCCATTATCGACACCGACTTGGGCGCGGACAGGGTGATGTCCCAGCCTGGCCGGTGCTCGACTTTGCCATCGCGTGTGGTGCCAAGCTGCTGCCCGGCAAGGCGACCTTCGAGCAGTTCGGCAAACTTCTCGCGATCGACCTCGCCTGAAAGCCCGAGCTTCTCTGCTGCCTCACCAAACCATTCGGACGGAGCCATGCCGCCTTCGGCATAGTAATCGTCGGCTTCGTAATAGCTCGCGGCCTGCCCGGCACTCGTCAGGGCCGAGACTGAGGCGACCATTTATACTGGTCCCGGCTTCGCGTCGGGCTCGGCACCTTTCGCGATCTCGCTTACCCGTCTCCATAGCGTCCCTGCCGGATCGCCCGGCACGTAACCGGGCTGACGAGGCTCGCCGCGCCGGGTGATGTGATCTGCGGTAAGACCGATACGCGCGACTGGCAGGCCATCGGGAAGTAGCAGATAGCCCTGATGCGGACTCAGCCTAAGTTCGCTTTCCAGGACGGCAGGCCGGAATTGTCGCTGGGTAGCGATGGTCGTGCGCGGCACTTCGTTGCCAATCGACAGTGTGTCGGTGGCAACGCGCAATTCCACCTCGCACTGGCCGATGGTCTCGCTCGCCCATTTGCGGGTTTCCTGATCGACCGTTTGCAGGAACAGCTTGGTGTTGCAGCAGGCCAGCATGGCCTCTGCGATGTTCGCCCCGTAGCGATTGCGCATCTGGCCGAGTGCCTGAAAAGTGAGCACGATCGCTGCGCCGAACTTGCGACCCTCCGGAAGAAGGCGAGCCAGGTTCTCGACACGCGGCAGGTCGGCCAGCTCGTCAAGCACGAACCAGATGCGGCGGTCTGGCGATGGCGTCAGACCAAGCACTGCACTCGCCGCGCATTCGAGCCAGCACGCCATGAGCGGCTTGGACGCTTCGAAATAGTCTTCCTTGCGAGGGACAAAGATCCAGGGCTTTGCACCCTCGCACTTGTCCAGCTTGGCGATGAAGTCGCGGAAGGCGAAGCGCTCCTCTCCCTCATCTTCGACCTTGAGGAACTGGATCAGGTTCGCCGCCTTGGCGAGCATGAAGAGGACGCTACCGGTGGCGCGGTCGGCGTCATTGGCAAAGGTGCGAGCCGACGAAGTATGCCCCAGCCACTCCTTCAACTGCTCCTTGTCCTTGACCTGCAATGCTTCGAGCAGGGCTTCGAGGCTGCAGTTCTTTTCCGCCCAGAGCGAGCGGATCATGTTGGCGACGAGAATGCGGCTCGTTTCGAGCCAGACATCGTCGTCCTGACTACTCGTTTCCGAGACTAGCTGGCGCGCTATCCGGTCGGCATCGGCGGGGTGCGATATCTCGTCGAAGGGCGTCCAGAATGCGCAGCGTGCATCGAATGGATTGAGGATGATGTCGCCGCGCGCGGGGTTGTAATAGTGGGCGATGAACTCGCCCGATGTGTCATAGACCAGCGCCGCTTCGCCGCGCCGCTCGATGCCATCGAGCATCTGGCGAAGGGCAGTGGTCTTGCCGCTGCCGGTGGTACCGAGAAAGGCGAAATGGCGGGTCTCGATCCGGCGCGGGATCGGCACCGGGCCGATGCGCAAGGCATTCGTGCCACAATACCGCGCGGTCTGTGAAGCGACATCGTCTTCGCTCGCGAGGCGGGTCCCGCCAAGAACTCGATCGGCCAGCGTATCCTTGCCCTGTTCGGACATGGTGCGCTGGATCAGCCAGACGGCCAGAAAGCCAATGACAAGTCCGAGGAACGCGCCTCCGCTCGATACCTTCACGGCTTTCCAAAGCGTACCTTCAATAAATGGATCGCTGGCGAAGCCGGACGCGGACACGGTCCAGTGCTTGCCCTCCATCGACACGTTCATCATCATGTCCTTGCCCGCCATTTCACCAAGCAGGGTGAGCAGTTTCGCGCCAAAGCACTGGCTCGCGACCCTGAGCTCTGCGGGGAGCATCATGAACTGCGGTGCGATGATCGCCCCTGCCCCGGTCGAGGCCAGGATCAGCTTCGAAAAGAAGCCGAAGCGCTGCTGCCATTGCGCCATGCGCACGCGCCAAAGGGCGTGTGCGCGGGTGACAAAATCTACTCCCGTGCTCATGGCTCGATCTCCAGTGCAAGTGAACGCTGGCGCTCGAACGCGGCGCGCGCTTCTGCTGCGATTGTCTCGTCGGATTTCTTCGTTCCCAGCGCCGCATGGCGCGCGTAAGCGTAGGCCGCACAGGCCGTGAACAGGGTCCGGTCGAGCACCCTTTCGACCTCGGCGAGGCGCTCCGAAATCGATCCGATCTCGCGCGCCAGTTCGGCAACATCGGTTTCCTTGTCGGTGCCGTGGAGCAGGGAGAGAAGGCCTGCTTCCACGACCCGCGCCAGCATGGCGTAGTCGGAAAGACCTCGACGTTTGGCGAAGTCAGCCAGCACCCGGTATTGCGACGGGCTGAGGCGCACCGTCTGCGCCCGCGCGCTCATCGCCCCGCTCCGGTTGCGATGCTATCCGACATCGCGAAGAATGGCGGAATTGCCGGGGTTCTGGGCAACTGACTTGAACGAGATGCTATCCGCATCCCTTCAAACCCGCAGAAATCCTCAATGCACCCGTGCGTGGGGTGTGTATGAAAATTGCGGGTCCGATACGCAGTATCGTGGCCCCTTCTTTCTCCAGTCTTTCTCCGGTCAATCGGCATGGGCGTCTTGCTCCATGCTTGCCGTTGGAGGCGTCGCAGACAGGATTAGATTACGGGCGACATGATCGTCATAGTAGCGGTCGCGCGACGGGCGGCAGGGCAATTGGCGATCCGCCATATCCGGGCGTGTAAACCAGCGGTAAAGGACCAGATCGATCGCAGACCGAACCTCAACTGCGATCTGGTTGGTCTCCGTTGGCGTGAGGTCCAGCCACCCGAATTCGGTGCGCAGCTGGCTACCAAGCGGATAGCCGGTTCCATCTTTGCTCAGGTAGACCGGACCTTCGACGGTGAGGCCGCAATCGTGGCCCTCAAACCGCTCGCGGACCGGGCGTTCGTACCAGAGCCAGGGGTGCAAGGTGAGCCGACGGGCGCGCCCGTCGGCGTTGTCTTCTACAAGCAGTTCGACGAGTTCGGATGTACGATTTTTGTGATCAAGTGGAACGCGGGCGATGATCCAGCCCTGCTTCAGCAAGGCCGTTTTGATCCATGAACAAATGGACATTGGAATATCTTTCTGCGGGCCGGCGCCCGCGTTGGCGGGGTCAATAGCTGCGCAGGGGAAGGGCCTCGATCCACTCCTCGATGTCAGTGGAGCGCCAGCGGATACGTCCGCCGCCAATATCTATGGGATGAGGAAAGGCACCCCGGCGGATGCGTCGCCAGATTGTGGTCCGGCTGCGAATGCCGGTGAGGCGCATGACCTCATGGCAAGTGAGTAGTTCGATATTCGACATGACAGATTCCTTTGCTTCAAGGTTCTGTCACCGTTGCCGCTTGTCCCCTCGCGACGTTGGGTTGGTTCTCAAATTGCCGTTGCGGACCGTGCGATCAGATGTTCAACTCAGCGTCACCCTTGGCTTAGGTGACGCGAGCATGGCTATGCGAATCGCAAGGGTGTAGGAAAGAACAAAAAGAGATCAAACACCGTAGCATGCCGAGCAGCGGACGCTAGCGGATCGTAATGGACGCTCTGGGACGAAAAGAATCTTTCCCGCCAGTGCGCGCGCCAGGGCAATGAAGCTCCAAATCTACGGTTCTTGTACATCGGAAGACCGGTTTTCGCGCGAATCGCAGCTTGAGCCGATATGACCAGCAAACGCGCTTTCGCTTTGCACGTTGATGCGGACATGCAAAGAAAACTCGAAAATCTTTACACGTTATCGGATTAGCGGATGCAGCAACTTGGGCCGGACAATGCTATCTGGGATGATGGCGAATGGATCAGCTGGGACGAGATCAACGAGCAGATCCAGTACAAGGAATGGCGCGCAAAATATCCCAATGCCGATCTGTCGCTGGTCTCGATATTCGAGGATCTGATCTGCACCGCAGAGCAGTATTACATGCACACGGGGAAGCACCTTCAGGTCTATGGCGATATCGGAGAACTCTACGGGGCGATTACGCACGGCATCAAGCTGCACCGCAACTACGCTTAAGGATCGGATGGACGGCTCGGCAATGACCTGGTCGAGGTCAAGACAATCACGCCATTCAAGAGCAATGACCAGGTCACGCTGAACCTCAAACGGAACTTCAGCATGGTGTTTCTGGTCAAGATCACGTCCGACTTCGAGGTGCGCGGGAAGCTCATTCCACGCAAGGCCCTGCCCCGTGTGAAGGGTGACAAGCTGGTTCTTGAATGGGCTGATATCGGGGCTCAGTGAATCCCTAGTTCGGCAACCCTGTCCTTCAAGGCGCAAGAGGCAGCGGGTACCCTGCCATATCCGCAAATTGACGGGCGACTGCCTTCACCTTGGCCACATCGACATTCATTTCTGCGATGAAGGCCAGTTGAGCGTCTGTTGCGATCTCCGAGAAGAAAGCGAAAGCAGCGGCATTGTGTGTCAGCGCGCTTGAAGGGTCTGCGATAAGCGCTGCGAGCTGCTGAGCGGATTGCCTGGTCCGATAGGGACCGTTCACTGTTGCCAGCACCTGTGCTGTCACTTTGCTCATCGCAACTCTCACCCAATGAATCCCATAAAGGAAGATGCATCCGGTTGAACCGTCAAGGCAAGGATGGTCGATGAAGTATGGTGCCAAAGGGCATTTATCCCGCGCTTATTGAAAATTGGAGATTTGCGGGATAAAACTCGCAAATGGCCATCATCCAACCCTTCTCTGCCGAGCAGGAACGAGCGCTCATCAACATGCGCCAGCGCTACGATGTGTGGATCGAAGCCGAGCGCGAACTCTTCGCGATGCCGTACGATCTGAAGCGCAAGAAGATCGGAGAATACGAGTACCTCTACGAGATATTTGATCGCATCGGAAACGGCAAAAGTCTGGGCGCGTGGGACGAGGAAAAGGAAGCCCAATTCGAGGAATATAAGGCGGCAAAGAATACGCTGAAGGAGCGCCGCGATGGCTCACGGGACGCCCTAAACGAAAGCAGCCGGATTGCCCGTGCGCTGCGCTTGCCGATGTTATCAGCTGACGCCGGACCCATACTCCGGGAGGCAGACAGGCGATCGCTTCTAGGTAGCCACCTGCTTGTTGTCGGAACCAACGCAATGGCAGCCTATGCTATCGAAGCGGCAGGCACCTTCCGCGATGTGCCCGATGAAACCGAAGACTTCGATCTTGCCTGGGCGGCGGAAGAGCCGGAAGACGGAACGCAGCTTTGGGACATGCTCAAAGCGGTTGATCCGACGTTCACGATCAATACCGAACGGGAATTTCAGGCGCGTAATGCGAAGGCCTATGAAGTCGAATTGCTGGTCGCACCATCGCGTGTCGAAACGCTCGCCGGAAAGGATCGGCCACGACCCGTTCCGCTACCCGAACAAGAATGGCTTTTGCCCGGTCGGCGGGTAGACCAGGTCGTCCCATGCCGTGATGGCAGCCCGGCGCGCATCGTCGCACCTGACCCCCGCTGGTTCGCGCTCCACAAACTATGGTTGGGCGCACAGGCAAAGCGGAACCCGCTTAAGCGGCGCAAGGACACGGTGCAGGGAGCGGCGCTGCTTGACGCGGTTTCCGAGGCGATGCCTCATTATTCATTGGGCCACGAGTTTGTGAAAAGCCTGCCTGATGAGCTAATGCCCTACTGGAAGGAGTGGGAGACGGCGCGGCGATAGCACCTGAATTTAGTCACCTGCTTGGGGCAAAATGGCTGGTTTTTGCGGTCAAGATGCTGTAATGAACAAGCATTGAAATCATTGAGTTTTTTCGAGGAGAGGACCCAAATCCTCTGGTAAAAATACATTCTGGGGGCACCGATGGGGGCCTCACCTAAGTAACCAAGGTCAAGATTCTCGCAGTTTTGCGACATTCTGAGAGCGGTTCGAGTCCTCTTCTGGCACCATCCTTTCTCTAAAGGACAGCACCAAAAAGCCGCGAACGCCCTTGGGCGAACGCGGCTTTTCGCTTCTTCAGAGCCTCTCGATCAGCCCAGCGTCACCGACGTGCCTGAGCAGCTGACCATCAGCATCGAGCCGTTCTGGCCCAGCACTTCGTAGTCGAGGTCGACGCCGACGACGGCGTTGCCGCCCAGTTTCATCGCCTCTTCCTTCATTTCGGCGATGGCTTCGCGGCGGGCGCGGGCGAGGACTTCCTCGTATTTGCCCGATCGGCCGCCGACAAGGTCGGTGATCGAGGCGAAGAGGTCGCGGAACAGGTTTGCGCCCACGATCACTTCGCCGGTGACGATGCCGTGATAGGCGGCGATCTCGCGCCCCTGCACGGTGGGGGTGGTGGTGACGATCATGCCGGTGTCGGCATTACCCCACGGACTTGCCATTTTACGCTCTCCTCGCTGGTGCAACCTTCGGGTTCTTCACGATTAGTGCCCGAAGGTTGCGCCCGCGTGAAGGCCGTTTACTCCCCCATCAACTGGCGGGTGAGGTAGGTGTAGGTCAGCGCCCAGGACCGCGCTTCCTGCTTCGGGTCGGCGCCTGCGGCATGGCCGCCTTCGGTCTGTTCGAAGTATTCGTAGGGAAGGCCCAGTTCCTTCATCCGCGCCGCGAACTTGCGCGCATGGGCAGAGCCGGTGCGGTCGTCCTTGGTCGAGGAATAGATGAAGGGCACCGGATAGTCCGTGCCGGCCTTCAGCGCGTGATAGGGCGAGCGTTCGAGCCAGAAGGCCAAGGCCTCGGGATCGGTGTTCACGTTGCCGTATTCGCCCTGCCAGGATGCGCCCGCGCCGATGCGGCTGATGCCGATCATGTCGAGCAGCGGAACCTGGATGACGGCTGCGTTCCACAAGTCGGGGCGCTGGGTCATCTCGACGCCGGTGAGAAGGCCGCCGTTCGAGCCGCCCATCATGCCAAGGTGGTCGCGGCTGGTCAGGCCGCTGTCGATCAGGTCTTCGGCGATGGCGGCGAAATCGTCATAGATGATCTGACGCTTCGTCTCGAGCCCGGCCTTGTGCCACGCGGGGCCGAATTCGCCGCCGCCGCGGATATTGGAAAGGGCATAGGCGCCGCCCTTTTCCAGCCACAGCTTGCCGATGATGGCGCTGTATCCTGGGGTCATGGAGACCTGAAATCCGCCATAACCGTAGAGCAGCGTCGGCGTCGTGCCGTCCATCTTCACGTCCTTCTTGTGGACGAGGAAGTAGGGGATCTTCGTCCCGTCGGTCGAGGTCGCCCACTTCTGTTCGACGACCAGATCGCTGGCATCGAACTTGGCGGGTAGCGACTTTACGACTTCGGTCTCCCCGCTCGCCGCATCGACGAGGGTGAGGGTGTCAGGCGTGGTGAAGCCTTTTGCATTGAGGAACAGGAGGTCGCTGTCCTCGTCGCTGGACACGAGGTGGATCGACAGGTTGCCCGGCAGGTCGAGCGAGGATTGCTCCCACCCGCCGTCGGCCAGCGGCGTGAAAGTGAGGATGCGCCCGCTCACGTTATCGAGGATCGAAAGGACGAGACGGTTCGCCGTGTTCGTCACGCTCTCGAACGCCTCGCTCGGCCCCGGGGCCCATACGAGCCGAGGCGACAGGTTCGCCGGATCGGCGCGCAAGTCGTCCAGCGTGATCGACACGATGCTGCCCTGCTCGAAAGTCTTTCCGCCAACGCTCCAGTCCTGCGACAGATGGACCACGACACGGCTATCGATCATGGCAACCGTGCTGCTCTGCGACGGCAGCGCGATGGGGGTGACGTCGTCACCGTCGAGCAGGTGGAACCTGCGGTTCCAGAAATCGGGCGCGCGCACGATGAGCGGCAGGACATTCCCGTTGTTGTCGCGCAGCACCGCGGCAGAAGAAGAGACGTCCTCCCGTTCCCCGCGGAAAAGCTCGACAGCGTCGGACAGGGGCTGCCCGCGCTTCAGACGCTTGACCACGTTGGGATAGCCCGAACTGGTCAGATCGGCCCCGTCGCCCGCGAAGTCGGTGGAGACGAGTAGCGTATCCTCATCGAGCCAGACCGCGTCTGACTTGCCCTTGGGGAGGAAGAAGCCGCTTTCGACGAAGCTCTTCGTCCTAAGGTCGAACTCGCGAATCTCGACCGCATCCTCGCCGCCGTCGGACAGGCGTAGCAGGCAGCGGGTATCCTCTGGCCGCAGGCAGGTGACGCCCTTGTAGACCCATGAACGCCCCTCTTCTTTGCCCAGCGCGTCGATGTCGAGCACCGTCTCCCATTCCGGCGCATCGCTGCGGTAGGACGCGAGCGTCGTGCGCCGCCAGATCCCGCGCAGGTGGTCGCCGTCCTTCCAAAAATTGTAGATCATGCCGTGACGAAAGCCCGGGGTGGCGATCCGGTCTTCGGACGAGACGATGGCGAAGGCCTCGTCATAGGCGGCCTGATAGGTCGGTTCGGCTTCGAGCCGCGCGGCGCTGGCGGCGTTCTCCGCCTCCACCCAATCGAGCGCGCGCTGCGAGTACGTGTCCTCAAGCCAGATGTACGGATCTTCGGGCAGCGACTGGGATGATGGAGGTTGGGTCAAGGGCATCTCCTCGGCCCCGGCGGGGGCGCTTGCGATCATTGCGGCGAGGCAGGCGGAAAGGGAAGCGCGAAGGGGCGCGGACAAGCCTTTGGGCATGTGGGGGAAAGCACCTGTTGGTTTCTGATGAAACCTATCTATGCGCTGGGACGCAGGGTGCAACCCCGAGAATTCAAGCTGATGCGCGCAGCATCCCTTGGAAATCGAGACCTGAAGGCTCCTGGTAGATGCGCAGCCCGAATTCGGGAAGGATCGCCAGAAGGTGATCGAAGATGTCCGACTGGATCGCCTCGTAATCGTTCCACACCGTGGTCGAGGTGAAGCAGTAGATTTCCAGCGGCAGCCCCTGCGGCGAAGGGGGTAGCTGGCGGACCAGCATCGTCATGTCGTCGCGGATGTGCGGGTGCGCCTTGATATAGGCGATCACATAGGCGCGGAAGGTGCCAATGTTGGTGATGCGCCGCGCGTTCACACGGTCGCAGTTCTCGCCCAGCGTGCTCGCGTTCCAGTCGCGCAGTTCCTCGTCCTTGCGGGCGAGGTAATCGTCCAGCAGGCGGAAACGGCGGACGGTGGCCAGTTCGTCGTCCGACAGGAAGCGGACGGCGTTCTGATCAAGGAACATCGAACGCTTGATGCGCCTGCCGCCGGCATCCTTCATGCCGCGCCAGTTGCGATAGCTTTCCGAGATCAGCCGATGGGTCGGGATCGTGGTAATCGTCTTGTCCCAGTTCTGCACTTTCACCGTGTGCAGGGCGATGTCGATCACGTCGCCGTCGGCGTTCAGTTGCGGCATCTCGATCCAGTCGCCGACGCGCAGCATGTCGTTGCTGGTCAGCTGGACCGAGGCGACGAGCGAGAGGATCGTGTCCTTGAACACCAGCATCAGCACTGCCGCCATCGCGCCGAGGCCCGAGAGCAGCAGGAGCGGGGATTCCTCCATCAGGACTGCGATGGCGAGGATGGCGGCGCCTGCGAACAGGACGATCTTCACGACCTGCACATAGCCCTTGATCGGGCGCGACTTCGCCTCGGGCCGGCGGGCGTAAAGCTCGTTCACGTAATTGAGCGCGCCGCTGATGGCGAAGGCGATCGACAGGACGATGCCCGCCTCGGCCAGGTTCTGGACGACGACCCTCACCCCTTCGGGAAGGTTCGGCACCAGCATGATGCCCTTCGACACGATCAGCAGCGGTATGACGTTGGCCAGCCGGGCCGCGGCCTTGTCGGCCGTAAGGCTACGCGTGTCGAGGAACGGCGCGGCGGCGCGCAGGATGACCTTCTTCAGCACGAAGTTCACGGCCAGCGCCGCCAACGCGAGGAGGACAAGCCCGATGAGCGACTGCACCCAGGGCAGTTGTTCGGCGAAATTCTGCTGCAACTGTTCCATGTCGCAAGGGCCGATCCCAGATCGCGACGCGACTTGCAACCCGTGAGGGGAAGGCGGCGATAATACAACTTCTTATAGGTTGTGGCGCTGCCACCCCCGATGCGACTTACGCGCCCGGCCAGGGTGTCGCTGCCAGCGGCCCGCGATTGGGGGATTGCGGGGGTCTTCGCGAGATATTCGGTGTCGAACGGGCGCGCGCGCGTGCGGTGACTATTGTCCGGGTCGCCGCTTGCAGCATCGATGCCGCCTGTGAACGACGCGGAAAGTCCGACCTGCCCTGGTCTTTCATTCTTGTGTGCGAAAAACCCGCTTCGCCGTCTTGGGCAGACCTTGACTGACTGTGCGGCTTCTTGAAGAGAGCGCGGCGCATTCTTTCGATGCGTCGCCGATCCGGGCCGGGGATGTCGCCACAACTGTCAGATTTTCTTGATGCGCTGTTCGCGCTGCCCCCGACACGCGGGGCAGCACGCGATGGCGATCGCGAACCGATCGCCCTGTTCTACAAGTACCTGCACGCCTGCGGGATCGAACATTGCAATTTCGGCGGGTTCGAGATTTCGGGCGACGGCTACGAATTGAACCAGTTCAGCGGCTCACTGCTGCCCGGTGCTTTCCTTGACGAATTTACCGCCGAAATGGCGGACGACGATTACATCATCGCGCAGTCCGCAGGGCTGTCGGCGGACAAGCCGCTGTCGGTTTTCGACTTCGGCGTGCCTCACTTGGACAAGGTCCGTGCCTTTCGCGAGGAATCGGCCCGCGTCACGCTGGAATGCGCGCGATATGGCATGCACGACGGGGTCGCGATGGTGGGGCTGGTGCCGGGGAACCGGTCGGATACCAGGCGCTGTTTCGGCTTTGCCTTTGGCGGCACCAACGGCAGCGGCGATCAGGCGCGGGCGCGCTTGCCCGAACTGCGCATTGCCGCCTTTGCCCTGCTCGACAGGATCAGGCCGCAGGTCGAGGCGGTGATCGACGGGTTCGAATACGACCTGTCGGCCCGCGAACTTGACGTGCTGGGCGCACTGGCCGACGGGGCGCAGCGTCAGCAGATCGCGTGGAAGCTCGATGTTTCCGTCCCCACGGTCGATGCCCACCTTGCCAACCTGCGCCGCAAGCTGAAGGCCGCCACGCTGGCCGAGGCGGTATCGCGCGGATACCGCTACGGCCTGCTCTGACGCAGGGGATCAGTCGCGGAACGCGGTCTGGCTGAGCCGCGTGATCGGCGTGAAGATGTACGACAGGATCGAACGCTTCTCGCCCAGAAGGTTCACGTTGGCGACCATGCCCGGCCCGATGGGGAGAGGCTCACCGTTCTTGTCGCGCAGGGTGTCGGTGGTCTGCACTTCGACGAGGTAGAAATTCTCACGCAGGTTCTCATCCTCCACCGCGTCGGGCGAGATCGAGGTGACCGTTCCTTCCAGCGTGCCGAAGACCGCGCGGTTGTAGGCGGTAATCTCCAGCTTCGCTTCCTGCCCAAGGCGGATGTTGGCGATGTCGGAGGGGCGGACTTTCGCCTCGACATAAAGCGCGTCGTCCGACGGCACGATCTCGGCGATCGGCATCCCTGCATTGACGCTTCCCCCGACCGTGGTGACGAGCACGCGGTTGACGAGGCCGGTCATCGGCGCGCGGATCACGGTGCGGTCCATGCGGTCGGACAGGGCGGGCAATTGCAGCCGCTTGGCCGACAGTTCCGCCTGTGCCTGCGACAGTTCGCTACCCGAACGGGTCAGCCAGTCGCTGCGCGATTGTGCGGACTGGGCGCTGGCCTCGGCCACGCTGGCCTGCGCGCGGGCGAGGGCGGCCTCGGCGGAATCGACCTCCTTTTGCGCGACCAGCGCTGCGTTCTCCGCCTTGATGAATTCGACCTGTGAGATGACCTTGGTCGGCACCAGCGGGCGCAGCATTTCCAGTTCCTGCTGCGCGGTCGTCAGGTTCGATCGCTTTGCTTCCAGCAGGGAGCGGGATTCGATCACGTGGCGTTCCGCCTGCCGGACGCGGGCGGCGGCGGCGGCCATCGATCCGTTCAGTTCGGCCATGCGGGCATTGTGCAGCGAACTTTCGATCGCGACCTGCCCTTCGGGGGCGGCGCCATAGTCGGGCGTGGTCCCGCGCACTTCGGCATTGAGGCGCGCGATCTTCGCCTCCAGCGCCTGCACTTCTGCCGTGGAACTCCCGAAGGCGGCACCCGTCAGGGTGGGCGACAGGCGGACGAGCACGTCCCCTTGCTGCACCTGTTGCCCGGCCTTGACGAGAATCTCTTCGACAATGCCGCCTTCGAGGTTCGAGACGACCTGCAGCTTCGAGCTGGGCACGACGCGCCCCTCGCCGCGGACCGTCCGGTCTATCTGGGTCAGCGAAGCCCAGAGGAAGAAAATGGCCACGAAACCAAGGATGATCCACAGCACGATGTTGGCCGATTTGCGGGCCGTGTATTCCTGGGTCTCGACGGTGGCCTCGCCACCCTTCAGGCTATCAAGCAGCGCGTTCATCTTTCTTCGCCCCCTGCACGGTCCTCAGCTTCGAAATGCGTGCGCTCACCTCCTTGGGCGATCCGTCGGCGACGACTTTCCCGCTGGACAGCATCACGATCCGGTCCACCAGCCGCAGCAGCGACGGGCGATGCGTGATGAGGATGAGCGTGCGATCCTTGAACTCGGCCTCGAGGTTGGCCATCAGCCGGCGCTCGGTCTCCACGTCGACGGCCGAAGTCGGTTCGTCGAGGATGATGATCGGAGGTTCGCCGACAAGCGCGCGGGCCAAGGCGATCGACTGTTTCTGTCCGCCCGAAAGCCCTTCGCCGCGGTCTGCCAGTTCTAGGTCATACCCCTGCGGCATACGGGCGACGAATTCGTGGGCAAGGCTGATTTGCGAGGCGCGGATCATCTCGCTGTCGTCGATCTCGTCGCGGCAGAGCAGGATGTTGTCGCGTATCGTACCCGTCAGCAGGGCATTGTCCTGGAACAGCGCGCCGACCTTGGGGCGCAGCGCGGCGGGCGAGAGCTGGCGGATGTCGATCCCGTCGACGAGGATCAGCCCGCTGGTCGGCCAGTATAGCCCGATGATCAGGCGCGCGATCGTCGACTTGCCCGACCCGATCTGGCCGACGAGGCCGACTTTTTCGCCCGGACGGATCTTGAAGCTGACATCCTTCAGCGCAAATTCGGCGGCGCCGGGATAGCGGAAGTCGACGTTCCTGAACTCGATCGAACCTTCCATCTTCGACAGGGCGAGCCCGGCGCTGCCTTCCGGCCCTTCGACCGGATTTTCCATCAACTTGTTGATCTGGGTATAGGCCGTTCGCGCCGCGTTGGCGCGGGTCAGCAGGTGGGCGATCGTGCCCAGCGGCGCGACGACGCGGCCCGCCAGGATCGAACAGGCGATCAGCCCGCCCATCGTCAGTGACTGGTTGGCGATGGCAAAGACGCCGAAAATGACGACGCCGGTATAGGCCGTGGTCTGCGCAGTGCCCGCGATGTTGATCGGGATCGTCGATACGAGCCGCTGGCGCAGCGAGGCACCGGCATGGTCTGTCACGGCGGTATCCCAACGGCGGCTGAGGATGGGGCCGGCATTGGCGGACTTCACGGTTTCTATATTGCCGATCGTCTCTACCAGCACCGACTGCTTGCCGAGCTGGCCGCTCAATGTTTCGGCCGAAAGGCGGCGCATCAGCGGCTGGGTGGCGAGGGCGGCAATCACCACGATCGGGATCATCGCAAGCGGCACCAGCACCAGCCATCCGCCGATCAGGGCGATCACGGTCAACGTGATGATGATGAAGGGCAGGTCGACGAGCGCGGTGATCGTGGCGCTGGCAAAGAAATCGCGCAGCGTGTCGATCTCTCGGACAAGGCCCGAAAGCCCGCCGGTCGATCGTTTTCCGATGTCCATACGCATTTGCAGGATACGGTCGAAGATGGCCTTGCCGATGTCGCGGTCCACCCGCGCGCCTGCCACGTCGACGAAATAGGCGCGCAGGATTTTCAGCACGAAATCGAACAGCAGGATGATGACCAGCCCGATCGACAGGCCGATCAGCGAATCCATCGCGTTGTTCGGCACGACCCGGTCATAGACCGTCATCGTAAACAGCGCGGTGATCAGCGCGAACAGGTTGATCATGGCCGCGGCCAGCGCAACCTTGGTATAGATCCCGCGGTTCGCGCGCAGCGGTTTGGACAGCCATTCGGCCATGCGCCCGCGCGGCAATTCGATCTGCGTAAGAGATGCCAATTTATCCCCCTCCTCGCGAACGGACCGCCCCCATTTCACTGGCCCCAAACCATGGGCGGTCCGCAAGAATCCCGATGCATCCGTTTACCAGATGACAACCATTGTTAGTCTTGAAAAAGGAAAGGCGTCCCGTAGAAGGACGCCTTTCCCAATCCAGTCAGTGGCCGGTAAAGGCCACATCCTTTACTTCCAGATACTTGGACCCGATCATGCGACCATCTGGCCTTCGACTGCGAGATAGTTCTGGACCAGCAGCGACGAATAATCGTCACCGTCCATCGCCACCTGCATCATCGTGCCCTCGACCATGCCTTCGCCGCCTTCGTTGTAGGCACCCAGCACGCCGTGCGCTTCAGAGCCGTAGTCCTTCCAGTCGGAAGCCTGTGCCTTCTTGCTGCCACTCGACACGCCGTCGAAGTTGGCATCCCAGTCGAGGATGAAGGCAACGGCGTCGGCGTAGTAATCGGCGATGGCCGGATCGACCTCGGGGTCACTGCTGCCGTTGATCGCGGCATTGTTGATCGTATTCAGGAAGGCCGCACCAAGGTCGCGTTCGAGAATGGTGACATAGTCGCGGCCACCACCCTTTTCGCCGCCATCGACCCAGTTGAGCAGTTCCTCTGGCGTCAGGAAGATGTCGCCGGCGTCCTCGACGCCGTTGCCATTGACGTCCCAGATCGCGAACTCGTCATTGCCTGGCTGGCCATCGGTATCGACACCGAACAGCGACAACAGGTCGACCTCGCTCCACCCTTCGGCATCGAAGTCCTTGTCGCCATCGGGAATACCGTCCCCGTTGGCATCGCCTTCGTCACCTTCGATCCCGTTGTAGAGCGACTGGCCCAGCGTCGACTGCCAGAATCCGGGGGTGCGAACCGCACCTTCCATCATCCAGTTGCCGAAGTTGCCCTGCTCGGTCACGCCCAGATCGCCGTCGATCGAAAGGCCGCTGCTGATCAGGAAGCTGAAGTCGCCGTAGGTCTGGGTAAAGCCGGGCTCGACCGCTTCGTAGACATAGAGCATGCCCGTACCGTCGATCGCGGCGGCCACCAGCGGGTCATCGGTATTGATGCCGGTGAACTCGTAGTAACCGTCCTCCCACTCGCCAGCACCGGTGACCACGGCCTCGATATAGCCGTTGGTCGGATCGAAGTCGTTGTCGAGGTAGATCGTCCACCCGTCGAGCGTGCCTTCACCTTCGCTCCAGGTTTCGCTGCTGTCGGTATCGGCCCACTTGTAGCCGGAAATCGACATGTCGCGGAAATTGACGAAGTCTGCGGTTTCGCTGAAGCCGCTGGTCGCTCCCGTCACCTCCACCTGGATTTCGGAAATGGCCGAAGAGCCGTCGGGCTGGGTTTCCTTTACGTAGTAGGTGCCGAGTTCGAGATCCTTGAACTCGTAGTAGCCGCTGGCATTGGTGTCGGTGCTGGCGACTTCGTTCATGTCGGCATCGAGCAGCGTGATCGTCACTCCGGACCAGACCACGCGGTCGCCGGTGGTGTTGATGTCACCGTCGCTGTCCTCGTATTTGGTGCCCGAGATCATGCCATATAGCGTGTTGGCGAAATCGGCCGTGACATCGAAGCCGGAGACGTTGCCGTTCAGATCGACGGTGATGTCGGTCAGGTTGTACGAACCGTCAGGCAGAACCTCGCGGACCGAATAGTCGCCGGGCACAAGGTCCTTGAACTCGTAGTATCCGTTCGCATTGGTCAACGTCGTAGCAATCACGTTGCCGCCATCATCCAGCAAATCGATCGTCACCCCCTCCCAACCGGTCTGGTCGTCGGTGGTCGTCTCATCGCCGTCGTCGTCGTGATACTTGTAGCCCGAGATCTTGCCGTACTTCGTGTTCACGAAGTTCACGGTTTCATCGAAGCCAGAGACGTTGCCGTCGAGATCGACGGTGACGTCGGTCAGGTTGTACGACCCGTCGGGCAGGACTTCCATGACCTTGTAGTCGCCGGGCGTGAGGTCATCGAACTCGTAATAGCCCGAGGCGTTGGT
>NZ_JAHCBF010000039.1 GCF_018398395.1 Croceicoccus gelatinilyticus | reverse complement strand
GCCGTGATGCTGACGAGCGCCCGGTTTCTGGGCGCATTTCCAGTCTCGCCCGCCGAGATCCCAGCGTCGGTCCTGGCGGCCGTGATCGAACAACTCGCTCTTGAACCCGGCACGGACGTGGACGCCTATTTTGCGGGAAGCCGACGCATCCGGCACCTCGCGCTCATCCGGACGCACTGCGGCTTCACGGACTTTGGCGACAACGCGGTGGCACGTTTCCGGCTGACCCGATGGCTCTACGCCCTTTGCTGGAGCGGCGACGATCGGCCCGGCCCCCTGATTGATCGAGCTGCGGCCTGGCTGATCGCCAACAAGGTGCTGCTGCCGGGCGTCACGGTCGTCGAGCGCCTGGTTGGCAGGATCCGCGATCGTGCGCGGACCAGGCTTTGGCGCCATCTGGTCGCCAGCTTGAGCGATGACCAGCGCGTGCGCATCGCCGCGCTGTTTGACGATGGCGACACATCCACGTTCGCCGCCCTGGACGCGCTCCGGACCGTTCCCTCCAAGCGCATGCCGACCGAACTCTTCCGACACCTTGATCGGCTCGATGCGGTCCGGGCGTTCAATCTGCGGCCGGCGCCACCGCGGGGCGTTCCCGCCACAACCCTTGAGCGGCTCGCGCGGGTAGCGCGCGTCGGCAAGCCCTCGGCCATCGCCGCCCTTCAGGAGCCTCGTCGAACCGCGACCGTAGCCGCGCTCTTCCATACGCTCGAAGCGGCGGCCCAGGACGACGCCGCCGAGCTGGCCGAGGCTCTGCTCGCCGACTTGGTGAAAGGGGCTGAAGCCGCCGACAAACAGGCCCGCCTGCGCAGTCTGCGCGATCTCGATGGCGCCGCGATGCTGCTCCACGCAATGGGTCTGTTGGTTTTGACCGACGACGCCCTGCCCCTCAATGAATGGCGAGATGTGCTCTTCGAGCGGTTGCCCCGTCCCGACATCGAGGCCGCCATGTCCAAGGTGGAGGCGATCGCCAAGCCCGCGGAGACCAAGCCCTATGATCAACTGCGAACAAAATGGCGGAGCGCCCGGCGATTGTTCTTTGAAATCGCTACCCGCATCGAGACCGACGCTGCCCCAGGTGGCAAAAACGTCAAGGCCGCGATCAGCTACCTCAAGGGCGTGGACGACTGGTCCTCTCTCGTCAAGATGCGCGGCGCACCGATCGCTGCGGTCTCGAAGGCGTGGAGGCAACATGTCCTGGATGACGATGGCAGGATGCGCGACCCGAAGGCCTATGTCTTCGCGATCATCGATGCGTGGCGTCTGGCGATCAAGCGTCGCGATGTGTTCGCCAAGCCCGGCATCCGATACGGGGATCCCCGGCGCGGGATGCTCGAGGGCGAGTCCTGGCACAATTCCAGGTTGATGGTAGCACGCGCCCTGGGCCGATCTCTGGAAGCCGACATTGAGATTGACGGTC
>NZ_JAHCBF010000038.1 GCF_018398395.1 Croceicoccus gelatinilyticus | reverse complement strand
CTGTCCGTCGTCAGAACATTTGGCACAACTCGCGGCGTAAATTAGCGGAGTGCGGGCCTCGTCAGGGGATGGATGATAAGCGGCGAGCTTGCGGTGTTGCAAGCGCCGATATTCGATGGTCTGTCGTTTGATCCTTTCACGCTGTTTGATGATGGCTGGTGCCCTGCCGAAGTAGGCGTCGGCGGGCGTCACGTTGTTCAGGCTCTCGTGGTAACGTTGATTGTTGTAGTGCTCGACGAAGGCTTCGATCTGGGCCTTGAGGTCGCCGGGCAGGAAGTAGTTCTCCAGCAGGATGCGGTTCTTCAGAGTCTGGTGCCAGCGCTCGATCTTGCCCTGGGTTTGGGGATGGCACGGTGCACCGCGCACATGACTCATCTGCTGAGCTTCGATGTATTCAGCCAGTTCGCCAGCGATGTAGCTGGGACCGTTATCGCTGAGCAGCCTGGGTTTGTGCAGCACGGTGGCGCTGTCGCAGCCCGAGGCAGCCAGCGCCATGTCCAGCGTGTCGGTGACGTCCTCGGCCCGCATGTTGGTGCACAGTTTCCAGGCGATGATGTAGCGCGAGAAGTCGTCGAGCACGGTCGACAGATACATCCAGCCCCACCCGATGATCTTGAAGTAGGTGAAGTCGGTTTGCCACATCTCGTTCGGCCGGGTGGTCTTGGTGTGGAACTGATCGGCGGCCTTGATCACGACATAGGCCGGGCTGGTGATCAGATCATGGGCCTTCAACAGGCGGTAAACCGTGGCTTCCGACACGAAGTAGCGCTTCTCGTCGGTGAACCGCACCGCCAGCTCGCGCGGTGACAGTTCGCTGTAGTCCAGGGCCATTTCGACGATCTGGTCCTGGATATCATCGCCGATGCGGTTCCACACCCTGGTCGGCGCCGACGGCCGATCCTCCAAGGCCTCCGGGCCGCCTTCGAGGAACCGGTCATACCAGCGGTAGAAGGTCCGACGGGCGATGCCGAGCTGGTCCAGCGTGCGTTTGGCGGGCAGGTGCGACTGCTCGACGATCCGGATGATCTCGAGCTTCTCCGAGGCGGGATACCTCATTCGTCGTCGCCCCCATCCGCGATCATGCTTTTTTTCAGCAGGCGGTTCTCCAGGGTCAGGTCGGCAACGCATTCCTTCAGGGCGCGGGCTTCGCGGCGCAGATCCTGCACCTCGCCAGTGGTCGCGGCACGGGCGGTGTCGCCGGCCAGGCGGCGCTTGCCGGCTTCCATGAACTCCTTCGACCAGGTGTAATACAGGCTCTGGGCAATGCCTTCCTTGCGGCACAGCTCGGCGATGCTGTCCTCGCCGCGCAGGCCATCCAGCACGATGCGGATCTTGTCTTCGGCCGAGAAGTGCCGGCGGGTTGCACGCCGGATGTCCTTCACCACCCGCTCCGCAGGGGCCTTGGTCGGCGATTTTGCATTGGAGGATTTGGGCTTCATCTTCGTTCCTTCATCACTACGACGAAGCCCAAATCCTCCTTAAATCACAACCTCAAATCTGTGCCATTGGTGCTGACGGGGAACA
>NZ_JAHCBF010000037.1 GCF_018398395.1 Croceicoccus gelatinilyticus | reverse complement strand
AGCGCTGCGTACTGCGTGACGGTGAGCGTGCCGTCGTCGTTGATCTCGACCGTGAAGGCCGTATCCGCGCCGCCGTTGTAGGTACCGGTGATGACCGAAGCGCTGGTCTGTTCCAGCGTGATCGGCAGATCGCCGTCCGAAGTCATCAGCGAGGTCGAGCCGTTGCCGACGATGTCGATGGTGTAGACCGGATCGCCTGCTGCATCGTCTGCGCCGAAGGCCAGCGAAGCCGAGATGATCGAAGCCGCGCTCGTCGCGCTGATCGGGCCGGAGACGAAAGCTTCGCCGGCATCGGTCTCGTCGACCGAGACCGAGCTGCCCAGGGCAACGTTGGTGACCGCCGGACCGTCATCGTAGAAGGTGACCGCTGCGCCAACTGCAACCGTGCCGCTGTCGGTATCGCCGTCGTTGTCGGTGATCGTGACCGTCGCGTCGATCAGGCCGGCAAGATCCAGCGTGTCGTTGTCGTCGGTCGCATCGGCATGCTCGAGAGCTGCGTACTGCGTGACGGTGAGCGTGCCGTCGTCGTTGATCTCGATCGTGAAGGCCGTATCCGCGCCGCCGTTGTAGGTACCGGTGATGACCGAAGCGCTGGTCTGCTCCAGCGTGATCGGCAGATCGCCGTCCGACGTCATCAGCGAGGTCGAGCCGTTGCCGACGATGTCGATGGTGTAGACCGGATCGCCTGCTGCATCGTCTGCGCCGAAGGCCAGCGAAGCCGAGATGATCGAAGCCGCGCTCGTCGCGCTGATCGGGCCGGAGACGAAGGCTTCGCCGGCATCGGTCTCGTCAACCGAGACCGAGCTGCCCAGGGCAACGTTGGTGACCGCCGGGCCGTCATCGTAGAAAGTGACTGCTGCGCCAACGGCAACCGTGCCGCTGTCGGTATCGCCGTCGTTGTCGGTGATCGTGACCGTGGCGTCGATCAGGCCGGCAAGATCCAGCGTGTCGTTGTCGTCGGTCGCATCGGCATGCTCAAGCGCTGCGTACTGCGTGACGGTGAGCGTGCCGTCGTCGTTGATCTCGACCGTGAAGGCCGTATCCGCGCCGCCGTTGTAGGTACCGGTGATGACCGAAGCGCTGGTCTGTTCCAGCGTGATCGGCAGATCGCCGTCCGAAGTCATCAGCGAGGTCGAGCCGTTGCCGACGATGTCGATGGTGTAGACCGGATCGCCTGCTGCATCGTCTGCGCCGAAGGCCAGCGAAGCCGAGATGATCGAAGCCGCGCTCGTCGCGCTGATCGGGCCGGAGACGAAAGCTTCGCCGGCATCGGTCTCGTCGACCGAGACCGAGCTGCCCAGGGCAACGTTGGTGACCGCCGGACCGTCATCGTAGAAGGTGACCGCTGCGCCAACGGCAACCGTGCCGCTGTCGGTATCGCCGTCGTTGTCGGTGATCGTGACCGTCGCGTCGATCAGGCCGGCAAGATCCAGCGTGTCGTTGTCGTCGGTCGCATCGGCATGCTCGAGAGCTGCGTACTGCGTGACGGTGAGCGTGCCGTCGTCGTTGATCTCGATCGTGAAGGCCGTATCCGCGCCGCCGTTGTAGGTACCGGTGATGACCGAAGCGCTGGTCTGCTCCAGCGTGATCGGCAGATCGCCGTCCGACGTCATCAGCGAGGTCGAGCCGTTGCCGACGATGTCGATGGTGTAGACCGGATCGCCTGCTGCATCGTCTGCGCCGAAGGCCAGCGAAGCCGAGATGATCGAAGCCGCGCTCGTCGCGCTGATCGGGCCGGAGACGAAAGCTTCGCCGGCATCGGTCTCGTC
>NZ_JAHCBF010000036.1 GCF_018398395.1 Croceicoccus gelatinilyticus | reverse complement strand
GCAGTGGAATCTCATAATTAAGGGCAAAAAATATCCCCGAACGCGTCGTGTCTCAGATTTAAGGGCAACGCGACAGCGCCCGATTGCGGCAGCGAACAGGCCCCTTGGCTTGAGGTGGATGGCCAGCGTGTTCCCTATGCCGAAGGCGAGGGGCTGTTGTGGGATGACACTTTTCCGCACGAGGTGCTCAATCCCGGCCCCAACCCGCGGCTGGCCCTGCTTTTGGACATTCGTCGCCCGGTCACCCGGTTGCGCCAGAAAATCGCGTTTCGGGCGATCATGCGCGGTGGGCAGCTGTATAGCTGGATCAATGAGGGGCGGATGCGCGCGGCCTGAGGCGCACGCCCCCCTTGATCCTGCCGGGATGTTCGTGCATCTTGGGGCAAAGCCTTTGGGGGGGACAGGATGAACAAGCTCTCGATGCTGCTGAAACTGGCAATCGTTCGCGCGCCCGAACCCGTGGCGGCGCTGTGGTTTGCCGGTCGGCGCAAAGTGGTCGATGGCCGCAAGATCGACGCCAAGGCGCAGGCCTTGGGCGAGCTGTTCAACGCGGTGCGGGTGCCGGGCGTGATCCCCACGCTGGAAGACAGCCGCCGCTCGCTGGTGGTGCTGGCAGACAAGTTCGACACCCCGTCCCCCGCGCAGGTCACCAAGCGCGATGTCAGCATCGCGGGCGCAGATGGCCCGCGGCCCGCGCGCGTCTATGACACCCAGCCCCAGGCAAAGGATCGCCCCACGCTGATCTATATCCACGGCGGCGGTTGGGTGCTGGGCGGGCTGGATACCCATGACGGGCTGTGCGGTCAAATCGCGCTCGAGGCGGGGATCCGCGTCATTTCACTCGATTATCGGCTGGCGCCCGAGCATCCCTGGCCCGCCGGGCCGGATGATGTGCTGGCCGCCTATCGGGCCGTGCTGGATGCGCCTGATGACTGGGGCGTCGATCCGGCGCGGCTGGCCGTCAGCGGCGACAGCGCGGGCGGCAACCTGACCGCCGTGCTGATGCATGATCTGGCGGGGCTGGGCCTGCCGATGCCCAAGGCGCAGGTGCTGATCTATCCGGCCGTGGACAGCCGGGGGGAAACGCCCTCCATGACCTCGCTGGCCAAGGCCTATGTTTTGCCGCGCGACCGCATCGACTGGCACATGGATCAATATGTCCCGGCGGTCGAGCAACGCGGCGATCCTCGGGTCTCGCCCATCTTTTCGGACCGGCTGACGGGCCAGCCGCAGGCGCTGATCCTGACCGCCGGGCATGACGCGTTGCGCGATGACGGGGCGATGTATCATCAGGCGCTTGAGGCTGCGGGCGTCACGTCTGATCTGCACGAATACTCGGGGCAGATCCACGGTTTCGTGTCGGCCCGCCGGGCCGTGCCGCAAGGGGCGCAGGCCACCACGCAGATCAGCAACTGGCTGCGTCGGACACTCTGAGCGCTTAATCATCGACCATGGCGCACAGACATGGGGCCGTTATGCCCGCACAGGTTGCGCATCGCGGGGCCGTGGCACTCTGTCGCGCATCCGATGGTTGATTTTCGTAGGCCAAAGGCGGACCCTGAGACCTGAAGTGCCGTGCGGCACATAAGCGCCCCACGGCTTTGCGGCTTCCGATCTGTTTCGGCGGCCCCACGTTGTAGGAGGTCATCATGAAGTCCAGTATTTCCTGTGCCGCGCTGCTTGTCGCTCTGTCGGCGGGGACCGCGCAAGCCACCGGCCCGATTGCCCCGCCGCCGCCTTACGTTCCCGAAATCGTTCCGATGCCCGACCCCGATTGGGGCGGGTTCTATATCGGTGGGTCGGTCGGCCTGTCGCAGGGCGACATGTTCGATATTGGCGGGCCGTATGATCTGGCCGATGACAGTTTCACAGGCTCGATCTTTGCGGGCTATCGCTGGTGTCGCGTAGCCCTTAATTGTGAGATGAGAAATCCAACGAAATCAACGGCCTTGCTTTGCCCTTAAATATGATATTT
>NZ_JAHCBF010000035.1 GCF_018398395.1 Croceicoccus gelatinilyticus | reverse complement strand
CCCTACGGTCTTCTTCTCCGCCATCGCTCTCGCCGCCACCGTCATATTCTGGCTCTGATCAATGAGTCCTGAGCCTAAGTCAGAGGTAGGATGGGTCCATCATTGAAGTGAAGGGAGGGCACAATTGAAACAAAAAATCGCGGTCCCGAGATCTGCTTGTTCCTCGATCAGCACGAGTGTCTGCCAAAAATGGATTCTTTGCGATAATTTCATGTACACCCTGGGCTGATAACGAGCGCTATAAATGACGGTCGGTTGTATATGTGTTGTTCACGAACTGATCGACCAGTGCATTGAACTCATCGGGCCGCTCCCATTGTGCCCAATGGCCGCATTTGGAGAAGATGTGCATGTCGGCATTGGGGATGAGCTTGCGCAGGATGAACCCGGCATCGAGCGGCAGGACGCGGTCCTCGGCGCCCCAGATGATGAGCGCGGGGCTGGATATCTGGTCGAGGCCCTGGTTCCAGAGATGGTCTTTGGGATGGGCCATCAATGTGCGCAGCGGCGGGTTGGCAAGCGTTTGGGGCAGTGTCGCGATGCGGAACCGCTCCTCAAGCAGGTCATCGGTGATCGATGAGCGGTCGTAAACCAGCAGGTCGGTGATCCGTGCGAGCTTCTCGAGCGTGGGGCCTTCGCCACCATAGAAGTCGAGCATCCTTTGCAGGCCTTCGGTCGGGAACGGCGTGGTAACCGGCAAACCACCGCCCGGTCCCATCAGGACCAGCTTGTCGACCCGCTCCGGTGTATCGAGCGCGAAGCGCAGCGAGGTCATGCCGCCCAGCGAGTTGCCCACGAGGCTGGCGCTTTCGATCCCGGCATGGTCCATCACGTCCCGCACGGCGTTGGCGAGCGCAACGATAAGCCCATCGGGCTGGGCGCGCTGCGCCGACTGGCCGTAACCGGGCAGGTCGGGGACGATGACCCGGTTGCGCCGCGAGAGCGGTTCCACATTCTTGCGGTAATTGCTGTACCCATAGGCTCCCGCACCGCCGCCATGGATAAGGATGATCGCCGGGCCTTCGCCCCATGTCTGATAATGGACTCGGCCATCGGCAGTATCCGCGAACCGGCTTTCAGGCATATCGGGGTCGGTCATTATCATCTCCAGATGGAATACAGGCGTGAGAATATAGGATCGCTGCGGCCGGCC
The DNA here is from genome assembly GCF_018398395.1 of Croceicoccus gelatinilyticus. GTDB lineage: Bacteria > Pseudomonadota > Alphaproteobacteria > Sphingomonadales > Sphingomonadaceae > Croceicoccus > Croceicoccus gelatinilyticus. The sequence continues at coordinate 1,705 of NZ_JAHCBF010000035.1, read as the reverse complement.
TCAGGTCGCCGGTTCGGCCAGTACCTGGCCATATTTGTCGCGGATGGCCTTCTTGTCGATCTTGCCGGTGGCGGTGAGAGGGACGGCGCCCAGGATGATGCGGTCGGGCATCCACCATTTGATGATCCGCGGTTCGAGCCACTCGCGCATGGCATCCTCGGTCACCGATCCTACCTCGAGAGGCTCGACCAGCATGATCGGGCGTTCCTCCCATTTGGAATGATAGACGCCGGCCACCGCCGCCACCTTCACGCCAGGGCATCCTGCCGCGATGTTTTCCAGGTCGATCGAGCTGATCCATTCCCCGCCCGACTTGATGACGTCCTTCTTGCGATCGGTGATCCGCATGAACCCGAACCGGTCGATGGTCGAGATATCGCCGGTATCGAACCAGCCCTCGGCGTCGATCGCGGAGGCATCGGCGCGGTAATAGCGTTCCAGCACCCAGGGACCGCGCACCATCAGCGCGCCGGACTGCTCGCCGTCATGCGGCAGGGCATTGTCGTCATCATCGACGATCTTCATCTCGATACCGAACATCATCCGGCCCTGGCGCGTCCAGATGACCTCGTTCTCATCATCCTTGCCCAGCGCTGCCAGCGCGGGGGTGGGGGTGGAGACGACGCCCAGCGGACTGGTCTCGGTCATGCCCCAGATCTGCTGGACGGCGACGCCGAGCCGGTCGAAGGCCACCGCCATGTCGCGCGGCACAGCCGAACCGCCGATGATCACGCGCTGAAGCTTGCCCGGCGCCTCCCCGGTCTTCGCCAGATGGTCGAGATACATCGTCCAGATCGTCGGGACGCCGCCAGAGAAAGTGACGCCTTCATCGGCGATCATCTGCTGGAGGCTCGCGCCGTCGAACCTGTCGCAAGGGAAGACGAACTTCACTCCGTTGATCGCGCCTGCGAAGGGAAGCCCCCAGGCGGTCGCGTGATAGAGCGACTGGCAGGGCATCACCACATCGAAGGCGGAGAAGTTGAGCGCTCCGGGTAGTCCGGCGGCCAGCGCGTGCAGCACGACCGAACGATGCGAATAGAGTACGCCCTTGGGGTCGCCTGTCGTGCCGGAGGTGTAGCACAGGAATGCGCCTGCATTCTCGTCCAGCTTCGGCCAGGGATAGTCCTCCGCCTCTGCGGCGATAAGACTCTCGTAGCATTCGAAGCCGTCTACCATGCGCTCGGCGTCGCTCAGAACGACATAATGCTGCACCGTCTCCAGCTGGCCTTTGATCCGGTCGACGATCTCGGCCATGTTGCGGTCGAGCAGCAGGACCTTGCTACCCGCGTGGTTGATCGTGAAGACCAGATGATCTTCGGGCAGGCGCGGATTGGCGGTATGCAGCACCGCGCCCATGCCCGGCACCGCGAAGAACAGTTCGAAGTGGCGATGCGTGTTCCACGCCAGCGAACTCACCCGGTCGCCCGGCTCGACGCCGAGTGTGGCTAAAGCATGCGCGGCCTGTGCCGCACGCCTCCAGGCCCGCGCATAATCATAGCGCCAGACCGGCTCGTCGACATTGCGCGAAACAAGCTCCCGGGAACCATGCGCAACCGATGCAAAGCGCAGAATGTCATGAATGTTGAGCGGCGCATCCTGCATCAAACCCTGAAGCAATTGTTACTCTCCTGTCCGTCGTCAGAACATTTGGCACAACTCGCGGCGTAAATTAGCGGAGTGCGGGCCTCGTCAGGGGATGGATGAT
>NZ_JAHCBF010000034.1 GCF_018398395.1 Croceicoccus gelatinilyticus | reverse complement strand
CGACAATACCAGCGCACCGCCCACAGGATCACATCACCCTGGAAATGGCGCCACTTGAAATCCGTCATCGTTCCGTCGTCCAATCTCCGCCAAGCATGCTCAAGCTTCACGATTTTTGCAACAGAGCCGTTTTTGCGGCTTACGCGGCGGTCCAGCGTCCGGTTGTAGAAGGTGCCATGATCGTTGAGCGAGAAGCCCGCCACCTTCACCGCCAGCAGATCAGTCACCACCGGGATCGATACCGAGCCTTCGAAGTCATGTCGGCCATAGCTGCCGACGACCACCCGCGCACGGCCGGAAAGCGGCTCGGACGGCTCTGGCCGGGTGCGCGTGACGTTGAGTGCGCCGCCGGTCGTGTTCTTGCCGAACAGCGTGCCCTGCGGCCCGCGCAGCACTTCAATCTGCTGAAAATCGAACGACTGCAATAGCTGGCCGGTCGAAGTGGACAAGTACACCCCGTCCATCACCACGCCGACGCCCGGCTCGAAGCTCTTTTCGATGTCCTGGAAGGAGATGCCGCGCAGGCTGATGTTGGCCGCGCCCGGCCCCGAAGGCGAAGGCGAGATCGTCAGCGACGGAACCCGCCCGGCCAGATCCTGAATGTCGCGCTGGTTCTGCTTGGCCAGATCGGCGGCCGAAAACGCCGAGACCGAAAGCGGCACGTCCTGAAGGTTCTCCGAGCGCTTCTGCGCGGTCACCACGATCTCGCTGAGCTGGCCATCAGCCGCCGTAGCATCGCCGCCATAGGAACTTTGTGCATGTGCCGTCACGGCAACAAGACCGGCAGCAACGGCAAGAATGCTCGCCGCGCCCTTCAAGCGCTTGGTCATCGATCTCTCCCTTCGCCATCCTCCCGTCTGGTTTGCGGGAGCGGGTGGTTCTGACAACAGTTAAATTTATAACGCGCATTAAAACACCTATCTATTTGATCAGATGGTGCGGGTTTCAGCGCCACTTCGCGAAAATATAATTCGAAAGATAAATTTCTCGGCCAGCTTGGCCAGATCGGGACAAGCGGTTAGATCTGAAAAATGGACATAAACGAGCTTGCCACAGACCCCCCCCCGTCCCGCTCGGACCGAACCCGGCTGCGCATAATGCGCGTCGCCGAGCGTTTGTTCGGCGCAGAGGGCATGAACGGCCCCTCCCTCCGCCAGATCGCAACCGCCGCCGGGCAAAGCAACGCTAGCGTCATCCAGTACCACTTTGCCGACAAGGACAACCTGGTCCGCGAGATCATGCTGAACCGGGTCATCGAAATGGAACCGGCTCGCGCCGCCATGCTGACGACCGCAGAGAGTAACGGCCAACTCGGCAGTCTCGAGACTCTTCTGCGTATCCTGTGCATGCCTCACATCGCCCTACGCGATGACGCCGGGCGTTTCCCCTTCGGTGAGTTCCTGCTGGATTTCATGCTGCGGTATCGCGGACCATCGGCTTCGACGCACCCGTTCGACGCGCAGCCCAATCTGGTGCCCTGCCTTGTGCAGACGCTGTCGCTAATCGATGCCCGCCTACACTACATGGACCGCGCTATTGTCTCGCACCGAACCATGACCGCAGTAGTCATATTTCTCCACAACCTCATACGGGCGAGCGAGCAAAAGCTCGTCGGCCCACCCTTCGATCTGCAGATCGAAGACGCAATCCTGATGGGCACCCAGGCGATATTGGCCCCCTTGCCACCGCTGACCATTTAGGGGCTATTTGAACGGTTATACCGCCCTGATTCGACAAATTGCCGAGGCAAATTCGTCTCCGAGACGGGCTATTTATCTATCGGCCAGCGCCGGCCGTTCCTGAAACGATCGTTGGGGCTTCGGGAATGGCGGATGTTGGATCGGGACCCGTCATTCCCGGCCCAGCTCGCGAACGTCGGTTTTGTCCCAGATCACGTTAGAATCGGTCTGCTTGATTCGCCCGAGGCGGGCAGCGCACCGCTAACGGAATTCTTATTTCGTGCTCCTCCTCTACGCTCATTCGCCAATCTCCTGGGCCGGCGACCTATTAGGAAGAACGCCTAGACCTTGGGCCTGGGCGATGATGCGTCTCACGCCCTCAGGTGACCATTGCATCCCCCCTCGCGGGGTTGGCTCTCGCAAATCCTTACTCAACCAAGCCGCAATGCCGCGCAGCGTGGCGTTTGGCTCAGTTCTGAGCTTGTCGGCGACAAGTAGAGCAACGCGGCTATCACGCGAAAGGCGCGGCGCCGTTTCAAGGATCACAGGATCTGCGTACCCTGCATCAACAAGCGTTCGGCACGCCTTCACCAGCGTGCGTTCAGAAAACGAGCGCACCGGGGGCTTGAGCGTCCGAATGTGCCGCAACACCAACGCCCAAGGCAACTGCGGCCGCAAGCGCTCAACGAGCGGCAGCCAACCCCGCCGGCCATCAATCAGTTCGTGGAGATGCTTTTCCCTCAGGCTGTGACGCAAGTTATCGATTGCTGACGGATCCCGTGCGCGCATTTTCGGATTTCCCGGCTTAGCGCCGCGCGCGACAGCCGCCTTGAGGCCGGCGCGCGTACGCTCGCGAATAAGCGCCCGTTCGAACTCTGCAAAGGCGCCAAGCATCTGTGTCATCAGCATGCCTTGCGGGCTGCTGGTGTCGATCGGATCGTTGATCGAGCGAAAATACGCGCCCTTCTCACGAAGCGCTTCGACCATTTCCAGCAAATGCGACAACGATCGTGCGAGGCGATCAATCCGCACAACCACAAGGGTGTCCCCCTGCCCTACCGCTGCGAGCGCGTTGGCTAGTTTTGGTCGGCTCCGGCTAGCGCCGCTGGCCCGGTCCTCGAATATGGTCATGCAGCCGGCGCGCCGGAGCTCAGTGAGTTGCGCGAAGGTATCCTGTTCGTCGGTAGATACGCGGGCGTAACCAATAAGGGGCATTTGTCACAATCCATCTAATGGGAACAACCGACCGGTTGCCCCCGTTAGATATAGCTTTTCGGTCAATTTGGCCAGTACCAGTCCGAGTGCCCTGCCCGCCTTTGCCAGGCACCGAAGGGAATGGATGGCGCAAAGATCCTCGAACCCGGCGCGGGCGGCGAAGGAATTGGAGGCGACGTGGCTCGCTACTGACGCGAATGGCGCAATTCTGCGGACCTAGGCTGCGGCAGCGGTCGTCAGTCCAGTGTTTTGCTACCAAGAATCCAGCGATCTGGGAAAATCTCGACAGCCTGCGCCGCAGAGAACCGTCGAGTCCGGCCAAACGGGGAAATGTCGGCTGCCAAAATTGACGACACCCCGGCATCCGGCCGAGCCGTTGCTGCGCCATAATTGATGACCATGCGGCGG
>NZ_JAHCBF010000033.1 GCF_018398395.1 Croceicoccus gelatinilyticus | reverse complement strand
TGTCGCGTAGCCCTTAATTGTGAGATGAGAAATCCAACGAAATCAACGGCCTTGCTTTGCCCTTAAATATGATATTTTGCCTTTAAATCCGATATTTTTGCCCTTAAACCTGAGACAGGGTTCGCAGCTTCGTGTGGCAAATATTGATGGATGATGATCGCGAAGACTTCGTTGCCGCTGGTGCTGAGGAGGCGCGCAGGGCGGCCGTTCTGCGTCCGCTTGTTCAGGCATATCTCAAAGGAACTGGCAGTCTGGAAAGTGGCATCAATGACGCCGTTTGGGAGCTTGGTGTCAGCAGGGCGACTGTCTGGCGCTGGATAAAGCGTCTGGCCGAAGAGGGTGGGCGCACCAGCGCGCTGGCTTCTCGGAAACGGGGCCGCCCGACTGGTACAACCTTGATATCCGGCAAGGTGGAAGCGGTGATCGAAGAACATCTTCGCCGTTATTTCTTACGGCGGGAACGCCCAAGCCTGTCGCGCATCGTGACAGAAATCCGAAGCGCGTGCTGGCAGCAGGGCTTGCAACCGCCGACACGTCGGACGGTTCAGCGCAGGCTGGATGCAATGGATGCCCGTGAAATTGCCAAGGCACGCGAAGGCGCAAAGGCGGCCCGCCAGAAATTTGCGCCGGTCGTAGGCGACAACAAGGCAAACCGGCCACTGGAGGTCGTGCAAATCGACCATACGCCTGCGGACATCATTCTCGTCGACAGTTTTGAACGCAAACCAATTGGGCGGCCTTGGGTCACGCTGGCGATCGACGTCGCAACGCGGATGGTGACCGGATATTACACCTCTCTCGAGGCACCTTCGCGTCTGTCGGTGGCGCTTTGCCTGACACAGGCTGTGGCCCCCAAGGCGGAACTTCTGGCGGAATTGGTGCGCAATGTTCCTTGGCCCGCGCAGGGTAAACCGCATAGCATCCACGTCGATAACGGGCGCGATTTCCGGTCGCATGCCTTTCGGTCGGCATGTGCAGAATGGGGGATCGATCTGGTCTATCGGCCGCCAGGCAGTCCTCATTTCGGAGGGCACATCGAACGATTGATCGGCACGATGATGGGGGCCGTGCACCTGTTGCCTGGAACAACGCAATCCTCGGTCGTGGCCAAGGGCGACTATGACGCCGAGGGCATGGCCACGATGACCTTAAGCGACTTCGATCGCTGGTTTGCTCTGGAAATCTGCCGCTACAACAACAGCATTCATTCAAGTCTTGGCTGCACGCCCGTTGCCAAATGGGAGGCGCTCTCAGAGCAAATGATGGGCGATATCCCCTTCGAGATTGAAGCCTTTCGGGTGAGCTTTCTGCCAAGTGAACTGCGCAAGGTCAGGCGTGACGGCATCCATCTGTTCCAGATACGGTACTGGTCCGATGCGCTTGCAGGCCACATCGGGCGCGGGGATGGAAAGGTGGTCGTCCGCTACGACCCTCGCGACCTCTCGGTGATCTGGGTCGAACTGGATAATGACCGATACGTCGAAGCTCGGTACCGAAACCTGGAAATTCCGCCTGTGTCGCTCTGGGAATATCGCGAAGCCATGAGGAATGCCCGTGCCCTTGGCAAGTCCGGGTCCAATGAGCTGGTCCTGGCTGAGCTGATCCGACAGCAACGCCAAATCGAGTCTGAAAGCCGGAGCCTGACGAGGGCCGAACGCCGATCCCGTGAAAGAAAAGGGACATTGGAGGGCGCCAACTCGGCCGTCTCAACAACCGAAGGGCTGCGCGCGATCGATACGGGTGATACATCGCGCCCATTGTTCAAGGTGGAGAGATGGTGAATTGAGGGCAGGAAAAACAGAGGAAGACGGTCGGATCACCCTCATTCAATCGGATATCTGGATTGGCTTTCCGCGGGCCGAACAAGTTCTGGACCGTTTGCAGTGTATGATCGAAGCGCCAAGGCAAACCCGTATGCCTGGCCTTCTTGTGCATGGCGCGTCCGGGATCGGAAAGACGATGATCGCCCGCAATCTTTCGCGCAGATATGCACCGGAATATGACCCAGCATCGGGAATTACGCGAACGCCGCTGTTACTGTTACAAGCACCACCAGCTCCCGACGAACGACGGTTCTATCTGCACATCCTGGCGACCGTCGGGGCACCGGCCACGGCACTGAGCGCGCGCGCTCAAAATGTGGCCTCCCTCGAAGTCCGTGTCGTCGCGCTCTTGCGCGACCTTGGCCTGCGGATGATCATGATCGACGAAGTCCACAACCTCTTGGCCGGGACCCACCGCGAACAGCGCCGCTTTCTCAATGTTCTGCGGTATCTCAGCAATGAACTCGAAGTGTCGCTGGTCTGCCTGGGGGTCAGCGAGGCCGTCGATGCCATCCGTGGTGATATCCAGCTTGCCAGGCGGCTGGACGAACATCACCTTCCAAACTGGCGCGACGACGCCGAGTTCTCGGACATGATCCAGACACTCATCGCGGCAATGCCCCTCGAGAAGAAATCCAATCTGAAGGTCAAGTCACTAAAGCAGATACTTGCGCTGACCGGCGGGGTGACCTCGCGCATCTTCGCCCTGATCAAGGATCTTTCCATCGACGCCATTGTCACAGGTGATGAATGCATCACCGATGACGCAATCGCAAAATGGACGCCGGTTTGGTCGCGCCATGCGAACCCCCCATCGGCGGCTCGAGAAGTCCGGGGTGTGAAGCCGCACCCGCTGCCCAAGACTGTCGCGCCGCTGCCCGACGAGTTGTTGTCAGGTTGGTTGTCTAGGCTGGCGGCGGCCAACTACTGTGATGATGCGGAACTACTGGCTCATCTCAGAATCGATACCGCGCATGGCACCGCCTTGAACTTCAACGTCGACGCGGCTGCGGCGGCGAAGATTGCCAACGCCGCACGGATTGACCCAGATGTTGTGCGATCTTTGACCTTCCCAGCAATGACGACACGAGAAGCCTCGCTGACGGCCCAGATACCATTCCAGCATTGCCTGCAATGTTCCAGAGAGGGCCTTTCGCTCAAGCATTGGAGGCGAGCCTGGGCATTCGACTGCCAGGTTTGTGGGACGAGACTTGTGCCGACGCTCGGCAAGGCCAGTGGCGAACAGATGCCCGAAAAGCTGATAAATCGTGCGCGCAACGGCGCCGCGCGGCTTGAATACGCCGCGCGATTACGCAGCTCCAAGCAATTTCGGCGCGCAATGCGCGCGGTCACCTTTGCCATATCATTAAAGGCCTTCCGCGGAGATCCGTTATACGCTCTTCAGGGCCACAGGCTGGAAGTAAGGCTGTTTGGCCTTGCTGCAATTGATGCAGCCCAATCCCGTCCACTGGTCAAAGCGGCCATCTCAAGCTCCGGCATCGACGACTATGCAAGGGTTGCTCTATTGCGCGCCTTCGATAAGGAGCCACGTCTGCTTGCCGCGGTTGTTTACATCGCCCGGCAGCGCGCGAAAAGCATAGGCGCGATGGCAGTGGAATCTCATAATTAAGGGCAAAAAATATCCCCGAACGCGTCGTGTCTCAGATTTAAGGGCAACGCGACA
>NZ_JAHCBF010000032.1 GCF_018398395.1 Croceicoccus gelatinilyticus | reverse complement strand
CGACGCCTTCCGGTCCGGTGACATATGGTTGGCGGGATCGCGCCGCTATGGCGACCTCAAGCAGCTTCTGGTCCCGCCACAGGCGATAGAGCAGACCGCGCGGCTCGCCGTGCCGCTGCGGCCCGGCGAATGGCTGGCCGAGCGCAGGGCTCGACTGGATACACGGCTGAAGGAGTTTGGCCGCGCGGCGCGAACCGGCACGATCCCAGGCGGCATCATCGAGAACGGCAAGCTGCACATCGACAAGCTGAGGGCCGACACGCCCGAAGGGGCCGAGGATCTCGTGCTCGATCTCTATCAACAGCTCCCGCCCGCGAGGATCACCGATCTGTTGCTGGAAGTCGATGAGCGAACCGGATTTTCCGAGGCGTTCACGCATCTGCGCACCGGCGCGCCCTGCAGCGACCGGATCGGCCTGATGAACGTGTTGCTGGCGGAAGGCGTCAATCTCGGTTTGCGCAAGATGGCGGCGGCGACCAACACGCACAGCTTCTGGGAATTGCTGCGGATCGCGCGCTGGCATGTCGAAGGCAGCGCCTATGATCGGGCGCTCGCCATGATCGTGGAGGCCCACGCCGCCCTGCCCATGGCCGCCTTCTGGGGACAAGGGCAATCGGCATCCAGCGACGGGCAGTTCTTCCTTGCTACCGAGCAGGGCGAGGCGATGAATCTGATCAACGCGAAATATGGCAACGTCCCGGGCCTCAAGGGATACAGCCATGTGTCCGATCAATATGCGCCGTTCGCAACCCAGGTGATCCCGGCAACGGTCAGCGAGGCTCCCTATATCCTGGACGGGCTGCTCATGAATGACGCGGGCCGCCGCGTTCGCCAGCATTTTGCCGACACGGGCGGCTTCACCGATCATGTGTTCGCCGCCTGCGCCTTGCTCGGCTACAGGTTCGCCCCCCGTATCCGCGATCTCCCTCAGAAAAGACTCTATGCCTTCACGCCCAACGCGACGCCGGCCAATGTGCGAGCGCTGGTCGGAGGTAAGATCAATGAACCGCTCATCGAGCGCAACTGGCCCGACATCCTGCGCATCATGGCGACGATCGCAGCGGGGATCGTCGCCCCCAGCCAGATTCTTCGCAAGCTCGCCTCTTACCCGCGCCAGAATGAGCTGGCCCTCGCATTGCGAGAGGTGGGCCGCATCGAGCGAACCCTGTTCATGATCGACTGGATTCTTGATGCCGGCCTCCAGCGCCAGGCTCAGATCGGCCTCAACAAGGGTGAGGCCCACCACGCCCTAAAGCGCGCCATCAGCTTCCACCGCCGAGGTGAAATCCGGGATCGATCCGGCGAAGGCCAGCACTATCGCATCGCCGGAATGAACCTGCTCGCCGCCATCATCATATTCTGGAACACCATGAAGCTCGGCGAGGTCGTCAATACCCGGGCCGCCAGCGGTACCCATATCGCGCCTGATCTACTCGCCCACGTCTCGCCGTTGGGATGGGAACACATCAATCTAACCGGGGAATATCGCTGGCCCAAATCCTTAGCGTAGGATTCCGCCCCCTCCCGCAAACGCCCCCTAGCTTCACCTTTGGCGAGCGTGCCCCTATTGCCGCTCACGAGACAACGATGGCGCGAATGGCGTTGCGACGGGAGGTGAACCGCAGTGGATGGACAGGAAACGTCCGAAGATGAGGTCGATGCCGGCACGTCGACGACCAACGCGTTCCGCCTGGCCCCACCTCGCTATGCCTTCACCGCGGTCAGGAGCAAGGCGCTGGCGCTCCTTGAGGACAACGCCCTGCCCCGGCTCACCTTGGTCACGGCGCCGCCGGGATATGGGAAGACGGTCATGCTGGCCGAGCTGTTCCGCCTGCGCACCGCGGCAGGCCCGCCCTGTCTGTGGGTGGGCATCGATGCCTACGACAGCGGCCAGGCCTCTGCGATCGACGCTCTGGAGCAGCATCTTGGCCTCGATACCGCGAACGCCCCTCCGGTTTTTGACTATCGGCGCGGACCGTCCACCCGGCAGCGGATCGCGGCAATCGCGCGCGCCCTCGCCGCCTTGCCCGAGCCAGTGGCGATCTTCATCGACAACGCGGATCTAGGCGATGCAGACGCAAATCGGGAGCTGATCGACAGACTGGCTTTCGATGCCGGGTTCGATTGCCACCTGGTGGTCTCGTGCGCCACCGACGCGCCCTTTGATATGCGCCGCGCGATGATGGAGCTGCAGTTGCGGTCGATCGGTCCGGCCGAACTCGGCTTCGGACCCGAGGAGGTGGCGGCGCTGTTCGACGACGCCGGTATGCACGGCTACACGCCGCGTACGATCGCGCAGGTCCTCGCCCAGACCGAGGGCTGGCCGGCCGCGATCCGTCTAATCCAGGTCCTGGCATCCACCGGCAACGGCCCCGCCAGCCTGGACGCGCCCTTTCGCTTCGAGGGCCAGCGACTGGCCGATAGCCTGTTCGAAAACCTGATGAGCCGGTTGCCGGGGGAGCTTCAGCAATTCTTGGCTGAGATCGCGCCATTCGCCAGCTTCTCGCCCGAACTGCTGACATGGTCGGTTGAAGGCCCTCGCGCGGCCGGGTTCCTGGGCTACCTTGTGGACAGGAACATCCTGATCGTGACGCTGGGTGAAGAGGGCCAGTGGTTCCGCTTCCACGCGCTGTTCCGCCGCTACCTGTTGCGGATCGCCGACACGGTGGTGCCCGCCGAGCGCCGACAGCACGTCGCCCGGCGCGGGGCGCAGTGGCTGGAGCGCCAGGGCTTCATCGAGCCGGCGCTCGATCTTGCGGTGCAGGTCGAAGATTCGACATTGTCGGTCCGCTTGCTCGAGAAGCTGTCGTGGAGTCTGGTGCGCCGCAACGGCTACCTGCCCTCGTTCATCGCCTGGGCCGACAAGGTGACGCGCCTGGGCGGCATGCCGGGCACCGAAGCGAGCTTCTGGCTGGCGTGGGCGCTCGTCTTCGAACGCCGCTACGAAGACGCCTCGGCGGCAGTGTCCGACATGGAGGCGAAAATCGAGACGAGTTCGTCGTCAGATGCGCACAAGCGGCTCGCCCGCGCCAAAGCCGGCCTGGCAAGGATCGTGCTCAAGCTGCACATGGACGACATGCGCGCGCTGCAGGCGATCGTGCCCCAGTGGCTAGAGCACGCGTCCGACGCCGATCCGTTCGAACGCGGCGCGGCGGCGGGAACGCTCGCGTTGGCGCTTATGGTCGACAACCAATTCACCGCCGGGCGCAGCGCCGCACGCACGTCGATGTCCGCCGTTGCACCCACCACAAGCATCTACGGCCGGGCCTGGGCCTCCAACATCGCGGCGGCCATCGAGATTGCCGCTTGCGACATCGACAGCGTTGGCGACGTGCTGGACGATCTCGAAGCACAGATGCGGGCGAGCCGGAACGAGGACACGCTGATCGCCGCGGTGACCGCCTGCGTCAAAGCGCGCCTGCTCTACGAGCGTGGCGAACTGGCCACGGCTCTCGAACTTGCCGCGCAGGCGCTGCCGGTCGGCCGGACCTGCGGTTTGCTGGACTTCGTGTGGCTGGGACTGGAGGTGCTCCTCCCCGCCACCGTCCACGCGCAGGACGCGCCGCCGCCGATCGCCCTCGAGCAGTTGCGGCGCGTCGCCTCGGACTATCCCCGGCGGTTGACCAGCCTGCTCGATCTTGCGCTCATCCGGCTTCACTGCGCTGTCGGCGATCCGGCTCATGCGCAGGCGCTCGGCCGACGGGTCGGTATCTGGAGC
>NZ_JAHCBF010000031.1 GCF_018398395.1 Croceicoccus gelatinilyticus | reverse complement strand
CCTGCAGCCCGGCATCAGGGGCGAGGTGCGCCTTGTGGAGAGAGCTTTTGGCATTGGGCCCTCGGCGCTGACGGAGGTCATGGGCATGCTCAACCACCATTTCGCAGCAGCCGCATGATGGGCGCAGAGCGACAGCCTACCTCTGACTGCCGCCAATCTTTGCAACAGAGCCTCTGGAGCCAGGATTGCCGATACATTACTCTGGACGACATCGTGCTTGAGAACGAGCGCACTGCGGCGGCGATGGCGGGCATCGCGCTGCTGACCGCGGCGGGCGAGCACAAGGCTGCCGGCGACTTGATCGAGCAGGAAACTGCGACAGCCAGGCGTGCAGGCCGTCGCGGTGCGATCATCGACCTGCATCTGGCGCAATGCGGGCTGCACATGACCAGCGGCGACGAGCGGCAGGCGACGCGCGCGCTGTCGCGAGCGCTGAACCATGCCGCGACCTGTGGCTCGGCACGGCCGTTTTACGAACAGCGCCTGCTCGTCACTAACGTGCTGCGCCATTCGCGGGTGAAGGACTTGGCGCTGGCCAGCGACGATGCGCGGGCCATGTACGACAAGGTGGTAGCGCTAGTCGGCGCGCAAGAACTGCCGGCGACAGGCGCGGCCATTCACTTGTCCGACCCGCTCACCCGCCGCGAACTGGAGCTGCTGCGGATGCTCGATGCGGGGCTCGACAATGCGCAGATGTCGGGATCGACCGGCATCTCGGTGCGCACCGTCAAATGGCACCTGCACAATCTCTACGCCAAGATGGGCGTGAAGAACCGCACCTCCGCCTTGGCGCGCGCGCGGAGCCTGCAACTGCTTCAATGATGAGGTTGGCGGATCAGGCAAACACGGACCGGCATGATGTCCGCCCTGATTGGCAGGCCATGCCTACCGCGCTGATAGCCAGACTCCGTTCTGCTCAGGAACGTGCGTCAAATCTCAAAAAGAATGCCTGCCGACTGCTAGGCAATCGGCAGGCCAGTGGGGTGGAAGCCGTGTGCGTCTCCAATGCGGAGTCCGCGAATTTTCGAAAGTAATCGCTCCGCCCGCTCGTGGTCGATCAGTAGCGGAAGCCGAGCGTCACGCCGTAAGTGCTCGGCATGCCTGCGATCGCCGTGATGGAGTCGATCGATCGCGAGACGTTGTTCAGGTAGTACTTGTTCGTGATGTTGCGGCCGAAGACCTCCGCACGCCAGCGGCCGTCCTGCAGCTCGATACCGCCACGCAGATCGACAAGCGCATAGCCGGGGATCTCGAACTGCGGCTCACGACCGAACAGCGCGTAGCTGTCCGAACGGTAGCTGACCGAGCCCCCGACGAACACTTCGGTGCCGACGCTGACTTCGCGGCGATACTCGATATCGCCGTTCAGCTGCCACTTGGGTGCGTTCGGAAGCTGCTCACCCTTGATGTCGACGGGACGCGACAGAGGCGTCGCGGTGACGAACGAGCGATCGACCTTGGCATCGACGTAAGTGCCCGAAGCCGTGACGCGCAGCCCTTCGAGCGGACGCGTCTCGATCGACAGTTCAGCGCCCTTGATGCTCGACTTGGGCACGTTCACCGAAGCGGGCAGGTTGCCGAAGGGGAACACGTCGACGAAGCCGGTGATCTGCTTGTTGCGATAGTCGTAGTAGAATGCCGCACCGGTGATCTGGGCAAGGCGGCTCAGGTTGGTCTTGAAACCGGCCTCGTACGCCAGCACCGATTCCTGCTGCACGCGGGTGATCTGCGAAGTGCGGATGAACGGCGCCGGCGTGAACGAGCCGCCCTTGAAGCCCTTGGTAACGTTGGCGTAGATCAGACTGGTCGAGCTCGGCTTGTAGCTGATGCCGCCGCGCCAGGACGTGTTGGTCTCGTCCAGGTCGGAATTGACGATATCGACCGGTCGAAAGTCGTCACCGAGAGTGACGCACGCGCCCGGCGCGATCGTGGTCGGCACGCCATTGAAGCCGGGCAGCTGGCTACGCAGCGCGGTCGAGAGGATGCCGAACGCGCTCGCCGCGTCTCCGGTGCCCTGGTCCGCGGTACAGCCCACGAAGTCGTTCTTCTGGTCCGTGTAGCGGACCGAGCCCTGGATGGTCAGTTCGGGCGTGATCTCGTACTCCGCGCTGCCAAAGGCGGCCTTGGTCTTGATCAACTGGTCGTTCTGCTGGCGCAGGCCGAAGAACGAACCGCCCGGGATCGGAGCCAGAACGGTGTTGGTGGCACTGCCGGGCTGGAACAGCGTCTCGTTAAGATTAGCGCGCTGGTAGTTTCCACCGACCATCAGGCGCAGCTTGTCGATCGTGGCAGCGACGCGCAGTTCCTGGTTGAAGATCTTGAAGTTCTGCATGCTGCGCGTCGCGATGTTGCGCACGGCCGAACCGTCGTTGTCAGTCGGGATCAAGCCCTTAAAGTCAATGTACGAAGACAGCGAGGTCAGGGTGACGTCCGAACTCAGGTCAATGTCGCCGCGCAGCGAGATCTGCTGGAAGCGATTGTCACGCTTCAGGCTGAAACCTGGATCCCAGTCGCCGGCGCGGTTGTTGTTCGGCGCGATCGGCGACGCGGAAAGCGCTGCCTCAAGCGGCGGGTTGGCGCCGGGGAACTGCGGTGCAAACCCCTTGAACTGCTGGATGGGAGAATCCGAGTTGTCGAGCCAGCCGTTAGCATTCAGCTCGAAGCGTACGGTGTCGGTGGGCTTCCAGTCCAGGATAACGCGGCCGGCAAAGTAGCTGCGCTGCCCAGCGGTGTCGTCGCGGGTGATGCTGTACTGATAATCCCCGCGATCCTCGGCTTGCGCCGCGATTCGGATGCCCAGCGTGCTGGTGATCGGGAAGCTGGCGAAACCCGAAAGTTTCTTCTCATTGAAACGGCCGTAAGTGGCGTTAAGGCCAGCCGAAAATTCATCAGTCGGCTTGGCAGCGATGTAGTTGACCGCACCGCCGGTCGAGTTCTGGCCAAACAGCGTACCCTGCGGGCCCTTGAGCACCTCGACCCGCTCCACGTCAAGCAAAGCGCCGTTGGTGAGAATGGAAAGCGGGAGCGGGATCTGGTCGACGTAGACGCTGACGGCGGGGCTCGAAGCGCTCGAGAAGTCGAAGAAGCTGATGCCGCGAATACCAAAGACGGGCGTACCGTATTGGCTTTCCTGGAAAGTAAAGCCGGGGGCAATCTTACCCAGATCGGCAGTACTGGTGATACCTGCACTCGCGAGTTGCTGACCCGAAGCTGCGGTGATCGACAACGGCACGTCGAGCAGACGCTGGTCGCGCTTCTGCGCCGTAACGATGATCTCTCCGTCTGCGACGGTGGCCTGGCGCGATGACGCCTGCGCCTCAGGCACGGGATTCACCGCGTTGTCGACCGGCGTGGCCACTTGAGCGTCGCCCGACACCTCTTGCGCGGCCACGGGCACAGACAGCGCCAGCGAGATCGCGGACACCGTGAACATCATCGAATTGTGCTTCGTCAGCATCATACCTCTCCTGCCAAGTTATTAGTCGACTACTTGTTGCAGTCGCTTCGATTGCCGAGTGGTACCATCTCACAACTATCGCAAACTTCGTCTGGTTCCGTGCTTGCTCAAGGGACAATCAGTCTTGAGCGCAAATCACTACCTAGCGACATCGGCGATGCTGTCAGCAAAGTACCTCTTCAGTCTTGCTGACCGATGTGGTCTAATACAGCTGATGGTGTCAAGAGGGTTTGGATCAAGGCAGAGGGCTCTGTTGCAAAGATTGGCGGCAGTCAGAGGTAGGCTGTCGCTCTGCGCCGATCAGGCGGCTGCTGCGAAATGGTGGTTGAGCATGCCCATGGCCTCCGTCAGCGCCGAGGGCCCAATGCCAAAAGCTCTCTCCACAAGGCGCACCTCGCCCCTGATGCCGGGCTGCAGG
>NZ_JAHCBF010000030.1 GCF_018398395.1 Croceicoccus gelatinilyticus | reverse complement strand
GGTGGACGACTTTTACGCCGCCCGCAGCAGGACTATCCCGCCGCTACCGTGGTCGAATATTGCTCCGCCGTTCTCAATCGGGCGGGCGCGACCCTCCACGCGCATGATCGGGGCACCCGCCTGGAGCTCATCTCCATCCCTGGCAAGCCGCTCGACCCGGACATCGGGATCAAGGGCCTCGAAGAAGACCTGGGCGAGATCGATGCCCGCAACGGCAATCTGCTCGCGAGTCTGGATCGTCGCGATCAGCCGTGCGTCGGCGGGGATGGTGAGGTCGGTGGTGACATCACCACCTAGCCCCAGATCCTCCTTGAGTACGGACTGGACGAAATGACTGACGGCATCCGCGTCGAGCCCGGCAATGGGCGGCAGGGACATCATCAAGCGCGGACGTCCCCGAGAGCGTCGACATCTGTCGATACGGTCCGCATGATATCCGCCTCTTCGTCCGAGACATTGAGCAGCCGCCAGTCGGTGCCCTTAGGCACGATGCCTTCGAACGACATGAGCTTGGCGTTCGGAATGTGCGGCTCGGTCGTGCCGATCGCCGGCTCGCCCTTTTCCACCGCCTGCGCGGCGCGGTACATCTGTGTGCGGAACGTGAAGATCGCCTTGTCGCTCGACCCCAGGCGATCATCGCCACGATCGGCGAGCGTACCCATCGATTCCCACATCGCCATGTCCTGCGCCGGGATGCCGTAGATACCGGTGAAATCGCCGTCCTTCATGGCTACGCGATCCTGGAGATAGTTGTTTCCTGCGTTGCGCATCTTTTTGAAGGTGATCGGCTCGACATCCTTGCCGATCTCGGCACCGCAGAATTTGCGCCATGCGTCGGTCGAAATGCCTTTTTCGGGATGCCAGGCGACCCAGTAGAACATCGTGTTCTCATCATCGATCGGGACCAGCATCTGGCTCAGATGATATTGGTCATTCGATGGAATGTGGACGGTATAGGGCGCCACATAGAGTGTCATGCGGATATAATCAGTGGCATCGGCGTCGACGATCGGCTTGCGGATCGCGACATAGCGGAAGCCAAAGCTGGTCTTCTGGACCTCAAGGCGTGGCGCCTTGTCGGCCGACGGCCGTAGCCAGGCGGTGTCGGTCGCGGTCGATCCGCTGACCTCGGTTGCCGTCGGCATGTTGGACGAGTGCAGGCTCGAACTGTGCGCCGAGTCGATGGAGCCTTCGAGCACCTGTGCCCAGTTGCATGCGCCATGCATCTTCACGATGCTGATCTTGTCGTCCGGTACGGTCGCCCAGTTGGGCTTGTCGAACGGCGTCACCTGATCGGGATTGCCCATCCACACCCAGACGAACCCGCCGGCCTCCTGGACCGGATAGGCCTTGGTCTTCATCGTGCTGCGCAGCTTGGCGTCGACCGGCTCGGACGACATGTCGATGGCGTTGCCGTTCACGTCGAACTTCCAGCCATGATAGAGGCAACGCAGGCCGCATTCCTCGTTGCGGCCAAAGGCCAGCGACGCGCGGCGGTGCGGGCATTGCTCGTCAAGCGCGCCCAGACGACCCTTGCTGTCGCGGAACACCACCATATTCTCGCCGAGGAGGCGGACGCGCAGCGGCGTACAATCCGGTTCGGCCACCTCTTCGGACATGCACGCGGGCATCCAGTGCTGGCGCATCAGCCTGCCCATCGGCGCGCTGCCCTCGACTCGGGCGAGGATGTCATTTTGTTGGGGTGTCATCGCCTATCCTTATCGCAAAGTGGCTGTGCCAAGGCGCCGTGCCACGAAGGTGTTTCATCCACTTCTTGAAAACACTTCTACATAGA
The DNA here is from genome assembly GCF_018398395.1 of Croceicoccus gelatinilyticus. Classification (GTDB taxonomy): domain Bacteria; phylum Pseudomonadota; class Alphaproteobacteria; order Sphingomonadales; family Sphingomonadaceae; genus Croceicoccus; species Croceicoccus gelatinilyticus. The sequence continues at coordinate 2,509 of NZ_JAHCBF010000030.1, read as the reverse complement.
AGTATTGTGCGTTTCAAGCGGGCCGCATTTCAAGGACCGACCTGGCAGATCGAGGATAAACATGAAGGCACTTCGGATCGGCATTGTCGGCCTTGGCCGGGGGTTCATGCTGACGCTTCCGGCGTTGCGCGCGCACCCACGGGTCGAGATCGCCGCGGCGTTCGATCTGCGCGCGTCCCCACGTGCTCAATTCACGCGCGAGTTCGGAGCCAAGTCATATGAAAGCCTGGAGGGGTTGCTCGCCGCCGATATTGATGCCGTCTATATCGCGACGCCACACGAACTGCACGCGACGCAGGCAATCGCGGCCCTCGGTGCGGGCAAGCATGTTCTGGTCGAAAAGCCGATGGCGATCTCTGTCGCCGAGTGCGTCGCGATGGAAGCGGCGGCACGCCGGGCCGGCAAACTGCTCCTGGTCGGCCCCAGCCATGGCTTTGATGCCCCGGTCCGCCGAGCCGCCGAGTTGATCGCCAGCGGCGGCTTTGGTGCGGTGCGGCAACTCACGGCGATGAACTTCACCGATTTCATGTATCGGCCGCGTCGCCCCGAAGAGCTGGACAGCGCGCGTGGTGGGGGCGTTGTCTACAGTCAAGCCGCTCACCAAATTGACGTGGCGCGGCGGCTTGTCGGACGCGATGTGACATTCGTGCGCGCGGTTGCGGGCAATTGGGATTCCAGTCGCCCGAGCGAGGGCGCATATGCCGCGATGATGGGATTCGAGGGTGGGGCTGTCGCATCGCTGACGTACAGTGGCTACGCCCATTATGATTCCGACGAACTGGTTAATTGGATATCGGAACTCGGCCGCGAGAAGGATCCGGAGCAATACGGTGACACGCGGCGCGCGCTCAGGAACCTCGAACCAGCGACCGAAAGCGCTGCCAAGATACGCCGAGCGTATGGCGAGGACGGCGCATCGACCAGCGAACCGCCGGCGCCGTATCATGAGCATTTCGGCTTTGTGCTGGTCAGTTGCGAACGCGCCGATCTCAAGCTCTCGCCCCAAGGCATCACGCTCTATGGCGATGAACACCGTGAGTTTCTCGCGATCGATCCGCCAAGCCTGCCGCGGGTCGAGGTCATCGATGAATTCGTTGAAGGCGCACTCGGTCTGGTCCAGCCGATCCATGATGGCCGCTGGGGCGTGAAGACGGTGGCGTGCTGCGCAGCCCTACTCGAATCGAGCCGCACCGGCAGCGAAATCGCACCCACAGCCATGATTATCGACACTTTGGAGGCCGTTTCCGTATGACTAGATTGAACCTCTCGCTCGCCTGTTGGGGCTATGATCGCACCGAGGCGCTGCTGTCGCAGACGGTCCGCCCCGATGGGATCGATCTCAACTTTCAGGTGCTGGCCGTCGAGGAAACGTTCTTCCGGATGCTGCGCAATCGCGAGTTCGATGCCGCCGAGCTTTCGATGTCATCGTATTGCGTGACTCTGGGCCGGGACAATCCAGACTTTATCGCCATCCCGGTGTTCCCGTCACGTTTCTTCCGTCATTCCTGCATCTTCGTGTCGGCCAAGAGCGGCATCGAAAAACCGTCCGACCTTGTCGGCAAGCGCATCGGCGTCCCGGAATATCAGATGACCGCGCCGGTCTGGATCCGCGGTATCCTGCAGGACGAATATGGCATCGACCCGGCGTCGGTCACTTATGTCACGGGCGGCGAGGAAGAGCCGGGCCGTGAGGAAAAGCTCAAACTCAATCTGCCGGACAAGTTCAAGGTTGAGCCGATCGGGCCAAACCAGACGCTGACCCGGATGTTGGCTGATGGCGAGATCGACGCGCTGCACACCGCGCGTGCTCCATCGACCTTCTATTCGGAACCGCACAATGTGCGGCGCCTGTTCCCGGACTTCGTCCAGGTCGAGAAAGCCTATTTCGGCAAGACGAATATCTTCCCGATCATGCACGTCGTTGCCATTCGCCGCGACATTTACGAGAAGAACCGCTGGATCGCACAGGCGCTCTACAAGGCGTTCGTCCAGGCGCAGCAGCTAACCTACGAACAGCTGCGCGTCTCAGCCTCGCTCAAGACGATGCTGCCCTGGCAAATTGCCGCGGTCGAGGAAACGATCGCGACGTTGGGCGATCAGTGGTGGCCTTACGGAATCGAGAAGAACCGCCACGTACTCGAGACCTTCACGCGCTATCATCATGAGCAGGGTCTGTCGCCGCGCCAGCTGACGATCGAGGACATGTTCGCGCCGGAGACGTTCGCGGAGTTCAAGATCTGACGTGATGCAATCCGGGAAATGACGGGGCGGAGCATAAGCGGTGCGGGAGCAGCGTGGTTGTCGATGCTCCGTCTTTGCCGGGCTGCCGCAGGATACCCGGCGAGCGGCCGCTGACCGGTTGCGCCCTGTCAGTCCTCGGCGGGGGTGTTCGGGATAGAATCGAATTCGGCGGCGAGATTGGCTGACATGCGCGAAAGCACGTCGACGCACGTCGCAACCTCGGCCGGATCGATCCCGGCGACGGCGATGCGGTTAATGTCGATCGCAT